>NZ_FORQ01000010.1 GCF_900114045.1 Kaistella treverensis
AATTTTATCTTTCCATCCATATTTTTGAACTTTTATTTTTGTAGATCAAGTTTTTAACTTTTAAAACCGATTTTTCGATAGCATTACAGATAACGGTTTTGGGCTTTGCGTTCGGGCGGGTTTCGAAGTACAAAACTTCATAAATGTATAAAACTTTAGTAGAAAAACAAAACTTCAGTTTTGCACTTTAGCCCGCCTGACGCAAAACCCGTGTTAGTGGCAGTTATTTTATGGTACTACCTCAAATTTAGTTTCTGTTTTATTTTCAAAAATTTCTCTTTGAATTTTCTGTCCAATTTTAGCAGTTTCTTCAAGATTTGAATTTGTTATAATTTTCAAAACTGGTGCTTCTTTCGCATTATACTGAGGTTTGTTACCATAAGTAGTCATTTGTGTTGCAAATCCATTTTGAGTTGCAAATGTTTCTAATTTATCAATATATGGAATTTGTTGATCTGTCATAGCTTCAAAATCAATTTGAAATTTACCAGCATCTTTCATAAAATAAATACAATCTATTCCGTTTGATGTAATTCCGATAAAATCAAATTCAGTTTTATTCTGTTCCAGCAATTTTAGTTCTTCAGCCAATTGGGAAATTTCAATTTGTTTCGCTCGTTGAATAAAATTTTCAGATTTGTCAGATTTTTGTTCGCAACCAAATAATGATAAAATTCCGCTTAATATTCCCATAGTTATTATAAATCTCATTTTTCTGTAGTTTGGTATAATTGCCACTAACGGTTGGGTATTTCTGTTGGCGGGGATTATTATAACTGCTTTTTGTAAATAATAAGGTACGAACAATTAGCGAAAATCTTTATAATGTAAACTTCACCCCCGCTAATAGAAATACTTTGTTAGCCACAGTTTTTACTTCGTAATTGTGCCGAAAATTAGTTAAATCGGAATTCGCCACATTCCTTAAAACGAATTGCCTCTGAATCTAAAATATATTTTCTAAAATCTGCTTCACTATTTTTGTCCATTTTTTTAAAACAAACTTCGATATAATTTTCCATCAATGACCAGCCAGAGAGATTAATTATCGTTTTCCTATTTTCAGGTTTTTGTGCAAAATTATTTAGATACTCCATAATATCATTCAATTCTTTGCTCGAATACTTTGTACTCTTAAATCGAATATTATCACTACCAATAATATTCGTGACTTTTCCTTTACCATTTTCCAATTTCCCTTTGATGTTGATCACTAAATTTCCTTTTTCATCGATGAATCCCCCTCCAAAATAGTCAGGCAAATTTTCACCGTAATGTTTTAAAAGTTTACTTAATTTCTCATTTGCTTCCCACTGAAAATCTGCATCTGCTTCAACAGAATTTTGCTTTATTTCTTCAGGTAGTTTTTGCTTGGCAGTATCCAATGTTAATGATTTCGAAATTGGATTGTTTTCACCGTTTTGAATAGTGTCTCTTTCAACTATGTGATTTTGGCTCTTAATCTCAGTTGATTTTTTCTGCTGGCAACTTAAAACAAATACTAAAATGATTATTGATAAATTTTTCATCTAAAAAAAATGTGAATTATTATTTTGTGTGTGAAAAGTAATAACATTTATTTTTGGGGAAGGGCCCTAATAATATTTATTTTTCTATCGGAGACGTTTCTGCAAAATTGTGGCTAACGGTTGGGTATTTCTGCAGGCGGGCTAAAAATACGAAAATTTTCTACTTGCTAAAAATTGAATTAATCGCTTAAATCTTCGATGAAAACTTCATACCCGCTTGTAGAAATACCTTGTTGTGTGCACTGCTTTACCACTCGTCTCTTTTCTCAATGACTTGTTTTACAAATAATACATTTGCTTTCAATTGATCCTTAACCATTTCAACAAGTTTTGATCTTGCATCCTTTGCTGCCTTTAATTCAGATATTGCCAAGTTTAAGTGTACAATCTTTTTTTCTTTTTTTTCATTTTTAAGTGCGTCTTCTTTTTCTCTGATCAAAGAATCATTTGTTTTTGATTCAGCAAATTCAGTCATCGTCCGTTGAAGTTTCATACCCATAAGATTTTCATCTATATTTATCGGTGACGCCGTATATCGAAATTTATTTTCTTTAATTTCAATAGTAACTTTATAATTTGGTTCTCCTTTTTCGTATTCAGACACTAATTTTGGCTCCATATGTTCATTAAAACTTATGATCCCATTTGCTTCATCATCTAAATCCAAAACAAATTTAGTTTTGTTAACGCTTTGATTCAGAAAGAGTTTTAGTGACTTATATATGTCAATTTTTGATTTATTAACTTCCATTACTTGAACGAATTTATCAACGCCATTTTCGTTAGTAAATTCTTGAGCAGAAAAGAAACCTGCACTGAATACAAAAAATAAAAAAAATTTTTTCATAGTTCACATATTTTTATTTTAACGCCAATTTGTATGGCATTGCACACAACGGTCAAGTATAAGCGTAGTGCGGCATTTCGGAGCGATTCACTGTCTGCTTACCGCAAAGTTTCTTAGGAGCAAAAATGCTCAATCTTAG
>NZ_FORQ01000001.1 GCF_900114045.1 Kaistella treverensis
CAAATCGAATTTGGATATCCACTTTTAATTCCATTTATTATCTTGATTTTCATAAACTCAACAAAACAAAATAATAAATTTGAACTTTCTTTTAATTAAACAGAAACCTGAAAAGCACTACAGATAACAGGGTATTTCTACAAGCGGGTATGAAGTTTTCATCGAAGATTTTTGCGATTAATTCAGTTTTTAGCAAGTAGAAAGTTTTCGTATTTTTAGCCCGCCTGCAGAAATACCCGGCCGTTATCTGCAATGACATAAATGCGGCTAACAGAATTAAAAAACAAAAAATATTATAATGAAAATTACTAAACGGGACATTATTTTTTTCTTCGCAGGAATTTTAACATTATTTTTAATTCAGTGCATTATTGACTGGGAAGGAACTATTGGAGCAATGACACAAGGATTTAAGGACGGCTATAACGATGCCCCTCTGAAAAGATAGCACTGCAGATAACATAGGTTTGGCGCAATGCGGGGATTCGTCCGAGTTTTACTTCTAGAAAAACTTATCCGCCACTGCTTTTCCGTTTCACAAATTTTTCTTAAGTTAGTTCCACGGAAAAAGCATTGGCTCTGTTTGGTCTGAATTGAACTTTCCGTTCAATTAAGCCCGCACTGCGCCAAGCCCTTTCCCGTTAGCCACAATATTTGAAAAACGCAATGAAGTTAAAATTTTTCTTTCTATTCATTACAATGTTATTTATACCCAAATTTTATTCACAGGAAATAGAATATCATGTTTTAATGATTGGCAAGCCTCAAGAAATATTTTTAAAAAAAGACCTAAATAATAATTACAGTGGAAAAATTATTACTAAATTTTATAAACCTAGTAAATACTTTTTAGGAATTACGTTACGAAAGTATAGTGAAATAGAAATCAAAACTAATTTGGATTCAACTATTGTAAAAGAAACAATTAATGATTTAAATAAAGCTGGAATTAATAGTCTTGAGAAATGTGATTCGAATGAAGAATGTAAATCAATCAAATTTCTAGATAGTGATTTTCTTGTTTTCAAAATAAATACTCAAAACTCATCCGAGACATTTGAATTTTCTGAAGTTTATCCTGAAGAATTGAATTCTAATAACATTGAAAAAAACTTTATAAGGAGAAAAGCTCAAATTTTAATTACACTTATCGACAATAAAATAAATTTAAAAGAACAATTTAGAATAGCAGAAAAAAATATATCAAATCCTTATTGTTACTCTTGTGGAGGAATTTCTTCATGTTGTATAGAATAATACTGCGGCTAACAGTGTATTTGCAAAATGCGGGGCTTAAATCAAAGTTGAAAAGCATCAACAATTTACACGCAAAAATGCTTTTCATCTTGATTTTATTTGTAATTTAACAATCTGAAAAAGCATTTTGCTTCGCTCGATCTGAATTGAAGTTGCAGTTAAATCAGCCCGCACTTCGCAAATACTTTTTCCGTTAGCAGAAATTTTACAAAATTTTGTGTTTAAATTAATCGATATGAAATTTCCATATATCATTATATTATTAAGTATTCTTTTCTCATTTTTTGGTTGTGTACAACTTTATAAAATTGAGAATAACAAATATGGAGAACCAATATTAAATGATAAAGCGAAATATACTTTTAATGAATTTCTTTCTGAAGAAAACTCCAAAAAAATTGATACAACAGCATATTATATCGAAGTTTTTGAAGGAAGATATTACAACGAGGATGAAAAAAATAATCCAAGAATAATAATCTTTCATAATGATGGATTTTTCAAAAGAGAATCTGTGAAATATTTTGGCAAATGGAATGAAGTAAGAGGTAAAAATTCTGTTTACTATGGTGGAAAATATAAAATTATTGGTAACAAAATTTTGTTTGAATCTTTTGGAAGATATCCAGATATGAAAAGATTTTATAAAAGAATATACGAAGCAAGAATTGAGGGAAATAAAATAATATTTGATGATAAAAATTGGATATCTGTGTTTGAAAAAAGAAAAACTTTAAAATAATAAAAACTGCTGCTAACAGTGTATTTCTATTAGCGGGGTTGAAGTTTACATCATAAAGATTTTTGTTAATTGTTCATTTCGTTATATTTACAAAGACTTGTCATTAAATCCCCGCCAACAGAAATACCCAACCGTTAGCGGTAACCTTATGACGACCATAGTAAAATGACAAAGGAAAAAAAGAACATACAGAAAACTGACGGAGGAATTTTTCGAATATTCGAATTAATTACGGAATCGATTGGTTGGTTACAAATAGTTGCTTCTCCTCTTTTGATTGGACTAATTTTAGGTGCAATTATCTATTTTCCTGATCCAACAACGACAAGACTTGCTTTGGGAATTATTGTAGCGACCTTGGGACTTGTTATAGGTGTAATTTGGGCGACAAAACAATGGAAAGGAAAAGGAACTATTTGGTTTATGTCAAGAATAATGGCGACACCTGAATTGGACAAACCAGACGAAGAAGTTAAACCAAACACTGGAAGCAATGACGGACAGAAAGGCAACCGCTAACAGCATTGGCTATAGGCGGGGTTTCGTCTCCGCTTGACAGTTTTGTGGTAGCCGAAAGTTCAGTTCTCCGAACAAACTTCTGTGCTGAAAAGCCCGCCCATCGCCAATCTGCCAAACGTTATCTGTAATGAGTGAAAAAATTTACATACAAATCAAGTTATTTTTACTTTTGTTTTTGCTTACTCCTTTTTGGGGATACAGTCAAGAAAAACCAAAGGTCAGGTTTGTTGTTGAAAAGGGAAAATTTCTTTTCGATCAGAAAAGTTATAAAATATATAAAAAGCAATCTGAAGATTTTCTAGAAAGCGAAAGAAAAACTGATAGCATATTAAAAGCTAATCCAAATATATTCGTCACAGTCATAGATGACAGAACAATTGATTTTCCTAGATTTGATAGTGCTACTGCAGTATTCAAAAATAAGATTTTAGAAAATATTAAACTTGATGAGAAAAAATTAGGGCTAAATACGATGTCAATATTTATTGATAAAGCTGGAAAAGCGAGAAAATTCCGATGCCTCAAAAGTTCCGACAGAAAAATTTGTAATCAAATAAAGAAATTGATTTTTACCGAGGACTTTAATAAGTGGTCGCCGGCAAATTATTATGGTATTGTAGTAAATTTTGATTTTGTGTTTTCTATAATAGTTGACTATAATTCTTTAAAATATGATTTAAAAAATAAATGGTCGAGGGGAAGCAACCTCCAAAAGTTTCAAAGTAGAAATTCTCACTACAGATAACAGTGTATTTGCAAAAAACGGGGTTGAAATTTTCCGTTGAAAATTTGGTTTTAATATCCGCAAAAATTCTTTTCATCTTTCTTTTTTTCTTAATTTAGAAATCTGAAAAAGCCTTTGCTCGTGGAGGTTTTTCTTACCACTTTTGGTTTGCAGTAGTCCGTACTTCGCATAAAGGACAACAATCATTACCACGTGCCGCTTACGCTTTCGGCGTTCAGATACTCCACGTACAGAGGGAATTAAAATTATTGCGAAGAAAAAAGGCCGCCTTTTTTTACAAGCCACAGCAGAATTTCTTGCGGTGGCTTTTTTCTTGACTAAAGTGAAAAAAAAATGCCGTTTAAGCGGCAAATTTTTCTGAATATTTGGACAACATTAAAGCATAAGTTCTGTGGAAAATATTACCTGCTAAAAGGCTAAATTTTTAAATTTTAGTACTGAATAATTTCTGAACGAATTATAGTATATTCAACTTCTAAAAACTGCAGATTTTATGATTAAACTTTACTTTTTTATTTTTTCTCTCTTCCTTTTTTCCTGTAAGGCGCAACAGAAAAATTCTGTAAAAATAAATTCTGAAATTAACAAAGAATATCTGGCGAGTAAAAAATCGTTCGTCGGAGAACTTTCTCCGGAAGATTATAAAGAAATCCGAAAACTTATTTCCGATGAAATAAAAACGCAAGTTCCAGCTGGTAAATCAATTCTAATTAATTTTGATCAATATGGTGTAAACTGTTTTGGAAGTAAGCATAACGAAAAAACCGCTATGGCCGTCATCGATAGAAGAGTTAGCATCTCTGCCAGAATGTCAAAAGAAAATAACGCACAGGATTTTTTTGTTTATACCACTAAAGTTTTGAATAAGCACCGGTATGAGAATAGAAAAAATTTCCTGCTGGATTCCGGTTTTTTTGCGAAATATATTTTTACGCTGAATGAAAATTGTAGCGCATTTTTTATTTTAAAACCCAATGGTGAGTTTATAAAATATTATGGATCAGTTTACTACTCAGAAGTTGAAAATTTCTTGAAGAAAAAACCGAAAAAAACCTCCAAATAGCACGAAATTTTTTCGACGAAAACCTCAGAAATACTTCATTAAAATTTTAAAAAATAACCATGAAAAAATACGGATCGAACTTATTCTTTTTCGCTGGTGCGCTAATACTTATTGCGAAAATTGCAAATATTATCTTTGGTTTTAGTGATCAGATTAATAGTTATATAAATTATTTCATGTTCACAATTATCGGTCTTTATTATATCTTCGGTTTTACTTCACCAAACAAATCAATTAAATTTATAGTTTTCTTTTGTGGAATTTATCTCATATTGATGAACTTTATTCCGAAAAGTACGATGGTGGAAATTTTTGGTATAATTTGTATAGTTGCTCCAATGCTGATTCGTAGATTTTCGCCCGAAATGCGAAAAATTGCTCCAGAAGACGCGGAATAAATTTTAAAAGCTCAAAACCCTTTCACTTGAAATACACTGATTTTTTCTCTATTTTTACTTGAAATTATATGCCTCATGCAAACCAAAACCATATTTCAACGCGTATTAAACGGTGAAAATATTCCCTTCAGCGATCCGGAATATTCAAAAATTTTAAACATTTAATTTCATAAACCTTAAGCCGAAATGCCAACTTTTGTACATCTTGCCGACGAACGCGACGCTGAGAAAATCCGGAAAAACGGCATAAAATCTCGCAAAAACTTCGGCGTTTACTGCATGCCGGTCATCCAGAATTTTTACCTTTCGCACCAGTGGCTGCGCGAGCTGAAAAGAGACGGCACCAAATCGATTGTCGGAGTGTATTTCAAAATGTCTTCGGCTGAAATGGTTTTCGCGGGCCGCTACGGGCAGCGTCACCGCCATATTACGGCTGGCGAGGCGATCAAAGAAATTATGGCTTTGGACGATGCGTTAGGTTATGAATTAATCGTGGACCGGAAAATCGAAGTAAAGGAAATTGTCGGTATTAAGCATTTGCCGCAAACCTTGGGTTGGCGATACATGCCGGACAGTCACAACAAAAAGCCTTGCTCCTGCGAATATTGTCTGAAAGGCACCATCAAAGGGCGCCGCACTTTCAACCGTCTGGATTCCGAAGAGTAAAACGTGGAAAAGAAAAAATACAGCTTTTATGCCCAAAAAAATCCGTCCGCCTTTCCCGGAATTTCCGGTTTTAATGAATGACAGAATTACGCTGCGACAAATTTCAGCTGCTGATCTTCAGTCATTAATTGAAATTTCTTTCTACGACGGAATTCCCGCGAAAACTTTCGAAGAAGCGCTTGCAATGAATAACAGAATAAATGAAGATTACGCGCGCGGAAATTCTCTTCATTGGGGAATTGTGGAAAATTCCTCCGGTGAAATTGCCGGAACCTGCGGCTTTTACCGCGGTTTTGAAAACGATGCCGGCGAGCTCGGTTGTGTTTTGCTTCCGCAATTCTACGGAAAAGGTTTAATGACTGCCGCGCTTCAGCTAGCCTGTGAATTTGGGAAAAATGTCCTCAAATTGCAGCATATTTTTGCCGTCTCCACTTCTGAAAATCAAAAAGCAATTTCTCTTCTCGAAAGACTGAATTTTGTAAAAACTGAAAATTTGCCCGAAAAGCAGGTAAAATTTGAACTTTTTTAAAGTGAAGTGAAGATATTTCTCACCGAAAAACAATTATAAACTTTTAAATCAGATAAATGAAAGTTACACCAGAACATAACGAAAAAATTGCCAGACTTACTTTTGCTTCGGTTTACCCGCATTATGTGGCAAAAGTTGAGAAAAAAGGCCGCACACAAGCTGAGCTTCACGAGGTTATCGAATGGCTGACTGGTTTTAATGAACAGAAAATCCAGGAACTCATCGACGAAAATGTCACTTTTAAAACCTTTTTTGAAAGTGCGAAACTGAATCCGAAAGCAGAACTAATTACCGGCGTGATTTGCGGTTACCGCATTGAAGAGATTGAAAATATGCTGACACGCCAGGTGCGGTATTTAGATAAACTGATCGACGAGCTCGCTAAAGGCAAAAAAATGGAAAAAATTCTACGACAGTAATTTTTTTAAAATTAAAAAAAATGCCCGTAAAGCATCAATTTTTTCTTTTGGTTTAAATTAAATTTGGGTTCAATTTCAAAAATTGAATTTGCTTTATGTTTTAATTAAATTTTGTAAAACTTAAAAATTTGCCCTTAAAAGCCAGTATTTTTTTGTTTTGTAAATCAATTTTTTCGGGCTTTTTTCAGCGTTTTTTTTATCTTAGCGAAAACTGACAGGAAACTAAAACTTAAACAAAGTTTATTCTTTCTTAAATTCTTAAAAATTCGCCACAACCGCACAACAAAAACTAAATGAAAAAAATCCGAAAATATTATACGTGGACCACTTCAATCCCTTTGTTGGCGTGCGTTTTATATCTGTCCGGTTATCTGAATGATAATTTGGTTTTCCAGGCGATCGCGGGAGTTTTACTTATTTTTTGCGTGATGTCCGCGGTGCACCATTCCGAAATCATCGCGCATCGGGTAGGAGAGCCGTACGGAACCATTATTCTGGCGGTTTCCATCACGATTATTGAGGTTGCGATTATCGTTTCCCTCATGATCAGCGGCGGCGAAGAATATGCGCCGTTCGCGCGAGACACGGTATATGCTGCAGTGATGCTCATTTTAAACGGAATTGTCGGACTTTCTTTGTTCATCGGTGGCAATAAATTTCACACCCAGACTTTTTCGCCACATTCTGTAAGGATCGCGCTTGTCGCTTTAATTTCGATCGTTGCTTTCACCATGATTTTGCCCACTTTTACGAAAGGTCAAGCGGGTCCGTTTTACACTGAAGCGCAGCTTGTATTTGAATTTATCGCCTGTCTGGCGATTTATATCGCTTTTATTTCCGCACAAACCGGCAAACACCGCGAATACTTCCTCACCGAAACCGGCGACTCTCCCGAGGAAGATCACACCGACGATGTTTCCAGACAGTCGTTGTGGATCAGTATTGTCTTTCTTTTAATCAGTCTCATCATCGTGGTTTTACTGGCCAAAGTCTTAACCATTCCGATTGAAGACTTAATCTTGTATTATGGTTTGCCGAAAAGTTTAGTCGGTATAATCATTGCCGCGATCATTCTTTTACCGGAAGGTATTGCAGCGGTGAATGCCGCGCGGTCCAATAAGCTCCAGACCAGCTTAAATTTAGCTTTAGGTTCCGCAATAGCAAGTATTGGTTTAACCATTCCTGCAGTATCTTTAGCCAGCTACATATACGGTTTTCCGCTAGTGTTGGGGCTGGATATCGTGCCTATTATTTTGCTGGTGATATCCATATTCACCGTGCTTATTTCACTTATTGGTGGCCGCAGCAATTCGGTGTATGGTGTGGTATTGTTGGTGAATCTTTTAGCTTATATTTTCCTGACCATCAATCCGTAAAAAAAGGCGGTTCAAGCACGGATTTTTTTATTATTTAAGATTTTTTTTTTCTGACCGAAATTTCTAAACGTTTGTAAACGCTTAATTATTAAATTTTTAAAGAAATAATTTTGCTGTTCGAATTTTTATATTTTACTTTGTAGTACAAAGTACTTTTAAAATTAATTTAAAAATAAATCAAATTATGAAAACGCTCACCAAAGAAAGATTAAATAGCTATCGCATCATTTCGCTGATAATTACACTAATCGGAATTGCTCTACTGATTTTTATGATCACCGTAGAAAGTGAGCCTGGACTTTTGCCGTTGCTGCTATTTTTCTCCGGAATTTCAGCTACGCTTTACTTCCATTTAAAACTGAAAAATCTTGCCAAATAGCGGCGGATTTTTCTAAACTACATTTAAAAGAAAACACCTAAATACCTCAGAAAAAATGAAAACACTAGAAACATTCGAAAAGAATTCCAACAAAAGATTGGTTGGTTTATTGGTCGGCGTCGCTGCGATTTTATCGTTTTTTGCCATTTTGCAAGTCACCATCGGAACGGGAATCGACGGGCAGGGCTTTAACTGGAAACTCGACGATTTCGTCGTTATCGGCGGCTTGCTGCTTGGCACCGCTTTGCTTATCGAATTTGTCCTTCGAAAAGTAAAAACCCGCAATATGCGGATTTTAATCTGTACCTTAGTTCTGTTGGCTTTTGTCTTGATCTGGATTGATCTTGCCGTCGGAATTTTCAATATTCCCGGCTTTTCCGGCAGCTAAGTTGAGCTGAAAAAATTAAAGATCATCGCCCGAAAATTTCAAAATCGGGCGATTTTTTTCGTAAAAAATAGAATTATTTGCACAAAAATATCATCATTCATGATTCAAAAAATCCTTTCAGAATTCACCGATGCAGAACTTTTGCTGGAAAGTAGAAGAATGAAATCCACGCAGTTTATCAATGCGGTTTTGTTTGGAGTGATGATCGGCGTCGCAACTTACAGCACGATGAAAAACGGTTTCGGAATCCTGACATTTTTCCCGCTGCTTTTCATCCAGATGTTGCTGTAAAACCGTTCCCGCAAAAAAGCGGTGGATGCTTTGGTCAAAGCAAGAAATTTGGCTTAAACAACTCAGAATTTTCAAACCTTTCTCAAAAAAATTAGCCGCTTTTTGACAATTTTTTTCAAAAATGCAAAAACGTAAAAAAAATGCCCTTTACCAGCGCATTTTTCAAATTGAAAATTTTCGCCCTTTTAACACCATATTTTTGTAAGTATTTCTTTCTGCTTTTAACAGCGCATTTTTTAAAATTGTATTTTTTCACCTCTATAACAGCAGATATTTCCATTTTCCCACATTCTCAAATTTTCAAATTTCCACATTTTCAAATTACCAAATTACCACATTATCATATTTTCTTTAAATTTACGGCATGAGTAATTTTATCGATTTCGGCGCGGCCAAAAAGCTGAAGCAACTGCAGGAAAGTCAGAACAGAATCTGTAACTTATTTGATATCAAATACCCGATTGTGCAGGGTGGAATGATCTGGCATTCCGGTTGGCGGTTGGCGTCGGCGGTTTCTAACAATGGTGGTTTGGGCCTGATTGGTGCCGGCAGTATGTATCCCGATATTATGCGCGAAAACATCCGGAAATGTCAGGCAGCGACGGACAAACCTTTTGGTGTAAATGTGCCGATGCTTTACCCAAATATCGATGAAGTCATCCAGATAATTTTGGAGGAAAAGGTGAAAATCGTTTTCACTTCCGCCGGAAATCCGAAAACGTATACGGAAATGCTTCAAAAAGAAGGTTTAAAAGTGGCGCATGTCGTTTCCTCCACGAAATTTGCCATGAAATGTGAAGATGCCGGCGTAGACGCAATTGTTGCGGAAGGTTTTGAAGCCGGCGGCCATAACGGTCGCGATGAAACCACGACTTTATGCCTTATTCCAAATGTGAAAAAACATATTTCAAAACCATTGATCGCGGCGGGCGGAATCGCGCTGGGTTCTCAAATGAAGGCGGCGATGATTTTGGGCGCTGATGGCGTGCAAATTGGGTCGCGGTTTGCGGCGACAGTGGAGGCGAGCTCCCATGAAAGCTGGAAAAATAAGGTGGTTTCGCTGAACGAAGGCGACACGCATTTAACCTTAAAAGAATTGGCGCCGGTGCGTATGGTAAAAAATAAATTCTTCTACGAGCTTGAAAAATTATACGACCAGGGGCGCGATCCCGAAGCATTGCGTGAAACCTTAGGCCGTGCGCGCTCAAAACGCGGCATGTTCGAAGGTGATTTGGAAGAAGGCGAATTGGAAATCGGGCAGGTTTCGGCGTTGATTGAGGAAATTTTGCCCGTAGAAAAAGTGTTCGAAAATCTGCTGCGCGAATATCGGGAAGCGACTGCAATAGACTTATAAAAAAATTCCGCCTCAAAAAAGAGACGGAATTTTCTTTATTAATATGAAGTGTGGTGTACGGTTTTAACTTAGATCGGTCGTCGAGCGCCTTGTTTTTTACCGTTAAATTTTTTCATCACGTAACCTAAAATCATTGGTGCCGCGAAAATTAAAGCTCTTCTAAATAATGTTCCCATAATTGTATTTTTTAATTGAAACTTGATTTGCAAAAATTTTGCCAAAAAAGCCCGATATTTTTTTGAGCAGCTTTCATTGCGAGAAATGAAGCAATCCCAATTTCAAAATCACTAACCTAAAACTTTCAACGCTTCTCCTTCGAAAGAAATTCCGTTCCGACCAAATTGCTGAAAATTCAGTATGTTTTGGTGATCGCTTCCTTCCGGATTTTGCAAAACATCAGTTCTGTAGAAATCACCGAAGAGCGCCAGCGTTTCCTCTTTCGAAAGTTTATTAAGTTTCGCGAAACTGAAAATTTTGCAGGAACCGCTATTTTCACCCGCTTCGTTCACCGTATTTCCATTGGTGAATTTTGTCGGCGTGAAATCATAATGTTCGTCGATATAAGCAATAACTTCTTTAAAGTTGATGGTTTCTGGGGAGGTTCTGAGTTGGTTTAGGATCATTTTTATTTTTTAATTCAACAAAGTTCTATTATTTGGCGGATTTCCAATACTATCTACAAAGGAATGTTGATAAATTTTTCCCATAAAATGATCAAAACTTGCTTATATTTGATTGATAGCTAGGATCACATTAATTGGACAAATTAAACATAATATGGTGTCACTTGTGTTATTTTTGTTAGATCTTTTTACTAGTGTAGTGCAATTAGAAACAAACTATGAAAGCATATTTAGAAGATGTATTTAAGACATCAGGGATTCCGACTCATACATTCGTAAGACCTGAGGAGTATAACACGATTTTAGTTTCTTTAAGAACTAAAGGTAGGTGTTTAATCGTAGAGGGACCGTCAGGAATTGGGAAAACTACTTGTGTAATTAAAGTTATTGAAGAATTAGGTCTTAATAAAAATGTTACCTCATTAACCGCTAGAAAAAAGGATGATTTAGAACTAATTAAGCTTCTGCCAGAATTCCAAGGTATGGGAACGGTTATCATTGATGACTTTCATTTATTAGAATTTGATTTAAAATCTTCGATTGCAGACTATATGAAAGTGTTAGCAGATGAAGAGAGAGTTGATGATAAATTAATTCTCATTGGAATAAATAAAGCAGGAGATTCATTGGTACAAATAGCAGGTGACTTAAATAACAGAATTGACACAATCAAATTTGAACAAAATCCACTAAATAAAATTATTGAGCTAATCGAACTCGGGGAGGAAGCCCTTAATATTCAGATAAATACAAAAGAAGAAATTGCTCAATTAGCGAAAGGCAGTTTTCATATAGCACAGTTGCTGTCAAAAGAAACTTGTATATACTCTGAAGTCTTAGAAACTTGTAATGAAACAAAAGATTTAAAATCTAGTATTGAGGTAATTAAAGAAAAGGTATTATTAGACTTTGATAGAATATTTTATCCAAAAGCTAGAAAATTTGCAATTGGAAATAGATTAAGAAGAGAAGGAAGGGCACCTTATTTACACCTTTTATATTGGCTTTCGACTTCTGAGGAATGGGCTATTCAAATTGATGACTTATACTTAAAATATCCAGAAAACAAACTTAGTATTGCGCAAATTGTCGACAAGGGATTTCTAGAAGCAATTATACGTGATAATGAGGAGTTGAAAGATGTAATTCACTTTGATCCGAACTCAAGGGTTTTAGCTGTGGAAGACCCGAAATTTATGTTTTATTTACGAAATATACTTTGGTCTAAGTTTGCAGAAAAAGTCGGTTACATTAGTCTTACCTTCTCAAATAAGTATGATTTTGCACTATCGTTTGCAGGAGAAAACAGAAACCTCGCCTCGAAAATAAATGATCTACTACTTGAGCGAGAAATTTCCGTCTTTTATGATAAAAATGAGCAGTCAAGAATATTAGCCGAAAATGTCGAAGAATATTTAGCACCTATATATAAATCAGAAGCATATTTTGTAGTAGTATTATTAAGCAAAGAATATCCTAAAAAAATTTGGACAAAATTTGAATCTGATAATTTCAAAGAGCGATTTGGTACTAACTCGATTATTCCTATTTGGTATACTGATAATTACCCAAGTTTATTTGATGAAACTCAAAAACTTGGTGGTTTAAGTTTTGATCCTACTAAAGACATTGATCTACAAGCTAAAGAAATTACAGAAATTATAGTTGAAAAATTATCAGACCATAGAAGTAAGCAAAAAGAATAAAACTCACTACAACATCACCTAAGAGCAAGCGGTCGCAAAGTGCTAAATTTAAAGTGCTTGCCTTTAATAACTTTTTGTTGTGGTGGAAAGTAAATCGAGTTTAATGCCCGCCTGTTCTTAGCCTTGACCGTTGGCACACATCGATGAAGAATAGCAAATACTCAATCATCATTGTAATAGGTTTAATTGTTGCCGGAGCTAATTTTAAAATGGTACTTATTTAAACATGATAATCAGAACAAAAGTTGAAGTAAAATATCACCCCACAAAAAAAAACCACCTCAACTGAGGTGGGTTTTCTTATTTTAAACCTTTAATTAAAAACCTTCTGGTTTTGTATCGGTTGGGTTTTCACCTTCATTTAGAGGTTTGAAAGTATCATCGCCAGCTGGTCGCTCATTAGTTTGTCCGCTGTGTTGAGCTCTGTCTCCACCGTTTCCGTCTCTGCGATCACCTCTTTGGCCGTTGTCACGGTTGTTTCGGTTATCGCGGTTTTGCGGTCTGTCACCTTGTGGACGATCGCCCTGCGGACGATCGCCTTGCGGTCTTTCTTCTCTCGGAGGTCTTTCTAAAAGCACTTTTCGGGAAAGTTTCATTTTTTTACGGTCATCGTAGCCCATAAATTTCACTTCCACCATATCGCCTTCGTTGTACGGAACTTTGTCCAAACGTTTCCACTCGATTTCTGAGATGTGAAGCAGACCTTCAGTTCCTTTCGCAATTGCTACGAAAGCACCGAAATCCATTACTTTCACTACTTTTCCGTTGTACACGCTTCCAACAACTGGTACGAAACAGATTTCGTTGATCGCTGCGATGGTCGCGTTGATATTTTCTCTGTTAACACCGGAAATTTCGATTCTACCGATTTCGCCAATTTCTTCAATCGCGATAACTGTTTCGAAATCTTTCTGCATTTGCTGGATAATTTTTCCTCCAGGTCCGATAATGGCGCCGATGAAATCTTTTGGAACTTCCAAAACTTCCATTTTCGGTGCGTGAGGTTTCACGTCTGGTCTTGGAGCATCGATGGTTTTCAACAATTCGTTCAGGATGTGTAATCTTCCGTCTTTTGCCTGGATCAAAGCTTTTTCCATGATGTCCATGGTTAAACCTTCTACTTTAATATCCATTTGGCAAGCGGTGATTCCGTCTGCAGTTCCTGTTACTTTGAAATCCATGTCACCGAGGTGATCTTCGTCTCCTAAAATATCAGAAAGAACGGTGAATTTCCCGGATTTCGGGTCAGTTACCAAGCCCATTGCAATTCCGGAAACCGGTTTTGAAATTTGTACACCGGCATCCATTAATGCTAGAGTTCCGGCACAAACTGTCGCCATGGAAGACGAACCGTTGGATTCTAAAATATCAGAAACGATACGGATGGTGTAAGGATTTTCCGTTGGGATCATTTTCGCCAAAGCTCTTTGAGCCAGGTTCCCGTGACCAACTTCTCTTCGGGAAGTTCCTCTTAAAGGTCGTGCTTCACCCGTAGAAAACGGCGGGAAGTTATAATGTAAGAAGAATTTCTGGTCGTAATTGATGGCTACGGTATCTACCATATTGGCATCTTTTACAGAACCTAAAGTTACAGCGGTTAAAGATTGCGTTTCACCTCTGGTGAAAATTGCAGAACCGTGCGCGCCCGGTAAATAATCGATTTCTGACCAAATTGGACGAATGGTATCCGGAGATCTTCCGTCCAAACGAACTTTTTCGTTCAAAATCATCTGACGCATGGCTTCTTTTTCCACGTCGTGGAAATAGATTTTTGCAAAAGGTTTTACGGTTTCTAATTCTTCTTCTGAATATTGAGTTAAAAATTCCTCTAAAACAGCCTGGAAATTGTCGTGTCTTTCTTCTTTTGCAGAAGCGGTTTTTGCTACTTCATACACTTTATCGTAAGTTGCTGCCCAAACTTTCTCGCGAATTTCTTCGTCGTGCTCTTCGTGGGAATATTCTCTTTTTGGAAGTGATTTGCCAACTCTTTCGGCAAGTCTTTCCTGAGCTGCAACCTGAACTTTAATTTCTTCGTGCGCGAATTTGATCGCTTCGATCATTTCCTGTTCAGAAATTTCATTCATTTCGCCTTCTACCATTACGATAGAATCTTTCGTAGCGCCCACCATAATATTCAAATCTGCTTTTGCAAGATTTTCCATGCTTGGATTTACTACCAATTGACCGTCGATTCTGGCAACAGTAACTTCGGACATTGGTCCGTTGAAAGGAATATCGGTAATTGCGATGGCTGCAGACGCCGCCAAACCTGCAAGTGATTCCGGCATGCATTCTTTATCATAAGAAATCAGGGAAATCATCACCTGAACTTCTGCGTGGAAATCTGAAGGGAAAAGCGGACGCAAAACGCGGTCAACCAATCTCATCGTTAAAATTTCTTCATCAGAAGGTCTTGCTTCTCTACGGAAAAAGTTTCCGGGGATTTTACCTGCAGAATAAAATTTCTCGCGGTAATCTACTGTTAAAGGCAAAAAGTCTACCCCTGGTTTTGCATCTTTACTGGCGACAACGGTTGCTAAAAGCATCGTTCCGCCCATTCTTACTACAACAGCACCATTAGCTTGTTTCGCTAATCTTCCTGTTTCGATGGTGATTTCTCTACCATCATTTAATTGAATTTTTTCAATAATTGCTTGTGGAGCATTCATAAAATTTGATCGTCTTGGACACTCCGTATTGAGTGCGTTATTATTTAATTTATTTAAATTTTCGTGTGCAAATATACGGTTTTTTCACCACTTAAAAATGTAGAAAAACCGCGGTTTTTGGTCTGTTTAGCAGGTAAAATTTAAAAATATAGTTCGGAATTTTAAATAAAGGATTTCATGGAAAACCGAGAAAATATAAATTTTAAAAATAAATGAAATAAAGCGCAAATCTCCTGTTAATCGGCGTTTTCACTGAAAAACCAAAGCTGAAAAATTTAGATGTGAAAAATATTCGGCACAACTTTGGATATGGAATTTACATCAAACATTTATAAACATTAAAAATTTAACATTATGGGAATTCTATGGACGCTCATTATTGGAGCAATCGCAGGTTATTTAGGATCATTAATTTTTAAAGGCGGCAGCCTTGGACTAATCGGGAATATCATCGTAGGTATTGTCGGTGGATTTATTGGTTATTGGTTATTAGGCGGCAGACTGGGCGAAGGCGTAGTTGGCGAGATTTTAACCGGAACCATCGGTGCCATCGTACTCTTAGCGATTGTTAACCTGTTTACCAGAGGTAGGGTGTAACTCAGTTTACACTTTTGAAAAATTAAACAGTTTTGCGGGAAATATTTAGGAATCTCCAATTTGCGAACTGAAGAACAAAAAAAGCAACTTATTTCTAAGTTGCTTTTATTTTTTTCACTTCGCGGAAGATTATTTTCTCAATCCAAGTTCTGCGATGATAGCTCTATATCTAGTAATATCTTTTTTCTTCAGATAATCTAAAAGGGCTTTTCTTTTACCTACTAAAAGTACCAAAGAACGCTCAGTTGCGTAATCTTTGTGATTTTTTTTCAGGTGACCTGAAAGGTGGTTGATTCTGTAAGTAAAAAGGGCAATTTGTCCTTCTGCTGTGCCGGTATCAGCATCAGACTTTCCATGTTTTGCGAAGATTTCTTTCTTCTTGTCAGTTGTTAAGTACATTCCAATATTATTTTAATGATTATTATGTAACGGGTGCAAAAGTACAACTATTTTTCTGTTCCTTAAAACTAAAATTAAAGTGTTTTAAAGGAATTTGTTAAAATATCTTAAAAATTTATTGTTTATATTCAGCCGTGGCAATATCTTTGCACTACACAAGGCCATGAAAAATCTTTATTTAGTTCGCAATTCCTTTACAGTTCTTTTACTGCTCACGAGCTATAGCTTTTTTGGCCAAACCATGGTCTCCAATAAAGATTCAGAAACTTTTAACATTCTTTATTTTAATCCTGAAGTTTTTCCGGATATCGACGAGATAAAAGAACCTACTTATACCGCATTTTTTTCAGCACTTTCCGATCAGCTCAGCAAACGCGGTGCAAACAGGCTGCTTCGTGTTGATTATAACGTATCTTTTGACGATGCTGATCCGGCGCTGATTTCTGAATTTTGTGAAAACAACAATGCGAATTTTGCGGTCGTGCCGAAAGTTAAATATTTTAAAGTTGGTTTCGGGAAATATGTTTTTTCAAACCAAGTCATTGTGAGTTTAAAGGTTTATTCCGCGACCGGAAATCTTTTGGCTGAAACTTCGTACGACACCTACAAAAAAGGCGGAAGATTAGTCGGTTCCGCTGAAAACTCCATCAAAGTCGGGACTTTTGGCGCCTTGAAAACCATCAATAAGCAGCTTCGCAAAAAATATAATTCAGAATGGAGCACGCTGAATCAACTGGAAATTCCCACCTACCAATTTTCCCGCATTTAATTCAAGAAATATTACGATACAAAATAGAAAATTTCCTGCTTTTAGCGGGAAATTTTTTGTTTTAAATCTCCGAAAGAATACAACTTTTTCCTTCTAGCCCCGATGGAAATGAAAATCCTTTTTTGCCGTCCCTCGGCAAAAAAGATTGCAATGGACAGCGGGTTGAAACTTTTCTGAGGAAATACCATTTTTGTTGCTTCCGAAAAATTAACTGTAAACAATTGAAGTTCAATTTAATATCCGATGCAAACGACTACAAACGACAATAAATAATTCCTTACCGGCTAATTTTTGCCCGCTGATGAATCTTTGCTCCAGAGATTTGAGGAAATAAAAACCAAGCCTCATTTCAAAAGTTTAATTAAAAAATTTAAAGTCATGTCACTAAGAAACAAAGTGAGCCTCGTAGGCCGCACCGGAAAAGAAGTCGAAATTCTAAAATTCGATTGGGGAAAAATGGCAAAAGTAAGTCTTGCCACCACCGATTTTTACACGAACTCGGTAGGCGAAAAAGTAGAAGAAACGCAATGGCACAACCTGGTTGTCAACGGAAAGCTCGCCGACGTTATGGAAAAATATGTGGAAAAGGGCAAAGAAATCGCCGTGGAAGGAAAAATCGTTTACAGGTCATACGACGACAAAGATGGCATAAAACGGCATACTACAGAAATTCGCGTGGACGAGCTGTTGCTGCTCAGTGGAAAATAAGCCGCTAAAAGGCCAGATTTTTTCGATTTAGCTCTGCTAAAAAATTAATTTCAAAAAACACAAATGATGAAAGTTAAAATATTTAAAATCAGATTGTCTGAGGATTTTATTTACTCAGATCAGAAATTACTGGACCGTTTTTTAGAAGAAAACAATATTCTGAAATATGAAACAGCCTTTGTAAAAGATGACGAAAGTTATTGGTCCGTCGTGTTGTATTTCGAAGAATTGAAAGTTCTGGTTAATGAAAATCAGCCGGAAAAATACAGCGCCGATGCAGATTGGGTGCTGTCTGCCGATGAAATACAAATCCTGAATTCGCTCAAAATCTGGAGGTCGGAAAAAGCGAAAGATCAAAAACTACCGGTTTATTTTATTGCCACCAATAAAGAACTTTTCTCGATAGCGAAGTTTAAACCCGCTAAAAAAGAGGAGCTGCGGGATATCAAAGGTTTTGGAAAACACAAAATCGAAAATTATGGCCAGGAAATCATTGAAATTTTAGAAATGGTATAAAAACACATCTTCATATATTTTTTTTTAAGCCGGAGAAATTTGCTCCGGCTTTCTTGGAACCGCAAAAGAAGCAAAAGCTTTCTTTTACTTGTGTCCTCCGTGAAACCTCTGTGTACTCCGTGGTTAAAAACTAACTCAAAGTTTCAACATTTCAAAATCACAAAATTTGTGCTTTTTGTCGCTAAAAAATTTTCTACTTTTATAAAATGGAAATCACAATTCGAAAAATTCAAAAATCAGATAATAAAATTTTAGCGCAAATCATCCGCAGTTGCTTTCACGACTTCAATGTCGCCACGCCCGGAACGGTCTATGAAGATCCAATGACCGACAATCTTTACGATTTGTTCACAGATCCAAAATCGGCACTTTTTGTTGCTGAAGTCGATGGTGAAATCTCCGGCTGTTGAGGCATTTTTCCAACCGAAGGTTTACCGGAAAATTGCGCGGAACTGGTAAAATTTTACCTCCATAAAAATTCGCGCGGCAAAGGGCTCGGGAAATTATTGATGGAAAAAAGCATTGAATTTGCAGAAAAATCCGGTTATAAATCTATTTACATCGAAAGTTTACCTGAATTTTCCAACGCGGTTTCTATCTACGAAAAACAAGGTTTTCGCTATCTCGAAAAACCATTGGGCAACTCCGGACACAGCGGCTGCAACCTCTGGATGCTGAAGGAGCTTTAGGTACTTGGCGCAATAATTTTGTATTTTTGCGGACTTACTTTTAATTTGACCTTGCCGTCAATAAAAAACATAAAATTCAGCCCAAAAATATGAAGCCCAGTTTAGCCAAAGGAACGCGTGATTTTTCCGCAGAAGAAGTGTACCGCAGAAAATTCATTATCAATATTTTACAGAAAAATTTTGAACTGTTTGGTTTTCAGCCATTAGAAACGCCAAGTTTCGAAAATCTGTCAACTTTAACTGGAAAATATGGTGAGGAAGGCGACCGCTTGATTTTTAAAATTCTGAATTCCGGCGATTACGCTTCGAAAACTAAAGATGAAGACTGGACGGCGAAAAATTCTCAGACACTGACTGCGCAAATCTCCGAAAAAGCACTTCGTTACGATCTTACGGTTCCGTTTGCGCGTTACGTCGCAATGAATCATGGGCAGCTGAATTTCCCTTTTAAGCGTTACCAAATTCAACCGGTTTGGCGCGCTGATCGTCCGCAAAAAGGGCGCTTTCGCGAATTTTACCAGTGCGACGCCGACGTTGTAGGTAGCGTGAGCTTATGGCAGGAAGTGGAATTGGTGCAGCTGTATCTAAAATCATTTGCAGACTTAAATTTGAAAATTGCACTTCACCTTAACAACCGGAAAATCCTTTCCGGTCTTGCAGAATTTGCGGGCATTTCAGACCAGTTAATAGATTTTACCGTCGCGCTGGATAAACTGGATAAAATCGGAAAAGACGGCGTGGTGAAAGAACTTTTAGAAAAAAACATTTCTGATGAATCTATTGAAAAGCTCGACTTTTTATTTAACCAAAGCGAAAATGCGCTTGAAAATTTAGCTCAGCTAAAAGAGAAATTTCAGGGAAATGATATCGGAACGAGTGGAGTGGAAGAGCTTGAATTTGTCTTGAAGAACTCTTTCGAACTTGGAATTTCCGAAGAAACTTTGAAATTCGATATTACTTTAGCGCGCGGTCTTGATTATTATACCGGCGCAATTTTCGAAGTCAAGGCGCTTGATGTTGCGATGGGTTCTATCGGCGGTGGCGGTCGTTACGATAATTTAACCGAAGTTTTCGGTGTGAAAAATATTCCTGGAATCGGTGTTTCATTTGGTTTGGACCGAATTTATCTGGTGATGGAAGAACTCAATTTATTCCCGGAAGAATCGGCAAAAAAAGTGGAATTTCTGTTTGCCAATTATGGTGAAAAAGAATCTTTAGCAGCCATGAAAATTATTGCTAAACTTCACCAGAAAGGCATTTCCGCAGAGCTTTATCCGGAATCGGCAAAACTGAAAAAACAGTTCATTTATGCCGAAAAAAAGGGAATCCCAAATTTGGTTTTCTTTGGTGAACAGGAAATTTCCGACGGAAATATTACCATTAAAAACCTCGAAACCGGCGAGCAAATCACCAAATCGGTTGATGAGTTTCTGCAATAAAAATGATTTCCATTTTAATTGCTATTTTTAAATTTTACAAGCAATGGAAAATTACCTCGATATCAACCGGAAATTGTGGAACGCAAAAGTTGACGCACATTTAAAATCAGATTTCTACTTTCTGGAAGAATTTCTGCAGGGCAGAACTTCCTTAAATTCAATTGAACTCGACCTTTTAGGTGATGTTGAAGGCAAAGATATTCTGCATCTTCAGTGCCATTTCGGTCAGGATTCCATATCGCTTTCACGCCTCGGCGCCAAGGTTACCGGCATCGATTTGTCAGATAAAGCCATCGACGCCGCGATTGACTTAGCAGAAAAATGCGGCACCGATACCAATTTTTTAGTTTCTGACGTCTATAATTTGCCGGACATTTTACCTCAGAAATTCGACATCGTGTTTGCAACCTACGGCACCATTGGCTGGTTGCCTGATTTACAAAAATGGGCGCAGGTCATTTCTCATTTTTTGAAACCGGGCGGAAAATTCGTTTTTGTAGAATTTCATCCGTTTGTCTGGATGTTCGATGACGATTTTAAATATATTAAATACAGCTATTTCAACGATGAGCAAATCATCGAAACCAAATCGGGAACTTATGCAGACCGTGATGCGGATATTGTAGAAGAAGAAGTAGGCTGGAATCATTCAACCTCGGAAGTGCTTACCAGTCTCTTGGACGAAAATCTGAAACTACTCTCGTTTCAGGAATACAATTGGTCGCCGTATCCGTGTTTTTCCCATATTGAGGAGGTGGAAAAAGGGAAATATCAGATTCCGCCATTTGGGAATAAAGTTCCTCTTGTATTTTCTTTGGTCGCGCAGAAAAATATAACGCAGAATCTTGTTTTAGAATAACAAAAATTTGTATCATTGCAATCTGAATTTTTATGCAAGAAAAATTCGGAACATTGGGGGATTAGCTCATCTGGCTAGAGCGTTAGACTGGCAGTCTAAAGGTGGTCGGTTCGATCCCGATATCCTCCACAATTTTCAAGAACGCCACAAATATATGTTTGCGGCGTTTTTGTTTTCTGTGAAACACTAAGAAACACATGAAAAAAAGCCGCAATAATTGCGGCTTTAATTATTTCTATAAGAAAATCTTATTTTTTACCTACGATGTTTAGCTCCAGGTCAACACCTTGCGAAATCATCCAGTCTTTCGGGTCGCCTTCAGCGCCGTAAGCCAATCCCCAATCTTCTCTGTTGATGGTGAATTTAGACTCTAAACTTGCCTGATTTTCTGTAACCACAACTTTCGCCGGGAAAGTTACGTTCACGGTTTTACCTTTAATGGTCAGGTTTCCGCTTACCGTTTTATTTGCGCCAACAGTTTTAGTTTCAGTTCCGGCAGCTAAATCTTCAACTTTTGTAATGTCGAATTTTACGCTTGGGTGTTTTTCAACATCGAAGAAATCTGCACTTTTCAGGTGTGCGTCAAGGTCTGCAGAAGTTTTACCGTCGCTCATTGCTGGGTCTACAGATTCCGGGCTTGTTACCAGACTGTTGATGTCAGAAACCAAACTTCCGGCAGTCAACTGTCCGTTTTCGAATGCCAAAGTTCCGGACGCTTCCGTAGTTCCGTATCTTGGGTTCAGGCCACCTTTGTGCGTTGCAGTCCAGTTTACCGTGCTGGCGTTAGTGTCTACTGCGAAGGTTTGTCCTGTGGTTTCCGCTACAGTTTGTTCGGTTGCAGTGGTTACCTGGTCAGCTTTTGCTTCGGTACAAGACACTGCAAATAAAAATGCTGAAAGTGCTAAGATTGTTACTTTTTTCATTGATCTAAATTTTTTGTTTTGTTTTATAGTGCAAAAGTACGGCGGCTCGGGCGGCTGCGACTTGACCTATGTTAAGAAACGCTTTTGGTGGTTGTTTTTATTTGGGCGCCTTTATCCGCCCTCCGTTCCCGCTTTTTTGCTCGTCGTTCCTCCTCGCAAAAAGAGCTCCACTCAGGTCGGGGCGCATCCCACCTCCCAAATTTTCCGCCATTTCAAAATTTTCCTTCCCACAAAAATTGCCTGCTAAAACACCTAATTTTTCAGTTTTGTGGTCTATAAAAATTCGCCGCTAAAACAGCAAATTTTTTCATTTTAATAATTAATAATTCTTTATTCATTAATTTCAAAAGCGTCAAAGCCAATTTCTTATGCCGCAATTTTTCCGTATTTTTGCAAACTCTGAAAATTGAAATTTCAGCACATAAATGAAAGAAAGCAAAGAATATATAGAAGTTTACGGCGCCCGTGAACATAATTTAAAAAACATCGACGTTAAAATTCCACGTAACGAACTCGTTGTGATTACCGGACTTTCCGGCAGCGGAAAATCTTCACTCGCTTTTGATACCATTTTCGCGGAAGGTCAGCGCCGCTATATCGAGACTTTTTCCGCCTACGCGCGGCAGTTTCTCGGCGGTTTGGAAAGGCCTGATGTCGATAAAATAGACGGACTTTCGCCCGTTATTGCCATTGAGCAGAAAACAACCAATAAAAATCCGCGCTCTACAGTCGGCACGGTTACAGAATTATACGACTTTTTACGTTTACTTTTCGCGCGCGTGTCCGATGCGTATTCCCTGACTTCTGGTCAGCAGCTTGTTAGCTATACCGAAGAGCAGATTTTAGAAGCCATAAAAACCAATTATAAAGGCGAAAAAGTCATGCTTTTGGCGCCGGTTGTACGTTCCCGAAAAGGTCATTATCACGAACTTTTCGTGCAGATGGCGAAAAAAGGCTACGGACAAGCAAGAATTGATGGTGAAATTCAGGATATTGAATACGATTTGAAGCTCGACCGTTATAAAACCCACGATATTGATATCGTTATCGACCGTTGGATCATCGGCGAAAGCGCTTCCGAAAACCGCATGGAAAAATCCCTGAAAACCGCGCTTCAAATGGGCGATGGTATTGTCGGGATTCAAAAACTGGACACGCAAAACATCGAATATTTCTCGAAAAATTTAATGGACGCGGAAACCGGGCATTCCTTAGCCTTGCCGGAACCAAACACCTTTTCCTTCAATTCACCAAAAGGAAGTTGCCCGTATTGCAAAGGTCTGGGGACCGTAAAAAAAGTAAACACCGATTATTTTGTTGATAATCCGAAACTTTCTATTAACCAGGGTGGCTTATTGCCGTTGGAAGACATCAAGTCCAACAAATGGATTTTGGGACAAATTAAAAATATTCTGGAAATTTTCGGTCTTTCGCTTGCGACATCTATTAAAGATATTCCGGCGGAAGCACTGGATTATATTTACAACGGCTGCCACAAGGAATTCAACAAAGATTTGAAATACGCCGGAATCAACAAGAAAATAAAGGTCAATTTCGATGGTTTGATTTCTTTGATCAACGACATGATCGATGATAAAGAAAGTTATGATGCGATCTTGCTCGAGCGCCACTTCACCACCGAAGAAACCTGCCCCGAATGTCACGGCACGCGTTTGCAACCATCAAGTTTAAGCTTTAAAATTGACGGTAAGAACATTGCGGAGATCAACGCGCTTTCGCTTTCCGATTTGAAAGAATGGCTCATTAATGTTGAAGATAAATTCAGCAAAAACAATAAAATTATCGCGCACGAAATTCTGAAGGAAATTAAAACGCGCTTGCAGTTTCTTTTGGATGTCGGCCTTGAATATCTGAGTTTAAGCCGAAGTTCGCGCACCTTATCCGGCGGTGAATCTCAGCGCATCCGTCTTGCGACGCAAATAGGTTCTCAGCTCGTAAATGTACTTTATATTTTAGATGAACCTTCCATCGGTTTACATCAGCGCGATAACGAAAGACTTATTAACTCGCTAAAAAACTTACGTAACATCGGAAATTCTGTGATTGTTGTTGAACATGACAAAGATATGATCATGGAAGCTGATGAGGTTTTGGACATCGGACCTCGCGCCGGAAAATTCGGTGGTGAAATTTTATGGCAGGGAAAACCTGAAGATTTGCTGAAAGCCGACACCATTACTGCGGATTATATCACCGGAAAACGCAAAATAGAAATTCCGGAAAAAAGGCGCGAAGGCAACGGAAAATCTTTAATTTTAAAAGGTGCAACCGGAAATAACCTGAAAAATGTCAACTTAGAAATTCCGCTTGGCAAGCTGGTTGTCGTAACCGGAATTTCAGGAAGCGGAAAATCTTCGCTGATTAACGGAACTTTATATCCGATTCTGAACCAGCATTTTTACCGCAGCGTTCAGGAACCTTTGCCATACAAAAAATTTGAAGGGATTGATAACATCGACAAGATTGTAGATGTTGACCAAACGCCAATTGGGCGCACTCCGCGCTCAAATCCGGCAACATATAGCGGAATGTTTACAGACATCAGAAATCTTTTTGCAGAACTGCCGGAATCTAAAATTCGGGCATATAAAGCGGGAAGATTTTCATTTAATGTAAAAGGCGGTAGATGCGAAACTTGTCAGGGTGGTGGTTTGAAAGTGATTGAAATGAACTTTCTGCCTGATGTATATGTTCACTGTGAAACCTGCAATGGCAAACGATTTAACCGCGAAACGCTGGAAGTCCGCTATAAAGGAAAATCTATTTCCGATGTTTTGGAAATGACCATTAACGAAGCGACAGATTTTTTCCAGCCGATTCCAAAGATTTATTCCAAAGTGAAAACCATGCAGGATGTTGGTCTTGGTTATATTACACTTGGTCAGCAATCAACTACTTTAAGCGGCGGTGAAGCACAACGTATTAAACTAGCCACAGAACTTTCGAAGAGACAAACTGGCAACACGCTTTATATTTTAGATGAACCTACCACTGGACTTCATTTCGAAGACGTAAAAGTGTTGATGGATGCCATCAATAAACTCGTAGACCTCGGAAATTCCTTCATCATTATCGAGCATAATATGGATGTTATCAAACTTGCGGATCATATCATCGATATCGGTCCGGAAGGCGGAAAACACGGCGGTGAAATAATTGCGAAAGGAACTCCCGAAGAAGTGGCAAAATCAAAAAAATCACTTACTGCGAAGTTTTTAAAAAAAGAGTTAAACTGAAAAATTTTGCCTTTAAAGCACCGAAAAAAATGAACTACGAAATCCGCATCATGCAAGAGGAGGACGCTCCGAAAATCATCGATATTTATCAGCAGGGCATCGATGGTGGGAATGCCACCTACGAAAAAGCAGCACCATCATGGGAAGCTTGGGATTCTAAATACCTGAAAGTTTGTCGTTTTGTACTTGAAAATGAAGCTAATGAAACCGTTGGTTGGTGCGCGCTTTTGCCCGTGAGCGACCGCGCATGTTTTAAAGGCGTGGCGGAAGTGAGTATTTACCTCGACGGCTCGGTGCAGGGGAAAGGTTTGGGAAAACTCTTGCTGAAAAAATTAGTTCTCGACAGCGAAGAACAGAAATTTTGGACCTTACAGGCGGGAATTTTTCCGGAAAATGAAGCCAGCATTGCCATTCACGAAAAGCTGGGTTTCCGCGTGGTGGGCAGGCGCGAACGGTTAGGACAGTTGAACGGCAGGTGGCGCGATGTAGTGTTGCTGGAACGCCGTAGCGCTGTTGTTGGAACTGATTGATTTTCAGCAGGTATAATTTTTCTTAAAAAGTTTGGCACTAACATTGAAAGTAAGGTTTTAAATCAAAACAATTAAAATGAAAAATTTATTTAATATAATTATCGGTTCTGGTCTAGCATTGGCTTTATCTTCTTGTGGAACGCAAAATGACGCCTACGGCAACAATTACCCGAACAACAAATATCCAACTAACGGAACGAACGGAACTGTGTACCGTGCTAATGACGGTGCGGTGTACAGAAGAGGTGAAGTGTACCGTGACAGAAGCGGAAATGTATACCAAAACGGCCGCGTTATCCGTACGGGTGATGTCACCGGAAATCCGGGAATATTAAGCGGAGGTAATAATACCGTTTATTACCCAAACAATAAAAATCGTCAAAATTTGCCTCCAGGGCAGGCAAAAAAAATCTACGGTGGTCAGGCGACAGATTATGCAAAAGGTCAGCAAAAAAAGCGGGCTAAACAGTACGACAACTGGGGAAACGATAACGACCACGCTTACAAAAAAGCGAAAGGTAATAAAGGTAAGAAAAACCACAAAAGAAAATAGTTCTAAAACATAAAAAAAGCGGGTTAAA
Source organism: Kaistella treverensis (assembly GCF_900114045.1). Classification (GTDB taxonomy): domain Bacteria; phylum Bacteroidota; class Bacteroidia; order Flavobacteriales; family Weeksellaceae; genus Kaistella; species Kaistella treverensis. Next base: position 26,392 of record NZ_FORQ01000001.1, read on the forward strand.
CCCGCTTTTTTTTGTGAAATTAAATTCTGATCTATTTGTCAATGGAACCCAGAACTTTTTGGGCAAATGCATTTAAAGCATCGCGTTCTGCTGTTCCTTTTGCAACATCAGCGTGAACTTCGAGCGCGCCGCAGATATTGGTAATCAATTCGCCCACGACGTTTAAATCTTCTTCAGAAGCTCCGCGGAATTCCGAAAAAGCTTCCAAAACTTCTAAAGTTTTTTCCAGGTTTTCGGGAGTCTGCGTTTGATAGAACTGTCTGATAATTGGGAGTTTCATTAATTTAATACTTTAAAAAGATTATTTAAACTTTCAGCCTGGTTAGACTGAACCTGATTTACCAACTCACCATTTTTGAAAATGGCAAACGTAGGTAAATTATCAACTTTTGCTAATTTCCGGCTTTCCGGCAATTTTTCGGCATCTACATATAAAAACGGAATTTCCTCGTTTTCAGAAGCTAATTTTTTGAATTTCGGCTTCATGATTCTGCAGTTTCCGCACCAGGTAGCGCCGTATTGTACTACAACTTTTTCATTATCTGCAACAATCTGCTGCAAAGTGTCTTCTGCTAATTCTGTGTACATAATGCTTTTTTTTAATTTTGTGATGCTAAATATTCCGCTGTGGATTTTCTGTTCGCCTGCATTGCATCTTTACCTTCTTCCCAGTTTGCAGGGCAAACTTCACCATGTTTCTGCACGTGCGCGTAAGCATCGATTAATCTTAAAAATTCTTTTACGTTTCTTCCAAGTGGCATATCGTTTACCGCTTCGTGGAAGATTTTTCCGGTTTCGTCGATAAGGTAAGTCGCTCTGTAAGTTACGTTGGAACCTGTGAAAGATTCGTTACCTTCTTCATCATAATCAAAATCCTGATCTACGATTCCTAAAATATTTGCCAACTGACGGTGTGTATCTGCTAAAATAGGGTAAGTAACGCCTTCGATGCCGCCGTTGTCTTTTGAAGTGTTCAACCACGCGAAGTGAACTTCGTTGGTGTCACATGAAGCACCGATAACTTTGGTGTTTCTTTTTTCGAATTCGCCTAAAGCTTCCTGAAAAGCGTGAAGTTCTGTCGGGCACACAAAAGTAAAATCCTTTGGATACCAGAACAAAAGCACTTTCTGTTGGTTATTTACTGCTTCTTCGAATACGTTGATTCTTAAATCGTCACCCATTTCAGACATTGCATCGATGGTAACGTTCGGGAATTTTTTTCCTACTAATGACATAATATATATTGTTTGTTATTTACAGGTGCAAAAGTACACCGTTTTTATCAATTAGAAAATCAATTTTGATTTATAAAATCTATAATGTTGAAATATCGAAAAATTGGTCCGTTTAGCAGCTAATTTATCAATTTTCGCTGAAAAGGTCAACCAAACTGAGAAATGTCAGCTATTTGCCGGTGGTTTTAAATGGTATTAAAAAAATATTGAGTAAATTCACGTATCAAAAACTTACCGTGAAAAAGATTCTTGTTATTCTGCTGGTTGCTTTTATCCTCATTCAGTTTTTTCCGATTGACAAAAACAACCCGGCACCGACGCCACAAATGGATTTTTTAAATATTAAAAAAACTCCCGAAAAAACGGCAAATTTAATTAGAAATGGTTGCTACGACTGCCACAGCAATGAGTCGAAATATCCGTGGTATTCCAACATCCAACCAATGGCGTGGTTTCTGCAGGATCATATTGAAGAAGGCAGAAAGGAATTAAACTTCTCCACCTTCGCAACATATCCACTGAAAAGAGAACTCAAAAAAATGCAGGAAGCCGCGGAACTGATCGAAAAAAACGAAATGCCGTTGGATTCTTATATTATTCTGCATCCCGAAGCTAAATTTACGGCGGCGGAAAAACAGGAACTGATTCACTATTTTAAAACGCTTGCAGAAGAAACACGCCTGATGAACACGCTGCCGACGCAGGTTGAAAAATCAGAATTTAAAATACAATAATGACAAACACAGATGCTACCAAATATTATGTTTTTTACGACGGTGAATGCGGATTCTGTAATTTCTGGGTTCACTGGATTTTAAAACGTGATGACAAAGACCTGTTTTTATTTGCTGCTCTACAGGGTGAATTTGGCCAGAAGTTTTTAAGTGAAAGAAATCTGGAATTGACCGATCTCGACACTCTTTATCTTTGGAAACCAGATGAATATTACTTAAGGAAATCGCATGCAGTTTTTAAAATTTCCGAGGTTTTAGGCGGAATTTATCAGTTTATATCAGTGCTGAGATTTTTACCAACCGGAATCACCGATTTTCTTTACGACCGCGTTGCAGAAAACCGAAAAAAACTCGCAACACAGGCCTGTGAAATTCCCACGCCGGAAGAGCGCAAGAAATTTATCGGGTAAAACAGGCAAGTTTTTGCAAATTTCCAATAGCAGACGCGCTCCCGCGTGAGGGCGAAGGCGGAAATTCTTTGTTTTTAGCGCGGCGGCGCAGCCGCCGCGCTAAAAACAAAGATTGGAGCCGAAGACCGACCCGTGTGGCTGCCGAGCCCGGCAAGGGGCACGCCCAAAATATATCGCTTTCCCAAACCAAAAAACTTTACAAATTCATATCTTTGCGCCCATGGAATATAATACACAGAAAACGCTATTGCAGATGCCAGAATACGGCCGAATTATACAGCAGCTCGTCGAACGCTGTAAAGAGATTGAAAATAGAGAAGAGCGAAATGAAATGGCAGTGGCGATTGTAGATTTCATGGGGCAGCGCAACCCGCAACTGCGCGACGAAGAAAATTACAAGCACAAACTTTGGGACCATTTATTTATCCTGGCAAGCTATGACTTGGATGTAGATTCACCATACCATATACCAACCGCGGAAGAAATGAAAGTAAAGCCAAAACGCATGGATTACCCGGTTTTACAGGGAGAATTTAAATTTTATGGTAAAAGCATTTTACAGTTAATCGATAAAGCAATTGAACTGGAAGCGGGTGAAGAAAAAGACGCTTTGATCCAGGTAATTGCCAATAATATGAAGAAATCCTACAACGTGTACAACAAAGAGCACGTGCAGGATGATGTTATTTTCCGCCATTTGAAAGATCTTTCTGGAAACCGACTGGATCTTACAGTGCTTGATTCTTTGGAGAAAAGCAAGATTTATTACGCGACAAGCCGTACAAACAGACCCAACAACGGTAAAAATAATCAAAGCAACCAAAACAGCCAGAACGGCCAGAATAAGCGTAGAAATTTTCAAAACAATAAAAACCGGAAGTAAGAATGAGCGGAAGTTTTCAAATTAAAGGAGGAAAAAAGCTGCACGGGGAAATAACGCCACAGGGAGCGAAAAATGAAGCATTACAGATTTTATGCGCGGTTTTACTTACCGATGATGTGGTTCGCGTAAAAAATATTGCGGATATCCACGATGTAAACAGACTTATTGAAATTTTGGGCGATTTTGGCGTGAAAATTACCAAAAATGCACACGGCGATTATTCTTTTCAGGCAGATGCTGTAAATTTTGATTATATAAAGTCTCCGGAATTTAAGCAGGACGGCGCGCGGCTTCGCGGCTCAATTATGCTTTTAGGTCCGATGCTTGCGCGTTATGGCGAGGCATATATGCCAACGCCGGGCGGTGATAAAATTGGGCGCCGCCGTTTGGATACGCATTTCCAGGGTTTGGTAGAACTGGGTGCGAAATTTCATTACGACGAAAAACAGCAATATTATTCGCTGAAAGCTGAGGCGCTGCACGGAACCTATATTTTGCTTGAGGAAGCTTCGGTTACCGGAACTGCAAATATTATTATGGCGGCAGTTTTAGCGCAGGGAACTACCCAGATTTACAACGCGGCGTGTGAGCCTTATCTGCAGCAACTTTGTAAAATGCTGAACCGCATGGGCGCAAAAATCAGCGGGATTGGCTCGAACTTATTGACCATAGAAGGTGTTGATATTCTATACGGAACGGAACACACGATGCTACCGGATATGGTGGAAATCGGTTCCTGGATTGGTTTGGCAGCGATGACCAAATCTGAAATCACCATTAAAAATGTAAACTGGAATGAGCTGGGCGTTATCCCGAACACTTTCCGGAAATTAGGAATTCAGCTTGAAAGACGCGGTGACGATATTTTCGTTCCTGCGCAAGAAAACTATAAAATTCAGAAGTTCATCGACGGTTCAATTTTAACCATTTCAGATGCACCGTGGCCCGGATTTACACCGGATTTGCTTTCGATTATTTTAGTCGTAGCAACTCAGGCGAAAGGAACGGTACTGGTACATCAGAAGATGTTTGAATCGCGCCTCTTCTTCGTAGATAAAATCATAGATATGGGTGCACAGATTATTTTGTGTGATCCACACAGAGCTACGGTTGTCGGTTTAAATCATGAATATCCGCTGCGCGGAACAACGTTGGTCTCCCCGGATATCCGTGCCGGAAATGCTTTGCTTATTGCGGCTTTAAGCGCGGAAGGAACTTCAATAATCCAGAATATCGAACAGATTGACCGCGGTTACGAAAACATCGACGGAAGATTAAAAGCGCTTGGCGCCGATATTGAAAGGATTTAGTAAAACCAAAAAAAATGGTCAAAACGCCCCGAATTTTTCTGGGCGTTTTTCGTTACCAAAGTAAACCGTCAAAAAAACTTATCTTTGCAAAAATTTTTGGGCTCGAAAAGTTCGAGTAACCCATTAATAATGTCATTATTAAACAAAATTTTATGTCGAACATTGTCGCCATAGTTGGCCGTCCCAATGTTGGGAAATCCACCCTTTTTAACCGTTTTCTCGAAAGAAGAGAAGCTATTGTAGATGCCACTTCGGGCGTAACGCGCGACCGTCACTACGGGAAATCCGACTGGAATGGTGTAGAATTCACCGTTATTGATACCGGCGGTTACGAAGTTAATTCCGAAGATGTTTTTCAAGGAGAAATCACCAAGCAAGTTGAATTGGCTGTAGATGAAGCCACTTCAATTATTTTTATGCTGAACGTTCACGAAGGTTTAACGGACACTGATCAGGAAATCTACGAAATGTTACGCCGCGCAAATAAACCGGTGTACATCGTAATAAATAAAGCAGATTCTGCAAAAGAAGAACTTGCCGCTACTGAATTTTACCAGCTCGGAATTGATAAATATTACACTTTGTCATCAGCTACAGGTTCGGGAACCGGAGAACTTCTCGATGATATCGTAAAGGATTTTCCTACAGACGAATACAAAGATCCGTTCGAAGGTTTGCCGAAGATTACAATCGCCGGCCGCCCGAATGTGGGGAAATCAACTTTAACCAACGCATTGTTGGATGTTGAAAGAAATATTGTTACCGATGTTGCAGGAACGACACGCGATTCCATTCAGACCTTATACAACAAATTCGGTTACGAATTTGTTTTGGTTGATACCGCAGGAATGCGCCGTAAAGCCAAAGTAAAAGAAGATCTTGAATTTTATTCTGTCATGCGTTCCGTTCGTTCAATTGAGTATTCTGATGTCGTAATCATCATGGTGGACGCGACCTTAGGTTGGGAATCTCAGGATATGAACATTTTCGGTTTGGCACAGAAAAACAGAAAAGGTATCGTTATCGTGGTTAATAAATGGGATTTGGTAGAAAAAGACACCAATACAACACGAGATTTCGAAGCAAAAATCAAAGAAAAAATCGGGCAGTTTACCGATATTCCGGTGCTTTTTATCTCCGCTTTAACCAAGCAGAGAATCCTGAAAGCTGTAGAAGTTGCAATGGAAGTTTATGAAAACCGTGCAAAAAAAATCAAAACTTCAAAACTGAACGAGGTAATGCTTCCCGTTTTCGAAGCTACGCCGCCGCCAGCTTTGAAAGGAAAGTACGTGAAAATAAAATATTGCGTACAGCTTCCAACGCCAAGTCCGCAGTTTGTATTTTTCTGCAACCTGCCGCAGTACGTAAAAGAAGCCTACAAAAGGTTTACTGAAAACCAACTTCGGAAACATTTTGGTTTCACCGGCGTACCGATTGAGATTTATTTCAGACAAAAATAATTTGATGTGATGATCAGTCGATTTGTTCATTTACCGGCTAAAGTAGAATTTAAAAAGAAGCAACAAGATAGTTGCTTCTTTTTTTATTTGGTAACCCGCTTTCCGCTGTATCTTTTGCTGCACTTCGTTTCGCAAAAGGATGCCGCTGCAATCGGGGCTAGAAGAAAGATTTTCCTGTTTTCGAAAAATATGCCCATCTAACAGCCAAAATTTTCACCATAGAAAATTTTCTGGCTCTGATTTAATTAAAAATTCCCGACCTTTACCGCCTAAAAATAAGGAATGGTTACAGTTTTATCGCACCAATTTTCTTTGGTCAATACCTGGATTAACGAGCTCCGAAATGTGGAGCTGCAAAATGACCGCATGAGATTTCGCCGCAATATGGAAAGAATCGGGGAAATTGCCGCATTTGAAATCAGTAAAGATCTAGAACAAAAGGAAATTGAAATCACCACGCCATTAGATAAAATAATTTCAAAAGAAGTTGCAGTACAACCTGTAATCACCACGATTTTACGGGCTGGTGTCCCTCTTTTTCAGGGAATTCTGAATTACCTCGATAAAGCAGATTGCGGTTTCGTAGCGGCTTACCGAAAACACGACGCCAACGATTATTTTTCTATAAAACAGGATTATTTAACTTGCCCAAACATCGACGGTCGACCGCTCATCGTTGCAGATCCGATGCTCGCCACAGGCGCTAGCTTAATTGAAGCCATCAAGGATTTGCTGAATCACGGAAAGCCAACTCAGCTTCATATTGTAGCAGCTATCGCGTCAAGACAAGGAGTAGAAACAATTCAAAAAGAATATCCGCATGCAAAAATCTGGGTTGGTGTCATTGATGAAAAACTTACTTCGAAAGGTTATATCACTCCAGGTTTGGGGGATGCAGGAGATCTGTCTTACGGTGAAAAACTCCAGCGCTAGTTGATGTGCTAATTTGAAAATGTGCCGATGCGGAAATTTGTTAATTCTCAAATTACCCAATCTCGCATCAGGATTAATCCACCGCCATTACCAAAACACTAACTTTATTATTTCCAGCTTTTAAAATTTCCCACGCCACGGCGCTCATGGTGTTTCCGGTGGTGAAAACATCATCGATCAGCAAAACATGTTGATGTGAAATTTCTTTGTTTACAGAAAATAGATTTTCTTTAAACATCCGTTCTTCGCGGTTTTTCTGCGCCTGTGCTTTTTTGTAAAAATTTCTTTTAATCAGATTGTGGTCGCACGGAATATTCAATTCTTTGGACAAAGTATCGGCGAAAAGATGCAGCTGGTTATAACCGCGTTCTTTCAGCTTTTTCGGATGCAGCGGCACAGTCGCAAAAATATCGGGCTTAAAGGTCGAAAAATCTGCTTTTTCTAAAGTCCATTTAGCAAGAATTTCACCGATTTTTTCACGTTTACCATATTTCAGTTGGTGAATTATTTTCTGGCTCGTGCTTTCTTCCTCAAACTGCATCAGAGCAAAAGCCTTTTCAACCGGAAACAAAAGCCGGCATTTATCTGCTAATGGATTATTTACTGAAAACCGGTGATGTGTAAAATTTATTTGCTCAAAACACGCCGCGCAAACAACTTCATCCGCAGGAATAATGCGGTTGCATTCCAGACAGCGGTTCGGGAAAAGCAGATCCACCAAATACATATCATGCTAATTTAGTGAAAGTTACCATTTTAGATAGAATCTTTAAAGAATGCTGGCGCGAATTCTTTCAATTGATCTTTTCATATTTTCATTGGAAAGTTCCTTTTCGAGTCGAATTGGCGGAGCCTGCCGAACTTCACAATCCGGAATGCTGCATGATTCACAAGTAACGCCCACGTTGATGGTTTTGATCCGGTCGCTTTTCGCAAATTTTATTTTTCGTAATGAATTGGAATTCAACAAAATTCCGATGCAATAGCTGCGGTTCGTGCCGTCCGAAAACGGGTTTTTCTGCGAAGTTGAAAGCACCAGATACGTTAAGCCGCTGTCTTTGTAGTGTGAAATTTGTGCGTCCGTAAGCTGCTCATTTTCCTTTAAATTGCTCAGATTTTTCACAGCAATCCAACGGCGGCAGTAATGTTCGTTAGTTGAATTCGCGTGTGGCGCCTGCTGTTGATTCAAGTGTAATTCCTTTAATATCTGTATTTTATCTGAATTTTTCTTTTTGGTAAAGCACAGATAAAACAAATCTTTGATGCCCAGTTCTTGCGGAAGAATATTCGTCAGTCGTTGATAAAAAGTTTCAGGCGAACTGGTAAATTCTTCTATCAGGTTTTCAAAAAGCATCGGATGCCACTCCGTCATTTGGAAAAAAAATGCCATTTTCTGCGCCAGAATTTCTTTCCGAATCAGCAGACAACCTGCAAAATATCCCGCAAAATAGTTGTTCAGCAATTCTTCAAAACTCTTAAAATCCAACCAGGAATAGGTGTTTGGCCGCGGACTTAAATTCAAAACATTAAAACCGATTTCCTTTGCTAAGATGAAAGTTTTCTGGTCTTCATCTAAAAGCTCATTTAGAAAAAGCAGTTTTTTTTCGGGCAGATAAAGCGACCGTAATTTTCCGGAAGCGCCATACTGCTCGAAATTTAGCGACTGAATTTCATAGCCGAATTGCGCGCGCAGAATGCTTTCAAATTCCGCGGAATTTGGCTTGTTCGACAGCAAATTTTCTAAAATATAGACCCGTGCTTTTTCTTCGATTTCCGGAAAATAATTATCGTACAGTTCCTGAAAACTGCGCAAAACGGCAAAATAAAAAAGGTCTTTGCTGAGGTTGTAATTCTGCGAAATCTCAATTAGAGTATTTATAAACGCCGTGACTTTTTTCGGCGCATCGCTGATGATGCTGATCAGGTTGCTTTTGTTAATACCAAATAAATCCAGCGGAATTTCTTTAAAAAACTCAGACTGAATTATTTCCGCAATTGGTGCTAAACTTTTATCAAGTTTTGTTGACACCAAGTCGTCGTAAGTACAATTCAGCGCGGCAGCAAGCTGGGAAATTTTGTCGTGTTTTGGGTATTTTTTTCCGTTTTCTATTTCGTTTAAATAAGATTTAGAAACGCCGGTCACATTGGCCAAATCCTGCAAAGAAAGGTTGCTCCGTTGGCGGAACTGTTTCATTTTCAAGCCGAAAACCGTTTTTATAAATGCACTGTCGCGAATCATTAATTTATAATATTTCTAAATAGATTGTGAGAACCGATGAACACAAAGGTAGAGAAAAAATTTGCCGCTATTTGCACATTTTTTTAAAAATAAAATAGCGAACGTTCGCTATTGGTGAAAATATTTTTATTAAGTTTGTAATACCAAATCAGAAAAACGCAAACGTAATGGAAACGGTAACAGCACTTAAGATTCTCCCAGCCGAAAAATATAGCGATATTTTTTCGCCACAATTAGAGCATTTTTTAGCGGAACTTCATCAGAAATTTGATGCCAAAAGAAGAGCACTTTTGAATTCCCGAAAAATGAAGCAGGTGGAATTTGACCATCATCAGTTGCCGCATTTTTTACCGGAAACTGAAGCCATCCGAAACCGAGATTGGGTTTGTAGTCCTTTGCCCGCAGATTTATTAGACCGCCGCGTCGAAATTACCGGTCCAGTTGATCGAAAAACGGTGATTAATGCTTTAAATTCCGGCGCCTCAACTTTCATGGCAGACTTTGAAGACAGCAATTCGCCAACCTGGAAGAATTGCATGGAAGGTCAGCAAAATCTTTATGATGCAGTTCGAAAAACGATTTCCTTTGAAAACGAAAACGGTAAAAAATATGAGTTGGGTGAAAATTTAGCAACGCTAATAGTCCGGCCGCGCGGTTTACATTTGATTGAAAAAAACATTGAGTTTAATGGCGAAAAAGCTTCAGCGTCACTCATTGATTTTGGAATTTTCTTTTTTCGAAATGCTAAAAAATTAATCGATAATGGCAGCGGACCGTATTTTTATTTGCCAAAACTTGAACATTATTTGGAAGCCCGTTGGTGGAATGAGGTTTTTGAATTTTCTCAGAATTACGTGGAAATTCCGCAGGGAACCATAAAAGCTACAGTTTTAATTGAAACCATTACGGCGGCTTTTCAGCTTGACGAAATTTTATTTGAATTAAAAGAACACAGCGCCGGACTGAACTGTGGCCGTTGGGATTATATTTTTTCTTACATCAAAAAATTTAGAAATCTACCCGAGTTTTTGGTGCCAGACCGCGATCAGGTTACAATGACTTCACCGTTTATGAGTGCCTATTCCAAAAAAGTGATTCAGGTTTGTCACAAGCGAAATGTTCACGCAATGGGTGGAATGGCAGCGCAAATTCCGGTGAAAAACAACGAAGAAGAAAATGAAATCGCATACTCTAAGGTTCGTGCAGACAAAGAACGTGAGGTGAAAAACGGGCACGACGGAACCTGGGTGGCGCATCCGGGATTGGTTTCAATGGCAAAAAAAATCTTCGTTGAATTTATGCCGTCGCCAAATCAAATCGATAAAAAGTTTGAATATTATCAGATTTCGGAGGCAGATCTTCTTGAAAATCCAAAAGGAACGGTTACCGAAAACGGCGTCAGAAAAAATATTAATGTCGGAATTCTTTACATCGAATCATGGCTCATGGGCGTTGGTGCGGCAGCTTTGTATAATTTAATGGAAGATGCCGCGACCGCGGAAATTTCGCGTACGCAAATTTGGCAATGGCTGAAAAATGAAGCGCAGCTTGAAGACGGAAGAACCTTGAAACCAGAAATGGTTTTGAAATGGCAAGAAGAGGAATTGGCTAAAATCCAAAAATACGTCGGTGAAGATCGTTTCAAAATCGGAAAATTTGAATTAGCAACTGAACTATTTGATGATTTAATTTTTAACGAAGAATTCGAAGAATTTCTAACGCTGAAAGCTTATCAGTATTTATAAAAAATTTGCCCAAATAACACCAAAAAAACCAAAAACAAATCGATATGAAAAATCAGGAACAAATCCAGCAGCTGGAAAAAGAATGGCTTGAAAGCCCAAGATGGACCGGAATTAAAAGACCGTATTCCGCGGAAAAAGTATTGAAACTTCGCGGAACGTACAAACTCGATTACACCATCGCAAAACTGATGTCCGAAAAACTGTGGGATAAGCTAAATTCTCAGGATTTCGTGGCCGGCCTCGGCGCGTTAACCGGAAACCAGGCGGTTCAAGAAGTTGACGCCGGTCTGGAAGCAATTTATCTTTCCGGCTGGCAGGTTGCTGCTGACGCGAATTTAAGCGGCGAAATGTATCCCGATCAAAGTCTTTATCCCGCGAATTCGGTGCCGTCGGTGGTGAAAAGAATCAATAACGCTTTATTGCGCGCGGACCAAATTCAGTCCGTGAATGATATTGACGAAGCGAACTGCAAAGATTATTTAGTTCCCATAGTTGCTGATGCTGAAGCAGGTTTTGGCGGAAATTTGAATGCTTTTGAACTCATGAAGCAAATGATTGAAGCGGGCGCCGCTGGAGTTCACTTTGAAGATCAGTTGTCGTCAGCCAAAAAATGTGGTCATTTGGGCGGTAAAGTTTTGGTTCCTACTCAGGAAGCTGTAAATAAACTTATTGCGGCGCGTTTGGCAGCCGACGTTTGCGGTGTTCCGACTGTTTTGGTTGCCCGAACTGACGCGGATGCTGCAGATTTGCTGACTTCCGATATTGACGAGCGCGACAGAAAGTTTGTAACCGGAAAAAGAACTTCCGAAGGATTTTATGAAGTAAAAAATGGAGTAGAACAAGGCATCGACAGAGGTTTGGCGTATGCGCCTTATGCGGATTTAATTTGGATGGAAACTTCAAATCCCGATTTGGATTACGCAAGAAAATTCGCAGAAGGAATACACGCAAAATTCCCGGGAAAAATGCTGGCGTATAATTGTTCGCCATCGTTCAACTGGGCGGCAAAACTTTCCGTGCCGGAAATGGAAACATTCCGCGAAGAACTGGCAGCAATGGGTTACAAATTCCAGTTTATCACTTTGGCAGGTTTCCATGCTTTAAATACTTCGATGTTCGAATTGGCTTTAGCTTATAAAAAACGCGGAATGGCCGGTTACAGCGAGCTTCAGGAAAGAGAATTTGCGCTCCAGAAAGAAGGTTTTCGCGCGGTGAAACACCAGAATTTTGTAGGTACATCATACTTCGATGAAGTTCAAACTGTGGTAACTGACGGTAATTCTTCAACCACGGCGCTTGCAGGTTCTACAGAAGCGGAGCAGTTTCATTGATTAAAACACATAACTACATATTATAATTTGAAAAAATTCCTGCTTTTAAGCGGGAATTTTTATTTTTTTGCCGCTAAAACTGCAAATTTTTGCGTTTTACCAAGCGTGAAATTTCAGCTTAAGTTATACACTTTAAAAGCCTTAACTTTCTTTATCTTTGCAAAATGATACGAATCACCAAGATTTTCACTTTTGAAACGGCACACGTTCTTTATAATTACGACGGCAAATGCAAAAACATGCACGGCCATTCTTACAAACTTTTCGTGACGGTAAAGGGAAATCCGATCGACAATTTGGAAAATCCGAAAAACGGAATGGTGGTGGATTTTGGCGACATCAAGAAAATTGTAAAGTCGGAAATTCTTTCGGTTTGGGATCATGCGGTTTTGCTGAACGGCCTGTCAGCACACAAAAATTTGGGTGAAGATCTGGAAAAGCAAGGTCATAAAGTGATTTACTGCGATTATCAGCCGACGTGCGAAAATATGCTGTACGATATTGCGAAAAAAGTACAGTTTCACCTGCCAAAAAATGTTTCACTTGCCTATCTTAAACTTCACGAAACCGAAAATTCCTACGGTGAATGGTTTGCGGAAGATCAGCTTTAATTTTGCTAATTTGCAAATCGTGAAAATTAGCCCAAATAGATGGAAATAAATCTACAGCAAAATAAAAAAGTTTACTTCGCTTCCGACCAACATTTTGGCGCGCCGTCGCCGAAAGAAAGCAAGGTGCGCGAAGAAAAATTTATCCGTTGGTTAGACGAAATTAAAGCCGATGCGCAGGTTTTGTTTTTGATGGGCGATTTATTCGATTTCTGGCATGAATGGAATCACGTTATACCGAAAGGTTATGTGCGGGTTTTAGGGAAATTGGCCGAGCTGAAAGATTCCGGAATTGAACTTTTTATGTTCGTTGGAAACCACGATTTGTGGATGAAAAATTATTTTGAAGAAGAAATCGGCTGCAAAGTTTTTTTCGAGAAACAGTATTTTGAAATCAACGGTAAAAATTTTCTGCTTGCGCACGGTGACGGCCTCGGGCCGGGCGACAAAGGTTATAAAAGAATGAAAAAACTTTTTACAAATCCTTTGGCGCAGTGGGCTTTTAAATGGTTGCATCCGGATATTGCGATGAAAATCGCCATTTATTTTTCCACGAAAAACAAGATGATTTCCGGTGAAGAAGACAAAGCTTTTTTAGGCGAAGACAAAGAATTTCTCATCATATATTCCAAAGAAAAACTCAAAACTGAAAAAATAGATTATTTCATTTATGGTCATCGACATTTACCAATGGTTCTGGATTTAGAAAATGGAAAAGCGTTGTACATCAACCTCGGTGACTGGATTTCTTACTTTACGTATGGTGAATTTGCAAACGATTTTGAACTGAAAACCTTCGAGCATTAAATTGTAAAGACCTTATCTTTGCGTAAGAATTTCAAATTCAAAAAACGGTAGCGTTACCGTATTAACAAATTAATTTATTTTATGAAAAATTTTATTTTCGCATTTATTTTTGCGATGATCTCAACAACTGCATTCGGGCAAAAAACCGAAAAAACCTATCAACTTTCCAGTCACATTTTAGATGTTTCTAAGGGAATGCCTGCTCCGGGAGTTACCATTCAACTGGAAAAATACAGCAACCAAACAAAAATGTGGACGGTGGTTGATAAAAAAGTTACAGATAAAAACGGAAGAGTTGGAGATTTCTTAAGCAGCGAAAATTCTAACTTAGGAATTTATAAATTGACTTACTTCACAAGTCCTTATTTCAAATCAATGAACACAGAAAGTTTTTATCCTTGGGTAGAAGTAGTTTTTGAAATTACCAACAAAGACCATTATCACGTGCCAATCACGCTTTCTGCGTATGGTTACTCAACTTACAGAGGGAACTAAGTTTTCTTTTTATAAAATTATTTTAAGCGGAATTCGAAATTTACTTTGAATTCCGCTTTTCTTTTGGGACTTTTGCGAAACGAATCATGAACGATATTTTCAACCTAAAAACAGAAATTGATTTCCAGCAGAAATGTCTGGAAACTTTTCATTATCAATATAATAATATTGAAATTTACCGGAAATTTGTCGATTATTTAAACATTGATCCACGCGAAATTTTGGAAATAGAAAAAATCCCGTTTCTGCCCATAGAAATGTTTAAAAATCATACGATTTTAGACCGAAAAAAATCCGCGGATCTTTATTTTCAAAGTTCCGGCACCACGCAGATGAATCTTTCTAAACACTGGATTGCAGATGAAAACCTTTATAAGCAAAGCATCGAAAAAAGTTTTGAGCGATTCATTGGCAAAGCCGAAGACTATATTTTTCTCGGTTTGTTGCCGAGCTATCTGGAAAAGCAAAATTCGTCCTTAATATATATGGTCGATTTTCTGATGAAAAAATCGGGGAAACCGGAAAACGGTTATTTTCTCTATAATCATGCTGAATTATTCAATTTGCTGAAAATACTTTCGGCTGAAAATAAAAAAGTGATTCTGTTCGGTGTTGCCTTTGCCCTTTTAGATTTTCTGGAATTTTGCCAAAAAAGCAGCCAAAAAATCGAAACTTCGGAAGAAATTATCATCATTGAAACTGGCGGAATGAAAGGCCGAAAAGAAGAAATGACGAAGGATGAACTGCTGAAAATTTTTTATGAAGGGTTTAAAACTGAAAAAATTTATTCCGAGTATTCCATGACCGAATTGCTGTCGCAAGCCTATTCATTAGGTGAAAATATTTACGAAAGTCCGAACTGGATGCGCGTTTTAATCCGCAACACCGAAGATCCTTTTTCTTACGTGGAAAGCGGCAGAACCGGCGCTATCAACATTATCGATTTAGCAAACCGACATTCCTGCAGCTTTATCGCGACTCAGGATTTGGGCAAAATTGTTGGCGATGCTAAAAATTCATCAACAAAATCAGGCGAAATTGATTCGCAAAAATTTCAGGTTTTAGGCAGAATCGATCATTCTGATATTCGCGGCTGCAGTTTGCTCGTATCTTAATTTTCAACCAACATGTTAAAAGTAGAAGAACTTACCTATAATTATATTTCGAAATTTTGCGATTTTGAGAAAGATTTGGTGCTTACCAATCATTTCCATTCCGACTGGGAAGCCGATATTTTGGTCATTAATGAAGAAGGTTTCAGCCACGAGCTGGAAATTAAATTTTCAAAAGGCGACTTTAAAAATGATTTTAAAAAGAAATATCAAAACCATCAGACCAAAGAAAAATTTTTAAAACACGATAAAATTTCCTGCGGCGATTATCCGTGTAACAAGTTCAGTTTTTTATTACCGCAGGGAATGATCGACCACAAAAATATCCCGCCACATTGTGGAATTATTGAGTTTTACCACAATCCGGATTCCTGGGTCACGACTTTCACCGAAATCCGGAAACCGACAAAAGTGCACGACGATCCTTTTTGGAAATTTTTTGATAAAGATCTGATGCTGAAAATTATGGCACGAAATCTTTATTTCAAAAAACTGGAGGTGAAAGGCAGGTTTGAAGAGCTGATTTTGCCGCCGCAGTTTGTGCCGAAAAAATAAAATTTGCCGCTAAAACGGCAAATTTTTCTGTTTTACATTCATTTTTGAAAATTCTTACCTTTACGTAAATTCAAAATGATGAACTTCAAAAAATATAAATTCGTTTTCTGGGCTTTGGGAATCGCCGCGGTGCTTTTTATCGCGTATCTGCTTTTCCAAATGACGCAAAGTTCCTCCATCAATTCGGTGATGACGCTTTTGATGCTGGTTCTGGGTTTGGTTTTGGGCGGTGTAATTGCCTTTTTAGCTTCGAAAAAAATGGCTTCTTCGGCTCCGGTAATCACCGAGAGTTCGCATACGATTGCGGAAAGTATGCGCAAAGTTTTTAAAGTGGTTTCTGCGGAAGGTCATTTTAATGAAATTTACAACTACGAAGAATCAAAGAAAATCTTCAATTTCATTCCGTCGAAAAAGAAAGCTTTGGTGATTATCGAAGCGAAAATTCTGGTCGGTTATGATTTTGAAAAATTTCAGTGGGAAGTTGATGAGGTGAACCGAAAAGTGAAATTGCTCAATTTCCCCGCGCCACAAATTCTTTCCACCGAAACCGATTACAAATACTATAATATCGAGGAGCAGTTTTTCAATCTTTTCAGCAAAGATGATTTGGCGAAGATTCAGCAAAACGGCAAAAAACAGGTCATTGAGGCGGCAAAAAAATCGCATTTGCCGGAAGTCGCAGCTGAACAGATGCGCACGCTTCTCACTGAGATTTTAGCGGGTAAAAACTTTGTCCTGGAAAATGCTTCGGCAATTTCTGAAAGTAAAAATTATATCGATTATAAGCCCGATATTTCCACGAAATATTAAATATTTCAACTTATTGCTTGATTTTCCTTCTATAATATTAAAAATTTATCATTTCGGAACTGAACTTTTAGTACTTTTACAACTTGAAAAACCTATTCATATGAAACATATTTATACGCTGTTACTGGCGGTATTTCTGCCCTATTTTGCGCTGGCAGGCACGATTCCGGTAACTTCTACAATCAGTCCCGCAACGTTTAATGAGACGGATGCGATAACCATTACTTTTAAAGTTGATGAAGCTGCGTACGGTGTAGCTACGACTCATGAACTTTATTTGTGGGCATGGTCCATTGATACCGCAGGTGTCAATACAGATGCGCCAACCAATGGTGCCTGGGCAACGCCTAACTCGGCAAACAAACTTACATACGTGTCAAGTGCCGGAAATATCGGAACGTATACCTTCACGATGAACACCGTGAAGTCGTACTACGGAAACAGAACAAATCCGCTGACGAAAATTGGCTATTTGGTTAAAACTTTTTCGGGCACTAACCAGTCGCAGGATTTTCTCGTGAATGTGGGTAAATTCCAATTTAACCTGACAAATCCCGCTGCAGGCAGTTCAAACATTTTAGCTTCGGGAAGTGTTTTAAACATAACGGGAACGTCAAGTATGGCAGCTAACTATGTTGTAAAAGCAAACGGCACTACGGTTTATACCAGTTCCGCAGCTTCAACTTCGCTGAATTACGCCTACACAGTGACTTCAGATGCCAATATTGAAGTTATTGCAACTAACCCATCAGACGGTACGCCAGTAAGTAAAACTTTTTCAGTAGCGCTAGCCGCAGAAGTACAATCTGCACCGATCCCAAGCTATATGAGACAGGGTATTACCTACGATCCTGCAGATGGGACCAAGGTCGGGCTCGCTTTATACGCGCCATATAAATCATCGGTTCATGTGATCGGAAGTTTTAATAATTGGGCGGTATCAAGTGCTTATTTGATGAAACGTGACACCACAAATCCGGATTTGTACTGGATTGAAATTACTGGCCTTACTCCTCAGCAAATTTATACCTTCCAATACCGCACCGCGGATGGAATTAAAGTCGCTGATCCATATTCACCGTTGGTGCTTTCACCATATGATGATCCGTACATCAACGCATCCGTTTACCCAAATCTTCCAGCTTATCCCACAGGACAGAATTTTGAAGTTTCGGTTATACAAACTGCAAAACCAAAATATAACTGGACGGTCACCAATTTTGATAAACCTGCAAAAGAAAATTTGATCGTTTATGAAATGCTTGTTCGTGATTTCACTGTTGAAAAAACCTGGCAGTCTTTAATTAACAAAATCAGTTATTTAAAGTCATTAAATATCAACGCGATTGAGCTGATGCCGGTTATGGAATTTGATGGAAATGAATCCTGGGGTTATAATACCGGTTTCCATTATGCTTTAGATAAAGCCTACGGAACCCCCGAAAAATTCAAGGAATTTATCGATTTATGCCACCAAAACGGTATTGCGGTAATTTTAGATATCGCTTTAAATCACGCCACAGGCAGAAGCCCGATTGAAAGATTGTGGGCGGTTGATCCCGATGGTGACGGTTTCGGTGCTCCTGCGGCTAATAATCCGTATTTTAACCAGACTCCGAAGCATGCTTATAACGTTTTCAACGATTTCAACCATACGTCTTCTTCTACAAAATATTATGTGGAAAGAGTGTTGGAACAATGGATTAAAGAGTATAAAATCGATGGTTTCCGTTGGGATTTAACCAAAGGTTTCACTCAAAACTGTTCCGAAAACGATCAAAACTGTACCAATGCGTACCAGCAGGACAGGGTAGATGTTTTAAAATACTACGCGGACAAACAGTGGGCGATTGACAATTCTTCTTATATCATTTTCGAGCATTTGGGAACAGATGCTGAAGAAAGACAATGGGCGAACTACCGTATAAATGAAGGTAAAGGAATTATGATGTGGGACAAAGAAACGGTGCCTTATAACGAAAATACCATGGGCTTCGAAGCAAACAGCAACTTTAACAGAGTTAATTTTGAATTGCATGGTTTTGCTGAAAGAAGAGCGATCAGCTACGGAGAAAGTCACGATGAAGAACGAATCATGTTTAAAAACTTAGCGTACGGTAATTCCACTGCTGGTTATAATGTGAAAGATTTAGCCACTGCTTTAGAAAGACAGAAAGCCTATGCAGCGGTATTTCTAACTGTTCCCGGACCGAAAATGATCTGGCAGTTTGCGGAATTAGGGTATGACAAAAGTATTTTTACCTGCCCTGATGGTAGCGTAAATTTTGATTATGAAGATGGCATTCCGGGTGATTGTAAACTTTCCAACAAACCTTCGGCATTTGGTTTGGCTTATGATACCAATGCAGAGCGAAAATCTGTTTACGACACGTGGGCGAAAATTTTATCTTTAAGATTATCGAATGAAGTTTTCGATACCAAAGATTTTACGGTAGAATCCGGTAATTTAATGCCGAGAATTTTCATCAGAAATACCACGACTTCGGAGGCGTTAAAAAACGTAGTTGTACTTGCTAATTTCACTTTAACAAGCCAAAATATCGTTCCTAATTTCCCGGCGACTGGAACATGGGTAAACTTAATGGATAATTCAACATTCGCTGTAACAAGCACCACAGCGCCAATTACCATTGAACCCGGAGGTTTCAGAATATTTGGTGATGCGAAAGCAACTTTGGCAACTTCAGAGGTTGGGCAAAACGCTAACGCTGTTTCTGTGAAGCTCACGCAAAATCCGGTTACCAACGGAATTGCGACCATCCGATACACCAACGCTAAAAACGGTAAAGTTGCAATCTACGATCTTGCCGGAGCTTTGGTTAAAACCGTTAAACTTTCCAAAGATAATGGCGATGAAACCATTTCTGTAAGCGGTTTACAAACCGGAATGTATCTGATTCAGTTGAAATCTGAAAAAGGGGTTGCCGTAACAAAAATGCTTGTGAAGTAATTTATCTTTAACATTCTTAAATTAAACGGTCCGCAAATTTGCGGACCGTTTTATTTGCCGCATAAACGGTAAATATTTCGGTTTTTTAAAATCGATTTTTTGCCTGCTAAAAGGGTAGATTTTTCAGTTTTAAATTAAAGTACTTTTTGCCTGTTTGTCAGTTATATATTTTCAAACTATAATACCGAAATTTTAGCTGCTAAATCAGCAAATTTTCGGTTTTTAATTTTAGACAAAACTCAAAAAAACCTTCATAAAACAGCCAAAAAAACCTCTCGTTTTCGAGAGGTTTTTTTTATTGTGAATTGAATTCTTCTAACTATAAAGACGCTGAGTGCACCAATAAATCAGCTAATTTGTTGGAATATCCCATTTCATTGTCATACCATGAAACCACTTTCACGAACTGTGGAGAAAGCATAATTCCCGCATCTTTATCGAAAACTGAAGTTCTTTTTTCTCCCACGAAATCCTGCGAAACTACTGCATCTTCGGTATAACCTAAAATTCCTTTCAATTCACCTTCTGAAGCTGCTTTCATTGCCTGACAGATTTCTTCGTAAGAAGTTGGTTTTTCCAATCTTACCGTTAAATCAACAACAGAAACGTCAGCTGTAGGAACTCTGAAAGACATTCCTGTTAATTTTCCGTTTAAAGCCGGGATTACTTTTCCTACCGCTTTTGCAGCACCTGTAGAGGAAGGGATAATGTTGTTCAAAGCTGAACGTCCGCCTCTCCAGTCTTTCATTGACGGTCCGTCAACGGTTTTCTGTGTTGCAGTGGTTGCGTGTACAGTTGTCATCAAACCTTCTACAATACCGAAGTTGTCGTGCATTACTTTCGCAATTGGTGCCAAACAGTTGGTGGTACAAGAAGCGTTTGAGAAGATTTTAATGTCATCAGTCAAATCTTTGTGATTTACACCCATTACAAACATTGGTGTATCGTCTTTAGACGGAGCGGAAAGGATTACTTTTTTCGCGCCGGCGTTGATGTGAGCCTGAGCCAAATCTTTAGAAAGGAACAAACCTGTAGATTCCACGATGTATTCTGCACCTACTTCATTCCATTTCAAGTTGTTCGGATCGCGCTCTGCAGTTACTCTGATTTTTTTTCCGTTTACGATAAGGTCATTTCCTTCAACAGAAATATCACCTTTAAATTCACCATGTACAGAATCATACTTTAGCATATACGCCATATATTCGGCATTGATAAGGTCGTTGATTCCTACAACTTCGATGTTTTCTCTTTCCGCCATTGCTCTGAAAACAAGACGACCAATTCTACCGAATCCGTTGATTCCTACTTTGATTGTTGACATAATTTCTTTTTTAAGATTTATATTTATTTATATTAAATGGCCAGAATTTCCGAAATTTTCAGCAAATCCTGGTCGAGGTCATTGTGTTTTTGTACTGCTTCGTCAATTGGCGTGTATACCATTTTGTTGGACTGCATTCCCACCATCACGTTGGTTTTTCCCTGCATCAGACCGACTACCGCGCCGTAACCCAATCTGCTTGCTAACACACGGTCTGCACAACTTGGCGAACCACCACGCTGAATGTGCCCTAAAACCGCAACGCGGATATCATAATCTGGGAAACCTGCTTTTGTAGCTTTTGCGATATCATAAATGCTGCCCAGTTTTTCACCTTCCGCAACAACCACGATACTTGAAGCTTTTCCCGCAACTTCAGCTCTTTCGAAAGTTGCAAAAAGTTCCTCGATGCTGTCCTTTTTTTCGGGAATTAAAATTCCGATTGCGCCGGTCGCTAAACCGCTGTTTAGTGCGATAAATCCGGCATCGCGGCCCATCACTTCCACAAAAAATATTCTGTTGTGTGATGTTGCGGTGTCCCGAATTTTGTCAATGGCTTCCATTGCAGTATTTAGCGCTGTGTCGTAACCGATAGTATTATCCGTCCCGAAAATATCGTTGTCGATCGTTCCCGGAACACCGATCACCTGAATGCCATATTCTTCACAGAAAATTTGTGCACCTTTGAAAGTTCCGTCACCACCGATGCAGACCAAACCGTCGATGCCGTGTTTCTGGCAATTTTCGAAGGCTTTTTTTCTGCCGGCTGCGGTTTTAAACTCCAGCGAGCGTGCAGATTTTAAAATGGTGCCGCCTTCGGTAATAATATTTTTAACAGAACGGGGACCCATTTTGGTAAAATCGTTGTTTATTAAACCGTTATAGCCTTCCCGCACGCCGTAACATTCTATCTTGTAGTGACTTGCTGTTCTTACAACCGCGCGAAGCGCCGCATTCATGCCGGGAGCATCACCTCCTGAAGTAAGAACTACAATTTTTTTCACTGCACTGTCTATCATATATAAAAATTTCAGCACAAATTTACGAAATCTAATGCAATTTCTCAGGCTTAAATGGCAAGATTTTTATCAGAACTAATGAAGTCTTCAGCGGGTTATTTTTCAAAAAAATTCGGTGCTAAAACAGCATTTTTTCCATGTTTAAATTTTTGTATTTTTGCCGGATGATGAAAAAACGAGAACATCACAAATTTTTAGCGCTGCTGTTTGCGGTCGTCTATCTTTTTGTTGCCTTGTTTTCCCAAAATTTTCACAATCACGGCAGCGGCGAAATCTACAAAGATTTCCATTTTAAAAAAGCCGAAAAAACTTTTTCCGCAAACTCTAAAACTGCGGAATATACCGACTGTCTCTCGTGTCATATTCTGCACGACGGAAAATATGCCGTTCCGGAGCAGTTTTTTCTCACTTTTCCTTGTGCTGAAATTTTTCACTCCGAAACCTTCGAAACCGAAAAGAAAGCATTTCAGTTAACCTTTTACGACTTTCAGCTGCGCGGTCCGCCGGCAAATTTCATTTAAGCACGGTTCTTTTTCGAAACGATTTTTAAAAAGCTGATTTTCAGTTTTTTAAATTTCTGTAGTTATTTATTTTCACAGTTATTTTAAATGAAATTTACTTTAAATATCATGGCAATCTTTTTTGGATTGCTGACCATAAACGCGCAGAATACTTTTAACATCAAAGGAAAAGTGATTGATTTTCACGACAAAGTTCCGTTAAAAGGCGCTGAAATTACGCTCGGAAAATCCACACAACTTTCCGACGAAAACGGAAATTTTGCCTTTAAAGCCCTTAAAAAAGGCAATTACACTTTGCTCGCCACGCATCCGGTCTGTAATTCTTTTAGCAAAGAAATTTCGGTAAACAAGGATTTGGAGGTCACCGTTCAGCTGGAACATCACATCGCGGACATTGAAACCATAACGCTGCACGCGGCGAACAAAAACGCCAGTACAATCATCGTGAAAACATTGGACCGCAGCGAAATCGAAAGAAATTCCACCGAAAATTTAGGAAATATTTTATCAGGAATTTCCGGTGTCGGTGCTTTAAAATCCGGAAATAATGTGGCAAAACCTATTATTCACGGCTTGTACGGGAGCCGCGTGCCGATCATTAATAACGGAGTGAAAATGGCGGAACAAGAATGGGGCGTAGAACACGCGCCGAATATCGATGTGAACCAGTTTGAACACGTAGATGTCATTAAAGGTGCAGCTGCGCTGAAGTATGGCAGTGACGCGATCGGCGGTGTTGTGGTGCTGGAACCTGCAATTTTAAAACGAAAAGATACGCTTCAGGGCAGTGTAAATCTCTCCGGAATTTCAAACGGGCGCGGACTTGGACTTGCAATAAACATTTTGAAAACCTGGAAAAACGGTTGGGCAATAAAAACGGCTGGTGGTTTTAAAAAACTTGGCGATCTGAAAGCGCCGGATTATTACCTGCAGAACACCGGTTTGCAGAATAATTCTTTTGGTTTTACGGTGCAAAATAACACTTATTTGCAGGGAATTTCTTTCGATTACAGCACCACGAACCAGGAAATTGGCATTTACCGCGGTTCCGATCTCGGCAATCTAGAAGATTTTTACAAAGCCATAACAACAAAAATACCGATTTATCAGCGGGAATTTTCGTATAAAATTGAAAATCCGAAACAGGAGGTGAAGCATCATATCGCGAAAATTTCTGCTTTTAAAAGGTTTGATCACCTCGGTAAAATTTCGGTTGATTATAATTTTCAGTACAATCACCGGAAAGAATATGATGTGCGGCGCGGCGAACTGGCGCAAATTCCGTCGCTGGATTTGGAACTGTTCACAAACCAATTCAACATCAATGATTTAATCGAACGCGAAAACTGGAGCCTAGAAAGTGGAATCGATCTGAAATATCAGTTTAATTATTCAACTCCGGAAACACAAGCACGCCGTTTGGTACCGAATTACAACCAATATGCGGGCGGAATTTATTCGGTGTTAAAATATAGGTTTTCACCGGAATTAAATGCGGAAGCGGGTTTGCGTTACGACGTAACTAAATTCAATGTTAAAAAATGGTATGACCTGAGCGTTTGGGAAAGTTTGTACGCAGCAGATTTTTCAGAGTTTTACGTGAAAACCGAAGGAAACCGGGTTTTTACTAAACCTGATTTGGTGTACAAAAACCTGTCTTTTAACGCTGGTTTGCAATTTACGCCTTCGCAGCATTTTGGTGTAAAACTGAACTATGCAAAAGTGAGCAGAACACCGAATATTGCGGAACTTTTTGCTGATGGTCTGCATCATTCTGCAGCGATTATCGAGGTTGGAAATCTGGGAATGAAAAACGAAGATGGTCATCAGTTCAATATAAATTTCGAGCTAAAACCACCTATTTTTGAGAATTTCAGTTTAAATGTAAATCCGTATTTATTTGTTACCAAAAACTTCATCACCGAAGTTCCGACAGGAATCCAAAACACCATTCGCGGCGTTTTTCCGGTCTGGTCTTATCAGCAAATCAACGCTGAAATGTTCGGAATGGATGTAGATGCAGAGGTGAAACTGAATAATTTCCTGCAATACCGCGGTAATTTTTCCTACGTTAATGGTAAGGATAAAACGAATGACCAGCCATTAATTCTTATGGTTCCGACGAATTTTGCAAACAGTCTGGAATTTAATAATGAAAAGTGGCGCAATATCTACTTTAAAGTTCAGCAGCAAACTTATCTTCAGCAGAAAAGATTTCCGGTTTTTAACCCGACCATCAATATTTTCGAAAATGGCGAACAGGTGGAAAAAAGGCTGGATCTTTCCACGCCGCCGTCAACCTACACTTTGTGGGGTTTGCAAACCGGTTTTGACTTCAGCAAAAACTTTTCAGCAGGTGTAAATGTCACCAATTTGTTTAACCTGCATTACAAAGATTATCTGAATAGAATGCGCTATTTCTCGTACGAAATGGGCAGAAATGTCATTTTCAACATTAAATATAACTTTTAAAACTTCGACATGAAACGATTAATAATACTTAGAAATTTTTTGATTTTTTGCCTTTTTAGCGGCATATTTTTCAGCTGCAGCCGCGCGGACGAAGATGAAGACGTGCTGTCGCAGGAAGATATTTCAAATATTATTTTGAACGTGAAAGACGACGCGACGGGAATCACGAAAACCTATAATTACACCGTGAATTCGCCGGCGAATCCCGTCATTAATTTAGAAAACGGAAAAATCTACACTGTTAGCACGATATTTTTAAACGGAAACGAAGATGAAACGCAAAGCATTATTGAAGCGAAAGACGAACATTTTCTGCTTTTTAACTTCCAGAATTCTGAGGTGGATTTAACCAGAATTGACGAGGAAAGTTCCGTTAGAAGCGACCGTATAAGAGTTGGACTGACCTCGAAATGGGAAGTGACAGATGCTGTTAGGGGAAGCAATCCGCAATTGGTGCTGACCTTGATACACGATGCGACTTCGGTTAATGAAGAAAAAAACGGAAGCGTTTTCGGCAGCGCTGTAGGTGGTGAAACCGATGCAATGGCAACTTTTACAATTTCTGAAAAATAGCCGTTTTAGCCGGAAATTTTTCGGTGTGCTACTTTCACGTCCCTTAAAAATAATCAAAAAAAAATTACTATTTTTGCAACCTAAATTTTCAATAAATTACAATGAACGTTACAGCGACCAACCATGACGAAGTAAGTGCGTTACTTACAGTTACTTTAGATAAGTCAGACTACAAAGATAAAGTTGAGAAACAATTGATCAACTACGCGAAAAATGCACAGGTTCCTGGATTCCGAAAAGGGAAAGTACCATTGAGCATGGTGAGAAAACAATATGAAGCCGGAATTGCTTTCGAGGAAATCAACAAGCAGGTTTCTGAAGCGCTGAACAGTTACGTGAACGACAATAAATTGAGATTGGTAGGTCAACCAGTGCCACAGCCGGTAGACGATTTGAATCCGAACGCAGAGCAGCTTTCGGTACAGTTTGAAGTGGGCTACGAACCGGAATTTACCGTAGATTTAGCGAAATACGAAGCGCCACATTATAAAGTGGAAGCTTCTGAAAAAGAAATCGGACAAAGCATTGAAAACATGCAGAAACGTTTCGCTGAGCAAATTCCACAGGAAGAAATCGGCGATGATACTACGGTTTCTTTGGAAATTAGCCAGGTTGTTGAAGAAGATGCGGAAGGCGCACATAATCATCCACCAAAAAATATCACCATTGATGCGACTAAAAAAGAAGCGTTCCAGTTGGTGAAAGATTTGAAAATGGACGGTTCTGTAAAGGTTTCTAAAGCAGATTTGGAAAGCAATGAAGAATTGGCAAAAGAATTAGGTTTTTCTAAAGAAGAAGTTGAGCATTTACACCACGACCAAATTGAAGTTAAAGTAAAAGATTTCTTCGGTTTGAAGTTGGCTGAACTGAACCAGGAGTTATTCGACAAAGTTTATGGTGAAGGAACCATCAGATCTGAAGAAGAATTGAAAGAAAAAGTGAAAACTGAGTTGGACGAATATTTCCAGCAAAATGCAGACGTACATTTCGTAAACCAAATTTTAGCGCAGATTACCGAAAAAGAAGAAGTGAAACTTCCGGAAGAGTTTTTGGTGAAATGGTTGGTTTTCAGCAATGAAAACGTAAAAACTGAAGAGCAGGCAAAAGAAATCCTGGAAGCTGAAAAAAATCAGTTAAAATACCAGATTTTAGAAGGAAAATTAATGACTGACAACGATATTAAACTGGAGTATGCTGATGTTTTAGCACAGGCAGAACAGTTGGTTCGTAACCAGTTGGCGATTTACGGAATTCACCATTTGCCGGATGAAGAAGTACAGAAATACGCTGTTGAAATGTTGAAAGATCAGGAGCAGGTTCGTCAGATTTCCGCGGAAGTTGGAATGGCGAAACTTAAAGATGTAATTATGGAAAAAGCTTCGAAAGTTGAAACCGTGATTTCTCACGATGAATTTTTGGAAGAAGTGAAGAAGTAATCTTCGATTCTAAATATTAAAAAGCCGTCCCGATTTATCGGGACGACTTTTTTTGTAAAATGAAAATTAATAGCTGAATGAGTCGATATTTTTATTTTTGATCAGATACATTTCCAGCTTTTCCAGTTGCTGTGTCGTAATATGAAGTTCCATACTCACGACCAAATAATCCTCTTTTTTTTCGAGTGCGATTTGATATCCCACTTTCGAAATTTTATCAATGTCTTCGATAATTTCTTTTTTTTCTAAAATTCGATTGGTCGCAATTTTAAATTTTAAAATTTTATTGTGATGATGCGCTAAAAACCGATTGGTTAATAGTTTTGCAACATAGATGACAATCAGCGCAGAAATTAAAAAGGTAAAAGCAATATAAATTTCCCCAAACCCGATCGACATTCCGACCGCCGCGGCAATCCAGATTACGCCGGCAGTTGTAAGTCCATAAACGTTAAAACCTTCTTTAAAAATTACGCCGGCGCCCAGAAAACCGATTCCACTTACGATATAGGAAGCAATCCGCGTTGGATCTCCCGTGCCCGCAAGTTTATAGGAAAGTATGGAAAAAAGGGTGGAACCGAGGCAAATAATGGTGATCGTCTTTAAACCCGCTGATTTATCTTTCATTTCGCGCTCGAAACCCAGGATAAGTCCCGCGATCAAGGCAAAGAAAGCTTTGTAAACATCTAAAAGTTCAAAGTGCTCCGACATTTTTATTTTAAAGATAGAAATTTTTTAGGAACCGTACTCCTTTTTCCATTCGTCAGCGGCTTCGCAAAGCGTTTCGTAAAACTCTTCCCCATATTTCCGGATGAGCGGTGTTTTCACGAATTTGTAAATCGGAATTTGAAGTTCTCGGCCCAAAGTACATGCGTCACTGCAAATGTCCCATTTATGGTAATTTAACGCGGTAAAAGTTCGGTATTCATCCACGCGAATCGGGTAGAGGTGACATGAAATCGGTTTTTGCCAATCCACGGCGCCGTCTTCGTAGGCTTTTTCAATGCCGCATTTGGTAATGCCTTTGTCATCAAAAATTACATAGGCACATTCGCGGCCTTCCACCATAGGCGTAACGTAATCGCCGTCATTAGGATCGATTACCCATGTTCCCTGCGCTTTGATTGCTTCTACGCCTTCTTTTCGCAAGTAAGGTTTTACCTGCTCGAAAATCCGGTCTAAAATCACGGTTTCTTCTTTATTTAAAGGAGCTCCGATGTCGCCTTCTACGCAGCAGGCGCCTTTGCATTTGCTTAAGTTACATACAAATTCTTCAGAAAAAATATCTTCAGAAATTAATTTATCGTCAATTTGAATCATGTTAAAAGAAATTAAAATAAGATGAAAGTTTAAAGAGCAGAAGCGAGAAAATGACGGTCCAAAGTCCGGCTTCCTGCATCCAGTATTTTTTGGAAAATCTCAGCATTCTGCTCAGAATAATTGAGGCGGGTAAAGCTAGAAGCAAAAGATATTCGTACGTTTTACCCATGTACATAAAAATGGTGATGAACTGCGCTACCGAAAAAACCAGTAAAAACGTATATTTAAAGCGGCTTGTAGGGCTTTTTTTATTGAAATGACGGAAATGGTCAGCAACTGAATGGATTATAAATACTGCAACCGGACTCAACCATAATAAATGATCGAAATTTCTGGTGGGCGAAAATCCGGTAAACGGAAAATAAGCCGGGTTCCAACCATTTAAATTTAAAAAATAAGCCACCGAAAAATAGCAGATTGCAATCAGTAGAAAGCCGAAAAACAAGCGGAAAATATGCAGACCAATCTGACCAGACGTTCCAATGATGTGAAAAATCACAAAAATAGACATCGGCCAGGTTGTCGGCAGAAAAATGAAATTGATTGCCAATATAGCTCCGACCAAAATGTAAGAATTATTACGCACCGAAAGGTCATCAGCGGTAAGCATCAGTAAAATGATGGAGTTTGTAAACAGCGCAACAGCAATCCCAATATCCAAATCTCCGGGATATAAAGCAAAAACGAAAAAAGTGTATAAAAACAGCGGCAAATGGCTTTGATAAGTAAGCCCAATCGCGTTAAAACAGAAATAACCCAGCGCCACGCCCGCGAATGTAACCGTTGCTGAAATTACATCTAAAGTATTGAAATTTAAAATGTTAAAGCTGATTACAATCAAAAGCAGGACACCAATATAAACCGGTACCGAAAAAATATTGCTTTCTTTTGAAAGTAATCGAAACATTTTTTATAAATTTGTGCAAAGTTAATTTAAAAAAGGAAAATAATGACGTCTATATTTCTATTAATAAGTGAGTTTTTCAAATGGTCTTTCGGTCTTTTTGAATTCGCGGGGAACCTTCTCAACTGGATTTTATTTTTCGCTGCGGTTGCCATTTTTACTTACTGGTGCTACGTCCTGATTAAAGTATTGGGCGGAAACAAAGACAAAGAATATTTTTCTCCTACAGAAGGTCATTATCCATATTACGACCCAAGAATTTACAACAAAGAGAATTAATAATTGATACCCGTTTTTTAACGATGAAAATCCCGAAATTTTTTAATTTCGGGATTTTTATTTTTTGTCGATTTCTATTAATGAATTGGAATAACCAACACCGGAATGTGTGATCTTCGCGTAAGTTCTTTGGTTAAACTTCCCACGAAAACGTCATACATATTGCTTCTGCCGTGCGAACCCATGACGATATACGCAGCTGCTTTATCTTTTGCGTACTCCAAAATGGTGTCGCCGGAAACGCCCTGTTTCAGCAAATGTTCACAATCAATTCCCTGAGCAATTATGCGCTGCTCTAAAGTGTTCAGCTGTCGCAGTTCCTGTTTAATTTCGTTTTGTTCCACTTCGGGAAAATACTGAAATCCCATGTCTCCGATGGCAAAACCGATGTCTGCGGGCGCCACGTGAATCAGGCATAATCTCCCATTTAACTCACGCGCAAATTTCATGGCGCCTTCCACCAACTTGTCGGTCGCATCAGAAAAATCTACTGGTAAAATAATGTTTATCATGATTTTTTTATTAGTAGCTTAAAGTTACGAAAATTTCTGCTACTTTAACCCCGAATTTTTATTGAATTCTTAGGTCAAAAACCTTTTGATCTTCCAGGAATGCCTGCAGCTCATCATTTTCCGAAACTTTACTCACGCCTTTTGGTGTGCCGGTAAAAATTAAATCACCCACACGCAAGGTGAAAAATTTCGACACAAAAGCGATGATTTTTTCAGGTGAAAATATCATCAGCGAAGTATTTCCGTTCTGCACTTCTTCTTTATTTTTCAACAGCGAAAAGTTCAGGTTTTTCAGGTCGAAATCTTTTTTCGGAAAAAACTCCGATAAAACAGCACTGCCATCAAAACCTTTTGCCAGCTCCCAAGGCAAGCCTTTCGATTTTAATTCCGACTGAAGATCGCGCGCCGTAAAATCAATTCCCAAACCGATTTCATCATAATATTTTCCGGCATTTTCTTCCTGAATATATTTTCCGCCTTTCGAAATTTTCAAAACCACTTCCAATTCGTAGTGAACATCACTGGAAAATTCCGGAATGTAGAAGTCGTTCCCTTTCAAAACTGCGGTGTCGGGTTTCATAAAAATCACGGGACTTTCCGGGATTTCGTTGCCTAATTCCTGTGCGTGCGCTGCGTAATTTCTTCCGATACAAATGATTTTCATTTTGATTTTTTTTATGGTTTTTAGTGGCTAAAATCTGCTTCTCAACTGAATTCCGGTCAGCACTTTTTTGGTGTAAAGCGGGAAATCTGCATTTTGAATCCAGCCGTAATAGCCCAAGTCTTTCTGGAAAACGTCTTTCACACGCTGACCTTTGTATTTTCCGAAGGTGAAAATTTCCTTTTCATCTTTGTCAAAAGCGACAAATCCCGCTAAATCTGCAAATTTATGATGCGAAGAAAACTCGCTCAATCCCGCGATATCTTTCGGTAAATCCGGATAATGACCGACCTGCGCATCGAGAACTTCAAAAGTTGCCAAAACATCAGCTTCGGCAGAATGCGCATTTTCCAGGCTTTTTCGGCAATAAAACTGATAAGCTGCGGTTAAGTTTCGTGGTTCCATTTTGTGGAAAATGGTTTGGGCATCGACGAGCTTAAATTTGGTTAAATCGAAATCCACACCTGCGCGCAAAAGTTCTTCAGCCAAAAGCGGAACATCAAAACGGTTTGAATTAAAACCACCCAAATCGCAACCGGAAATCATGTCTATAATTTTACCGGCTATTTCACGGAATTTTGGTGAATCTTTCACGTCGTCATCGGTAATGCCGTGAACTCCCGTAGATTCTTTCGGGATAAACATTTCCGGATTTACACGCCAGGTTCGCGATTCGCGAGATGCGTCGGGATAAACTTTTAAAATAGAAATTTCCACGATGCGGTCGCGTGAAACCTGAATTCCGGTGGTTTCCAGATCGAAAACGCAAAGTGGTTTATGGAGTTTTAAATTCATTTTTTGATGTGTTGAAGTGGTAATTTGAAAATGAACAAATTTGAAAATTTAATGTTATATAATTTAAATCCTGATTACTGACAACTGACAACTAATTACTTTAACTGCCTCTGAAAAACAACCGAAATTAAAATATAATATAAAATGACCAGCGGAATTCCCGGGATTTTAAATAAAAGAAGAATTAAAATTCCGCCGGCTAAAAGGGCAATTTTTGGGTAATTGTCTTTCAGCTGCATCGATTTAAATTTCATCGCGATCATTTTCACCGGACTCACCAAAATCAGCGACGATATCAGCGTAATCATAATCAGCAAAAGCGGACTTTCGAAAAATATTCGGAACGCGCCGTTTTCTACAAAAGCATAATAAAGCCCGAAAATTAAAATGGTATTTGATGGCGTATTTAAACCTTTAAAATAATAGGTTTGCTCATCATCCAGATTGAAAATCGCCAGGCGCAAACAGGAAAATAAAGTGATAAAAAGCCCGATATATTGCAGGTTAAAAGGCAAATCAAAACCTAAAAACTGGTTGCCAAACGGTTCCAGAGCTTTAAACATTGTGACGCCAGGTAGCACGCCAAAACTCACCATGTCCGCAAGCGAATCCAGCTGCACGCCAAGCGACGAATTGGCTTTCAAAGCGCGCGCAACAAGCCCGTCGAAAAAATCCAGAACTAAAGAAATGATAATGCAAAGCGCCGTTATTTTGTAATTGCCGCTAATCAAGTGAATGACGCCAATGCTGCCCGACATGAGATTTCCCAAAGTCAGCATGTTGGCAAAATTGTTTTTTATAAAACTCATAGCTGCAAAAGTAAGGATTTTATTGATTTTTTCTGTGCTTTTCGGCGCTTTCGCACATGACGTTAAGATGCGAAAATAATGTAAATTTGCACCATATTTTTCAGATAATTAATGAAAGAAATTAGAAAACAGGAAATTTTAGCCCTTTTATACCGAATTTTTTTGGCTTTTGTATTTTACCAGATTGCGCGTCTGCTGTTTTGGTTTTTCAATAAAAATCTGATTCCTGTTGACAGTTTTTCGGAATATCTGAATATCGCGTACCGCGGTTTTGCCTTTGATACCACGGCGATTTTGTACGTGAATTCGCTTTTTATTCTTTTAAGTTTAATTCCGATTCTTATAAATAGCCGGAAACCTTACCAAAAATTTCTTTTTTACCTTTATTTCATCACCAACGGAATTGCGTACAGCTTAAATTTCGGTGATTTTATTTATTACAAATTTTCGCAGGCGCGGCTCACCAGTGCAGCTTTTAAAGTGGCACAGAATGAAAATAATGTCGGCAAAATCTTTCTCACTTCGCTGGCTGAACATCCTTTTGTGATTATCTGGTTCGTGGTTTTGATGTCTTTGTGGATTTACTTTTATAAAAGAGTAAAAATTGCCGAAATAAGGCCGAAAAAACTGGTTCCGTACTTTCTGTTCTCAATTCTTACGCTTTGTGTAGCGGCGTTGCTTGTCGTTGGTGGGATCCGCGGTGATTTTAGACATTCCACACGGCCGATTAATCTGGTTGATGCAAACAGGCACGTCACCAAACCCGTGCAGGCAAATGTCGTATTGAACAGCGTTTTTTCTTTTTTCCGCACGCTGACGACGAATAATTTCAAAGAAGTTCATTTTGTTGATGAAAAGTTCATCGAAGAAAACATAATGCCTTACAAGTTTTATCCGCGCGAAAATGTGGAACCGAAACCCAACGTGGTGATTTTCATTTTAGAAAGTTTTGGTAAAGAATATTCCGGTGCTTTTAACAAAAATTCCGGAATTAAAAATTTCGAGTCGTACACGCCTTTTTTTGACAGTTTAGCGACGCAAAGTTTAATTGCGACGAATGCTTTTGCAAACGGCCGGCAGTCTATTCACGGTATGAGTTCCGTATTGGCGGGAATTCCGAGCTTGAAAGATGCTTTTACGAGTTCGCCTTTTTCAAACCAGAAAATTCAATCGGTGGTTTCTGTCGCGAACGAAATGGGTTATGATACTTCGTTTTTTCATGGTGCGCCGAACGGTTCGATGGGATTTTTAGGTTTCGGAAATATTTTGGGTTTCAAGCATTATTACGGAAAAACGGAATTTAATAATGATCAGGAGTTTGATGGAATGTGGGGAATTTGGGACGAGCCCTTTTTTCAGTTTTTTGCGCAGACTTTAAACCAGAAAAAATCGCCCTTTTTTGCCACTTTATTTTCGGTTTCCTCGCATCATCCGTTTAAAGTTCCGACAAAATATGTAGGGAAATTTAAAAAAGGTCCGCTGGAAATTCACGAACCAATTGGCTACACCGATTTTGCTTTAAAAAAGTTCTTTGAAACCGCCAAAAAAATGCCGTGGTATCAAAATACCATTTTCGTTTTTGTGGCCGATCACACGAATCAGGTCGGTTATCCCGAATACGAAAAGGCCATGAATCGTTTTGCTATTCCCATCATGTTTTATTCGCCAAATCCAAAATACAATTTGCAGGGCGAAATTACCGAGCCAACGCAGCAAATGGACATTTATCCGACATTGGTAGACTTAATGGGCTACAACAAAAAAATCCGCAGCTGGGGACGAAGTTTGGTTTCGGAGAAAAAAGAAGATTATTTGATTGTAAATTCCGATTCCATCAACGAACAGATGATTATCGGGAATTATATTTACCTTTTTAATGGTGAAGAAGTTACCGGAATTTATGCTATTGATGATAAAGGTTTGAAAAATAATCTGATTAAAAAGCCATTAAATCCGGAAATGAAAAAAGGAATTTTGCTGACCAAAGCTTGGTATCAGGATTATATGAACCGCGTGATTAACCGGAAACTGAAATAAGATAAAATTAAATGAGTGTTTAATTTTAAAAATTTGCTGATTCTGCTAAGAAATTATGATATGAATAATTAATTATTTGGTGTTTAACTTTTTTTAATTACATTTATCCAATCAACAATTAAAAAAAATTTAAAATGAAAAAAATAGTTTTTGCTTTTGTAGCCTTATTTTTCGCAACACTTTCGTATGCACAAATTGAAGGAAAATGGAAAACAATCGATGATGAAACCGGCCAGGCTAAATCTATCGTGGAAATTACCAAAAAATCCAACGGTAAATATTACGGAAAAGTTACCCAACTTTTAATCAAACCGGCAAACCCAAACTGTGTTGACTGTAGCGACGACCGAAAAAACAAACCAATTTTAGGCATGGAAGTGATCCGTGATATGAAAAAAGTGGGCGGCGAATTTACTGGCGGAACAATTACCGACCCGAAAACCGGAAAAACTTACAAATGTAATATCTCCAGACAAGGCGATAAACTGAATGTTAGAGGTTATGTAGGTTTCTCGCTCATCGGCAGAACACAAACCTGGCACGCGGTAAAATAAATTCCGGGTTGTCTGAACCTTTTTTTTCCAAAATGGAAACAAGGGTTTTACAGGAGAAATTTAAAACCGAAAAAGATGGCTAAATAAGGCCGAAAAAATATTTATAAAATTAAAAAAGCAATTCGCAAGAGTTGCTTTTTATCATTTGTGCAATGAAGGAACTTTGCGGAAAAATCTTTACTTTTGTACTTTAATTTTTCAACATATTATGAAGGAATATACTTTTAGAGAAGTTATTGCGCAGGCAATGAGCGAAGAAATGCGAAAAGATGACACCATTTATCTGATGGGGGAAGAAGTTGCCGAATACAATGGCGCGTATAAAGCCTCTAAAGGAATGTTGGACGAATTCGGACCGAAAAGAGTAATCGATACACCAATCGCAGAGCTTGGTTTCACCGGAATCGCCATCGGTTCTGCAATGAACGGAAACCGACCAATCGTGGAATACATGACTTTCAACTTTTCTTTGGTTGGAATTGATCAGATTATCAATAATGCCGCGAAAATCCGACAAATGTCCGGTGGCCAGTGGAACTGCCCAATTGTTTTCCGTGGACCTACAGCTTCTGCAGGTCAGTTGGGCGCAACGCACTCTCAGGCTTTGGAATCCTGGTTCGCAAATGTTCCTGGTTTAAAAGTGGTTGTTCCGTCTAATCCTTATGATGCAAAAGGTTTATTAAAAACAGCAATTCAGGATAACGATCCTGTAATTTTCATGGAATCTGAGCAGATGTATGGTGATAAAATGGAAATTCCTGAAGAAGAATATTATATCCCAATCGGAAAAGCAGATATCAAGCGTGAAGGTACCGACGTGACTTTGGTTTCCTTTGGAAAAATTATGAAACTGGCGATTCAGGCTGCTGAAGATTTAGCAAAAGAAGGAATTTCTGTAGAAGTTATCGATCTTCGAACTGTTCGCCCGATTGATTATGACACCGTTTTGGAATCTGTAAAGAAAACCAACCGCATGGTGGTTTTGGAAGAGGCGTGGCCTTTAGGTTCTATCGCGACAGAACTTACTTATATGGTTCAGCAAAAAGCTTTCGATTATCTGGATGCTCCAATCAAAAGAATTACCACACCAGATGCGCCAGCGCCGTATTCGGCACCGCTGTTCGCGGAATGGTTCCCCAAACTGGAAAAGGTCAAAGAAGAAATCAAAAATGCGCTTTACATTAAAGCTTAAAAAATTCAAACTCCTGCAAGGGAGTTTTTTTTATTGCTAAGTACTGCAAGAAAGCAGATAATCGTTTACCTTTGACGAAATTTTCTCGTTTATGTCTGAAAATAGTATATCGCATTTCGATACCAAAAAGCTGACCGCCGTAGGAGTTTTAGTTTCACTCGGTATTGTTTTTGGCGATATCGGTACCTCGCCGCTTTATGTAATGAAGGCGATCGTAAATGCACGGAAAGAAACAGGAAATTTACCTTTTGATGAATATATTGAAGGTGCACTTTCGTGTATCATCTGGACGCTGACAATGCAAACTACTGTAAAATATGTAATTATCGCCCTGCGAGCTGATAACAAAGGTGAAGGTGGAATTTTAGCATTGTATTCTCTTGTGAAAAAGCTGAAGAAAAAATGGCTTTACGTCGCCGCAATAATTGGAGCCTCAACTTTGGTGGCAGACAGTATAATTACGCCATCATTAACTGTAATGTCAGCTGTAGAAGGCCTTAAAATATTTTCCCCGCACACGCCTGTCGTCGGAATAACGCTGGTAATTTTGGCAATTGTTTTTATTGTACAGCAGTTTGGAACGGCTTCTATCGGCAAATTTTTCGGTCCGGTGATGGTCCTTTGGTTTTTGGTTTTAGGAGGGTTTGGTTCCATGCACATTTCCGAGCATCTTGAGGTCTTAAAAGCATTTAATCCTTATTATGCTTATAATTTAATTACGCATTCTCCGAGCGCTATTGTCATCATGGGTGCGGTTTTTCTCTGTACTACGGGTGCAGAGGCATTATATTCTGATTTAGGACATTGTGGTAAAAGAAATATTCGTGTCAGCTGGATTTTCGTAAAAATCATGCTTATACTTAATTATTTAGGACAAGGCGCCTGGCTTTTATCTAATCCTGATGCGGTTGCGTCCGGTATTAATCCAATGTTTGGGATTATGCCGGTTTGGGCAATTTTACCGGGTGTTATTCTAGCAACGGCGGCGGCAATCATTGCAAGTCAATCAGTAATTACTGGTTCTTTTACCATGTTTTCGGAGGCGATGTCAGTTACTTTTTGGCCCAACCAGCAAATTGATTATCCTTCTGGAATTAAAGGTCAGATGTATATTCCCCGGGTAAACTGGGGCCTGATGTTCTTGTGCTTTATCGTTGTGATTTATTTCCAAAAGTCAGAAGCAATGGAAGCTGCGTATGGTTTAACAATTACCATCACTATGCTGATGACAACAACACTGCTTTTTTTCTGGCTGCGTCGGAACAAAGCGACCCGCGTTTTTGCTTTAGGATTTTTAGCGGTTTACCTCTTTATTGAATTAGGATTTTTCTATGCCAATGTCATTAAATTTTTTGACGGTGGCTGGCTTACCATGGTGTTGGGCGGCTTCATCGCGGTCTGTATGTACGCTTGGTATAACGGACGTTCTATCAAAGGTAAATTTATTAAGTTTGTAAAACTCGACAAATATGTGCCGGTAATCAAAGAACTGAAACTCGACGAAACAATACCAAAATATGCCACGAATCTGGCATTTTTAAGCCGTGCAAAACGTTCCGATGAAGTAGAGGCGAAAATTATCTATTCCATTATCCGAAAGCAGCCCAAGCGCGCAGATCATTATTTTATTTTGAATATTATAAACCAGGAAGATCCTTTTACTTTTAATTATACCATTGATGAAATCATGCCTGGAACAATTTACCGCATCAATTTCATGCTTGGTTTCAAAATTGACCGCCGCATCAATGATTATTTCGATCAGGTTCTAGAGGATATGATGGAAGAGGGGAGTATTCCCTCGCGCAGCAGCCATCCCTCGCTGCGATCTTATAATGTGCCGCCGGATTTAAAGTATGTGATTATCGACAATACGTATATAAATGATACTTTGCTTACCGTAAAAGAAAAAATCACCCTTAATATCTATAATTTTGTGAAATACATTGGCAGCGATGACTTTAAAGCCTGGGGGATTTCTGCGCACAATGTAGTAGTAGAATCAGCGCCATTGCTTGATCAGAAAATTATCACTAATAAAATTCAGCAGGTAAATTTCCGCCGCTACGATTCTTAAAATCAGAAAATCCAATAAAAGTCATTTCTAACCGTTAATAAAATTATCGGTAAATTTGTACATATTTTTTATCAATGGACGCGAAACATAAAGAACTCAATATTGCCACAATTAAAGAGGTTTTACGGCAGTATCTTCTGGAAAAAGGATTTAGAAATACGCCGGAACGCTATACGATTCTGGAAGAGATTTACAATTTGGAGCATCACTTTAATGTAGATGATCTCTACCTGCTCATGATGCAGAAAAAATATCACGTGTCCAAAGCCACTATTTACAACACCATCGAAATATTTTTAGATGCTGGCCTCATCCGGAAACACCAGTTTGGCGAAAAAACATTGACTTCTTCTTCCTATGAAAAGTCGTACTTCAACATGCAGCACGACCACATGGTGATTTATAAAAAAGATTCCAACAAGGAAATTCAGGAAATTATCGAGTTTTGCGATCCACGCATTCAG
This sequence comes from Kaistella treverensis, assembly GCF_900114045.1. Lineage (GTDB taxonomy): Bacteria > Bacteroidota > Bacteroidia > Flavobacteriales > Weeksellaceae > Kaistella > Kaistella treverensis. The sequence continues at coordinate 64,979 of NZ_FORQ01000001.1, forward strand.
GGCATCAAAGAATCTATCGAAAACGCTTTCGGCGTAAACATTGATTCCCATTCACTTTATTTTTACGGAACCAAAAAGGATTAATGAAAAAACTTTTCGTTTTTTTTCTCTTTATTAGTGCACATTTTTTTGCGCAGATCAAAACCCAGCCTCAGCAGGATGCGGCGCGCGATCCTTTCTTCAGTGGACCACAAACCGGCGCTGCACCCGAAAAAGTTAAGCTTATACACTCCGACTTTTTCCAGAAAACGCCCGACAGATATAACGGAAACCCTTTCTTTTCGGGTAACGTTCAGTTTGCGCATCAGGGCTCAGTTTTAATTGCCGATGAGGTTATTTTTTATCAGGATCAGAATTTTGTAAAAGCGCTCGGAAATGTCCGTTTGCAAAATGCCGACGGTTCAGTGATCACATCTGGTGAAATGGAATATGACGGAAATACCCAAAAAGGAATTGCCCGAAAGAACGTTCTGCTCACCGACCCTGGCCAGACGATTCAGACTGAAACGCTTTATTACGACCGGCTTTCCAACAAAGCTTATTTCAATACCGGCGGTACAATTACCAAAGATGGCAATGTGATGTACACCAAATCTGCAACTTATGATCTAACAAGCCGATTAATTGATTTCACAGGAAACGTAAAAATCGACAATCCCGAATATACGGTGGAAGGCGTAAATATTATCCAAAACCAAAATACGAACACCGCCACATTCAACGGTGCGACCACGATTACAAATAAAAAAAATCCGGGAAATCTCATTTACACCGAAAAGGGCACGTATAATATGAATACCAAGGAAGTCTATTTAAAAAAGAATTCCCGCATTCATTATAACGGAAAATTGCTTACCGGCGATGACATGTATTTTAACCAAATTACAGGTTTCGGGACAGCAAAAGGAAATGTAACACTTCGCGATCCAAAAGAAAACCGCTACATGAAAGGCGGTTACGCCGAAATCTACGAGAAAAAAGATTCCGCGATGATTACTGAAAAACCCTACGCTGTAAAAATTTTGGAAAAAGATTCCATGTACTTTTCAGCGGACCGAATTTTGGCATTTCAGAAACCTGATGTCCAAAACCCGCTCGAGAAAAAAAGCTTTTTACGTGCTTACCGAAAGGCGCGCATGTTTAAATCAAACATTCAGCTGCGCGCGGATTCTTTAAGTTTTAATGAAACCGATGGCGTCATGCACCTGTTCGGCAGCCCGATTGCGTGGAGCGGAGAAAAGCAGGTTACCGGAAATAAAATTGAAGCTTATTTCGACACCAAAAATGAATACATCGATTCTTTGCGGGTGATTGGCGACGCTTTCGCGATCAGCAAAGCCGATTCGCTTAACATGAAAGATGAATTCAACCAGGTGAAAGGTAAATTAATGACGGTTTACTACGAAAAAAATCAGGTGAAACTCGCGAAAGTCATTGGCAATGCGCAGGCGATTACTTATGCGGATGACCAAAACGAAACTACGAAGGAAGTCGAGCGCATAGGCGTGTCACTTTCTACCTGCGGTACGATTGAAGCGGAATTTGAAGATCGGAAAGTGCAGATTATTTCCTGCAATATCGGCGCAAATGTGGACACTTTTCCGATGAGTTTGATTTCGCGCGAACAGCGCTTTTTCCCGGATTTTAACTGGAACACAAAAGACCGGCTGCGGACCTGGCGCGACATTTTTGTGGACTCGCCCAACTATCCCGAAATAAAATACGAATCGAACAACGAGTTGTACGACGCTGCCCAGAAAGCAATTGATGCAGAAAAGGCCAAAGAAGAGGCGAAAAAACCAAAACGCGTCCGGAAATAATTTTTTTATTTGGGCGCCTTTATCCGCCTTCCACTCCCGCTTTTTTGTTCCACTTCGTTCCACAAAAAGAGCTCCGTTCAAGTCAGGGCGCGGTTGAAAGTTTAGATTAAAAATTACCTTTAAAATGCAGACAGATTTTTTTAAATATCAGGCACAAACCACACCGTTTGCCGCCGGCTTTGAGGTTGAAAAAGCTTCCGGAACATTTATTTACGGCAAAAACGGCAAAAAATATCTCGATTTTGTTGCCGGAGTTTCCGCAAATACGTTGGGTCATTCGCATCCAAAAATTATTGAAGCCATAAAAACTCAAGCTGAAAAATATTTACATGTGATGGTTTATGGCGAATACGCGCAGGAAATGCCGGTGAAACTCTGCAAGCTTTTAGCAGATTCTACGCCGGAACCGCTCGAAGTTACTTATTTGGTAAATTCCGGCGCGGAAGCGATTGACGGCGCTTTGAAACTAGCAAAACGTTACACCGGACGAGAGGAAATTATTTCGATGAAAAATTCTTATCACGGAAACACGCACGGCGCTTTGTCGGTTTCCGGGAACGAATATCACAAGCGCGAATTCCGTCCTCTTTTGCCGTTGGTGAATTTCATTGAATTTAATAACCAAAATGATTTTTCTAAAATTACCGAGAAAACCGCGTGCGTTTTAGCAGAAACCATTCAGGGTGCTGCAGGTTTTTTGGTGCCGGATGCTGATTATTTTAAAAATTTGAAAAAGCGCTGCGAAGAAGTTGGCGCGCTGCTGATTTTAGATGAAATTCAGCCGGGCTTTGGACGAACCGGGAAACTGTTCGCTTTTGAACATTTCGAAATGGTTCCGGATATTCTGGTGATGGGAAAAGGCATGGGCGGCGGCGTTCCGGTTGGTGCTTTTATGAGTTCCGGTGAAATTATGCAATCGCTGTCGCATTCACCGAAACTCGGTCATATTACGACTTTTGGTGGAAATCCGCTGATTGCCGCGTCGAGTTTCGCTACTTTACAGGGGGTTGTAGAAAGTAGTCTGATGAATGAAGTTGCAGAAAAAGAACAGCTGTTCCGGGAACTTTTGGTTCATCCGAAAATTAAAAATGTAAACGGAAAAGGTTTGATGCTTGCGGTAAATCTCGGCGCTCCGGAATTTACTTTGGAAGTTGCAAAACGCTGCATGGAAAAGGGTTTAATCGTTTTCTGGCAACTGTATCGCAATGAATATTTGAGAATTTCGCCACCGTTAACCATTTCGCTTGAGGAAATCCGGCAGGGTTGCGAAATTATTCTGGAAATTTTAAATGAATTTGATTAGCGAATTTCATTTTTGATAATTTGATAATTTGGTAATTTGAAAAATTGGGTCTTTTAGCGGCAATTTTTTTTGGTTTTACTATCAGAGAAAACCCCAACAGATTTACCGATTTTCCCAGATTTTTTATTTTTGAAAAATTGGGTGTTTTAGCGGCGAATATTTATATGTGTATTCGTGGCATTTTTCTCCCGCTGAATTTGCGGATTCTGCAGATTTATATTTTAGGAGAAATTGTTGTTTTAGCGGCGAATTTCAAATTTTCAAATCACCAAATCACCAAATCATCACATCACCAAATCACTACCTCATCGCACTGTAAAGTTGTCAAAAGATGCGATAAAAGTGGTTTTTAGCCCCGATGGAAGCGGCATCCCCCGATGATATATATCATACCGGAAAACAAAAATCTCCGACATCGGGGATATAGCGGACAGCGGGACGATTTTTAATAGGAAAACCAGCCCGGCTTGCTCCTGATTTTTTATGGTTTTGAACAAATTTTAATTGCTGTAATAAGAAATTAATTTATATATTGCGACACATTAAAAATAGGTAGCAATATGGCGAAAACGAAGGTGCAATATGAATTTCCAATGCACTGCCAGTCAGAGATTTTATACGAATATATGGCGAGCGCGGAAGGACTTTCGGAGTGGTTTGCAGATGATGTGGAGGAAAAAGGAGACGATTTTTTCTTCAGCTGGGGAAACGGGCCGGAAGAGAAAGCAACGCTTATTCGTTATAAGCCGGAAAGTTTTGTGCGTTTTCGTTGGGAAGAGGATGAGGGCACCAAAAATTATTTTGAAATGACCATCGTCATCGATGATATCACCGAAGATTTAGCGCTGAATATCGTGGATTTTTGCGACGCCGGCGACGAAGAGGAAAACAGACTGTACTGGGAAAATCTTATTGAAAATCTTAAACTGAAATTAGGCGCGTCCTAATTTTTTTACGCCTGATAATATGATGAACGAATTTTCGTTCATTATTTTTTTACCCTAAAAACCCTGAAAATTTTGAAATTATCTTTTTACTCCGACACTGCAGAACTTAATAACCGCGCATTTTTGTACGGTGATTCGGTGCGGGTTTCGTTTTTTGTGCATCATTCGAAAATTGTTCTGGCTGAAGAATGCTATTTTTTTCTGATGGCTTCGATGCGGAAAATGCGTATGGCGATTCCGCTTTCCTACACTTTGGAATTTTTTCAGAATCTGTTTGCAGAAAAGGTAATTGAAGCTGGAATTTCTGACGGCGTTATTAATTTTCACGTGTACCGTAATTCTCAGGAAAGTTTGCTCTCTAAGCGCGAAATTTCTTTTTATTTTGAAGTAGATTCGCCGCGGAATATTCTGGAAATGCAACGCGCTTTTGAAATTGATCTGATTAAAGAAATCAATGTAAATACTAATGTTTTAAGCGGAATTCATGTGCACTCGCCGGAAAACATTTATGCTGAAGTTTATGCTGCAGACAATGAGCTGGATGATGTAATATTCCTGAATCCGAACAAAAGAATTGCGCGCACCACGATTGGAAATCTGCTCTTTTTAACCGGAAATACAATTAAAATTCCGAAACAGAGTGAAGGTGCTTTTGTTTCGCCATTGATGGAAAGTTTTGTGACTTTCGTTCACCAAAATAAGCTTGCGGTAATTGAAGAGGCGGAATTGATTGCTTTTGAATCTCAGAAAGCGGAAGAAATCATCATTATTTCTGACGAAAAAGGCATTTTTCCGGTAATGAAAATCCGTAATAAGACCTTCGAAAAAACCAGGTTTACAGATATAGTTTCGGCGTGGTCGGCAAGTTTCGCTTAAAATTGGCAAACCCGGTCAGCAACCTGCAAAAAGGTCAGTAACCGGGCTTTAAGACTTTGATGACACGAAGGTAATCAAAAACTTTGTATCTTCCTATGCGCCGAATATTAAAATTATGTTAAATGTGGCGGGAATTTAATTCATCGAAACATCCTGCGGCGCGTTTGCCCACAACAGATATTCACCACCCAAATTCTGCATGATGTTTTTCCAAAGATTCTGGTCGTTCGGTGAGGTGTAATCGAGGTTATAAACGTCCACTGGAGTCCACACTTTTCTCAGGATTTCACCATCCAACTGCTGCATTCCCCAGCCCGTGTAGCCGGAAAATACTTTTACATCGTTGATCGGCAGACGAAGATCAATCATCGCGGCAACAACGTTCTCAATATCTTCGGTGAGATAAAATTCTTCAGTGATTTCCGAATAAGTATCAGTCACTTTTTCACCTTTGCAGATGAAAAAGATCTTATCGTTTTCTACCGGACCACCATCGTAAACCGAAACCTGAAAACCGAAAATATCCAGCAGCCTGGAGGTCATATTTTCGTTCTTTTTATTGAGAATTAAACCGAATGCACCTTGCTCGTTGTGCTCGATAATCAGGACCACAGAACGGGAAAATATGTCGCCCGAAATATCCGGAGTGGAAATTAAAATTTTACCTTTGTAAGAATAATTCATCTGAAATTTTAGGTCAAATAAAAAACCTTTGATCAAAAGTAATAAAAATTTAATGGAAAACTTACACGATAAAAGAAAAATTTATGACCGTTCGGAACTTTTGGAAGATCAGATAAAAGAGAGTCCGATTGAGCAGTTTCGCTCGTGGTTCCTCGAAGCAGAAGCAGATGCACAGGTTTCTGAAGTGAATGCTATGGCGATTTCTACCGTAGAAACAGACGGTTGTCCACGCACCAGAATGGTTCTGTTAAAAGCTTATACGTGGGAAGGTTTTATTTTTTATACCAATTACGAAAGCCGCAAAGGTCACGCGATTGAAAGTACGCATAAAGCGTGTCTGCATTTTTTCTGGCCTTCGCTGGAACGACAAATTATTATTAAAGCATCGCTGGAACGATTACCGGCAAATCTCAGCGACGGATATTTTCATTCGCGGCCAAAAGGCAGCCAACTTGGCGCCGTAGTTTCACCGCAAAGCCAGGTGATCCCAAACCGGGAATTTTTGGAAACAAAACTGAAAGCGCTGGAAACCGAATTTGAAAATAAAGAGGTCCCGCGTCCCGAAAACTGGGGTGGATATCTGGCAAAACCTTACGAAATTGAATTTTGGCAAGGACGCCCAAACCGCCTGCACGACAGGTTGATTTATAATTTGACCGACGATTTCGACTGGAAAATCAGCCGTTTAGCACCATAAAAAAAGTCCCGAGCAATCGGGACTTTAATTTTTTTGCTAATCTTTTCGATTATTTTTTCTTTTTTCCGCTAGTCATTCCTTCCATAACTGCACCAGCTAAATCAGCACCAGCTTTGAATTTTGCAACTTTTTTTGCATCAATCTGGATTGGTTTTTTAGTAGCCGGGTTGATACCTTGTCTTGCAGCTCTTTCTGCAACTGAGAAAGTTCCGAAGCCTACTAAAGAAACTTTACCGTCTTTTTGCTTTAAAGTGTTGGAAACGTTAGAGATAAATGATTCCAAAGCTGCTTTAGCTGCAACTTTCGTGATGTTTGCGTCCTTTGCAATAGCGTCGATTAATTCAGACTTGTTCATAATAATAAATTAGTTAGGGTTAATTTGATTGTATAGCAAATATAAAACTTTTTTCATATTGCGCAAATTTTTTGGAAATAATTAATCAAAATTCAACAAAAGTGGATTTTTAACATAAACTTAAAAAACCCACTTTCCCTGATTAATGAGCCTTACCGAGTGCTATAATTATGCCAAAGCTACTGCTGGCGCCATTTAATTGAAATTGGGTGCTTTTTGATTACAATTATGAATTATCAAAAATCAGCTTTTAATTTCTGTTTTTAAATACTTAAGCTAAATAATTGAAAAACAAATAATTAAACTAATGCGCGATTTTATTAAATTCACTAAAAGCCAAAAACTAAAAATTATTATATTCTTTATTTTGTTTAAAATAATTAAATTTGCGCCATGTTAATTGAAATTTTTAAATCAAAGATTCACCGCGTTCGCGTAACAGAATCCGACCTTAATTATATCGGCAGCGTAACCATCGATGAAGATTTGCTGGATGCCTCCGGAATCATCGTCGGAGAGCGCGTTTATATCGTAAACGTTAACAACGGCGAACGTTTCGACACGTATGCGATTAAAGGCAAAAGAAAATCCGGTGAAATTTGTTTAAACGGCCCGGCAGCGCGCCGCGTGCAGAAAGGAGACATCATTATTATCATGTCTTACGCGCAGATGACGCCTGAAGAAGCAAAAACTTTTCAGCCGAAAATTATTTTCCCCGACGAAAAAACCAATCTCCTTACTTAATTCCTGATTATTTTCTTTTGGAAAATTCAAAAAAAACGCCCTTTTTAAAGACTTTTTTAACAATTGCCATTTCGCTTGCAGTTGCCGCGCTTTTTATGTGGTGGGCGCTAAAAGGAATGGAATTCGAAAAAATTGCCGGTTATTTTGCTAAAGCCAATTATTTTTGGGTTTTCGTTGCCGCGATTTTTGGCGTTTTAGCTTATTGGTTCCGCGCGGTACGCTGGAATTTGCTATTAGAGCCGATGGGTTATAATATTTCAACTTCCAATTCTTTCTGGACGATTTCTTTCGGATATTTAATGAATCTTACTATTCCTCGAAGTGGTGAAGTAGCGCGTTCCACGGCGCTTTTCGGGGTTGAAAAAGTTCCGGTTGACAAATCTTTCGGAACCATCATTCTGGAGCGCGTCATCGATCTAATGTGCATGCTGGTATTTCTCGGGCTTACACTTATTTTTAAATACAAAGCAATTTTAGCGTTCTACTCCTACGTCACAGCAGAAAAGGGAAAAAATGCCGAAACAAAGGGGAATTTTTCTTTAATTTTTTTTGGTGCCGCAGTTTTAGTTTTAATAATTTTAGCGGTTTTACTTCGGAAAAAATTAGCGCAATTCGCTATCTATAAAAAAGTTCTGAATTTTGTAAACGGAATTTTCCATGGTCTGACTTCCATATTTAAAATGAAGCAAAAAGCTAAATTTTTAGCATATACCGCCGGAATTTGGGTTTGCTATTATCTCGCAGCTTATTTGGTTTGCTTCGCTTTGCCAGAAACTTCGAATTTCACTTTCGCTGACGGCTTTTTCATCATCGTTGTCGGCACTTTGGGAATGATGGTTCCGGCTTCTGGCGGAATTGGCGCTTTCCATTTAGCTTTAAAATTCGGTATAATGGCGCTGTTTCTTTCGATGGGAAAAAACCCTGAAGAAGGCGGTGAAATCGGGCTTTCTTACGCTTTTATTTCGCACACTATGCAACTCGTGCTGATGTTGGTTTTAGGCGCGGTTTCCATTCCGATCCTGGCAAAAGCAAGAAATAAGGCGGTAAAAAACCAAAATTTTAAATTTTAATACCCGAAATAATATTTTTCCTCACCAGGAATAGTGTCAATTTGGTTTCCCAGAGAAGTTTTCCAATAGCTGGTTGGTGAAAAATAATCAGCAAAAGCATAAGGCAGTTCTTCAGGTTCCAGTTTTTGAAGAATGTTTGCGAACCATTTCACGTAAACTTCATTTTTACCGCGACAATTTTCCAGAAAATTTTTTTCTTTTTTCATGAAATCGTCCGTTAATTCTTCGATGTTTAATTCTATTTCCTTGTTTTGGTACTCATAATTCGATTGTAACCACAACGAAGCAAAAACATTCATTTCTTCGCGGTTAACAATGGTGATGAAAGAACACCGCCAGGAAAGTCCGGAAGGAGACAAAGACGGAACAATTCTCAAATTCTCAAATCCTCGTTTATGCAATTCGCGCGCAACAAATAAAACTTTTTGATGATTGAGCATATAAAAATTGGTTTCCATAATTTTGATTTTTAAACTAATAAACTGCTAAAAATTTCAAGCTCCGAAGGCTCTTTTTAGTAAACTTTCGACCTTCGGTTCGCTTCCACGGAAATCTCTATACAATTCCATCGGATCTTTTGTGCCGCCCGACGACAGTAGAATTTTATATTTCGCAGAAATTTCCGGGTTAAAAATGCCATTTTCTTTGAAATACTGAAAAGCGTCCGCATCCAAAATCTCTGCCCATTTGTAGGAATAATATCCTGCTGAATATCCGCCCTGAAATATGTGTGAAAAGCTCGTGCTCATTGCAGTTTCCGGGTTACTTGGGTAAAGGTTTGTCGCTTTTGTTTCCTCCACTTCGAAAGTTTTGATGTCGCCAATTTTTTCCAGATTTGAGTGATAACCCATATCTAAAATTCCGAAACCGATTTGTCTCAAAGTCTGGTAACCTTCCATAAAATTCTTCGATTCTGATATTTTCTGAATTTTTTCGTTGGGTAAAACTTCCCCGGTTTCATAATGTTTTGCAAAAGTTTGTAAAAATTCCGGCTCATAGCAGTAGTTTTCCAAAAACTGCGAAGGCAATTCCACAAAATCCCATTTTACCGAAGTTCCGGAAAGGTTTGGATAAGTGGTGTTCGCTAAAACGCCATGCAAAGCGTGCCCAAACTCGTGGAAAAGCGTAGTAACTTCCTGAAAAGTCAGCAAACTCGGCGTTTCAGAAGTCGGTTTTGAAAAATTGCAGACCACCGAAATATGCGGACGGTGATTTTCACCATTTTTAATGAACTGGTTTTTAAAACTCGTCATCCAGGCGCCTGCGCGCTTTCCTTTTCGCGGGAAATAATCGGCGTAGAGTAGGGCTTTGAAACTTTCGCCTTCAAAAATTTCATACGTTTTCACCTCTGGATGATATTTCTGAAGTTCCGTGGTTTCTTTAAATTCTAAACCAAAAAGTTTTTTCGCCAAACTGAAAACCGCGTCCTGAACTTTTTCCAGCTGAAAATACGGTTTTAGTTCTTCATCATCAATATCAAATTTCTGTTTCCGTAATTTTTCGGCGTAAAAAGCGTGATCGTAACTCTGCATTTCTTCAATTCCGTCAACTTTCGCGAGTTTTTTTAGGTCATCAATTTCTTTAACCGCAAACGGTTTTGCTTTTTCTAAAAGCTCGTTCAAAAACGACCGAACCTGCGTTGGAGATTTTGCCATGCGCTCTTCCAAAACAAAATCTGCATAATTTGCGTAACCCAAAAGTTTCGCCTTTTCCTGTTTTAAAGAAATCAAATCTTTAATCAGATCCTGATTATCGAATTCATTTTTCTGGAAGCCTTTTTTGCCGTTTGCTAAGGCCAATTCTCTACGCAAATCGCGGTTTTCGGCATAAGTCATCAGCGGTAAAAAGCTCGGATATTGCAAAGTCACCACAAATCCGTCGAGATTTCGCTCTTTCGCATCTTCACGGTATTGCGCTAAAATCGGCTCCGGAATACCGGCAAGCATTTTTTCATCGGTGATGTGCTTAAAATAATTATTGGTTTCCGCCAAAACATTTTGCCCAAATTGCAGCGATTTTTTCGAAAGTTCGATGCTGATATTTTTAAATTTCTCCTTTTCTTCATCGTTCAACAAAGCCCCGCTTCTCACGAAACCTTTGTACGTTTCGTTCAAAAGCATTTGCTGCTCTTCGTTCAGATTGTATTTTTCTTTTTCTTCGAAAACCTTTTTTATTTTTTCGAAAAGCTTTTCGTTTTGCGAAATTTTAGTCGAAAATTCGGTTAAAAGTGGCGAAACTTCCTGGGCGATTTTCTGGATTTCATCGTTGGTTTCCGCAGAATTTAAATTGAAAAAAATGGCCGAAACAACATCCAATTTTTGTCCGGAAAAAGCCAAAGCTGCAATGACGTTTTCAAAAGTTGCTTCGTCGGAATTGTCAACTATTTCATTAATTTCCTCTTCTGAAATTTTAATTAATTCCTGAAAAGCCGGTAGAAAATGTTCTTCCTTAATTTCATCAAAAGGTGCAGCATTATATTTGGTTTCGAACGGTTGTAAAAGTGGATTTGTCATTTTATTGTAAAAATTTGAAGGCTAAATTTACGGAATTCTGACCAAAACATTTTTTTTGGATGAAAGCGCTGAAAAAATTCGGTGCTAAAACCGGCTTTTTTTTCAATTTGGTAAATGCTTTTTAAAAAATTTAAAATTACTAACATTTTTTCTGCGCTTTCCGACACTTTTTTTTAATAATTCCGAACACTGTTAAAATATTGATAATCTTTGAAAGCATCAGAAATAATTACCTTAAATTTGTGCCTTATTCCGCGAAAATCGAAGCATTCGGAATAAAATTTAAACAGAAAATTTATTTAATGAAAAAATTTACGGCTCTTGCCCTACTTTCTATAGCGCTGCTTTCCTGTAAAAAAGAAACAAAAACCGTTACGAAAATCGATCCTGAAACCGGAAAAAGCGTGACTGTTGAAGTTCCGGCAGGAAACGCAAACGATTCTACTGCCGTTGCGCAATCAAATACAGCAAATTCTGCTCCGGCAATTTTCGAAACCGCAGGGGTCTACAAGCAAACTTTCAAACTGGAAAAAGGCCAGACTTATCCGCTGAAAACTTACCAAAAAGATGTGCAAACCATGACGGCGCCGGACGGAAAATCGCAAAGCGGAACAAGCGAAATGACGGACGAAATGTCTTTCACCGTGAATGATTTTAAAGACGGAATTTATGATATTTCGATCAATTTAGTTGGTAAAAGAAACTCGCAGTCTGCGAACGGAAAATCCGTTTCAGTGGATACCAAGCAGGCTGAACCTAAAGATGAGCAGCTGAAAATGATGTGGAAAGTGAATAAAGCTTTGGTCGGAAACAAATTGAATCTGAAAATGACTGAAACCGGAAAAGTGGTTTCTATTACAGGTTTTGATGCTATTTACAACAAAATTTCTGCAGCGGTTGGAAGCACGATTAAAGACGCAAAAGCAAAAACTGCGTTCCTGAGCAGCTTTAAACAAAGTTTTAATGAAAAAATGCTGAAAGATCAAATCGCGAAAAATCTGGTTTTAATCCCGGAAAAAGGCGTGAAAATCGGTGAAAAATGGACCGAAAGCGAGAACGCAACACCGGACGGAAAAATTAAGCTGGTGACGACTTACGTTTTGAAAAATGTTGGGAACGGTATCGCGCAAATCGGTGTTTCTGGTGGAATCCCGAAAAAATCTGATAAACAGACGCAGCAGGGAATTACGCGCAGCATGTCATCGGAACTTTCGCAAAACGGTACTATTACGCTTGACCAAAATACGGGTTGGGTAAAAAACCAAAACATCAGCGTGAAAACTTCGCAGTCCGAAACGCTGTCAGACGGTAAACAATCGCAAACCATGAAATCATTATCAAACTCAACAGTCGTGGTAAATCCAGGAAAATAAGCCGCTAAAACAGCAAATTTTTTCGTTTTCCACATTCAATAGTAAAAACTAAATGAAATTTATTTTAGAATTAATTCTGACTACGGTTGTCATTTTTTTTGTTTGGAATATTTTGAAACGCTTATTTTTCACCGCGGTTTTTAAATTTCCAAAAGCAAATAACACTGAGGAAAAAAGGCAGGAAAAATCCAAAAAAAAGCTGAAGTCCAAGATTACCTGGGACGCAGAAACTGTAGATTACGAAGAAGTAGAAGAGAAAAAACCAAAATAATCCTTTGACAACAGTCAAAGGGTTTTTCAAAATAATAAAGTTTAAAATGGTAAAAAACAGAAATCTAATTTTCATCCTCGGTTCTCTGGTGCTGTTCGTGCTTCTGGCGGTGATTTACGCCAATCCGGTGCTTACAGGCAAGCAGCTCTTTCAGCACGACATCGTGCAATACAAAGGCGGCGCCAAAGAACTGCTGGATTACCGCGCGCAAAATGGCAAAGAAACTTATTGGAGCGACTCGATGTTTGGCGGAATGCCGACGTATCAAATGGGCGCGCAGTTTCGCGGAGATATCATCAAAAACATCGATGATTTTCTGAATTTTTTACCAAAACCTGCCAACTACATTTTCCTGCTATTTTCCGGATTTTTCCTGCTTGGAATGGTCGCTGTCAGAAACTGGAAATATGCCCTTTTAGGCGCCACTTTTTTCGGTTTATCCACCTATTTTTATATCGCACTTGCTGCCGGACATAACGGAAAAATCCATACTGTTGCATATTTTGCGCCGCTTTTAGCCGGAATTTTACTGGTTTATATCCGGAAAAAATATGTGGTCGGATTTATTGTGACCGCGCTTTTTATGGGCTTGCAGATTGCGGCCAATCACCCGCAAATGACTTTTTACCTTTTTATCGCGCTCGCATTTTTGTTTATTTCTGAATTAATCCGCGCTTTTCAGGGAAAAACCGACTGGAAACATTTTGGAATTTCAACCGGGATTTTAGCGCTTGCTTTTGTCTTAGGTGTCGGCATGAATTCTCAGCGAATTATGGCGAATTCCGAATATATTACAGAAACGGTGCGTGGCAAACAAATTTTAAACAACGAACGACATTCCGACGACAAAACCGGCATGGACAAAGAAAGTATGCTCATGTGGAGCTACGGAAAACTGGAAACGCTGAATCTCTTTATCCCAAGATTAATGGGCGGCGCGAGCAACGAAGCCGGTTCTGATGAAATGATGGCAAAAGTACAGCAGCTTGTTCAGGAAAATGTGACCTCACAGCAGGAAATGGACCAGATCGGAAAAGGTTTTGGCTCGCTGACCTACTGGGGCGAACAGCCTGGAACTTCCGGACCGGCGTATCAAGGCGCCGTCGTGTGTTTTCTTGCGGTTCTTGGTTTTTTCTTCGGCTGGAAAAAATACCGATACTGGATTTTGGGTGCCTCGGTTTTGACCGTACTTTTGGCGTGGGGCAGCAATTTTATGTTTGTTTCTGATTTCTTTATCGATTATGTTCCGTTTTATAATAAATTCCGCGCACCAAGTTCAATTTTGGTAGTAGTAGAACTGCTGTTTCCGCTGATTGCAATTGTAGGTTTATACCGCTTTTTCAATTCCAAAGAAACTGCAGAAATTGCAAATGAAAGTTCGCTGACCTTTGAATACAAAAAGAAAATTTTGCTTGTTGTAAGCGGCATTTTTTTAGGAATTACTTTGCTATTACTCGTTTTCGGAAAACCAATTTTAGGTTTTTATACCGATACCGAAAAGACCTATCTGCCGCCCTATCTTTTAGAATTTCTGGTTGATGAACGCTTTAAAATGTTCGCCGCAGATGCTGTGAAAGCGCTTATTTTTGTCGCCATTACAGCAACCGTACTTTTTCTGAGCTTAAAGCACAAAATTTCTCAAAACGTCGCGTTAATCGTGATTGGTCTGGTCAGCTTTGTTGACCTGTGGAGCGTCAACAAACGATATCTTAATAACGATAATTTTATCGACAAAGCCTTCACCGAAAATCCGTTTCAAACTGAAAGCTCCGATATTTTAATGCAGAAAGTGGGTGAAAATGCCAATTTGGTTTCGCTTTTAAATAATATAAATGTCAACAAAACGTTGGAAACCATTGCGGAAAAAGATCAAACGCATTACCGCATTTACAACCAGGTTTTAGGTGCGTTTGGTGAAACGAATACTTCGTACTTCAAATCTTCGGTGGGCGGTTATCACGCGGTGAAACTGAGACGATACGACGATTTAATTACTGAATATTTCGGAAAAATGGATACGGTAAAAGTTCCGCGAATTCTGAATATGCTGAACACGAAATATCTCATTTTCGGCAATACAGAAAAACCTGAAGTCGTTACGAATCCGGATGCAAACGGAAATGCTTGGTTTGTTTCTGATGTTAAATTCGTGAATTCACCTAACGAGGAAATTGCACAAATTGGTGAAATCGATACCAAAAAAATTGCTGTCGTTTCAAGTGCTGACAAAACTTATTTTAACGGAAAACCGCTTCAGGCTGACTCAACCGCATTTTTAAAATTAACCAATTATCAGGCGGATGAGCTGGAATTTAAAACACAGTCGAAAACGCCGCAATTAGCTGTTTTCTCGGAAATTTATTACCCGAAAGGCTGGAAAATAAGCATTGATGGTAAAGAAGTTCCGTACATTAAAGCGAATTATTTGCTGCGCGCAGTGCACGTTCCCGCGGGAAATCACACCGTGAAAATGGTTTTTGCACCGGATGTTATCGAGACCGGAAAAATCGTGTCGCTGATCGCGTTTGGTATATTTTTGCTTTTAAGCGGACTCGGTTTATATTGGCTGTTTCGTAAAAAAGCTGCCGCAAAAAATTCTGTGGTAGAAGAGCAAGAAATTTCTGTTTAAAATTATTTGCCGTTTTAACGGCAATTTTTTTCGTTTTAATAAATGGATTCACCAAGAAAAATATTAATCATCACTTACTACTGGCCGCCCGCAGGTGGGCCTGGCGTGCAGCGTTGGTTGAAATTCGTGAAATATTTACCGGAATTCGGTTGGAAACCCACCGTTTTTATTCCGGAAAACCCGAGTTACCCAATTGTTGATCAATCTTTGGGGAACGAAGTTTCAAAAGATCTTGAAATCATCAAAACCAAAATCTGGGAGCCGTACCAAATTGCAGAATTTTTCGGGAAAGACAATAAAAAGTTTAAAGCAGGCCAGTTTGATGTCGGCAATAACCAATCTTGGAAATCCAAACTTTCCATCTGGGTTCGCGGTAATTTTTTCATTCCGGATGCGCGGAAATTCTGGGTGAAACCGTCGGCAAAATTTCTAAAAAAATATCTTCAGGATAATCATTTTGATGCATTTGTAACCACCGGTCCGCCACATTCTATGCATTTAATTGGTTTGGAACTGAAGAAAGAATTTCCGGCTTTAAAATGGCTTGCTGATTTTCGCGATCCCTGGACGGAAATTTCCTATTACAAACATTTAAAATTAAGCAAAAGCGCCGACGACAAGCACCGCGATCTGGAAAGGCAGGTTTTTAAAACTGCCGACATTACTTTAGCCACCAGCTTTTCTGATGCTGAAAATTTCCGGAAAAATGGTGCGAATGCCTTCTGCATTACCAATGGTTTTGACAGAGATTTGGAGGAAAAATTAACGGTTAAAAAGGCAAAAAATCCCAAATTTACTTTAAGTTATATCGGAGTTTTGGAGCAACTTCGAAATCCAGAGATTTTATGGAAAGTTTTGGGGGAATTGACCAACGAAAATGAAGAATTCAAGCAAAATTTTGAACTTCGTTTTGCAGGTAGAATTGATGCGAAAGTTTTAGAAAAAATTGCGGCTTTTAACCTCAAAAATTTGGTTAAAAATCTGGGTTATCTCTCGCACGGCGCCGCGAATGAGGAAATGCAGAATTCAGATTTGCTGCTGATCACCAATTTTCCGGATGAGCAGTCGAAAGGCATAATTCCGGGAAAAATTTTCGAATATCTGGCGACGGGAAACCAGATTCTGTCCTTTGGCCCGAAAGACAGCGATGTGAAAAAAATTCTGCTGGAAACGAATGCCGGTGAACATTTCGCTTACGAAGAAACTGCGCGCTTGAAAAGTTTTCTGCTTGAAAAATTCAATGAATGGCAAAGCGGAAATGCTGTGGCTAAAACGCAAAATATTGGTCAGTTTGCCCGGAAAAATTTAACCCAACAACTGAGCGAAATTTTGGAAAAAACGTCCGCGTGAGGGCGTAGGCGGAAATCCTTTGTTCCGTGGCGCGGCGGTGAAGCCGCCGCGCCAAGGAACAAAGATTGGGAGCCGAAGACCGACCGGAACAAAAAAAAGAGCAAAATGAAATTTTGCTCTTTTTTTGTGTAGGCACGCCAAATATTATAACCAGCCCATTTCTTTCATCCACTCGTCGTTGTAGATTTTCCCGACGTAACGCGAACCGTGATCGTGCAGTAAAACCACCACTACATCGTCTTTAGTAAACTGGTCTTTCATCTGCAACAAAGCCGCAATTGCGCTACCCGCGGAATATCCGCAGAAAATACCTTCTTCTTTGGCCAGTTTTCTTGCGAAAACCGCACCGTCTTTATCGGTTACTTTTTCAAAATGATCAATAACCGACATGTCATAATTAAGCGGAATAATGTCTTCGCCAATTCCCTCTGTTACGTAAGAATGCGCTTTTTCCGGGTGAAATTCGCCGGTTTCGTGATATTCTTTCAAAATGGAACCGTAAGTATCAATTCCAATGATTTTGATGTCCGGATTTTTTTCCTTGAAAAACTGTCCACAGCCCGTTACCGTACCGCCTGTTCCGGCACCCGCAACGAAATGTGTCAGTTTTCCTTCTGTTTGTTCCCAAATTTCCGGCGCAGTAGTTTCGTAATGCGCCACGCGGTTTGATAAATTATCATATTGGTTTACGTACCAACCGTTTTCGGTTTCTTCGCCGAGACGTTTTGAAACGCTGTAGTAGGAGCGTGGATCTTCCGGCGTGACGTCGGTTGGACAAACAATAACCTCGGCGCCAACGGCTTTTAAAATATCATTTTTTTCTTTGGACTGTTTGGAATTGGTCACGAAAATACATTTGTAACCTTTTACGATCGCTGCTAAAGCCAGACCCATTCCGGTATTTCCGGAAGTTCCTTCGATGATCGTTCCACCTGGTTTTAGGCGTCCGTCTTTTTCCGCGTCTTCAATCATTTTAAGCGCCATTCTGTCCTTTACAGAATTTCCGGGATTAAAGGTTTCAACTTTCGCCAAAACCAGCGCCGGGAAGTCGTCGCCTAGCACTTTGTTAAGTTTTACAAGCGGGGTATTTCCTATCGTTTCTAATATATTTTCTGCGTATTTCATATGGTTTTTTGCGTATTAATTCCGTAATTATAACAGCTATAATTACGGGTTTGCAAAGATATAACTTAAAATTTTAATTGTATTTAATGGCTTTTACCGGCGATATTTTGCTGATGAGATAACTCGGTAAAACCAGTGAAATACCGGAAACTACAAGAATGCCGGCGGAAATCATGAGGATGTAAAAAATGTTGAGTTCCACCGGAACCACGCTTAAGTAATAATTTTCCGGGTTCAAAGTAATTACGTGGAAATATTTCTGAATCAGTAAAAAGCCAATTCCAATAATATTCCCGATCAAAAGTCCCGGAACCATGATAAGCAAAGTGTAATTAATGAAAATCGTACGTATTTGTCCGTTTGTCGCCCCCAAAGTTTTCAGCATTCCGATGGAGTTCGTGCGTTCGATAATTAAAATGAGAAGCACCATAATGATATTGATAATGACCACAATGAGCATAATGATAATGATTAAAGCAATGTTCATATCAAAAATAGCAATGAAATCCATGATTTGCGGATATTCTTCAGTGGCTTTTACCGTATAGTTTTTATAACCGACAAGTTTGTCAATCTTCGGTGCGTCCTGGTCGATGTCGTTGATGTCTTTCAAAAAAACATCTATTCCGCCGACTTCCCTCTGAGTCATTCCCTGAATTTTCCGCGCATGGTTAATGCCGCCAATCACGAAAATATCATCGATTTGCTTGATATCAGTTTTATAAATTCCGACCACTTCAAATTTCCGGTAAAGTGGACTTTGGTTTTCTTTTGAAAAAATAGCGATAATGCTGTCTTTTACATTCAGATGCAGGTCGTTTGCAATTTTTGCAGAAATACAAATTCCGTTATTAAAACCTTTTTCGGTGATTTTTGGCGTATGTCCGGCAACCAGAAATTTGCGAAACCGCGCACTGTCAAAATCTTTACCGACACCTTTAAAAATAATTCCGGCAAAATTGTGTTCGTTGCGGAAAATTCCACTCGCTGCTACATATTTTTGCGTTGCGGCGACATCTGGTAAACCTTTGATTTTCGGGACCTGTAAACCTTCGGTGCTTAAAACCGAGGAATTATAAGAATTATTAGACTGCTTGGATTTTATGGAAATATGCCCGGAAAAATCTGCCATCCTTTCTTTAATCGCTTTTTTTGAACCCAGTCCTGTTGACACGGTAATGAGCGAAACAATCACGCCAAGTGCCACAGAAAGACGACCAATAAAGACAATAACCCGTGAGAGATTATTTTTGTTATCTTTGGAAAAAGCAATTTTTTTAGAGAAATATAACGGAAATTTCAAGCAAATGATTTTAAAGACCAAAATTAAAGATTTACTTCTGACTATGCTAATTTATTTTGGTTTTTGCCAGATGGGTTTTGCGCAAAACATTGATAAAAACTGCTTTAAAACCGGCGCCGACCGGCCCGAATTATACCTGCCTTTGCTTAAAAATAAAACCGTGGCGTTGGTCACCAATCAAACCGGACTTTTAAGCGACGGCACTTTTCTCGTAGATTTTTTGGTAAAAAATTCGGTCAAAATACAGTCAATTTTTGCGCCCGAACACGGTTTCCGAGGCGATGCTGATGCTGGAGAACATGTAAAAAATGGCGTTGACGTTAAAACCGGAATTCCGATAATTTCACTGTACGGTAGCAATAAAAAACCAACTGCGGCGCAGGTGAAAGGTCTTGACATCATTGTTTTTGACATTCAGGACGTAGGCGTTCGCTTTTACACCTACATTTCAACTTTAACTTTGGTGATGGAAGCCGCCGCGGAAAATAACGTGGAAGTTATGGTTCTGGATCGGCCAAATCCGCATGACGGCTATATTGACGGCCCGGTTTTAAAACCACAGTGGCAAAGTTTTGTCGGCATGCATCCAATTCCCGTGGTCTACGGTTTAACAATTGGTGAATATGGTAAAATGGTAAACGGTGAAAAGTGGCTTTCAAAAGGCATTCAGGCGAAATACACACTGATCCCAATGCAGCGTTACCACAAAAAGCAGCGCTACGAAATTTCCGCGCAACCTTCACCAAATTTGCCGAATTCCCGCGCAATAAATATTTATCCAAGTTTATGCTTTTTCGAAGGCACGCAAGTTTCCGTAGGTCGCGGCACCAATTTGCCTTTTCAGATTTTCGGCTCTCCATGGACCAAAAATTTCCCTTTTACATTTAGCCCAAAACCTTCTGCTGGCGCAAAAGATCCTTTCATGAACGGTAAATTATGCTACGGCAGAAATCTTTCGGAAACTAATACAGATTTGCGGATGATCAATTTGGATTGGCTTCTCGAATCTTATAAAAACTACAAAAATCCGCAGCAGGACTTCTTTCTGAAAAATCTTTTTTTCGATAAACTTGCCGGAACAGATCAGCTTAGAAAGCAAATTATCGCCGGAAAAACCTCGGCGGAAATTAAAGAAAGCTGGAAAATCGACCTTGATGCTTTTCAGAAAATCAGGGCTAAATATGTAATTTATGCTGATTAAGCGGCGAATTTTTCACAAATCTAAAAGCTGGCTTTCACCTGCATGGAACCGATGTGAATGGTTCTTTCACCGGAGTTTCGTCCTTCATAATTTACGTTCAACTGGATAAATGAATTCACTGCCTGTTGTAAAAACAGCGACCAAACCTGGTTTTTTCCGGGTTTTAAACCGTCGAGCATTTGATTTCCAACGATTGAAAAATTATTTCCGGTGAAATCGTTATCGATAAAAGAAAAATTTCCTCGCACCGAAGTTTTCCGTCTTTCCCACTGCAAACCGCCGGTTATATCAAAAGTTTTCAAAAATTCCGGGCCGTCAAGACGTTTTTTCTGACGGAAAGCGGAAGACATTTCAGCCTGAATTGCATCGGTAAATTTATAAATTGCTTTCGGTCTGCTTTCTAAATTTTGAAGCTGGTAATTTCTGGTCGAAAAAAGTTCGGATGAGTTGTGGATTTGTTGTAAAGAATTTTCCCATTCTAACCGGAAATTTTCCCCGAAGAAATGCCCAATATTTGCGAAATGCGAAGTCTGGCTGCGCTCTTCATTGCTGAAATTTGCGTTAATTAAATTGTTATTGTCGATGAAACGGTAATTTCCGTTCCAGCCTGATTTTTCGGTTTGATTAAACTGCACCGAAGCTAAAATATTCTGATTTTTCAAGATTTGATTTTCATTATTTTCAAACGGATTGAAAACCACAACTTTTTCTCTTTTCAGATAAGAGTTTTGCGAGTTTAATGAAATGTTGAAATTCCAGCGTTTCAGAAACTGATTTTCCGAATTGAAAACCACCGCGGGATTCACAAAAAGCGCGAGCTGTAATTTATTTTTATTCGACGGAACAAAATTTACGGTGTTCGTGTAAACGCGGATATACTGCGCCAAATCAGCATATTCCGCGATTTCAAACTCATCAAGTTGCTGAATTCCATCGCCATTATAATCTGTCCATTTGTAAATTCCCTGTGCGTCGGTCACTTTAATGTACTGAAATTCGCGCTGCGCTTCCTGGCCATTTCCCAGTTCGTAAAAAGCCTGCAAACGCATGCCATTATTGAACAGCTGTTGCTGATAAGTGAGGTTTCCAAGCACAAAATCTTGGTTATTTTGGCTATTGTAATTTTTTTGCTGATTGAAAAATTTCCGATATTGAACAAGCGCCGTCAGTGTGGAATTTTCATTTTTAATGAGCTGACTTTCTGCGAGAAAACCTAAGATTCGGTTGCTGTTTTCCAAACGGTTATCACGCACGGAATCATTATCGCGAAGGTAAATTTTGCTTAAAAGTTTCAGTCGCGCGGAATCGCCAATTTTCTTTTGTAGAAAAATTTCCTTCCAGCGAAAACTCGTAACATCCAGCAACTCAGTTTGATTAAATTTTTTCAAATTGTGCTCCATTCCGGCGCCTAAAGTCCAGCTCCCTTTCTTACCGAGATATTCTGTTTCGGCGCCGCCGCGTAGAAATTGGGTGTCCTGAAATACAGATTTCGTGTCGAGGTAAGAAATTTTACCTGTTGTTTTAATGTTTTTTTTCAAAAAACCGAAATCCAAATCGTTTTTTACGCCTTGGTAAGAATTTTTTTCCTTTAGATAATTTAGTTGGTAATTTAGAAAAGAGTTGTTTTTCCATTGGTTTAAAAAACTGAAAATCAGTCTGTTTTGTGTGATCTGGTTGAATTCCTGCGCTAAGTTGAAATCGCGCGAGAATTCCACATCATTGATGCGGTCCAGAATATGAAACTGCGAGCTGATGTGCTGATATTCAAAACTCGGCTTTCCTTTCCATGTATTTTTTGTGAAAGTTTTAAAACCAAAAATTCTGCCGGCAAAACCGAGGTTTTTTTCCGAATTTTTGCTTGAGAAAAGATTAACGTCAAAATTGCTCAGCGAAAAATCTGCGCCAACTTTCCCATCGTTCAGAAGAAATTCTGCATTGGTAGAAAAAACCTGAGATTTTTGTGGCGCAGGCAACTTCCGAACCGCGCGGTAATTTCCGTTTTGCGGCCCCACGTATTCGAACACGCGACCGTTATTCGTGGTTTGCTTTATGCGGTAATCACCGTTATTATCGCCAAAACTGGTGAACGAAACCTGATATAAAGTCTGCGCTTCATCTGTAGAAAATTCATAATAATTGCCGGTAGAATTCTGTCTTAAAGCATACAGGATTTTATTAACATCGTATTCGGAAACCGTTCCGGAAGGAGCGTACATAAATTCTGGATTATTGCCGGCATTTGCGAGAATTTTTTCATCTTCTTTGGATAAATTTAAAGCTAAGGGCGCATTTTTATTATCATTTTCCAGAAACCAGTTTAAGCCAATTTTCAGTTTTTCACGCTGATGCTGAACGCCGCCGGTAACCAGAAAACGCGTGTAATTCCGGTTCGTGTAATTATAGGAAATCGTGATAAAATTCTGGCGCAAGATCGGCCGAAAACTGGTAAACGTAATTTCGCCCGTGTTGTAATTGATGACATAATCCAGACTTTCACCTCGCTTCATCAAAATTCCGTCAATAAAAACCTGCTCCGAGCCGGAAATAATGGTGATGAACTGCTCGCCGTTTTTGCCGTTCAAGCGATACGGACCCTGGTTTCCTTCAATTCCTTCAAAACGTACGCGATGAAATTCGCTTCGCTCCACGCCCGCAGAAGATTCCACAAAGGTTTTATTTTCCTTTCCAAATGACGTTTCGAACTGCAAACCCATGCTCCGCCTTTGGTAGCGACCAAAAAAAGTCTGATCATCGACCAAATCTAAATGTCCGGCGCGTAAAATTGAATTTTCTTTGATGTTCAGCTGCATATAAACTTTGTCGAATTCTTCCAAAGTTTGCGTGTAACCATCTGCCTGAACCGGCAAATTGTGGTCTGAAATCGATGCTAAAATTGTGACGTCCGGTGAAAGTCTGCCGGAAATCTGAAGATCCATGGAACTTTGCACGCTTTGTCCCTGATTATTGCCGAAAGTTATTCCGCGAATTATTGAGCCTTTCGAATTGAGCTCGCCCAGCGCTTGTGATTTGGCGTTTTTTACGATTACGCCTTCATCAACAATGGTTTTACTCGGCAAACGGATGAAATCTAAAGTATCTTTTGAGAAAATATCTTTGTTAATTTTTGCCGCCAAAATGGAGTCTTTTTTTAAAGAATCCTTCGGAATATTGGGATTGGCCCACGAAAAAATTTGCGCATTCAGCAGGTAAAAAGCGAAAAAAAAGGCGGAAAAAGCAAGTAATTTTTTAATCAAAGTGCGCAAACAAAGTGTAAAAATAACGAAAAACTGCGGCTAAAATTGTAAACGGTTCAGCACTCACCAAAAAGATAATGCTTTGCTAATTCTGTAAATATTTTGCAAGTTTTATGAAAATTAAAATTATTGATGCTGTGAACGTTAAATTTTGTTCAAAGAAAATATAATTCCGGAAAATTTCTTAAATTCGGGTTGTAAATATTAACCTTAAATTATTTGACTTATGAAAAAAATCTTTACTTTTTTAAGTGTGGTTGCTATCACAGCAACTGCGTTTTCTCAAGAGCTTCTGTCAAATCCTGGTTTTGAAACAGGTCTGTCACCGTGGGCCGCAGGTCCCACAAGTTCCTACACAGCACCGGCAATTATCACGACAGATGCTCACAGCGGAGCTCAATCTGCAGGTTACGCAACGGTAAGTGCTACCACCGGCTTTTACCAAAATGTGGCGGTAACCGCAGGTGAAACATACGTAATTTCTTTCTGGTATAAAGGAACCGGAAATGGTACGGATTCAAGAGCAAGACTTTGGAGTGTTTATAAAGATACAAATGGTGGTACAGTTTATACCACAAGTAAAGCTGAAGAGGATGCTTTCAGAAGTAACAACGGATATTTACCGGAAGCAACAACGTGGACAAAATATACCGCTGAGATGATTGCAGGTCCTAATGCCACCAACTTGGATGTGGCATTTCGTGTCTATGCAGGAGCTACAAATTTTATGGTCGACGATTTTTCGGTGATGAACAAAAAAGATTTAGCGGTTTCTGATATTTCTGCTTTTGACAAGCAAATTAAAATGAACACCGATCTTGGCAATGCACTCACCGTGTTTCTTCCATCAAAAGCAACCGTAAATATTTACACTGCTGAGGGAAGATTGGTAAGCTCAACACGTGTTAACAGTGGTGATGCAATCAATACTTCATCATTGAAAAAAGGGATGTATATTGTAACGGTAGATAACGGAACTGCGAAAGTGAGCAGAAAAGCTGTTAAAAACTAAATTCTTTAGCTCAAACTAAAGCGGTTCTCCGGGAGCCGCTTTTTTTGTTTAAAACCAGCCGCGACGCAGATAACTCGTGATTGCTGAAATATTCAGGCTGAGTGTAAAACGGATTCTTTTGCCGTAATCTTTAAAAGCCGGTTCAAAACCAAGCGAACTTTGGATTGGGAAATAAACCTCAAGAAAATCCGGGATAACCTTCAATTTTATTCCTGAATCCCAAATGAATTTCGCGCTTTCAAACTTGTTTTTATAAACGCCCGCGTCCGCATAAACATTAAACCAGCGCCACACGTGTGTATCGGAATTTACCGTTGTAATCCACTGGTTTGCTGTTGTGCCAATATAAGATTTAAATCCGCCTTCCGCGATGATGAGTTGCTGCGCCAAAACACCGGTTGTAGCACTTTGCCCGAGCAAACCGTAAGAAAACGCGTAGTTTGAAACACGCGAAATTCCGTAATCAAAAAGGCTGTTTTTGGTATTGTTCGACAGAAAAACTCCACCGAAAAAGCGCAGACTTATCTTTTTGTCTTTTGCATATTCGTACCGGTAGGAAACTTCGGTGGTGATTTTCTGAAAATCTTCCATCCACTGCACACCGGTGCTGAAATACTTTTCGTTAATAAGACTACGGTCCGAAAAAGCGTATCCAACGTTCCATAAATTATATTTAGAATATTCGGTGTCATTCGATTTATTCGGATCTAAATCTTTTTCGAGATACGTGTAAGAAAACGCGGCATCTCTTCGGATTTCCGCTCGCGGATCTCTCGCAAAATTCAGGTTCGCAAAGGCCGCTAATTTCCGGTAAGTTAAATCATAGTCATAATGAAAATGCGAGGCGTACACTCCCAAATCTAAACTTCGGTAAAACGCTTCTGCAGGCTGAAACGAGTAACCAACGCTGCTGGAACCCGCCAACTGACCCGTGCCCGAGCTGAAATATGGTGTAAAGGAATACGCAAATTTTCGGGGAAATAACGAGGTATTTTTTACATTTATACCAAACAGAACTTTGTCGTACGCGTTAAAGTTCAATCGCGGAGTAATATATATTTCATTGAATTCCGGATTCGGAATGTCTTTCAGCAGTTTTAATTTAATTTTCTTGGTATTTGCGAAAACGCCTTTGGTGTAAAGATAATTGTCGCGAAAGTTTTTTTCGGGAAAAATATAATCGTCGTTAATAATGATTTTTTCAGCATTAGACTGCGGAATATTGTACTGAACGGTTTTCCTTGTATCGTCAGTATCAAACCAAAAAGTCTTGCTGGTGCCCGATTTTTCTTCGGTTTCTATTTTAAACGGAATGGTCATTACCGTGTTTTTCGAAATTTTAACCTGAAAATCTTCACCAATTTTACGGTACCTTTTTAAGCGGAAATTTACACGGTTTTTATGTTTGATGAATTCATCCAGAAAGTCCGCAGAATAACCCGAAGCTAAAGTAAGTTTATCCAGAAAAACCTGCTTGTCCACGTGTTTTCCTCTGTTTTCTGCCAAATAGTTCTGTAAAAACTGAGCAAAGTGTTCGTGACCCATTTTTTCCGCCAGAAAAGAAAATAGACTTCCGGTTTCGAAATGGCTGATGGCTGTCGCATTGAAGTTGCTCAGGTTCGCAAATTCTTCACCAATTTTCTGATCCAGATTTTGCGTCACCATATATTGGTACGCAAGTCCGTATCTTTCAGTAAGTTTCAGTTCGGATGCGTGGAAAAATTTTAACGGCTTAATGCCCAGAATTTTTGCATTTTCCGGCAAGTCGCCAAGTAGTTTTCTGTCCTTGTAATATTGTTGTAAATACTGGATTTCAAGGTAAGTTTTCAAACCGTTGCTCAGCCAGTGATCATCATTTTTTTCAAATTTTGCTGCATTCAGCATTACGGCTTTTGAAATGACGCTGAAATAGGCGAGGTCGGTCTTTTCGTAATCGGTGAACAGCTGAAAATTAAATTTCCAAAAATTAATGTCATCTATACCGACAAAATTTTCATCCTGGCGGAATTTTTCGCTGATGAAAAGTTTATCCGGCAAAAAACCGATTTTATTTTTAATGAATTTAAGGTGCAAAGGCAGGAAAAATTCCAGCGCCTTTTTTTCATTTTCCGGCAAGGTATAGCCGAGTTGAACGGTAATATTTTGCCCGTCGACTTCCGTCATCAGCAAATCGGTTGGGCTTTTGGTCAGAAAAAACTCCGGGTCCACGGGCAGATTTCCGCTAAAAGTTGTGGCGTCTTCCTGCGTTAAATTGCTTTTTACGTTCACCTCCGCGGGCAAATTAAAATGCACTTTCCAGTAATTTCCGGGACTTTGGTTTTCTTCGATGCCGCGGTAATATTTCGGCGTTTGGTTTTCATCTTCGAAACCGTCGGGAACTAAGAAAAAATATTTGAAATGCGTGTCGTCGTACAGTGTGCCATAACCTGTAAACTGGGAATTTGGAAGGTTGATTTTATAATTTAAATTCAGTTTTTTGCTTTCGCCGGGCTGTAAAGTTTGGTCTAAAGCAATAAAAATATTTTCCTGTCGCGAATTATGTTCCAGCGAATTTCCGTCGATATTAATTTTGAGGTTTTCAACCGAAGCCAGTTCAGATTTTTGGGCAAAATAAAGGTCATTTTTTCGGTCTTCCATCGTGCGTTTCAGCAGCGGCGTGTCGCGGTTTTTATAAGCGGCGCTCCAGTTCAGGAGTTTTATTTTATCCTGCGGAACATCAGTGGTATTATAATACACCAAAGTTTGCTCCACGTACATTTCTTTTTGATCTGCGGAAACTGTGGCAGCAATAGAAATGCTGTCCTGCTGCGCGAAGACTTCAGTAAAAAAAATCAGGAAAAAAGAAGCAAAGAAATATCTTTTCATTTTCAAAAGTGCGTCAAATATAACGATGTTTTTTTTAAAGTGACCGTGCTTTTGATTTCAAAAATTTGCCTCAAAATGAGTGTTTTTTTTCGTTTTGAAAAAGACTTTACTTCAAAAATAAAAAAGCGAAATTCTAAACGCAATTTCGGCGCCTAAATGTATTTTATTTCTAAAATTTCGAAAATATTTTCTCTGTCTGCTAATTTCAGGGTGGCTTTTTCACCGACTTTCTTAAGCATCAAAGCTTTAGCTAAAGGTGTGGTAAAAGAAATTTTACCTTTGGAAACATTGGCTTCATCAACACCAACGATCTGAAAAGTCTGTTTTGAATTGTTTGCGGAATTTTTAAAAGTGACCACCGCGCCAAAATGCACCTCGTCCTGCGGTAATTTTTTAGGATCGATGATTTTCGCTGATGCGATTCTTTCGTTCAGCAGCTGTAGTTTTGCGTTGATATGGTTGAAGGCAATGCGGTATTCTTTCTCCTGCGACGCGTCTAATTTTTCCTGCTCGGCGAGCAGATTTTCCTTTTCTGCTAAAAGCTCCTTCATTCCGTTTTCGGTGACGAAATTTTCGGTTCCGGCAGGCAAATCCGCTCTGGGCGGAACTAAAGGAACTTCTTCCTGATCATCTTCTTTTACAAAACCTCGGCTCATGGTAATTATTTTCCGCGAAATGAATGCAACTTCCTTTCCAAAAAAAACGGCTAAATAACGCCGAAAAAATAAGCGCCTGAAATTTTTCAGGCGCTTATGTTCTATTAATTTTATTTACAATCAATCGCAATTTCCATCGGTGTCACAACTTTCACCTTCGTGAATGATTTTCAAACCGTTGTCGCCTTCGGCGAATTCCTGCCACGATTTTTCTAAAACCTCAGCAAAAACCGGTGTTGGCTGCGCGCCGGAAACACCGTATTTGTCATTAATAACGAAAAACGGCACGCCGCTGATTCCCATTTGGCGCGCCTGCATCATGTCCTGCGCCACCGCGTGGCCAAATTCATCTGAAGAAAGTGCGGCTTTAATTTCATCTTCCGTAAAAGACAAAGATTTACCGATTTCAATTAAAGTAGCGTCGTCATCAATGTTTTTTCCTTCTACCAATTGTGCTTTAAAAAGCGCTTCTTCAGCTTCGTTTGCTAAACCTTTGCTTTCTGCAAGTTTCACCAATAGGTGCGCGCGGTAAGAATTCGCAACTTTCTGATCATCGAAATTGAACTGTATTCCAGCATCTTTTCCGGCATTGGAAACGTGAGCATGCATTTCTTTCGCGCGGGCTTTGGAAACACCTTTGGCTTCAGAAAAATAATCAAGCGAACTTTTTTCAGGCTGTGTTTTCAGGTTCGGATCGAGTTGAAAACTGTGCCAAGTAACTTCAATATTTTTTTTGTTCGGAAAATTTTCCAAAGCGTTTTCGAAATTCTTTTTACCAACGTAACAAAAAGGACATCTAATGTCACTCCAAATATCTACTTTCATAACTTTTGTATTTAACTACACAAAGATAAGAATATGAAAAGCAACGTAATTTGACCTAAGGTAAGAACGCTTTTAATTAAATCCCGAAAGTTGCAGCACGAAATACCAGAAAGCTAAGGTCACAAACGAAAGCGGAATACCGATTCCAAGCATGAGATTACACAGTTTTGGTTCCAGACGGTGCGCTGCCGCGATAATTGCTGCGGTAACCATCGGGCCCATTGCAGATTCCAGAAATGAAATTTCGATGATGTCGCCGCGCTGTTTTAGAATTAAAAAATATAAAATGAAAATAAACGCCGGAAAAAGTAGAAGTTTAAATAAAAGCCCGAAAAAAAGCGGTTTTGCTTCGTTATTAAATTTCTGCCATTGCAGCTGACTTCCAACTGAAACCAACGCCAGCGGAACAGTAGTCGCGCCCAATTTTGCAAAAACTTCATCAATTTCACCCGGAATTTCTACATTGAAAATATTTAAAGCAACAGCAACTGAAAAAGCAATAAATGGTGGAAATTTCAGAATTTTCTGTATGATTTCGAAAGCTGAACTTTTTCCGCCGGAATACACATTTGCTATTGTAATACCGAGCGTTGAAAGCGCAACAAACGAACCCGGCTGATCCACCAACATCACGGTTTTTATTCCGCTTTCGCCGTAAAGCGCCTGAATAACAGGAATTCCCACAAAAGAAGTGTTGCTGAAACCCGCGCATAAAATTAAAGCACCGATTAAGGATTTAGACCAACCGAGTTTTTTACCGAGAATGCTGAAAAACAATAGCGCCAGCAAAATGTTCAACCACGGCACCAAAACCGGAAAAATTACCTGATAATTGAGCACAATTTTCGGGATATAATAAAGCGACAGGGCGGAGAGCGAAATGTTTACAACAAAAGAATTTAGCGCGACATGACCGTTTTCCGGGAAAATTTTAAACTTCCGAAGAAAAATTCCGAGCAAAAGACACAGAAAAAGTAAAATTAAATTAGCCAAGTTGTAAACTTTTTAAGCTGTTTTTTAAAATGAAGAAAGGCTGAACTTTTTTAAATTTTCAGCCTTAATTGGGTGTTTTTTTTAGATTTTACAGCGACTCCCGGTAGGCTTTCCAGCCGGCGATTTTATAATGTAAAGCCGCCATTTCCGCATCATCAGCTTTGTAAACGCCGCGTCCCACGATGATAAAATCGGTTTTCAGATTGCGGAATGCGTGTTCCGGCGTGTTGTACTGCTGACCTTTGCCATCGCCGCTGGTGTTGATGTTAATTCCCGGCGTGAAAAGCAAAAGTTCATTCGGGATTTGTCGTTGCGAAACACCGCCAAAAACATTCGGGTGCGCAACGGCAATTTTCGTGGCTTCGTCCTGATAATTTCGGTCAGTAAGAGTTCCTTTCGAGGACATTCCTAAAATCGCAACCACACCAACATTTCGGAAACAGTCTAGCGAATCGTAACCTGCGATTACCTGTGCCGTAACCAAGTCTGCCCAGTTCGAGATTTTAAAAGTTCCGTAGGCAAACTGCAGTTCCTGCGTATTTCCGATGTCCGCAAACTTACGGTCTTCCATCAAAAGGAAATTGTGTTTTGTCGCGATGTCTTTCAGTTTTAATATTGTTTCATCAGCATCAAAATCCAGGATAATGTCAATGTGCGTTTTCAAAGCAACGATATGCGGACCTACTTTTTCCGCAAGTTCCAGCAATTCCTGCGTCGTGGTAACATCTGCAGAAACAATAAGATTTGATTTTTTTTCGAGTGAAATCTGCAATATTTTTTGCGCCACCGAATGTTCACAAATCTCTAATTTCTGCTCATAAGAAAGCCTTTTTTCTTCCTCGAATTTTACTTTATTTCCGGTCAGGAAATCATTAATACGTAAAACTTCGTCTTCATCAATATGACCTTCTGCGCGCAACATTTTGCATACTTCAGAAATGGTGAAAAGCGTGTGCACGCGGTAACCTTTGCTCTCTAAAAGTTCTTTACCGCCCTGCTGACGGTCCAGCACAACAATGATATCAGAAACGGTAATTCCTTCGTTTTCAATTTCTGGAATCGTTTCCAGCAAAGAAGCCCCGGATGTGATGACATCTTCCACCAACAAACAGTTTTGACCTTTAGTAAAAATTCCTTCAATCAATTTTTTGGTACCGTGCTGTTTGGCTTCCTTTCTTTTGATAATCAACGGAATATAGCTTTCCAAAGACATTGCTGTCGCCATGGGTAAAGCTGCGTATGGAACACCACAAATCACATCGAAATTATCCAGCGGAAGCATATCCAAAAGATAATTGGCAAGTGATTTCAGGATTTTAGGATCCGAAGCAAGCGGACGCAAATCCACATAAAAAGGACTTTCAATACCAGATTTCAGGGTAAATTTCCCAAATTTAATGATGCCGAGCTTGTAACACTCCAGAAAAAATTCTTTCTTAGTTTCCATGTATTTTAGTTGTTGCACAAAGTTAATATTTTAAAAGAAAAACCAACAGAGATTTCCGTGCCACGCCGCTTTCAGCATTTATAAATTTTCTATCTTTGGAAAACTTCAAAAAAAGCCGCTTTTAACGGCGGATTTTTCTGGAAGAAAATTGATGTCGATTACAACCTTCAAACAAAAATATCCCGCTATGAAAGCAAAATTTTCTCTTTTTTTATTTCTGATTTCTTTTTTCGTCTTCGCGCAGGTGGAGGAAAAAAAGCTTGATGAACTTATTCAAAATACCTTAAAAACCTTTGATGTTCCGGGGATTTCTGTAGGTGTGGTGAAAGATGGAAAAGTTATTTACTCCAAAGGTTTTGGTGTGAGATCTTTAACCTCAAAACAGAAAATGACTGATGAAACTTTGGTCGGAATTGCTTCTAACAGTAAAGGTTTTACCGCGACGGCGCTCGCCTTGTTAGCGGATGAAGGAAAACTGAATTTCGATGATAAAGTGACCAAATACATTCCTGAATTTCAGATGTACGATCCATACGTTACGCAAAACGTAACCATTAAAGATTTAATCACGCACCGCGCCGGCTTAGGTTTAGGTCAGGGCGATTTGATGTTTTTCCCGGAAGGCGGCAATTTAAGCGTCAACGATATTATTCACAACGTGAGATATCTGAAGCCGGAAAATCCGTTCCGTACGACTTTGGATTATAACAATATCATGTTTATCGTTGCGGGAGAAGTTATTCACCGCGTAAGCGGACTTTCCTGGGCGGAATTTATTGAGCAGAGAATTTTGAAACCTGTCGGTATGACCTCAAGTTTCGGAAGTTACAACCGCGCAAAAGCAGCGAATGTTTCCAACATTATCGAAGCACACGCGCCGGTTGACGGAAAAGCTGTTGCAGTGCCGCACGACTGGAATGAAACTGCAAATGCAGCAGGCGGAATCATCAGCAATGTGAAAGATATGACGACCTGGGCAGAATTTTTAATGAATGGCTTCACCACAAAAGATGGTAAAAAACTGGTTTCGGATAAGCAAATTCAGCAATTATGGAATTTACAGATTTCTACGCCTGTGGCGCTGAAAAACCCGTACGACAGCAACTTCGGCGGTTACGGTTTAGGTTGGTTCTTAACCGATGTTAAAGGTCATAAGCAGGTGTATCACACCGGCGGTTTGATTGGTACGGTGACACAATTTACCTTAATTCCGGATATGAAACTGGGAATTGTGGTTCTCACCAATCAGCAGAGTGGTGCGGCTTTCAGCACAATTACCAATACCATCAAAGATTCGTATTTAGGAATGCCGGAAAAAGACTGGCTGAAAACTTATGGCGACAGAATGGCGAAAGTAAATGCCGATTATGCTAAAGATAAAAAAGAGATTTTTGCGAAATCTGAAAGCTTTAAAAGAGATAAAAACTGCCAGATTAAAAATAATCAGATTACCGGAACTTACAACGATCTGTGGTTTGGCGACGTTACCATTTCCCAATACGGAAAAAACCTGCGTTTTGCAAGCAAAAATTCTCCGCGCTTAAAAGGTGAACTTTTGCCGTATTCACCGAACGTGATGATTGTAAAATGGGACGACAGAAGTTACGATGCTGATGCTTTTGTAAATTTCGATTTGGATGAAAACGGAAAAGCAACCGGAATGAAATTAAAACCAATTTCTGACGTAACTGATTTCAGTTTTGATTTTGAAGATTTGGACTTGGTAAAGAAAAACTAAAAAATATACCAAAAAGCAGCCAAAAAAACCTCATCAATCTGATGAGGTTTTTTATTTAAATTTTCGAAGGTTCGTAGAAGAAAATGGGCTTCTTTTCAGCGCTGTGGAAATCCGACCAGGAATCGCCGTCGATCTCGAAACCTGCAACACCACACGTGGGAAACATAAAAACGTCGTGGGCCATGCTGTTCGCAAAATTGGAAATACCGTTGTTGTGCGAAAACATCGCGACCGAATCTAATTCATCGGGCAAATCTGTAATAAGTGATTCAAAATTTGTTTCGGAGGCGTTGTAGAGTTTCTGCATGGTTTCCACCTCCAGCTGATATTCTTTATTGAAAATTTCACAGGTTTTAAAGGCGCGGAGCGCTGGACTTGAGTAAAATTTATCGATTTCTATATTATTTTCTTTCAGGAATTTTGCCATTTTAGCGGCATTTTTTTCACCTTTTTCCGACAAAGGCCGGTCAAAATCATCGGTGTTTTCCGGCCAGTCGCTTTTAGCATGACGAACAAGTATTAATTTTTTCATTCCTTAATGTTTTTTAAAACAATAAAATTAATTAAAAATTGAAAACAAATCAGCCATTTTTTTTTAAATTAAAAAGTGAAACATTTAATTAAACAAAATGCTAAAACATTAAAATTCGGCGTTTTAAGCCGGTATTTTTTAAATTTTGTGAACACAGTCAAATATTTGTAAATTTGCAGCTGATGTCACAAATTTTAGCCATTGATTACGGGAAAGCGCGCTGTGGTTTAGCTGCAACAGACGATATGCAAATTATTGCAAGCGGCCTGCAAACCGTTCCCACGAAAGAAATATTTTCTTTTTTGAAAAATTATTTTTCCCTGAATCGGGTAGAGCAAATTGTGGTGGGACTTCCGACGGATCTGAAAGGAAATCTAAATGAAGTTGAAAAGGAAATTTTAAAATTCATCGAAAAGTTTAGAAACGAATTTCCCACCATTGAAGTTTCGAGGTTTGATGAGCGTTTTACTTCAAAAATGGCGTCTTTTGCAATTTCACAAAGTGGAAAAACAAAGAAAAAAAGAGAGGAAAAAGGGTTGATTGACAAAGTAAGCGCGACCATAATATTGCAGAATTTTTTAGAACAGAAACAGAGATGATTTTACCGATAAGAGCCTTTGGCGATGCCGTTTTACGAAAAATGTGTCACGATATTTCGCCCGATTATCCGGAACTGAATACGCTGATCGACAATATGTTTGAAACCATGCAAAGCGCCAGCGGCATTGGTTTGGCGGCGCCTCAGGTAGGTTTGGATATCCGGCTTTTTGTTGTGGACGTTTCGCCTTTGGCAGAAGATGAAGATTATGCCGATATTGCCGAGGAATTAAAGGATTTCCGCAAAGTTTTCATCAATGCAAAAATTTTGGAAGAAACCGGTGAAGAATGGAAATTCAATGAAGGTTGTCTTTCAATTCCCGACGTTCGCGAAGATGTAAAACGGAAAGAAACCATAAAAATCGAATATTTCGACGAAAATTTCGTTAAACATACCGACACTTTTTCAGACATGCGCGCGCGAGTTATTCAGCATGAATACGACCACATAGACGGAATTTTATTTACCGATCACTTAAGCGCACTGAAGAAAAAATTAGTGAAAGGAAAACTGGTGAAAATTTCGCAGGGCGACGTGGCGGTGAATTATAAAATGCGTTTTCCTAAGTAAATATTCAGCAAAAAAACAGAATTTAAAAATCAAAAAAATAAACATATGCAGTTAGAAAAAATAATTTCAATTTCCGGAAAACCAGGACTTTATAAGCTTATTTCTCAGTTGAAAAGCGGCTTTATCGTAGAAGACGTAATTACCAAGAAAAAAGCCAGTATTTCTAATTCTTCACAGGTAAGCTTGTTGGACAATATCGCGATGTTTACTTTCGATAATGAAGTTCCGTTGTTCGATGTTTTCGAAAATTTGGCTAAAAATGAAGATTATAAAGAAACCATTTCTCACAAATCTTCGGAAGCGGAATTGAAGGAGTTAATGTCTAAATCTTTGCCGAATTACGATACCGAAAGAGTGTATGTTTCTGATATGAAAAAGCTGGCACAGTGGTATAATATCCTGCATAAAGCTGGTTACATTACGCCTGAAAGTTTCGTAAAAGCGGAAACTGCAGAAGAAACTCCTGCTGAAAATGAGGTAAAAACCGAAAAAACAGAAGCTAAAAAAGCGGCACCAAAAAAGGAAAAAACTACGACACCGAAAGTGAAAGCTGCAACGACATCAGCGAAATCAGCGCCGAAAAGTACACACCGAAAAATGGGATAAACTTCTGTTTTAAATGAAATTTACCTTGTCAAAACCTGACAAGGTTTTTTATTTAATTTGGCAAGATTAAATTTGTAATCCATACTTCATCTTCCATACCTAAAACTCAAAAAAATGAATTCCAGAGAAGAAAAACTAGAAGCTTTCGGCAGATTGTTGGATATTATGGACGATTTGCGCGAAAAATGTCCGTGGGATCAAAAGCAGACATTGCAAAGTTTACGGCATTTGACTTTAGAAGAAGTTTATGAACTTTCCGACGCTTTGCTGACCGAAGATTTACCGGAAATCAAAAAAGAATTAGGCGACGTTTTGCTGCATTTGGTTTTTTACGCGAAAATCGGATCTGAAAAAAATAGTTTTGATATTGCTGATGTCATTAATTCATTAAACGAAAAACTCATTTTTCGTCATCCGCATATTTATGGCGACGTACAGGTTCAGAATGAAGATGAAGTAAAGCAAAATTGGGAAAAACTAAAGCTTAAAGAAGGTAATAAATCCGTGCTTTCCGGGGTGACGAAAGGTACGCCGAGCTTAATTAAAGCGTACAGAATTCAGGATAAGGTGAAAGGAATTGGTTTTGAATTTGCGAATGCTGAAGACGCCTGGAAAAAAGTCGAGGAAGAATTAGCTGAATTTCACGCCGAAACGGAATTTGACAAAAAAGAGCAGGAATTAGGCGATATTTTTTTCTCGCTTGTAAATTACGCGCGAATTTTAGGACTTAATCCGGATTCTGCATTGGAGCGCACCAATAATAAATTCATCAATCGGTTTCAGAAAATGGAAAATATAGCTTTAGACAAAAAGCAAAATTTAGCCGATTTACCGCTGAATAAAATGGACGAACTTTGGGAAGAAGCCAAGAAAAACGAATAAACCTTCGGCAATACCAAAGGTTTATTGATTAATAGCATTTCCACCTTTTGCTATGTCGCTATTTTAGTTAAAATACTCGTGGTATTCGTCCATTGATTCTTTCAGTTCTTTTACAGTTTCATTGGCTTCGTCGCGGTTCGGCGCATTTTGCAGCTTCTTTAAATCCTGAATATGATCCGTTAACCAAACATGCAGAACGTCGTGCGATTTTCCTGTCATGGTGCAGCTTTTAACCAAATTGTCGTTTGCGGCAATTATATTGGTGGCAAGCATTTTATAATCACCATTTTCAGGTTTGTACTGTACCAGCGCGTCTTCCATTTCAGCGACGTACGGTTTCATTTCTTCGTTTACCGCCCATTTTTTTCCGTTGTCAAGCGTCAGTTCTGCTGAAGCGTCGTGATCATCAGATTTTTCCTCCGTTGCAGCGGAATGTTCGTCGTGTGAAGTTTGCTCTGTGTTCGACACCGCATTTTCATCGGTTACTGTTTCTGCTTTTTTCTCGCAGGAAATCACGATGGACAGCGCAAAAAGTGCTGATAAAATTGCTTTTTTCATTTTATTAAAATTTTATGAGTTGTAAAAATTAGAAGCGCCGTAACTGCAATTCGGAAAGTCATGGCACCGACGGTTTTGGTTTCGTAAACTCCGCCATTATTGATGTGGAGAAAGAGAAATATAAAAGCGATTACGAGAATGATTAAGGCAGAAATTAACGGGTCTTTTGCCCATTTTTTTGTTTTTAAAATCCCAATAGCTGCCACAAAGTAGAGCACGCCGCAGACAAAATTTGCCCAGACGATAATTGGTACAAAATTTCCTTTTTTTTCGCGGATTCCAAACCAGTCGAAAAGCACGGAACTGCTCATGAACAGCGTAACACCGCCGAAAACAATTAAGAAAATTAAAAGTAAAGTGCGTTTCATGATGGTCTTTTAAAGTTAGTCATATTAAATGTATTTTTCAAGTTTATTCACATCAATTTGTTTTTCGGTAACGGATTACAGCCCAGGAAATTACCATGATTCCAAGTCCGGAAATAAAACCAAAATGCGACAGCAAATCTTTAAAACCGCTGTTCTTCAGCATGATCAAACGCACACCTTCCACGCCGTAAGTGACCGGATTAGCATAAGCGATGAATTTTGCCCAGTTTTCCATGCTTTCAATCGGGGTGAAAAGTCCGCTCATCAACACGAAAATCATCATGAAAAAAAATATCATAAACATCGCCTGCTGCTGTGTTTCGCTGTAAACTGAAACCAATAAACCGCCACCGAGAATCGTGATGAGATAAACCGAAATAAAGCCGTAAAGCAGCAAATAACTGCCTTGCGTTTTAATTTTGTAGAAGAAAATTGTCACCAAAAGTCCGAGCGTGAAAGCAAACATTGCTAAAATCCAGAACGGAATGAGTTTTCCTAAAATGAAATCTCGTTTTTTTATCGGTGAAACATTAATCTGTTCGATGGTGCCGGTTTCTTTTTCCTGAACAATGTTTAAAGCCGAAAAAATATTTGTGCAAAAAATTCGACCTTTTATAGGCAAATTTTTCCGATTTGCTAATTGTTCAGCATCATCTTAATCCACACCGGAACGAACGTTTTTCTTTCTTCTACAAATTGGTGAAATTCAGCATCGTTCATAATATCGAAAGACTGCAAAATTGGTTTTCCGACAAACGGAAAAACGGTAAGGCTTAAAAAATTCAGCAGAAAGTGAAACGGATTTAAGTCCGGTCGTCTTTCTTTAATCTGTTTTAATAGGAAAGAATTATTCAACACTTTTTCAAATGGTAGAATAGATTTAACATCCGAAGTTTTTTTCTGAATTTCGCTTAAAACAAAAAGCGGCAGGTTCGGATTTTTGCTTAAAATTTCGAAATATTTTACACTTGCTAAATCTATTTTCTCTTCGAGTGTAGTTTTTTCGTTCGTCACAATTGGAATTATTTGCCCGAAAAGCAGGAAAATTTTTACTTTCATCACTTGTTCAAAAAGTTTTTCTTTGGTTCGAAAATAATAATTCAGCAGTGCCAGATTAATTCCGGCCTCATCGGCAATGTCGCGCGTGCGCGCACCCGAAAAACCTTTTTCTGTAAAAACTTTTGAAGCGGCGAGTAAAATTTTGTCTTCGGTTGAAACTTCTTCCTGAGTCATTTTTTAAATTCTCAAGTAAAATTACAACTAATTTTTTGATTTAAGCAAATGAATTAATCAAATGATTAATAAAATGATTAAAAAAAACGCAAATCCCAAGAAGTGCGTTTCAATACTTTAAAAATAACTTTTATAAGCCAAACTGTTTAGCAAATAAATCCGGGAAAACGCCCATCGCTACAAGCGCTACAACTACGAAAACCGCTACGATATTGTAAGTTAACGACACTTTTTCCGAAGTTTTAAAGCTGCTTTCTTTCGGGAAGAACATCGACATAATTAAACGAAGGTAATAAGCAATTGAAATTGCTGATCCTAAAACCGCGATTAAAACCAAAAACGGAGTTGTGTCGATTGCCTGTGCGAAGATTGCAAATTTTCCCATAAAACCTGCGGTTAATGGAATTCCGGCCATTGACAACAAAGAAACTGTCGCTGTAACCGCTAAAATCGGTTCGGTGTGTGCTAAACCTCGAAAAGCGTTGTATGAAGTTTCGCGTTTCAGTTTTTCAACCCAGATCAAACACATCATGACACCAACTGTTGCTAATGAATAAGCGAATAAGTAAAATGCAAGGTTGTAGCTCGATAAGCTGTTCATTCCGTAGAAAATGAGCGAAAGATAACCAACGTGCGAAACGGAAGAGTAGGCCAGCATTCTTTTTGCGTTGCTTTGCGCAAGACCCATCACGTTCGCAAGGAATAAAGTGATGATTATTAAAACGCCGATGACGTTGATCCATTCTCCGGTAATTCCTAAGAAACCGATGGTCATCAATTTAAAAAAGGCAAAAAAGGCCGATATTTTTACCACGGACATCATGAATGCGGTAATCAAAGAAGGCGAACCCTGGTAAACATCTGGACTCCACATGTGGAAAGGCGCCAGAGAAACCTTAAACGCCAAAGCGACTAACATTAAAACTGCTCCTAAAATGAACATCAAATCTTTCGGATTTTTAACTGCGAACGCGTGGATGGTGTACAAATCAAAACTTCCGGTACTTCCGTAAATTAAAGCAACGCCGAAAAGAAGGAATCCGGTTGCGAAAGCTCCCATCAGGAAGTATTTAATTGAAGCTTCGTTGGAACGTAAATCGGTTTTGTTGCTCCCAGCAAGGACATAAAGTGGAATGGAAAGAATTTCAATTCCCAGGAATAAAGTCACTAAATTCTGATAACCGAACAAAATAACACCGCCACAAAGCGAGAACAGCATTAAAGCATATAATTCTGACTGGTGACTGCGGTGATTGCTGAAGGCAAAACCGGCGATAAAAAACAGTAAAATGGTAATTACGATGGTAATTTTGGTGAATAAGGCGGCGTTTGCACCGAATTCATACATATTTTGGTACTGCGAAAAGAAAGCTAATTCCGGCAGGAAACTGACGTAAAAAGCAACCATCAGCCCCAGAATACTGATATAACGTGAAAATTTTCCCTGTTGAAAAACACCTGTAAAAAGCGCAACTAAGGCGGTAAGGAAAATAATGATTAAAACGCTCATTTAATTTAGATTTGAGATTTATAGATTTGAGAATCTGGATTTTCATCCGGTATCTCCATCTCTTAATTTCTTGATTAGTTATTTTTAATTTAGCATTGAAGAATAAATAAACTTCAATGAACTGCTCACCATTTCAATAATCGGCTGCGGGAAAATTCCCAACAGAATAACGAAAATTACCAAACTTGCCAAAACGGTAAACTCTACAGCATTTACATCGGTTGCAGTGCTTAAAACCGCTTCGTCACCAGGACCGAACATTGCTTTTCCGTAAAATCTGAAAAGATAAACTGCAGAAAAAATCATCGTTAAGCCGGCAATAACTGCGGCAATAATGCTGTACTCGAAAATGGATTTAATTAAAATGAATTCGCCCACAAAACCGTTTGTTAGCGGAAGCGCGATGGAGCCCAATAAAATAATTAGGAAAAAAACAGCAAATTTAGGGGCAACTTTTGCCAAACCACCCATCTGGCGGATGTCGCGTGTTTTAAATCTTTTGTAAAGAATATCAGCACAATAAAATAAGCCGACCACGTTAATACCGTGCGCAAAAGACTGAACCAGAGCACCTTCACCACCTGTAGTTACCACAGTTCCGTTCATCGTAAGAATTGCTGAAGCCATAATTCCGGCCGTAATTAAACCAACGTGTGAAAGTGAAGAGTACGCGATAATTCGTTTTGAATCATTTTGAATAATCGCGATCAAAGCACCGTGGACAACTCCGATAATTGCCAAAACCAAAACTATTTTTCCGGAAAGTCCGAAAATAGGTTCCGGAGTTATCGGCAGCAAATATCTCAAAATTCCGTAGACCGCCATTTTCAGCATAATTCCGGAAAGTAGCATGGAACCCTGTGTTGGTGAATAGGTGTATGTATCGGCCTGCCAGGTGTGGAAAGGGAAGATTGGTAATTTCACCGCAAAAGCAAAGAAAATAAACCAGAATATTACGGTCTGCGCACCGGAAGTTAAATCTGCATTATACAAATCTGTAAGCGCAAATGATGCGGAATGCGTATATATGTAAATAAGCCCGATTAACATGAATAGGGAGCCGACGAAGGTAAAGACAAAAAACCGCGTTGTAAACTGGATTTTTTTGTTTTCCTGACCCCAAATTCCGGCGATTAACCAAATTGGAATTAAAGTGATTTCCCAGAAAATATAGAAAAGTAAGCCATCTAAAGAGGTAAAAAGTCCTAGTAAACCGAATTGCATCAATAAAATCAAGCCGTAGAATGAATTTCTATAGCCAGGTTTTTCATTAAATGAAGACAGAATAATAATTGGCGTTAAAATATTGGTTAAAAGCACCATCAGCATGCTCATTCCATCAATGCCGAAATGCAGGTTGCTTTTGATATAGTTGGACCATGGATAATTTATTTCATACTGTAAGACGCCGTCGACTGTCGGTTTAAAATCGAAATCTGACAGCATATAAAAAGTAAGAAACATTTGCGCAAATGCAATTCCTAAAGCTAAAAATTTACTTGCGGGATTTTTCCACGCGAACACCAATGCTGAACCTACAAGAGGTAATAGTAGTAATGTTAATAATAGGTACGACATTTACTATTGTAATATAAAGTTAACGATTAAAATAATTCCCACGGCCAGAGACATGATGAGCACGTAGTTTTCTACGTTTCCGTTCTGAAGACGCTTAGCTGCGCGGCCGGAATCTTCAGCTCCGATACCGATATAATCCACAAATCTTTTCAGCACGCCTTTATCGAACATATTGCCGCCGACGCCAAGACCTTCAATGAATTTTACGAAAGTCACATTGTTCAATTCATCAAGATACAATTTGCGGTTAGAAAGTCTTTCCCAACCATTATATTTTTCGTCCGGAAGCGCCATTTTTTTCTTGTTTACATAAATGTTTCTAACCAGAAACCAAACGACGAAAAACATCAGCACCGTTAAACCTAACAAAATCATTTCGGTCATGAACGGAACTTCGGCAAGTTCTACATCATAAACGTAAATTATTTTTAACCAATCTGCAAGTTTCGCATAATCACCATGGCCGATGAAGTGTGGCAAATTGATGAAACCACCAATCACCGTTAAAACTGCAAGTACGATAAGCGGTAAAGTCATATTTAAAGGACTTTCGTGCAGGTGATGTTCCTGTTCTTTAGTTCCGCGGAATTCACCATGGAAAGTAAGGTAATAAGCGCGGAACATATAAGTCGCCGTCATAGCAGCAATTGCGAATAAAACGCCCCAAATAATCGGGCTTCTTGCATAAGTATTGGTTAAGATTTCATCTTTGGAAATCATTCCCGAAAGGAACGGAAAACCTGAAATTGCTAAAGTTCCAATAAGAAAAGTGATATGCGTAATAGGAATTTTACGTCTTAAACCGCCCATAAATCTCATATCCTGTTCGCCGCTCATCGCGTGAATTACTGAACCTGAACCTAAGAACAGCAAAGCTTTAAAGAAAGCATGCGTCATCAGGTGGAACATTGCGGTGGTATAAGCTCCCACACCAACAGCAACGAACATAAATCCTAACTGAGAGACAGTTGAGTAAGCTAGAACTTTTTTAATATCATTTTGGCGCAAGCCAATAAATGCTGCAACTAATGCCGTAAGCAATCCGATGAAGAGAATTGCATCCATCGTGGTTGGCGCTAGAGAAAACAGAAAATTTGAGCGTACAACAAGGTAAATTCCTGCGGTAACCATTGTTGCAGCGTGGATTAGTGCGGAAACCGGCGTTGGACCGGCCATTGCGTCCGGAAGCCAGGTAAATAGAGGGATTTGCGCCGATTTTCCCATCGCACCGATAAATAAAC
This sequence comes from Kaistella treverensis, assembly GCF_900114045.1. GTDB lineage: Bacteria > Bacteroidota > Bacteroidia > Flavobacteriales > Weeksellaceae > Kaistella > Kaistella treverensis. The sequence continues at coordinate 107,706 of NZ_FORQ01000001.1, forward strand.
TGGCGGTTATGAAGATGATTACGGCAGAATCCAGTTCAAATTTCCCGGAATTTTGCGCAACCGATAGATAATCAATTGCATTGGTTTGTGAAGCAATCATCAGGATTCCGATAATCATTCCTAAATCACCAATACGATTCATGATAAATGCTTTTCGTGCTGCTGCGCCGTATTCTTTGTTTTTGTACCAGAAACCAATCAATAAATAGGAGCATAAACCAACACCTTCCCAACCGATGAAAAGAATTAAATAATTGCTTCCCATTACCAAAAGTAACATCATAAAGATGAAAAGGTTGAGGTAAGAGAAGAATTTGTAAAATCCGTCGTCATCATGCATGTAGCCAATGGAGTAGAGGTGAATCAAAGAACCGATTCCTGTAATGATCATAACCATCATCAACGACAGCTGATCGATCTGGAAACCGAAATTTACCTGAACACCACTCACGCGGAACCATTCAAAAGCGCGCACGATAACCGGCTGCGAATCTGCATCAAACTTAAGAAATAAGCTTAAAGCGATAAGAAATGAACCGAAAACAACCGCGGTGGCAACACCACCAACTAAATTTTTTGGCAATTTTTTGCCGAAAAAACCGTTAAAAAGAAATCCTGCCAGAGGTAAAAGTATAATTGCGTAAACTAAATTTTCCATCTTCTATTATCCTCTTAATTTGTTAAAAATACTGATGTCTACAGATTTGGTATTTCGGTAAAGCATCGCGATAATCGCTAATCCAACCGCCACTTCCGCCGCCGCAACTACCATAATGAAAAATACCAGAATTTGGCCGTTTCCGTCACCTTTATACGAAGAAAAAGCCGCCAGCATCAGGTTTACTGAGTTCAGCATCAATTCCACACAACCTAAAATAATGATGGCATTTTTTCGGATCAAAACTCCTAAGACACCGAGGCAAAATAAGATGGAACTCAGAATAATAAAATATTCCAGTGGCACCGCCTGAATAAATGAATTTACTTCTCCCATAATTTATAAATCTTTTTTACCGATTAAAACAGCGCCTACAATACCGGCAAGAATGAGTATTGAAGCCAGTTCAAATGGTAAAACATATTCGTTGAACAATAATTTCCCAAGATTTTTGGTCAGACCTACAGAGCTGTCAGCACCTGTTCCGAAAGTTGTTTGGTTCAAACCTTTGAAAGCGCCTAAAATCCCAACCAATAAAATTCCGGCCGTAAAGACGCCAATAAATTTGGAAAGATTCTGCTTCTTACTTTCGTCTTCTTTGTTCAAATTCAACATCATTAAAATGTAGAGGAACAAAACCATAATTGCTCCGGCATAAACAATGATCTGAACAATCCCGAGGAATTGCGCATTAAGCAAAATGTAAAGTGCAGCTATGGAAAAAAAGGTGATAATAAGGGATAAAATTGAATAAAGCGGATTTTTGGCAAAAACAAAATAAAAGCCGCTCGTAATGGCCAACAGGGCAACAACGAAAAAGATAATCTGCTCCATATTACTTAACTGTTTTCTTTTGCAATTCGCTTTGGCGCGCGGTGATGTCAACTCTTTCGTTGATTTTTTCAACCAGTTTGTCTTTTCCGTAAACAAAGCTTCCGCGGTTGGTTTCAACATCTACCAAACGGTCTGTTAGATAAATGGCAGACTTAGGGCAAGCTTCTTCACACAAACCACAGAAAATACATCTCAACATATTGATTTCATATACTGAAGCATATTTTTCTTCACGGTAGAGGTGTTTCTCGTCGCGTGTACGTTCGGCACTGGTCATTGTAATAGCCTCTGCTGGGCAAACTACGGCACAAAGTCCGCAGGCAGTACATCTTTCACGACCTTCTTCATCACGTTTCAAAACGTGCAGTCCACGCCAGAATTTTGTTCTCGGTTTTTCCTGTTCCGGATAAGAGAATACTTTTCCTTTTGGCCCTGCCAATGCGTGGCGCATCGTAATTGCCATTCCCTTCAGGATTTCCGGGAGGTATAATTTTTCCATGAAAGTCATCTCTTTGTTCGAGACTACTTTCGATCTGTTTGTCAATTTCATATTGTAGGTTTTAACTCAACGAAAAGTTGGAAATAAAACTTCTTTTTAATTTGTAAAAAATACAATTACAGCAGCTGTAATAACTAAATTGGCTAATGCAAGCGGAATTAATGTTTTCCAGCCCAGGTGCATCAGTTGGTCATATCGGAATCTTGGAATCGTCCAGCGAATCCACATAAAGATCAGAATACCGATGATAACTTTGAATAACATCGCAAAAATACTCAAAACACCGGCAATATTTTCTCCCCAGTTTTCACCAACCCAGTTGATTCCGGGATAATTAAATCCACCAAAAAACAAGGTTACGATCAAGGCATTGGAAATGAACATATTTACATATTCACCAAACATATATTGGCCAAAGTTCATTGAAGAATATTCAGTCATATAACCGTTTACAAGTTCTGATTCACACTCTGGTAAATCGAAAGGATGACGGTTGGTTTCTGCCATTGCAGCGACGAAAAATATAATAAATGCCAAAGGTTGGTAAAAAATATTCCAGTTCATTCCGTCAGCTGGAATAAAACCCCAGATTTTTCCTGTTCCCTGTGTACCTGTGATTATATTTAAATCAAGACTTCCAGCCATTAAAATGATAGAAAGAAGTGAAAGCCCCATCGCGAGTTCATAAGAAATCATCTGCGAGGATGCACGAATTGCTCCAATTAACGAATATTTATTATTCGAAGCCCAGCCACCAATCATCATTCCGTAAACTCCAATGGAAACCATTCCGATCAAATACAAAACGCCTACGTCAATATTCGCAACCTGGATGTCAAAAGAATTTCCGCCGATATTAAAAGATTTTCCCCATGGAATCACCGCTCCGGTAATGAGGGAAATAAACATGGTAATCGCAGGACCAACGTAAAATAGAACACGGTCAGCGCCCTGTGGTACAAAACCTTCTTTGAAAAAAAGTTTTCCACCATCTGCTAAAGGCTGCAGAATTCCGAAAGGTCCGGCTCTGTTCGGCCCGATACGGTCCTGCAAAATTGCCGCAACTTTTCGCTCTCCCCATGTGGAATAGGCTGCTACGCCCAAGGACACGGCAAAAAGGCTGACAACCAGTATAATTTTAAATGTAAGTAAATCCATGCTTATTTTTCGTCTTTTTCACTGATTTCTTTGGCATCGGCGTTGTCCAAAAGATTAATCATGTTTTTAGGTTTTTGATAATGGTTCAGAGAGATTACCGAATGTCTGTCGATATGTCTTGGACCTTCAATATTCCATCTCTTCACATCTTTTTTGTGGAATCTGCATTCGTTACAGATCCAGTCCTGAACTTCATCATACTGATCTTTTCTTGCGGTAACGCGGATAATTTCTTCACCTTTCATCCAAAGAACAGCTTTTCCGGCGCATTTGTCACATTCACAAGATGCGTTCATTGGTTTTGTAAACCAAACTCTACTTGCAAAACGCGCAGTTCTGTCGGTTAAAGCTCCAACAGGGCAAACATCAATAACGTTTCCGATGAAATCGCTTTCTAAAGCTTTATTTAAATTGGTTGAAATCTCTGCATGTTCACCGCGGAATAAAATTCCGTGCTCACGGTTGTCGGTCAGCTGATTGGCTACCAAAACACAACGCGCGCACAAAATACAGCGGTTCATGTTAAGTTTGATGTACGGACCGATATCTTCCGGTTCGAAAGTTCTTCTTTCAAATTCGGTTCTTGTTGCCTCTACACCGTGTTCGTAACTTAAATCCTGCAAATGACATTCACCTGCCTGGTCGCAAATCGGGCAATCCAGCGGGTGGTTAATCAATAAAAATTCAGTCACCGCGTGGCGGGCTTCCTGAGTTTTTTCCGAGGTAATGTTTTTCACTTCCATACCGTCCATTACGGAAGTTCGGCAGCTTGCTACCAGTTTCGGCATGGGGCGCGAATCTGCTTCAGAACCTTTAGAAACTTCTACCAAACACGTTCTGCATCGTCCGCCACTGTTTTCCAGCGGTTTGTAATAACACATTGCAGGCGGTACAGATTTTCCACCGATTTGTCGTGCTGCTTCCAGAATCGAAGTACCCGGCAAAACCTCTGTGGTCTGGCCGTCGATGGTAATTTTAAATTTTTTTATTTCTTCGCTCATATAGGTCAGCTTTCAGCCTAAAGCTTTAAGCATTTGTCTTTTAATTAAACTTTTGGTTGTCTTACACCACGGTTAAATTTTAACCTTTTCCAAAACAGAATCTTTTAAATTCTGCCTGCTATTTCATTGTTTTTTTTGCTTTTAGTAAAACTGAAAAATTACCTGTTTTAACACCGAAAAAATTTAAGATATCATTAAAGTTTTCCTTTAATAAAAATTCCGGGCTAAAACGTGCTTTTTTTTTCTTTTTAGTTAAAACTTATTTTCATTTATGAATTAACGTCTGCTTTTTCCGGCATCGGGATTGGCACGTCGTAATTTCCTATTCCGTAATTTCCGGTTAATGCGTCCGGATTATCGATATACCATTCGAATTCATCACGGAAATGACGGATTGCTGCTGCCACAGGCCACGCCGCAGCGTCACCAAGCGGACAAATCGTGTTTCCTTCAATTTTTCGCTGTACGTCCCAAAGCAAATCAATATCATTTCTTGTTCCCTGACCGCTCGCAATTTTCTTTAAAATTTTGAACATCCACGGCGTTCCTTCACGACATGGCGTACATTGGCCGCAACTTTCGTGTGCGTAGAAATGCGAAAGAGACATCGTATGTTTCACTACGGACTGGTCTTCGTCTAAAACGATAAATCCGCCTGAACCCATCATGGTTCCGGTTGCAAAACCACCTTCAGCCAAAGATTCGTAATTCATATAGCGCGGCTCGCCATTAATTGTTCTCAGCAATAAATTTGCAGGAACAATCGGCACTGAACTTCCACCCGGAATACAGGCTTTCAGTCTTTTACCGTTAGGGATTCCACCACAATATTCATCAGAATAAATAAATTCTTCCACAGTGATGGTCATATCTATTTCGTAAACTCCGGGTTTATTGATGTTTCCACACGCAGAAATCAATTTCGTTCCGGTAGATCTTCCGACACCAATTTTAGCATATTCAGCTCCACCCAAATTAATGACTGGTACAACTGCGGCAATGGTTTCTACGTTATTCACCACGGTCGGGCAGGCCCAAAGTCCTTTAACAGCCGGGAATGGTGGTTTCAGACGCGGGTTTCCACGCTTGCCTTCCAACGATTCCAAAAGTGCGGTTTCTTCACCACAAATGTAGGCGCCGGCGCCACGGTGAACATAAATTTCTAAATTATATCCGGTTCCCTGGATGTTATTTCCTAAAAATCCAGCGGCTTTTGCTTCTTCAATCGCAGCTTCCAGAATGTCCGGAATCCAGGAATATTCACCACGAATGTAGATGTACGCGGTGTTTGCACCCAAAGCGTAAGAAGAAACAATCATTCCTTCGATCAGTGAATGCGGAATATATTCCATCAAATACCTGTCTTTGAAAGTTCCCGGTTCAGATTCATCAGCATTTACAACTAAATATCTTGGTACGCCTTCGGGTTTTGCCAAAAAGCTCCATTTCAAACCGGTTGGGAAACCTGCGCCGCCACGTCCTCTTAAACCGGAAGTTTTCACCTCTTCGGTGATCGCGTCTGGTTCCATTTTCAGCGCTTTTTCCACAGATTCGTAGCCACCGTGTTTACGGTAAACATCGAAAGTGCGGATGCCTTCTACATGTGCGTGCTTAAGTAAAAGTTTTTTACTCATCAGTTTTATAAATTAATCCAAAGCAAGCGCGCCCTGTCTGCATAGCTCCAGGATTTCGTCTACTTTTTCTTTCGTTAAATGTTCGTGATAAAATTTGCCGAGCTGCATCATCGGTGCATAACCGCAGGCGCCAAGACATTCCGCCGTTTTCAGCGTGAATAAACCGTCTGCTGTGGTTTCACCGTTTTCAATATGAAGCGTTTCTTTGATGTGGCGGATGATTTCATCGCTGCCGTTCAGCATACACGGTCCGGTTTGGCAAACTTCCAAAACATATTTACCCACAGGTTTCATGTTGAACATGCTGTAAAATGTCGCCACTTCATATACTTCAATGGGTTGAATTTCTAAAAGTTCAGCCACATAATCCATCACAGGAACCTGAAGCCAGCCACCGAATTCTTTCTGTGCTAAATGCAACACCGGAATCAATGCGGACTTTCTGTGCTGTGCAGGATATCGCTCGGTTATTTTTTGAACCTGAGCTAATGTTTCAGGTTGAAAAGCTATATTTTCGCTCACTTTATATATTTTATATTCTAAGTTTCAGCAGGCTGAATCTTACTTTATACTTTGTTTTTTACCGGCTAAAACGGCATATTTTCCTGAATTCTAATTTTTTTTAAACTGTCTAAAAAATGATATTTAAAAAATTTGGCCTTTAAAGCCGGTATTTTTTTAAATTTTTATGCGTCCAGTTCGCCGGCAATTACATTCATACTACACATCGTTACAATCGCGTCTGATATCGGTCCGCCTTTGATCATTTCCGGATAAGCCTGGTAATAAATAAAACACGGTCTTCTAAAATGCAGTCTGTACGGGCTTCGTCCGCCATCGCTTACAAGATAGAAACCTAATTCGCCATTTCCGCCTTCTACGGCATGATATACCTCACCTTTTGGAACATCTGTTTCGCCCATCACGATTTTGAAATGGTAAATCAATGCTTCCATTTTAGTGTAAACGTCTGCTTTTTCCGGTAAATAAAATTCCGGTACATCTGCGTGGAACGGACCGTCCGGTAAATTTTTGTAAGCCTGTTCGATAATCTTCAAACTTTCCCAAACTTCCTGCTGACGCACCATAAATCGATCATACGTATCACCGGAAGTTCCGACCGGAATTATAAAATCGAAATCCTGATAAGAAGAGTAGGGATCAGCAACGCGCACGTCATAATCAACGCCGGTCGCACGCAAGTTTGGTCCTGTAAAACCGTAGCTTAAAGCGCGTTCTGCAGAAATTGGTCCGGCTTTAATGGTCCGGTCCATGAAAATTCTGTTTCTTTCATTCAAAGCACAGAATTCACTGAAAATTTTCGGGAATTTCTTTAACCAATCCTGAAGGAATTCATGAAACTTCGGTGTGAAGTCTCTTTCGAAACCGCCGATTCTTCCCATGTTTGTGGTTAATCTGGCGCCACAAACTTCTTCGTACATATTATAAATCTTCTCTCTTTCCTGGAAAAGATAGGTTAATCCTGTAATTGCACCTGCATCCATTGCGATAACACCGTTACAGATCAGGTGATCGGAAATTCTTGCAAGCTCCATCATAATCACACGCATATAATCTACGCGTTTTGGCATTTCAATACCGATGAGTTTTTCTACCGTCATGTGCCAACCCATATTGTTGATGGGCGCTGAACAGTAGTTCATACGGTCTGTAAGCGTAGTGATTTGAGTGAAACTGCGTCTTTCTGAAATTTTCTCAAAAGCACGGTGAATGTATCCGATTGTTTGCTCGGAATGCAGAATTTTCTCACCATCCATGGTCAGAACATTCTGGAAAATACCGTGTGTCGCCGGGTGCGTAGGACCAAGGTTCAGGGTGTAAAGCTGTCCGTCGATATGATCGCTGGATTCTTGCTGACTGAGTATATTAGAGAGTGCGTTATCTTTCATAATAAAAAATGGCTTAAGCTTATTTCTTAAGCATTAAATTAATTAACGGCCGAACATTTTATCATCCTTATCCGTTCTGGTGCCGTCTTCCAGGCGATATTCTTTCAACATCGGGTGATAATCCATGTCTTCTACATTAAGGATTACACGTAAATCCGGATGACCTTTAAATTTAATTCCGAAAAATTCGAAAGTTTCGCGTTCCATCCAGTTCGCGCCAGCATAAAGATCGGTTAATGTATCTACTTCCGCGTTTTCACGGGGCATAAAAGCTTTCAAACGAATTCTGAAATTCGTTCTCATATTATGTAAATGGTAAATAACACCGATTTCTTTTTCGGGAATTTCCGGGTAATGAATGCCGGTAATATCGGTAAGAAAGTCAATTTGAAGCGAAGAATCTCGAAGGTGATGAATCACTTTTTTGATGTCTTCTTTCTTAATTTCTAAAGTTAAAAAATCGTAAGGTGTAGCGTAAGAAATCAGCGATTCGGGAAATTCTCTGGTAATCGCTTCGAGCACAAATTCGTTTGTCATTCCTTTAATTTATGTCGTAAGATTCCAACAATTTTCTGTATTCCGGCATATCTCTTCTGCGGATGCTTTCGCTTTCGCACAGTGCCTGAACCTGCATTACTCCCTCGATAATCTGTTCCGGGCGCGGTGGGCATCCAGGTACATATACGTCAACAGGAATAATTTTATCGATTCCCTGTAAAACAGAGTAGCTATCGAAAATACCGCCACTGGAAGCACAAGCTCCAACTGCGACTACCCATTTTGGTTCTGCCATCTGCGTGTAAACCTGTTTTAAGACAGGACCCAATTTTTTAGCAATGGTACCGCACACCATCAGCATATCTGCCTGGCGTGGTGAGAATGAGTTTCTTTCCATTCCGAAACGAGAAGCATCGAAAGTTGGATTTAAGGTTGCCATAAATTCAATACCGCAACATGAAGTAGCGAAAGGTAAAGGCCATAAAGAAAATTTACGCGCCATACCGATGACACTGCTGAGATTGGTGGCGAAAAAACCTTCGCCTTCGTAACCTTCCGGCGCTTCCGCGTCCATCCGGATTACTGGTTTATTATTTTCTGACATTTTGTTTTCTTAAAATTGTTAAACTATTTGTCCCAATCCAATGCACCGCGTTTCCAAACGTAAATAAACGCCAGGAAGAATATTGAGATAAAAGTGAGAACTGCTAAAAATCCTTCCACACCAAATTCGCGGAGGTTTACAGCGTAAGGATAGAAAAATACAATTTCTATATCAAACAGCACGAATAAAATAGCGGTAAGAAAATACTTAACAGAGAATGGTGTACGGGCGTTTCCTTCTACATCAACACCACATTCAAAACTTTCATTTTTCTTGGTGTCACCCGCTTTCTGGCGGGGTCCTAAAAAATGGGTTCCTAATATGGAGAGTAAAACGAAACCTGCACCAACAGCAATCTGAATAAAAATCGGGATATAATCAGCGGGAACATTCATTAGACATATTTTTACTTGTGCAAATTTACGCAATATTGTATAATAGAAAAAATTATATCCATCAAAACTATGTTTTACTTTTTCCTGATATTTTTCAGTCTTTTAAGAACTTCGTAGGCCAGATAGCCGATGTACAGAAATAAAAAGCTGGCAAACAGAATATTGATGATTGCGTTGGTCTTTTCGTCTTCAACCTGAAAAAACTGGTTGTAAACGATAAAAGCGATAATCATCATGACGTAAAAATACAGCTGCTTTTTCATCGGAAAAGTTGAGTTTGTGGGGTGATGTCCATCGCGTAAGTCCGGCGGCGTTTGTGGTTCACCGGATTATAGTCCTGCCAAAGCACCTGTACGCTTTTGTTTTCTTCCAGTTCCGGATTTGTTTCGAGTAATTTTACCCCTTTTTTGCTGAAATTTTTCCAGATTTCTTTAAAGATAAGCGATGTTACACCGCGTCTTTGGTAATCCGGATGAATACCAATCAGGTAGAAATTGGCGCGCAGATTTTTTTTACCGGCCTGGAGGAAGTGATACCAGCCAAAAGGTAAAAGTTTACCTTTCGCTTTTTGCAACGCAAGGGAGTACGACGGCATGGTGATGGCGAAAGAAACCAATTCCTTATTTTCATCAATGATACACACAATATAATCCTTATCGATAAAATTAAAATATTTGTCTTTGTAAGTTTGAATTTGTTCGTCGGTGATCGGTGTATATGTCGAAAGCGACTTATACGTTTGGTCTAATAATTTAAACATCGGGAAAACATAGGGTAAAATTTCCTGTTTGTTTTTAAACTCCAGAACGCTTAATTTATATTTTTCGGCGATTAAATCACTAAATTTTTGGATTTTATCTGAAAGAACTTCGGGAAATTGAAGTTCATATTCCACCCATTCTTTTTCCTTCTTTAAACCTAATTTTTCTAAATGTTCCGGATAGTACGGAAAATTGTAAAGCCCGATCATTGTGGCGAGTTTTTCAAAACCCATCGTCAGCATTCCGGCTTTGTCCAGATTGGTGAAACCCATAGGACCTTCAATCATCTGCATTTCTTTTTCTTTGGCGAACTCAACCGCTTTGTTCATTAGTGATTTTGAAACTTCCAAATCATCGATGAAATCCAGCCAGCCAAAACGTACTTTCCTGTGTCCCAGGTCTTCAACTTCTTTGTAGTTAATAAGCACCGCGATACGACCTACAACTTTGTTATCCTTCAGCGCGAGGTATCTTTTGAACTCCGAAAATTTAAGTGCTGCGTTTTCTTTCGGGCTCCAGATGTTTTCTTCATCTTTGATGAGAGGCGGAACGTAATTTTTATTATTTTTGTACAGATTCATCGGAAATTCGATGAATTTTTTTAAATCATTTTGAGTTTTCACTTCAAAAATTGTAACTACAGACATCAGGTTCAATTTGGAAAAAACAAAGATAAATGATTCAGTGCAAAATCAAAATTTTGGCACGTTTTTTATTATTATCTAAGAATTTATAAAATCAGAAAAAATAGAAAGAATGACAGGGTATTATTTAATTATTGGGATTTCAATGTTGGTGAGTTGGTTAGTGTCGGCGCGGTTGAAATCTAAATTCCAACACTATTCACAAGTCCACTTGCGCAATGGTTTATCAGGCAAAGAAATAGCCGAAAAAATGTTGCGGGACAATAATATCAATGATGTACGAGTGATTTCAGTTCCGGGGCAGTTAACCGACCATTACAATCCGGCAGACAAAACGGTAAATTTATCTGAAGGTGTTTATATGCAGAGAAATGCAGCTGCTGCCGCAGTTGCAGCTCACGAATGTGGACACGCTGTGCAGCACGCAGTAGGATATTCGATGTTGCAACTTCGTTCGAAACTGGTTCCGATGGTAAACATTAGTTCCAATTTGATGCAGTTTGTTTTAATCGCAGGTATCGTTTTAATGGGCGCAACGCGAACCATTGAAAATCCAAACGGAAATACCACAGTTTTAGCAATCGGTGTGGCATTATTTGCGGTGACAACGCTTTTCGCCTTCGTAACTTTACCGGTGGAATATGACGCAAGTAAACGCGCGATGGTTTGGTTAAAAAATACCGGTACCGTGACAAGCGAAGAATATGTTGGCGTGAAAGATTCATTAACCTGGGCAGCAAGAACCTACGTGGTAGCAGCATTAGGGTCATTGGCACAGCTTCTTTATTGGGCTTCAATGCTGATGGGACGAAGGGATTAATCCAAAAACTTAAAAGAAATATTTTGCATCTCAGCCAGTTGGTTTGAGATGCTTTCTTTTTCAGCCGATTTTATTACCGCCTTAATTGTGCATTTTTCTTCAGTTATAAAATCCTGGATTTTAGCGTTAAATTTATTCAGCAAGGTGAAAATCACGTTCTGTTGTGAAAAGTCAAACGAAATTTCAATTCCGCTTTGCAGTTCTTCGGTAATGATTTCTGCTTCTGCCAAAGCTGCTCTCGCCGACTCTTTATAAGCCCGAACCAAACCTGAAACACCCAGTTTCGTTCCGCCGTAATACCGAACAACAATTACCAAAGTATTAGTAAGATTATGCGCTAGCAATTGGTTGTAAATTGGTAAACCCGCACTGCCGGAAGGTTCGCCATCGTCATTAGCCCTGTAATTTTCACCGTTAATGCCCAGGCGAAAAGCGTAACAATGATGCGTAGCTTTTGGATGGATTTCTTTTATCTGCTGCAACGCGTCCTTTATTTCAGCATCATTACGGACAGGAAAAGCAAAACCGATAAATTTGCTCCCTTTTCCCCGGAAAAAAATATTTTCTACCGGCGCTTTTATCGTTTCAAATGAAAACTCCACGCTTAAAAATTTTGGTAAAATTCTACAAAATTCTGCCGCATTTTAAGCACTTTTTCCGGTTTTGCCGAAAGTATTGACGCTTTTGTTCCATTTTCTAAAAGCAGGTTTTCATTCTTAATGATGATTGCTTCATCCCAAAGATTATTGTTGATGAATTGCTGCAAAGTAAATGCGCCACCTTCAACTAGAACAGACTGAATTTGCAGTTCATATAAATGCTTCAGCATTTCTTCCGCCACATTTTCGCGGTTGATTTTTACAAAAATCAGGTCATTTAGCACGGAATTTTTTTTTGTATTGAAAACGATGGTTTTGGCTTCACCATTAAATATTTTGAAGTTTCCCTGAACTTTTAAATCAAGGTCGACGAGAATCCGAACTGGATTTCTTCCTTCGACTTCTCGTGTAGTTAAACTTGGGTCGTCTGTTAAAGCTGTTTTTGTACCTACCAAGATTGCTTCTTCCTGACTTCTAAGCAAATGTACAAATTGCTTCGTCAAAGAATTTCCAATTTGTGTCGGCTGCCGATTTTGGTCTAGAAAACCATCACCGGATTCCGCCCATTTCAGCACAATGAAGGGTCTTTTTTTCTCCTGAAAGGTAAAAAAGCGCTTGTTGGCAATCTTACATTTTTGCTCCAAAATGCCCGAAATAACTTCAATACCTGCGTCTTCGATTATTTTTTTACCTTTTCCGTTCACGGCTTTATTGGAGTCCAGACAGCCGATAACCACCTTTTTAAAACCGATTTCCACAATTTTATTTGCGCACGGCGGTGTTTTACCAAAATGTGAACACGGCTCCAGCGAAACGTAAATTGTTGATTCTTTCAGCAATTCAGGATTTCTTACCGATTTAATGGCGTTAATTTCAGCGTGGTTTTCACCTGCTTTTTCGTGAAATCCTTCACCGATAATTTCGCCTTTATGAACAATAACGCAGCCTACAATCGGGTTCGGATAAGTTTTTCCGAGTGCTTTGTACGCCAGATCCAGGCAGCGCTGCATGTAAAATTCATGGTCCATGGTATGAAAAAACACCCAAATTAGGGTGTTGAATTTTATTTAATATTTTTCAGCCTGATTGTAGGAATCTTGTAATCCACTACATTAATGAGGATTTCATCCCGCATTTTTGCCATCGCGCGCGCTTCCCATTTGATGTTATTATAAGCACGTTTCACGTAAGAAAATATTAAAAATGTATTTCCTGAACCATGTTCAATGGTTACGAACCGGTCCACGACATAATCCACAAATGGTTCACCTTCCGCAGGGGTTTCCGAAATAAAATAATCTACGACAAACTCTGTTCCGTCTTTATTTTGCGAAACATTTACTTTAGCAAGTTTATCAGTCTTTTCTCGAGCCTGTATCTGTTCTACTTTTTGGCGAACAGCCTGTTCAATATCAATTTCCTTGTTAAAATAAGAAATGTCTAGCAACTGTGTGAAGTTTTCAATTTTTTCCTCACGCGGCAGGTACTGTTGGCGAACTAAAGTTTTAGACGCCTGCTTACTCCAGGACAGAAAAAATTCTGTTCCATGTAAATCTATTGGTCCGGGAACGGAAATCATATCCACTTTTTCCTGCGCGTTGAAATTAGACGCTATAAAAAAAAGAAAGATTAAAAATAAGTTTTTTAGCATTTTTTAAAAGTTTTCGCCGGCGACGATATTGTGCAGGCTTTTTTTCATGGTTTCAATCTGAGATTTTTTCTCATCGATTTTTGCATAGGTATCTTTTAGCAACGGATTTTCGCGTGAAGAATTGCTGAAAAAACCTAAATTATTTTCCATTTTTACCACTTCAGCTTCCAAATCTGCAATTTGATTTTTAATTTTTCTTGCTTTATCGGTCAGCTGATTTTCACTTAAACCTTCTTCTTTCAGGTCGTATTCATGGATTTGGTTCAGTTTCAGTTTTTCGCGAAGCGTTTTATTAAACTCGGTATTGATGTTTATCTTCTCGCGCGGAACTTTGCCGATATTATTCCAGCTGTTTTTTATCTGTTCAATTTTTTCAATGCTTCCTTCTTCATTTCCAATCGCTTTTAATTCCTCCAGAAGTTGCTTTTTATTTTTGAAATTTTCTTTCCAGTTATCACCCGCGGTATTGTTCTTCTCGCGGTAATTGCTGAAAAATACGTTACACGCTTCGCGAAAATCGTCCCAAACTTTGTTGGTCATGCTGCGTGGTACATGTCCGATTTTTTTCCAGTCGTCCTGCAGTTTTTTATAAAGCGGAACCGCAATTTCCCAGTCTTCGCTCAGCATATTGTCCTTTGCGGTTTGGATTAATTTCAGTTTTTCATCCAGATTGGTTTGCTGAGAATTTTTTAAGCCTTTATAAAACTCATTTTTGCTGACGTTGAAGCTTCGCAGATTTTGTTTGAAATCATTCCAGTTTTGGTTCGAAAATTTTCGCGGAACGTTGCCCAAACGCAAAAATTCCGTACGCAGTTCTTCCACTTTGTTAATCGCGTTTTGCCAGTAACTGTGGTTCACTTCTTTTCCCGGAGTAACCAGTTTTTTTAGTTCTTCAATTATTTCGTTCTTTCTGGCCAAATTTTCATTCAGTTCTTTTTCAAGCTGCTCATTAAGTTCAGATTTCCGGTCATGAATTTTATTCGAAAGTTCCTTAAATTCATCCCAGGTTTTTTCACGGAATTCTTCCGCAACCGGTTCTGCTTCTTCTTTCCACAATTTGTGAAGGTATTGCAGCTCATTTAGTGCTTTCTGAACCGAAGGTTCTGTAAGAAGTTCCTTAGCACGTTCAATAATATGGGTGCGTTTTTCCAGATTATGCGCAAATTCCTGTTCCATATATTCCTTATTCATATCAAGCATTTGATAGAATTGGTTTAAATGGTGGAAATAGTTGTTATTCAGAAGCTTAAATTCCGATTTGGCAACTTGTCCGGCGTTTTTCCATTCATCTTTTATCTCGCGGATTGCTTTAAAAAGGTTGGTTCCGGGTTCGGTGTTGGTATAAAGATTTTTAAGCTTGTCAATGATATTTTGGCGATGCTCCAGATTTGCACTTTGGTTTTGCTCCTGTTGCTGATGATACTTGTCTGTTTTCTCGCGGAAACTGTGCAGAATAGCAGAAAGTTTTCCCTGTGAAGCATTGTGTGCTGTGAAAAGTTCTTCCGGATTTCCTTCCGCCACGAAATCTGCTTTCAGACTGTTGTTTTCCTCCAGAATTCTTTGGTTTGCTTCTTCTTTCAGCTGGTTAAATTTTCGGTAATGCGCGGCGCCGTCGTCCATTTTTGTAATGCTTTCCATCTCTGCTAAAACTTCAGCTAAAGACAGATTCGCAAAACTCATTTTATCTTCCGGCTCTTTTGTTTTTTCCTGAACTTCCGCAGTTATTTCCGGCTCTTCGGCCATAATTTCTGCTAAATCAGTTTCGGCTTCTTCAGAATTTTCAATTGCTGTTTGCTCAGAAATTTCCTCGTTATTTGGCAAATTTTCCTCATTTTCCGAAACATTCACATCATCAGCAGAATTTTCGGAACTTAAAACTGAATTTTCTTCATTTTGAACTTCGGAATTTTCAGGAAAGTCGGCTGTTTGTGCCGCAGAATTTTCTTCTGAAGTGCTTTCAGCAGTAACTTCAGTTTCGTTTCCGGAAGTTTGTTCGGAAGTTGTTTCCGTTAAAAATTGGTCAACCGGCGTTTCTTTTCCGGGTTTGTCAGAAAGAGAATCTTCTGTAATCATAGCAAACTGTTTTTTTTGTTGAAGTTGCCGCAAGCTTGGCAAACTGTGCACTAAATTAACCTAATTTTTTTAAATGTTCCAAATTTCCCAGGCTTTTTCTGCTTGCATTTTCAGCATATTTTCACCATTTACCGTTGCAGCTTTCTGCGCCGCAGCTTTTTTCAAAAATTCGGTTTCTGCGGGATTATAAATAAGGTCGATGACCAGATGCTCCGCGGAAAGGTTTTCAAAAGGAAAATCCACGGAATCTGAAACGTTCGGAAACGTGCCCACCGGTGTACATTGCACGATAATTAAATTATTTTTTACCGCCTCTTTTGGCAGATTTTCGAAGTTTATCTTTCCGTTCCGGAAAACAGTTTGATACGGAATTTGGTGTTTTTCCAAAACGTATTTTACGGCTTTTGCGGCGCCACCATTTCCTAGCACCAGCGCCGATTTTTGTGTTGAATTTTTGTGCAAAAGCAAAGTGTCTTCAAAACCAAAAGCGTCGGTGTTATAACCGATTTTTTTTCCGTTCTTAAATAAAACCGTATTTACAGCGCCGATTTTTTCCGCTTCGTCACTTAATTCATCCAAAAACGGAATTATTTGCTCTTTAAAAGGAATCGTGACATTAAAACCGCGCAGATTTTCGGTTTTAAAGATTTCTTCAACTTCCGAAATATTTTGCAAATCAAAAATAGAATATGAAAAATTTGGCAGTTTTAGCTCGGAAAATTTCTGTTCAAAATATTTTTTTGAAAACGAGTAGGAAATATTTCTTCCCATCAGCCCGAATTTTACCTGTTCCTCCATCGTTCAAAAATAATAAAAAAAGACCGGCAAAATGCCAGTCTTTTTGATTTTCTAAAAGTGTTTTTGCTTCACTCAAATTTTAAAAATTAACTGCTTTAACGGCAAGTTTTTCTAAAATTACTGCACGATGAATTTTAAACTTTGAGAACCGGCTTTTAAAATATATAAACCTTTGGTTCTGTTTTTCAGCAAAACAGTTCCCGAATTTTTAAAGTTTTGCTCCACAGTCTGGATTAACTTTCCGTCCATTGAGTAAATTTCAACTGCAGAAATCTCATTTAATCCAAGTCCGGACAAATGAATTTCGCCGTTTTTTACCGGATTCGGATAAATGGAAATTGATTTTTTAGTCGCCAAAACTTCACTGCTGGAAAGGGTAGATTTCCAAATCATGCTGATCCATTCCGGATGATCGATAAAAGGATTACGGTTTTGCTGTCTAGCGTAAATCGCATTATTTCGGTCGATTTCCTTTTGCGAAACCGGGTCCTGCGCCGCCCATTTCAACATTAAATTGATGTACCACTGTTTGTAGCCGCGGTCTGTTGTTCCGTCAAGCGGATTTTGGTCGCTCTGGAAATCGCTGAACGACGTGAGTTTGCTTTCATAACGCGTTACAAAATATAAATGCATTCTCGCAAAATCACCTTTGAATTCATCAATCGGTTCGAAAATGGTACCGCTGTAACCCGGAAAATTTGACGGTCCAATCTCACTTCCGTTGGTGGAAACCCAAACGGGCGCAATAGTTTCGCCGTAAGGATAATTTCCACGCTGGCTGTTTACATAATAATCGGAGGGAACCACGAAATGCGCGTCATTTGCCATCGGCGCGATTTGTCCACCGAAATAACTTTTCGGCAAAGAATGTTCGCGGTTGTAACAAAAACCTTCTCTGTTTTGGTTCGCAGAACCGCATTGGTCGCCACCGTCATTGGAAGACCCGATGCTGAAGTTATAAGCGTCCGCAGCAACAGGTTTTTCAGAATACATATCAAGCAAAGTACCGTCGTTTTCGTAGTATTTATCTACATCGGACGTTGCGTAAGTTGTCCATAAACCGCCGTAACCGAGGTCGAGCGCGCCATTGGAAATAATGGTGCTGAGTTTTGTTTTCAGTGCGTAGCCGGTCAAACCTTCCGTGCCGTCGTAATAGCTGGCGGGCGCTTGCGCGAAACTCAAAGAAAATAGAAAACTGAGCAAAAAAGTAGAGTATTTTTTCATATTTTTAGAAATTTTTGAAGGTCAAAGTTACTTAAAAAAATAAATTCCGCCGGATTTGGTGAAATTTAATTGAAATTTTTTCGGTGGTAAACGGGACTTTTTTTCACGTTTAAAAACGAAAAAAATGCTTATTAAGAAGGTAAAAAATTTTTTAGTTCAGCTTGAAATGTCTTTTATTGACCTTAGAAAAAATTCTTGCAATCGCGACACCGAAAACTCCGGCTGTTGCACTCACGATGACGTAATTCAGAAAAGTTACGCGCACGGGAAAAGCCAAATCAGTATTCGAGCCAGCTTTGAAAATTCCGGTATTGATCTGCAGATAACAAACAGCTGTCCCAACTAATAAGCCGCAAACAATTCCGAAAAATACAATCAGGATTCCCGTATAAAAGTAAATGTTTCGCAGCGATTTTAAATTCATTCCCAACGAAAGCAGCGATTTTGCCTGTTCTTTTTTATCAAGCTGCAAAATGATGATTGCGCCCGCGAGGTTGAAAGTCGTGATGAAAATCACGAGCATGAAAATGAGGTAAATAAAGAGTTTTTCGGTATTAATCATTTTCCAGAACGCCGCGTTTTCCTCTTTTTTTGTTTTAATGTCGTATTTACCGCCAAGCAATTGCGCAAGTTCTGCTTTTACGTCATCTGCTTTTTCCGGATTGTGAAGCTTTATTACGATTTCGTAAGCTGCATTTTTCGGCAGGTTCAGCAGTTGCTGAACCAACTCCAGCGGTGAAATAATGGTATTGTCCAGCTGATCATTTCCGGGAAAAACACCGGATACAAAAATTTCGCGTTTCGTAAAAATATCTTCTTCTTTGCTGATAATTCCGGTTCCGGGTTTCGGCATCAGCACCGTGGCGTATTCCGAACCTTCACCAATAGGAATTGTCAGACGGTTATCCAGCTTATTTTCCATCAGCACTTCGTTGGAATATTTAAAACTCGGGTAGGTGCCGTAAAAAATGTTTTCGTTGATCGGGTTTACGAAAATGTACGCCGAATCTACGCCGCGCAAGTTTGCAATATCACCGTTTTCGCGGTAGCGCACGTAGGCTTTCTCTTCAATGACTTTAGAAAAATGCGCAATTTCCTTGTTTTTAGCCAGAATTTTTGTGGCTTTATCGATATCCGAAAGTGTTTTGCCCTTCGTGTTTTTTATTGTCAGGTCGGAGTGCAGATTTGCGATCAGATCCTGGTTTAAATCTTCAAGCCCCGAAAAAACCGAAATAATAATAAACATCGCGGCTACGGCAACCAGCATGGCCACCGCGGCGAGCCACGTAATAAAAGTGACTGCGGTACTGCCTTTTTTCGCCAAAAGATAGCGGCTTGCGATATAAAATGAGGTGTTTCTCAAAGAAAAAAATTTAAAAACAGATTACAGCACCGGGTTGTCGCCCAGGCCTTTCAATTCTTTTTCAATTTTTTCCACGTCGTCCAAAGTCGTGTCCAGATAAAAATTCAGCTCCGGAATGATACGCACCTGTTTACCCATTTTTTGACCTAAAAAATTACGGTAATGCGCCTTATTTTCGTTGATTTCTTTCATAATCGCCGCACGGAATTCCGCCGGGAAAATGCTCAAATAAATTTTGGCAATGCTCAGGTCCGCGGTAACTTTCACGTCCGAGACGCTGATCAAAAAATTCTGTTTGCTTTCCGAAGCCTGTTTGCGGAAAAATTCAGCAAAATCTTCCTGTATAATCTGTGCGACTTTTCTTTGTCGGTTGCTTTCGTTCATGGGGCAAATTTACTATTTTTGTTTGAATTATTTGGGCGTGCCCTTTTTTGCCGGCGCTTTTTGCCAAAGCAAAAAAAAGGTCGGTCTGCGTGCAGTCGCTTTTTTCGGCGGCGGCGGAGCCGCCGCCGAAAAAGAGCTCCAACAATGCACTTTGCCCTCACGCGGCAGCGCGGTAAACAAGATTCAAGATGCAGGATACAAGAGTAAAGAGTCAAGACACAAGATACAAGAATCAAGACACAAGATGCAAGATTCACTTTTTAATATTTATATCAAAACTCTAATATCCTGAACCTTGCACCCAGCACCCAGCACCTAACACCTAACAACTATCACCTAACTATAAATGAAAATAGAACACCTCGGTATCGCCGTAAAATCTTTAGAAAAATCTGACGAGTTATTTACGAAATTGCTCGGAAAAGAAAATTATAAGCAGGAGGCCGTGGAGCGCGAAGGCGTCACGACTTCGTTTTATAATTTAGGCGACAGCAAAATCGAACTTTTGGAAGCTGCAAATCCCGAAAGTCCCATCGCAAAATTTATTGAAAAACGCGGCGAAGGAATTCACCACATCGCTTTTGGAGTTGATGATATTGAAGCAGAAATCGCGCGTTTGAAAAACTTGGGTTTTATTTTCATTTCCGAAACACCGAAAGATGGCGCTGATAATAAACTTGTAGTTTTTCTGCATCCGAAATCTACAAATGGTATTTTGGTAGAACTTTGTCAGGGAAAAGACTAAATAAATTTTGATTTTTTCAAAAAAGCGTTATTTTTGCAAACCCAATTGAGACTTCTATTTCTTCGGAAAAAAGTTAGGCCCTATAACTCAGCTGGTTAGAGTAGCTGACTCATAATCAGCAAGTCCTTGGTTCGAGCCCAAGTGGGGCCACAATAATTGGAAATTAAACACTTACAGCTATGTAGGTGTTTTTTTATTGCAAATCTAAACCGAAAAAATGCTTAAATAACAGCTAAAAAACTGCTTAAATTTTAAGCAAGCACGGCGCTGTTATAACAGTTATAGAAAAATTCTATTAGCTTTTAAACTGCTTAAGATGTGCTATTTAATATGTGGAACGCTTTTTGAGTGGACTTCGAAAAGCACATTATGAAAAGCAAAATACTTGTTATAGAAAACCAAACACAGCCGCTTCAGCGCCTTCGTAAATATTTTACCAAACGCCGTTTTCAAATTATCCGTCCGAAAGAAACTGAAAGTATTTTCAACATCTGCAAAACCGAAAATCTTTCCGCTATCGTTATTGATCCGGGAGTATACGGCAAACGCAGCGCTAAATTTTTACAGAATCTGCGCGAACATATTTTGCCAGATGACGTAAAAATCTTCGGTATCAACGGCGAAAATCTGGCAGAACTAAACTAAAAGAAAGATTAGCAGTTCACAATTTAATTTGGCAGAATTAAAAAAAACCTCAATATAACCTGGAATTTTTTTCTTTAAAATTTCACAAAAAAGTTCTAAAGCTTACATTGGCTTTAGAACTTTTTTGTTTCCACGATTCTATCTTCAATTCTATTTTTACTTCATACTTCATACTCCATACTCCTTACTCCTTACTTCTTTCTTCTTTCTTCTGACCACTGACTACTGACTACTGTTTACTGCTTAAATATTCCTCAATTTTTTCCCGCGGAATCAGGTCTAAAATATCTTTTACGTCGATAATTTTGTGTTCATCTAAAATACTTTTCACTGCTTTTGCGGCATCCGGATAATTCACCAGCCGCTCTAAAAGTCCGTAAACATTCACCATTTTTTTATGGGTGTTTTCAGAATCACCGCCAAACCACGAGCCGCTGAAATGGTGACTCACATAATTTTTCGGTAAATCCTGCGAAAAATAAACCGACGGATAAAGGGTTACACCGTATTTCAGATGCTGAATTGTATCGCTATAACGGTCGGCACCGTACATATCTTCCAGCATTTCAGAAAAAATATCGGTATTGATGCGCTCCACAAAACCGTCCTGAATATTATAATAATCCATAAAATCCCGCGCCAATTGGTGCTGAGGTTCCGCCATCCAAAATGCGGAATAGGGAACGCCCTTCACTTCAAATCCGCAAACTGCCTGTTCACGCAGGAATTCATTAAGCGGAAGTTTAAGCTCCATGTCCGTATCCATATAGATTCCGCCGTATTCAAACATGACTTTCGACCGCACGTAATCTGATACAAAAGCCCATTTTTTTTGTGCAAACGCTTCTTTAACATAAGCATTATCGAAGATCGGCGAATTGCTTTCGTTCCATTCTATTATTTCAAAATCGGGATGAATCCGTTTCCAGGAAGCAATGCAGTGCTGCGCCAGCTCGGTTTTTTCGTGACCGCCAAACCAGCAGTAGTGAATTTTTTTCGGAATCATAAAATAATTTTTGAGAAGTTTATTGAAGTTTTTTTAACCGCTAAACAGATGTATTTCATCAGCAAAGATCAAACCTAATTCGTTTTGTTATAAATTTGGATTCAATGAAGATGGAAAATAAGCCGTAAGCCTTAAGCAATCAGCTGTCTACTTACTATTACCAGTTCTAAGCAACTTGCGCATAGCTTAAAGCCTACAGCCTACAGCATTAACAATTAACAATTAGCTCATGTCCCACTATCAACCCCAAAAATACGTTCAGCTAAAAAATCCGGACTGGCTGAAAAACGCCACGCTGTATGAACTGAATATTCGCCAGTTTTCAGAAGAAGGGACATTTGAAGCAATTGAAAAAGAACTTCCGCGGCTGAAGAAAATGGGAATCGATATTATTTGGCTAATGCCGATTCAACCGATTGGCCTTAAAAATCGGAAAGGAAGTTTGGGCAGCCCGTATGCGGTAAAAGATTATTTCGGCGTCAATCCGGAATTTGGAACCGACGAAGATTTTCATCTACTGGTGAAAACTATTCATTCAGAAGGAATGTATGTGATTCTGGATTGGGTGGCGAACCACAGCAGTTGGGATAATGCTTTGGTCACCAGTCATCCGGAGTGGTATAAAAAATCGGAGTCGGGTGAGTTTCAGTCGTTGCCGTGGCGCGATTATGACGATATTATCGATTTCGATTACAACAAACCCGAGTTGCGGAAATTTATGACGGACGCGCTGAAATTCTGGGTGAAAGAATATGATATTGATGGTTACCGCTGCGATGTCGCGAGTTTTGTACCGATTGATTTTTGGGAAAATGTGCGTCTGGAGCTCGAAGAAATTAAACCTGTGTTTATGCTCGCGGAAGCTGAAGACAGAGAACTTCACCGAAAAGCATTCGACGCCACCTATAACTGGACTTTGTGGAATATTCTACACCAAATTGCTATTTACAACAAAAGCGCAAAAACGTTGAGCGAAGCGTATTTGGCGGAACACGTTTCCATTTTCCCGAAAGAAGGAATCCGTTTGAATTTCATTGATAACCATGATAAAAATTCCTGGGAAGGCACGCCGCCGGACAACTTCGGTGATGCGTTGAAAGCTGCCAGAGTTTTCAGCATGTTAATGGACGGCATGCCGCTGGTTTACAACGGCGAGGAAGCAGGACTTGACCGTTCGCTGAAGTTTTTTGAAAAAGATCCGATTGAATGGAAATCTCACGAAAATGAAAAATTATACACGCTGCTGTTTGAGCTAAAACACAAAAATCAGGCGCTTTGGAACGGAATTTTTGGCGGTGAAATGATCAGAATTGTAAACGACAGAATGGACGAAGTCGTTTCTTTTTCGCGCGAAAAAAATGGCGACAAATTGTTGGCTTTCTTTAATTTAAGTAGAGAAAATGTCTTTGTCAATTTCGATACTTCGGAAGAGTCTGGTGAATATAAAAACCTTTTTACCGGTGAAACTAAAAATATTTCGGAAAAGCTGAAACTGGAACTTTCGCCGTGGTCTTTCGTTGTTTTACATTGTGAAATTTAAATTTTCAGCCTTATGTGGGCATTTTTTTTCGGTTTTAGCTTTCTAAGTTTCTTATGATTTTTTTCAGCATTTTAAAATAAGGCCAGAACTCAGCAAAGAGTTGGGGAATTTTCTAAGTATTTTCGCACCAATATTTAATAAGACAAAATTATCTTATTTGAAATTGTGAAAATCATGAAAAAACATATTTTAGCGCTTTGCGCCCTTACTTTTATAAGCTTTTCCGCACAGGCCCAGGTTGACAGTTTAAAATTAAACCTTGATTTCCGCACGCGTGCAGAGCTGGATAACGGTTATAAAACATTAATTCCCAAAAATAAAAGCCCTGAAACCACCGTTTTTTCCAGAGCCAGGTTAGGTGTAGATTATTATTTCCAAAATCTGGAGCTTTACATGTCCTTGCAGGATGCCCGCGTTTGGGGCGAAGTTTCCTCAACAAACCAACGCAGCGGCAGTTTGAACGTGAATGAAGCCTGGGCGAAATATCAGTTTAACAAAAATACCGTTTTGAAAGTCGGTCGCCAGATTCTTTCCTACGACGACGAAAGATTGCTCGGCGCTTTGGACTGGCAAATACAAGGACGAAGTTTTGACGGCGCTAAAGGCATTTTCCGCTTCAGTCCGCAATCCAAACTCGAGGCCGTTGTTACCTATAACAACGATGAAATTGATACAAATGATTTGGCGGACAGAGAATTTTACGGCATTCTGGATTCCGGTGAACGCACAAAATCAATGCAGATTGTTCATTATGAGTATCTTTTACCAAAAGCAAGCCTTTCTTTTATCGGACTTAATAATGTTGTTCAGAATGTGACCGGAACACATTATGATATGCTGACCGTTGGTGTAAATGCTAAAAAATATTACGAAAACTTCGGTTTTTTTGGTTCAGCTTATTGGCAAACCGGTAAAAATACTTTAGCACAAAGCAAAAATGCTTATCAGTTTTCAGCAAATGTGGATTTTATTTTGAATCCAAAAGCTAATGTGATTTTAGGAGCTGAATGGCTTTCCGGGACAGATTATGACACCAATAATTCCAAAAATAATTCGTTCAGCCCGCTGTACGGAACCAACCATAAATTCAATGGTTTTATGGATTATTTTTTCGTCGGAAATCATTTCAATAATGTGGGCTTGAATGATTATTACCTTAAATCCAATTTTAAATTTACGCCGAAAGCTTCGCTGGCGCTCCAGATTCACGCCTTTGAAGCCAATGCTAAACTTGGATTTGATGCTGTAAATCAGAAAAATCTTTCTAAATATTTAGGAACTGAAGCGGACGCGGTTTTCAATTACAAATTCGCCAACGCTTTTACGATGCAGCTTGGTCATTCGCAAATGTTTGCGTCGGAAGGAATGAAACGTCTTAAAAATGTGGCAAATCCGTCTTCGATGCAGAGCTGGACTTGGTTAGGATTAAATTTTTCCTCCTTATTTAAGGTGAAATAGAAGATATTTTTTCAGAATTTGTTTTGTTTAAAGCTGGAATTTCTACGGAAATATCCAGCTTTTTTATAATTACCATTAACCATTAAAAAATCATTGTCAGCTGAATCCTTTTCCGCGCTTCATCAACTTCCGTAACTTTAACCTGAACCTGTTGGTGAAGTTTTACCACTTCATTCACGTCGGAGACAAAACCTGATTTTAGCTGGGAAATGTGCACCAAACCGCTTTCTTTAATACCGACATCCACAAAACAGCCAAAAGCTGTAACATTATTGACGATTCCGGGCAGTACCATTCCTGGTTTTAAATCTTTGATAGATTTCACCGAAGAATCAAACTCAAAAATTTTTGCGGCTTTTCGCGGATCCAAACCGGGTTTTTCAAGCTCTTTCAAAATATCTTGAACACCAATAATTCCCACCGTTTCAGTAACATAATTTTCGGCCTTAACTGAGCTTATTTTTTCTTTATTGCCGATAAGGTTTTCGGTTTTCAAACCTAAATCTTTAGCTATTTTTTCTAAAATAGCGTACGCTTCCGGGTGAACCGCCGAATTGTCCAAAGCATTTTTACCATTCGTAATCCGGATAAATGCCGCAGCTTGCTGATAAGCTTTTTCGCCGAGTCTCGGCACTTTTTTCAGTTCTTTCCGCTCCTGAAAAGCGCCATTTTCTGCGCGATATTTTACGATATTTTCCGCCATCTTTTCACCAATTCCGGAAACGTAGCTTAGAAGCGATTTGCTCGCTGTATTCAGGTTGATGCCAACGGAATTTACACATTTCATCACCGTAGAGTCGAGTTCGTTTTTAAGCTGAATTTGGTCCACATCGTGCTGGTATTGTCCGACGCCTATGGATTTCGCATCGATTTTCACCAGTTCCGCCAGCGGATCCGAAAGTCTTCTGCCAATAGAAATCGCGCCGCGCACCGTAACATCATAATTCGGAAATTCCTCACGTGCAATTTTGCTTGCGGAATAAACCGAAGCGCCCGCTTCCGAGACCACAAAAACCTGCGGCGGTTTTTCGAAGGCAATTTTTTTAATGAAAAATTCAGTTTCGCGACTCGCGGTGCCGTTTCCAATCGAAATCGCGTCGATATTAAAGGAGTTCACCAACGACCGGATTTTTTTCATCGCCATGCCGCTTTCATTTTGTGGCGCGTGCGGATAAATGGTTTCATTGTGCAGCAAATCGCCTTTTTCATCAAGGCACACAACTTTGCAGCCGCTTTTAAAACCCGGGTCAATCGCCAGAATTCGTTTTTCACCCAACGGTGAATCGAGCAGCAGCTGGCGCAGATTTTTAGAGAAAATCGCTATAGCTTTTTGGTCTGCTTTTTCTTTGGCTTCCTGCAAAACTTCATTGGCAATGGCGGGTTCCAGCAATCTTTTGTAACTGTCTTTTATGGCTAATGAAATCTGCTCCGAACATTCATTATTAGAATTGATGAGCGCATTTTCTATTAAATTCAAAGCTTCATCTTTATCGATGACGATTTTTGTTTTTACAAAACCTTCGGTTTGCGCGCGCAACATCGCGAGCAATCGGTGCGACGGAATTTTATGTAAAGCTTCTTCCCAGTCGAAATACTGCGCAAATTTTTGGGCGTTTTCGTCTGTTTTTTTGTCTTTTACCACTTGAGAACTGATGCAGGCTTTGCGCTGAAAAAGTCGGCGTAGATTTTTCCGCACGAGAGTATTTTCATTAATCCATTCCGCTATAATGTCGCGCGCGCCTTGTAAAGCTTCGTCTTCAGTTTCAACCTGTTCATTTAAAAACTTTGAAGCGTACGCTTCCAAATCTTTGATATTTTGCTGGGTAATCGCTTTTGCTAAAGGTTCCAAACCTTTTTCTTTTGCCGCATCAGCTTTTGTTTTCCGTTTTTTTTTGAATGGCAAATAAAGGTCTTCCAATTCTAAAATATCAAAACTTTGCTCAATTTTATATTTTAAATCATTAGTTAAAGCATCTTGCTCGCTGATTGATTTTAAAATGCTTTCCTTGCGTTTTGTAATTTCCTCAAACTGCTTTTTCAGTTTAAAGATTTCCTCAATCTGAACTTCATCGAGATTTCCTGTCGCGTCTTTCCGATAGCGGGAAATAAAGGGAATTGTGCAGTCATCCGCCAACAGTTTTAATGTTGCATCGATATTTTTTGCCGGTAAATTGAGGGTTTTTCTTATAAAATCTGTAGGCGTCATGCGGTAATTTTCAGAGCGCTAAAATAGAAAGAATAAAGGAATATAAAATAGAAAAACGCAGGCTTTTCGAACTGTGAAATTTAAAATCAGAATTAAAAAAACCTACGTGTAATTTTAAAAAAAATATCGTTTTAGCGGCTAATTTTTCGAGCCGATAAAACCGAAAACGCTATGTAAAAATTCCGGATTATTTTCGAAATAAAGTAAATGCCCGCCTTTTATTTTTGCAATTTTGTGGTTCGGAAAACGGAATAATTTATAATGATCCGGACCAACGGCGTGATCTTCGGTGCCAGTGATTACCAAAACCGGAATATCAATATCAGCAGTTAATTTTGTAAAATCTCCAAAATATTCGTTCATCGACCAGACGTTGTTGCGGAAACCGTTTTCTTCGGGTCTTTTTTCATCGATTTTATTCAGGATTTCCATGTTTTTCGGGCTGTCGGTCAGCAGTTTGTACATCAAACCTTTATCGTTTAAAGCGCCCATCGCTTCCGAAAGTGCAGGCATAAACTGGTCGTCTTTAATTTCAATTTTCGTTCCTGCAAGCTTATTCGCATACGCAACCTGGCTGATTACGGAATTATTCAGAAAAAGCGTGGAATTTACAAGAATTAAACCTTTTAAATTTTCGCCGTATTTCGCGGCATAACTTGTGGCGATAATTCCGCCAAACGAGTGTGACATCAGATAAACCTTCGGCGAACCCAGATTTTTCCGTACATCTTCAATGTCTTCTACCATTCTGTCTACCGAATAATTATTCTGCGTTGCCGCGAAAGATCTTCCGCTGCCGCGCTGATCGTAATACACCATTTTCAGGCGGCTTTCCAGGTTTTTTCCTTTTAAATTTTCAAAGGAATCACTCCACATTCCGGGCCCGCCGTGAACGTAAATGCAAAGGTCGCCGGTGCCGGAAATCCTGGTGAAAAGCTTAGTGCTGTCTGAAGTTACGGTAAAAAATTCCTGAGCTGTTTTTATATTTTCTGCCTTTTTCTGACCAAAAAATATTTGGCTCAATAGAATTAATAAAATGCTTAAATGTTTTGTTTTCATGGTTGATGAAAGGTTGGCGCGCCAAACAGATTAGTTAAATATTAGTTTTTAATTTTTTAGTTTTTATTTTATCTTGAATTGTGCGGTGTTCGATTTTGTCTTTCAGAAAAATATAATGGTCGTCGCCTGTTAAAAAAAGAATTTTTTTATTTTTATTTTCCGAAATAATCTCCCGGATATTTTTCAGAATTTCGTCATTTCTTTTTGCATAAAAATCAGGAACGCGCTGATGAATACTGCCTTCCAGACTTTTATTCAAACAATTGTAAAAATCGCTGGTGAGCTGCGCATCTTTGCTTTTCAGCAATTCTGCCAGGCTGTTAGTCTTTAAAATCGGAAGTCTTTCGGTGCTGAAATGTTCACATTTTGCTTTTTTTGCAGAATAAACGGAATCTTCCGCAAGCGCTTTTTCGTATTTTTTAATTGGTGAAATTTCTTTCCAATAGTTCGCGGGGATAAACTGACCTTCGATATCGCTTCCGAGCCAGTCAAAACCAACAATCTTCTTTGCCGGAAACCATTTTTTCATCATCCACATTTCGTACGGATAATTCTTTTTTAGGTACAAAGAATCCTGCGAAATATCTTCAGCACGGATTTCAACAGCGATAATATCAGGATTGATTTCTGCCACAGCTTCCTTTAGCTGACGGTAATCGTAATTCGCATTAATTTTATGAATGGAATGCAAAGTTGGCAGCATGTAAATATTTTTGTTTGCGGTTTTACAACTTAGCAACAACAGGCTTACAAGAAGAAAAATAAGAAGATTTTTAACCATTAAACAGCGCTTTTTTTTTAAAATGCAAATTTAATAAAAATAGCCAAATAGCGCCAAATTTTTCGAAAAGCGCAAAATATCGCAAATGTTATTTCAGTTAATAAATTTTATTTTAGAAATCCAGAATAGAAAAAACAAATGAAATTTTTAAATTTTAGGTGGTACCTTTGGTATTCAGAAATTCACGAAAAAATGCCCAAAAAGCACCGAAAAAAATAAATTCATATGAATAATTTCAAATACAGAAACCCCACCAAAATCTTGTTTGGTAAAGGACAAATTGAAAATCTCGCAACAGAAATACCCAAAAATTCTAAAATTTTAATGCTTTACGGCGGTGGAAGCATTATGAAAAACGGAATTTACGAGCAGGTAAAATCTGCACTTTCAAATTTTGAAGTCTTGGAATTCGGCGGAATTCCTGCAAATCCGGAATACAGCATTTTGCTGGACGCGCTGAAAATCATTAAAGACGAAAACATTACCTTTCTTTTAGCAGTAGGCGGCGGCTCCGTCATCGACGGTACGAAATTTCTTTCCGCAGCCACTTTATATGAAGGCGAAACACCGTGGGAACTTTTAACCAACAAAAAACCGGTAACCAAAGGTTTACCGTTTGGAACGGTTTTAACGCTTCCGGCGACCGGTTCGGAAATGAATTCCGGTTCGGTGATTACACGCGCTGAAACTCAGGAAAAACTATCTTTCGGCGGTCCGGGCATGTTTCCGGTTTTTTCAATTCTCGATCCGGAAGTCATTAAATCTATTCCGCAGCGCCAGTTGGCGAACGGTATTGCTGATGCCTTTACGCACGTGATGGAGCAGTATATGACTTATCCGATTGGTGCGAAACTGCAGGACAGGTTTGCGGAAAGCATTATGCAAACTTTAGTGGAAGTAGCGCCGGAAGTGATGGCGGATCCGTCTAATTACGAAGCCGCCTCGAACTTTATGTGGTGCTGCACCATGGCGCTGAACGGTTTAATTCAACAAGGCGTTCCAGGAGACTGGGCGATTCACTCCATGGGTCACGAACTGACGGCGATGTACGGAATTGACCACGCCAGAACTTTGGCCATTTTAGCCGGAAATCATTACCGATATAATTTCGAAACCAAAAAGGAAAAATTAGCACAATACGCGGAACGCGTTTGGAATGTAACCGACGGAACTTTGGAAGAAAAAGCTCACGCCGGAATCGAAAAAACCGACGAGTTTTTCAAATCTTTAGGAATTGATATTAAACTTTCTGACTACACCAACGATTATTCTGAAACCGGAAGCACCGTTGCGAAACGCTTCACCGAAAGAGGTTGGGAAGGTTTGGGTGAACACAAATCTTTAAAACCTTCGGACGCTCAGAAAATTATTCAAATGAGTTATTGATAATTAACAACTAACAATTAATAAAAATTACAAAGTGATTTTCGCTTTGGAATTTTTTTTTATTAGGAGGTTTCCTCTGGTTTTTTTCTCATATTTAAAATATCAACCGGAAACGCTTTATTTCCGTCGTACCATTTAATTTCCTGAACATCAGACGGCAGCGAAAAGCCTTCTTTAATTAAATTTTCTTTTACCCGGCGGATGACTTCGCTTTTTATTTCAAGCACGCCTTTTTTGTAATCGATGGTTCTTACCCAAAAATAGACGCGAAGATTTACCGTTCCGGACGACAATTCTTCAACCACCGAAAAAGGTTCCTGGTCTTTAACGTGGTCAGCGATGGATTTTACAGTTTTAACAATCAGCGAAATTGCACGGGTAATGCTGTCTTCATAAGCGATGCCTACAGAAAAATCTACCCGAATTTGCCCGTCTCGCGTAAAATTCGTCACCGGTTCCTTTACCACAATCGAGTTCGGTAAAAAAACATCTTTTTCATCGAAAGTTTTAATATGCGTCGTCCGGAAATTCAAAGCTTTAACGTGGCCTACAAAATCACGGATTTGTATCGTGTCATCCAGGCTGAAGGGCCGGTTAAAAGCTAAGATTAAACCGCCAAGAAAATTCTCCGCAATATCTTTAAAAGCAAAACCGAAAATAAAAGCTGAAATTCCGGCTCCTGCAAGTAACCCTTGCGCTATACCGCTGAGACCAACTGCCTGCATCGCTAAAATAACTCCAACAATAACCAGTAAAACTTTCGATGTTTTGCTCAGAAAATTTACGAAAAGCGGATCGTGATCTTCATTCAGAAATTTTCTTTTTATCAACGCAGACAGGTATTTTGAGCCGAAATAAAAAAACAGTAAAATCAGCAGCGCAAGCATTATTCGTGGCAGCGAAAGCACGAACATATTCCAAAAATTAATGACAGAGTTCTGCAAACCGATCGAAAAATTTATTGCCTGATCTTTCATAACCGCATTATTTATTTAAAGATAAAAAAGATATTTTAATTCGATTTGGTTCGAATTTAAACCAAAAAAAGCCGCGAAAATCGCAGCTTTAAATTGTAAAAAGTTATTTTAATGTCCGCTGTGACCGTCAGCGCCGTGCGCGTGCCCGTGCTGCAATTCTTCTTCAGTCGCCGGTCTTGTGGATTCGATTTCAACATCGAAATGAAGGGTTTTTCCCGCCATCGGATGGTTTAAATCTACAGTCACCGCTTCCGGTGTTACTTCTAAAACCACGGCGTTAATATGATTTCCGTCCGGATCCTGCAGCGGCAAAATAGCGCCAACCGGCGGCATACCCGAATCCCCGAACATTTCTGCCGGCAACTGCGTGGTAGAATCGGCAACTTTTTCACCATAACCTTCTTCCGGCGTAATGGTAAAAGAGCGTTTATCACCTGCTGACAGGCCTTGCAGCTGCTCTTCGAATTTTGGCAACATCATACCGACGCCGTATAAAAAAACGAAAGGTTGCTCCGCATCTGTTTTTTCGATAAATGATTTTTCGCCGTTTTCTTCAATGGCGTTTAGCGTGTAGTGCAGCGCAACTACGTGATTTTTGTCTACTGTCATGACTTGATTTTTTCCTGTTTTTTATAAAATGGACTGAGTTTTACCTAAAACCATTTTGTACAAATATAAAGATTTCGAGGTTTATAAATTTTCGGTGCTAAAACGGCGAATTTTTTAAAAATATCAAAAACAAATTTCGGTTTTAAAATTTTCGGCGCTTAAACTGCATTTTTTTTAAAATTAAAAATACATGAATTAAGCGGGTAAAATTTCTATTTCAGTTCCAGTGAAAATTCCTGATTTATATGCAAAACTCCTTCCAAAATATTTTGCGGATGCGCCGTAAAACCTTTTAGTTTTGCTGATTTGCTTTTGGTCACAATATCGTGGATTTGTTTTTCGCTGAGTTTTTTACCAAAAACCACATACGGAATTTTAAAAGTACAACCTTTGAAATCCGAGCAACCAACCGCAGTTTTTCCTTTAATTAAATTTTTTTCGCGGCATTTTGGGCAAATTTCTTCATTCCAGCTAATGATGTTTACTTTGCGCGGAACGGCTTCTTTTTTCTCTTTTGGCTGCGGTTCTTCGTGGTGCGAAATCACTTTTGCTTTTTCATTGATGACGTTTTTGGTTAAAGTCGTCACCATTGAAATCAATTCTTTTTTAAATTGTTGAGCTTCGTATTCACCGCGCTCAATTTTTCTGAGTTTCGATTCCCATTCACCAGTCAGTTCCGGGCTTTTTAAAAGTTCATCCTGAATCGTATCGATAAGTTCAACACCAGTTGTTGTCGCAAAAATATTTTTCTTTTTTCGCTCGATATATTTCCTTCGGAAAAGTGTTTCAATGATATTTGCCCGCGTTGACGGCCTGCCGATGCCGTTATTTTTCATCATTTCGCGCAGTTCTTCATCTTCCACCTGTTTGCCGGCGGTTTCCATGGCGCGCAGCAAAGTGGCTTCCGTAAAAGCTTTCGGCGGCGTGGTTTTTCCCTGATGAATTAAAGGTTTGTGCGGCCCGGTTTCACCTATTGTAAATTCCGGAATGGTTTGTTCCTCGTCTTTTTCCTTTTTTTCAGCGTCTCCTTTTTTGTCTTTTGCGTACACTTCGCGCCAACCCATTTCCAGAATTTGCCGGCCCGCCGTTTTAAAATTAATGGTGCCAACCTGACCTTCCACCAAAGTATTTGAAATTTTACATTCCGGATAAAAAACCGCAATAAAACGTTTCGCCACCAAGTCGTAAATTAATTTTTCTTCGCGGCTTAAATTGGATGTTGGCGGAATTTCCGTCGGAATGATGGCGTGGTGATCGGTAACTTTAGCATCATCAAAAACCGCTTTTGATTTTGGTAAAGGCTGCAATAAAAGTGGTGCCGTCAATTCGGTGTAAAAGTTCATGCTTTCCAGGATTGCCGGAATTTTCGGATATAAATTTTCCGAAAGGTAAGTAGTGTCCACACGTGGATAAGTCGTATGTTTTTTTTCGTATAAACTCTGGATGAATTTCAGCGTATTTTCGGCCGAAAAACCGTATTTTTTGTTGGCTTCAACCTGTAGTGAGGTCAAATCAAAAAGCCGCGGATTTTTTTCTTTTCCTTCTTTAATTTCAAAAGCGATGATTTCAAAAGGATTTTTTTTGAGGTATTCGAGGCCTTTTTCGGCTTTCTCCTTCGATTTTAAGCGCTCGATCGCGGCGCTGAAAATCACCTCACGGTATTTCGTTTTCAGTTCCCAATAATCTTCGGTGTCAAAAGCATTGATTTCTTTCTGACGTTGAACAATCATCGCTAAAGTTGGGGTTTGCACGCGCCCGATAGATAGCACAGATTTATTTCCGCCGAATTTTCTGGTGAATAATCGCGTTGCATTAATTCCTAAAAGCCAGTCGCCAATCGCGCGCGCATTTCCGGCTAAATAAAGATTTTCGTAATCTTCAGCCGGCTTTAAAGCGGCAAAACCTTCGCGGATTGCTTCTTCCGTTAAAGAAGAAATCCAGAGTCTTTTCACCGGTTTTTTGCATTTTGCTTTGTGCAGAACCCAGCGCTGAATTACTTCACCTTCCTGGCCGGCATCTCCACAATTAATGACTTCGGAACATTCCTCAACCAGTTTTTCAATGGTTTTAAATTGTTTCAGCACTCCGGGATTATCCAGCAGTTTTATACCAAAAGGCTCCGGAATAATGGGCAGAAAAATGAGATTCCAGGATTTCAGGTGCGCGCCGTAATCGTGCGGTTCTTTCAGCGTACAAAGATGGCCGAACGTCCATGTCACCCAATAGCCATTTCCTTCGAAATAACCTTGTTTGGGCATTTCTGCACCCAAAACTCTGGCAATATCACGGGCAACACTGGGCTTTTCAGCAATACATAACTTCATACCTCTACGTCGAATTTTTACACGAGGTGCAAATCTCCACAATTTTTACCACAAAAAAGTTTAATTTTTTGAAATTGTTTCAGGAAAAATTCGGTGCTAAATGAGATGATTTTTCTGTTTTAGCTAAATTGAATTTAACCAAAAACGCTCCCGAAAACTCAGAAGCGCTATTGTATAAAATTGAATTTATTAAATATTAATGAACAATTTCGGATTTACCGGCGTATTGTTTTTATGCACTTCATAGTGAAGGTGCGGCCCGGTGGAACGGCCTGTATTTCCGGATTTCGCAATCACGTCATTTACTTTTACAACATCGTTGGTTTTCACCAAAATCGCGGATAAATGCCCGTATAAAGTGTCCAGACCATTTCCGTGAGAAATGATGACGCAGTTTCCGTAACCGCCTTTGACTCCGGCGAAAATCACTTTTCCTGCAGCGGCGCTTCGAACATCTGAACCGTGCGCAACTGCGATATCCAGACCTTTATGAAACTGAATTTGGTCTTTTTCAGCCGGCACATTATTTTGTACGGGTGGAGTGGTGCTTACCACCGTTTTTTTAATGACATTTCCTAAACTGTCTTTTTCCTCAACATACTGCGGCTCAGCTTTTACGGGTTTTAATGAAGCCAACATCACCGTTTTTGGCGGGATCGGATTCGTTCTTTTTCCAAACTGCGAAGAAATATAGCCATCAGTTGGAATTCCCAGCGGAACCTGCTGCAGTTTCAGCTGCAAATCCATTAAATACTGGCTGTACCGGTTGGTTTGTTTCGCAAGATATACTGCGTTTGAAAGGCTGTCTTTCGCCAACATTTCTATTTTCCCCTCGCTTAGGTTTTTTGAAGCCAGAAAGGAATTCAGCTCGCGCACCGTGTGGTCTACGAGTGCCAGGTCATTTTTCATGCTGTGATAATCAATGCTGTCTTTTTCGGTTTTAATGGGAACCAAATTTACTTCGTAGGATTTATAATCCTTTTCAGCATAGAGTTTTCCGATTAACAGCGCCTGTCCAAAAATCATTAATACTAAAAATCCCAGGATTACATTAATATTTTTTTTGCTGCTTAAAAAGTTTTTCATCTTTATAAAATCGTCTTAAGGTTTTCGAAAAAAATGAGCTGCAAATTTAAGAAAAAAATAAATAAAAAATTCGGGGCAAAAAGCACCTAATTTTTTGGTTTCCATAATTCTAACAACTTTCAGTTTAATGACAAAAAACATTTATTAATGGTAATTCAGAAAGCTTTAATATCTTTGTGAAAGCCAGAATGGCGATAAGTGAAGCTGAAAACTTTTCCGTATCCGATATGATAAAAAAGAAAAATTCCGACAAAAAACGCCCAAAAAACCAGATTGCTGTAGGTGTTGTGGGCAGCGGCAGTTTTGCCACGGCCATCGTAAAAATGCTGGTAGAAAACTGCGAAGTGGTGCACTGGTGCGTTCGGAATGAGTTTGTAAAAGGCGCGATAGAGCTGCGCGGTCACAATCCAACTTACCTCACCTCAGTTTCATTTGATGTAAAGCATTTGAAAATTACCACAGATATTAACGAGCTAGTTTCAGCCTGCGAAGTCGTGGTGCTTGCTACGCCATCGATCTACCTTTCCGCGGCTTTGGAAAAAATGACCTGCGATTATTCAAATAAAATTTTTGTCTCAGCGATTAAAGGGATCGTTCCTGCGGTGAACGATGTTGTTGCGCATTATCTGCGCGATGAGTTTAAAATCGGCTTCACCAATCAGGCGGTAATCGCCGGGCCGTGTCACGCGGAAGAAGTCGGGATGGAAAGATTATCGTACCTCACGATTGCCGTGGCAAAAGAAGAAGTTGCGCAAAAATTATCCGGCCTTTTTGCCTCAGATTTTATCAATGTGCATTGCAGCAAAGATATTTTGGGCAACGAGTACAGCGCGATTTTAAAGAATATTTATGCCGTCGGCGCCGGAATTTCGAGCGGTTTGGGTTACGGCGACAACTTTACAGCGGTTTTTGTTTCTAATGCAGTGCGCGAAATGGAAGTTTTCCTCGATGCGGTGTACGAAGTTCCCCGTGATGTAAATGAAAGCGCGTATCTCGGCGATTTGCTGGTTACGGCGTACTCCCTGTTTTCACGAAACCGAAATTTAGGAAATCTCATCGGAAAAGGTTACACCGTGAAATCGGCAATACAATCGATGAATATGATCGCCGAAGGTTATTACGCCGCAGATTCCGTTTACCACACCGCGAAAGAAAAAAAGCTGAAAACACCGATTATCGATACGATTTACGAGGTTTTATACAAAGAAAAAAATGCTGAAACTGAATTTAAGAAACTGACTTTGATGTTGAATTAAATTTAAACCAAAATATTTCACCATTTCAAAAAATTAGCCCTTATTCGGGGCTTTTTTTGTGGAATTTTTTCAGTTTAAAAATTTCAAAATATTTCCTGCTAAAACACCAAATTTTTGCTTTTATAAATTTCATTGGTCAGAAATTCTCGCCGTTGTTTGACCGAAATTTTGTGATTTTCAGGGCTTAATTTAAGTTAAGTTTAACAAGTTCCATTAGCTTTAAAACAAAAGTTTTACCGAAATTCGTAACACAAAACTGTTTTTTTATGCCTTCATATATCGCTGCACGAGTTCCGAAGTCGCACTACGACGTTGTTTTAATAGGTGGTGGAATTATGAGCGCCACGCTCGGAACTTTACTTCACGAACTGGAACCTACTTTAAATATCGCAATCTTTGAAAGACTCGGCCGCTTTGCCCGCGAAAGCTCCGCCGCCTGGAATAACGCCGGAACCGGTCATTCCGCTTTTTGTGAATTAAATTATACACCACTTCAGGAAGATGGTTCCATCGATATTTCAAAAGCAGAAAAAATAGCCGAACAGTTCGAAATTTCTAAACAGTTTTGGTCTTTCTTACTTTCAAAAAATTATATTCAGGATCCGAAAACTTTCATCAACAGCTGTCCGCACATGAGTTTGGTTTTTGGTAAAGGTGATGGTGAGTTTCTGCGCCGCCGGCACGAAAAAATGACGCAATCTCATCTTTTTCAGGGAATGCAGTTTACCACCGATCATAATCAGCTTCGCGAATGGATTCCTTTAATAATGAACCACCGCAAGCAAACCGAGCATTTGGCCGCCACAAAAATGGACATGGGAACCGACGTGAATTTCGGAACATTAACCCGGAAGATGGGTAGATTTCTTGCCGATGATTCTAATGTTGATGTTTTCCTATACCACGACGTAAAAGACATAGATCCGCGCGACGACGGAAAATGGAAAATAAAAGTTAAAAACCGCATGCATCCGAAGAAGTATGAAATTACTTCGGACTTTGTATTTATCGGTGCTGGCGGTTATGCGCTTCCATTGCTCGACAGTTCCGACATTCCCGAAAGCGAAGGTTACGGAGGTTTCCCGGTTTCCGGTGAATGGCTGGTTTCCTTCAAACCTGAACTCATCGCACAACATCAAGCCAAGGTTTACACGCAAGCCACTGTAGATGCCCCGCCAATGAGCGTTCCGCATTTGGATTTGCGCATCATCGATGGTCAGCAGGCGCTTTTATTCGGTCCTTTTGCGGGCTTTTCTACCAAATTTCTAAAAGAAGGAAGCTATCTGGATTTGCCGGAAAGTGTGAACTTTTCAAACATCCGTTCACTGTTTGGTGCTTGGTGGCATAATTTGCCTTTAACTCAATATTTAGTCCGACAGGTCGCGATGACGAAAGATCAGCGCATGCAACATTTACGGGAATTTGTGAAAGACGCGCATGAAGACGACTGGCAATTGAAAATTGCCGGACAACGTGTGCAGATCATTAAAAAAGATGATGAAGACGGCGGAAAACTGGAATTCGGGACCGAAGTCGTAGTGAATAAAAGCGGCACAATTGCATCGTTACTTGGCGCTTCGCCTGGTGCTTCTACCGCGGCTTATGCGATGTTGCAGGTGCTGGAAAAATGTTTTCCGGACAAGGTGGAAAACGAATGGAAGGAAAAACTGTGCGAAATTATTCCATCTTACGGCCAGAAATTATCCGAAAATCCTGAACTGACTGAAAAAATTCGCGCTTATACCAAGGAAAAACTGGAACTCAATTATTAGCCGATGAAACTGCTTTGGAAAATGAGCGAGCCCGGCACCATTACAAAGCCGGAAATCAACACAGAGATTCTGGAATCGCTTCAGCCATTGGTTGAAGAAGAAAAACAGGTCATCGTACATTGCTGTTTTCCGGGCAGTCCGTTTTCCGGGATGCTGGTACGCATTTGGGCGTCCACGTTTTTAATCGATAATAATTCCAGCCACAAAAGCACGCTGATTCATCACGAAAACATTTCGCTTTTCCCGTATTGGACCGAAGTTCCGTCGCATAAAGACTTTTTGTTTACGCTGGTTTTTTCCGGCTTGCCGCGCGACTGTAAAAGTTTTGACCTCAAAGAAGAAATACCGGAAGATGGCGGATTTTACGTGCCGAATATAAAAAGAAACGGCACCGATGTTTACCGTGTAAAAATATCGTCTTAAAACGGTCTTTTTTTTAAAAATAACCCTCAGCGATTTTATCTGCTGATAGTTTATCTTTTTTAATTTAATTTAATGAAAAATATCGCCCTTTTTGCCTGTTTTTTTCTGATTTTCTCCTGCGCCACTTCGGTTGCTGAAAACCCGGTTTCGGACATTAAAAACTTTCAGCAGGAATTGAATTCCGAATACAAAAACGAAAAAACAACGCCATTGCGCGGAAGTAATTTTACCAGTTTTACGGCGCATCCGTTTTTTCCGATCGATTTAAAATATCGGGTAAATGCAGATTTCAAAAAAACCGAAAATCCGGAAACTTTCGAAATGCCAACTTCTTCCGGGAAAACTAAAAAATACCGCGAATACGGTAAAGCAACATTTAATTTAGATGGAAAAAATTACACCGTTTCGCTTTACCAAAGTTTAGACTTGATGAAGCAGAAAGAATATGAAGATTATCTTTTTTTGCCATTTCGCGACGAAACCAACAGCAAAGAAACTTACGGCGGCGGGAAATATCTGGATTTAAAAATTCCAGCCAACAACAAAATCGTCATCGATTTTAATAAATCTTATCAGCCGTATTGCGCTTACAATGCTTTCGATTATAACTGCCCGATTGTTCCGCCAGAAAATTTTCTACCGGTAAGAATTGAGGCTGGCGTGATGTACGATGACGTATATCATCATTAAAAATCATCATTTCAAAAATATATAAAAATGGAAGTTTCATTAAAAAACCAGGTCGCTTTAATCACAGGTTCCTCCAGCGGCATCGGAGCGGGAATTGCAAAATCCATGGCGGAATCCGGCGCGAACGTGGTCATTAATTATCCGAGTGAAAGCTCACGCGAAAAAGCCGCAGTTATTTTAAATGAAATCGTTGAGAAAGGCGGCGAAGGAATGCTTTGCCAGTGCGATGTTTCGAAGGAAGATGAAGTCATCAACATGTTTAAAGAAGTCACAGATAAGTACGGGACGGTGGATATTTTGGTGAATAATGCCGGAATTCAGGTCGATGCACCTTTTACAGAATTGACGTTAGACGCGTGGGAAGCCGTAATGGGCGTTAATTTAACCGGGCAGTTTCTCTGCGCACGTGAAGCCATTAAAGAATTTTTACGTCGCGGCATCGATCCCGAGCGCTCTGTGGCCTGCGGGAAAATTATTCATATTTCTTCGGTTCACGAGGTGATTCCGTGGGCCGGACACGCCAATTATGCCGCCAGCAAAGGCGCCATCAGAATGTTGATGCAGACTTTAGCGCAGGAATACGGTGCGGACCGAATTCGCGTGAATTCCATTTGTCCTGGAGCAATCCAAACGCCGATTAACAAAAGCGCTTGGGAAACGCAACAGGAAATGAATTCGCTTTTGACGCTGATTCCATATAACAGAATCGGCCAGCCGCAGGATATTGGAAATCTCGCCGTTTTTTTAGCGAGCGATTTGGCAGATTATATCACTGGCGCAAGCATTTTTATCGATGGAGGCATGACCACTTTTGAGTCTTTTACCACCGGCGGCTAAATTTAGCGCGTTGCAAAAGCCTTTAAACAAAAAACACACCCGATGACCGAAGAAAGCAAAAAATTACCCGATATAGCCTGGAAAAAATGGGGACCCTATGTGAGCAACCGAGAATGGGGCATCGTTCGTGAAGATTACAGCGCGAACGGTGACGCCTGGAATTACACACAGCATGACACCGCTGAAGCCAAAGCTTACCGCTGGGGTGAGGAAGGAATCTGTGGAATTTCTGACGATGAGCAGCTTTTAATTTTTTCATTGGGTCTTTGGAACAAGAAAGACGAAATGGTCAAAGAGCGGTTTTTCGGCCTTACGAACAGTCAGGGGAATCACGGCGAAGATGTGAAGGAATATTATTATTACCTCGACAACACGCCGACGCATTCCTACATGAAAATGCTCTATAAATATCCGCAAAACGCGTATCCGTACGAAGAATTAATTGAAAGAAACGCAGCTGCAGGAAAACTGGAACCAGAATATGAACTCATTGACACGGGAATTTTTGATGAGAATAAATATTTCGATGTTTTTATAGAATTTGCGAAATTTTCACCACAGGATATTTTCATTAAAGTCACTGTTACCAATAAATCCGAGGCAGACGCGCCGCTCGTGCTTTTGCCTACGATTTGGTTTCGTAATACCTGGAGCTGGGGCTACGATGATTACCGACCAGAACTAAATGAAATAAATTCTAACCAAATCTGCATAAAGCACAGAGCGTTAAGCATTAAAAATTTTTACGGCAAAAGTGCCCAAAAAATCCTTTTTTGCGATAATGAAACCAATAACCAAAGGCTGTATCATTCTGAAAATAGCGGGAAATACTGCAAAGACGGAATTAATGATTATGTAATTAATGGAAATGAGAACGCGGTAAATCCGGAAAAAAAGAGTACAAAAGCCGCTTTTTTCATCGATGAAATTATTCCGGCTAAATCGACCAAAATTTTCGAATTTCGGTTATCGGACAAAGATGTGGAAAATCCATTTGAAAAATGTGACGAAACATTTTCAAAACGAAAAGATGAAGCTGATGAATTTTATAAAGAATTACAAAAGGGCATAAAAACCGAAGATGAAAAACTCGTGCAGCGGCAGGCATTAGCAGGAATGTTGTGGAACAAACAATTCTACCATTACAATGTTGAAAAATGGTTGGAAGGTGATCCGGCGCTCGTAAAACCACCGAAATCACGACGGAAAATCCGAAATGAAGAATGGGAAACTTTCAATTCCATGAACATTATTTCCATGCCCGACAAGTGGGAATATCCGTGGTTTGCGACCTGGGATTTGGCTTTTCACACTTTAAGTTATGCGCTCATGGATTCCGATTTTGCCAAACAGCAGCTCAAACTTTTCACGCTGGAGTGGTTTATGCACCCGAACGGTCAGCTTCCGGCGTACGAATGGGATTTCAGTGATGTAAATCCGCCGGTCCATGCCTGGGCAGCATTTCGGGTTTTTAAAATTGATGAGGTCCAGAAAGGAAAACCAGACCTGGAATTTCTTGAAGGCGTTTTCCAGAAATTATTGATGAATTTCACCTGGTGGGTGAATAAAAAAGACAATAACGGCAACAATATTTTCGAAGGCGGTTTTCTCGGTTTGGATAATATCGGCATTTTCGACCGGAATGCAACTTTGCCTTACGGACAGAATCTTGAACAGGCAGACGGCACGAGCTGGATGGCCATGTTTTCTTTAAACATGATGCGTATCGCGCTGGAACTGGCGCTTTACAACAAAGTGTATGAAG
This sequence comes from Kaistella treverensis, assembly GCF_900114045.1. GTDB lineage: Bacteria > Bacteroidota > Bacteroidia > Flavobacteriales > Weeksellaceae > Kaistella > Kaistella treverensis. The sequence continues at coordinate 149,779 of NZ_FORQ01000001.1, forward strand.
ATATGGCGACGAAATTTTTCGAACATTTTCTTCATATTGCTTATGCGCTGGACAATATGGGCGAAGATGATTTTTCACTTTGGGACGAGCAAGATCAGTTTTTCTACGACGCTTTGCAACTGAAAGACTGCACGAATATGTTTTTGCGTATCCGCACGATTGTCGGCTTAATTCCCATGTTTGCGGTGGAAGTCATCGACGAAGAAATGCTGGATAAATTACCGGTTTTCCGTGAAAGAATGGCATGGGTCTTAAAAAACAAACCGGAACTTGCGGCACTCGTTTCACATTGGGACGTAAAAGGTGACGAATCCAAACATCTACTTTCATTGCTGCGTGGTCACCGTTTGAAAAAATTGCTCGAACGAATGCTGAACGAAAAAGAATTTCTCAGCGATTACGGCGTGCGCGCTTTATCAAAGGAATATGAGGAAAATCCCTTTCATATCAATTTAGGCGGCACGGACTATACGGTGAAATATCTGCCTGCGGAAAGTGACAGTTACATGTTTGGCGGAAACAGCAACTGGCGCGGGCCTATTTGGTTTCCGATTAATTTTTTAATTATCGAAAGTCTGCAGCGCTTCTTTTTTTATTACAGCCCCGATTTTAAGATAGAATGTCCGACCGGTAGTGGCGAATATTTAAATTTAAATGAAATTGCAGATTTTTTAAGCAAAAGACTGGCGAAAATTTTTCTTGAGGATGAGAACGGAAAACGCGCTTTTAACGGCCAATATCCGAGATTTCAGGAAGATGAAGATTTCAAGGATTATATTCTTTTTTACGAATATTTTCATGGTGATAATGGCCGTGGCGTAGGCGCTTCACACCAAACGGGTTGGACAGGATTAATCGCCAAAATTTTGCAGCCGCGCTATACCCAATTTAAAATGGCAAAAGCACAAACCGAATCACCAAAATAAGCTGGTGCAGAAATTGCAGGAAAAAATTTAACATTAAAAAATTCAAAACTATGGAACCAAGAAAAAAAAATACACCAGGACCGATCGTGATTTTTGCCATTGTATCAATGATCATCGCAATAATTTCTTACCTGATTTTACAAGTATTTTTCCCCGACTTATTTCGGATTTTACCTACGGGAACCGTTCAACCTGTGCCAACGAACTAAACTTTACTTAAAAACGCTTCGAAAGCGGCCTGAACAGATACTGTTCCGTCGGTTTCAACTTTGTCAAGTTTCAAAAATTCGATTTGATTGATGGAATTTTCGTCGAAAGCTTTTTTTACGCGCACATAATTTTCGGTGAAACCGAACATAAATCCGTTTTTATTTTCGTGCTCCCACAACACTGGCAAAGATTTGCCAAGCTGCGTTTCATAAAATGCCATTTTCTTTTTCTCGGATAAAATTCGGAGCATTTTGCTGCGTTTTTTTCGTTCTACAATCGGAATTACACCGCCCATTTCCGCGGCTTCGGTATTTTCTCTCTCAGAATAGGTGAAAACATGCAGATAAGAAATCGGTAATTCATTCAGAAAACGGTAGGTTTCCAGAAATTTTTCTTCCGTTTCACCCGGAAACCCTACGATAACGTCAACACCAATACACGCATCGGGCATAACTTCACGGATTTTTTGAACACGATCAGAATAAAGTCCGGACATATAACGACGCTTCATTTTCTTTAATAAATCATCGCTGCCGCTTTGCAACGGAATGTGGAAATGCGGTACAAAACGCTTGCTTTTTGCTACCAGTTCAATGCTTTCATCTTTCAGAAGATTCGGTTCAATCGAGGAAATCCGGATTCTTTCAATACCTTCAACGGTATCGAGTTCTGAAATTAAATCTAAAAAAGTGTGCTCGTGTTTTTTATTTCCAAATTCACCTTTACCGTAATCACCAATGTTGACGCCGGTTAAAACAATTTCACGAATTCCGCGCGACGCAATTTCTGTCGCGTTTTTCACCACATTTTCGATGGTATCGGAACGGGAAATTCCACGTGCTAAGGGAATGGTGCAATACGTACATTTATAATCGCAACCGTCCTGAACTTTCAGAAAAGCCCGAGTGCGGTCGCCGATCGAGTAACTTCCGATAAAAAAATCCGCCTGATCAACCTCGCAGGAATGGATAATTCCGTTGTCGGAGGATTTCTGCAAATCTTCAAGGTAACTCAAAAGGTTGAATTTTTCTTTCGCGCCTAAAACCAAATCTACACCTTCAATACCTGAAATTTCTTCCGGTTTCAGCTGCGCATAACAGCCTAAAATCACTACCAAACCGTCGGGATTGGCTTTCATGGCTCTTTTCACGTGAAATTTACATTCGCGGTCAGCATTTTCTGTCACAGAACAGGTGTTGATGACGTACACATGCGCAGGCTCATCAAAGCTAACCTTTGCGTAGCCGGCGCCTGTTAATTGGCGCGCAATTGTTGAAGTTTCCGCAAAATTGAGTTTACACCCAAGCGTATGAAATGCGGCAGTTTTTTGGGTTAAATTTTCCATATTTTGAAACTGCAAATTTAAAGATTATTTCGGTGCAAAGAAAAATTTCCGTTTATTACCAAAAAAACCGCGCCGAAGCGCGATTCTTAATGAAATGAAATCTAACTAAATATAACTTTTTTTTGCCCTAAATCTGGGTTATTTTTTTAAAATGATTATCAACTGCTTTCCAGGAACAAACCGTGGCGTGGTGCGACAGCTGGCCAATTCTGCGCTGCTCCGTATCGAAAATTCTTACGTTTTCTACATTCAGTTTTGGCGTTCTGTACACGTGAAGACTTACCGTAATTTCGTCGGAATTATTGATAATCGAGTTAATGTCTGTAGTTTTCTCAATTAAAATATCGCCTTCCTTAGCTGTTGCGCGCGAATCGTATTCAATAAAATTGTCATTTTCGCGGTAACTAATTTCCGTCAGGCTGCCTTTCAGTACTTTAAGTTTGGTATCATAATTCACATGATCCCGGATAACAGAACAGTAATTTATGCCCCAGATTTTCAGCGCCGCGAAAAATTCGCCCTGAAAGACCGGAATTCTCATACAGGTTTCCGCCGGAATTTCCAAAGCAGAAATCTGGTAGATTTCTTCGAAATCCTTAATGTGAAAGGTGAAAAGTAAATCGCAAACTTCCTCGAAGCTTAGGCTATTTTTCGCTTTCAGATCTGCTAAAACCTGCTCGAGTTTCTGTAATCCGATAGGTGTTTCCATTACATGTGTTTTGATGGTGTAAAATTAAACACAAGCGGCGAGGAGAAATATTTTTTGGTACTGACTTAAATCAATACTGAAATTTATCAGCTATTTTAAATTTTGTATTCGTCGCGCACTTCGTCGCTTTTCGCAAAACACACGGGCGAAGAATTTTCCGGCAAATCGGCTGTATTTTCCGGTTTTTGCGAAAACAGAATTTTTGTTTGTATTTTTTCAGCTGAATTTTTTTCGTTTTGAAGCAATTCTGCGAGGAAAATAATTTGACCCACGGAGAACGCACAGCTTGAAAGTTGGCTTAAAACCATTGATTCAAAATCAGATTTTTTACCGGTTATTTGACCGAATTTTTCCCATTTTTCCGCGGGACTTTCTTCAATGTTTTTAAATAAAATTTCCCAGCTTTCAGACCAAAACTGTAGAACTTCGGCTTTTGAAGTCAAAGTATATTGAAGAAATTTGCTGCTATTTTGCCCAATTTTTTCATTTTCTATTTCAGAAAAAAAAGCCGTTTTTGTCCCGAATTCTTCAGCAAAATCCTGAACCAAATCAGTGATGGTTTTGCTTTCATCATTAATTTTTTTGAAGAAAATAGGCTCATTTAACACCGAAAAAATTTCGTCGGTTTGATATTTATATTTCTGGAATTCAGCAAAAATTATTTCTTTCATGATGAAACTTTTAAAAACTCAAATTTACGCAATGTAATTTTTAAAATTTGCTATTCGGCGCTTAATATGAGTTCGCGCAGCTATTGCAAAATTTTGGTGTCATTCATTTTCAGACCGCTTTTTAATCAATACATTTGCAGCTGATTTTTAATTTTAAACAAAAATGGATTTTAAAAACTATACGATGCCATACAGCATCAATCCGGAGTATTCTAAAAAAGTTGCCTATTTTTCAATGGAATTTGCCATTGATCAGGCGTTGAAAATATATTCCGGCGGGCTCGGATTTTTGGCGGGTTCGCACATGCGAAGTGCTTATAACCTAAAGCAGGATTTGGTAGGAATCGGCATTCTCTGGAAATTTGGTTATTACGATCAGGCCAGAAATCACGACCAGACTTTACAACCAACCTGGACGGTAAAATTGTATTCTTTTTTGCAGGACACGGGCATTAAGTTTCAAATAAATATCCATTCCGCGCCGGTTTGGGTGAAAGTGTATTATTTGGCGCCGGAAGTTTTCCACACTGCGCCGATGTTTTTCCTTTCCACCGACGTGCCGGAAAACGACCATATTTCAAAAACAATTTGTCACCGTCTGTACGACGCTAACGAATCTACCAAACTTGCGCAATATATTCTTTTAGGAAAAGGTGGCGCAAAACTTCTGGACATGATGAATTTCGAGCGCGATGTTTATCATTTAAATGAAGCGCACGGTTTGCCGGCAGCATTTTATTTATTGAAGAAATTCGGTGGCGATTTGAATAAAGTTAAAGAAAAACTGGTTTTCACCACGCATACGCCGGAAGAAGCCGGAAATGAAAAGCATAATCTTACCATGTGCCATGATATGTCTTACTTTTCAGGTTTAAGCATTGATCAGGTTAAAAACATCGAAGGTGTAGATGACGACCGTTTTAATCACTCGCTTTGTGCGCTCAGAATGGCGAGAGTTGCTAATGGTGTTTCCCAACTGCATGGAGTAGTTTCCCGTGAAATGTGGAGCAAATACCCAAATATTTGTGAAATTAAAGCAATTACGAACGCACAGGAATTTAAATATTGGGCAGATAAACCGCTTTACCAGTCGAAAGATGAAGCTGATTCTACCTTATTTGATTTCCGCAAAAAGCATTTAAAGAAAAGATTTTTCAAAATCGTTGCCGATCAAACAGGAAATTTATTCGATCCGAACGTTTTAACCATCGTTTGGGCTCGCAGATTTGCGGGTTATAAAAGAGCTGATCTTTTGCTGCACGACAAAGAACGTTTTGAAAGACTTTTGAACAATCCGAAATATCCGGTGCAGATTATCTGGGCAGGAAAACCTTATCCGATGGATTATTCCGCGATTTCTACCTTCAACGGACTTGTTGAAGAAAGTAAAAATTACAAAAACATGGCGGTTCTTACGGGCTACGAATTGTCCTTAAGCAAATCGATGAAGCAAGGTTCTGATGTTTGGTTAAACAATCCGCGTGTACCGCGCGAAGCTTCCGGAACTTCGGGAATGACGGCAGCAATGAACGGTTCGGTAAATCTTTCCACCGATGATGGTTGGATTCCGGAGTTTACCAAACACGGTAAAAATTCATTTGTTGTTACAAAAGCTGATTACGAAAACATGAGCGTTTATGACCAAGATAATTATGACTTGAATAAACTCTATGAAATCCTGGAAAACGAAATAATCCCGATGTATTACGACAGACCTGATGAATGGCGCACTGTTCAGCAAACCGCGATGGACGATGTAAAAGTTGCTTTCAATTCCGACCGAATGGCCGATGAATATTACAAGCAGATTTACCTTTAAATCAATACCAAAAAATACCGGCCGGAGAATGCAAATTTTCCGGCTTTTTTGTGCCGAATTTTTAATTTTAAAAATAAAGCGATTAGATAAATCGAAAAAATTTGCCCTTTTAACGGCAAGTTTTTCAGTTTTGCATTTTGCGGTAATTTAGGTTTCCTTTAAAAAATATTACTTTTGCTAAAATTAAAATCGAGTGATCAACAGCGACCAGATAAAAGAAACGCAATCCCGGATAGCAGATTTGTATAAATATCTGCAGATCGACCGGAAAAAAATTGAGATTGCAAATGACGAAGAAAAAACTGTTTCACCGGAGTTTTGGGACACTCCGAAGGAAGCGGAAATCTTCATGAAACAGCTGCGTTCCAAGAAAAAATGGGTGGATGATTACGAGGAAATTTTCACACGTTTTGAAGATATTCAGGTTTTAATGGAATTTGCTAAAGAAGATCCGGATTCCGCGCGGGAACTTGATGAAGCTTTTCCGGTTTTAGTTCAGAAAATCGAAGATTTAGAATTTAAAAATATGCTTTCGAATGAAGGCGACGAACTTTCGGCGGTTTTACAAATTACAGCTGGCGCAGGAGGAACGGAAAGCTGCGATTGGGCTTCGATGCTGATGCGGATGTACAAGATGTGGGCAGAAAATCAAGGCTACAAAATTCGTGAACTGAACTATCAGGAAGGCGAAGTTGCCGGAATAAAAACCGTGACCCTGGAAATTGACGGTGAATTTGCTTTTGGTTATCTGCGTGGTGAAAACGGTGTTCACCGTTTGGTGCGGATTTCTCCGTTTGATTCCAATGCAAAACGCCACACCAGTTTCGTCTCGGTTTACGTTTATCCGTTGGTGGACGACACGATTGAAATCAACATTAATCCTGCAGATATCTCCTTTGAAACCATGCGTTCGAGTGGCGCCGGTGGACAGAATGTCAATAAAGTAGAAACCGCAGTTCGTTTGCGTCACGCACCCACTGGAATTATAATTGAAAATTCCGAATCGCGCTCACAGCTTCAAAACAAAGAAAAAGCAATGCAGTTGTTGAAATCGCGACTCTACGAAATGGAACTTGAAGAGCGTATGAAAGCGCGCACTGAGATAGAAGCCGGTAAAATGAAAATCGAGTGGGGCAGCCAAATTCGAAATTACGTGATGCACCCGTACAAACTGGTGAAAGATGTACGTTCTGGCTTTGAAACTTCGGATGTGGACGGTGTGATGAACGGAAATCTGACGCCGTTTCTTAAAGCATTTCTAATGGCCGACGGAACGGCGGTTTCCGATGATAACTTCGAGCTTTAAAATTTAATAAACTTTAACAATTTCTTATTCTTTGCAGAAGAGCTCTTTTGTTATCTTTGCAAATATGGAGAATTTTGAAAGTTGGAAGGATTTATTAAATCCTGAGTTTTACATAAAAATGGGCGGTTTTTGGCTCATTTTATTTATAATCTTTGCGGAAACAGGTTTGTTTGTCGGTTTTTTTCTTCCGGGTGACAGCCTGCTTTTTGTTTCCGGTATTTACGCGGTAGAACTTGTAAATGAAACATTAGGCTCCACAGGTAGCGATTTTTTAGACACTACCATTTTAGCTTCAGCGGTTTCAGTTGCTGCAATCATCGGTAATGAAGTCGGATATTGGTTTGGTTTAAAAGCCGGCCCGGCATTGTACAAAAGAGAAGATTCTTTCCTTTTCAAAAAGAAATATCTCTTCCAGGCACATGACTTTTTCGAGCAGCATGGCGCTTTGGCGGTGATTATGGCGAGATTTTTACCGGTGGTAAGAACTTTTACGCCGATTGTTGCCGGAATTGTAAAAATGGATAAAGGCCGTTTTTTGATCGACAATATTATTGGAGCAATTTTGTGGTCTTTTTCACTGATTTTTGCCGGACATTATTTGGATGCACTTTTTCAGAACCAATTCGGAATTGATTTAAAATCGCATCTCGAGATGATTATCATTATCATCGTTTTGATGACTACTTTACCGATAATCATTAAATTTTTCTTCGGAAAAAAGAAAGAAGAAAAAATATCGGAGTAAAAAATTAATTTTTATAAATTTAAAAAAAAGCATCTTTTAGGTGCTTTTTTTTTGCTTCAAGCCTAAAAATAATCGCTAAAAAATTTGGAGATGTGAAAAACTATATCGTAATATTGCAATATCAAAATATGAATATGGACGCAAGCAAAACCGAACAAAAATCATCAAAGCAAATATCGAAGGAAATTCCGTTTGCTACTGCATCGACGAAGCGACAATCGAAAAACTTCACAAGTATTTAAAAGGAATTACAACCAAACTCAGCGAAGAAAATTCCTTCGGCTAATCATTAAAACGTAAAAAAATCCCCTTTTAACGGCAAATTTTTTTAAAACATATCTTAACTGTTCATCCATCATACTTCTAAAATCTAACTTCTAATCTTAAATCCATGACTACCAACGAAGAAATCAAAGAAATGGTAAAGCAAAAATACAGTGAAATTGCTTTGCAGAATCAAGACACCAACGCAACTTCCTGCTGTGGAAGCGGCGGTTGTTCCACCGAAGTTTATAACGTAATGAACGATGAATACGATCATCTTGAAGGTTATAACGCCGAAGCAGATTTAAAATTAGGCTGCGGTTTACCAACCGAATTTGCGAAAATTAAACCTGGTGACACCGTCATCGATTTGGGCAGCGGCGCCGGAAATGATTGCTTCGTGGCGCGAAACGAAACGGGTGAAACCGGAAAAGTCATCGGCATCGATTTCACACCGGAAATGATCAATAAAGCACGTTTGAACGCCGAAAAATTGAAATACAACAATGTGGAATTCCGTCTGGGCGACATTGAAAATATTCCTACGATGAGCAATGTTGCGGATGTTGTGGTGAGCAACTGCGTGATGAATCTCGTGCCGAACAAACCGAAAGCGTTCAGCGAAGTGCAGCGGATTTTGAAAGTTGGCGGACATTTCAGCATTTCGGATATTGTTTTAACCGGTGATTTACCTGAAAAAATTAAAAACGCCGCCGAAATGTATGCGGGCTGCGTGGCGAGCGCAATTCAGAAAGATGAATATCTGGAAATCATTAAAAATTGCGGCTTTCAGAACGTCACCATTCAGAAAGAAAAACCGATTATCATTCCGAACGATATTCTGAAAAATTATCTGAATGAAGAGGAAATTGAAATTTACAATTCCAATAAAAATATAATTTTCAGCATCACGGTTTACGGTGAAAAGCAAAACGAGTGCTGCGGCCCGACCTGTTGCTAAAACATTAAGTAAATTTTTAAGCTGCTTAAAAAAAAATTCCGCCTTAAAAGCGGATTTTTTTGCTTTTAAAAAAGTGCTTGTTTAACCGCCGAAAAATATCAATTAAGAATTATTTAACTTTCATAATTCGGGACTTGGTGAAAGTTTCTTTAAATTTGAGATAATTAAAAATTATTACAATTATGGCAGATATTACATTACACGACAGTCCGGTGCACACCGTGGGAAATTTACCTGAAGTTGGAAGCACCATTAAAAATTTCCGGTTAATCAACGGAGAATTGAAAGAAAAAACTAGCGAAGATTACAGCGGAAAACGTAAAATTTTCAACATTTTTCCAAGCATCGATACCGGCGTTTGCGCCGAAGCTGCAAGAAAATTCAATGAAGCAGCAGCTGATTTGGAAAACACAGTCGTAATAAATGTTTCCAAAGATTTACCGTTTGCTTTAAACCGTTTTTGCGCTGCAGAAGGTTTGGATAACGTAGAAAGTCTCTCTGATTTCCGCGGAACTTTCGGCGATGACTATGGAGTGACGATGGAAGATTCGCCGATGCAGGGCCTTTTAAGCCGCGCGGTAATCGTTGCTGATGAAGACGGAAAAGTGATCTATACCGAGCAGGTTGCAGAAATTGCACAGGAGCCGAATTATGAAGCAGCTTTAAACGCTTTAAAATAAAATCCGAAATTAAAAGTTTTAACCTTGTCAGGAAGCAGTTTCTGACGAGGTTTTTTGTCTGAAATAGAAAAGTAAATTCAATAAATGAAACGTTCGGGTTCTGCAGATTTACCACTGCATTACGGCTACGTCCCGCAATGGCTTTACGACCGAATGTCCACACTCGGTCTTTCGGTGGTGGAAGTTATGCTGTGCGACTACGGCAAAGATGAGGTTATCCGCCGCATGAGCGATCCGTTTTGGTTCCAGTGTTTTGGTGCGGTCATGGGCATGGATTGGCATTCGTCGGGAATCACCACTTCGGTCATGGGCGCGCTGAAAAAAGCCATCAATCCGCAGGCAAAATCGCTTGGAATTTATATCGCTGGCGGAAAAGGAAAACTGTCGCTCCAAACACCAAATGAGCTTGTGAAGATCTCGGAAACCACTGGTTTAAACGGTACAGAACTTGTCCGTGCAAGCAAACTTTCAGCAAAAGTAGATAATACCGCCGTTCAGGATGGCTATCAGTTGTACACGCACAATTTTATGCTCACCGATGAAGGTAAGTGGGCGGTGATTCAGCAGGGAATGAATGTGAAAGATAAAACCGCGCGGCGCTATCACTGGCATTCTGAAAACTTAAAATCCTTTGTGGAAGAACCGCACACAGGAATTGAAGGAATAAACCGCGGTCAGATTTTAAATCTCACTTCCCAGAACGCGAAAGAAAACCGGAGTGGAATTCTCGAAATTTCGCATACCAATTCCGAAAAAATAATGTCTGATTTTGCCCGGTTAATCTTGCCGGCGCATCACGATGTTCAGGCTTCGGATGTTGATTTGAAAAGATTGGGAGCTTTACTTTCTATGACGCGCGAAACTCCGCCCGAACATTTCGAGGAACTTTTATTGCTTAAAGGTGTCGGCCCGCGAACGCTGCAAAGTTTAGCTTTGGTGAGCGAAGTCATTCACGGCGCGCCTTCACGATTTAAAGATCCCGCGCGGTTTTCGTTTGCGCACGGCGGCAAAGACGGTCATCCGTTTCCAGTGCCGCTGAAAATCTATGATGAGACGATTTCAATTCTTCAAAAAGGTGTCGAAAAATCAAAGCTCGGAAATTCCGATCAATTGAAAACCGTTGAAAAGCTCCACCGCATGATGGCAAAAGCGGAAGAACATTTTGAACCGAATTTTGATATTAATGACGTCATTGAGGAAGAACGCAAAAATTCCTGGAAATATGGCGGAAAAACCGTCTTTGGCGATGCTGAAAAACCCAAAGGTAATACCGCAATTCAGCTCTCGCTTTTTTAGCTGCTAAAACGGTATTTTTTTTAAATTCAAAAAAAAGCAGCTTTTAACGGCAAATAAATCACATTAAAAAAACAGAAATATGGAGCCAATAACACTTGAAATTACGATTTTAAAACCTGTTTCGCAGGTTTGGGAATTTTTCACAGAACCATCTCACATCACCGAGTGGAACTTCGCCGATGAGTCCTGGGTTTGTCCGTCCGCGGAAAATGATCTGCGTGTTGGCGGCCAATTTAATTACAGAATGGAGCAGCGCGATGGCGAGTTCGGTTTTGATTTTAAAGGAACGTATGATGAAGTAATTCCGAAGCAGAAAATACGCTATCATCTGGACGATAACCGGAAAGTTCTGGTCACTTTTGAAGAATTAGATGCAAGCACCACAAAGGTCACGGAAACCTTCGACCCCGACGAAAGTCAACCGCGTGAAATGCAGAGTGACGGTTGGTATGCTATCCTCGATCGCTTTCATAAATATGTGGAAAACAATTAACCTAAAATCAATTTTGGCTTAAGCGGTTTGGAATTTATTCCGTATTTTTATGAAAAATAAGCTAATATGGAGCCCATAACCGTGAACATTACCATTTTAAAACCAATAGAAAAAGTTTGGGATTTTTTTTATCAGCCCAAGCATATTGTCAAATGGAATTTTACCACTACAAACTGGCATTGCCCCAAGGCCGTTATCGATTTTCGGGAAGGCGGCCGGTTTGATTATCGGCTGGAATACAAAGACAAATCCTTTGGTTATAATTTTTCCGGCATTATTGATGAAATCCGTCCGCGGGAATATGTGCGAACAGTTCTGGATGACGGCCGAAAAGTGGAAGTCTTTTTCAAAAAAATAGACGAAAATGCCACTGAAATCATCGAAGTATTCGAGCCTGAAGTTCAGTTTTCACGCGAAATGCAAAGAATCGGCTGGTACGCCATTTTAGACCGTTTTCACAAATATGTAGAAAACCACTAAATCTGCGGCTTTTTTTATTTAAGTAAAATTAAAAATGACGAACGAAATTTTTCCCTGTCTTTGGTTTGATGGAGACGGCAAAGCGGCCGCCGATTTTTACTGTGAAACCTTTGGCGGTAAAATCACGGTTGACACCCAAATGGTAATAAATATCGAGCTGTTTGGGCAAAAATTAATGATTTTAGATGCCGGTCCACAGTTTCAGAAAAACGCTTCGATTTCATTTACCGTTTTGTGCGAAGATGCTGACGAACTCAAAAAATATTGGGAAAATCTGGTGGATGGCGGAAAAGTCTTATTAGAGCTTGCGGAGCAGCCGTGGTCGGAATTATATGGTTGGGTTCGTGATAAATTTGGTGTAACGTGGCAACTTTCTATCAACGCTAAAAAAGAGGTTCAAAGAATTGTGCCGACCTTAATGTTTTTACACGAAAACAATGGCAAAGCTGCGGAAGCCATGATTTTCTACACCGACATTTTTCCAAATTCCAAAATAGGTTCCATTTTAAAATACGGCGACGGAGATAAAGCCGAAGAAAACCCGGAAAATATTCAGCACGCCCATTTTGAAATCGATGGTTACACGCTGTTTTGCATGGATTATTCCTACGATCATCCGTTTGATTTCAATGAAGGAATTTCAATTGTTGTAATGACAGATTCTCAGGAAGAAACCGACCTATATTGGAATGGCTTAACCGCCGACGGCGGAAAAGAGTCAATGTGCGGCTGGCTTAAAGACAAGTTTGGTGTAAGCTGGCAGGTTGTTCCGAAGAAGCTTCTGGAACTGATGAATGGTGAAGATCACGCGAAAGGCGCGAAGGTGATGCAGGCGATGATGACGATGCAGAAAATCATTATTTCTGATCTGGAAACAGCGTACAATTCTTAGCAACCATAAGTTATATAAAAATGAAAAATTTGGTCTTTGAGCAGCAAATAAATGCCAATCGCGAAAAAGTCTGGGAAGTGCTTTTTACGCAGGATGCTTACCAAAAATGGTCTTCTGCAATGAACGAAGGCACCTATTTTGAAGGCGACTGGAGCGAAGGCAGCACGATGAAATTTCTCGATCAGTCCAACAACGGCATGTATAACGTGGTTGAAAAAAATAATTTTCCGCAGCAACTTTCGATGAAACACCTCGGCTGGATCATGGATGGAAAACCGGAACCGCAAAACTGGGAAAATTCTACCGTCAGCTATTTCTTAGAATCAAATGAAAACGGAACGCTGCTCACCGTGAAAGTAAATTCACTTGATGAATTTGTGGATTTTTTCCGAACAAAATACCCGAAAAATCTGGAATTAATCAAGCAGCTTTCTGAAGAATAAATTTTAAAAAAAACGCAAAAATGGAAACTTTAAATTACGAAATGTACATCAACGCACCGATTCAGGATGTGTGGAATTTGCTTTGGAGCGAAGAAACTTATGGACAATGGACGCAGTTTTTTGAAGAAGGTTCGCAGTTTAAAACCGACTGGAAAGTTGGCGGAAAAACTTATTTCACCAATAAAAATGGTGAAGGAATGGTTTCTACCATCGTGAGTTTAAATGAGCCAACCGAAGTGGTTTTCAGTCATTTGGGCACTTACAAAAACGATGTTGAAGACACGCAAAGCCGAGATGTAAAGCAATGGAGCGGAACCGAGGAAAAATATTTCCTGCGCGCAGTGGACGATACAACAACTGAACTTCGCGCAATTGTACATGCCGATGAAAGTATGGTGGATATGATGAATACCGGTTTTAATAAAGGTTTTGAGCTTTTGAAAAAAATCGCGGAAAGCTAGATGAAATTACTTTTCATCATCGCGGTAACTTTTCTGCTGAGTCTGGGTGTTACCAAAATTTTTTACGGGTATTTTGACTTTATTTTTTCCGGAAACCTTGGACTTTCGGTTTTTATGATTTTCACCGGCTTAGCGCATTTTAAATTTCAAAAAGGAATGGCGCTCATGATTCCGGATTTTCTACCGGCGAAAATGTTTTTGGTCTACTTCACCGGCGTGCTGGAAATTCTTGCCGGTATTTTGCTCTTTTTTCCCACTTTGCGTGAAGCGACCGCCATCTTCCTGATTGTATTTTTAGTTCTTGTATTTTTTGCCAACATCAATTCTTCGCGGAAAAAAGTTAATTTATTTAAAGGTGATTTCTCCGGACCCGGAATGGCTTATCTATTTAAAGAGCGTTTACCCATGCAAATTATTTTGATTGCCTGGACGTGGTTTTTCGGAATTTATCTGCCAACACAGTAAAAATTTAACCAAATCTTCTGCTCAAAAATTTAAAAGCTCTATTTTTGCGTACCAAAATGGAGTGCTGCTCAGCCCGAAAATCCTGAATGAAGAATTATTATTATTTTCTTGGTGTCGCCGAAAATGCTTCCGAGGAAGACATCAAAAAAGCCTATCGAAAATTATCATTAAAATATCATCCCGATAAAAATCCGGGCGATGAATTTTTCGAAAACCGCTTTCGCGAAATTCAGGAAGCTTACGAAATGCTGAATGACAAAGAAAAAAGACGGATTTACGATGATAATTTAGGTCATCAGCAACGAAGTTACAGACCGAATCTGCCGCCGGTCATCAAATCGTTTACCACGAACAAAGTCCGCGTTCAAAAAGGTGAGGAAGTCATTATTTCCTGGCAAACTATCAACGCGGATATTGTTAAAGTTTTGCCTTTTGGTCTCGAAAAAGGTTATGGCGAAAAAACTATCAGAATAACGGAATTTAAAAACGGTCAGTTTCAGCTGTTGCTGCATGTGACCAATTCTTTGCTGAATAAAACTTTAGTGCAGCAAATTACAATTACCGAAGTTTTTGAAAATACGGAGAACCAAAACCGGGAAGAGGCAGAGAAATTGGTAAGTCCGCAGCAGGCACAAAAAGCAGAAACGCAAAATCCGTCAAAAGCAAGCCGAATTACCATCGCGATAATTTTCCTGATTATCGCCGCAATGCTTTTAGCTAAAGTACTTTTTGGTATTGAAATTTAGTTTAAGCTAATTTCACCCTTCCGGGGCATTTTTTACACCTTTTTCCTTTCTTAAACTTTTTGCAGCAGTTCTTTTTGCCGCACAGCATTTCTTCTTTGAAACTTGGGGCTGGTGCTAATGGCGCAACTTTGAACGGAATAATCTGAATATTCATGGCGCAAAAGTAAAATTTATTTAGAACAGTTCCAAATAATACTTTCAATAAATTGAATTTAGCGACATTTATCAATTGTAGCGTTGCCCAAATATTTGTATTTTTACAAACCTTTATTTTATAAAAATCCAGTAAAAGTAATATGAATACTACACAATTTGTAAACCGGCACATTTCCATGAATAAAGCCGATCAACAGGCAATGCTAGACCGTATTGGAGTTGCAGATATTGAGGAACTTATCGGTCAGACCATTCCTGATTCCATTCGCTCAAAAGAGGAACTTTCTATTTCCGATGCTCTTTCTGAGTACGAAATGCTTGCACACTCCAAAGAGTTGGCGGCGAAAAACTTAATGTTCGATAATTATATCGGTTTTGGTTATAACAATACTATTTTACCGAGTGCCATCCAACGAAATATTCTGGAAAATCCGTCCTGGTATACCGCTTACACGCCTTATCAGGCAGAAATAGCGCAAGGCCGTCTGGAAGCTTTATTGAATTTCCAAACTGTTGTTTGCGATTTAACCGGTTTTAATTTGGCGAATGCTTCACTTTTAGATGAATCAACAGCAGCTGCGGAAGCTATGCACATGTTCTTCGAAAGCCGTACAAAAACCCAAAAAAAAGGCGAAGCTAATAAGTTTTTCGTTTCGGATTTGGTTTTACCCCAAACCGTTGCTGTTCTAAAAACCAAAGCTGAAGGTTTAGGAATTAACGTTGTAGTTGGAAATTTTGAAGGAGAAAAACTTGATGAATCTTTTTTCGGTGCAATTTTGCAATACCCGGGAAAAAACGGAGTTGTCATCGATTATACCGATACGATCAGCGCTTACAAAGCTTTAGATTTGCAGGTTGTAGTTGCCTGTGATCCGATGGCTTTGGTCAAACTTAAATCACCTGCTGAAATGGGCGCAGATTGCGCGGTGGGAACTACACAGCGTTTTGGTATTCCGATGGGTTACGGTGGTCCTCACGCGGCTTTTTTCGCTTGTAAAGACGAATATAAACGCGATTTACCGGGAAGAATTATAGGTGTTTCTCAGGATGCTTACGGAAAACGTGCTTTGCGTATGGCTTTGCAAACGCGTGAGCAGCATATTAAAAGAGAAAAAGCAACTTCCAATATCTGTACAGCGCAGGTTCTTCTGGCGGTAATGGCAGGAATGTACGCGGTTTACCACGGACCACAAGGTTTGAATTTCATAGCGGACCAAATTCATTTTAAAGCAACTGCGTTGCAAAACGGTTTAAAAACTTTAGGTTATGACATCACCGATGAACCGATTTTTGATACGGTAAAAATCCGCATGAATGAAGCGCAAAAAGCAAAATTGACTCGATTGATGCTTGACCGGAAAATTAATTTGAATTATTTCTCGGACGGAATTGTTAGCATTTCTTTAAATGAAACTTCAACCGTTCAGAAAGTTCAGTATTTATTTGATGCTTTTGCAGACTTTTTAGCTTCCCAGAGTTTTAAATTAACCTTCAAAGATGAAGTTCATATTCCGGAAGAGCTTTTGAGAACCGACGCTATTTTACAGGAAGAAGTTTTCAACGCTTACCATACGGAAACCGAATTGATGCGCTATATCAAGCGTTTGGAAAGAAAAGATCTTTCACTTACACATTCCATGATTTCCCTTGGCTCTTGTACAATGAAATTGAACGCGGCAACAGAAATGCTTCCGCTTTCCTGGCCGGAATGGGGCAGTGTGCACCCGTTTGTACCAACTGAACAAGCTGGTGGATATCAGATTTTAATTAAAGAATTAGAGAAAGATTTAGCAGAAATCACAGGTTTTGCGGGCACATCTTTGCAGCCGAATTCCGGTGCGCAGGGTGAATATGCAGGATTAATGGTGATTCGCGAATATCATAAATCGCGTGGCGAAAGTCACCGGAATATTGTTTTAATTCCACAATCTGCGCACGGTACAAATCCGGCATCCGCGGTAATTGCCGGTATGAAAGTGGTGGTAGTGAAAAACCTCGAAAACGGTGAAATCGATTTTGAAGATTTGAAAGCGAAAGCAGAACAGCACAGCGAAAATCTTTCCGCGGTGATGATCACCTATCCTTCAACTTACGGTTTTTTCGATGACAATATCAAGGAAATTACCGATTTAATTCATCAGCACGGCGGACAGATTTATATGGATGGCGCAAACATGAATGCGCAGGTTGGTTACACTTCACCTGGTGATATCGGAGCAGATGTTTGCCACTTAAATCTTCATAAAACCTTCGCAATTCCGCACGGCGGTGGCGGTCCAGGTGTTGGTCCGATTTGCGTCGCTGAACATTTGGTGAAATTTTTACCTGGAAATCCAAACGTTAAAACCGGTGGAAATGAATCTATTGCTGCAATTTCCGGTGCGCCATACGGTTCATCTTTGGTGTTAAATATTTCCTACGCTTATATTAAAATGTTGGGCGCTGATGGCTTGAAACAGGCTACAAATTTTGCCATTTTAAACGCCAATTATTTAAAAGAAGTTTTAGCGGAACATTTCCCGATTTTATATTCAAACAGACAGGGTCGCGTGGCACATGAGTGTATCGTAGATTTCCGACAGTTTAAAGCGTTCGGAATTGAAGTTGCCGACATCGCAAAAAGATTGATGGATTACGGTTACCACGCACCAACGGTAAGTTTCCCGGTTGCGGGAACTTTGATGATTGAGCCGACTGAATCGGAAAGTAAAGCAGAATTGGATCGTTTCGCAGAAGCACTGATTTCAATAAAAAAAGAAATCGACGAAATCGTAGAAGGAAAAGCAGATATGGCGAATAACGTCTTGAAAAACGCGCCTCACACCGAGCAAGTTGTAATTTCTGATTCCTGGGATAAACCATACAGCCGCGAAAAAGCAGCTTATCCATTGGATTGGGTTCGCGACCGCAAGTTCTTCGCTTCGGTCTCCCGAGTTGATGAAGCCTATGGCGACAGAAATTTAATCTGTACCTGCGCACCAATTGAAAGTTACATGTAAGATTACTTGCTTATATAAATTGAAAAAATTCCCGGTTTTAGCCGGGAATTTTTATTGATATAATTTCTGGTCTTTTTCACAGAAAAAGCTGCGTCTGCTATTGAGGCCAGTGTGTCTTTTTGTTAAATTTTCGCCGCATTTTGGGCAGATTTTTTTGGTATGAACCAGCCAGTTTTTCTTAAGCACGTATTCTTGTTTCCAGCGCAGAAAATCAAAACTGTAATTGCGCGCTTCGAAAATAAGCGCTGATAACTTTTTCGGCGGTAATCTTCCGATCAAACTTTCCGGATGAACGCCAATCCGGAAAAGAACTTCGTTTTTGATGATATTCCCGACGCCGGAAAAAATATTCTGATCCATCAGCGCATCACAAACCAACATTTCTGGCTGCAATTTGAGCTTTTTTTCGCTTTTAAAGGTTTCCATTCATCACTCAAAACATCAGCGTGCCAGTCGATTTCTTTTAAAACTTTTGAATCTAACAATTTAACCGAACACGAATAAAAATACAGATCACCATTTTCGAATTTGAGATGCAAGCGAAGCTGCCGGTCGGGTTTTGTCTGCTCGTCCAGTGAATAGCTGCCCCACAAAAGCAGGTGAATCCGGACGACCAGTTTACCGCAAACCAGATAAGATTGCTTTCCGTAGGTTTTATACGCTTCGAAAGTTTTTCCCGGCAGTTGGTCCATTTCGATTTTCGCGTTCCCGGAAGCGGAAATGATTTCCTGACCGATGAATTTTTCTGCGAGGTCTTTCAGGATTTTTATGGAAGGTCCTTCGGGCATGTTGGTGAAATTTTTTAAGCAGAGCTCCAAAACTTAAACCATTTTAGAAAGCTCGGGAAAAAACGTACTTTTGAAATATGGATTTAAACAGCATTTTCACGCATCAGCGCACCGGAAACCCAACTTCAACGCCTGCTTCACGAACAGATTTTCAGCGCGATTTTGACCGGATTATTTTCTCAGCAGCTTTCCGCCGACTTCAAAATAAAACTCAGGTTTTTCCGCTTCCGGGCAGCGTGTTTGTGCATAACCGGCTTACGCACTCGCTGGAAGTTTCCTCGGTCGGCCGAAGCATGGGAAGTTCAGTTGGTGAATTTATCTTTCAGAATTTCGAGAAAAAACTCGATTTGAACGCCCAAAATTTTTATCAGCACAATCTTCAAAATGTAATCGCTGCGGCGTGTTTATGTCATGATGTTGGAAATCCGGCGTTCGGACATTCGGGGGAAGACGCCATTGCGAGCTATTTCGAAAAAAATGAAGCTGATTTAAAACCAAAATTTACCGAAAAAGAATGGGCAGATTTGGTTAATTTTGAAGGAAATGCAAATGCAATCAGAGTTTTAACGCATCAGCAAACCGGAAAAGATGATGGCGGAACGCAGCTCACATTTGCAACTTTAGCAAGTATTGCTAAATATCCGTGTGAAGCTGTAGCGAAAAAAAAGGGGCAAATACACAGGAAAAAATTCAATTTTTTTCAGAACGAAAAAGATACTTTTTTAAATATCGCAAAATCAGTTCAGCTGATTTCTGAAAGTGAAGAACCCGTAATTTTTAAAAGGCATCCGTTTGTTTGGCTTGTTGAAGCGGCCGACGATATTTGCTACAACATCATCGATATGGAAGATGCGCATCGCCTGGGAATCGTATCCACGGCAGATTGCGAAAATCTGTTCTTTGACCTCATAAAATCTGAAAATGCGAATACCAAAAGGGTAGAAGATAAGCTTGCGGTTTTGACCAATGCTAATGAACGCATTTCCTATTTGCGCGCAAAAGTCATCAATGCTTTAATTAATAAATCGATCGAAATTTATAAAGAGCGTTTTTCCGACATTTTAGAAGGAACTTTAGATAAAGCGCTGCTGGATATTTTTAAAAGCGAAAATTCTTCGCTTCAGGAAATTGAAAGTTTTTCGATTGAGAAAATTTACGGTCACAAAGCCGTCATTGAAATTGAAAATGCGGGTTATAATGTTATGTACGAGTTGCTTAATCATTTTATTCCGCCTATTTTAACCGAAAATGAGAAACGAAAATCTTACGATAAAATGGCTTTAAAACTTTTACCGCAACAGTTTGTTTACGAAAACGGAAGCGATTACCAAAAGGTTTTGGGCGTGATTGATTTTGTTTCAGGAATGACGGATAATTTTGCGACCGATCTTTACCGGAAAATTAAAGGAATTGAGATCGGAATGACGATGTAAATTCCGAAAATTTGATTATCTTTCAGAAGTAACCAGTTTAACCATAAAAACTAAAATATGACTTATTTCGGAATTATTATTTTTTTAGGATTAATCGTCCTTTTTGCCTCATTTTTTACAGTCAAGCAGGCAACTGCTGCGATTGTGGAACGGTTGGGTAAATTTCACGTCGTGCGCCAGTCCGGTCTTCATTTAAAAATACCTTTCATCGATCAGGTTGCAAAACGTATGAATTTGAGAATCCAGCAGTTAGATGTAATTATTGATACCAAAACTTTAGATAACGTATTTATCAGAATGAAAGTTTCTGTTCAGTATCAGGTAATTACCGCGCAGGTTGCCGATTCATTTTACCGTTTGGAAAACCCGGAAAACCAGATCACTTCGTACGTTTTCGATGTCGTACGCGCGGAAGTTCCAAAACTGAAACTCGATGATGTTTTTGTACGTAAAGATGACGTTGCTATCGCTGTAAAAGGTGAACTGCAGGAAGCGATGCAAAGTTACGGTTACGACATTATCAAAGCCTTGGTAACCGATATCGATCCGGACGAGCAGGTGAAACACGCGATGAACCGAATTAATGCCGCGGAACGCGAAAAAACCGCTGCAGAATACGAATCTGAAGCGCAAAAAATTAGAATTGTTGCTGTGGCGAAAGCTGAAGCAGAATCCAAAAAACTTCAGGGTATGGGTATTGCCGACCAAAGACGCGAAATTGCGAAAGGTTTGGAAGAATCTGTAAAAATGCTGAATGAAGCGGGAATAAGCTCTCAGGAAGCTTCCGCGCTGATTGTGGTGACGCAGCATTATGACACGCTACATTCGATTGGAGCGAATAACAGAAGCAACCTTGTGCTTTTGCCGAATTCGCCAAGTGCTGCAAGTTCAATGTTGAACGATCTTGTAGTTTCAATGGCAGCTACGCAGAAAATGGAAGAAACCAGCAAAGGCGATTATCCACCTCCAACGGGATCTCATTCGCACTAATTTCATAAAAATAAAAAAAAACGCTTCCGATTTGGGAGCGTTTTTTTTCGCCTAAAAAGCATGTTTTTTGAATTTTTCTAAAAAATTAAATTTCAGCTTTTTCTTCAGTTTCTTTTTCTTCAGCTTTTTTAAATTTTTCCTTACCGATAAGCAGTTCATAAAACATTTTAAAATCCGCTATCAAGGTGAAGAGTGGATATTGAAAGGTGGTCGGTTTATTTTTTTCAAAAATATAGTGACTGAGCGCCGAAAAACCCAAACCAAAAATCGGCAAATACCACAGAAATCTTTCTTTTCCGGACTGGATGACATAAATTAAAACTACAAGCACCAGCGCGGTTCCAACGAAGTGGAAAATCCGTGTCCACATTTTTCGGTGCTGTAAGAGGTAAAATTCGTAAAATTCTGAAAAGGTTTTTATTCGGTCTTCCATTGCGCTTACACCGCATTTTTTTCGCGGTTCAGTTTGCTATGTCTAAAACCGTACCCAAAATAAATAATCATGCCCAAAGCAAACCACACGAGGAACCAAAACCAGTTGTTATGCGTCATTCCGGTTAATAAATAAAGGCACGAGCTTAAACCCATCAGTGGAATGAGTGAGAGTTTTTTAATTAAAGTTAAAACGCACAAACCAATATTTATTAAAAGGAAAAAGAACATTGAAATTCTGAATTCACCTTCGTTTGGATCTTTCCAGTCCATTAAATTATGGAAAAATTCCGGCTGCCAGAAGTAGAAAAATGCAAGTCCGCCGAGAAAAAGAACCGGAAATATAAACTGCGAATTGATGTAAGGCAGATGAAATCTGCCGGGCAGTTTTTCTTTGGAAGGCAAAAGCAAAACGCCACCACAAACGAGCACAAAAGCGAAAATTGTCCCGATGCTTGTAAAATCTAAAATGAACGATTTATCGGTAAATAAAATAGGAATTCCTACCACAACACCTGTAATAATCGTTGCAAATGACGGTGTGCTGTGTTTCGGGTGAATTTCCATAAATTTTTTCGGCATGAGACCATCGCGACTCATGGCGTACCAAATCCGCGGCTGTCCCATTTGGAAAACGAGTAAAACCGTGGTAATCGCAATAATAGCACCGAGCGAAACCACAAATTCCATCCAGGCAACATTTGCGTTGGTTTTTTCGAAGATGAAAGAAAGTGGATCGCCTACGCCTTCAAACCTTCTGTAATCCACCATTCCCGTAAGAACCAACGTCAAAATAATATAAATTACAGTACAAAGTACGAGGGAAATTATCATTCCGCGTGGCAAATTTTTCTGTGGATTTTTGGTTTCTTCGGAAAGAACACTCAACGCATCAAAACCGATATAGGCGAAGAAAACTCCGGAAACGGCGCTCATCACACCAGCAAATCCGTTCGGCATAAAGGACTGCTCGCCGGTTTCAATGCTCGCCGGGAACCAGTTATCAGTATTGATAAAAGCAATACCAACCGCAATTACCAAAAGGATGATGAACAATTTCAGCAAAACAAAAATATTATTAAAATTCTTTGATTCTTTGACACCGACATATACCAGCCATGTGATCAAACCGTTGATGACAAGCGCCGGAACATCCAGAATAATTTTTAAATTACCAATAATTGGAGCTGTTTTCCAGGCGTTGAGAAGTTCCTGATTTTGGGAACCGCCAAAGAAAGCTTTTTTCGCTTCCGGATAACTGGCAGTTAAATATTCCGGGATGTGAAGCCCGATTCTGCCCATAAAACTCGTAAAATAGTCTGACCAGGAAAAAGCTACATAAATATTTCCGAAGGAATATTCCATAATCAAAGCCCAACCGATAATCCACGCCATAATTTCGCCAAAACTCGCGTACGCATAGGTGTAGGCTGAACCGGCGGTCGGAATTCTACTTGCAAATTCTGCATAACAAAGCGCCGTAAAACCGCACGCAAAACCACAAATAATATAGAGAACGATGACGCCAGGACCACCGCGGAAAACCGCTTCGCCGAGGGAGCTGAAACTTCCCGCCCCAATAATCGCTGCAATTCCGAAAAAGACAATATCCCAAACTCCTAAAACGCGCAATAATCCCGAGGAATGGTCGTTTGCACTGTATTGTTTTCTTCTGAAAAGCTGATTCATCTTAAATTTTTAATTTACACAAATGTAAAAGAAAATTTGGAAAAATGACTTTTTTGGTGCTTTAAGCAGGAAATTATTGAAAAAAATGCCCGTTTAGCAGGTAAAAATTAGCTTTAATTTTTTCACCAGAATTTCACCTTTTTAGCTTGAAAAATTCCGGGTTATTTTGGTGTTTTTTTCGATTTTAATGAATTGTTGTTGCTTAATTAATTTCAAAAAAAAAGCTGCTTTTATGGCCGAATTTTTTGTGGTTAAAGTTTGAAGCTCACCAATTTAGAAATTATCCACTTTTCCACAAGCTAGAAATTAACTTGTGAAAGCAATAAGTTTTCGTTAATTTCGTTGATTAAATGTGGAAAAGTATCCGGCAGATTTTTGCTGAAATGCTTCGTCCACTTTCTAAAAAAAAACTTTCCGAAAACTAGGATTTCATGAATTCAAAAAAAATCTTCGTCGCAACGGCGATATTCTATTTCGGCTTCTCGGAGGCACAACAATCCCAATATTTCAGCGACCGCGAAAACTACCGCTTTAACCTCGCAGAAAATCTTTACCAGAATAAAATTTACAACGCTTCACAATTTGAATACGCCAGACAGTATTTTTATAATGAAAATCTGTCGAATTCAAAGAAAGAAGCTGCGCAGTTTTTTGATAATGTCATCGGTGTAATTCTGCGGAAAAACCATGCGGAAGAAGGTTTGGACGCTTTTATTAGAGAATATCCGAACTCCGCGTATTTTGCTCAGGCGAATTTGCCTTTAGCCGATTTTTATCTGGCACAAAAGGATTTTGATAAAGCCTTGGAAACATTAAAAAATGTAAACCAATACCAACTTTCGAAAGAAGAAAACACGGAATATATCATGAAACTCGGTTATGCGAAATTCATGACCGGCGATTCCCGCGGCGCGATTGAAGCTTTGGAAGAAGCTTATGTTTCTGCGGAAGGTTCAGATAAGTACGATGTTGCTTACATGTTGGGGCACTTGTATTACGCTGACGGACAGAACGATAAAGCATTTTCATTTTTCGATCAGATCAAAGACAACGAAAAATATGCGCGAGTGGTAAAACCGTATTACGTGCAGCTTTATTTTAATGAAAAAGATTACGACAAAGCGATTGTAGAAGGAAATTCGCTGCTAAATGAGGATATTTCTGCCGAATATAAAACCGAGGTTCACAAAATGATTGGTGAAAGTTATTTTATGAAAGGTGTTTACGAATCGGCGTACCCGCATTTGAAAATTTATCTGGACAGCAAGAAAACTCCGTCAGAAAGCGATCTATATGAAATGGGATTTGTCTCGGCTCATCTGAAAAAATATGATGAAGCGGTTTCGTATTATAATCAATTATTGAACAGTAAATCGGCGACGTCGCAAAACGCGTATTACCAGCTTGGAAACGCGTATCTGGAAGTTGGTAAAAAACAGGAAGCACTTTCGGCGTTCCGTTCCGCATATCAAATGACTTACGATGCTAAAGTTCAGCAACTCGCACATTTGCAATATGCGAAGCTGAGTTATGAACTCGGAAATCCTTTTGAATCGGCTTCTACGGTGATTCAAAGTTATATTTCGAAATACCCGAACAGTGCGGATACAAAAGATATGAAGGCACTTTTGGTGAAATCTTATCTGTATTCCGGTGATTACAAAGGAACTTTGGCAGCCATCGATAAAATGCCGAATTCCTCGCCAGAAACCGATAAAGTGGATCAGGAAGTTTCATTTTTAATCGGAACTGAAGAATTTAATAAAGGAAATTTAGATGCTGCAGAACGGTATTTTTTACGCAGTCTGGAATTTAATTATAATAAAGAATTCAATACCAGAGCGACGTACTGGCTGGCGCAAACCTATTATCAAAAAGGAAATTATCCGTCGGCGATTGTAAGGTTTGAAAAACTTAAAAACGAAGAATTTTTAGAAAAACAGCAGCTGAATTACGATTTGGGTTATGCTTATTTTAAATCAAAAAAATTCGAGAAAGCCAAGGAATATTTTACGGCTTATCTGAAAGATCCAAAACCGGAATTTAAAAATGATGCGGAACTTCGCCTCGCAGACACGTATTACGCGAATAACGATTTGAACGAAGCGATCGCGATTTACGACAAAGCGGAAAATGCTGATGATTATACATTGTTCCAAAAAGCTTTAGCTTTAGGTTTTAAAGGTGATACTGTAGCGAAAATTGCGGAGCTTAAGAAATTATTGACGCAATATAAAAACTCGGAATATTTTGATGATGCACAATATGAAATTGCAACTGCGTACGCCGCCAATGATGATTTCAAAACATCAAACGATTATTTTACACAAGTCATCAAAACAAGTTCTGACAAAGATTTGGTCGCGAATTCGCAAATCTACCGCGCGCAGAATTATATCGATTTAAATGACGACGCAAAAGCTTTATCGGAATTCAAATCGCTGGTAAATCAGTATAAAAACACGGCTTATGCCAGCAAAATTGTGCAGGCAGCGCGCCCGGTTTTCATTAAAAATAATGATGTTTCGGGTTACCAAAGTTTTGCACAAAGTTTAGGTGTACGCATCGATGCTTCGGAAATCGATGAAATTAACCTGAACCGCGCAAAAACGTTCTACGCAAATAAAGATTATAAAAGCGCCATACCACTTTTTGAAAAATATCTCACTCAAAATCCAACCGGCGAAGGCTTATATCAGGCACAATATCAGCTCGGTGAAAGCTATTTCCAAACCAATAATCCCACGAAAGCTTTGTTGGTTTTACAGGAAGTTGCCAAAGTACAAAACGATTATCAGGAAGATGCACAAACGCGGATTTCACAGATTTATCTGGCGCAGAACAACCCGAATGAAGCGAAAAAATATCTCGTTAATTTGGCAAATTCTACGAATATAAACGTGAAAAATTTCGCGAATGTAGAATTAATGAAAATCTACGCGGACGAAAAAGATTTCAAAAAATCGGAAATGCTCGCTGATTTGGTGCTTCAAAATCCGAAAAATCCAGCTTCGGTAAACGAGCTTGCGAAAGTCATTAAAGCCAGAAGTCTGATGAACAACGGAAAAGATTCCGAGGCGAAAGCAGCTTATACAGCGTTGGAAAAATCTTCGAATACCGAAGTTGCGGCGGAAGCATTATATGCGAAAGCTTTCTACCAAAACAAGGGAAAAGCCTTTAAATCTTCGAACGAAACCATTTTCAAACTCGCCAATAATTACGCTTCTGAAGAATATTGGGGCGCAAAATCTTTGGTTTTAATGGTTAAAAATTATATTGGCTTGAAAGATAATTACCAGGCAAGTTACACCGCCGACCAAATTATCGAAAACTACGGCGACTTCCCGGAAATTGTAAGCGAAGCGAAAGAATTAAAAAAACTAATTAAAAAGTAGATAATTGTATGATGTCGGCTGTACGATGTCGGGTGTAAAATGTACTTATCCATCACCCATCATCCATCATCCATCATCCATAGTATATCGTACCTAATACAACCATCAATGAACAAGAGCATTCAGAATATATTTTTCATCGGTTTACTGTTTTCTTCAACTGCGGTTTTTTCACAGATTAAGGAGGAAAAATTAATTTTAGACAAAAAACGCGAGCCGGAGGTAAAAAAAATAGAAAAGAAAAAAACCTCTGTAGAGGCGGAAAAAAATTATCCGCCGGAAGAAAAGTCTGCCAATCCACCAACGTACGATATTACGAATGTGCCGGCGTCTTCAGATTTTAAAACTTCTTTAATTAAAGGCGAAGATATTTCACCCAAATTTGACGCCGATTACCAGAACAACTATTTCCAGCTTGGAATGGGAAACTACGGAAAAATTCTTGCGGACGGAAATATTTCTACAAAACTGGAAAATGATATGGAAGTTGGCGGTGACGTGCATTTCCTTTCCACCACCGGTTTGCGGAAGGTTTATGATTGGAATTCCAAACAAAATTCCGCGAATGTGGGCGCATTTTTAAACTCTTACGGAGAAAAAGGCAAGTTCAGCATCAACGCGGATTATGGTCTGGATAATTATAATTATTACGGAATTTACGCGCTGACGCCCTCTTCAAACAACGTGAATTTACAGCAGAAAACCAGCGAGATTAAGCTGATTGGTTACTACGACTTTTATTCGAATGACATTTTAAATGATGTCCGCTTGAAATCATCTTTCCTCACCGATGAGTTTCATGCAAAAGAAACGCAGGCTGAAATGATGCTGAATTTATCAAAACACGGCGTAGAATTGCCGAGTTTTAATAATATAAATTTTAACGCTGATTTAGGCTTAAATGTGGAAACTTTAAAAACAGATTTTGACATTCTCGACAAAAATTCTTCAGAATTTTTAAATGCTACCGTAGCACCGAAAATTACTTTTTTTAAAGGAAATTCATATTTAATGATTGGTTCGGACTTTTCATTTTTAAATGCTAAAAGTTCTAACACGATTTTAGGCGGTCAGGTACAAAATAACAAAACCTATTGGTTTCCAAAAGCAGAACTGCAGTTTGCCGCGGTGGACGAATTTAAATTTTATGCCGGAATTACTGGAGGTTTAAAACTGAATTCTTACGCTAATTTGCTCGAAGAAAATCCGTATTTGGTTTCTGATCAGCAATTGCGCGCCACCGAAACAAAGTATAAATTTTATTTTGGTTTACGCGGAGACATCGATCAGCAGTTAAAATATGATTTCAGCGCAGGTTACGGTAAAATGAATGATATCCTATTCTTTAAAGCGAACGATCTTTTCAATAATACGGTGGATTATAACCGCCCGGCTTATGATTTTGCGAATACTTTTTCCCCTGTTTATGACGACGGAAACGTGAGTGAAGTTCGCGGAAGCGTGCAGTATTTTCCGCTCGCAAATTTAAGTCTGGATGCGGAGGTAAATTTTGAAAAATATGACCTGAATAACACCGAAAATATTTATAACAAACCTTTAATAAAAGCCAGTTTAGGCGGTAAATATTTAATGCTTGATAAAAAGTTGAATTTGGGCGCGAAAGCGATTTTCCGCAGTGATATGACCACCAATTCCTATAACATCAGCACCGACGCGCTGAATACTGGAGTTTACACCACTACCGAAAACGAAAACGACAAAGTTGGTGGATTTGCGGACTTAAATTTGTCGGCAGAGTATAAAGTTCATAAAAATTTCAGTATTTTCGCACTCGGAAATAATTTACTCAACACCCAATATCAAACTTTCAAAGGTTATAAAGTTTTGGGAGCACAGTTTTTGGGAGGTGTAAAAATTAGTTTCTAAAATTTTTGAATTTAATTCAAATGGCTGCGTAGTTCAACTGGATAGAATATCAGATTTCGGCTCTGAGGGTTGGGGGTTCGAATCCCTTCGCGGTCACAAAAAAGCGGCAAAACTTCTTGAAGTTTTGCCGCTTTTTATTTAATTCAAAACTGCTGAAGTTTAAAATCAATCGTTCGTTACCGTAAGTTTAACCTCGATATTATTTCTCGTGGCGTTGGAATACGGGCAAATTTCATGGGCTTTTTCGACCAATTTTTGTGCTTCTTCCAATGAAATCTGCGGAATATTCACCGCCATTTCTACCGCTAAACCGTAGCCGCCGTTCTCAATTTGTCCTAAACTTACTTTAGCCGTCACAGCGGGTTCACCGGTTTGGATTTTTGCTTTACCGATAACCAAACTCAAGGCGCTGCCAAAACAAGCAGAATAGCCCGCTGCGAAAAGCATTTCGGGATTGGCAAAGTCGTCGCTGTTGCCGCCGAGAGCTTTCGGCGCACGTACGTCGAGTTCTAAAATTCCATTTTCGCTTTTTACATGTCCGTCGCGGCCGCCTTTTGCCGTTGCGCTTGTGGTGTACAATGTTTTCATCTTTTTTATTTTTCTATTTTGTGAAGTAATTTAGTTACGGTGTCTTTCATTGCGGAAAGATCGTTTTCGGATAAATCCAGCTTTTCCTGCAGTTTTCCGGGGATCAAACAGGCTTTGTTCTGCAGTTGTATTCCTTTCTCTGTCAGGAAAACCTCCACGACGCGCTCATCTTCACGCTTTCTGTGGCGGACGAGGTAATCTTTCGCTTCCAGTCTTTTTAATAATGGTGTTAAAGTCCCGCTGTCGAGATACAGTTTTTCGCCAATTTGCGTGACGGTCAACCGTTCATATTCCCAAAGCACCATCATCACCAGATACTGCGAATACGTGATGTCAAGTTCTTCCAAAAAAGGCCGGTACATTGCCGTAATTTCCTTGGCAATTACGTAAAACGGAAAGCACAGCTGGTTTCCTAATCTTGGTATTTCGGGATTTTCCATCGTTTTAGCTCGGAATTTTTATTTTTTGATGATGAATTCTTCCATCGGAATTCTCACTTTTTTCATGTGCGACAGGTAATCTTTTTCAATGTCGCGATAACCTAAATAAAGCAGGCTGACACTTTTTAAGCCTAAAGCTCTCAAACCTAAAATTTCATCCACGACTTCGTTGCTGAAACCTTCGGCTGGTGTGCTGTCAATTTTCAGTTCCGCGGCTTGCGCCATTGCCAAACCAAGTGCGATATACGTTTGTCTTGCAGCGTGTCCGAAGTTCTGTTCCGCACTTTGCGCGCTGTAAATTTCTTTTAATTTGTCGGTATAACTGCCGAATCTTCCGCGAGGTAATTCTCTCACGTCGGTGTGGTAATCGTACACTTTGTCGATTTTTTGTTCAGAATAATTGTCCCAGGCGGCGAATACCAAAACATGTGACGAATCTCTCATGACTTCAGGATTCAGCGCTCCCTGAACCATTTTTTCTTTCAATTCCTGATTTTCAACCACGATAATTCTGAATGGTTGCAAACCGGAAGAAGTTGGCGCCAGGCGCGCGGCTTCTAATATGGTGTTGAGGTCTTCCTGCGAAACTTTTTTTTCTGGATCATAAGCTTTCACGGCGTGTCTCCATTTCAGGTTTTCTATTAGCTGCATATTGTAAAGTTTTTTGTTTTTCTATTTTGAAAGACAAAGATAGTTCACAACCATATTGCGCGCAATTTAAATTGATAGAGAGAATCGATGCTTGAAATTTTTAAAAAAAAATGCCAAAAAAACCGCCAAAAAATTGACGGTTTATATTATTAAAAAATTGGCTGCTTTAGCCCATTTTTTTTGCATCAGCTACAAACTGAGCCAGGCCTTTATCTGTCAACGGGTGATTCAATAAATTTAAAATTGAATCCAAAGGTGAAGTCACTACATCAGCACCGATTTTCGCACAATTGATGATGTGCATCGGCGAACGGATGGAAGCGGCTAAAATTTCGGTATCGTACATGTAATTATCAAAAATAACCCTGATTTCTTCTACTAAATTCAGTCCGTCAACCGAAATATCATCCAGTCTTCCTAAAAAAGGCGACACGTAATTTGCCCCGGCTTTAGCTGCCAATAATGCTTGCCCTGCGGAAAAAATAAGCGTACAGTTCGTTTTGATTCCTTTATTTGAAAAGTATTTCAAGGCTTTAATACCATCTTTAATCATCGGGATTTTAACCACGATATTGGGGTGTATGGCTGCAAGTTCATCACCTTCTTCAATCATTTCATCGTAGGTTGTGCCCAATACTTCTGCAGAGATGTCACCATCAGATACGATTTCGCAAATGGTTTTATAATGATTCATAATGGCGTCTTTTCCGGTAATTCCTTCTTTCGCCATCAGAGATGGATTGGTGGTGACTCCGTCTAAAATCCCTAAATCCTGCGCTTCTTTTATCTGCTCAAGATTTGCAGTGTCGATAAAAAATTTCATATTACTTTTATTTATTCAAAGGTAAGATTTTCACGTCCAACTGGAAAATGATTTGGCTCCTAAAAAATTTCTAATGCTATTTAGTGGAAAGTTTTTCTTCGATTACCGCTAAAGCGGATTTCACGTCACGCATTTTCTCCATCGATTCTGCGTCGATTTCAATATCGAAAACTTCTTCCACATCCAAAATTACATCCACCAGATTCGCGGAATTGATATTTAAATCGTTGATGAAATCTGTATTTTCACTGATTTTTTCTAAAGCTTCTTCGTCTTTAACGTAAGGTTTTACAATTTTTTTCAGTTTCTGTATCGCGTCTTCTTGATTCATTTTTAATTTATTTAAAATATTTTTTAAAGATAACGCATCCGTTCACGTCACCAAAACCGAAACTTACTTTCATCGCAATTTTTAGGGGCTTTTCGACCATTTTTTTCGGAATACACTCCGCATCGATGATCGCCGTAATTTCCGGATTTAAATCTTCACAGTTGATATTGGGAGCGACAAAATTCTCGGAAAGTTGCAAAACCGCTGCTACACATTCCACACTCGCAGCCGCGGAAAGGCAATGTCCCGTCAGTGATTTTAAGGAATTGATGTACGGAAAATCCTTGCCGAAACGGTTTAAACTTTCTGCTAAGTTTCTAATTTCGGTGCTGTCTTTCGCTGTCGCCGTCAAATGTCCGCTGATATAATCGATGTTGCCGGCTTCAATTCTGGCTTCCGAAAGCGCGTCTTTCACGCACTTCTGCACCGCCGTGGAATTTGGCGCGGTCATACTTCCGCCGCCGCGTTGCCCGCCGCTGTTCAGATTTCCACCTAAAATTTCACAGTAAATTTTCGCATTTCTCGCCAAAGCAGACTCTAAATCTTCGATGACCAAAGCACCGGCGCCACTTCCGGGCACAAAACCCGCCGCCGAAGCACTCATCGGTCGTGAGGCTTTTTCGGGTTCGCCGTTTGATTTATAATTGCAGACTTTTATCGCATCAAAACCCGCCCAAATATACGGTCCGGAATCGCTCGTGCTGCCTGCAAGAATGCGTTTTGCTTTACCTGCTTTGATACGGTCAAAAGCCATCAAAATACTTTCGGTTCCCGTTGTACACGCCGAAGAATTGGTCGTAACCTGATTTCCAAAACCTAATTTTCCGCCCAAATAAGCCGAAATTCCGCTGTTCATCGTTTGCGAAACCGCAGTGCTGCCGAGTCGCCGCGTTTGAAGGTCATCAATTTTGTAAATGCTTTCCCGAAATTTTTCAATTCCTGAAGTTCCGGTGCCGAAAATGGTTCCGCTGTCCCAATCTGGGTTTTCGCTTTCTGAAATTGGTAATCCAGCATCTTTCCAGGCATCCAAACCTGCGATTACGCCGTACATAATTCCGGTAGAATTAAAATTTCTAAGCTCCAGATCAGTGAAATATTCTGTATGATTTACTTTGTCAACCGGTGGAGTTCCGGAAACCTGACATGAAAATTTTAAATCTGCGAGCTGCTGATCGAATTTAATTCCGGAGCGCCCATTTTTCAGCGCCGACCGGAAATCATCCAAACCAATTCCGTTTGGTGCGACCACGCCTAAACCGGTGATGACAACTCTTCTTTCCATTTTATTTCACTTTTATAATTCCGGCAATCGTGCCTTCACACACAATTTCCGAATTTTCGTTCAGCATTTTCACGCGGCACTTTAATTTATTAAACCGAAAATAAATTTTTTCCGAAATCACCGTGACTTTTTCACCAGGGAAAACAGGTTTTAAAAATTCGATTTCTGTGGACGTTAATCCGATCTGGCTTTCTGAATTCAGCTCGTTTCCGACCAAAAAAATTCCGAGACAAACGACACCTATCTGCGCCATCGTTTCGGTTAAAATAACGCCTGGCGTGACCGGATTTTCTTTAAAATGACCTTTGTAAAAATCTGAATTTTCATTGAAGGTGAAAGTTCCGGTGGCGCCGTTTTCGTCGACGTGCAGCAATTCGTCCACAAATAAAAATGGGGCAGAATAGGGCAATTTTTTTAAAATTTCTGAAACTTCCATCAGCATAAATGTTCGCCGCCGTCAACAGGAATTACACAGCCATTGATCCACGCAGCTTCGTCGGTACAAAGCATAGTCACGACATTTGCAACATCGTCGGGCGTGGTTAATCTTTTAAACGGATTTCGTTTTTTGGTGTGTTCCACAATTTTTTCGCTTCCGGGAATCATCTGCAAAGAGCGCGTATCGGTAACGCCAGCCTGAATGCAGTTCGAACGCAAACCAAATGGCGCAAATTCTACCGCGATATTTCGTGAAATTGCTTCTAAAGCAGCTTTTGCGGCGGAAACCGCGCCGTAATTCTGCAACGGTTTGGTGCTGCCTTCACTCGTGAAAGCTAAAACCCGTGCATCTTCAGCGAATAAATTTTCATCGAAAATAATTTTGGTCCAGTCATATAAACTTGTTGCCATCGCATTCAGCGTAATCGCGAAATCGTCGCACGACAAACTTTCGTTCAGCGAACCGGTCATTGGTTTTAAATTTCCTTTTGCAATACTGTGTAACAAACAACGAATTTTTCCGCCCGATCCCAGTATTTTTTTTAATTCTGCTAATATCTCAAACTGATGCTCCGAATTTAAAACATCTTTATTTAAACTTAAAAACTGAATTTTTTCCTGCTTTAAGGCCGAAAAATCTTGATTTATTTTTTCCATTTCCGCGCGGGAATTGCGATGGATAATACAAATATTCATGCCTTCAGCGGCTAATTTTTTTGCCGACGCCAGTCCCAGGCCGGAGCTTCCGCCCAGAATTAGCGCCCAGTAATTTGTATTTTCAAATCTTTTTACCATTGTAGTAAAACGCGTTGCGCCGAAAATCCGGGACCGAAACTCAGCATCAAACCTTTTTCACCTTTTTGTGGCTTTTGGTTCATAATTTCTTCTAAAACGTACAAAACTGTCGCACTCGACATGTTGCCGTATAACCGTAAAATTTCCTTGGTTTTATCGATGTTTTTCCCCAATTCTGAAAATAAACCTTCTACCATCTGCACAATTTTTTTTCCACCGGGATGAAAAATTAGGTGGTCAATATCTTTTATTCCTAAATTCTGTTTTGCTAAAAACGGATGCAGAATATTCGGGAAATGTTCCGAAATCGTGTCCGGAACTTCGATATCCAAAATCATCTGCAAACCCGAATTGGTAAGCTTAAAACCCATCATGTGTTCATTATCGTAAAAATGGTACATTTCTTCCGCTAAAATTTCCGGACCTTCAGCATTCTCTTCTGATGACATCAAAACGCACGCGGCGCCATCACCAAAAATAGCAGCACTCACAATGTTAGCCATCGAAAAATCTTCAAGCTGAAAAGTCGCGGTCGGACTTTCTACCGCAATTACCGCAGCGCGCTTTCCGGGATTTGCCTGAAGGAAGTTTTTGGCGTAAATAATTCCGGAAACTCCGGCAGCACAGCCCATTTCGGTGACCGGCAAACGCACAATGTCCTGTCGTAAATTCAGCTTATTGATAATATAAGCATCCAGCGAAGGAATCATAATTCCGGTGCAGCTTACGGTTATGATGTAGTCGAGCGATTGCGGATCCCAGCCGGCTTTTTTTAGAGATTTTTCCAAAACCTGCTCGCCTAAAATCACCACTTCACGCGCATAAATGTCATTTTTGTCTTCAAAGGAAGTTGCGGTGAATACTTCTACCGGATCCATAATTGAATATCTTTCATCAACCGCGGCGCCTTCAAAAATCTTCTTTACTTTCCGAATAAAACGCTCATCCTGATCGACGAGCCATTGATCCAGAAAAGGAATAACTTCAGCGGTTTTTCGGGAATATTTGGGCAATTGCTTCGCAACTGTAACTATTTTTACACTCATATTTTTTCAATAATCCATTGGTAGCGAAAAGCCCACTTCCATTTAATACTGTATTTTTTTAGCTGTAAATTCCTGGAATATTTTTCTAAATCTTCACGTTTGAAACCGCGCAAAATCGAAATTAATCCGTCATCTGCCGTCATTTTTTTTAACCGAAAAATAAAGATAATCATTTGAAACAATCTGTACGCCAATCTGCTGCGATGCAAGTCATTTACAACAATTCCTTTGGTAACCAAATTCAGAATAACATTTACGATTTTCAAAATTCCTTCGTCTTTAAAATGATGTAAAGTCAGCGTAATCAGCGCAATGTCTATTTTATATTTCGAAAAATCATATTCAAAAATATCTTCGGCGAGGTAAGAAATATTTTCAAATTCTGCCGAACATTTTTCAGCATGCCGAATTGTGGCTTCATTTGCATCGATACCAATCAAGTTAAATTTCAAACCGTTTTCTTGGCCGAATTTCGCCAGCATTCGCAACATATCGCCGCCGCCGCAACCAAAATCCATTATAGTAATGGTTTGGTCTTTCGGAAAATCTTCGATGAGTTTTTTTACGCCTTCCAAGGTCACAGAATTTCCGCCCAAAAGTTGGTTTATTCGCGCAATATCGTCTAAAGCTATGACCAGACTTTCGTTGTCCATGGAAAAATCGTCCATCGATTCTTCTAAATCGGTTCTTCTGTAGGTGGTATTTAAAGCCATTAATTTTCAGTCATATTAATTTCTTTTCCGTGTGTTTTCCTGATAATAACTGGTAAGACAAATGGAAAAATAGTGAGCAAATTGGTCAGTATTTCTGATAATTTCGAATGCTCCAGAATGCTACCCAAAATTCGGCCATATTTGAGCCTTTTTTTGAAATTTTTATTCCAGTTTGCCGCGTAGTTTTTTTCCATTTCATCTCGCGAGGTTTTTCCTTTTAAGAATTTTAAAGTTTCCTCGGAAGCAATTTTCGCGCTGTGAACTGCCATTGCCATTCCGTTTCCGCAGAGCGGATGAATGAGTCCGGCAGTGTCGCCCATCATCAGAATATGATTTTCAACGTTTTCTTTTTTATCAAAACAAATTTGGCTTATGGTTAAAGGTTTCTCAAAAACCGGCGTTGATTTTTCTAAAATATTTTTAAGATGAGGATTTTGAAACACAATTTTTTGCTGAAATTCCCCGATATTTTTATACGTTTTAAATGATTTAAAATTAACAATATAGCAGATATTGATTATTTTATTTTCTATTTTCGAGACGCCGCAATAACCGCCTTTAAAATTATGTAAGCCAACCACATCAGCGGAAAAATTGCCTTTATAATGAGATTTTACTGCTAACCACGGCGATTTTTTCTGGAGAAAACTTCGGTTCAGTTTTACGTCAATATTCGATCGTTTACCAAAACCAGCAAGTACAGCTTTCGCTGTTAAAATTTTGCCTGACAGCAGATGAACTTCAAAAAAATCTTCTATAAAAATAACGTCATTTACCTGATCTTCCAGGATTTCACAATTTTGTGAAAGTGCTTTTAAATATAGAGCGTAGTCCAAAGTATAGCGACTGACGCCGAAACCGCCGAGCGGAAGTTTCGCGCTAATGCTTCGCCCGGATTCAGACGAAAATTGCAACTGCGTAATTTTTGTAGGTTGTAAAGCTTCAATATCGATTCCGAGCCAGTCAAAATAAGGCAAAATTTCATTCGAAATATATTCACCGCAAACCTTGTGTTTTGGGTAAGAATTTTTCTCCACAACTACGACTTTCCGCCCCATTTTCGTGAGGTGTATAGCGCTGGTTAAGCCTGCCAAACCGCCGCCAATAATTACAATTTCAGAATCGAGGTTGGAATCTTGCAACTTTTTTTATTTAAATGTAGTGAAAATTTTCACTACAAAAGTTACAAAAGTTTGATTTTTGATGGGATTTTAAGCATTACTCACTTAAGTTTAAAAGTTAAAAAACGTCGCGCGAAAGAGACCAGAAAAGCCTGTCAAGAATTATTATTAAATAAAAAACCTCACGTTTCCGCAAGGTTTAATTGTAAACATTTTTACCATTATCAAATCTTCAAATCTTCAAATTATCAAATCATCACATTATCAATCATCACATTATCAAATCCTCGAATTATCAAATTAAATCTTCTCATTTTTAATTTCATCAACAATTTCCGGATTCAAAAGGGTAGAAGTGTCACCGAAATTGGCAAAATCACCTTCCGCGATTTTTCGCAGGATTCGGCGCATAATTTTGCCCGAACGCGTTTTCGGCAAGGCCGACACAAACTGTATTTTATCGAGTTTTGCAATTGGCCCGATGGTGTCAGAAATCACGTTGTTAATCTCTTTTCTTAAATTCTCGCGGTCACGTTCTTCTCCGCTGTCTTTCAGCATCACGAAACCATAAAGCGCGCTGCCCTTCACATCGTGCGGATAACCAACAATCGCAGATTCCGCCACGGCTGGGTGTAAATTTACACTGTCCTCGATTGGTGCTGTCCCCAAATTATGACCTGAAACAATGATCACATCATCTACACGGCCGGTAATTCTGTAGTAGCCAACTTCATCGCGTAAGGCACCATCGCCGGTGAAATATTTGCCGGGAAAAGCGGTAAAATATGTTTCTTTATATCTTTGGTGGTCGCCCCAAATGGTGCGCGCAATTCCCGGCCAGGGAAAACGGATGCAAAGATTTCCATCAACCTGGTTTCCCGTAATTTCATTGCGTTTATCGTCCATCAAAACCGGCTGAATTCCCGGAATCGGCAATGTCGCATAAGTTGGTTTTGTCGGCGTGATGAACGGCAGCGGGGAAATCATAATTCCTCCGGTTTCGGTTTGCCACCACGTGTCCACAATCGGGCATTTTTTCTTGCCAACGTGGTCGTTATACCAATGCCAGGCTTCATCATTTATCGGTTCACCAACGGACCCGATGATGCGCAAACTCGACAAATCGTGCTTTTCCACCCATTCGTAAGATTCTTTTGCCAAAGCACGAATCGCGGTTGGCGCAGTGTAAAACTGCGTAACTTTATGCTTATCGATCACTTTCCAGAAACGGTCCGGCTCCGGATAGGTCGGTACTCCTTCGAAAATCACCGTCGTAGCTCCGTTCGCCAGCGGACCGTACAAAATGTAGGAATGTCCCGTGATCCAACCGATATCTGCCGTGCACCAGAAAATATCATTCTCTTTGTAATCAAAAACATTTTTAAAGGTGTACGCCGTGAAAACCATATAGCCTGCCGTCGTATGCAGCATTCCTTTCGGTTTTCCGGTAGAGCCGGAAGTGTACAGAATAAACAGCGGATCTTCGGCATCCATAATCACCGAAATAAAATCCGACGGTGCTTTGTCGTAAAGTGGCTCCAGCCAAAGATCGCGACCTTCTTTCATGTTCACCTCGCCGCCGGTTCTTTTCACCACCAAAACCTTCTCAACGGTCGGACATTTTTCCACCGCTTCATCAATAATTCCTTTTAGATCAATGGATTTTGAGCCTCGGTAACTTCCGTCGGAACACACAATCATTTTTGCACCGCAGTCATTCACTCGTGATTCCACAGCATTTGCGGAAAATCCGGCAAAAATCACCGAATGTACCGCGCCTAACCGTGCACACGCCAGCATGGTGACCGCAAGCTCCGGAATCATTGGCAGATAAATGCACACGCGGTCGCCTTTCTGTATGCCCTGATCGCGCAGGACATTAGCCATTTTACACACGCGGTTGCGCAGTTCGCTGTAGGAAATATGTTGTGCCTCTTCGTTCGGGTCATTCGGTTCGAAAATTATCGCCGTTTTGTCACCGCGCCCGTTCAAATGGCGGTCGATACAATTTTTAGTGATATTCAGTTTTGCGTTTTTAAACCACTTGATTCTGGCTTCTTCCATATTGTAGTCCACAACTTTAGACCAACGCTGGTACCACACAAAATTCTCATCCGCAACCTTGTCCCAGAACTTTTTCGGGTTTTTTATGGATTTTTTGTACTGTTTGAAATAGTCTGGAAGATCATCAATTACATAATTTTTCATATCTATTAATTTTTTGTTTTGTTATTTTAGGAGCCGGGAACCTGCTATCCGCTCATACTCCTCACGACCGGGCTTTTGCCGGTGCATGTTGCGGGGTAACCGCTTCTATCAGGGCTATTTTTTAGCCGCTATTTTTAGGTTTTTTGCTTTTTTACCACAAAGTATCGCAAAGAATTTTCAAAGCATTTCTTCTAAACGTTCGCAAAGGCGTTCACTTAGCGAGAACTGACGTTTTTTACTCTAATTCTTTTGTGTCCATTTGTGACCTTTGTGGTTTAAAAAATTCCCGGTTGTTTTACCATTTTTTTACTTTTTTCTGTGTACTCTGTTTTTAAAAAAAATCCCAGTTATTTGACCTTTTTTTTACTTTTTCTATGTCCTTTGTGGTTAAAAAATTGCCGCTTGTTCGACCATTTTTTTTCGTTTCAGCAACTAATATTTCTTAACTCTTCAAAAGCTCTTCAACCCGTTCGGTAAGTTTCTTTATCGAGTACGGTTTGGTGATATAATCATCCGCACCCATTTCCAAACCTTTTTCAATATCTACCGGGTTATTTTTTGCACTCAGGAAAATTACTTTTACGTTTTTCAGCTTTTCCTGAGTTTTTATTTCTTGCAATGTGGAAAATCCGTCCATTTTCGGCATCATGATATCCAGCAAAATCAAATCTGGTATTTCAGTTTTCAACAGCTCCAGAACTTCAGAACCGTCGCGCGCTATAAATACCTCGTAACCCGTTTTGCGAAAAGCATATTCCAAAGTCATTATTATTTTATGTTCGTCGTCAGCAATTAATATTTTCTTCATAGCATTACTTCGTTTTCATCGGGTATTTTTTCAATTTCTGTGTCGTCTTCAGATGAGATTCAGAGTGGTAAAAAAATCTCAAAAGTCACCCCAATTTCTTTGTTTTTCACCAGAATATCGCCGCCGTGTGCGCGCATAATCTGTCTGCAGATCGCCAAGCCAAGTCCGCTTCCTGCCGGTTTTTGTAAATTCTGGTTTTTAGATTGGTAAAATTTTTCGAAAATAAAATCGAGATCTTCGGGCGGAATAATTTTTCCGGTGTTAAAGACCGAAATTTTCAGTTTTTCATTCTGTATCTGAAATTTCGTCTGGATCATTCCCTGTTCATTGGTGAACTTCAGCGCGTTACCTAAAATATTCTGAAAAACCTGAATCATACGCGGCTCGTCATATTCAAAGATTTCGTCATCTAAAAGATTAACTTCAGAATGATGCAGGTTTCTTTTTTCGAAAAGATGAAGCAATGGTTTTACCGATTTATGGAAGGTTTCGATAATATTATAAGACTGGATATTCAGCGGAATATTCCCGGTTTCAAGCTTGTCCAGATACAGAATGTCATTGATAATTTCGCTCAGCCGATCAGATTCTGAAATTATATTTTCAAGGAAATCTCTTTTCAGTTCCTGCGGCATTTCGTCGTCGTCAAGCAAAATTTCGCTTGTCGCGCGAATCGCGGTGAGCGGCGTCCGAAGTTCATGCGCGACGCTGTCCAGGAATTCATCTTTTTGCTTGTCTTTTACCAAAAGGTTTTGGTTGGCGTATTGAAGGTCATCCGAAAGTTTCAGCAGCTGCGAAGATTGCTCGCTCAACCTTTTATTCAGCGTAATGTTTTCCTTTGATTCTTCTAAAATCTGCAAAACTTCGGGCAACGAAATTTTATCTTCCTTAGTCACACCTTCAATTAAAATTTTAGCTGAAGCGGTGCCGATTCTTCCGCTTAATAGATTTTCGGAAAACTTGATAAACCGCGAATCTGCCGTGTCGCTGCCGCCGGTAATTTTATATTTTAAATTGAAAATTTTCAGCGCCTGCTCGGTTTTTTTCTGGCCGAGAAATCTTACCAAAATCTTTCGGATATCTGAAATGTTCGCTCGTCCTTTCCAGATATACGCGTTTTCGTGATTTTGAATATAATCGTTGATGTCTACGTACAGTTCGGCATAATTTCTTTCGCGGTAGCTCGTAACTGTATTCACCGAAACCAAAGTAAAAAGCAGCGCATTTACCAATACGCTCCAGAAAAAAATCTGTGCAATCGGCGACAAATAAGGGATATTAAAAAAACGGAAAAAGCTGCTGTTATAAAAAGCACTTTGTTTGAAAGTTTCAGAAAAACTCGGCAAAACAAGGCCTAAATAGCAAATTGTAATTCCGACAATAATCCCAGCAACGCTACCGATGTAATTGCCGCGGCGCCAGAAAACGGCACCGAAAAAACTTGGCGCCAACTGCGCAATAATTACAAAAGAAACCAAACCGATGCTGAAGAGACTTTTGCCGACCATCAGGTATTTATAGAAAATAAATCCGGTGATAATGAGCAGAAAAATGCTGACTTTCCTGATGTTTACAATGGTTTTAGTATTGTCAACATCGGAGCTTATTTTAAATCTGTCGAGCCAGCCGTACGGAATGATGAGGTTATTTGACAACATAATTGAAAGTGAAATGCTGGAAATGATCACCATGGAAATACACGCGCTTAAACCGCCAAAAAAAACCATCGCAGCGATGACGGTATTTCCAAATTTTTGCGGAATTAAAATAGAGTAGAACTCCGGATTTACATCTTCGCCAAAAAACAATATTTTTCCGCCCCAGGCGATTGGAAAAACAAAAAAGTTAAAAATCAAAAGGTACAGCGGAAAAAGCCAGATTGCAGTTTTTAGGTGCTTTTCCTTGCGATTTTCTATAATTGCGGTGTGAAATTGCCGCGGCAAAAGAAAAATAGCAGACATCGAAAGCATCGACATTAAAAACCAATTAAAGCCGCCTTCCAAACCGTTAAATGAATTTTTCGCCGAAAAATCAGGCAATTTTTCAGCTTTGGCGTAGATGTCTTCAAAACCATTAAAAACGCCGTACACCACAAAAATTCCGAGAATGATGAAAAAGATAATTTTCAGAAAACTTTCAACTGCAACAGCGGAAATTATTCCGAGCCTTTTTTCCGACGCGTCAACATATTTTGTCCCGTAATACGAGGAAAATAAAGCGATAATTACCACGACATATGTTGCAGAATCGTAGAAAATATTGGTGGTATTTTCAGTTTCTGTAAGCAAATGAAAGGTTTCGGAAATCGCCTTGATCTGCAAACTGATGTACGGAACAATCGCAAACATGCAAACCAGCGCGATCAAAGCGCTTAAAGACCGGCTGTTACCGTAGCGCAGCGAAATAAAATCTGCAATACTGCTTATTTTGTTCACACGTGAAATTCGGATAATTTTTGAATTAATGTAAATCCAGGCCGGAATAATTATTACAGGTCCGATATAAATCGCCATATATTCCAAACCCTGATTTGCGGCGACGCCGATACTTCCGTAATAAGTCCACGCAGAACAGTAAACCGCCAGCGACAGCGCGTAAACGTAAGGATTGTTCACCCAAAAGCTGCTTCTGTTCTTTTCGGCAAAGTATGCCACGAAGAAAAGAAGTCCGAGATAGATGATGAC
The DNA here is from genome assembly GCF_900114045.1 of Kaistella treverensis. GTDB lineage: Bacteria > Bacteroidota > Bacteroidia > Flavobacteriales > Weeksellaceae > Kaistella > Kaistella treverensis. The sequence continues at coordinate 192,388 of NZ_FORQ01000001.1, forward strand.
CAGCGCGAAAAGCAGATAACTATTCATTGAACTTTTTGAAAATGAGGAACGAACTTACCGAAGAAGCCGCCCAGACGAAAAAAATATAGACATAAATCAGCGGTAAACCGAGAAATCTTTCAGTACTGTTAAACAGCAGCAACACTGGCGCATTGAATAAAATAAACAAGGCAATGCTTAAAATAACCAGCTTTTGTTGATGTCTTTTTTTCATTTTGATTATAAAAGAAACCAACGGGAAACGAATTTCCCGTTAGTGTTCAGTTTAATTAAATTTTATCGTCCGCGTATTCGCCCGTGAAAGAATACCAGCCGAAAATTCCTAAACCACCGACGATAATCGGCATTAAGACGGTGAGGATAATCCAGCCGAAAACATTGTCTTCCTGTTTGTCGGACATCACTTTTGGAATTCCGAACATTGTCAAACCGTAATATGCGACTACGAGCGCTAAAAGCATCCAGACAATTCCTAATATTTTTTTTAATTGATCCATTTTTTTTCCTGTTTAAAGTTACTAAATTTTGAAGATAAAGCGCTAAAAAGCCTTATTCTGGCACGGAAATTTCTGCCGGCGTTTCTATAAATTCATCTTCGGTTAAGCTTTTATTTTTGGTTTTCAGATAAAGTGTTCCGATGACCAGACACACCGCGGCAACGACAATCGGATACCATAAACCTTCGAGATACCATTCAGAATGCCCCGCGTCTTTTCCGGAAGTCACCAGATAGGTCGCTACGGCCGGAAGCAGTCCGCCGAACACTCCATTCCCGATATGATACGGAAGCGACATCGATGTGTAGCGGATTTTTAGTGGAAACATTTCCACCAAAAAGGCTGCGATAGGACCGTAAACCATTGTTACAAAAACCACCTGTATAAAGACCAATAAAATCAAATACCAGCGCGTGTCAGGATTTACGGTAATCGACTGTTTGATGAGTGGCGCTTCAGCTTTTCCGTCAACCATAATTGGTCCGGCTGCAGCCCAGTGTACGATGCTGTCTTTTTTCAATAAAGTTCCGTCCGTAAATACTTTTTCCTGGTGAAAAGTAATCAAGCTGTCTGTCGGAATTTTTGCGTGTGCTTTAGCAGTTCTTTTTTCGGTTAAACCATTTGCCGCAAGCACTTTACTTTCAATTTTCACTGAGTTGTACATGGCTTTGTAAATCGGGCGGTAGGCGATAATGGCGAGTAACATCCCGATCATCATAATCGGTTTTCTACCAACTTTGTCGGATAACCAACCGAAGAGTACAAAAAGCGGTGTTGCGACAAAAAGTGCCAGTGCCATCATCGTGTCAACCTGTGACGATTCTATGTTCATCACTTTCTGCATAAAGCTCATTGCGTAGAATTGTCCCGTGTACCAGATAACGCCTTGTCCCATGACGGCTCCGAACAGCGCCAGCAAAACAAATTTGAAGTTGAACTTATTGCCGAAACTTTCTTTTAATGGATTTTTCGAGGTTTTTCCCTCTTTTTTCGCTTTCGCAAAAAGTGGAGACTCTGCCATATTCCGTCGGATGATATACGAAACTCCCACCATTAAAATGGAAATCCAGAATGGAATTCTCCAGCCCCAACTGTCAAATTCTTCCGCAGAAAGCGAGGTTTTGGTTACTAGAATTACAATCAACGAAATAAATAAACCAGCAGTTGCAGTGGTTTGAATCCATGAAGTCCAGTAACCACGCCGGTGCGGTTGCGAATATTCTGCAACATACGTTGCGGCGCCGCCATATTCACCACCTAATGCTAATCCCTGTAAAAGTCTCAGGATTAAAACCAAAACCGGTGCAGCATAACCAATGGTTTCATATTCCGGAACGCAACCAATGAGGAAGGTTGAAAAACCCATGATGAGAAGCGTTACCAAAAAGGTATATTTTCTACCGATGATGTCGCCCAGTCTTCCAAAGAATAATGCCCCAAAAGGGCGAACAACAAATCCTGCAGCAAAAGTTGCTAAAGTTGAAAGAAACGCGGCTGTTGGGTTATCTGCCGGGAAAAACTTGGTCGCTAAAACCACGGCTAAACTTCCGAATATGTAGAAATCATACCACTCAATCAGCGTCCCGAGTGACGACGCCATGATGACGCCCCAAATGGTTTTGTTCTTTTTTTTCTCGGCGACATAAGCATCATGCTCCTCCTGAGATTTAAATTTTTTGGCCATAATTACTTGTTTTTTTTTGATTTTAGATTTGATAAGAAAACTGCTTAAAAGGAGTACATCACCCGTAGCATTGCACGGAAATTGCCCACATCTTTCAGATTATTTTGCGCCTGACCTTCTGTATTAACATCGCCCCAGGTAGCAGCTGTATATTCTATTTCGGGCGCGATATTGAATTTATTCTGTTTGAATTCCACGCGGGCAGATGCGCGCCAAACATCGTTGATAATTCGTTGTGCCGCGGCACCGCGCACGTAAAGATTTTTAAAACCAGCATCGACACCGGAATTTTTAGTATAACCGAAGAAAACACCGGGCGCAACTTTCGCATTTGCGCTGGCAACATCTGCCCAGAAAGAGGAAGTTTTGGAAGCCTCATAAGATTCCTGACCGTTGGTTTCCGTATAACCGGCAAAACCGCCGAGCATGACCAGATGATGCAGATTTCTGCCTGTAATTCCGTATAATTTGGTGATTATTTTTTCGTTCGCGTATTTAAAATACCCGAAAAAGAGCTCAGATTTTACCGTTTCATCAGAAGCCAAACCTGCAGATTCAATTACCGGTTTTATGGACCGGTATTCTGCGCCTGCACCGGCGGTGACGTTTTTATTTTTGTATTGCAGCTGTCCGTGGAAAGTGGGAAGGGCAGAGTTGAATACTGCGCTGTTCGGTGAAGCGCCGGTAGCGTTTGCGGTTTGAAATTCGCGGTCTTTATACGCAACAACCGTAAATGTAAGCTCCGTACTTAATTTCTGTGCAACTTTTACCTGACCTGCCCATCCAAAAGGATTGAATAAAATGCCGCTGTTAAAGTTCATTACTCCCGGAAAAACATCAGGAATTACAGTGGGATACCAGGTTTGTCCGAAAGTTACCGCAGTTTTTGGCCAGGCCAAAGTTGCTGTTGCGTGGCGAAGTCTCATCAAGCCGGTACTTCCCGTACCTGCTGAGCTTTTATTGAGCTCTGTATTTCCGTAAAAATCAGCTTCAATATTTCCGGTGGCTTTTGCGCCCCAAACATCCGGACCACGAAAACGGATGCCGACACGCGACGTAATTGCTAAAATATTGCTTCCGCCGGCAGCGTTTATATCGTTTCCGTTTGCGTCTAGTTTTTCATCCAGTGGATAAAGATTGAGTTGCAGCTCGCGGGTGTACGCGGATTGTCTGCTGTCAAAATTATATTCAGTGCGCACCCAACCGTATAGGGAAACGTCCCATTCCTTCGGTGCTTTTTTCTCAGCTTCCAGAGCTTCGATTCTTTTCAAAAGCTCTTCGTTGGTGGGCGTGTCCTGCGCCACGAGAAAATCTGAAAATATAAGCGAAGAAATAATTCCTAATAAAACAGCAGTTTTCTTCATGGATTAATAATTTTTAGTTTAGTTTTTTGCTGAAACTAAATTGAAACTAAAAATCTATCTGAAGAAATTTAATATATACAAGTGTAATGCATATAGCTACAAATCCACATTGAAAAAAAATACCCAAATACGGGGAAATTTATTTCTTAAACCTTTCCCATTTAATCATCATGTATTTGTCCCCAAATTCTGTGATAACAAGCCCGGAGCCTTTTAGATTTTCCTCTTTGGACATATACTGTATAAGCTCGTTTTGTTTAAAAACTTTGTATACCGGATGAAAATCGGAATGCGGCGGCCTCGTAATGTTATATTTCTTAATCCAGGAACTTACCGTGTTGTGTGAAACACCGATAATCCGTTCTATTTCGCGGTAACTCAGACCTTCCAGATAAAGCTGAAGTGCTTTTGTCACCACGTAATCATCAATCTGCTTACCGAGTTTTTTAACCGTGAAGTAGTATTTGCAGTCTTTGCACAGAAAACGTTGCCGTTCTTTAATAATACCGCTTTTCACAACATTTTGCTGATTGCATTTCGGGCAGGAATTCGGCATAAATATATCTTTTTAGCAAATATATAATAAATGAGCAATATTTGATAGTAGCGGAAAAAATTTAGATAGAAATTCTCAAGATAAATAATCTGCTAAAGGAAGGCATTGATTTTTATATCAAAATTTTAGAAAAATACTGTAAACAGCCGGTAAAAAATGTTTTAAATTAAAGAAAATGATGAAGAAATATGACAAAAAGACCAATCTTTAACCGATGATTTGGTGAACCGTTTCACCGTCGGGAAAGATTTGGATTTCGATGACCGATTGGCAAAATATGATGTTTTTGGTTCGATGGCGCACTGCAAAATGTTGGCGGAAGTTGGCTTGATTTCGCAAAAAGAATCGGTGCATTTACTGTCAGTTTTGAACGAAATTTTAGAAGAAATCCAAAATAATACTTTCGAAATCGATCCGGAAGCTGAAGATATCCATTCGCAAATTGAAGCTATTTTAATAAAAAAGCTCGGTTTAGCAGGTAAAAAATACACACTGCTCGTTCCAGAAACGATCAGGTTTTTTCTGGATATTAAACTGTATTTGTTGGATGAAATCCGGAAAATTGGCGGCTTAACCGACCAATTATTTCAATTGCTAATTCGCCTCGCCAATCAGCATAAAAATGTTTTGCTTACCGGCTACACGCATTTTCAAATCGCCATGCCGTCGTCGTTCGGTTTGTGGTTTGGCGCCTACGCGCAAGCTTTGACAAACGATGCTGAAATGCTTTTATTCGTGAACATCATTAATGAAAATCCTTTGGGTTCTGCGGCGGTTACGGTTCTTCCTTATTTTAACCGCGAAAGCACGACGTATCACCTGAATTTCAAAACATTAAATTACAATTCGGTTTACACACAGATGACGCGTGGAAAATCCGAAAAATTGCTGGCGTCGTCGATGGCTGTTTTAGCAGGAACTTTAAATCGTTTTTCTTAAAATAGTTGACTCTTCCTGAAGCAAACTGAGAATCATCCTATCCTTTGCGCCCATAAAAATCCATTTTAACAAAAATATTAAAGTTATTGGGAAAGCCGCTATTACAGAGAAATTGTTTTAAAATGCAGAAAACCATTTTCAGATTTCAGAAAAATTTATATCTTTGCATCTAATGAAAAGAATATTTCCATTAGACGATTTACATAAAGGCAGCAATGCCGATAATCACGATATTTATTAACAAACGAAGTCATTTTGGCTTCGTTTTTTTTTGATTTAAAAACTAAAATTATGCTCAGAACCGCCGATTTATCCGTAGAAAAAATCCACAAATTGCTGGAAGAAGCCACCGAATTTTCAAAAGATAAAGTTTTGAAAGCCACCAGTGAAATCTATGTAGCGAACCTCTTTTTCGAAGATAGTACGCGCACAAAAACAAGTTTTGATGTTGCTGAAAGAAAATTAGGCCTAAACGTTGTCCCTTTTGATGTTTCCGCAAGCTCGGTAAACAAAGGCGAATCGCTTTACGACACAGTGAAAACTTTGAAAAGCATCGGAATTGATTTATGTGTAATCCGTCATAAAAAAGAAAAATTTTACGATGAATTTAAAAACATCGATATCTCTATAATCAACGGCGGCGACGGAACCGGAAATCATCCTTCCCAAAATCTTTTGGATTTAATGACCATTCAGCAGGAATTCGGTGATTTTAAAGGTTTAAAAGTGGGAATTGTGGGTGATGTAAAACACAGCCGCGTCGCAAATTCCAACGCCGAAGTTTTAAGAAAATTGGGCGCGAAAGTATACTTTTCCGGTCCGGAAGAATGGTTTGATGAAGGCACCATAATTAATGGAACATATCTGTCCATCGATGATCTGGTAAAAGAAGTTGATGTGGTGATGCTGCTCAGAATTCAGCATGAAAGGCACGACAATGACAAAAAAATGAAATTTTCTGCCGATAAATATCACCGAAAATTTGGTTTGACGAAAGAACGCGAAAAAGCAATGAAAGAAGGCGCAATAATTATGCATCCGGCACCAATAAACCGCGGTGTGGAAATCGACGCAGATTTGGTGGAATGCAGCCGCTCCCGAATTTTCAAACAAATGGAAAACGGAGTTTTCGCCAGAATGGCGATTTTAAAAACAGCTTTGGAAGCAAAAGGGTTTGAGTTTAAGTAAATTGAAGCGTAAGGTACAGATAGTTGAAACATTGTACTTTTTACATCCCGACCTTATACAAATAAAAAATTGATGAAAAAGAAACTAATATTAGAAACTGGCGAGGTTTTCCATGGACAAAGTTTCGGAGTCGAGACCGACACCGAAGGTGAAGTGGTTTTCAATACCGGAATGACAGGCTATCAGGAACTTATTTCCGATCCTTCGTATTGTGGACAAATCGTGTGTATGACCTATCCGCTGATCGGAAATTACGGCATCAACCGCGATGATTACGAAAGTATCGACCCGGCTATTAAAGGTTTGATCGTAAAAGAAGTCTGTGATTTTCCCTCTAATTTCCGTACACAAATGGATTTGGATGAATTCTTCAAAAAAAGAAATCTCTCAGGAATCAGTGGGATCGATACGCGACGATTAACTCGCGTTCTCCGAGCTTCCGGTGTGGTAAAAGGCAAAATTGTGGACGAAAAGGCGATAGAATCTGAAGTTGTTGAAAGCTTAAAAAACACGGTTTTTCCAACCGATCAGGTGGCACAGGTTTCTACGAAAACTTCCTTTGCAAATCCAGGCAGAGGTTTGAAAGTTGTTTTGGTAGATTACGGTTCTAAACACGGGATTTTACGGGAACTTGCCCAACGTGACTGCGATGTTATTGTGGTTTCACAAGATACGACGGCGGAAGAAATCCTGCTTATCAATCCTGATGGCGTGATGCTTTCAAACGGCCCCGGCGATCCGGAAGATGTAAAAGGCGCTACTGAAATGATTAAAAATTTGCTCGGAAAAGTGCCGATTTTTGGAATTTGCCTCGGCCACCAGCTGATTGGTTTGGCGTGCGGTGCAAAAACTTTCAAACTAAAATTCGGTCACCGTGGCGGCAATCATCCGGTTCTTGATTTAGCAAAAAATAAAGTCGCCATCACTTCACAAAATCACGGTTATGCGGTTGACCAGGAATCCTTAAAAAACACCGACCTTGTGGAAACTCACGTGGCCTTGAATGACAGAACCAATGAAGGTTTTAAACATAAAATTCATACATGCTTCTCCGTTCAATATCATCCGGAAGCCAGCCCCGGCCCGGAAGACGCGAACTATCTTTTTGATGAGTTTATTACATTAATGGAGGAATTTAAATCTAAAAAATTATCTAACTAAGCATGGCAAAAAGAGCAGATATAAACACGATATTAGTTATTGGTTCGGGTCCCATTATCATCGGTCAGGCCGCAGAATTTGATTATGCCGGAACTCAGGCCTGCCTTTCTTTGCGCGAAGAGGGCTACAAAGTAATTCTCATCAATTCCAATCCCGCCACGATTATGACCGATGTAGAAATCGCCGATAAAGTCTATATCGAACCGATTTCGCTGGAATTTGTAAGTCATATCATCCGCAAGGAGAGACCAGACGCGCTTTTGCCGACCTTGGGTGGACAAACCGGCTTGAATATGGCGGTAGAATTGGAAAATTCCGGCATTTTAGAAGAATGTAAAGTCGAAGTTTTGGGAACCAAGCTTTCTGCTATCAATCAGGCTGAAGACCGCGATTTGTTTCGAAACTTGATGCGCGAGTTAAATGAACCCGTTCCGGAATCTGATATCGTAAATACCGTTCAGGCAGCGTTGGAATTTGCGCACAACATCGGTTATCCTGTAATTGTTCGTCCGGCCTTTACCATGGGCGGCACCGGGGGCGGAATTGCAAATAATGATGATGAACTTAAAGAAATTGCCAGTTTTGGCTTGAAATATTCACCAGTTACGCAATGTCTGATTGAAAAATCAATCGCGGGCTTCAAGGAAATTGAATATGAAGTGATGCGCGACAAAAACGACAACGCGATTGTGGTTTGTAATATGGAAAACATCGATCCGGTGGGAATTCACACCGGAGATTCTATCGTTGTTGCACCGTCGCAAACGCTTTCGGACCGCGAATATCAAATGTTGCGGAATTCCTCTTTAAAAATAATCCGTGCTTTAGGAATTGAAGGTGGTTGTAATGTCCAGCTCGCTTTAGATCCAAATTCTTACGACTATTATATCATCGAAGTGAACCCGAGAGTTTCGCGCTCTTCCGCTTTAGCAAGTAAAGCAACCGGTTATCCGATTGCGAAAATTGCAGCAAAAATTGCCGTCGGACTTACTTTAGATGAAATCATGAATCCCGTGACACGTACGTCATACGCGTGTTTTGAACCGGCTCTCGATTATGTGGTGACGAAATTTCCGCGCTTTCCATTCGATAAATTTGAGACCGCGGACCGCCGACTTTCAACACAAATGAAAGCAACCGGCGAAGTGATGGCGATCGGAAGAAATTTCGAGGAATCTTTACAAAAAGCCATCCGCTCGTTGGAAACAGGTTTGCGACACATCGGTTTAAAATCGAACGACGCTGCAGCTTTAACCGACGAAGAAATCGAAAGAAGAATCCGCGTTTGTGATGACGAGCGTTTATTCATCATCGGTGACGCTTTACGACGTGGTTATGACTGGGAAAAAATTGTGGAGTGGAGCAAAATAGATAAATTTTTTATCTGGAAAATTAAAAGGCTCATCGATTTTGAAAAAGTAATTGCGGAAAATAAGTTCAGCACGGAAATTTTATTGGAAGCTAAAAAATTAGGATTTTCCGACCTCAGCATTGCAACTTTATGGAATTCCGGTCAAAAGGAAATTTTCGAATTCCGACGAGAAAACGGCATCATGCCGGTTTATAAAATGGTGGATACGTGCGCTGCAGAATTTGAAAGCGAAACGCCTTATTTTTACGGAACTTACGAAGAAGAAAACGAAAGCATTCCATCTGAAAAAGAAAAAATTATCGTTCTGGGTTCCGGACCAATTCGCATCGGACAAGGTGTAGAATTCGATTACGCCACAGTTCATTCGGTTTGGGCGATTAAAGAAATGGGTTACGAAGCGATTATCATTAATAATAATCCGGAAACAGTTTCTACCGATTTTTCAATTTCGGATAAGTTATATTTTGAACCATTGACCGAAGAAGATGTGATGAACATCATCGACCTGGAAAAACCAAAAGGCGTCGTGGTGCAGTTCGGCGGACAAACAGCCATAAATTTAGCTGATAAATTAGCGGCTCACGGCGTGGAAATTCTCGGAACTTCCCTGGAAGATTTAGACCGCGCTGAAAACAGAAATAAATTTGAAGCAGCTTTACAGGAAATGGGAATTCCACAACCTTTAGGGAAAACATGTTTCACTGCACAGGAAGCTGAAATTATCGCAAAAGAAATTGGTTTTCCGGTTCTGGTTCGTCCGAGTTATGTCCTCGGTGGACGGGCAATGGAAATCGTTTATGACGAAGCCGAACTCGCGCATTATATGGAAAATGCGGTGAAAGAAAATTCGGAACACCCGATTTTGATCGATCGCTATTTAACCGGAAAAGAAGTTGAGGTTGATGCAATTTCTGATGGGGAAACGGTGGTAATCCCGGGAATTATGGAGCATATCGAAAGAGCGGGCGTTCACTCCGGTGATTCGATAGCCGTTTATCCGCCGCAAAACATTACTGCGGAGCAAATTGCGACTTTGGTTGATTATACAGAAAGACTGGCGAAAGGCTTAAATGTTATTGGTTTAATGAACATTCAATACGTGCTTTTTGAGGGCGGTGTTTACGTAATCGAAGTAAATCCACGCTCGAGCAGAACTGTACCATTTCTATCGAAAATCACCGAAATCCCGATGGCAAATTTAGCAACGAAAGTGATTCTCGGTAAAAAACTGAAAGTTCTTGGTTATAAAAACGGCTTAGCACCGGTGAAAAAAGGTGTTTTTGTAAAAGTTCCGGTGTTTTCATTTTCAAAACTTACGCGCGTTGATATTTCCCTCGGACCGGAAATGAAGTCCACCGGCGAAGTGATGGGAAAAGACGTCACTTTAGAAAAAGCTTTATACAAAGGTTTGGTAGGTGCGGGCAGAAAAATGCCGCTTCATGGCGCGATTTTATTCACCGTTGCGGATAAGCACAAAGCTGAGGCGTGTGAACTGGCGCGCAGATTTCAGGAAATTGGTTTTAAAATCTGGGCGACGGAAGGAACCGCAAATTATTTTAAAGAAAATGGCGTCCGCACAAAAATCGGTTATAAAATCGAGGAAAATCCGGAAATTAATTTAATTGATTTAATACAAACCGGAAAAGTTCAATACATTGTAAACACCATGACCAAAGGAAAGCAGTCGGAAAGAGACGGTTTCCAGATCCGCCGGACTTCGGTGGAAAACGGCGTGCCGTGTTTGACTTCGATGGATACGGTTGAAGCAATATTGAAAGTGATCGAAAGCATGAGTTTCAAAATGGAAATGATGTAAATTTTCCATTTAATTAAAACTGAAGCGAAGAGAAATCTTCGCTTTTTTTACTTCGAAAATTACGTGCTTTAAGGCCGAATTTTTATGGTTTAGCTTATAGAAATTTAATTAAAACTGAAGCGAAGAGAAATCTTCGCTTTTTTTTATTCCAAAAAATTACCTGCTTTAAGGCCGAATTTTTCTGATTTAGCTCACATAAAATTCAAAACAGAATTTTTCAGCAGTATGCACTCCTTATATTAATCTAAATTTTTTTACCCAAACAAACCCAAATTTTTATTATTCAGCAGTAATTCATAAAAAATGTTAAATTAACCGCAATGCGCGGATGGTGGCACCTTAATTGAATTTAGGACAGCAACACTATACTAACATTAAAATTTATTTAATTATGGAAAATTACAAGCCAGAGTACAGAAATGATTATGTGTCAAAAGTATTCAACACCAGAGAAGATGCGGATCGTGCTTATAACGATTTATCAACAAGAGGTTATGGGCAGGATGATATCAACGTGATGATGTCTGACGAAACCAGAAAAAGACACTTCGAAAACGATGTTGATACAGACACTGCTCTTGGAGATAAAGTAGCTGACAATGCCGGAACCGGTTCCTTAATCGGTGGTGGAGTTGGTGCAGTTGTAGGTGCAATTGCAGCAATCGGAAGTAACGTATTATTACCTGGTTTAGGTTTGATCGTTGCCGGTCCGTTAGCAGCAGGACTTGCAGGAGCAGGAGCAGGAGCTGCAACAGGAGGTTTAATCGGAGCACTTACCGGAATGGGCGTGCCAGAAGATGAAGCTGAAAGATACCAGGACGACATCAAAAACGGTGGAATCTACATGGGCTTCAAACCAAGACATGAGGATGACGCCAGAGATACCTACAACAGATGGTATACTGATGATTCTAACAATTTGTAAGAACTACAAAAAATAAAAATCCACATTGAATAATGTGGATTTTTTTGGTGCTAAAAGAGCAATTTTTTTTAAGTTGTTCCCATTACGTACATTTCCTCCATCGTAGGCTGCGCGTTGCCACCTTCTTTTTCTAAAGTGATGGCGAAAGCCTGTGCTTTGTCTACAGACTTCATTTCCTGAACGGTAGAATCGGATTTCGCATTGTGCATTCCCATATCTACAGGTTTTCCGTCCACGATTGCCCAAAGCTGATATTGTTTTCCGGTTGGTGCCGGCGGTAAATTTTTAATTTCCAAAAAGACTTTTTTCGAGGTGTGCCAATACACGTCCGCAATCATGTCCGGATGTTTTTCTACGCCTTTCAATTCAATTCTTCTGGAATTCATAATGATGGAATTCATCTGTTCCAAATCGGTGATTTTGGTGGATAGTTCCGTGTTTTGTTGCGAGATGGTTTGTAGTTCAGCATTTTTATTTGAAAGCTGATAACCTAAAAATCCTAAACCAAGAAGCAAGGCTACAGAAGCGGCTTTCATCCAACCCGAAAAATCGCCGGTTTTTCTAATTTCAGTTTTTTCGGTGCTTAAAGGCACAATTTTTCCGGAATTCACGGGTGCATTCCCGAATTCAATTCTTTTCCGGATTTCCTCCTTCAAAGTGGTCGGCGGTGTAATCGCCTGAATGGTTGCTAATTTTTCAAATGTTTCCTGCACTTCCAGTACGGCTTGTTTAACTTCTGCATTATTGCTCATTACACACTCCAATATCGAAGATTCTTCCTGCGGAAGGATTCCCATCACGTAATCTTCAATCACGCCAGATGATATGTAAGTTTTTATATCCACTTTTATTTAATCAAAAAAAATAAAATAATAAATTTAAAATCTTTTAAAATATTTTTTAATTCTGATAGCGCAGCTCTTGTACGTGTTTTTACAGTACCCAATGGAATACCGAGCTCTTCGGAAATTTCTTCTTGGGTAAGACCACCGAAATAGGCTTTGTTGATCAAGATTTTATAATCGTCTCGCAAAGAATTTACTCCTTTTTGAACCTCATGAAATTCGTGAACCTGTTCCGTAGAAAGTGCTGCATTGTCATTTACGAAGTCGGGGATACTTTGGTTTTTTAAATCGTTTTGGAAAGATTTTGATTTGAGGCGGTCGATGGCAGAATTTCTTGCGATGTTCAGCATCCACGTGTAAAGCGTGGCTTTTTTGGCATCGTAACTGGTGATTGAATTCCAGATTTTTACAAACACGTCCTGCATCACTTCATTAGCTTCCACTTCATATCGCACAATTCGGAAAATTACTCCATACAGTGCGCCCGAATAATTATCGTACAAATAGTTAAAACCATTTTCATCTCTACTCAACAGTAAAGACAAAAGTTGCTCCGTAGAAATGGTTTCTTTTTTCAAATGAATTATTCGCCCTTCAAAAGTAGTTTTTTTTCTTAATATATAAAACCAATTTTTTAATCGCGCCGTATATCTCTTAAACAAAAAGTAAAAAATGAAAAAATTCCTTAAAATATCGGCAATTTTTTTGGTTTCTCTTTTCGCTTTTCAAATGGTAGAAGCGCAGCGGATGCAAAAAGTAAACGGAAAAAATATCGTCAATCCGTACTATTCCCGAACAGATTCCAAAATTCTAAAACTTCCCGAATCCACCTGGAAAAAAGTTTTGAACGCTAATCTTTTTTCGGTTTCCAGACTCAATGATACTGAAATGGCTTTCACTGGAAAATACAATGATTTTGACGGCCTCGGAACGTATTATTGCGCTGCCTGCGGAAATGCTTTATTTAAATCGGATGCAAAATTTGCGAGCACCTGCGGCTGGCCGAGTTTTTTTGAAGCCATCCGCCCGAAATCTGTCATTTATAAAAAAGACACTTCTTATAATATGGTCAGAACCGAAGTTCGGTGCGGACGATGCGACGCGCATTTAGGTCATCTTTTCGATGATGGACCAACAGCTTCGAAGAAGCGTTTCTGTATGAATTCTATTTCGCTGGAATTTGAGCCGAATGCAAAAAATTCAAAATAATTTCAAGCAGAAGAGAACCAAAACTTTCCAAACCTCGTATCTCCAAACAACACATCAATTATATAACATTAAATCAATTTAAAATGAACTATTTAAAAATGACCACAGCAGCCCTAGCGCTAACTTTAACTTTCGGAATGGCAACACAATCTTGCGCACCGATGGCAATGCAGGAAAAAACCGTAATGGTGGGCGGCGCACCAATGTACGCAACCAAAAACATTATTGAAAATGCCGTAAATTCAAAAGATCACACGACTTTAGTAGCAGCCGTAAAAGCCGCAGGTTTAGTAGAAACTTTACAGGGAGACGGACCTTTCACGGTTTTCGCACCAACCGATGCAGCTTTTGAAAAATTGCCAGCTGGAACGGTAAATATGCTGGTAATGCCGGAAAACAAAGAAATGTTGACCAAAATTTTAACCTACCACGTGGTGCCGGGAAGAATTTCCGCTAAAGATTTATCCATGTGGATCACCAAAAATGGTGGTAAATACATGGCAAAAACAGTTCAGGGCGAAGAATTAAGCTTCTGGATGAAAAATAATATGATGTATGTAACCGATGCAAAAGGAAACTCTGCAAAAATTACAATTGCAGACGTTAATCAGTCAAATGGTGTAATACACGTGATAGACACGGTTCTTATGCCATAGTTTTCATAGTTTTATTTTTAATGGGAGTCACTTAAATTTCGGTTTAAGTGACTTTTTATTTCCGGCTTTTCGGCTCAAAATTTCTATCTTAGCAAAACTGAAAAAAATACCTTTTTAACACCGAATAAATTTTAACTATGAAAAAAATCATTTTACTTTTCGCTTTATCCTTCTCTATGATGGGCTTTGCGCAGTTCAGCGTACCAACTGCCAGTCCGCGCCAAACTGTGGAACAGCAGTTTTCACTTTCAAAAATTACTGTTGATTACGGCAGACCGGGCGTGAAAGGCAGAAAAATTTTCGGCGACCTGGTTCCTTTCGGAAAAGTGTGGCGTGCCGGCGCAAATTCTTCAACCAAAATTACTTTTAACCAAAATGTAAACTTCGGCGGAAAAGAAGTAATGGCAGGAACTTACGGTCTTTTCGTAATTCCAACTGAAAAAGACTGGAAAATCATTTTAAATAAAGATGCACAGCAGTGGGGCGCGTACACTTACGATGAGAAACTCAATGTTATCGATGTGACCGTACCGGTACAGAAAACTTCCGAAAAACAGGAATGGTTTGAGATCGCTTTAAATCCTGTAGATGTGCATTCGGTAGATTTGGTTTTATCGTGGGATAATACCAAAGCAACGGTTAATATTAAAGAAGCAAAACCCGAAGTCGTCGGTCAGATTATTGAAAAACTCAACGAGATCAACAAAATTCAGAAAGACGCTGCGACGAAAAAATAATTTCAAAGTGAACTTCGGTTCACTTTTTTTATGAAAAATAGTTGTCAATTTTTCGGTTGTTTCAGTTTTTGTGTTAAAGTATATTTGCTTTAAATTTACCGTATGCAACTTTCAGACGAAATCATGTACCAAGCTTCATTTCAAAAAAATCCCGATTTCGAAGGCGTTTTTTGGATGGGCGTAAAAACCACCGGAATTTTTTGCCGCCCAACCTGCACGGCGCGAAAACCAAAATCTGAAAATGTAGAATTTTTTTCCTCCACAAAAGCAGCAATTTTAAAAGGTTACCGACCTTGCAAAATCTGCAAACCCCTCGAAAATCCCGAAAAAACACCCGTTTATATCCAAAAAATTTTAGAAGAACTCCGCGAAAATCCCGCGTTGAAATTTAAAGATTACGACTTGGTGAAACGCGACATCGAACCTGCAACAATGCGACGCTGGTTTCAGAAAAACCACGGAATGACGTTTCAGGCTTTCCAAAGAATGTTTCGCCTAAATACTGCTTTTAAAAAACTTCAGCAAGGTGAAAATATCATCGAAACGGCTTACGACAGCGGTTTTGAAAGTTTGAGCGGTTTTAATGAAAGTTTCAAAACCATTTTCGGCGTTTCGCCAAAAAATTCTAAAACGCAAAGAATTATCGATCTAAAAAGACTTGAAACTCCGCTCGGAACGATGTACGCCGCGGCCGTTGAAGACGGAATCTGCATGTTGGAATTCACCGATAGAAAAATGCTGGAAACCGAGTTTAAACATTTGGCAAAATCCTTAAACGCCACAATTATTCAGGGCGAAAATTCACATTTTGAAATTTTAGAAAAAGAACTCACGGAATATTTTTCGGGTGAAAGAAAGGAATTTACCGTTCCGCTTTCGCCGGTCGGAACAAACTTTCAAAAAGAAGTCTGGCAGGTTTTGCGCAAAATTCCTTACGGTGAAACCTGGTCTTACCGCAAACAATCGGATGTTTTGGGTGATCCGAAAAAAGTTCGCGCGGTCGCCAATGCAAATGGCATGAATAAGATTTCGATTTTAATTCCGTGTCACCGCGTCATCGGCAGCAACGGAACGTTAACCGGTTATGGCGGCGGAATTTGGCGCAAACAAAAACTTTTAGAACTGGAACGGGCGATTCTTTTTTAATTTTTTGGGCAAGCTTTTTTCCCTGGCTTTGCCCTTTCAAAAAAAGCCGGGCTCTTCGTTGCAATTCCTCATACCGGCCTGGCGGCCGTTATTCCGGGATTTCCACTGCGATCCCTCTTGCGAAAACGCGATTTATAGAAAATTTCTTAACTTTTTAAAATCAAAAAAAACACCCGAAAAGCCATGAATTTTTCCATTCAACCGACTTTAGAAAACGAAAATGTTAAGCTGGTTCCGCTTCAGGAAAGCGATTTCGAAAGATTATTCGCCGTCGCTTCCGACCCGGAAGTTTGGGCAATGCATCCGAATAAAGAACGCTATAAAAGAGAAGTTTTTCAAAATTTTTTCACCGGCGCGCTGGAAAGTAAAGGCGCTTTTATGGTCATCGACAAAAATTCAGAGGAAGTTTTGGGAAGCACCAGATTTTATGATTTTAACGAAGAAGACAACAGCATTTTCATCGGTTACACTTTTTACGGCACGAAATCCTGGGGGAAAAACATCAATCCGCAGGTGAAAAATATGATGCTGGATTATATTTTCCAGTTTGTGGAAAAGGTGATTTTCCATGTCGGCAAAGACAATTTGCGCTCCATAAAAGCGATGGAAAAATTAGGTGCCGAGAATTTGGGGAACGAAGAAGTCGCTTATTTCGGCGAAGAGCCGAAAATCAATACCGTTTTCCAAATCACAAAAAAAGACTGGTACAGCAGGCAGAATTTACACTAAAATTATTTCGCACTGCAGTCCTGAAAAAGTTCTGCACCGTAATAAAACACAAAAAGCCACGCGATTCCTTTCACGGTGAAAAATATTAAACCGCCGATGCCGACGCGTTTAAACCATTTTCTAAATTTGGAATTTTTGCCGTTTTCCGGCTGAATATTTTCCATTGAATACTTTTCCTCAAAATTAACATTATTTTTTCGGACGCCTGATTTTCGTTCCATAAAAACTCCGCCTTATTTCGGCATTTTTTCCTGTTTTTTATTATTTAAAGTTTAAAAAAAATACGAAGAAAAGCTCCCGAAATTTTCCTGCTTTGGCTAAATTTTCTATCTTTAAGGTCAACTCAAAATAGAATTATGTCCCACACCAATCAGGATTTTGGAATCGAAAAATCCCTTTCTAATTTAGGAATTTCACCCGAAAATTTAGGCGTTTCAACCGGCGGAAAGTACTTTGCCAGCGGTGATGTGCTCGAAAGTTATTCACCAACCGACGGAAAACTCATCGCAAAAGTCACCACCGCGAATTTCAGCGATTACGAACGCGTTATTGAAAGTTCAAAAAAGGCTTTTCAGGAATTTCGTCAGATTCCGGCGCCGAAAAGAGGCGAGTTGGTGAGGCAGTTTGGTTTAAAACTGCGCGAATACAAAGAGGAATTGGGAAAACTGGTTTCGTATGAAATGGGAAAATCTTTGCAGGAAGGTCTTGGTGAAGTTCAGGAAATGATCGATATATGTGATTTTGCGGTTGGTTTATCGCGCCAGTTGTACGGTTTTACCATGCACTCTGAACGACCGGGACACCGCATGTACGAGCAATATCACCCATTGGGAGTTGTCGGAATTATTTCTGCTTTTAATTTTCCGGTAGCAGTTTGGTCGTGGAATACAGCGCTCGCCTGGATTTGCGGAAACGTAACCATTTGGAAACCTTCGGAAAAAACACCGCTGTGCGGAATTGCCTGCCAGAATATCATCAGCGAAGTTCTAAGGGAAAATAATTTACCTGAAGGAGTTTCCAGCATGATTGTCGGCGATCACAAAATAGGCGATCGACTGGTTAATGATAAAAATGTCGCGCTGATTTCATTCACCGGTTCAACAAAAGTCGGCAGACTGGTCGGAACGAATGTGGCGCAGCGTTTCGGAAAATCAATTTTGGAACTGGGAGGAAATAATGCCATTATTTTCACTGAAAATGCAGATTTAAATATGTCGATTATCGGTGCTGTTTTTGGCGCTGTAGGAACTGCGGGGCAAAGATGCACATCTACGAGACGTTTAATCATACATGAATCTATTTTTGAAGACGTGAAAAACCGTTTGGTGAAGGCGTACGCGCAACTGAAAATCGGAAATCCTTTGGATGAAAACAATCACGTGGGACCATTGATCGATAAAGACGCGGTACAGCAATATCTGGATTCCATTGAAAAATGCAAGAAAGAAGGCGGAAAATTTGTGGTTGAAGGCGGCGTCCTCGAAGGTGAAGATTATACTTCCGGCTGCTACGTAAAACCTTGCATTGCTGAAGTTGAAAATTCTTTTGAGATCGTACAGCACGAAACATTTGCACCGATACTTTACATCATGAAATATAAAACTTTGGAAGAGGCAATTGCAATGCAGAACGACGTTCCGCAAGGTTTAAGTTCGGCGATTATGACCACAGATATGCGTCAAGCAGAGCTTTTCCTTTCTCAGCAAGGCTCAGATTGCGGAATCGCGAATGTGAATATCGGGACTTCCGGTGCTGAAATCGGTGGCGCTTTTGGCGGTGAAAAAGAAACCGGTGGCGGCCGCGAATCCGGCTCCGATGTCTGGAAATACTATATGCGCCGACAAACCAACACCATTAATTATACAGACAGCTTGCCACTCGCGCAGGGAATAAAATTCGATTTATAAATAACCTGCTAAAACGGCAAATTTTTCAGTTTCAACTTTCTAATTTTAAAACTATGAACAACGCAATAGCTCCACATCCAGAAACTTCAAACGCTGTTAAGCAAACGCTTTCGCGGCACATGCTCGCAGATGGTTTTGATTTTGTGATGGATTTCGACAAATCTCACGGTTCCTGGATTCACGACCGCGTGACAGGAAAAAACTATCTGGACATGTTTTCCATGTTTGCTTCGGCTTCGATTGGTTACAATCATCCGTACCTCATGGAAAAATCTGCCTGGCTAGGAAAAATGGCGGTAAACAAACCAACTTTAGCCGATGTTTATTCGCAGGAATTTGCCGATTTTATGAAAGTTTTTGAAAGAGTTGCCATTCCGAAAGAACTGCAGTATTGCTTTTTCATTGAAGGTGGCACAATGGGCGTAGAAAACGCAATGAAAGCGTGCTTCGACTGGAAAACACGAAAGAATTTCGAAAAAGGTTTAGACATCGAAGCGGGAATCTGCATCCATTTTAAACAGGCGTTCCACGGCAGAAGTGGCTATACTTTGAGTCTGACAAACACTGCAGATCCTCGAAAATATATGTATTTTCCGAAATTCGACTGGCCGAGAATACTCAATCCCCATTTGACTTTCCCAATCACTGAGGAAAATCTGGAGGAAACCATAAAACATGAAAATTTAGCGCTATTAAATATCGAGGAAGCGATTCTTTCGAATCCGAACAAAGTAGCGTGTATCATCATTGAACCAATTCAGGCTGAAGGCGGCGATAACCATTTCCGTGATGAATTTTTTGTCGGTCTCAGAAAAATATGCGACGAAAACGAGGTTTTATTGATTTTTGACGAGGTGCAGACCGGCATTGGTTTAACGGGAAAAATGTGGGCATTTGAGCACTTCAGCGTAGCGCCGGATATTATTTCGTTCGGGAAAAAAGCCCAGGTTTGCGGTGTGTTAGCGAACAAAGAAAAGTTTGATGAAATTCCGGACAATGTTTTCCGCGAAAGCTCCAGAATCAATTCAACTTTTGGTGGAAACTTCATCGATATCCTGCGTTTTCAGCTGATTTTGGAAGTGATTGAAAAAGAAAATCTGGTTGAAAATGCCCGGATTATGGGAGATTATCTGCTTGAAAAACTGCAGAATCTTCAGGGAAAATATCCGGATTTGGTTTCAAATGCGCGCGGCCGCGGCCTGATGTGCGCTGTAGATTTACCGACCGGCGAACAGCGCGACCATTTACGTGAGCTTTTGTACAATGAACATTTAATTATTTTAGCTTGTGGTGACCGTTCCATACGTTTCCGACCGCATTTAAATGTTTCACGGGAAGAGCTGCAAATGGCGTTAGACCTTATTGAGGTTTGTTTAAAGAAAATGTGATACCTGTAAAAAACTGCTATTAATTGTGCTTTTTAAATGCGTATTAAGTAAATTTAATGTAAAATTTAGAATTTACCGATTTTTTTTGTACCTTTAGATTTCTAAATGAGCAAGAATAATGGAAAGAGAAACAAGAGTCCCCGTATTTGAAAGTGACCAATCAGCAAAAGTACAATTGGTAAAATCTAAATTAGAAGCCGCAAAAATTACCACGTACACCAATAACACCTATATGTCGTTTACGACAACGCCAACAGCCACCATGGTACGGGTAATGGTAAATTTGCAGGATGAGCAAAAAGCATTTGAAATCATCGATGAAATGCTAAAAGAATCAGAATTTAACCTAAGCAAAAACTAAAACAACTTCATATTTTTAAATTTTACGTTTTACAGAAATCGAAATCTTTCCGGAGATTTCGATTTTTTTTGCCCTATTTTGCTGATTTTAAGCGCGCTGTTTCAGGAAATTATTATCTTTGTAAAAATCAGATTTTATGGAATCCACCTATATAGAAACTCAGCAGATTTCCTTTCAGGACTTTAAAAACCAGATCCTGGAAGATTATAAGCTAGGCCGTATTTCCCGCGAAATGTCTTATCTGGGCAGACGCGAAGTGCTGACCGGAAAAGCAAAGTTCGGAATCTTCGGCGACGGTAAGGAATTGCCGCAGCTGGCAATGGCAAAAGTTTTTAGAAACGGTGATTTCCGAAGCGGCTATTATAGGGATCAAACCTTTGCGCTTGCAATTGATGCAATAACTGTAGAAAACTTTTTCGCGCAGTTGTATGCAGATACCAACATCGAACGTGAACCGGCTTCTGCGGGCCGACAAATGAACGGTCATTACGCAACCAGAAGTTTAAATGCGGATGGCAGCTGGAAAGATTTAACTAAACAGAAAAATATTTCCTCAGATATTTCGCCGACTGCAGGACAAATGCCGCGATTGTTAGGTTTAGCACTTGCTTCAAAAGTGTACAAATCTGTAGAGTTTGAAGGTTCTGAAATTTTCTCCAATAAAGGAAATGAAGTTGCTTTCGGAACAATCGGTGACGCCTCAACTGCGGAAGGTCATTTCTGGGAAACGCTGAACGCTGCGTGTGCTTTGCAGGTTCCGATGATTGTTTCAATTTGGGATGATGGTTACGGAATTTCCGTTCCGACACAAAACCAGCGCGCAAAAGCTGATATTGCTGAAATGCTTTCAGGTTTTCAAAGAAAAGAAGGCGAGGCGCAAGGTTGCGAAATCATTCAGGTGAAAGCCTGGGATTATCCGTCGCTTTTGGATGCTTACGCGCGCGCCGAGCATTTTGCCCGCACTGAAAGTATTCCGGTCGTGGTGCACGTGGTGGAAGTTACGCAGCCGCAAGGTCACTCGACTTCCGGCTCTCATGAAAGATATAAAAGCGAAGACCGCCTGAAATGGGAAGGTGAATATGATGGTTTACTGAAATTCCGTGAATGGATTTTTAATTATTCTATTGAGATTGAAGGTGAAGAACAGCAACTGGCTTCACTGGAAGATTTAGAAAAGATAGAAGCAGAAGCGAAAAAAATGGTCAAAGAAGGCCAAAAAAAAGCGTGGGAAGATTATCAGAAAACCATTACTGATCTAAAAGAAGCCTTGCTTCCTTTGGTGGAGAATATAAAATCTCAAAACACGGAAGTTGCTGCGGAACTCGAACAGTTCGGTAAAATAATTTCGGTTGCAAAACGCGACATTTTTCATTTGGTCCGAAAAGCCTTGTTATTGACAAGAGCAAACCAAACTCCGGAAAGACATGATCTTCAGCTGAAATATGAGCAGGTTTTCGCTGCTGAAAAAGAAAATTATTCTTCACATTTATATTCGCAGTCCGAATGGAAAGCCACGAAAGTGCTGGAAGTAAAACCGGTTTTTTCTGATGCTTCCGAAACCGTAGACGGTCGGGTAGTGGTGAGAAATAATTTCGATAAAATATTTGAAAAGTATCCGGAAACGTTGATTTTCGGTGAAGATGCCGGAAATATTGGTGATGTAAACCAAGGTTTGGAAGGTCTTCAGGAAAAGTACGGCGAACTGCGTATTGCAGATACCGGAATTCGCGAAGCCACCATTCTCGGTCAGGGAATCGGAATGGCAATGCGTGGTTTAAGACCGATTGCAGAAATCCAGTACCTCGATTATATTTTGTACTGCTTGCAAGGCATGAGCGATGATTTGGCGACCGTGCAGTACAGAACGCGCGGCGGGCAAAAAGCGCCTTTAATCATCAGAACGCGTGGTCACCGTTTGGAAGGAATCTGGCATTCAGGTTCGCCAATGGCGGGCATTTTAAACCTTTCCAAAGGGATTTTGGTTCTTGTTCCAAGAAACTTAACGATAGCTGCAGGTTTCTACAACACCATGCTTCAGTCCGACGAACCGGCATTAATCATCGAATGTCTGAACGGTTATCGCTTGAAAGAAACACAGCCGGACAACTTAGGTGAGTTTACCATTCCGGTTGGGAAAGTCGAAATCACCAAAGAAGGTTCTGACGTTACTTTGGTAACTTACGGTTCTACCTGGAGACTCGTTATGGAAGCTGCGAAAGAATTGGACAAAATCGGTATTTCAGCGGAAGTAATTGATATTCAGTCCTTAATTCCATTCGATTTAAGCCACGAAATTAAAGAAAGCGTGAAGAAAACCAACCGCCTCGTTGTTATTGATGAAGATGTGGAAGGTGGAGCTTCTGCCTTTATTTTACAGCAGATTTTAGAAAAACAAAAAGCCTTCAGATATCTGGATTCCGATCCGCTTACTATTTCTGCGGAAAACCACCGTCCGCCGTACGCGAGCGATGGCGACTATTTCAGCAAGCCAAGTGTTGATGATATGGTAGAAAAAATTTACGGATTATTTCACGAGGTAAATCCGGAAAAGTTTCCAAAAATTTAATAATAAAAAGCAGACTTGGTTCTGCTTTTTTTGTGCATCATTTTTGCAGCCTACCCAGAAACTCAAAAAAATGAAAAAAACACTTCTGGCTTTCTCAATCTCATTCCTGCTTTTCTCCTGCAGCGAAACTGAAAAAATTTCCCCTGATTCGGGCAAAATTTCAGAAAATTCTGAAAAGAATGAAATGGTCGCTTTGATGGATGAAATGATGGACGACATGCACAGCGGCAAACCTACCGGAAACATCGATGCGGATTTTGCCAATATGATGATCGCACACCATCAGGGCGCGGTGGATATGTCGCAACTTTTGCTTGAAAAAGGCACCGATCCGGAGCTGAAAAAATTCGCTCAGAAAGTCATCGCAGACCAAAATACCGAAATTGCTTTAATGAAAAAATATGCCGCTAAAGCGGCAAATTTTCCGGAAAATAAAGAATTCGAACAGGCGCTTAACCAGTCCATGGCGGCGATGATGAACAGTGACACGAAAGTCTATAACGACATTGACAAAGATTACGCGGCGCAGATGATTCCACACCATCAAAGTGCCGTCGATATGGCGAAAGTGTATCAGAAATTCGGCAAGGAAAAAGAACTGTTGAATCTTTCCGATAGGATTGTGCGGCATCAAACATCCGAAATCGCGCAATTGCAGGCGTGGCTTGATAAAAATTAATTATAAAATTTAAAGAAAACCCGCGCAAAAATCCCCGAAAACACTCGGAAATTTTCCGTAAATTCGCATCAAATTTTTAAATAATGAACTACGATATTATTGTCATCGGCAGTGGACCTGGTGGTTACGTTACGGCAATCAGAGCCGCACAATTGGGTTTCAAAACTGCGATTATCGAAAAAGAAAGTTTAGGTGGAATTTGCTTGAATTGGGGTTGTATCCCGACGAAAGCTTTGCTGAAATCTGCACACGTTTTTAAATATTTACAGAAAGCCGAAGATTACGGTTTAAATAAAGTAGAAAATCCAGGTTTTGATTTTTCTAAAGTCATCCAGAGAAGCCGCGGCGTTGCTCAGAAAATGAGCGGTGGAATCGCTTTCCTGATGAAGAAAAACAAAATCGATGTCATCATGGGAACTGCAAAAGTTCAGAAAGGTAAAAAAGTTTCTGTTGCTGATAAAGACGGAAAAACCACTGAATATTCTGCAGAACACATCATCATCGCGACCGGCGCGCGCTCCCGTGAATTGCCGAACTTGCCACAGGACGGCAAAAAAGTCATCGGTTACCGCCAGGCTTTAAGTCTTCCGGAACAGCCAAAATCCATGATTGTTGTGGGTTCGGGCGCTATAGGAATTGAGTTTGCGGATTTTTACAATACCATGGGTACCAAAGTGACGGTGGTGGAATTCATGCCGAATATTCTTCCGGTGGAAGATGAAGATACTTCAAAACACGTTGAAAAATCCCTGAAAAAATCCGGTATCGAGATTATGACCAATGCGTCTGTAGAATCAGTAGATACTTCCGGAAACGGCGTGAAAGCGACCGTGAAAACCGAGAAAGGAAATATCACATTAGAAGCCGATATTTTATTGTCCGCAGTTGGAATCTCTTCAAATATTGAAGGTCAGGGTTTCGAAGAAGTGGGCATCCAAACAGAAAAAGGAAAAGTTTTGGTGAACGAATGGTACCAGACTTCTGTTCCGGGCTATTATGCGATTGGTGATATTTTACCGACTCAGGCCTTGGCGCACGTGGCGTCTGCGGAAGGAATTACCTGCGTGGAAAAAATCAAAGGTTTACACGTAGAAAAAATCGATTATGGCAATATTCCTGGTTGTACGTATGCGCATCCTGAAGTGGCGTCGGTTGGCTTAACCGAAAAGCAGGCAAAAGAAAAAGGGTACGAACTGAAAGTGGGTAAATTCCCCTTCTCAGCCTCCGGAAAAGCTACTGCAAACGGCGACACCGACGGTTTCATCAAAGTTATTTTTGATGCGAAATACGGCGAGTGGCTCGGTTGTCATATGGTGGGCGACGGTGTTACCGACATGATTGCCGAAGCTGTTGTAGCGCGTAAACTGGAAACTACCGGCCACGAAGTCCTGAAATCCATTCACCCGCACCCAACGATTTCCGAAGCGGTGATGGAAGCTGTAGCAGCCGCTTACGGCGAGGTGATTCACATCTAAAAGGACAAAATATATTTATAAAAAATTCCAGTTAAAAGCTGGAATTTTTTTTGTGCGGCATTGCGAGCGACGCGAAGCAATCCGTTTATTTTGTATTTTTTTTGGCAGCTTTGAACAACGTTCGTAAATTTCAATAAAAGCATTCGCTTTTACCTCATTTATGTCTTCCACTCCCGCTTCCGCTACGGCGGAGAGCTCCGTTCAAGCCGGGCTGCGAAATTTGTTAAAAAGTGTTAAATATGTTGTTAAAATATGTATATTTGAGATGTAGCAGAAATATAAAGAAACAAATATAACGCACAAAAATAAATATAAATATGTCAAAACTTAATGTTGACCAGAAAACAATAATGTTACTTTTTTCAGATAAAAAATCTGACTTTCTTATCCCTGATTATCAGAGACCTTACGCTTGGGAAGAAGATCAATGCCAAACTCTTTGGGACGACATTTTTACCTTCGCATTTCCAGACAATAACAGTGACAAATTTGATATAATTGAAGAATACTTCTTAGGTTCAATAGTTACTTTTGAAAATGACAGAAATAAAAAAGAAGTAATTGACGGACAACAACGATTGACAACGTTGATGCTGTTATTACGCGCTTTTTATGCAAAGTTTGGAAAAATGCAAGACGAGAACTCTAAAAGTACTCGTGAAAGAATTGCCCAATGTTTATGGAAAACAAATGAGTTTGGACAACCTAATCTAAAACATTTTGAAAATTGATTCGGAAGTTGCAACCGATAATGACAAAGAAGAGTTTTTAGAAATACTTAAAAGTGGGATTGTAAACAAAGATCAAAAGAGTAACTATGCTAAGAACTATCGCTTTTTTCAAGAAAAGATAGATAATTTTTTAAGTGAATATCCCGGATATTTTGCATACTTGCCCGCAAGGATTTTAGGCAATTGTATTCTATTGCCGATTGAGGCAGAATCGCAAGACACCGCTTTGAGAATTTTTTCAACATTGAATGATAGAGGTCTTCCACTATCTGACGCTGATATATTCAAAGCACAATTTTACAAGCATTATTCATCAAAAAACCAAAAGGACTATTTCATAGAAAAATGGAAAACGCTTGAGGAAATTACGAGTAGAATTTTTAAGCCATTGAACGGTACACCAATGGACGAACTTTTTACCAGGTATATGTATTTTGTTCGCGCGAAGCAGGGAATAAAATCAACCACAACCGAGGCCTTACGAAAATTTTACGAGAAAGGTAAATACTCAATTCTAAAGCAAGATGAGACATTATCAAATCTAAAAATCCTTGTTGATTTCTGGCATGATGTCTATAATCAGAATCCTGATAGATTTTCACCTAATATCTTGAGAAAATTTTTTATCCTGAATTCCGCACCAAACAGTATGTGGACCTATTTTTTATCAGTGTATTTTCTGCAAAACAAGAATGAAGTAAGACTACTAGAAGAAACAAAATTAGATGAATTTTTAAATAAAACCATCGCATTTGTTTGGGCATTTGCATTTACAAATCCCGGAGTTAATGCTTTAAGAACGCCTGTTTACGCGGAGATGATTAATATTGTTACGGACAAAATAGTCAACTTTGAAGAACATAAATTTGATGAACATTCTTTACGGACAGCAATAAATAATTTTGAGTTTAAAAATGGAAGGCCAATAACTAGATCAATTTTAACTTGGTGGGCGTTTAAAGACGATGCACAAGAAATCCCCGCGCTCAATACGATTTTTGATATTGAACATATTTTTGCGAAAAAACGACAAGAAAATGATAAGTCACTTAGCAACAGGAAACTATTAGAGGCCCTTGGGAACAAATCTTTACTTGAAGACAAAATAAATATTAGAGCGTCTGACTACAGATTTAGTGATAAAATAAAATATTACAAAGGGTTTACCAACGACAAAGGGCAGCATAAAACAGGTTCGATTATTTCTGAGTTAGTGACCTTTGCAAAAAGTAAAACTGACTTTGCGGAAGGTGATATAATTGTCAGAACGGAAAAAATAGTAAATGAATTTATTGCTTTTATAAAACAGAAAAACCTAATAAAACAATTATAACAAAATAGCACAAACAGACGTTTAGCAAAAAACGGGTTCAATACTAAATTAAGTTATTGCCATTTATCAATTTCAGTTCTGGCAGACAGTTTTGTACTGCAAAATTTGCCAATGTGCCAAGTCGCAAAACGTAACAGTGAAAATTTCTCCTTAAAACATTGTTTTTTTCTAAAACGAAAGTACCTGAAACAAAAAAAAATGCCGCTACGACGGCATTTTTTTTATTAACAGTAAATTGGAAAAATTCCGCCTTTTAACGGCAAATTTTTTCAAAAAACATATTTCGGGTAAATCAGGAAGCCAATAATAATCGCGGCAATTGCCATCAGAAAAACCGAGCCTGCCGCCACATCTTTTATGATTTTTATGCGCGAATCAAATTCCGGCTGCACCACGTCGCAGATTTTTTCCAGGCACGTATTCAGGAGTTCCAGACTCAGCACCGCGAAGCAGACCAAAATAATAATCGCCGCCTCCGCGGGGGAAACCTGAAAATAGAAAATCAGAAAGATATTGCTTAGAAGCGCCAAAAATTCAATCTGGAAATTTCGCTCATTCCGGAAAATCCAGACAATACCTCTGGCGGCGTTGGCAAAACTGCGCTGCAGCGGCGGTTTTCTCATTACCAGTTTTTATCGATCATGTACATCAATTGGCCCATTGCCACGGCGCCAAGCAAAAGTTCGCGGCGGTTCACCTTGTCAAAAGTATCTTCGTTGGAATGGTGAATATCGAAATAGCGCTGCGGATCCACGAAAAGTTCCGCTAAAGGAACTCCTGCAGGTTCCAACGGCGAGATATCAGCGCCGGCGTATTGCAACTCGAAATTGTGCACATTATAGGGCGCAAAAAGATTCCGCCACGACTGCACCTGCGCTCTTTTTTCCGGCGTCATTACCAAACCGAAACCGCGCGGCGTAAAACCTCCGCCATCACTTTCAATAGCAAAAATTTGTTTTTCGTTATTTTTTTTCGCGTTTTCAGCGTAAGTCGTTCCGCCTTTCAACCCATTTTCTTCATTGGCAAAACAAACCACGCGAATCGTGTGGTTATTTTTCAAGCCCAATTTTTTGAAAGCGCGTAAAATCTCGATGCTTTGTACAATTCCGGTTCCGTCGTCGTGCGCGCCTTCGCCCACGTCCCAGGAATCCAGATGTCCGCTCACCACAAGCACGCTTTTGTCTTTGTTTCCGGTAATTTCACCGATTACGTTGTGTGAGAGTTTTTCACCTTTCATGGTGCAGTTGGAATTCAGTTTGGCAAAAACTTTCTGGGTTTTCAGCGTTTTTTCCAGTTCATCAGCGCTTTTCGGCCCAATAGCAACGGCTGCTATTTTAGCGGTATCATCTTCATCATAACGCATTGCGCCGGTATGCGGCACATCGTCAAACGCCGAAGACAATGAACGGATAATTACGGCTTTTGCGCCTCTTTTTCCGGCCCAGGAAGCGGCACTCCGGCGGTATTTTCCGGCATCACCGTACGCCTGTCCAGTGTTCACGAATGTTTGATTAAAAGCATAATTGAAGAAAATAATTTTTCCTTTCACCTGACTGTCCGGAAGCTTGTCGAAATCTTCTTTTGTTCTCACAAACGCGATTTCAGCTTCTACATCTTTACCTTTTGTTCCTTCGGAATTGCCCAGCGACAGCATCTTGAGCGTTTTCCATTTTCCGTTTCCTTCTTTGATCTGCAGCGATTCTGCACCGCGCACCCAAACGGGAACCATCACTTCTTCTTTCCAAACTTTATCTGCACCGGCTTCTTTCAGCTTTTGTACCGCCCAATCGGTGGCTTTCTCGTAACCCGCGGAACCGCTGAGCCGCTGACCGACATTTTGGGTTAAATCGCGCAGATTTTCATAGGCTTTGCCATTCACCAAAATTTCATCGGAAATTTTTTTGAACTGAAGGGAATCGCTGTTTTGCTGCGAAAATAAAATTCCGCCCAGAAAGAGCGGAAGTATTTTTAGTAAAGAATATTTCATTTTATTTTTAATTGAAAATCAAATATAAAAAAAACCTCGTTAAAACGGCAAATTTTTACTGTTTCATATCATACATCAAAAGCGCCGTTACGAGTTTTGGTTCGATATAGGTGCATTTCGGTGGCATTTTGATATTATTGTCCGATACTTTCAACAGGTCATTGAAACTCACCGGATAAATTCCGAAACCGATTTTATATTCGCCGGAATCTACTTTTTCTTTCATTTCCTTAATGCCTTCAATTGTGGAATTTCCTTTTAAATAGGTTATTTTTTCGGTGGTTTTCGGATCTTCGATGCCCAGAATATCTTTAAAGATAAATTCTTCCAAAAGGAAATGGTCGAGATCATTCAGCTCGCCCTCTTTTTTCCGCAGTTCGTGCTTTACGTGCAGCGAATAGAATTTACCGTCGAGATACATCGAAATATGAAATTTCTGCGACGGAAAATAGATGTTTTCGCCTTTTTCGTGGATCTGGAAATTCTTTTCGATTTTCTTTAAAAAATCCGCAGAATCCAAACCGTTCAAATCTTCTAAAAGCCGGTTATAATCGTGGATTTTAATCGATTGGTTGCTCACGATAAAACTGTATACATAATTGTAAAGTTCTGTACCGTTGTGCTTTTTGTTTTTCTCTTTTTGATTTTTTGCATGAAGCGCCGCCGAGCCCATCCGGTGGTGGCCGTCAGCAATATAAAACGAATCAATTTGATCTAAAACCTCTTTAAACTGCAGCATTTTCAGGCGGTTATCAATTCGCCAAATTTTATGTCGCGTACCGTTTTCAGATAAATAATTAAGAATCGGAACATTTTTTTGCTCGTGATTCATCAGCAGTTCCACTTTCGGATTTGCCATATAAGTCAGCAAAACCGGCTCTGCCTGAATATTTACCTTATCAAGATAATAGGCGAGTTTTTCTTTTCGGTGGGTGAGGGTAGATTCGTGTTTTTTGATGTTGCCGTTCCAGAAATCTTCCACGCTTACCAGACCTAAAAGTCCGCGGTAAACGCATTTACTGGGAAGAATCTGCTCGTACAAATAGTAGGAAGCATTATCCTGAACGAGTTTTCGATCTGCTACCAGTTCTTCAAAGTTGGTACGGATTTTCCGCAGATTGCGGTCCACATCTTTCGATTTGCTTACAACGAATGGCTTAACCATTTGAATATAAGACGATTCCTGTTGTGCTTTTTTAATAATTTCATCTTGGGAGAAATTATCCAGCGGATGAGTCGGGAAAATATCGACATAATCTTCGCTCGGACGAATTCCTCGAAAAGGTTTAAATATCGGCATATTTACTTGGAATTTCTTTTGATTTCAATAATCTGTTCTGCCAACTCCCGGCCAATTTTCTCCTGCGCATCTATGGTATTTCCGCCTAAATGTGGGCTTAATGATAGGCTTGGATTCATTAATAAAGCCAGTTCCGGTTTCGGTTCGCTTTCGAAAACGTCCAAAGCTGCACCGGCCACTTTTCCGGATTCGATGAAATTCAGCAATTCGACTTCATTGATGACGCCACCACGCGCGGTATTGACGATATAAATGCCGTCCTGCATTTTTTCAAACTGTGCTTTATCAATGATATAACTGTCCGAAGCCGGCGTATTGATGCTTAAAAAGTTTACACCTTCCAAAAAGGTATTGATATCGTTTTCTGTAGAAATCTGAAAATTTGCCATTTGACCGTCGAAAAATTCTAAAGTCAGCGTTTCCGTTTTCGGATTTCTGGTGAGAACCTTCACTTTCATGCCGAGAGAAATTCCCATTTTCAGCACTTCCTGACCAATTCCACCAAAGCCAATGACTCCTAAAGTTTTGCCTTGAAGTTCAAAAGCGTTTGAAAAAGATTTTTTAAGGGCATTAAAATTAGATTCGCCTTCCAGCGGCATCAATCTATTCGATTCGTGCAGGAATCTCGCTAAGGTGAAGAAGTGTGCGAAGACCATTTCTGCTACGGAACGCGAGGAAGCCTTCGGAGTATTAATAACGTAAAGACCTTTGTCGATGGCATATTCGACATCGATATTGTCCATGCCGACACCGCCGCGACCGATTATTTTCAAACCAGGGCAGGCATCGATGAGATCCTGACGTACTTTTGTCGCGCTGCGCACGAGCAATACATCTACCTCATTCTGGTTGATAAAATCGGCTAACTGTTCCTGAGAAACTTTTGCGTCTAAAAGTTCAATTCCGCCTTCTTTCAGCGCTGTTTTTCCGGCTTCAGAAATGCCGTCGTTTGCAAGAACCTTCATCTTAATTTAAATTTTTCATTACATCAACCAAAACCTGAACACTTTCTATCGGCAGCGCATTGTACATGCTGGCGCGGTAACCTCCTAAACTGCGGTGACCGTTTAAACCGTTAATTCCGGCTTCTTTCCAGGCTGTGTCGAATTCATCTTTTTTCGATTCATCCAATAATTTGAAAGAAACGTTCATGAGCGATCGGTCTTCTTTTTCGCAGAAAGTTTCAAATAAAGGATTTCGGTCAATTTCAGAATAAAGCAATTCCGCTTTTGCGATATTTCGTTTTTCAGCAGCTTCAATTCCGCCGTTATTTTCTAAATGCTGTAAAGTTAAAAGCGACGCATAAATAGGGAAAACCGGTGGCGTGTTAAACATGGATTCTTTTGCAATCTGCAGAGAATAATCAAGATAAGAAGGAATATCGCGGCCTGTTTTGCCTAAAATTTCCTTTTTAACCACGACCAAAGTAGTGCCCGCAGGTCCCATGTTTTTTTGAGCTCCGGCGTAGATCAGATCAAATTGGGTGAAGTCGATCACGCGGGAGAAAATATCAGAACTCATATCGCAAACCATGAGTGTATCCACTTTCGGGAATTCTTTCATCTGCGTGCCGTAAATCGTGTTATTGGAGGTGCAGTGAAAATAATCATATTCGCTACCTACGGAATAATTTTTCGGAATAAAATAGTAATTTTTTTCTTTTGAAGAGCCGACGATATCTACCGTACCCATTTTTTTTCCTTCCTTGATTGCGCCGGCTGCCCACGTGCCGGTGTCAAGGTACGCAGCTTTTCCGTTTTCAGCTTTCATCAGGTTAAAAGGCACCATGACAAACTGTAAACTGGCGCCACCGCCAAGGTAAAGTACTTCATAATCATCGCCCAGTTTCATTAGCCTTTTTACAATCGCGCGCGCTTCATCCATTACGGGAACAAAATCTTTACTGCGGTGCGAAATTTCTAAAAGTGAAAGGCCGATGCCATTAAAATCAAGAATTGCTGCTGCGGATTTTTCGAAAACTTCTTGAGGTAAAATGCAGGGGCCTGCGCTGAAATTGTGTTTTTTACTCATGGTCGATGATATTTAAAAAGATTTATATTTCAGGAAAAAATAGGCTAATAGCCGGTAAAATTTCGTGTTGAAAAATTCAGCTTATTCGCCGTGTAAAAAGGCTTTTTTCTGCAGCAGACTTTCCTCAGATTCTACATGGTCTTCATCTGGAATACAGCAGTCTACCGGGCATACCGCCGCACATTGTGGTTCTTCGTGGAAGCCCATACATTCGGTACATTTATCTGTCACGATGAAATAAATATCGTCGCTTACCGGTTCCTGCGGTGCATCAGCGTCGATGGTTAAGCCGGATTTCATAACTACAGTCCCTTTCAATGCTGTTCCGTCGGAAGCTTTCCAATCTACGGCGCCTTCATAGATGGCGTTGTTCGGACATTCCGGTTCACAAGCACCACAATTAATACATTCGTCTGTTATTTTGATAGCCATTGCTACTTTATTTTTTAAATTTGCACAAAATTACTAAAAATCCCCCAATTTTCCGCACAATGAAGCTACAAAAACAAATTTTAGGCCTTTGTAAATTAAGCAGTTATATTGAAGATTTTTTAGAAAAAAAAGCTGAAAATTATAGCGAAATTGATGAGGGATTTTTTGCAGTGTTGCGAAAATCGGAAATCGAAAATCCATGGTTTACGCTTGAAAATCAAAAATTTGCTCTAAAGCAGTGGGCGGAATTATTGAAGGAAAATTCGCTCGAAAACTGGCTTTCAAAATACAAACCGGCAAAAAACCCCAAAAAAGTCGGTTTAATTTTAGCAGGAAACATCCCAATGGTGGGATTTCATGATGTAATTTCGGTCGTTTTAAGCCAACATTTTCCGCTTATTAAACTATCGTCGAAAGACAAACGTTTGATGCCTTTTCTTTTGAGTAAATGGAACGAATTTTCTGAGGGAAATGTTCCTTTTGAATTCGTTGAAAGATTACAGAATTTCGATGCGGTAATCGCAACGGGCAGTAACAATACCGCACGTTATCTGGAATATTATTTCAAAGATTCTTTGAACATCATCCGGAAAAACCGCACATCAATCGCAGTTTTAAAAGGTGATGAAACAGCGGAAGAACTTCAGCTTTTAGCCGAAGATATTTTCAGGTATTTCGGTTTGGGTTGCCGAAATGTTACTCGATTTTTTATTCCGGAAGACTTTGTAATCGACCGGCTTTTTGAAAGTTTGGTTTCTTTTAAAGACATCATCAATCACAATAAATACGCGAATAATTATGAATATAACCGCGCGATTTATCTGCTGAATCAGGAGAGATTCTGGGACAATAATTTTGTGATGCTGAAAGAAGATGCTGATCTTTTTTCGCCGCTTTCTGTGCTTAATTTTACGCGTTATAAAAACATCGAGGAAGTCAAAGAATTTATAGCAGAAAATAACCAAAATATTCAGGCTATAGCAGCGAAAAATGAATTGGGCTTAGATTCCATCGAATTTGGCGAAGCACAAAATCCTTCGCTATCAACTTACGCCGATAACGTGGACACCATGGCGTTCTTAGAAGTAATTTAATTAAAATCGGGTCTTACTCGGATTCAAAAAAGTAACAAAAACCATCACCTGATCAGCGAATTTTTTCTCGATAATTTCGGTGATATTGGTGAGTTCGATCTCTACAAAGTCCTGGCGTTTTTCGGCATCGGAAAACATCAGCAAAAGGTTGGTGTTCTGACCTTCTGAAACCATGTCGCTTTCCACTTCAGAAAGAATATATTTTTCAACATCCAAAAGATTTTCTACCATCTGGTGCAGCTCCGTTGTGAAGTAATCGGACCACTGGTTCTGGATGTCTGCTGTGCTGTGAAAAGTGACGCTTAAAAGGCTCATTTTTTTTAAATTATTTTTATGGTTGCCGGGATTTATTTGGTGCAAAATTCGGGTTTTTTTTCGTAATTTAGCACGTTGTTAAAATCAGAATTTAGAGAAGGTTCAGGCATCAGTATAACCGCTTGACTTTCATTACATTAAAATATTATGCATACAGAAGGAGAAAGGTTAATTCCTATCAACATTGTTGATGAAATGAAATCCTCTTATATCGATTATTCGATGTCGGTGATTGTGTCCCGCGCGTTACCCGATGTAAGAGATGGCTTAAAACCCGTACACAGAAGAGTTCTTTACGGTATGTACGGCTTAAATGTATTTTCGAACAGAAAACATTTAAAATCAGCCAGAATTGTGGGTGATGTTCTTGGTAAATACCACCCGCATGGTGATACTTCGGTGTATGATGCGATGGTGAGAATGGCGCAGCCGTGGAGCTTACGCTATCAGCAGGTTGACGGTCAGGGTAACTTCGGTTCCGTGGATGGTGATCCGCCGGCGGCAATGCGTTATACCGAAGCACGACTTAGAAAAATTTCAGATGAAATTTTGGCCGATCTTGATAAAGATACTGTAGATTTCCAGAATAACTTCGATGATTCCTTAACGGAGCCAACCGTAATGCCAACAAAGATTCCAAATCTTTTGGTGAACGGAACTTCCGGTATTGCTGTAGGTATGGCGACCAATATGGCGCCGCACAACCTTACGGAATCTATTGACGCGATTTGTGCATACATCGACAACCGTGAAATCACAATTGATGAACTGATGAAACACATCATCGCGCCGGATTTCCCGACAGGTGGAATTATTTACGGTTATGACGGTGTGCGCGATGCTTTACACACCGGGCGCGGGCGAATTGTTTTGCGTGCAAAAGTTGGTTTTGAAGAAATCGGAAACCGAAACGCGATTATCGTAACGGAAATTCCGTATCAGGTGAACAAAGCCGATATGATCGCGCGAACTGCGGAGCTTGTTAAAGATGAAAAAATCCCGGGAATCTATGAAATCCGCGATGAATCTGACCGTCAGGGTATGCGCGTTGTTTATGAACTGAAAAATGATGCTATTCCGAATGTAGTATTAAACACGCTTTATAAATATACTGCTTTACAGACTTCCTTCAGCGTAAATAATATTGCGTTGGTAAAAGGCCGTCCTGTACAGCTGAACGTTAAAGATATTATCCATCATTTTGTTGAACACCGCCACGAGGTGATTGTTCGCCGTACAAAATATGATTTGAATAAAGCCCGCGAAAGAGCGCATATTCTTGAAGGTTTCATGAAAGTGATCGGAACTCAGGATGCGCTGGATAAAGCGATTTCTATTATCCGTCACAGTTCCAATCCAGCCGAAGCGAAAGATGGTTTGATGACTGAATTCGAACTTTCCGACCTTCAGGCGCAGGCTATTCTTGATTTAAGATTGGCTCGTTTAACCGGAATGGAGCTTGATAAAATCCGTGCGGAATATGATGAAATTATGGCATTAATCAATGATTTGGAAGATATTTTAGCCAATGAGCCAAGAAGATATCAAATCATTAAAGATGAAATGCTGGAAATGAAAGAAAAGTACGGCGACGAAAGACGTACTGAAATTGATTATTCCGGTGGTGAAATGTCCATCGAAGATTTAATTCCGGACGAAAAAGTGGTTTTAACAATTTCTCACGCAGGTTATATCAAAAGAACTTCGCTTTCTGAATACAAAGTACAGAGTAGAGGAGGAGTTGGAAACCGTGCTGCAACTACGCGTGATGAAGATTTCCTTGAATATATTGTAGCTGCTACCAATCACCAGTACATGCTTTTCTTCACCGAAAAAGGAAAATGTTTCTGGTTAAGAGTTTTTGAAATTCCGGAAGGTTCCAAAACTGCGAAAGGTAGAGCGGTGCAGAATTTAATTAATATTGAGCCGGATGATAAGATTAAAGCTTATATCCGAACCAATGACCTGAAAGATGCGGAATATGTAAACCAGATGAACGTGGTGATGATTACCAAAAACGGAACCATCAAGAAAACGTCACTTGAAGCATATTCAAGACCGAGAACAAATGGTGTAAACGCGATTGAAATTCGCGAAGATGATCAGTTACTGGGCGCGAGACTTACGAACGGACATTCTGAAATCATGATCGCTACTCGAAAAGGAAAATGTATCCGTTTTCCGGAAGAAAAAGCCAGAGCCGTGGGGCGTGGCTCTATCGGTGTGCGCGGTATCACCTTAGATGAAGGTGACGAAGTGATCGGAATGATTGTCGTAGAAGATGTTGAAAATGAATCTGTTTTGGTAGTTTCAGAAAAAGGTTATGGAAAAAGAACTGCTGTAGAAGATTACCGTGTGACAAACCGTGGCGGAAAAGGAGTAATTACCTTAAATATCACCGAAAAAACCGGAGACCTAATTGCAATTCAAATGGTGACTGATGATGATGGATTGATGATCATCAATAAATCCGGTGTTGCCATCCGAATGGGCATGGACGAAATGCGCATTATGGGTAGAAATACACAAGGTGTGAAAGTAATTAATCTTAAGAAAAATGACGAAATTGCTGCCATCGCAAAAGTGGAAATGGATAAGGAAGTAATCGTTGATGAAGCAGAAACTGCTCCTGATCTTGAAGGCGAAGAAAATGGAGAAGAGGGTGTAAATTTGAATCTCAATCCAACTTCTGGTGATGAAATCCATCCAACCCGGGATACTCTAGATTCTGAAAGTGAAACAGAGGAAGAATAAATAGCAACCATTTAATTTAAAACCAATGAAAAAAATATTTTTAAGTGCCGCACTGCTTACCGCTGTGTTTACCTTCGCACAGAAAAAAGAAATCGCAGCAGCTGTAAAAGCCATTGATGCCGGCGATATCGCAACCACTACCGCGCAGCTCGCGCAGGCTGAAAGCGCCATGGGAACCAAAACTTACTTTTTGGAACCAGCACTTTTAGAGCAGTATTATTATGCTAAAGGTTTGTCGCTTTTAAAGGCCGGTAAATCTGCAGAAGGCGCATCTTACCTAGCAAAAATTAATGATCTTGCCAAAAATAAAATTTATGTTGGTAAAGATTCTTCTAAAAACAAAGTGTACTATGTTGGTAAAACAGCAGCTGACGCTTCCGGTATTCAGGGCTTGAAGGAAGAAACTTATGTTCCAACTTTGATGGGAAAATTAGGTACTTCTATCAATCCGGTAATCGAAGCGGCGAACAAAGCAGCTTTAGCAGCCTATAATGAGAAAAAATACAGTGTTGCAGCACCAAAATTTAGAGAAGTTTATGAACTTTTAAGCGCAGCGGGTCAGGATAACAAAAAATACCTTTATTATTCCGGTTTAACCTACGCTTTGGGTGACATGAAAAAAGAAGCAACTGATGTGTATATGGACTTGATCAACTCCGGTTACACCGGAATTGAAACTACTTACACCGCAAAAAACAAAAAGTCCGGTGAGGTAGAAAATCTGGAAAAATCCACCTGGGAACTCTACAAAAAAATGGGTGCTTCCGGAGATTATTCAGATTTCAAGACTGAAACCTCCAAAAGTCTGGAGCAGGAATTATATGAAACAACAGCAGCTTTGCTTTTGGACTCCGACCGGTCAGATGATGCTTTGGCTTTTATCGAAAAAGGTCTGAAAAAATTCCCGACAAGTGCTAAATTGATGGAACTGCAGGGAACAGCTTTTTATAAATCCGGTAAAACCAACGAATTTGTTTCCAACCTGAAATCGCAGTTGGCTAAAAACCCGAATGATGCCAATAACTGGTACAACCTGGGAGTTTTACAAAGTAAAGATCCTGCAACAGTAGCAGATGCTGTTGCTTCTTACAAAAAAGCGTTGGAAGTGAAGCCGGATTTAATTCAGGCGCACCAAAACCTTACTTATCTTACAATGGGTGATGATGGAAAAGCTACCGAAGACTACAATACCGCGCGTAAAGCCGGAAAAACAGAACTTGCAAATAAAATCATTGAAGCAAGAAGAGCCAGATTAGCTGCTACGTTACCATACGCTGAAAAATGGTATCAATATGACAGCAATAATATCGACGTCGTGAGTTTGCTTAAAGGTCTGTACCTTTCTACAAAAAACGAGGCGAAATATAAAGAGTTTAAAGATAAAGAAGCGGCTATGTTAGCGGCTCAGAAATAAATTATTTTTAAATAAATTTCTTAAAAGTATACTGAAGCTATTTCAGTATACTTTTTTTATGAAGCAATTCGGGAAAATTAGTCGATTTAACGGCTAATTTTTTTTAAAGTCTGACATTCTTCGTAAATTCACGTCAAATTATAGATTATGACATCAGCCGAAAAAATAGCTTTGCTGCGCCAGAAAATGGCAGAAAATAATATTGATGCTTTTATTGTGTATTCCGCCGATCCGCATATGAGCGAATATCTGCCGGCAGAATGGCAGGAAAGATCCTGGCTTTCAGGCTTTACCGGTTCTGCAGGATTTGTAGTAATCACCAAAGATAAAGCAGGTTTGTGGACAGACGGCCGTTATTTCGTGCAGGCACCAATCGAACTTGAAGGGTCCGGCATCGATCTTTTTAAAGATGGAATGGATGGAACTCCAAATTATATCGACTGGATCATTTCCGAAATACCTGAAAATGGGACGGTCGCGGTAAATGCTTTAGCAACTTCCAATACCAACTGCGAACTTT
Source organism: Kaistella treverensis (assembly GCF_900114045.1). GTDB lineage: Bacteria > Bacteroidota > Bacteroidia > Flavobacteriales > Weeksellaceae > Kaistella > Kaistella treverensis. The sequence continues at coordinate 231,499 of NZ_FORQ01000001.1, forward strand.
TGCAGGAAAAACTTTCAGCAAAAGGGAAAAATTTGGTCGATTTGCCGCTTTTAAAAGAAGTCTGGACAGACCGAAGTACCGGTGCACCGAAAAACCCGATTTTTGTTCATCCGATTGAAAGAGCCGGAAAATCGGTGGCTGATAAACTCGCCGACATCCGCCAGAAAATGGAGGAGGTTGAAGCTTCCGTACACATTATTTCAAGTTTAGATGATGTCGCCTGGACGCTTAATTTACGCGGCAGCGACGTGCAGTCCAATCCCGTTTTCCTTGGCTATATCATTTTAACGAAAAACGAAACCAAATTCTTCGTAGATCTGGAGAAACTCGATACCGACGCGCGCGAGCAAATGCAGGAATGTTGGGTAAAAGTGCTGCCTTACGACCAGTTTTTCGACGAATTAAAAACCTATAAAGACGAAAAAATCCTTATTTCGCCAAACAGCAATCATGCAATTTTTGAAGCTTTAAAAGACCAAAATACCTTCATCAAAGCAGCTGTTCCTGGTAATTTAATGAAAGCCATCAAGAACGAAACTGAACTCGAAGGTTTCCGCACCGTGATGCAGCGTGATGGCGTAGCCATGGTGAAATTCCTTTACTGGCTAACCCATCAGGCCGGAAAAGAAAAAATGACCGAATTTTCCATCGGTGAAAAACTTCGCGGTTTCCGCGCAGAAGGTAAAAATTTCGTCGGCGAAAGTTTCGGAAGCATCGTTGGTTACCGTGAAAACGGCGCGATCATGCACTATTCAGCAAAGAGCGAAGGCAGCAAAGATGTTACCAAACAAGATACGATTTTAGTAGATTCCGGCGGTCAGTATCTGGAAGGAACTACCGATATCACTCGAACTTTAGCACTTGGCAGCGCTTCAGATGAGTTCCGCCACAACGCTACTTTGGCGCTCAAAGGTCTCATTCAGCTTTCTATGGTCAAATTTCCGAAAGGCACACGCGGCGTGCAACTGGACGCTTTTGCGCGACTTGCGCTGTGGATGGAAGGTAAAGACTACAACCACGGCACCGGGCACGGTGTGGGCAGCTTTATGAACGTCCACGAAGGTCCGCAGAACATCCGCAAGGACATGAATATGCAGCAGCTGATTCCGGGCATGGTTTTATCCAATGAACCCGGTTTTTATTACGATTACCACTACGGCATCCGCCACGAAAACCTTATCGCGGTGCGCGAAATAGAAACTACGGATTTCGGCACGTTCTACGATTTCGAAACGCTCACCATCTGTCCGTTCGACCGCAATATTATCGCGACAGAACTGCTTACCGAGCCGGAAAAAAACTGGCTGAACGAGTACCACGCATGGTGTCGCGAGAAACTAGAAAACGATTTGGAAGGCGAGGTGAAAAATTGGTTCCTGGACCAGGTAAAACCGCTCTAAAAAATAAAAAGTGTAGATTTTTCTACACTTTTTTTATTGGGGCGTGCCTCGAGCCGCCGCTTGCGCGGCGGCTCGGGTCGGGCTCTTCATTGCAATCTTTTTGTTTTTGCCTGCGCCTTTCCACCGCAAAAAACAAAAAGGATTTCCATTGCGATCCCTCACGCAATAACTGCAATTTTTAGCTGTTATTTGGGTGTATTTTTCAATATTGTAGTAATGAGTTTGTCTCCTAAAACTGCCGCTACAAATTTTCTTTTTGGCGCTCGCTTCGCTCGCGCCTTCCCGGGTTTTTACCGGCTATTCGGCCTTTTTTTCATTTCATATTAGCAACCGCTGCACTTTGTTGCTACTTTACCTTCCAGCTCTGTAGATGAAGTGCTTTTATCTCTTCCAAAAGTTCACCTTCACCCGGGCCGCGAACTTCGATATTCTTAATGATTTCCTCCACGGGCAGAAAGTTTATTTTCGCTTCCGGTTGGTTATATTCACTTTTCCATTCACCCAGTTGCTTCGCGGAACTTAGGTAAACCAATGCGCCCAAACCAACCAGGCCGTGTGCCGCGGAACACATGGGACAGTGCTCACCGCTAGTGTACATGGTGATGGCAGCTCTTTCTTCTTCGGATAGGTTTTCCACTGCCCAACGCGCCAGCTCGATTTCCGGATGTGCCAGCACATTTTTTTCGTTCACGCGGTTGTGGTCTTCTGCGATGATTTTTCCTTCTTTGTCAACTAAGATGGAACCGAACGCTTCATCTCCCGCGTCAACTGCTAAAGCGGCAAGCTCTACACATCTTTTTAAATATTTTTTATCGGCTTTTGTAATATTTTTTTTCATTTTTATTAAATTTTTTACCTGCTTAAATGACAATTTTTTTTCATTCTTTATCCTAAACCACTCACCATTCACCATTCACCAATTATCATTCATTCTTCATCCATTCTTCCTCCTTCCTCCTCAAATCCAATTCCTTTCCAAAAAGCTCAGTGCATTTTTAAAGCTAATTTTTTCAACCTTGTCCGTACCAAAAATCCGCTCGAAATTTGAATTGATGCTTTGATATTCACCAGCATTGTCGTGTTCTTTAAAATAAAAAGGCCGACGCGACTGATCCGGATGATTTTTGGTGTAGAAATAATCGGCGCCATAGCAAATTGCGTTTTCACCGCCCAATTGTAGTCCGTGCGCGACGTGTTCTTCCAAAGCTTCCACTTTTGCCGGATGTACAAAAGCGCGGATGAAATTCAGGCCGACTAAACCTTTTTGGTGAATAATTTCTTTTGCAATTTCATCAGGCAAATTTCTGTTGTGTGCAAAAACTTCGCGGTAGTTGGAATGACTCGCGATAATCGGAACTTTAATATTTTCTTTGGAGATGTAATTCAAAATATCGTACGCCAACGCGTCACTTGCATGCGAAAAATCAATCGCGATATTTCTGCCGTGCAGATAATCGATCAGCGCTTTTCCGTCGTTTTTTAAACCTGCTGTTGCAAAGTTTCCACCACCGAAACGATTTTCGGTATGATGCGTAAGTCCGATGTATAAAATTCTACCGGTATTTTCGATGATTTTTTCCAGATTTCTAAAACCCTCTTTCAACGGCATATTTTCATCACAAAAAGCCGAACCGTTTTCCACCGCCGCAATCATTCCGACTTTTTCATAACTTCCAAAATCCGCAAGATGCTTTTTTTCAAAAGTATAGAAATCGGTTTTTTCTTCGTTTAAATCCCGGAAAATTTCACTTTGTTTCAAACCAAATTCCACGCTTTTGGGCTCGGTCGCTGCAAAAATCGCCATCACCTGCAGCTTTACGTTTCCCGTTTTTAAATGCGGAAAAGCACAACCAATATCATCTGGGTTGTTGATGTCAGAATTCGGTTGGGCGAGGTAACTCAGCAAGTCGCAATGCAGATCTATTACAGCATTTTTCATATTCAATTTCAAATTTTCATTTTAACCAATTCACAAATTTACCAAAAAAAAGACCGAAAAAACGGGTTGGAATCTTCGGAGAAGCGAGATTTCTGTGCTTCTAATGACCGGAATATTTCCGTAATTTTGCGGTATGAATCAAGATACGATCTGTGCGATTGCCACCGCGAACGGTGTGGGCGCTTTGGGAATTATCCGTCTTTCAGGCGCGGAAGCGGTGACAATTGCGCAACGGTGTTTTAAAGGCGCAAACCTGAAAAAAGCGGCGTCTCATACGGTGCATTATGGGTATATTTTTGAGAGCCAAGAGCCAAGAGCCGAGAGCCAAGAGCCAAGAGCCGAAAATCAGGAGCCAAGAGCCAAGAGCCAAGGGGTGAATCTGGGAACGGAAATTGAGCTGATTGATGAGGTGATGGTTGCGATTTTTCGGGCGCCAAAAACTTTTACCACCGAAGACGTGGTGGAAATTTCGTACCACGGCTCGCCGCATATTGCGAAGAAAATTCTGGAAATTTTGGTGAAAAGTGGCGCACGCCTCGCAAAAGCCGGAGAATTTACCATGCGCGCTTTTATGAACGGCAGAATTGACCTCGCGCAGGCAGAATCCATCGCAGATTTAATCGCTTCCGAAAATGAAGCGTCACGCAAAGTCGCGCTGAACCAGCTGAAAGGTGGAATTACCAATGAGATTTCGGTTTTGCGCAATGACCTGCTGAATTTCACTTCGCTCATTGAACTGGAACTGGATTTTGCTGAAGAAGATGTGGAGTTTGCAGACCGCAGCGCGATGAACAGTCTGCTACAAAACCTGCGCACAAAACTGCGCGCGCTGATTGAAAGTTTCCAATACGGAAATGCGCTGAAAAACGGCGTGGAAGTGGCTATCATCGGGAAACCAAACGCGGGGAAATCTACTTTGCTGAACGCTTTGCTGAAAGAAGAACGCGCAATTGTTTCCGAAATTGCAGGAACAACGCGCGACACGATTGAAGAAGTAATTCACCTAAAAGGCACGGCTTTCCGCTTTGTGGACACGGCTGGACTTCGGGAAACTACCGACGTTATTGAGAAAATTGGTGTGACGAAAGCGAAAGAGAAAATTGCTTCGGCGAAAGTGCTTTTATATTTATATGACGAACAGGATTCAACCCCGGAAGAGGTGATTGCTTTTGTGAAGGAATTTCACCGAGAAGACTTGAAAATCGTGTTGGTTCATAATAAAGTTGATTTGACAAACGATGAAATTCCGAACGACTTTGACCGTGAATTGACACAGGAACTTTTTTCTGATTATTGTGACCAAATTTTGCAGATTTCTGCGAAAGAAAAAACCGGCATTGAGGCGGTAAAAAATGTGCTGACTGACTACGTGGAAAATCTGAAAGACCAGGAAAGCAACGTCATCATTACCAACCAAAGACATTACGATGCTTTGGAAAAATCGCTGCAATCTGTATTACAGGTGGAAGAGGCGGTACGCTCCGGCATTCATACCGAACTTTTGGCTTATGAACTTCGGAACGCCCTTGAACAGTTAGGGGAAATTTCGGGTGAATTTACCAATGATGAGGTTTTGGGTAATATATTTTCGAAGTTTTGTATCGGGAAATAGATTAGCTTTTCTTTGGTTTCTTTTTCTTTCTTTTAGTTGATTATCAATTATTTATGATTTTTAAGTTTTCGTATATTGGACTATATTACTATCTTTGTACTACTTTTGTACTACGCGAACCCATAAAACAGTACAATTGTACTACTTATGAAAATATCACTAAACGAGAGGAAATTAAAGGACGGGCGGATTAGCCTATTTGTCGAGTATTATAAGGGAACAGCCGTTTCTCCGGATGGTAAAAGAAGACATCTTCGAGAGTACGAAAACTTACAGATTTATCTTCATGGAGACCCGCAAACTTTGAAGGAAAAAAAGGAAAATAAAGAAAGTGTACTACTTGCAGATAGTATTTTGGCGATTCGGAAATCTGACTATGTCCAAGGAAGGTTCGATTTAAAGAATACAACGAAGTCGAAAAGAGCATTTCTCAACTACTTTGCAGAGCTTACGGAAGAGAAACCTACCCAGAACTCAATTAATAATTACGGTAACTGGACTTCGACGCTGCAACATCTTAAGAAAGTTATCCCTGCAAATTTGACATTCGATGATATAGATGAAAATCTGATTAAACGTGTAAGAAATTATTTCGCAAAAGAAGCGCTTACTAAAAGCGAACTGCCTTTATCCCAAAACTCTAAGTATTCGTATTTTAATAAATTCAAGGCTGCCTTACGAAGCGCATTCGACGAAGGTTATCTGGTAGTGGATTACGCGAAAAAAGCAAAATCCTTCGAGCAGGCGGAAAGTCAAAGAGAATATTTAACGTTTGATGAAATGCAGGCCTTAGCAAAAACGGAATGTAAATATCCAGTTTTAAAGAGGGCTTTTTTGTTTTCATGTTTATCCGGCCTCCGGTGGTCTGATATTAATTCGATGATTTGGTCTGAAGTTCGTGACGAAGGTGAAAACAGTAAGATTAATTTTCGTCAAGACAAAACCGACGGTGTAGAGTATCTCTATATTTCAAAGCAAGCTCGAGAACTACTTGGAGAACGGGACTCACCAAAAGAGCGTGTATTTAGGGGCCTGAAATACGGAATGACGTACAATACCGAGATCGTGCGGTGGTGCAATCGCGCGGGGGTGCCTAAACATATAACTTTTCACTCAGCGCGACATACCAATGCGGTTTTGCTTCTGGAAAATGGCGCTGATATCTATACAGTCTCGAAACGTCTGGGACATCGTGAACTCAAAACAACAGCAATTTATGCGAAAATCGTCGATAAAAATATGAAAGCGGCTGCCGAAATAATTCCTGAATTGAAACTTGAAATGTAGAAATTACCATTTTCAAAACTTAATATCATTTACTTTTTAAATATTATCGGTTAATAATCATTTAATTTAAATGTTTTTGAATCCAGAATAACCCATTATAATGTTTTTTTAATCGTTTAATCATCTTTAATAACCTTATATATTGTTTTTTACACTTTAAGGTATTGATTATGTTGTTTTTATGGTTTTCAATGTTGACTTTTGCTTTGACTAAACGAGTAAACGAAAACATGGAAAGGGACGAAATAATTATTCACAAGCTCAACCGAATTGAAAAACATATATTCGGTTTGAAAGAAATTTTGAACGTTGAAGAACTTTCAGATTACACAGGATTCAAGAAATCATACATCTACAAATTAGTACATTCTAACAGTATCGCATTCTCTAAACCTAACGGAAAAGTTCTCTTTTTTGAGCGGAAAAAAATTGATGCTTGGTTATTAAAAAACAGCCATAAGTCCAACGATGAAATTCAACAGGAAGCAATTGAATTTTCTTTACGTAAAAAATAAAGTGAGTTGGAAAAGAATAGATCTTTTGTAACAAAACCCAGAAAGAAAGTATTGTTTTCTAATGACTTTCGTGAAGTACTGATTACCCAAAATACTACGATTATTGAGCAACGGATAATTATGATGATTCTTGCATCAATAAAAGAAGAGCAGTCGGCCTTTATTGAATTAAAACTACCATTCAATAATCCAAAAGAAAAACAGCTCTCTTTTGACGATTGTTTCGAGGGATGGGCAAATCAAGGCGTCATGGAATTCGTAATTCCCACGGACCAATTGAATCCCGGGAGAAAAATGAAAAACACTGTCATTCAAAGCGCCTTAATCAATATGTCCAACATCAATTGGTTTAGGTTAAGAGATGTAACCATTAATGGATTTAAAGCTGTCCCGTTCATTTCTGAACCTCGCTGGAATTCTAAAAACATTTTTTTCAATATGGATAGGGCCGTAATAAAGAACTTATTGAATATGAGTCAATATTTTTCTCTAAAAAGGGAATTGCCATATCATGCTTCAACCTCCAATACCTTAAAATTCCTTCTGTGGATTTTAAAGTTTAAGAAGATTGGCAAAATTGTAAAAAGCTATTCCCAAGTACTTAGTGAGCTCGCGATTTCCACCGATAAGTACGATAGTCGTTACCGCTTTGAAAGAGATTTTCTACGAACGGTAAAAGCTGACTTGGATAGTCTGAATGACATTAGCTTCAATTATTCATTCTCGAACGGACAATATCATTTTGTAATCTATTATACAGAACAATCTGTTGGAAAAGATCAAACCTTCAGCTCACTCAATGATTTACAGATAAGCCGCTCACTGAAATATTTAAAGAAAACACGAAGCCTTGAAGAAGGGCATTTAAGAGTTTTAAAGCAGCTTTATGATCTAAGAGGTTATATTGGGCTGTCTTCTCATCTGAAACGCAAAATTCAGATAGATTTGAAAGGTGGTGAGTATATAAAGGGTGTTCTGGAAATGCTCGCAGAAAAGTAGCATGTTATCTCCGTCCAATGTTATCTTATCTCCCATACGTAGGATCTTATCTTCATGCAACAGGATTTTATATCCATGTAATTGGATATTATTTCCGAATATTTGGTTATTATCTCCATTTTTAATCAGTTCTATGTTCTTGGAAATGGCTCTCAGAAGGACTTCCCTAAGGGTTTCAATTTCCTTCCTTAATTATACTAATGTAATTAACTCTATTATTTTTATTAATGTATTAATAATTGTGGATAAAAAACAACCGATTTCTTTTGGCTTAACTAATTGATATTCAGATCATTATTTTTTTTGTTTTCCGAGGCAAAATTGGATATTATCTCCATTTTGAGTTTTTGCTTTTAAAGAAAAAAAAAGAGCTACGTCAGAAACATAAAAACTTAGTCTTTAAAATTGAAAATAATACCAGTGTCATTTGGTTTTAGGCGAATATTGCTTTTTTTTGAAGATTAAGGTGAGTAAAATAGCTCCAGGTAAGTCAAATGTAGTCGCAGTTTTCTTTTTGCAACCTGCGTAAATTAGTACAAGGTGCATCGCTAGATCGACAGTGGCGCTGCGCTAATTAGTTTCAGGTAGCTGAGTAATGTCTACACAGGAATTTCTGTTCACCTGCGTAAAATAGCTGTAGGTTTTTTTGAGCAAGGGAGATAATATACCAAAGTGCTTTTTCGGTCGGACATAAAACAATAAATACCTCCTGCGCAAATTCACTACAGGTCTACTAATTAACCTGCGTAAAATAGTACCACGTTTCCTTCATTATTAGGCAACGAATTATACCAAAAGGCATGTCGATCCCTTTTAACAAATACATACATATACCTGAGTAAATAAAGACAGGTCTAATATATTGCAACCTGGGCAAAATAATACCAGGTTTCACTTTTTAGAGCTCTAAAACGGATAACAGCAAGATGTGTCTTTGTACCCACAAACTTTTCAAGTTTTGGATACCAAGACCTCTTGCCTTTTTTGCAAAAGGTGAAAAAAGTCGGAACTCCTTTTTTGTTTTTATGGCATTTAGACGGAAGAGCATTGCTTTAAAAGTTGAATTATTGCTGAAAAAAAAATCATAGTCAGCTGGTGAATGAAATGAAACTTACACTGGGGTTCGCTGAATCTTTATTCAAAAATCTACACAATTAAAAGTGCAAATATTCAACGAAGTAGACCTTTCCTGCTAAAGCGTCACACTTTGTCCGTAAACTCCGTCATCTTTGTCTCATAAACATCTTTTATGAAAACAGAGATCAAATTCAACGTGCTGGACGTTATCGAGGAAATTTATCTGCATTCCAGAGATTCGCATCTTCGGGAACCACTTTTTGAAATGCTTAAAGATCAGATCGCGATGTTGTCGGAATATCTGCAGCTCACGCAACTGCAATCAATTCTGTTTGCCAACTGCTTTATTCTGGGTTACGATGATGCGAGTGTTGCGGGAGTCTACCGGCATTTTGGTTTTGAAGAGTACCACTTGCTTAGATTATCATTCCTATTAGGAGACGGTGTTAATCCACGGAATGTTTCAATTTAAAATTAAGCAAAAGGCAAGATACATTTTCATGATTCTTCCGCTACCTAAATAATTATCTTTGCCTAAAATTTAAACCTTTGGAATACCCGATCCGGATCTTTAATGCTGAGAATATTTTTGAATTTATTGCGGTAGGCAGGCCGCATCATCCTCAAACACCGGCTTTCCTGATCCTGAAAAAGGGAAAACTCATTTTTACGGAAGGCCTGAACAGCATCGAGCTGGGCGAGAATTGTGTGGCACTGATCGATTCGAGGCAGGTATACGAACTTCAGGAAATAAGCGAAAAACCGGAAATACTGGTTATCGCTTTTTCCCGTCAGTACACCGAAAAACTTCCCCTCAAGATCAACCGGCTGAATGCTTTTGTCTATTTCCGGAACGAGCTGGTGCGCAATTTTTGTCTGGATCCTACACCTTTTGCCAGGATTTGGAACAACGCAGCACTTTTGCAGAGTATCCTTGAAAGCGAGGATCAATCTGAAAACCGCGAGGAAGTGATCAGGCATCTTTTCTCTTCCGCCGTGTATCTGTTCGGCGATATTATTTCGCAAAACGCGGTTTTCGCGAAGGAAAAAGTGTCCCGCAAACAGGAGATTACCCTTCAGTTTCTGAAAAATGTTGGTGAATATTTTCCCGAACAGCGTGAGGTAACCTGGTACGGCGAAAAGCAATTTATTACTTCCAGACATCTCACGGCCATTTTAAAAGAAGTGACCGGCAAAACGGCCGGGCAGATCATTGCGGCCTATGTGATGAAGGAAGCGATGGCGCTGCTTTCTTCCACGGAAAAGAGTATATACGAAATTTCCATGGATCTTAAGTTCAGCGACCAGTATTCCTTCGGGCATTTTTTCAAGAAGAACTCAGGCGAAAGTCCGGCTGTTTACCGCAGGCGTTTTAAAAACTAAATCTTACTTTTAAACATTTTATTCGTTCTTTCCGTCATTTTCTGGGGTCTCGTATACCGGTAGCTTTGCACCGTTAAATAAACCACAGAAAATATGAAACTGAAAAACACGCTGACTGTATTATTGCTGAGTCTGTTTTTTTTCGAAGCCACCGCTCAAACCACGGAACGCACCTTAGTGCTGGACGAGGTGGTGCAGATGGCCCTCGAGAACCACACGCAGCTTAAGCTTTCGTCAGAAAACATCCTGATTGCGCGCCAGCAGACCAAAAACGCAGCGTTGCAGAAACTGCCGAACATCACCGCTTCTGCCAATGCCTTTTATCTGGGTGATGCGCTGATCCTCGATAAAGACCTGTCTAAAATCGCAACCGTGAGCATGCCGCATTTCGGCAATACCTACAGCATCCAGGCGTCAGAACTTATTTATAAAGGCGGGCTTGTGAGAAAATCGATTGAAGTTTCGGAACTGCGCGAACAGCTTGCCGAACTGGATCTTGAAAAAGATGAGCAGAATATTAAATTTCTTGTGATGTCGAATTATCTCGATATCCAAAGGATCATCAACCAGAAAAATGTATTTCTGAATAACCGAAAACTCGCGACTGAGCGCCTTGAGAACGTAAAGAAATTTTATAAGCAGGGCATGGTGACGCGGAATGAGATCATACGTGGCGAACTGTTGCTGAAGAACCTGGAGCAGGGAATTCTGACGCTGGACAACAACCGTGCGGGTTTAAATTATCAGCTGGCGACCGCTATCGCGCTTTCGCCTGATGTTCTTATTGTGCCCACTGCAACTTTAAGCGGGGTGGCGGCCGATGAAGGACTGAACTACTATTTAGACCGGGCGCATCAGAATCATCCGGTCTTAAAATATGCGCAAACCGGAATTGAACTCGCCAACAAAAACATCGTGATTATCAATACCGATAAAAAACCCACTATTGGCGCCTTTGGCGGTTACGATATGGCGCGGCCCGTTACAAGTTCGCTTCCTGCGCAGGATTTTTACACCAACACGTGGCAGGCAGGACTCAGCATCAGTTATAATATCGACAACCTTTATAAAACCAAAGAAAAGGAGCAGCTGGGGAAATTGCAGCTCAACCAGGCCAGAAACGTGCTTGTGCTGCAGCAGGAAAATCTTGATGTGCAGACCAACGCCGCCTATCTCAAATGGCAGGAAGCCGTGCAGCAGGCGCGTCTTAACAAAGAAAGCGAAGAACTGGCCAATGAAAACTATAAGATCATAGAAGCCAAATACCTTAACCAGCTCGCGCTGCAGGCCGATATGATTGATGCCACCAATGCCAAACTGGAAGCCGAACTGCAGTACGCCAACAGCGAGATTAACGTGCAGTACCAGTATTACAATTTATTGAAAACAACAGGAACTTTATAAAATAAAATTACAGCGATGTCAGAAAAAACTCCCGATAACGAAAATATCATCCAGCACGAGACTGAAGTAAAAGCTTCACATAAAAAACCGGAAGAAAAAGTGCAGCCACCTATTAAAAAACCTAAGAAAAAAAGCAATAAAGTAAAAACAACGGTGATCAACCTGCTTGTTTTCGCAATAGCGGTGGGCGGCTTCTACTGGTTGGTGAAACATTATTTTCACCTTGGCGACGATAACTTCACGAACTCCGCACAGGTGGAAGAATTTATCAATCCCGTAAACACACGTGTTGCCGGGTATATTAAAGAAATAAAATATACCGAACATGAGGCCGTGAAAAAAGGCGATACCCTGGTCATACTGGACGACCGCGAGCTCCGCACCCAGTTGGCACAGGCTGAAGCTGCGTGGCAGAATGCGCGCGCCTCACGGGACGTAACTTCCTCCTCAGTGAATACGGTTTCAAATAACGTGAACGTTGCCAATGCGAACATCGCCGGCGCTAAAGCCCGACTTTGGAATGCTGAACAGAACATGAACCGCTACAAGAACCTTCTAGCTTCCGAAGCGGTGACAAGGCAGCAGTACGACCAGGTAAAGACCGAATATGACGCTACCAAAGCGGCGTATGAAACCCTTCTGAGCCAGAAAAACTCAGCGAGTCTTGCCACCGGCGAAACCCGAAGCCGCCTCGGGGTAAATGATGCCGAAATAAAACGAACCTCAGCCATGCTCGATATGGCCAAAATCAACTTGTCCTACGCGGTAATTACCGCCCCTTACAACGGCGTGATGGGCAGAAGGCTGATCAACGAAGGGCAACTGGTACAACCCGGGCAGCAGTTGGGCACCATCGTACTGAACGGCCAGAAGTGGATCACCGCAAACTTCCTCGAAAGCCAGATGCCACGCGTAAAAATCGGCGAAAAGATGAATATCACTGCGGATGCTTTAGACGGGAAGAAATTCATCGGTACGGTGACGGCTATTTCGGCCGCTACAGGATCTAAATATTCAAATGTTCCGGTAGATAATTCCACAGGAAATTTTGTGAAAGTACAGCAGAGGATTCCTGTACGGATTGAATTTACCGCAGATAATAAAAAAGAAGATGTGGCGCACCTGCGTGCCGGGATGAACGTGAGTGTGACTTTAAATAAATCAGAGTAATGTCGGATTATAACAAAGGGCTGTATAAAAGTTGGGTGCCGAAGCCTGTGCAGCTTTTACTTATCATCATATTCACCATTCTGATCATGACGCTGAATCCGGTAAACAGCGGGAATATCAGTATGATGGTTGGTGATCTCGGCATCATGCCCGATTATCTGATGATGGCCAATTTTGCTTCTTTTATCGGAATGGCTACCGCCATGCCGCTGATACTGAGGGTGAAAATGAGATTCCGGACTAAAGAAATCATGGTGACTTCACTGGCCGTGTCGGCGGTGCTGTCTTTCGTCATCGCTACGACCGATGTCGCAGAAATCATGATTGCTTCAGCACTTATCATGGGGTTTTTTAAGATGTTTATGATGCTGGAATTTATCCTTCCTTTGATGTTCATTTTAAGTCCGGACGGCAAACGGGGCCGCTTTTACGCGATATTTTATCCTTTTTCCATCATCACCGGAAATGTTGCCGGCTACTACCTTTCCAAATTAGCCTATCACACCACGTGGCAATACCCTCATTTGCTTACGGCGGGGCTTTGTCTGGTGCTGATCATGATTACGGTGATCTTCCAGCATAACCAGCGTTTCGCGCGCAAACTGCCCTTCTCGCAGATCGACTGGCTGAGCATGGTCTTTTTTGCCGGCACCTTTTTGTTTATGGCGTATTTTCTTTCGTTTGGCAAAACCCTCAACTGGTTCGAGGCGTCTGCGATCCGCGTATCATTTTGGGGAACACTCGTCAGCTTCGTTCTGCTCGCACTACGCCAGCTCATGCTGAAGAGAAGTTATATCTCCTTTGGAATCTTCACCAAAAGCAATGTGCAGAGCGGTTTGCTGATGCTGCTGTTCACCGGCGTGTTCCTTGGTGCGAGTTCGCTTCAGAGCTCATTCGCCGTCGGAATACTCGGTTATGATATGGTGACGAATTCGTCGCTGAACATCATGATGATCCCCGGGGTGATAGTGGCAGGCGTGGTGGCCGTCTATTGGTTTAAGGCAGAACGGTCGCTGAAAATGTTTATCTTTTCAGGTATTGCAGCCTTTTTCCTTAACAGCGTGATGATGTATTTTATGATGGTGCCTGAACTCAGTTATGAAAGCTGGCTGCTGCCGATGGTGCTGAAGGGTTACGGCTTATGTGCGCTCTTCATCGCTGTGTGGTTTTACACCCTTGATAAGCTGGAAATGGAATCGATGCTTCAGGCGATGGGACTGATCCTGGTTTTCCGGAGTTTCGTGGCGACCGCTGTATTCTCATCATTCTTATCTTGGCTGCAATATCAGTTCCAGTGGGAAAGTGTACAAAATCTGGCGGTGTATATGGACGCGAATTTAATGTCGGCACAGTCGGCTTTATCAGGTTATAAAAGTATACAGCTCAACGCGATCTTAGCCGCCAACAAAAAGGTGTACGGCCTGATCTGCATTGCTGCTATTGGAATGATGATATATGTACTGCAGCATCATTTCGGCAGGGTAAGATTCTCGAGGTTCCGCTGGACTAAAGCCAGATTTACAGGAGCCTTGCGCCGCAGAAAAGACGGCAACGTAAAAATACTTCGCGAAAGGGTGGAAGAATTGGAAGATGGCGCAGGTGCCGTGCTGTAAAAATGAGGCTCAACTGTATTGCTGTTGGTCTTTGTAACCCAGAAAAAGCAACAATATTTATCAGTTATGGCGGCGAATTGTCTTTAATATTTGCATATCAAATACAGATGACCATTTAAGAAATCACGGTTTCATTTTAACCGATAAAGGATGGATTTTATCTCCTGCATACGATTTAAATCCTTCGGTTGAAAAAGAGGGATTAGCTCTGAATGTTGATATGGATGATAATGCCTTGAGCTTGGAATTAGCAAAAAGCGTCGGTATTTATTTTAGGTTAAATGAAGGCGGGATGAATTCCATAATTGATGAGATTAAGAACGCAGTGAGAAACTGGCAAAATATCGCTTCAGAAATTGGAATTTCCAGAGGAGAACAGGAAATAATGCAGCATGCATTTCATTATTAATCCTGTGACAAATTGCAGAGTATTGGATAGAGGCAAATCACTTTTGATTTTGTACTTTGGCAAATAGGCGCGTGACGATATAAAATTATACTGAAATGTTTTTCCATTTTTCTCGAGATTAATACTGAATTAAAAAGCTCATACAAAGTGCGTTTTTTTTAATCAAAAATCAGCACTTTTCGCCCAAATGCAGATTTTAACGGTATTTTATTTTTCGCGTAAAAGATTACAAATCAATACATTACATTTCCCAAGGTGTACAAAATGACATGAAATGAACACCCCGAAAAAGTAGAAATCCTTTATCCATCGGGCTTTGCGGTGACGAAATGTTCGGTAACATGTGTCATGAAAAGATGTTGCAGCATTTCAGCCTGTACTACTTTTGTACTACTTTTACGAGCTAAACTCCCATGAATAGAGGAAAGCTAAGATCCTGTATCGGGAAATAAATTTATCATTTCCTTAAAATCCTGAGATTTAGCTATTTTAAGCCGCACAAAAAGTTGAAATAAAGCAGCGAAAGCACTATTTTTCCAGATTATCTAATCACCTTCACAAAAAATAAACACTGAGTTTAATTAAAATGCAAACGCTGTTTCTCAAAATAACCTCCTGGGAGCGATGGGACTGGCGTATAAAATATGTGCCGATTCTGCCCGTTTGGGTTTGGAACTGTCTGCGCGCCCGGTCTTTTTGGTTTTTTACACCTTCCAACCCAAAATTGGTTTTTGGAGGTTTCGAGGGCGCCACCAAAACATCGATCTACGAACATTTACCGCCCGGAAGTTTTCCGGAAACTTTACTAGTCAAGAAGTCAACACCCTTTTGTGAGGTCGAGAAAGCCATAGACGGCAAATTTAAATATCCATTCATTGTAAAACCCGACATCGGGCGAATGGGATTTATGTTTCGCATTATTCACAACCGCGCGCAGCTGTTGGCTTACAATGGCGCGATGTCTGTGGATTACCTTATTCAGGAAAAAGTAAATTATCCGCTTGAAGTCAGCGTTTTCTATTACCGCTTTCCAAACAAAAATTGCGGCACCATCACTGGTTTTGTACGCAAGAAATACCTGCAGATTTGCGGCGATGGAAAATCCACTGTTGAGCAGTTGATGTTGGCCAATGACAGAGTAAGCAGACGAATTCAGGAGATGAAAATCCGGCACAAAGACCGGCTGCAAATGGTTTTAAAAGATAATGAAACTTTATGTTTGAGTTATGCTTTAAACCTCAGCAAAGGCTGCCGTTTAATGAGTCTGGAGCATGAAAAAGATGATGCTTTGCACCAGGTTTTTGATGAAATCAGCTCGTATTCTGATAGCTTATTTTACGGGCGGTTTGACATCAAATGTGCTTCGGTAGACGATTTAAAAGCAGGTAAAAATTACTCAATTATTGAATATAATGGCTGCGGTGCCGAGCCACATCACGTCTACGGAAACGGAAATTCATTGCTTAAAGCTTGTAAAATTTTGGCTGAACACTGGCTGATTTTGACTCAAATCTCCAGACAAAACAGAACCCACGGAGTGAAATACGATAACTTTACACAAGGCTGGACGACCATGATAAATTGCCGCAAACATTTTGCGAAGCTTAAAAAGCTCGACGCTAACTTCCCGGAATTTCACTAAAGTTTTTTTTCCCGGCATAAACGGCTCTTTTTTTTCTTTATTCCCTAAATTGAAAAAATAAAAAACTATTTCTCCTCAAACTTTTGCAAAACCTTCAGCAGATCAATTCCTTTTCCTAAAACGGGTTTAAAAATATCACCTACTTCTTCAAGCCTTTTTAAAGCATTGAAAATGGTGAAATCGGTCATTTTCAGTCCTTTTTTTACTTCGTCCCAGTGAAGCGGCATTGAAACCGTAGCACCGGGTTTTGGCCGGACTGAATATACGGATGCAATAGTCGCGTGCGGGCGGTTTTGCAGAAAATCCAGATACATCTTGCCTTCACGCTCCTTAATTATGCGTTCTATGCTCGTAATTCTCGGCAGCTCACGGTGTACTAAAGTTACGATAGCACGCGCGAATTCTTTGCTTTGCTCATACGTATATTTGTTCCTTAGTGGAATATAAAGATGCAGGCCTGTGGAACCGCTGGTTTTACAATAGCACTGCACGCCCATATCTGATAAGATGTCTCGTGTCACCAATGCCGTTTCAACCACCTGGTCGAAAGAATTTTGGTCCGGATCCAGATCGATGATGCAATAAGTGGGATGTTCGGGTTTCTCGATGGTGCTGTTCCACGGGTTCATCTCAATGCATCCGAGATTTGCCATATACAACAGCGTTGCCTCGTCTTTCCCCACCAGATAATGTCGGTCCCGATTATCTTTTTCGCTGTGGTAAAGGTAAGTTTCCACCCAGCTTGGCGCGCGACCGGTGACATCTTTTTAATAAAACTGCTCACCTTCAATGCCATCGGGGAAACGGTTCATGCTTTGGGGACGTTTTTTTAAATAAGGGAGAATATAGGGCGCGACCTGATAATAATAATTGATGAGGTCACGCTTGGTAATCTTTTCTTTTGGCCAGAATGTTTTGTCGAGATTACTGAATTTCAGTTCATTGCCGTTTATTTTCCGAACCTGGCTTTTGTCCTTCGGATTCAGTAAAGTTTTTCTTGCGGCTTTTCCGCGCTTTTTTATGGGTGATGTTTCTTCAATTACAATTTCTTCCGTTGGTTTTTCGGTTTCTAAAACCACTTTTTTAGCGTCTTTATCCGTGCGCATTCCCTGGAAAGAAGGATGCCGCATAATGCCGCCACTCGTGATTTCCGTATAGTTCACCTCGCATAAAAGTTCGGGTTTTAGCCAGGTGACTGTGGCATGGGGCGGATTTGGACGGAAGCGCGAAGGTTTGTTGACGTCCGGTTCTTCACTGAACGGGACTTTATCGGTGATTAAGGGTTGGAAAAGTTCCATCATTTCAGTCTGCATTTTCGCATTGAAACCGGTGCCGACTTTTCCGGTGTAGACGAGTTTTTTCCCTACATAAACGCCCAGCAACAAACTGCTGAATTTTTTGTTGGAATCTTCATTTAGTGTAAAACCACCAATAGCCACTTCCTGTCTTTTATTGGCTTTGATTTTCAGCCAGTCTTTTGTACGGTTTTTCGTCTGGTAGCGGCTGTCTTTCCGCTTTGCCATAATTCCTTCCACACCCATTTTCCTGGCAGTTTCCAGAAATTCAATACCCGAAGTATCGAAGGCTTCACTCAACATGATGGTTTTATTTTCTTTTAAAATTTCCGATAAAATAGCACGTCTGTCCGTGAAAACCAAATCTTTCAAATCTTTACCATCAAGCCACAAAATGTCGAACACATAATACACCAAGTCGCCGTCTGCCTCGCTTCGCCAGTTTTGCAGCGCACCGAAATCTGCTTTTCCTTCGGAATTCAGCACCACAATTTCTCCATCCAGAACGGCATTGATTTTTAATTTTTTAAGTTCTTCAAAAATTGGATAAAATTTTTCATTGAAACTTTTATCATTGCGCGATTTCATCTCTACACTTCCTTCATTTAGAAAAGCCACTGCGCGGTAACCGTCCCTCTTTACTTCGTACAACCAGTTTTCACTGTCGAAAGGCTCATCAACCAATGTGGCAAGCATGGGTTCGACTTCCTGATAAAATTTTTCGTCCGGTGCCGATTCCAAAAGCGCCGCAATCTCAGCCGGTTTTTTTCGGCTCTTTTTCGGCATTTTTTTGTCTTTTGCCTCGTCTTCTGCTTTTGCTGCTTTTTCTTCACCGTAAATGCGGTCCGGGGATTTTTCCATTTCGGCAATGCTTTTTTTAGAAATCACCGATTTATCTTTTTTGGTGATGTCGTCCGTAGAAGCAAATTCATCCTCGAGCTTCATCAGCAACCAACCGTTTTCACCACGGCCGTAGGCTTTTATTAAAGCAAAATCGCCTTTCAGTTTTTCGCCGTGCATGCGGAATTTAATCTTGCCGGATTTTAGCTGCTCCAGCAGCCTTTTTTCCTGTTTCTTCTTATCGCCCTTAACTTCATCAATGGGTTCATATGTGCCTTCGTCCCACACGATCACCGTGCCGCCGCCGTATTGCCCTTTTGGGATGAGGCCTTCAAATTTCCGATAATCGTAAGGGTGATCTTCCACCATCATGGCAAGCCGTTTTACGTCGGGATCCAGCGATGGACCTTTGGGTACGGCCCAGCTTTTTAGCACGCCATCCATTTCCAGACGGAAATCGTAGTGCAGGTGCGAAGCATCATGCTTTTGAATGACAAAAACCAGTTCTTTCCCTGAAGTTTTTCCGCCAAAAGGCTCCGGTGTTTTACTTTGGTCGCGTTTTTCACGGTATTTTTCTAAAGCCATCGTTGTGTTTTTTTTGGTTTGAAGAAGTTGATATCAGCGGTAAATTTATTTGCCGTTAAACGGGCAAATTTTTCGTTTTTTTCTTTTTGAATAAAGCAGCATTAATGCAATCGTTTAGATGGAGCATTTTGGATTTTCAAAACAATCAGCGCGGATGAGAAAGTGCCGAAACAAAAACTAAGCCGTTCATTTTCAAAAAAGCAATATCGAGAACGGGTGAACTGTTCTCCTTCTTATCTGACTATAAGTGGATTAGCATGGCATTTTCTTTGATTCGAAAAAAAACCATGGCAATTCCTGTGGGTGAAGGAAATCTCTTCTAAAACTTTTTTAATCGCGCTAAGAGAATTGAATTTCACCATTTTCCGGAAGCAACAGCCAAAAAAACGAATAATTTCATGAATTCCACCAATCTAAATTCGCGTCACGGAAGCAGTGCTGAAGGCAGCGAAAACTCAAAAATTTATTCTTCGAACGCCGAAAATCAAAACTCAATTCCTTATGCGGTTGGTACCATGCAACAAAAGCTTCGCAACACCGAAAATCTCGGGCCCAGCACGCTAAGTATTATTGCTGAAGCCGAAAAACGTGGCATTCCGTGGCGACGCTTAAACGATTCTTGCAAAATTCTGCTTGGACATGGCAAAAATCAGCAGATCATCCGCGCCACCATGACCGGAAAATCATCCTGTATCGCGGTGGAAACGGTAGACAATAAATATCAAACCAAAAATATTTTAGATGACGCAGGTATTCCGGTGCCGCACGGTTCAATTTGCACTTCTATAGAAGATTTAGAGGTGATTTGTGAAGAACTGGGCTTTCCGCTAGTCATTAAACCTGCCGGTGCAAACCACGGTCGCGGTGTCTCCATCAATATCCAGGATTTGTTTTCAGCCAGACAGGCTTTTGATGAAGCAAAAGATTTCCGCTCTTCGGTGATGGTTGAAAAGTATGTTGAAGGTAAAGATTTCCGCCTTTTGGTCATCAATGGAAAATTGGTGGCAGCAGCGCAACGCCAGCCCGCTCAGGTCAAAGGCGATGGAAAATCCACTATAAGGGAATTAATTGACAAAGTAAACGCCGACCCAAACCGTGGTGAAGGCCATCTCAAAGTTCTAACCAAAATCTCCGTGGATGCAGATACCGAGAAATTACTCAACCAAAAAAACTATACTCTTGAAAACGTTCCTGCTGAAAATGAAACGGTTGTTTTGAAATCAACAGCCAATCTCAGTACCGGCGGAACAGCGATTGACGTCACTGATAGAGTGCACCTGGAAAACCGGTTTTTGGCCGAAAGAACTGCCGCATTTCTGGGCTTGGATATTTGTGGGATTGATATCATCACTCCCGACATTGCAGTTCCACTTGCGGAAAATAACGGTGCCGTCATCGAAGTGAATGCCGCGCCGGGCTTCAGAATGCATCTTGCTCCTTCGGAAGGTCAGCGACGAAATGTTGCCGCTGCTGTCATCGATATGCTTTTTCCGGCTGAAAAACCCAGCACCATTCCCATTTTTGCCATCACAGGAACGAATGGCAAAACCACTGTCACCCGGCTTCTGGCACATTTAGCCCAAACTTGCGGTTATTCTCCGGGTTTTACCACCACCGACGGGATCTCTGTCGCTGGGCACGAAATCGTTAAGGGCGACTGCTCCGGTTCTTCCAGTGCTGCGCTGGTTTTAGCCGATCCTCTAGTAGATTTTGCGGTATTGGAAACGGCACGCGGCGGACTGCTGCGCGCAGGACTAGCCTTTGATGAATGCGACGTAGGAATCCTGACCAATATTGCGGCTGATCATTTAGGTCTCAAGAACATCAATACATTGGAGGAATTGGCCGAGGTAAAAGCAGCTGTGCTACGAAGCGTAAAAAAGGATGGTTGGGCGGTGCTGAATGCTCAGGACCACCGTTGCGTTCAAATCGCAAATACTTTGAACTGTAATATAGCCTATTTTTCACTGGAAACCAACCCAACGGTTGAAGAACATCTCTGGAAGGGAGGCTTAGTGGTGACGGTTGAGGACGGAAATGTCGTTGTAATAAAAAGGAATGAAAAAGCCATAATTTCAAGCATTCAGGATATTCCGCTCACATTGAACGGTACTTCCCGATGTATGACGGCGAATATTCTGGCCGCCACTGCCGCCGCCTTTGCGTATGGTTTTTCTGCAACGCAGATCAAAGAGGCGTGGCAGACTTTTTTACCTGGTCCGGAACAGACACCAGGGCGGATGAACCATTTTACAATCCGCGATTTTTCGGTATTGGTCGATTACGCGCATAATCCGCACGGTGTCCGTGAAATGCAGGACTATCTGAGCCATGTGCAGGCATCACGTAAGGTCGGAATTATTGCCGCAGTGGGCGACCGGCGTGATGAAGATATTATAGAACTTGCTGAACTTGCCGGCCAGATGTTTGACCAAATCATCATCCGTCAGGATAGCAGCTTACGGGGCCGAGAACTGGACGAAATGAACACTCTAATGATCCGCGGCCTGGAAAGAAGCTGTCGGAAAGTACCGTACAAGATAATTCCCGACGAAAAAGAAGCCATCCGCTTTGCCCTTAAAGCTGCCATTCCAGGCGATTTTATCGTCGCGCTGAGCGATAATTATCAGGAGGTTATTAAGATTATTAAAGAATTTGCGCCTGAACTTGCTTAAAAATTTAGTTTTAAAATTTTACATCTATGACGAAAGGAAAAATTTTAATTGTAGGTGGTGCGGAAGATAAGGAAGGCAACCGCGACGCCTATAACGACGAAACCATTTTGCAGCGCTTTATTGAAGAAACCCGGCATAAAAAGTGCTCGCGCATTGAGATTATCACCTCCGCTTCATCGATTCCCGAAGAAATGGGGAAGCAGTACGTAAAAACTTTCAAAAGACTGGGCGCCGAAAATTGCGGTTTTCTTTTGATGAAGACGAGACACGAAGCAGATCAACCTGAAAATCTGGAACGGTTAAAAAAAGCCGATGCGGTTTTTACCACGGGCGGCTCGCAACTTGCGCTCACTACTACGCTCGGCGGTACCGAATTTTACCGAATTTTACTTGAAAAGCTCGAAAAAACTGATTTCGTTTATGCGGGCACTTCGGCTGGAGCCGCTGCCGCTTCGGAGAGCATGATTATTGAAGGGGCCAGTTCGGAGGCAGAATTTAAAGGTGGCGTAACCAGTGCCACAGGTTTTGGCTTCATCAAGCATATCGTTTTTGACACCCATTTTATTGAGCGCGGACGTATTGCGCGGCTTTTTCAGGTCGTGGTAAGTAATCCCACGGTTTTAGGCGTTGGTTTGGAGTAAAATACCGCCTTGCTCTTCCATCGGAATAAAATGGAAGCCATCGGCTCGGGGGCTGCCATTCTGCTTGACGGCAGGGATGTCAGCAAAAGCAATCTGATGGAAGTGGTGAATGGCGCGCCCCTTTCCATTGAAAATATGACTTTACACCTGATGAGCAAACACGATATTTTCGATTTGGAGAAACGCACTTTAGAAATTAAAAATCCACCCGAGGCTAAAAAATAATTAACCTTAAATCAAAAACGGCTTAACTTGGAGCGGCTTTTTACATAAACCGATCTATTCAAAAAAATCTGCCGCTAAAAGTGCAGATTTTTCTATTTTACCATAAAACAAAAATTGCCTCGATGAGCAACGAAAATTTTGCTGTTTAAACTACTTTTTAGTGTCGGCACCAGCAATTTTGTGTTTATGCCTGAAGCTCATGAAGACATTTGGAGAAATAAACAATTGCTAACTTTACACATTAAATAAGTTTCATGCCTCACCGTTTCCAGGACCAAAACCACCGCCTCAGCCATTTCCAGGATCACGTAGATGTTGTCTGTCGGGGCTGTGGCAAAAATGCAACAGCCACTGCAGATCATGATAAAAAAGAAGCCCGCATGTACTGTCTGCAATGCGGTTATTCAAAAACGGTAAGCACAAGCGTTGAGGTAGCGGGAATCCGCGGCGACTTACAAATCGCTGCACACGAATATTTCGGCGCTAAGTTGTGGTTCGCGGCGCCTTTTAAAAGCGAAGAATTTTTCGCTTTTAACCGCGAACACCTCGATTATCTGGAAGCCTATATTTCCGCCACATTGCGCGAACATACAGAACGCAGCCATTTTACCCTGCTGGAAAAGCTGCCGCGCTTTTATCACGAAGCCAAAAACCGCGAGGCGTTGCTGAAACTTATCGCAAAACTTAAAACAAAAAAATAAGCCGGTAAAACCGGCTATTTTTCATTTTTCTCTTTGGTCGGCATCAGTCTCGGAATCATTTTGCTTACATCCTGCAGATATTCTTCGGGGTTCGGATTTCCGCGGTGACAGGTAACGCAGTACACGGCAACCAGATTTTTAGGTTTCGGGTCCGGGCGGTGCGGCAGAAAATATTTGGAGTTTATGTCGTTCGTCATCGCTAGCATACCGCGCGCAATTTCTTTCGTCATTTTCGCGTCCGACGGAAAATCCAGCTTTTGCTGATTGTCTTTTTGTGACGCGTGGCAGTGCGCACAGTCTACGCCCAGAGACGCATTGAAGGTTTTCATCACAAACATCAGGCTGTCTTTGGTAATGTTTTTCGGCAGAATTTTCAGGTTTTTCCACTCGGTTTGCGATTCACTGATCGGTTTGTAGGTTCTGGTAGAATTGGTGGTTAAGAAAATAAGGGCACCAATCATTCCCAGGAAGCCCGCAAACGATAACACGTCTTTTAATTTGTTGGTTTTCATAGCATTAGTGTTTAGGAAAAACTAAGTTATCAAAAAATCCGCAAAAAATAAGCCTTTTAGCTCGAAATTTTTTTTGGCACCACCCTTGAAGGTGAGCGACTTATGAGCCTGAAGTTACAGCGCCGCATTTATTTGCCGCATTTTAACCGTTTTTTTTCATTTTGTCCCACCGACAAGTGATTACTGACCACTAATCTTTCGTAGCCGGGAACCTGCTTTCCGCTATTACTCCTCACGCCTGCGCTTTTCCCCACGCGTGTTGCGGGGTAGCCGCTGCAATCAGGGCTAGGGTGGCGCGTTTCAAATAGCTTTCCCGTTTTCCGAAGCTTCATTTGCACAATCTTTGCTCCTTCCTTGGCTTAAAATTCACCAACACAAAAAAATACGACGATGGAAAACAATCTGGAAAAATTTGCAAAAAATGCCGAAATAACCGCCAAAAAACACCGTGAAATTCAGGATTATATCGATGAACTCGATAAAAAATCAAAATCAAAAAAGAAAGAAGAAGAATCCGGCGGAAAATCTGCACAAGCCAACGAGCGCGACGAGCCCATGCCGCCTTTTCCCGACCAGAAACTGGAAAAACCCGGCCTGGAAGCCGACATGCAGCTCCAGCCGCGCTATGAAGCTGCCGATTACAAAGGTTCCGGGAAATTAAAAGGTAAAGTCGCGCTCATCACGGGTGGAGATTCCGGCATCGGACGCGCTGTCGCCGTCCTCTTCGCGCGCGAAGGTGCCGACGTCGCCATCGTTTACCTCACCGAACACGAAGACGCCGAAGTCACTAAAAAAGCCGTGGAAGCGGAAGGTCACCGCGCCTTAATCCTTTCCGGTGACGTCACCGATGCTGAATTTTGCCGCGCCGCCGTGGCAGAAACTGTAAACCAACTCGGCGGTCTCAATATTCTCGTTAACAATGCCGCTTTTCAGGCGCACGCCGAGGAGTTGGACTGGATTTCCGATGAACATTTTGATTTAACCCTGAAAACCAATCTCTACGGCTATTTCTACATGACCAAGGCCGCGCTGCCACACCTGAAAGAAGGAGATTCCATCATCAACACCAGTTCTGTAAACGGGCTTTTCGGCAATGAGAAGATGATCGATTATTCCCTCACCAAAGGTGGCATCAATGCTTTCACGCAGTCGCTCGCCAAAAACCTGGTAGAAAAAGGCATCCGCGTCAATGCCGTCGCGCCCGGCCCGGTGTGGACACCTTTAAATCCCGCCGATCAGAAAAAAGATGATGTCAAGCAATTTGGAGCTAAAAATCCCATGAAACGTGCCGCACAACCGGAAGAACTTTCACCAACCTACGTATTCCTCGCTGCGCCTGTTTGTTCCTCTTACATCACCGGCCAGATTATCGGGGTTTTAGGTGGTGTCTCTAACTAAAGTCTGCAACGTTTACTCAGAAAAATATCGCCTTACAACGCGGTATTTTTTCATTTTGTCTATCAAAGTAAAAAGCGGCGGTACTGGGCGCTGCAGCTTAAGTTTAATTAAAAATTTAAATCTAACAATTACAAAAAATATCGCCTTAAAACGCGGTATTTTTTCATTTTGTCACTTTTGAGCGATTTGCGGGATCAGACTTTTTAGAGAATTTAGTATGATAAACTTAGAAATGTTATATTTCATCGGTCTTATCCGCCTGTTTTAAGCTTCTAACGTTCAAAAACATTATATTTGTCCACTTCTGTAAAAAATTTACTATAAAATGATTCTTATTGTTGATGACGCTCCTGAAAACATAATTTCGCTAAAGATCGTTCTTGAAAAAAACGGTTTTGAGGTGGATACCGCCTCCTCAGGTGACGAAGCGCTGAAAAAAATCCTCAAAAAATCCTACGTATTAATCATACTTGATGTACAGATGCCTGGAATGGATGGATTTGAAGTTGCAGAAGCGATATCCGGCTATAGCAAAGCCAAAGAAACCGCCATCATTTTTCTCTCCGCCGCCAGCGCCAATGTAAATTTGATTACAAGAGGTTATATTTCAGGTGGTTTGGATTATATCAGCAAGCCCGTGGATATGAATATTCTTTTGCTCAAGGTGAAAACATTTTACCGTATTTATGAGCAAAGCCGCGCGCTGAATGAAATGCAGAAAAAACTTCTGGAAGAAATAGAATTCCGAAAAGAAGCTGAACGTAAAAAAGACGAGTTCATCAGCATTGCCAGTCACGAACTGAAAACGCCCATGACAAGTATTAAAGGTTATATTCAGTTACTTGAAAGGAGCGTGGACAAAAACGACACCGCAACTGTGAAAACCCGGCTGCAAAAGGTACAGAACCAGGTTGAAAAGCTGAATTTGTTGGTAGCAGACCTGCTCGATATCTCCAAGATTGAAAGCGGCAAACTGAAATTCAATAAAAAATATTTCAATTTCAATGAAATTCTTGATCATATTATTGAAATCATGCAGCAGGCCAATCCCAATGTGAATTTCATTAGAAAAGGTGAAATCAATACCGAAATTTTTGGTGACGAAATGCGCGTGGAACAGGTCATAATTAATTTCATTACTAACGCGATTAAATATGCTCCCGACAGCAACGAAGTTCTCATCACTTCCGAACAGCGTGGCGACGAAATTTATTTTTCGGTTAGAGATTTTGGCATCGGAATAGCAAAAGATCATCAGCTTCGGATTTTCGATAAATTTTACCGGGTTGAGGAAACTTCAGAGCGTTTTCAGGGATTGGGAATCGGTCTCTATATTTGTCAGGAAATCATCGAAAGACATCAGGGCAGCATTGGCGTAAACAGCGAGCCAGGCGAAGGTTCCGAATTTTATTTTAACATCCCCTTACATCCCGAAAAGGATGCGTAATCATAATTAAAATGTATGAATTTTAAAAACAATCTTCTTTACGGACTTGGCATATCAATGCTGCTCTTGCTGGTAAGCTCCGCGGCATCATTTATCAGTATTAAAAACCTCATCGACAGTTCGAAAATGGTCCGCGAAAGCAACGATACAATAAAAAATATGGACAGGGTTTTTTCGCTCGTTAAAGATGCGGAGACCGGCCAGCGGGGGTATCTGCTTTCGGGCGACGAAGCATTCCTGACTCCTTATGATAACGCCAAAGCTAAAATTGCGCAGGCTATAACCGAACTCAACAGCGAAATTACGCCCTCTCCGGTACAGGCCCAAAATCTGGAACAGTTAAAAGTAAATATCGAAACCAGGATTATGATCCTGGATAAAAACTTAAACTATAAAAGGTTAAAAAATCAGGATGTGACGGCCGAACAGCTGCTGTCAGGTAAAAAATACATGGATGCAATTCGCGCTACGATTGATACAATGCAGACCGAGGAAGAAAGAATTCTGCAGGAACGTACCGATACCATGAACACCTTTGCTTCGTACACGCCGTTCCTGATTATTATTTCGGCACTGCTTGCCATAACGATAACCCTGGTATTCTTCCGAAAGGTCATGCTGGATTTCAATGAGAAAACCAAACTTGCCACCGAACTCGAAGAAAAAAATAAAGAAACCGTGAACCGCCTTATCGCCATTGAGAAAGTAACCGCACGGATTTCTGATGGTGATTACAATATTCTTTCTGATGACAACGCGCAGCAAAGCCTGGGGAATGTAGCCGAGCCACTGAACCGTATGGCTCAATCGCTTCAGACTTCATTCAACTCACTAGAGGAAAAAGAATGGCTGAGCACTTCGATTGCCCAACTGAATGACCGTATGATGGGCGAGAAAAATACCAACGTTCTGGCCGCAGATATTTTAGACCAAATCACCGTCAAGACCAACAGTCATGTGGCAGCGCTCTATGTGCAGCAGGAAGATAATCGGCTTCATCTGGAAGGCAGCTATGCCCTCGCTGGGAGCGACACCCAAAGAGTCCTGCAGATTGGTGAAGGTATTGTGGGGCAGGCGTTCCAGTCCAGACAGCAAATTGTTTTGGAACACATTCCCAATGATGAAACCACAATCAGTTTTGCTACCGGAAACACAAAACCACGCAATGTCGTGGCCGTCCCAATTACCAGATACAATATTCCTTTGGGCGTACTGGAACTTGCGAGTACGCATGAATATACACCGCTTCAACTCGAATTCCTTTCCTCGGTTGCGGGAAATATAGGTCTTGCCTTCCACAGCTCGCAGAGCCGAGTGAGACTTCAGGAACTTTTAGAGGAAACCCAGGCACAATCCGAGGAACTTCAGTCTCAGCATGCTGAACTGGAAAATATCAATACCGAACTTGAGGCTCAGTCTCAAAAGCTTTTAGCTTCCGAAGAGGAACTCCGCGTGCAGCAGGAAGAACTTCTGCAAAGCAACCAGGAATTAGAAGAACGCACGAGCCTTCTTGAAGAGAAAAATGCTCTTATTGAGGAAAGAAACATTGATATTCAGCAGAAATCGCGTGAGCTCGAGCAAAGCACCAAATACAAGTCGGAATTCCTTGCCAACATGTCTCATGAACTGCGCACTCCGCTGAACTCCATTTTACTGCTTTCGAAACTTATGTCTGAAAGCGACGATCTTGATGAGCAGTATGTTGAATATGCAGAAGTAATGCAGAGTTCCGGTCAGGGTTTACTGACGCTGATTGATGAAATTTTGGACCTTTCGAAAATTGAATCGGGTAAAATGACGCTCGAGTTCAATGATGTTCCTCTAAATGAAGTTACGGCCGATATGCGAATGCTTTTCAGCCCGCTTGCGAAAGATAAAAATCTGGAACTTAGGATTGAGACCGATCCCGAAGCAGTACAAATGCTGCGTACCGATAAACTTCGTCTGGAACAGATTCTTAAAAATCTGCTTTCAAACGCAATTAAATTCACTTCCGAAGGCAGCATTACGCTGAAAGTTTCACAAGACGAATCGAAAGAAAAAATCATCTTTAAAGTCATTGATACCGGAATTGGTATTGCTAAAGACAAGGTGCGGCTGGTATTTGAAGCCTTCCAGCAGGCAGACGGCTCAACCCAACGGAAATATGGAGGAACAGGGCTTGGACTTTCGATCAGCCGTGAACTTGCAAGACTGTTGGGTGGCCAAATTACTTTGCAAAGTACCGAAGGAAAGGGAAGCGAGTTCGCCCTCATTGTTCCTGTAGATTCGGAAAAAATTCAGGATGCCCAGGAGGAAGTTCAGCCGGAAGCGCCAGTTTATATTCCAGAAACCCAACCACAGCCTGAACGTTATATCTCTGACCGAATTCCTGAATCCATCGGTGACGACCGCGATAATATCCAGGCCGGCGACAAAGTGATATTGATTATTGAAGATGATACGGCCTTCGCCAAGATTCTCGTAGATTTTTCCCGCACGAAAAACTATAAAGTGCTTGTTGCCGTACGTGGCGATGAAGGGATTGAAATGGCACAGCATTTTAAACCGCTGGCAATTCTGCTCGATATTCAGCTGCCGGTGATGGACGGCTGGCAAGTGATGGAAGCTCTGAAATCCAACGCTGAAACCAAACCGATTCCGGTGCATATTATGTCTTCAATGAAGTTCAAACAGGAGAGTTTGCTGCGCGGCGCTGTTGATTTCATCAATAAACCATTTGCGCTGGAGCAAATGCAGGAAATCTTTAAAAAACTTGAAAATGTACTAACGAAAGGCCCAAAAAAAGTGCTGATTGTAGAGGAAAACGAGCAGCATGCAAAAGCACTGAGCTATTTCCTAAGTGCGAACAACATCAATACCGACATCGCCAATAATGTTTCAGACAGTATCGACGCGCTGCAAAAACGTGAGATCGACTGTGTGATTCTCGATATGGGAGTTCCCGACAGGACCGCCTATGAAACGTTGGAGACCATCAAACAGAACAAAGGTCTGGAGCAGCTTCCCATCATCGTATTCACCGGAAAAAACCTTTCTCAGGGAGAAGAAAACCGAATCAAGAAATATGCAGATTCTATTGTAGTGAAAACTGCGTACTCTTACCAGCGAATCCTGGATGAAGCCGGTTTGTTTCTGCACTTGGTAGAAGAAAAAACCAAAAAGAACAAGCAAATTAACGGAGGCTTCGAAAATTTGGGCGAACTTCGCAATATATTGAAGGACAAAACCGTACTCATTGCGGATGATGATGTGCGGAATATTTTTTCGCTCACCAAAGCCCTGGAACTTCACGGTATGAAAGTAATTCCTGCAATGGATGGAAAAGAAGCACTCAACACCCTGAAAAATGATCCTGCCATTGATGTGGTGTTGATGGACATGATGATGCCGGAAATGGATGGCTACGAAAGCATCCGCGAAATCCGTAGCATGACTCAATTTAAAAACCTGCCGGTGCTCGCCGTAACCTCAAAAGCCATGATGGGCGACCGTGAGAAATGCATAGCCGTAGGCGCGTCAGATTATATTTCGAAACCTGTGGACATCGACCAGCTGATCTCATTACTTAGAGTATGGCTGTACGATAAAATTTAAAAATTCATAATGATGAATACCGAAAAGGAAATCCTGATCATCGACGACGACAGCCGGAATATTTTCGCGCTCACGGCAGTACTGAAAGCTAAAAAATACCCATGTCTTTCCGCATCGAGTGCTGTGAAAGGCCTGAAACTGTTGGCAGAAAACAAAAATATCGGTGCAGTACTCATGGACATGATGATGCCGGAAATGGACGGCTATGAAGCCATAGGAAAAATAAAAAGTGACACCGCGCTGCAGCATATTCCGGTTATTGCCATTACCGCGCAGGCCATGACAGGGGATAGGGAAAAATGTCTTGAAGCAGGTGCAGACGGATATATCAGCAAACCGGTGAACGTGGATGAATTGCTTGTTTTACTTAATAAATTACTCGGTTAGTTTTGAAATCCTCTGAACATAACGACGAACTGATAGAAATTTTGCTTTCGGATGTGCTGGAAGTCTATGGCTACGATTTTACCGGCTATTCCCGCGCATCGCTGAAACGCAGGATACTGCGGCTTTATGAAATGGATAAATTCGTGAGTTTCGCCGAATACCGGTACAAAATTAGAAGCGAACCTGGTTATTTCAAACGTTTTCTTGAGGAAATCACGATCAATGTCACCGAAATGTTTCGCGATCCGGCATTCTATAAAACCTTAAGAGACGAAATCCTGCCACGACTCGGCACCTATCCGTTTATCCGCATATGGGTCGCTGGCTGCAGCACGGGTGAAGAAGCGTATTCCGTTGCTATTTTTTTAAAGGAACTTAATCTCCTGCAAAAATCCCTGATTTATGCAACAGACATCAACAGCGAAGTAGTGGCCAATGCAACACAGGCGATGATACCGCTCAACAAAATAAAATTGTATACCGAAAATTATATCGCCGCCGGCGGAAGCGAACATTTTATTGACTATTACACAGCCAATTACTCTTTGGGTAAACTGAAAGAAGAATTGAAATCGAAAATTATTTTTTCAACCCATAACCTCGTGACCGACAATTCCTTTAATGAATTCCAGCTCATCCTTTGCCGCAATGTGCTTATTTATTTCGACCGGCCGCTGCAGAACAAAGTTTTCGAACTCTTTAACAACAGTCTGGAAAAATTTGGTTACCTGGCTCTTGGAACTAAGGAAACACTTGATTTCTCCAGCGTGGCAAAGAACTTTGAACGGTTGAAAGGGGAAAAAATTTGGCGCAAAATCCATGAATGATGAAACACTGTAAAGCATTGCTTATTGGCGGATCGGCCGGCAGCCTGGAAGTATTGTTGAAATTAATCCCGGGACTTAAGCCTACATTGCCTTTTCCCATTATTCTGGTGCTCCACCGAAAATCCGGAAAAGACGACATTTTAACCAATCTGCTGGCCGCAAGAACCGAAATGATGGTAAAAGAAGTAGAAGAAAAAGAAGAAATGTTGCCTGCAATCCTTTATATTGCTCCACCCAATTACCATTTACTCATCGAAAACGATCACACTTTTTCGCTGGACGCCTCAGAGAAAGTCAATTTTTCCCGTCCGTCTATTGATGTAACATTTGAAAGTGCTGCCGAAGTTTTTGGTGAAAACCTTGCCTGTCTGCTGCTTTCGGGAGCCAACAGCGACGGAACCGCAGGGTTACAGGCGATTAAAAAATATGGGGGAACCGCCCTTGTTCAGAAGCCAGCTTCCGCGGTGGTAACTTATATGCCACAATCTGCGCTCGATCACGTAAATGTTGATGCAGTGCTGGACCCAACCGAAATGGCCGAGTATATAAATAAAATGGCGTAATGCCAAAATGATATGAAAAAGAAAGTGTTTATTTTTGATGATAATGTCGAAATTTTGGAACTTTGTACCGAAATTCTTCAGGACATAGGCTGCGAAGTAAGAACGTCGCCAACTACCAACAGCGTGGTGCAGCAGGTTACTGATTTCATGCCCGACCTGATTTTTATGGATAACTGGTTGCCTGATATCAGCGGAATTGAAGCGACTAAACTGATTAAAACAGATCCCAAACTGCAAAACATTCCGGTAATCTATTTTTCTGCAAACAGCAATATTAGCAAACTTGCAAGCGAGGCCGGGGCAGATGATTTCCTTGCAAAACCTTTTGATGTTTATCTTTTTGAAAAAACAGTAATCAAATACACCGAAGATATTTGAAAGTGCTATTGTATAGATCAAGTTTGATGTTTTCCGATTAAAAAAAAATCGTCTTTAAAAGCGATATTTTTTTATTTTGTTATCAGCGTAAAGCGCCAGGGCTTTAGGCGCCATTCTTCGCCGGCATAATCCACACCTACCCGCGGACCACTGATAATTTCGCCCTCCAACGCAGAATCTTCAAGCCATATCCTTTCGGATGTTTCCAAATCTTCTCCGTAGAAACTTTTGTCGAGCTCCAGAAGGTTTCCCAGCCGTCCCGGTCCGCTTACGGTCTCCAGTCCTCGGATAAGCACGGCTTCCGGCGTATGCGCTCTTCCGGTGACAATATTCAGCAGCCAGTATTTTCCGTAAATCAGATAAACATAAACGCGACCGCCGTCGCCGAACATCAGATCAGTCCGTGCCGTGCGGCCTTTGCTGGCGTGACTTGCTTCATCATCGGTTCCGAAATAGGCTTCTGTTTCCGTAATTTTACTGCGGATTTCCCGCCCATCCGGAAATCTACGAACCAGAGTTTTCCCCAAAAGTTTACGCGCAAGTTCCGGAGCATTTTTCTCCTGAAAATAAGATTTGCAAAGTCGTGCTGGCATTTTAAGAATTTTTACCGGCTGAAATTAAGATAAAAAAAAAGCTCCTGAAAGAAGCTTTTTTTATTTTTATCGTATGAGTTTAATGTTCATTGCCGACAGTCCTTTGGGCGATTTTTCAATCTCGAAAGACACTTTATTGCCTTTCTTAATCATTTCTTCGCAGTTATTGCTGTGAAAGAATATATTTTCCTTCGATTTATCTTCGGTGATGAAACCGTAACCCTTTTCGCTGAAAAAAGTAACGATACCTGATTTAATAGGATTTTCAGCTTCAATCGGCGCCGCGCCAAGCTGTATATTTCCTAAATCAAAATCTTCATCATTTCTTTTATCCGGAGGTGTGCTGGTGAACTGACCGTTGGCATCCACGTACATAATCATGTCGTCCAGGCTTTTCCCTTTGTCGTTGCTGTCCTTGCGCTCCTCACGGCGAGCAGCTTTTTCCTTTTGTTTCTGAAGTTTTTTCTTAAAGTTTTCTTTTTTGGAGAAAGAATCCGCCATATAATTTTTGTTGTTTTTAGATTAAGTGATAAGGTACAAAATTACTTAATACAAAACAATTAAACCGCTAAAATTTCAATTTTAACTAAAGAATATTTTACTGTCTTAAAAAAAATCCCGCACAAAACATCATTTTTTTTTATTTTAAATTCTTATTGTTCTAAAAAATTCCGCGCTAAAACCGCATTTTTTTCCATTTTAAACTACTAAACTTCTAAAAAATTTGCTACAACAAAGGCCAAAATTTTCGATTTAGCTTTTGATATTTAAAAAGTTTTTATTTCAAAATTTCTACCTTTACAATAGCACTTTCCATTTTACCATAAAAATTCCTGCCTTATGGATCAAAATTCTCCTGCTTCGAAAAACCTCAATTTCAAAAACAAAGTCTGGATCGCCGCCGGAATTCTTTTGCTTTTTGTGGTGGTCGCGTATCTTTTCAGCACGCTTTTAAATCTGCTTTTACTGGTGCTTGCCGGCGCTTTAATCAGTATTTATTTTCACGCCTTCGCAGGTTTAGTTACCGAAAAATTGAAAATCGGTTCACCTTACGCGCTTATCGTTTCAATTGTGCTGAATCTCATTATTATCGGCGCGTTTTTTTGGTTCGTCGGTGCACGCTTAAATTCTCAGATTGATGAACTTTCACAAAAACTGCCGCAAACGATCAACAATGCCAAAACCTGGCTTTCCGAAAGACCTTTGGGCGAAAAAATTCTTAATTATTCTACCAAGTCTCTGAATTCCGGCAAAGCAACTTCCGCTTTGAAATCCTTTTTCTCTTCAACTTTCGGAATTTTAAGTGATATTTATATCGTGCTTTTGCTTGCCATATTTTTCACCGCAGGTCCCAGTGTTTACCGTCGCGGCATCATTCACCTCGTACCGTCGAAAGGAAAAAAAACCGCCGAAAATCTTTATGACGAAATTCACCGCGTGCTGAAAAACTGGATTAAAGGTGAAATCTTCGGCTTTTTTTTCATCGCCGTTCTCTCCGGTTTGGGACTTTGGATTCTCGGCATGCCGCTGATTCTTACCTTAGCTTTAATCGCCGGTTTGCTCAATTTCATCCCGAATTTCGGGCCGCTCATTGCGCTGGTTCCAGCAGTTTTACTCGGTTTGATGCAAGGTCCAAACACTGCGCTGCTTGTACTCGGTCTGTACACTTTTATCCAAATTGTTCAAAGCACCGTCACGCAACCTTTAATTCAGAAAAAAATGGTGAGCGTGCCACCGGCTTTGCTCATATTCGGTCAGGTCGCGATGGGTTTGATCGCCGGATTTTGGGGCGTTTTGCTTGCCACGCCGGTTGTTGCCATCATTATGACACTCGTCAACAAATTATACGTGGAAAAACAGGAAGATGAAAACGAAAAAAATGCCGCTTAAACGGCAAATTTTTTTAAAATGGTAAATCGATATTTTCGGGAACAATGAAATCTTTGGTGTACGGATTTTCCAAAAAGCTCAGCGGCGGTTTCTGGAATTTTAAAATATCTTCACGCTGAATGCCGTACACCGACCAATAATTTGCCAGTAATTGCGCGAAAATATCTTCATCCCAAAATCCGAAAACCGGACGGTTCGCGTTAGCTTCAATTGGAAGTGCTTCAATCGTAGTACCGTTTTCCGTTTGCTGAATGTCATATTCCGCTTTATACTGCAAAATATAATCGGAGTAGTGGAAGCGCGCGAAAAGTTCCTCAAATTGAACCGGATGCAACGCGTGGCCCGCCATTTTTTCCAGAATATCCTGCTGTTTTTCGCCAATCACGCCGTTGTCCTGCAGGCAAGCGATAAATCCAAAGCCGTTGACGCCAAACTGGAACAATAAATTAATGGTATCGTCGCGGTAACTGATGATGTCCGCGGAATATTTCAGCGGAAAAACCGCAATCGTCCAGGGTTTTTTGCCCACGAAAGTTATAGGTTCGACGATGGACTGCATCATCAAATGGAAGTTCCCAAACCTTTCGCGCAGCGACGCGGAAAGGTCAAAATTTTCGCCTTTTTTCAGCAATCGGTTGGTTTCGTAGCGCATTTCATAGTATAGCATTCCGTACACCATGCGTCCTGCCCAAAAAAAAATCAGCTGCTCGTCCAGCGCCGCCATTCCTTCATATCCCAGTTTGTAAGCTGCTTGTATTTTTTCTTCAAGCTCTCCGAAAGCTTTTTTCACGCGCGTTGAACACGGCAGCTGCAAATCTTTGTACTGATACGATTTCGATTTGTCCATCATTTCAATCCGGTCACTGGCAAAATCAAAATGATTCAGCAGCCACTCCGGATAAACCGACATTTTTTCGGTCGTCAAATCGCCTGTAAGAAAACAGAACTGGTCATCGAAAATCATTTCCAGAAACGGATTGAAAAGTGCTTCACGCATGGATAAAAAATTTTGACAAATATAACCATTAAAGCGCGGTTTTTTGCCGAAACAGCACGGTGAAGTCAATGAGAAATGTTAGGTTTTGAGAAAAGCAGCTTTAGAGATTTTCGAAAATCTGCCCTTAAAGCAGCTAAAAAATTTGAATTAAATCCGGTAACTTTAAGCTTTAAAACACAAAAAATGGAAAATCATTTAAACCGTTTCGTGGAGGCGCAGAAAAATTCATTTGAAGATGCTTTGCAGGAGCTAAAAAATGGCAAAAAAACCACGCACTGGATGTGGTATATTTTTCCACAGATTAAAGGTTTGGGGAAATCTGCCATCGCGCGCGAATTTGAAATTCAGGATTTAGCGGAAGCTGAAGAATATTTGGAACATGATGTTTTAGGCAAAAGACTGTTACGGTTAACAAAAATTTTGGTTGATGATGTGCACGGAAAATCGGCGGAGCAGATTTTTGGCTATCCGGATTTTCTGAAATTTAAATCATGTCTCACCTTGTTTAATTTCATGGTCGAAGAAAATCCAAAAAAGTTTTCCGAGGGAAAATACCGCATTTTCAGCAAAGCGCTCGGGAAATATTACGATGGTAAAAAAGACGAAAATACACTGAATATTTTGGCTTAACGCTTTCGGAAAAAACTGAAAAATTTGCCCTTTTTAACGGCTATTTTTTCTGAAGTTCTAAACGCGTAAAACACCGCGAAAGCCGCGAGAAGCGTAATAAGATTCTGCGCCGTTGTGGTAAATAAAAACCGTGTCGTACCGGAAATCACCAAAAATGGCGCCGCCTAACTTTCGGATATTCTCCGGCGTTTTCAACCAGCTGGAAGTTTTGGTGTCGAACTTTCCGAGAGTTTGTAGAAAACGGTATTGTTCTTCGGTAAGGAGTTCAATGCCCATAAAATTTGCCGCTTCTTCGGTATTATTTTTTGGTTTGTTTTCTTTGCGTTTTTCCAGCGCGGCTTTGTCGTAGCAAAAACTTCTTCTGCCTTTCGGACTTTCAGCAGCGCAGTCGTAAAAAAGAAATTCTCCAGTTTTTTCGTCGACACCCACGACATCCGGTTCGCCGCCGCTTTCTTCCATAAGCTGTAAAGAGTTAAGTTTTTCGGCGTTATTTTGTAGCTTTTTTTCGATTTCGTTCCAGCTTAAATTTTCGTGCCGCTGCATATTTTGGTCGAAACGTTCTTTTAAAATCTTTAGCAAAGCGTCATTAATCTCGCTATTTTTCATGGCAATGAATTGGAAGTTAAAGATAATATTTTTTGAAATTGAAGAAAATATGATCATAAAGCAGGTAATTTTTCAATTTAAATTTTCCGATATTTAATGAACGAAAAATCATTTAGCAGATTTTCTTATTTAATTTGTGTGTCAAAATACATTCTTAAAGAAGATAATTGATACCACAAACCGGCTTTTTTTAGCCACGCTTTTGAAATTCGAGCCCATAAATTTGCAAACCATAAAATACTCTGATGATGAGCAGTCCATTGAAAACACTTTTGGTTCCCACGGATTTTTCCGCGAAAGCAGAAAACGCTTTGCGTTTGGCGACGGAAATGGCAATGCGCCATGGTTCAAAAATAATTATTCTGCATGTCGTACACACTTATTATTTAATGGATCGCGGCGGAAAGCAGGTAATAGGTTCCGAAATTGTGCAGCAATCGCTTGACGTGGCGCAGCTTAAACTTAATGAGATCCGCGGAGCGCTTCAGCAGAATTTCAATATCGAAATCGAAATTAAGCTAAGCACGCAAGGCCTTACTGACAGCATTAATGAACTGATTCTGGAAGAAAATGTGGATTTGGTCGTTCTTGGAACTTCCGGTAAACAGGATGTGAAAAGCTTTATTTTAGGTTCCAATTCGTACAATATCCTGCAGTACGCGGCAACTTCGGTGCTTTTGGTTCCGGAGACTTTTAGAAAAACGCATTTCAAGAAAATCCTTTTGCCGGTTCGTGTAGAAAATGATTTGGATGAAAAAGCAAAAATTTCCCTTGTTTTGGCCGAAAAAAATGAAGGCGGAATTAACCTTTTGGGTGTTGCAGATGCGGAACGGCTTGCTATGATTAGAAAATCCTACGCTGAAATGCGGAAGGTGATGCAGATGAAAGGGGCTGATTATGTTTCGGAGTTTAAACTGTGCGCGGATAACGCCGACGAAATTGTAGAAACTGCACAGCGCGAAGAAAGCGATATTATCGTATTGGCGGATCAGGACGAAAATTCCTGGAAATCTTTTATGGCTGAAAATTTCTTTAAAAAAATGATTAACGGCACCGATGTCCCGCTTTTTATTGTGAAGACAAGAGGTGAACGAATTAGCGAAGAGCCGCTTACAGGTTTCGACGTGACTTTGCCGTTTCCCGGATAAAAATTAAAATAATGATTAAAATAAACATTTATACCCACGAAAATAAAGCAGATGAACACACGAAAGAAGATATTATCGATTTTCTGGTGGAAAGTCTGGAGCAATACGGCGACCCGAAAGCCGAAATAGAAAAAGCGATGAATTACGCTTTTGGAATTGATAATAAACCTGGCGGTGTGGTCCTGAGCGCTTTTAATACCGTGACACAGCGCATTGCAGGCGCCGTGGTGGTGAACAAAACAGGCATGGAAGGTTATATCCCGGAAAATATTCTGGTATATATCGCTACCGACAAATCAATGCGTGGTCAGGGGCTTGGCAAAAGACTGATGCAGACCGCAATAGAAGTTTCCGAAGGCGATATGGCGCTTCACTGCGAACCGGATAATCCCGCAAGATTCCTTTACCAAAACCTTGGTTTTACAAGCAAATATCTCGAAATGAGATTAAAAAAATAAGATGTCATACATTACTTTACATGCTACAAAATTGCGTCATAATTTCAAAGTTCTGGATCAACTTTTCCGCGAACATGAAATCGAGTGGGCGATTGTAGCAAAACTGCTGTGTGGCAACGAAAAATTCCTCGATGTTTTACTGAATATCAGCAATACCGAGATTTGCGATTCGCGACTGAGCAATCTGAAAACCATCAAAAAACTTTCGCCGGAAACGCAGACGATTTACATTAAACCGCCTGCAAAACGTTTGGCAAAAAGCATTGTGCAGTTTGCTGATGTAAGTTTCAATACCGAGCTTGCGACGCTGGAACTGCTTGCCGCGGAAGCCGTAAAACAGGAGAAAATCCACAAAGTGGTACTCATGGTGGAAATGGGCGAGCTGCGTGAGGGAATTATGGCGCGCAACCTGATGTCTTTCTACGACGACGTTCTGGCGCTGCCGAATATTGAAGTCGTTGGTCTGGGGACAAATCTGAATTGCCTGAACGGAATTTTGCCAGACGAGAAAAAATTGTCCAAGCTCAACCGTTTCAAAGAAATTGTGGAAGAACATTCCGGCGAGAAAATTCCTTACATTTCCGGTGGTTCTTCGGTGACGATTCCGCTTATTTTTACCAATGAAGTTCCGTTTGGAATCAACCATTTCCGGGTTGGTGAAACTTTGTTTTTTGGGACGAATGTCTATCAGGATTCCCTGCTCAGCGGAATGTACCACGATGTTTTCACGCTTACCGCTGAAATTATCGAAATGCAGCAAAAACCAACGATTCCGTCCGGAACCGCCGGGACAAATTTAACAGGTGAAACACCTGTTTTTTCCGAAAATGAAAAAGGAAAACTTTCGCTGCGCGCCATTGTTGATGTCGGTTTGCTGGATATTGATCATAAAGATATTCAGGCTTTAAATTCGGATATCGAAATTATTGGCGCGAGTTCGGATATGCTGATTTTAGATTTAGGTGAAAATTCTGAAAATCTGGAGGTTGGCGACACCATCGATTTCAGCATGAATTATATGGCGGTTTTGCGCGCCATGAATTCCGATTACGTAGACAAAAAGGTGAAAACTGAAGTTGTTCACCTTGGCGGTAGTTCACATCATTATTTATGTTTGAACTAAATCATAGAATTTAGGTGTTTTAAGGCCGAATTTTTTCATTAAAATGGTTTGTTTTACCTTTGTTTGGTTAGTAATATGTTCTACCAATGGCGAAAACAAAAATCAATTCTGTTACCATCAATTCATTAAAGAAAACAAGTTCGCTGGAAGGTGAATTCATATTTCTAAACGGAAAAGAACTGGCTGAAATATTTTCCCGCAGTGATGCCTTCAAGAGTAAATTTTACACATTGATGACGGTGGAAAGTGGAGCAGGACAGCTTCAGATTGATACTGAAATATTCGACCTCCAAAAAAACCGCGTTTTTTTCGTGAATTATAACCAGGTTTTCCGTTTTGCGGAAGCTGAAAATTTTGCCGGCGAAGCTGTGCTTTTTACGCGTAGTTTCTACAATTTGATTTACACCGGCAACCGCAAAATTAAAAATGACACCGCTTTTTCGGATTTACCGCCGATGCTGGATTTTTCTAAAACCGAATTCACCAATTTCCGAAACGGAATTGCAGATATTAAACGAGAATTTGAAACTCACGCGCTTTTAAACAAAGAAATCATTTGCCTGATGCTGAAAGTTTCGATGTTAAAATTCATCCGGAAAACCAATAATGCCGATTATATTAAATTTAAGACAAACCGGAAAAATTCGCATATAGAGCAGTTTAAAAATCTTATTGAACTTCATTTTAAAGATTTAAAAAGAACTTCGGATTACGCAAAATTTCTGGCGATTTCTGCAAATTATCTCAATGCTTTGGTGAAAGAAAAACTCGATGTTTCAGCGGAGAATTTAATCCAAAACCGCGTGATTCTAGAGGCGGAACGATTGTTGTTAAACACCGATCTTTCAGTAACTGAAATTTCTTTTGAGCTGGGCTTCTCGGACAAATCGCATTTCGGAAAATATTTCAAGAAAATTGCCGGTGAAAGCCCTAATATTTTCCGGAAAAAATTTCAGAACCAACATATAATTTCAGAAAGGTAGAAAGCTATTTTGACAAAATCAGCCCGAATAGCGGCAAATTTTTAAATTATAAAAGCGAAACACAAATATTGTATTTCGCTTTTAATTATTGAAAAGGTGGTAATTTATTTCTTCGGAATATTTGCTAAAATTTCCTGCAAAAAGCCCCAGAATTTCTGTAAGGACGGGATGTTCGCTTTTTCATCCGGCGAGTGTGCTCCGCGGATGGTTGGGCCGAAACTTACCATTTCCATTTCGGGATAATTGGCGCCGATAATGCCGCATTCCAAACCGGCGTGACAGGCGACGACAGCTGGTTTTGCACCGAAATCTTTTTCGTATATTTTTTCCATAATCTGCACGATTTCAGAACCCGGTTTTGGTTTCCAGCCTGGATAAGAGCCGCTGAATTCCACATCCATTCCCGCAAGTTCGTAAACAGATTTTAGCTGCTCTGCGACCGAATTTTTCGAAGATTCTACAGATGAGCGGGAAAGATTTAAAATTTTCAAAGCACCGTTCTGCAGTTCCACTCGCGCAATATTGTTTGAAGATTCCACCAAATCTTTCACATCCGGCGACATTCTGTAAACGCCGTTGTGTGCTGATTTTAAAGCTAGAATAA
Organism: Kaistella treverensis; assembly: GCF_900114045.1. Lineage (GTDB taxonomy): Bacteria > Bacteroidota > Bacteroidia > Flavobacteriales > Weeksellaceae > Kaistella > Kaistella treverensis. The sequence continues at coordinate 273,052 of NZ_FORQ01000001.1, forward strand.
TGTTTTTTGAATCTTTTTCGGAAATCCCTTTTTCCTCGCTGGTGAAATTTTCGATGTTAATTTGAAGATCTTTTTCGATTTCAGCAAATTCTTCAAGAATTTCCTGCTTTAAAACTTCTGCGTTTTCAATGAACTCAACAGAATTTCTCACCGACAAAACCGCGTTTCCTTCGCGGGGAATTGCATTGCGTAAACCGCCGCTATCAATGGAAATCAGTTGGATATTTTGGTTGTAAATTCCGGTGTATAAAAGTCGGCCCAAAATCACGTTGGAATTTCCAAAACCTTTGTGAATATCCATCCCGGAATGTCCGCCCTGCAAGCCGTGTACGCTGATTTTTACAATCTGGCCTTTCGCATCTTCGAGAGTGTAATTTTGTGAAGCTGTAACATCAATTCCGCCCGCGCAACCGATGTCGATTTCATCATCTTCTTCGGTATCCAAATTCAACAAAATTTCGCCGTTCAGCTGACCTGGTTTCAAACCTTTCGCGCCGGTCATTCCGGTTTCTTCATCGATGGTGAAAAGCGCTTCAAGCGCCGGATGCGGAACATCATTACTTTCCAGAATACTCATGATGGAAGCCACGCCCAAACCATTGTCAGCGCCTAAAGTAGTACCTTTTGCTTTTACCCAATCCCCCGCAACTTCCATTTGAATTCCTTCGGTTTCGAAATCGAAATTCACATCGTTGTTTTTCTGGCAAACCATATCGAGGTGCGATTGCAGCACAATTGGCTTACGGTCTTCCATACCTGCCGTCGCCGGTTTTTTAATGATTACATTTCCAACTTCATCAACAGTGGTTTCGAGGTTGAGTTTTTCGCCGAAGTTCTTTATAAATTCAATAACTTTTTCTTCTTTTTTCGAAGGACGCGGCACCGAATTTAAAGCTGCGAAATTTTTCCAGACAATCTGCGGTTCGAGTTGTGATAATTCCATTTTTAAAATTTATTTAGCTCAAAATTACGAATAAAAAAGCGCTTCCGGAATAGCTGAAAGCGCTTCAATGCAGATTTTGTGAGCAATTTAACAGCCGCATTCACCGTAAATTGGTGTCACGGTTTTTTCACCGTTTTTATTCTCAACCGTCATCGTGCCTTCGAACATCATGACTTCATAGAATTCCTTGATTTTTTTACCATTAATGGTAATCGTATATTCTTCGTTTTTAAGGGTTTTATTAAAATTTTCCGGATCGAAATCACCTTCTTTCATGGGAATTTTTATGGTTTTTCCATCGAGTTTTAAATAAGCATTATTACCGTAATCATCGATGTAGACAAATTTTTCATCCTGAAAATCTTCTTTATTGGTGCTGAAATAGCAGGAACAACCCGAAACTTCGGCCGGAAAACCGAAGGTTTCTACTTTAATTTGCGCGGGAATATCAGTTTGATTTGAATTTACAGAATCCTGGATTACAACCGTGGAATCTGAAATTTTACCGGTATTTTCGGCAATTTTTTCGTCTTTGGAACAGGAAAATAAAAATGCAAAAGCTGCGAGAAACAATAATTTTTTCATTAAATATATTTTTTATTAAAATTTATCCGCGGTCGCGTTCCAGCAAAACCATCATTAATAGTGATAAAACCACCAATGATTCTTCGGAATCCGCAATGTCATTCAAACGGTCGAGCTGAAATCGTCTGCCTACAAGCGACGGCATTTTTTTCAGCTTAAAAACATCATTATTTTCCACATCTTTCACGGTATAAGCCGGATTTAAAAAATAACCCGAAAACATTCCCACAATCGGAATTTCGCTTACCAGTCCGTCCAGGATTTTTACCCACGCATAGTCTTCACTGACGGTAAATCTCATATTGTCATTTTCATCTAGAATTTCATAATGCGATTTCCAGAGCGAGCGCATTCCTTTTCGTGCAAGCCGCCCGAAATATTGCTGTGACGCGGCATCTTTGATGGAATAGCTTGCGTTAAAATCCAGCCAGCGATCGGCTTTTATCCGGAAAAGTTCGCGCGTTTTTGTTTCATCATTAAAAACCAGCACATCTTCTTTTAATTTAAACATTTTCTGCCGCACGTATGCCACATAATTTCCGTTTTTGTCGGTGATGTTGAAGTCGCTGGAAAGCGTGGTAATTTTAAATTTAAAATCGAGTGGATAGTTCAGGTTATTAAGCGTCATCAGGAATTTTTTTTTAAAGATAATAAAATAGGAGGGACTTGGTAATTGCGGGATTTAATTTTATTTTTGTGCAATGGATTATCCGAGTAAAGTTTTAGCCAAAGCCGTAGAAGAAATTTCAGGTTTGCCGGGCATTGGTAAAAAATCTGCTTTGCGGTTGGCGCTTCATCTTTTAAAGCAGCCCGCGAGCCAAGCGGTAACTTTGGGTGATTCACTAAAAAAACTTGTTACCGAAATCCAGTATTGTAGCCAATGTCATAATTTTTCGGATTCTGAAGTTTGTGAAATCTGCGCCGATCCGAAACGTGCAGAAGAAGTAATCTGCGTAGTAGAAGACGTTCGCGACGTGATGGCTATTGAAAACACCGGGAAATTTCGCGGAAAATACCTCGTTTTAGGCGGTAAAATTTCACCCATGGAAGGCATTGGACCGGGCAAACTCAATATTTCTTCGATTGAAAAAAGACTTGAAGAAGGAATTGTTCAAGAACTTATTTTTGCGCTGAGCGCCACGATGGAAGGCGATACGACCGCGTATTTTATCTACAAAAAGTTTAAAAACAGCAACGTAAAATTTTCCACAATTGCGCGCGGAATTTCCGTTGGCGATGAACTGGAATACGCTGATGAAATTTCGCTGGGCCGTTCGATCCAAAACCGTTTGCCTTACAATGAGAAGGATTAACGGCGCGGATTTCAGATTTTTTACTATCTTCATTGCTGTTTAATTTTTTACCCTTGATTTCAGTCATCATTCCGCTTTACAATGCTGAAAAAAGTATTGAAAAAACTTTAGATTCCATCAGAAATCAAACATGGAAAGGTGAGTTTGAAATATTTGTGGTGAATGACGGTTCTACGGACGGAAGTGCCGCGGTGGTGGAAAGTTATATGAAGCAACGTCCGCTGAAAATCACTTTACTCAATCAGGAAAATTTGGGCGTTTCGGTAGCCAGAAATGCTGCGATGCGCTTAACGACAGCAGAATATATCGCGCTTTTAGATGCTGATGACGAATGGCTTCCGGACAAAACGGAGCGGCAGATGGACGTTTTCGAAGACAGAAATCTGGATGTGGACTTTCTGGGTTGTTTGAGAAAAAATCAAAAAATTTTATGGCCGTTTCGGGTGCAAAAAAATAATCTGGCAAAAGTTACTTTTAGAAAATTGTTGCTTCGCAATGAAGTTCAACCTTCGACAGTGATTTTTAAAACTGAAATCTTAAAAAAAACCAGCTTTTTTGGCGAAAATTTCCGGTTTGCTGAAGACCTGAATTTTTGGTTAAAAATTTCTGAGCATTGCAAAATGTATATTTTAAATGAAGAATTGATTTTGGCTGGCGCTGGAAAACGCAGTTTCGGTGTTTCCGGTTTATCGGCTAATTTGCTTGAAATGGAAAAAGGTTTTCAGAGAAATTTAAAGGAACTTTTGGCATTAAAAAAGATTGGTTTTGCAGAATATGGAGCTTATTTCGCTTTTTATAAAATGAAATTTTTAGTACGAATAGCCCGGAATTTTTATTTTAAAAAGCAAGGCCGATGAAATTATCAATACTAATTGTAAACTATAACGTAACCGATTTGCTGCGAAACTGCCTTCTTTCGCTGCAAAAGTATATTAAAGATGTTGATTATGAAGTAATTGTGATCGATAACTGTTCTATGGATTCGTCGTGGAAAAATTTAATTTATGAATTTCCCGATTTTCATTTTCTGACTTCCGACGAAAATTGCGGTTTTGCAAAAGCAAATAACCAAGTAGCAAAAATCGCGCGTGGAGAATATATTTTGCTTTTAAATCCGGACACGGAACTGGAGGATTTTTCGATGAAAAACTTGCTGGATTTCGCAGATTCAAAACAGAATTTTGGCTGTCTCGGCGTTCGTATGCATGATGCAGCCGGAAATTTTTTACCTGAAAGCAAACGTTCGGTTCCGGATTTGTTCAGCTCTTTTCGCAAGCTTTATCTGAATTTTAGAAACGAAAAAACCAAGTCATATTACCGGAATGATATCGGTGAATTTGAAATTGCGGAAGTAGAAGTACTTACCGGCGCTTTTTTACTTGCTGAACGGGCAGTTTTTTTGGAAATTGGGGGTCTGGATGAAAAATACTTCATGTACGGTGAAGACATCGATTTCTGTTTTACGCTGTTACGCGCAGGTTACAGCAATTGGTATTACGGAAAAACTTCCATTTTACATCACAAAGGTCAAAGCACTACCAAAGATTTAGAATATTTAAAACGCTTTTACGGTGCGATGCAGATTTTTATTGATAAATATTATAAAGACCACAAACCGCTACAGCACTGCATTCTTTCCGCCGGTTTGCAGGTTCGGCATTCCCTGGAAAAGCAGCGGATAAAATAAAAGAGATGCAAAATATTTGCATCTCTTTCGGTATTAAATAAATAATTTTTTCTAGTTGGATGGTGCCGGTGTAGTTGGCAACGTCGCTGGGTTGTTGGTGCCCGGTGCAGTTTGTGGTGCCGGAGTTTCAGTACGAGCCGGAGCAGTTTGTACAGTTGTTGGGTTTGCGGTAAGAATTACGCTTAACAGAATTAAAAATACAATACCGCCGCCTAACCACCATGTTGCTTTTTCCATGAAATCATTGGTGCGCTGAACGCCGAACTGCGCCGCAGACGTTCCGCCGAAGGTTCCGGAAAGGCCTCCACCTTTCGGGTTTTGTGCCATAACAATAATGATTAGTAAGATACTTAAAATCATGATCAGGATCATGAATAAGGTAAATATTGTGTTCATCTTTAATTCAAAGTTTTCGAAGGGCAAATATAATCATATTTTTTAATTATTTAATGAAAAGATTTGTGCTAAATCAGAAATATATCTAAGCAGTTGTTCAGCTTTAAATATTGAAAAAGTTCGGCTATAAAAACGGCAATTTTTTGCCGTTTTAAGGCGGAAAATTTTTTCTTTATAATGTAACAATAATTTTTTATGTTTGTATTAATGAAAAATTTCCTGAACAGTACGATCAGTCCAGAATCCATCATTTCTCTTTTCAGTCAGGCACCTGTAGGACTTGCCCTGTTAATGGGCAAAGACTTCGTAATAGAGAATGCCAACACTCAGATTTTGCAATTCTGGCAGAAAGATTCCACTGTGATCGGATTGCCGATTTTGGAAGCACTGCCGGAAATTACAAACCAGGAATTCCCGAAAATTCTTAAAAAAGTTTATAAAACGGGCGTTACTTATAATGGTTCCAAAACCAAAGCGTACCTGGAGCGGGACGGCATTTTGCAGCCATTTTATTTTGATTTCATCTACGCACCAATTTTTTCCGGTGATGAAATTTCGGGAATTTCCGTTGTCGCAATTGATGTGACGGATAAGGTTTTGAGCGAAAAGAAATTACAGGAAAATGAAATGCTTTTCAAAGAACTCATGGAAATTTCCGAATATTCCAACGCTTTATATAAAGGAGAAGATTTGGTAATTGAGTTCGCTAACGATCAGATGATTAAAACCTGGGGCAAAACAAGAGCTGTAATTGGTAAAAAATTAGAAGAAGCTGTGCCGGAACTGGAAGGGCAGCCTTTTATCGATATTCTGCGCAATATTTTCCGTACAGGTGAACCGTACATGGCGACAGAAGATGCTGTAGATTTGGAGGTTGATGGAAAGCTTCAGCGTTTTTACTATAGTTTTTCCTATCGGCCGCTTCGTGATTCCAGCGGAAAAATTTACGCCATCTGGAACAGTGCTATGGATGTTACAGAATTGGTGCAATCCCGCATTAAAGCTCAGAACACAGAACAGGAATACAGAGATTTGGCCGAAGCAATGCCACATGTCGTATGGACCACCGACCTGGAGAATAAACTGGTTTACTACAATAAAAATTTAATCAACTTTTTAAATTTAAAGGAAGACGAGATCGATTCGTTTGATTTTTCTGCGGTTATTCACCCCGAAGATTTAATTAAATTTAAAGATGTTTGGGAAAAATCCACCATGGAGCATAAATTCTTCGAAATGGAATTTCGCCTTTACAGCCCGGAAAAAAATGATTTTGTGTGGTTTTTAAACCGCGCTACGCCTGTATTGGATGAGAACGGAAATCTGCGACAGTGGATTGGCACAAGTACGAATATCGATGAGTTTAAAACGCTTTCAGCACAAAAAGATACATTTCTCGGGATTGCAAGCCACGAGCTGAAAACACCATTGACCTCGCTGAAATTATATGCGCAGGTTTTGGAAAGAATGTTGCGAAAAACCGGCGACGAAAAGAACGCGGAATTTGCAAAAAAAATGGACGTTCAGATCGTAAAATTAACTTCCCTGATCGGTGATTTATTAGACGTAACCAAAATAAATTCAGGAAAAATTTATTTGAATGAAGATGTTTTCGACTTTGAAAAGCTCGTCATAGAAGTGATTGAGGAGCAACAAATGTCCACAGCATATAAAATTGATCTGCATACCAAACCAGTAGGTATGGTTTTTGCAGACAGGGATCGAATAGGTCAGGTCATTTCCAATCTCATCTCCAATGCCATAAAATATTCGCCTAAAGCGGATACCATTATGGTCACTGTTACAGACACCGACAATTATGTGGAATTGTCTGTACAGGATTTCGGGATCGGGATGGCTGAAGATAAAAAAAACAGGGTTTTCGAACAGTATTATCGCGTAAGCGGCGACGAACAAAGTACATTTCCGGGTTTAGGTCTCGGTTTGTACATTTCTTCGCAGATTGTTGAAAGATCACACGGTAATATTTCTGTTAAAAGTGTTTTAAACCACGGATCAACTTTCTGTTTTTCTCTACCTAAAGTTAATAGTTAAGCGTAAAAAAAATGATTTCTAAAAAAATAGTAATTATCGACGATGATGTTGCCATTCTGGATTCTTTAGGAACAATGTTGGATTTTGAAGGTTTTGAAGTAAACACCTTCGAAAGAGGTTCCGAAATTTTCGGATTAGTAGAACAATCGTACGAACCAAATATCATTCTGTTAGATATGTGGCTTTCCGGCGAAGATGGCCGGGATATCTGTAAAAAATTAAAGGAAAACGAACGAACTAAAAATATTCCTGTGGTAATAATGTCCGCAAGCCGCGGTCTGGAACATACTGCTCTTGAATCTGGCGCCAACGCATTCATTGCGAAGCCATTCGAGATTGATGATATTATTAATGCGGTGCAGCAACTGGCATCATAAGACAAAAAAAGACAACCTGTAAAGATTGCCTTATTTTATGTTCTGTGCTAATTCTTAAATTCTCTGTAAATCGAAATTAAATCCACGCGAAAAATTCAGCTGAAAGTTAGAATCCAAACGGTATTTTAATTTATTAGAAATTTGTGCGATGTAACTCATATTATCGTAGGAATCAATAGATTTCGCCTGCGAGATTTGCTCCTGGTTGTTAATTTTAATTCCCGCTTCGTCACATTTTATAAATTCCAGACCGTATTTATGATACAGGACTTCCAGAAATTTAAGGTCTTCAAGAGATAATATATTTTCTGACATAGTGGTAAATTTTTGTGTTTTGTACTGACAATTACTCAAGAATTATGCCCTTTTATTCGATTGGCGAAAAATACCCGAATTTTAACTTTTGCACTACTGTTACAACTACAACTAATTTCTAAATAATCCCTAAATTTGAAGATTATAAAAAATGCAGATGGATTACCTAGAAGGACTGAATGAACCTCAATATGAAGCCGTGACCACGCTCGAAGGACCGCTGATGGTGCTTGCCGGCGCCGGGTCTGGTAAAACGCGCGTGCTCACCATGAGAATTGCGCACCTCATTACCAATCTGGTTGATCCTTTTAATATTCTTGCGCTTACTTTTACCAATAAAGCGGCGAAAGAAATGAAAGAACGTATCGCGAAAGTCGTGGGACAAAGCGAAGCAAAATCTTTGTGGATGGGAACTTTTCACTCTGTTTTTGCCAGAATTTTACGCTCCGAAGCGCATTATTTAGGTTTCCCTTCAAACTTTACCATTTACGATTCCCAGGACTCGCTGAATGTCATCAAAAAAGTTTTAAAGGAGCTGAATGTTGATTCCGATTTATATAAACCTAAAAAAGTTCAGGCGCGGATTTCGTCATACAAAAACAACCTGATTACGGTAAAGGCATATTACAATAATCCAGAGCTTATCGAAGCTGATGAACGCGCAAACATGAAATTAATCGGCGCGATTTACCAGAAATATGTGGAAGTCTGTTTCCGCAACGGCGCAATGGATTTCGATGATTTGCTATTACGAACCAATGAATTACTAACTCGCTTTCCCGAAGTGCTCGCGAAATATCAGGACAGGTTCCGTTATATTTTGGTGGACGAGTACCAAGATACCAACCATTCGCAGTATTTGATTATCAAAGCTTTGGCTTCAAAGTTTGAAAATATCTGCGTGGTAGGGGACGATGCACAATCCATTTATTCCTTCCGTGGCGCGAATATTTACAATATTTTAAATTTCAAAAAAGATTACCCGGACGCAATTACGGTTTCACTCGAACAGAATTACCGCTCCACGCAAAACATTGTGAATGCGTCAAATGTCGTCATTTCGAAAAACGTGCAGCAGTTTGCAAAAAACGTTTTCAGTGATAACGAAGAAGGCGATAAAATAAAAGTTTACCGCGCACTTTCCGATGCTGATGAAGCCAATTTTGTGGCCTCCAACATCTGGGAACAGCACAATTCTGCGCAGCGAAAATTCACCGATTTTTCAATACTTTACCGCACCAATTCGCAGACGCGCGCTTTCGAAGATGCATTGCGCCGTAAAAATATACCGTACCGCGTTTACGGCGGACTGTCTTTTTACCAAAGAAAAGAAGTTAAAGATTTAGTCGCGTATTTGCGGTTATTAATCAACGAAAACGATTCCGAAGCCTTAACACGAATTATCAATTATCCCGCACGTGGCATTGGCGAAACAACGCAAAATAAACTGATTGTCTTTGCCGACAGCAAGAATGTTTCGGTCTCGCAGGTTTTGGATAACCTCGGATTTTATGCGCCAAACATCGGTTTAAACAACGGAATTCTGACCAAACTATCAGATTTCTGGTCGATGATCAAAGCTTTTCAGGTCATGTTGAAAACCGAAAACGCCTACAACGTCGCAATGGAAGTCGCGAAAAGAACGGGAATGATTAAGTTTTTAAAAGACGATCAAACGCCCGAAGGTATTTCCCGCGTAGAAAACGTCCAGGAATTGATGAACTCCATGCAGGGTTTTATCGAAGAACAGCAGCAGTTGGATGATGGAGATCCGTCGTTGTCCAATTTCCTTGAAAATATCGCGCTTTCCGCGGACACGCAAACCGACAAAAATGATGATGGCGACAAAGTTTCATTGATGACCATTCACCTTTCAAAAGGTTTGGAATTTCCCGTGGTACACTTGGTTGGTTTGGAAGAAAATTTATTCCCGAGCTTTATGAGTTCGTCCACGCGCGAGGAAATCGAAGAAGAGCGCCGTTTGTTCTATGTTGCACTTACGCGCGCAGAAAAGCAGGCGTTTTTCACGTATGCAATTTCGCGTTTTCAGTGGGGAAAAATTACCGACGCAGAACCGTCCAGATTTTTAAGTGAAGTTGATGAAAAATATCTGGAATATATAAATCCGGCGGTGGAAAGCCGATTTGTAAATCATTCCGGTTTGAAATCCAATATTTTTGATGATGATTTATCAGAACCGCGTTTTTTCAAAAAGAAAGAACCGAAAAAATCCATCGAAAGAAACGAACCGTTGTCCGTGCCGCAGAATTTAAAACCTGTCGCAACAGCGCGAATTATCAATCCCAGTGGCGCGTCGTCTCAGGATATTGAAGTGGGCGATCAGGTAAGACACGATCGTTTCGGTGTGGGCGAAGTTATTTTCCTTGATGGAACCGATCCGCAGAATATTAAAGCAAAAGTGAAATTTCAGCACGAAGGCGAAAAGAATTTAATTTTAAAATTCGCGAAGCTGACAAAAATTTAGTGCTTTAAGGGCAAATTTTTTCGTTTTTAAATTTTTAAAAAATTCCGCTTTAGTTGGCAGTTTTTTTCTGAAATAGTTTTGGATTAAGTTTTAGCAAGAGCAAAATCAACAATAAAAAATTCCGTGCTAAAAGACCGGATTTTTCTATTTTACCAATTCTTCGAACAACCTGTCGAAAGTTGCATTTAAATCAGAAGCTTTTCCCGGGTGCGGCCGCGAAGTCTGGATAACAGAACTGCGAACTGCCGTCAGCCAGCGAAATCTTTCCGGAATATCGAAAGTTGCAATTTCGCCACCGGCTTTGTCACCGTTAGCAACATGCTGGAAATTTTCCAGGTTTTTCTGCACATCGTCATAATCCAGTTTTGAATGCATCAACCGGAATTTATCGGGACATAAATGAAATTCAAAACGGATATATTTTTCTTTTTTCGAAAACATAATCAGCCCGATGTTGAAAAATTCTTCCCTTTCAACCTTCGGTACAAGCCGTATTACCGCGTATTCGTAAATTTTAACCTCTTGCATTTTTGGCTTCGTTTAGAAAGTTTACCGAGTGGTCACGGCGCGTTTTCAGAAAATTGTAATACACTTCTTTAATCTGTTCCGGCGAATCGTCTGTATCAGCCCAATCCAGCCATTCCAACGGAATGAGCTCTACGATTTCCTTTAATATTTCGTCGCTTAAAACCGATTTTGCAAATGCATCCGCTTCATGGAGTTTCGTGGCTTGCGACAGCAAAACGTGATCTTTAATATACGGAAAAGGACTCAGCGCATGCTTTTCAAAATTCATCCAGGAATGGTGAAAATATAGCGACGCGCCATTGTCGATAACCCAAAGCTCTTTATGCCACATCAGCAGATTCGTATTCTTAAAAGTGCGGTCAATATTGGTAATATACGCATCCAGCCACACGATTTTTGAGGCCAAAAGCGAATCAATTTTCACCGAAGGATCGTAGGCGATAGCGCCGGAAAGAAAATGAAGTCCCAAATTCAGACCTTCGGAAAACTTCAGCAGATCCTGAATCTCTTCATCAGCTTCGGTTCGGCCAAAATCTACATCCAAATTCGCGAAAACTAGTTCCGGTAAAGGCAAACCTAAAACCTGCGCAATTTTTCCGCCCAAAAGTTCAGAAATAAGCATTTTCACGCCATGGCCCGCGCCGCGAAACTTTAAAACATATTTAAAATCGTCGTCCGCTTCCGCCAAAGCCGGCAAAGAGCCGCCCTCGCGCAAAGGCAAAATATACCGCATCACCGTAACTGTCCGAAGGCTTAAATCTCGCATCGCAGCAAAAATAAGGATTTAAATAAAGAAAAAAGTTATCCGAAAGAATAACTTTTTTAAAAGGAAAAAATTTGCCGTTAAAGCAGCTTATTTTTTCTGTTCTTTAAAACTTTCGTCCTTGAACATAATATTGTACACCAAAAAAAGTCCAAGGCTAATCGCAATTAAAAAGAAAATAAACGGCAAAACGCCGTACCCCAAAATGGTGAAAGCAGATGGAATCCGCATCAGAAGTGCAGCTCCGATAATCATGGCGGCGATAATTAAGCCGACCGTAATTCGGTTCGCGATTTTCTGAAAACCGTCGGTGAGGCGTTTTTCATCCAGCGCCTGGATTTTAATTTCAAACTGATTATTGGCGAGATTTTCGGTAATTTTATTTAAACGGCTCGGCAAATTTTCCACCAGTTTTTTGTTGTCGAGCAGAAAACCATAGAGGTTTTCGGGTTTCAGCTCGCTTTTCATCCGCTTATTCACCATTTTTTCCATAAAGCGGCGAATTGCTTGTTGAAGATCGTATTTTGGTGTAAGTACGGCAATAATTTGGTCCAGATTCAGCAAAATTTTACCTAAAATATTTAGCTCCACCGCTATTTTAATTTCGTCATTTGCAGCAATTCGGTTCATTTGCAGGACAATGCGGCCGGTTTCCATGTCTTCCGCAGCGGTACTTGTACTTTCTAAAACCAGTCGGTTGATGTTTTTACGGAAACTTGCGATTTTGGTTTTGTCGTAATCGAAGTCGCTCATTTCCAGCAGCGCATCAGCCATGGCATCGCCATCTTTTTTGCTGATGCTCACCATCAACATCATAATTTTTTCCATCATTTGCGGGCTGAATTTCGCCACCATGCCCAAATCCATCAAAATTACTTTATTGTCTGGCGTGAGGTGAATATTTCCCGGATGCGGATCCGCATGTGCAAAACCATCAACCACAATTTGCTGTAAATACGCTTCCACCAAATCATCTATGATCGGCGTAAAATCGGTTTCAACTTTTTTTAGATTACCAAGTGAGGTGATTTTTTTACCTTCGATGTAATCCATCGTCAGTACTTTTGACGAGGAATATTCTTTCACTGGCGCGGGAATCAGCAGGTTTTTGAATTTCTTCAGATTTTCTCTTAAGGTTAAAAGATTTTGTGCTTCTTTATTATAATCAAGTTCATTCAACAATATAAAGCGCAACTCTTCTACTACATTATCCAGCGCATATTTCCGGGCACCTTTAGAATAATTAACGGCTAAATCGGCCATTTTTTGCAAAGTTTCAAGATCTGAAATAAAGTTCTTCCGAACGCCTGGCCGCTGAATTTTCACTGCAACTTCGCGTCCGGAATGCAGCGTCGCGCGATGAACCTGGCCAATGGAAGCGCTTGCAAGCGGCTCCTGATTGAAATCCACAAAAGCTTTGCTGATGCTTACACCAATTTCTTCCTCGAAAATCTTTTCAACTTCTTGATACGAAATGGTTTCCACGTCGTCCTGCAAATCAGCGAGTGCTTCGAGATAATTGTCGGGCAGTAAATCGGGTCTTGTGGAAAGGAGCTGGCCCAGTTTTACGAAAGTTGGACCCATTTTTTTTAAATCTTCCACCAATTCTTCCGGTTTTTGGGAGAAATCCTGCGATTTTTCAGTCGGATCAGTTTCGCCTAAAGCAGTTTCTGTGGTGGATTTTACAACATCACTGTTATAATATTTTAGAATAAATGCAAAAAATTTAGCGTAATTATCGAGATTTTCCAGAGCCATAATTTATTTTTTTCGCTATACAGAAAAAAATGTACCACAAACCATTATTAAATAAGGATTTAGGTGGAAGTTGGTAATTTGGAAAAATTGGTGCTTTTAGCGGGAAATTTTTTTGAAAGAGAAATTTGAATTGAAAATTTTGCGCTAATCGTTATGATACGGTTTTCCCTGAAGAATCTGGTCGGCGCGGTAAATTTGTTCGAGGAAAAAAAGCCGGATCATTTGGTGGGTAAAAGTCATTTTCGAAAGTGAAATTTTTTCGTTCGCGCGGGAATAAATTTCATCGGAAAAGCCATAAGCGCCGCCAACAATGAAAACGACTTTCTTAATGCTGGCAGACATCCACTGGTCTATTTTTCCGGCGAACTGGCGGCTGGTCCATTGCGAACCTTTTTCGTCCAGAATTACAACATAGTCGGAGTTTTCAATGAAATTCAGAAATAATTTTGCTTCTTCTTTTTTCAGAAGTTCGGGTGTGAGGTTTTTGGCATTTTTAACATCGCTGATTTCCACCAATTCGAAGTTCCAGTATTTGGGCAGCCGGTTTTCGTAATATTTCAGAAGCGAGGCGATTTCCTTATCAGCCGTTTTGCCCATGCACACTAAATTAATTCGCATTTCATATCTTTGTTTTGCAAATATAAATTAATGGGTATTAAAACTCCTAGATTCATCATTAAAATACGGGACTTTCTGGATGAAATTCATATTCCATTTTTAGGGATTTCTCTGCTGAAAATGTTCGAAATATATGGTGAGGGCGTTTTTAAAATGCAGATTGGCCGCAGCGCCGCAAGCATTTCCTGGAGTTTTTTCCTGAGTCTTTTTCCTTTCATACTTTTTTTATTGTCGATGCTGCCTTATTTGCCGCATTACGATAAACTTCAGTTTTACATTTTCGAGGTTCTGATGAACAATATTTTACCGGCGCACATCCAGAAAGATGTAACGGGTTATATCCAGAATTTTATCCTTCCAAATATTAAAAACATCAGCAATCTAACCATTATTTTCGCGATGGTTTTCGCGGTAAATGGCACGCACTCGTTAATTAATGGTTTTAATATTCACACCAATCTGCAACGCGGCGTGGTGAAAGAATATTTGGTCGCGTTTGGGATAACCATTGCGTTTATTTTGCTGATTGTGGTTTCGCTTTTGGGCGTGTACTACAGCGAGGTGGTGCTGAAACTTTTTACGCCAGAAATCAATATTTCGTGGTTCGTAAATAATATGTCGAAAATTATCGGATTTATTTCTTTCCCGGTATTTTATTTTATTTTACTCGGCTTGTTTTACTGGGTTGGCTGTCTGAAAATTACTTCATTTAAGCAGGCAATTCCCGGCGCTATTTTAACCACGATTTTATTTGTAGTTGTAACCTACTTTTTTGCCATTTATGTGCGGAACTTTGCGCGGTACAACGTGCTTTACGGTTCGATCGGGACCATTATTCTGGTGATGATCTGGGTGAATATCAACATTGTTTTAATTCTGCTCGGTAATGAGCTGAACATTGCTATTAAAAAAGTTCGGGTTGAAAAAATGATCGCCGATGAAATCTACACCAATAGTCTGCAGATCACCAAAGAACAAATGGCAATCAACGACGATCTTGAAGATCATCACCACATTACGGTTCAGTAATTATTCCTCTTCAAGCGCTTCCTTCTTTTTGCCGATATATTTCAAAAGCGAAAAACCAGCAAATCCGGATAAAACGGAGGCGACCAAAATGGCAAATTTCGCTTCATCCTGAATTTCCGGATTTCCTTTAAAGGATAACAGCGAAATAAAAATCGACATTGTAAAACCGATTCCGGCTAAAAGTCCGGCGCCCAGCATTTGCGACCACGAACTTTTGTCTGGTAAAGAGCTGATTTTTAGTCTAATGAAAATCCACGAGAACAGGTTAATTCCTAAAATTTTGCCAAAAAAGAGCCCAAAAATTATCCCATAACCGAAATTCGAAAATAAACCGTCAACCATGCCTTCTTTAAACATAATGTTGGTGTTTGCAAGCGCAAAAATCGGCATGATGAGGAAGTTTACCGGCAGATGCAGTTTATGCTCCATTTCTTCGAGAGGTGAACTCACCGTCGCGGAGGTATTTGTGGGAATGGTGAATGCCAGAACGACGCCGGCAATTGTAGCGTGGATCCCGGAATTATGCATGAAATACCACAGAAAAATTCCTGGTATTACGTACCAAAAATGTCTGACTTTATTCAGTAAGTTAAAAGTCACCAGAATTGCTACCATCAGCGCGCTGAGACCTAAATACATCCAGTTAATCTGGTCAGTGTAGAAAATCGCAATCACTAAAATAGCGCCCAAATCATCTACAATCGCCAGTGCTGCAAGAAATATTTTTAAAGAAAGCGGCACGCGTTTTCCTAACATCGAAATAATTGCAAGAGAAAAAGCAATGTCTGTTGCCATCGGAATTGCCCAACCGTTTGCATAATCTGTTCCTTGGTTAAAAAGTACGTAAATCAGTGCCGGAACTACCATTCCGCCCAACGCCGCAACAATTGGTAATGATGCAGATTTGAAACTTGAAAGCTCGCCTTCAACTATTTCACGCTTAATTTCCAAACCGACCAAAAGGAAAAAAACAGCCATTAAACCGTCATTAATCCAGATACTGACTGGGTAATTCAGATGAAAAAGTTCAGTGCCAATTTTGGTATCTAAAAGGTTTTGAAAAGCTTCGCCCATCGAAGAGTTTGCGATGAAAAGCGAGATCAAAACGCATAAAATCAGCAAAATGCCGGAAGATTGTGAACTGTGGAGGAATTTTTTAAAATAATCGGTGATGAGCATGGAAAAATTTAAATATTAAAGTCGTTTGATGCGTGAAACGCCGTTGATGTTTTTTAGCTGCTTGAAGGTTTCGTCAAGCTGACTGCGGTTTTTCACTTCAAGGTTGATATTCCCGAGGAAAATTCCGTTATTGGATTCGATAGACATACTTTTCATGTCCATGTTCATGTTGTTGCTGATGACGGCAGTAATGTCGTTAATCATTCCCATTCTGTCAAGACCTTCAATCTCGATTTTAATTCGGTTTCGGAAGCTTTCCTCATTTACCCATTTCGCCGGTAAAACGCGGTAATCGTACTGGGCACGAAGGTTTACAGCGTTGGGGCAATTGTCGTTGTGGACTTTAATTCCTTCCGAAATCGTGATGAACCCGAAAATTTTATCTCCTGGAATAACTGTACAACATTTAGCGAAAGAGTAGTTCATTTTTTCCTCATCTTTCCCGAAAACAATCATATCTAAATTGGTGGCGGGTGTCTCTTCGTAAATGGTATTTTTTTCCGGCGACTTGCGGAAACGCTGCAAAATATTGCTGAAAATTCCTTTTCCTTCAGTATATTTTTTAATATCGCTAATGTCGAGTTGACCGTTTTGAAATTTCAGGAAGAGTTCCTGCGAAGATTTTAAGCCGAAAAACTTCTGCATTTTATTGATCTCCTCATCATTGAAATTGATTTTCGCGTGACGCATTTTGCGCTGCAGAATTTCTTTTCCTTCTTCGGAAAGCTGGTTTTTTTCCGAGTTTAAAATGGCTTTTATTTTGGATTTTGCTTTCGACGTCACCACAAATTCCAACCAGTCGGCTTTCGGCTTTTGGTTTTGTGAGGACAAAATATCCACCTGATCGCCGTTTTTCAAAACATAAGAAATCGGCACCAATTTTCCATTGACTTTCGCGCCGAGACATTTGGTTCCTAGATCGGAGTGTACCGAAAAAGCAAAGTCTAAAGCGGTAGAGTTTATCGGTAAAATCTTGATTTCACCTTTCGGCGTGAAGACGAAAACTTCTTTGGAATAAAGGTTTAATTTAATATCATCAAGCAATTCGGTTGTTGAAAGCGATTGCTGATTTTCCAGCACTTCACGGATTTCTGCGACCCAGGTTTCGAAATTTTTCTCATCCTGATTCTGGTTAAAACCTTCTTTATATTTATAATGTGCTGCAACGCCTTTTTCCGCAATATCATCCATTCTTTCGGAACGGATCTGCACTTCAATCCATCTTTTATCCGGGCCCAAAATTGTTAAATGCAAACTTTCATAGCCTGTTGAACGCGGCCGTGAAATCCAGTCTCGCATACGGTGCGGATTGCTGTGGTATAAATCTGTTACGATGGAATAAATTTTCCAGGCGAGAAATTTCTCGTTTTTAGCATCAGATCTATAAATAATCCGAATCGCATAATTATCGAAAACCTCATCGAAAGTTACCCCCTGTTTCAGCATTTTCCGGTAAATCGATGAAATTGCTTTTGCGCGGCCTTTGATGGAAACATTTAAACCTTCGGCTTCCAGCTGAACGGAAACTTCTTTCCGGAATTCTTCAATATATTTTTCGCGGTTTTCTTTTGCAGATTTTAACTGCTCCGAAATCTCATTGTAAACTTCTGGATTATTGAACTTTAGCGATAAATCTTCAAGCTCCGATTTAATATTATAAAGTCCCAAACGGTGTGCGAGTGGTGCATAAATATAAACGGTTTCCGAGGCAATTTTTTTCTGTTTTTCGGGCGTCATGCTGTCCAGCGTACGCATGTTGTGCAGCCGGTCAGCGATTTTAATTAAAATAACGCGGAAATCTTCAGATAAAGTCAGCAATAACTTTCGGTAATTTTCGGATTGGATGGAAATATTCTGGTGGTTCATGACCGAAATTTTGGTCAGACCATTTACGATATCCGCAATTTTTTTTCCGAAGATCTTTTGTAAATCTTCGTAAGTGTAATCGGAATCTTCTATGACGTCGTGCAAAAGCGCGCAAGCGATTGAAGTTGCTCCCAAACCAATTTCGTTGGCTACGATTTTAGCAACTTCAATCGGGTGATAAATATACGGTTCACCGGTTTTGCGGCGCTGATCTTTGTGAGCATCCAACGCAATATCAAAGGCTTTCCGGATGAGTTTATTTTGCTCCTCATCTAAGTTTCGGTACGTATTGGTAATCAAATCCCTGTACCTTGCCAGAATTTCTTTGTTTTCCTGTTCTAAATCGTAAACCATTTATCCACTGCAATTAAGTTACGAAAATAAGAAAAAAAACATGAACTGTTCGTAACCGTTTTTAAATGGAAAATGGCCTACGGCGTAGTTTTCATACTGAAAAAATCAGGCTCTGCCAAAGTTAATTTCGGAGCTCATTCCTTCGTGCGAAATGTGATGGTGTGTTGGCGGCACAGAATAAATTTGAGCTTTTGCGCGGATGGCAGCAAGTCTGTGTAAATATTCTAGCGAACGCGCATCTTTAAATTTAATATTTTCAAAATAGTTTTGAACCAAACATTCATGTCCGCAGAAAATGCACTGTACACTTTCTTTACGTTCTGGTGTTTTCGCTTTTACACTTACGACCAAACTGTCGTCCTGCAAAATTAGGTTGTCTTTGAAAAAATAATTCCAGAGCGAGGTTTTAATTTCTTTAGCGATGGGGTGTAAGTACAAAATGTAAGATGATTTTTTAACACCAGCGGTCTCTAAATCTAAGGCAATAATGGGTGCCAGGCTTTGGCTTCTGAATAAGCCGGTAATAATTGATGTCATTGTGTGATTAATTAGATTTTATGTACAAAGTTTACGTTTTAATTATTAAAAATGCAATAAAAACGTCAAATATTTTTATTTTTAACAGTGCCTTTGGAGTGGAATAACCGTATTTTAATTATACCGAATTTTTAATTTCTTTATATTTGAAATAAAATTTTTATGAAGAGACTGATTCCCGCTTTGCTTTTGATTTCGCAAATTTGTTTTTCGCAGACTATTTCGCAAAAATTAGACGATACAACCCGGAAATTATTAAGCTCAGATGCAGCCTATTCAGCGAATCTTTCTTTCTATGTGGCCGATGAAGACGGAAATTTTGTTTACGAATACAACGGAAATAAAGGACTTTCCACCGCATCGACGCAGAAAATTTTCACAGCCGCGGCCGCGCTGGAAACTTTAGGTAAAGATTTTCAGTATACCACCACACTGCAGTATAACGGAACGGTGTCCGGCAGCACTATAAACGGTGACTTATATTTAACTTCAAACGGCGATCCTACTTTGGGAAGCTGGCGTTACGACGGTTACAAACCCGAAAATTTCAAGCAAAAACTGTTGCAGGCGCTGAGAGACAAAGGAATTTCGCGAGTAACCGGAAACCTCATTATCGATGATTCTTATTTTGATTTTCAAACCGTGCCGGGCGGCTGGCCGTGGAATGATCTCGGAAATTACTACGGTGCCGGCGTTTGGGGCGTAAACTGGCGCGAAAACCAGTTCGACATGGAAATGGTGAACGGGAAACTGAAAAACACCAATGTAGAATTGCCGAATGTTCAATGGGTAAACGAAGTTAGCGTTTCAGGAAGTTCAGATCAAAGTTTGATTTTTACAGCACCACATTCTGATGTGGCTTATATAAATGGGAAATTGCCTGCAAAATCCATTACCGTTTCCGGTGCGATGCCCAATCCGCCTTTGACTTTTGGAAATGAAATTGGTGATTGGCTGAAAACTTCAAAAATTGATTTAAAAGGAAAAATAATAACGGTTTCCGAACAAAAAATTTTAGGGGAGAAAACGGCAAATTTTTCTAAAACTCATATTTTGCTTGAATATAAATCGCCAACGTTAGACAAAATAATTTTCTGGTTTATGCGAAAAAGCGTGAATTTGTACGGCGAAACTTTAATTAAAACTTTAGCAAAAGAAAAAAAGCGCGACGGCAGTTTCGATTCGGGAATTTCATATCTCAAAGACTTCTGGAAAGGAAAAGGAATCCAGGCATCGATGATTAATTTCGCGGACGGCAGCGGACTTTCACCACAAAATTACGTCTCAGCGCGCGCCGAAGTTCAGGCTTTAATTTACAGCAAAAAACAGCCGTGGTTCCCCGAATTTTTTGAAGGATTCCCAACGCAGGGAAACGGCATGAAAATGAAAAGCGGCACTATGAAAGACACCAAGTCATTCGCGGGTTACCAGACTTCGCGCGACGGTAAAAAGTATGTTTTTGCAATCATCATCAATAATTATCAGGGAAGCAACATCAGCGACGCGCTGTACCAGGTTTTAAGTCCATTGAAATAGCAAAAAAACCATGAAACAGCGGAATATTTTATCGAAATTCAACAACTGGATCATTTATCTTCTGCTGACTTCGGCGGTGGCTGCGGTCGTTGTGGCATCGATTGTTCTTATTGATTATTTACGGAAAGAGGAAATCAAACGTATTGAACTTTTCGCGACAGCTATAAAATATCAGCAGGAAGAAATCATCGAAGATCCGATGACTTTAGATCTAATTCTGCAGATCACCAAAACCAACAATACCATTCCTGTTATTGTTACCGATAAAAATAAAGTACCAATTGATGGTGAAGGTTTTCAGATAAATATTCCGGAAAACATACGGAAAGACCCGGAAAAAATGCTGGCGCTGCTGCGGCAGATGGAAAGTTCCTACAAACCAATTGAACTGCAAATGCCCGACGGAAATAACCAATATGTATTTTATACCAACTCCAACTTGCTGAATAATCTGCGGTATACGCCGTATATTTTGGGACTTTTGATCTTGTCGTACATCTTTTTTTCTTTCTGGTTTTTACGAACGATCAAAAAAACCGATGAAGGTTATGTTTGGGCCGGTTTAGCGAAAGAAACTGCGCATCAAATTGGAACACCATTATCATCAATGATTGGCTGGATTGAAATTCTTCGTATGGAAAACGAACACAGCGTTGGTGTAAAAGAAATTGAAAATGATATTAACCGCCTGAAAACAATTTCGGAAAGATTTTCAAAAATCGGGTCTGTGCCGGAGCTGAACGATTTGAATATCAATGAAACCGTGCAGCAGAATTACGATTATTTAAAGTCCAGAATTTCCAGAAAAGTAAAATTCATGCTCGTCTTGCCGAAACAACAGCTGCTGATTCCGCACAATCGGATTTTGATGAGCTGGGTGATAGAAAATATGGTGAAAAACGCCGTAGATGCAATGAAAGGGGAAGGCCGCCTAGAAATTGAGCTGTACGAAAAAAATAATACGACGATAATAGATGTAAAAGATTCCGGTTCGGGAATGACGAGTTCACAGGCGCGAAACGCCTTTAAAGCAGGTTATTCCACGAAAAAAAGAGGTTGGGGTCTCGGACTTTCGTTGGCGCGCCGTGTGGTGAAGGAATATCACCGCGGCGATATTAAAATTGCAGCGACCGCGCCCGGCGCAGGAACCACTTTCCGGATTATGATACGGAATTCCTAATTCAGCTAAAACCAAAAAAATACCGCTTAAAAGGCGGTATTTTTCTATTTTAAAAAATCGGGCAAAATGCCGGTAAAATTTATTTTTCTGCAGAATAATAAATGTAATAATTTTCATCAAATTTTACTGGTTCAGCGGAAGCCAACTTTACAGTCTGCCATTTGTCTGTCGGTTTGATTTCCTGATTTTCATTAATTCTAATTGGCAGTGTTAAATTCTTCACCGCGGCATCATACCGGAATTTCATAGTATTTCCCTTCTGTGAATATTGCAAAGTCGGGATTTGAGTGGTGCGCAAATATTGGTCGAAAACAGTAGAAAAATCGATGCCGGATTTTTCGGAAATATAATTTTCAACCTGTTTTGATGTTACGGTTTGATGATAAAAATCCCGGTTCAAGCCACGTAAAATTTCCCGGAACTTCACATCATCATTGATAATTTGGCGAATCGTGTGAAGCATATTCGCACCCTTATAATACATGTCGCCGCTTCCGGATTTTGCAATTCCATATTTCCCGATAATCGGTTCATCATTTCTGATGTTTCTCCGGATTCCCACCACATATTTTTCCGCCGAACCTTTATCGATGAAATTTTCCACAAATAATGTTTCAGAATAGTTCGTGAAACCTTCATGAACCCACATATCCGCTTTTTCTTTCGCCGTAATATTGTTCGCAAACCATTCGTGGCCGCTTTCATGAATGATGATGAAATCCCAACTTAAACCAACGCCAGTTCCCGATAAATCGCGCCCTAAATAACCATTTTCATAATGATTTCCGTAGCCGACACCACTTTGATGTTCCATCCCCAAATACGGTGTTTCAATTAATTTATAAGAATCTTCATAAAATGGATACGGCCCGAACCAATATTCAAAGGCTTTCATCATCGGTTTTACTTGGGTGAACTGCTTTTTAGCCTTGTCAAGATTATAGTCCAAAACCCAATAATCCAAATCCAGCGCGCCTTTTTCGCCGGCGTAAGAATCTTTGAAATTTACATATTTCCCAACATTCGGCACAATGGAGTAGAGGTTAATGGGATTTTTTACTTCCCAGGTGAAGACATTTTTGTCTTTTTCTGTTTTTTGAGAAATCAAGCGGCCGTTACCAACGCCGATCAAATCTTTTGGCGTGATGATGTTCATCACCATTCCATTGTCCGGCTCATCGCTCCAAAGATCTTTTGAGGGCAACCAAACCGAAGCGCCAATTCCTTCCTGCGCGACAGACATCCACGGGTTGCCGTTTTCGTCTTTTTTGAAAACCCAGCCACCGTCCCAGGGCGCATTTTTCGCCACGGTTGGTTTTCCAAAAAATTGCAGGGTAAAAGAGTGTTTTTCTCCTTTTTTATAGGTGCGTTTGGTTTCGATGAAAATAAAATTTCCGTCGCGTTTTGAGGAACATAACTTTTCATCAGAATCGATGATTTTATAATCCATCGGTTGCTGTAAATCAATCTGGAAAACCGGATTGGTAACATCGCGTAGGATTTCAAAAGTAATTTTATTCGTGCCGGAAACCGACTGGTCAGCAAACTTCGGCTCTACAGAAATCTCGTACTTTTTAACGTCCCAAAAATTACGGAACTCGGTGTTGGAACCTTTTAAAGTGTCTTGTTTTGTAGCTTGCTGCGCGGAAAAAAATCCCGAGGAAATTAGCAGGAAAATGACTGTTTTTTTCATGTTTAGTTTGATAAGCAAGGCAAAGATAAATATTATTTCCGCAGAAGTCGGTGTGGAAAAATGTTGCGCAAATTATTCTTGATTAAATTCAGTATTTTTGAAAAAAATTTTATTCAATGAAACTTCGAATTTTTTCCGCCCTTTTTGCCCTTATTTTTCTGTTTTCCTGTAACAACGACAAGGAAGTTCTAAACACTTTGAACGATTACAACCTGTCGATGGAAAGCAAAGGTTATCATTTCGGTGACAAGCTGGATTTGCCGGCAAAAGTGCTTGAAAACGCGGAAAGCATTACCATTAGCTTTGGCGATAAAGAAACCGATAAACTCGTTGTAGAACCCGAATTTTTTACACTTGGAGATAATGCGGTGACTTTTAATATTAAAAAGAAAGGCGGCGAAATTTTAACGCAGGATGCCACCATCAATGTTTTTGCGAAAAATCCGGAAGCTATTTTGACTTACGAAATTGTAAAAGAATATCCACACGACCCGAATAATTTCGTGCAGGGATTTGAGTTGGAAGGAAATACGATTTACGAATCTGAAGGACAGTTTGGGGAATCCCGAATTTTAAAATATACGCTTGGAACGACAAATGCTTTGAACGAGGCGCCGCAGGCTTCAGACGTTTTTTCTGAAGGTTGTACCATCGTCGGTGATAAAATTTATCAGCTGACCTGGAGAAATAAAAAAGGCTTTATCTACGATAAAAATTCGTTCAAATTTTTGAGCGAATTCGACTATCCGAACGTGATGGGCGAAGGTTGGGGATTGACTTACGACGGTAAAAATCTCATCGCGTCTGACGGTACGAAAAATATTTATTTTCTGGATGTGAATGATCCGTCAAAAATGGTGCGCTATATTTCGGTTGCCGGCAACACCGAAGCTTACGACCAACTGAACGAGCTGGAATTTCACGACGGATTTATCTATTCTAATGTTTGGCAGAAACCGATTATTTTGAAGATTAACCCGAAAAATGGCGAAGTTGTCGGGAAATTTGATTTCTCGGAAATCGCGAAAAAACACGAAACGGACACCGATTCTGTTTTAAACGGAATTACTTTTAAAGGTGAAAACATGCTCGTGACCGGAAAAAACTGGCCGACGATTTACGAAGTTAAAATCAAATAATTCCCCGTTAAAAGGGCAAATTTTTTAGTTTAATGAAAATCATATTTTTTGCTCTTTTGCTTTTCTTCACTTCGGTTTCGGCGCAGAAAAAAGCGGTTTTAATCGCTGAAAATTTACCGGAAACGAAAGATTTTTTCGCAGATGATTACGGTAATTTTTATTTCTACCGAAGTGCTGATTTCAGTTTGATGAAATACGATTCAATCGGAAAATTAAGCGCGCAGTTGCGGCTGACTTTTCCGTTCAAAATTCAGTCGGTGCAAAATCCGCTGAATATTCCGTCTTTTTCCGAAAATGCACAGGAAATGAAATTTTTCGATAAAAACCTGGCAGAAATTCAGACCGTAAAGTTTCAGCAAAAATTTGGTTTCATTAAAGCTGCTTACGCCGAAGATTTACAGCAAATCTGGCTTCTGGACGCAAGTTCCCGAAATTTAATTCAATACCATTTCCGCGACGATAAAGTTTTAAATAAATTTCCTTTAAACTTCGATTTCGATGAGATTTTGGACATGATCGTGTACGATAAAAAGCTTTATTTGCTCTTTAAAAATAAACTTGAAATCTATAATTTCAAATCGGAAAAATTAGCCGAAATAACGGCTAAAAATTCAAGAAAACTTCGGCGTGAAAATGACCAAATTTTAGTGATCGGTCAAAATGCTGTTTCACAAATTTCTGGTAATCAGCAGGATATTTTATTTCAGTGTGATGATTGCGAAATTGTGGATAAAAACACTTCGTCTTATTTTGCAATCAGCAACAACAAACTTTATCTTTACCCGCTTGAAAAATAGCTGTCCGCGATTTGCAGAAATAAAAAATTTGCCGTTAAAGCAGCCAAAATTTAATTAAAAAAATACACTTTTAAGAATGCATATTGCTGTTACAGGAAACATCGGCGCGGGAAAAACTACTTTAACCAAAATGTTGGCGAAACATTATAATTGGGAAGCTCAGTTTGAAGATGTAGACCACAATCCTTATCTGGAGGACTTTTACGCGGATATGAGCAAATGGAGTTTTGCTTTGCAGATTTATTTCTTGGGCAGCAGATTTCGTCAGGTGAAAGAAATTCGCGAAAGCGGAAAAGATATTGTGCAGGATCGCACGATTTATGAAGATGCACATATTTTCGCGGAAAACCTAAACGATATGAACCTTTTAACCGACCGCGATTTCCAGAATTATTCGTCGGTTTTTAACCTCATGAAAAGCTTTGTTTCGGCACCGGATTTGCTGATCTACCTGAAGTCTGACGTACCGAATCTGGTTAAGAAAATCTACAAAAGAGGCCGCGATTATGAATCCTCAATTTCCATTGATTACCTCTCCAAACTTAACCTAAAATACGAACGCTGGATTTCTGAATACAATGAAGGAAAACTCCTGATCATCGAAGTTGATGACCTGGATTTTGTAGAAAGACCCGAAGATTTTGGTTATATCCTGGAAAGAATAGAGACAGAATTGCACGGTTTATTCTAAGTGAATTGAGCTTAAAAACTCAGTTTTTTACCACTGTAATTTTAAAAAAAACTATTCATCATGGTAAAAGTTCTGTACAATCATACCTGCTCCAAAAGCCGCGGAATTTTGGAATATCTGGACGAAAACGGCGTACCGTTTGAAATAATCGATTTTATTACAAATCCTTTAAGCGAGCTGGAAATCCGCACGGTTTTGAAAAAGCTGCACATCGCAGCGAAAGATTTAATCCGCAGAAACGAAAATCTTTTTAAAGAACAGTTCAGCGACAAAAATTTAAGCGAAGATGAATGGATTGATGTCATGGTAAAAAATCCGTCACTCATTCAGCGGCCAATTATCATTAAAGATGCCGTGGCGATGATCGCAAGACCGGTAGAACTGGCAAAATTTTTTGTTGAACCTTAATAGACCAAGCTTTTAAAAGCTTCTTTTAAAGCAGAATATTTAAAATCAAATCCAAGCGATTTGATTTTTTTGTTGCTGGCGCGCGTTCCTTCGAGAATAATTGAACTCATATCGCCTAAAACCGTTTGAAGTACAAAAGCCGGAACATTTAGCGGCAGGAAAAATTTTACCTGCATTTTGGCCAGATTTTTCATAAATTCTTTATTGGTCGGGATGTCATCTGCAACCGCATTAAATTTTCCGTTTACTTCAGGATTTTCTACCGCAAAAACGTACATTTTTACCAAATCGTCGAGGTGAATCCAGTTCATCCACTGGTTTCCGGAACCAACCGCAGAACCGATATTTAAAGCAACGGTTTTTCCTAAAAGCGGAAAAGCGCCGCCGTGTTTCGCTAAAACCATTGCAGTTCGTAAACAAACTACACGATCGGAAATATCAGAAAAATCATCAGCGGATTTTTCCCAGTCAACGCAAAGTTTTGCTAAAAAATCTGCCTTTATAACGCCGGATTTTTCATCTAAAATTTCATCCGAAGTAAGGGTGCCATAATAATTAATTCCGGAAGCCGAAATAAAAGAATCTAAATGGACATTATTTTTAAGACAATAATCTTTCAGAAGTTTCGCGGCATTTACACGGCTGGCAAACATTTCTTTTCTGTAATCGTCGGTCCAGCGCTGGCTGATAGTGGCACCGGCTAAATGAATAATGCAGTCTAAGTTTTCAAAAGCCGCGTCATCGATTTTTTTCTCTTTTAGATTCCAGTAAAATTCGTCACCCTCAGGTTTTCTGCTTAAAACCCGAACGGTATGTCCTTTTTGCTGAAGATTTTCGGTTAAAGCTTTACCGATTAAACCGGTGCCGCCCGTGATTAAAATGTTCATAGTTAAAGCATCATCACGCCTTCAATTTTACCAACTTCTTTGTAAAGCCTGATCACCTGATCGGAATCCATTACAAAAGCGTTGATGCTGATCGATGTGTATTTTCCGTTAGAGCTGTCGCGCGTGGATAAAGTGAATTTCACATCATCAAAAACGCGAAAAATTTCGGTGCTTTTGGCTTCGCTGCCTTCAATTATAAATTTAAAAAGGAAATCTTCGGGAAAATTATGCGTGTGATCCAGCTTTTCCTTCAGAGAAGTGTAAAATTCTTCCGGATTTTTGCTGCTTTCGTTATCTATAATATTCATTTTGCAAGTTTTAATTAAAATAATAAAAACCCGACCAAAGGCCGGATTTTCAAATTTACGTATTTAATAATATATTATTTTGCGCCGCTCAGCGAGTTCATAATCGCTGCTGAGTTTTGCTGTTCGTGACTTTCAATAATGTTGAAAAGTCCGTTCACCATTTGCTGTGCTGCAAATTTGCTTATTCCGCTGGTGAGTCCGTTATTGGTTTGTCCACCGAAAATTCCGCTCAAAAGATTGGTGCCGGTAAGCGCAGAATTCAGCGACTGTACCAAACCAAATTCATTCAGTTTTGCATCAACTTTCGGCGCTATTGCCAACATCAGCTGTTCTGAAGTTTTTTCGCGCAAAATTTGTGTTGCGGCGCCGCTTCCGCCCTGTAAAATTCTGGCTGCATCATCTGCGGTTAAAGAATTTACAGCATTTACCAAAATCGGTCGCGAAGTTTCTACGGTAAAAGCAGCAGCTTCAGCGATATATTCTTTTTCTTTCTGAACCAAACTGTTCAGACCAAGTTTCTGTAAAGTATTGTTGAGGTCGCGCAATTGCGACGGAAGCGCAGCATCGATGAGATTATTTGCAAGGAAGCTGTTTTTGTCGCCGAAAATATTAAGACCTTTGGTGATACCACCTAAAAGAATCTGTTTTAAAACCGCGATGCCCACTGCCGAAGTAGCTAAAGCAACGCAGGATTGCGCTGTGGTACCGATAGTTGCAACTGCCATGGTTGCCACTAATATTGTATTTCTATTCATAATATTTGTATTTTGATTTATCGATGCATCACAAATAGCACGCCAAAAAATATGGTGCTAAAACGGCCTTTTTTTTCCAATTTCTAAATTCGCAATTTTTTATCCCTTTTTCGGCGCCGTGCGGTTTTTTTATCGGTTTATTATTGGTAATTTTGCAGAAAATACAAAATAAAATTATAATGAGAGACAAGTTCATTAAGTGGGGAATTGTAATACTGGTGGTCACCTGGGCAATTGCTATTTTGATTAAAACCCACTATTGGATTCCCATCTTACTTACCGCCATTTACGCTTTGGGACTGTACAACAGCTTCCAGAAAAAACATGCAATCCTGCGAAATTTCCCCGTGATCGGTTATTTCCGATATATTTTTGAAGGAATTTCACCCGAAATGCAGCAATATTTTATTGAAAGAGAAACCGACGGAAAACCATTTCCGCGAAACCAACGTTCAGCAGCGTACCGACGCTCCAAAAACATCAGCGATACGGTACCTTTCGGAACTCAGCTGGAAATTAATAACAGACATTACGAAGGAATCAAACATTCCATTTACGCAAAATCACCGGCGGAAGAATTACCTACGGTTTTGGTTGGTGGTGTAGACTGTAAACAAAAATACAAAGCATCTTTGTTCAATATTTCCGCGATGAGTTTCGGCTCGTTAAGTGACCGCGCTCAGATTTCCCTAAACAGAGGAGCCAAAAAAGGTGGATTTTTCCACAATACCGGCGAAGGTGGAATTTCACCTTACCATTTGCAAGGTGGTGATCTTTGCTGGCAAATCGGAACCGGATATTTCGGCTGCCGCGATGACCATGGAAATTTTTCACCGGAAATTTTTCAGAAAAATGTGTCTTTACCTAGTGTAAAATTGATCGAGATCAAGATTTCTCAAGGTGCAAAACCGGGACATGGTGGAGTTTTACCAGGTTCTAAAAATACACCGGAAATCGCCGCAATCCGTCACGTACAACCAGGAATGACCATTATTTCGCCGCCGTCGCATTCAGCCTTTTCAGATGCTGCAGGAATGTTGCGTTTTGTGAAACAGCTGCGCGATCTTTCAGAAGGGAAACCGGTAGGAATTAAATTATGTATTGGCGATACCAAAGAATTTGAAGACATCTGCGTTCAGATGAATGTCCTGAAAATTTATCCGGATTTCATCACCGTTGATGGTGCTGAAGGTGGAACAGGAGCCGCGCCGCCGGAATTTTCGGATGGAGTAGGAATGCCGCTGGAACCGGCTTTGATTTTCGTGAATAAAACTTTAACCAACTTCAACGTTCGCGACAAATTGAAAGTAATCGCAAGCGGTAAAGTTTTAACCTCGCTTGACATTCTGCGCGCTATCGCAATGGGCGCTGATATGTGTAACAACGCGCGCGGATTTATGTTTGCGCTCGGCTGTATTCAGGCTTTGCGCTGTAATACGAACACTTGCCCGACCGGCGTTGCGACACAGGACAAAATGCTCATTAAAGGTCTTGATGTAACCGATAAAAGCGAAAGAGTGTACCACTTCCACAAAAATACTTTAAGAACGTGTAACGAGCTGATTGCGGCTGCCGGAAGAACGTCGTACGAAGAAGTGGATGCGAGCATGTTTATGCGCGGCGACGAGTTTGAACACCTTGCCGATTATTATTTCCCAGATATTTTAGGAAACGTAAAAGCGCCTGTTCACCGTTATTAAAATTTAAACAAAAATAAAAGCTCTGGAAATTGATCCGGAGCTTTTTTTTGGGCCTTATTTGAGCGGATTTTCCAGAAATCTAATTCAGAAAAAAATGCCTGAAAAGCCGGTAATTTTTTAAAAGTAAACCACAAAAGCTTGCATCAAAAATTTATTTATTCGGCGTTATTTACCCTTATTTTGCTGAAATTTAATTCAGAAAAAAATGCCCGAAAAGCCTGTAATTTCAGCTATCAATTGTCAACTTTCAACTCCAAAAACTGACTACTGCCCACTGAAAACTAAAACAAAAAAATCCGGCATCAATGATACCGGATTTTTTTATTTTAAAAGAGCGATTAAGCTTCTTCAGTCGGAGTTTCCTCTTGCTGTGCTTTCGGTTTTGCCGGAGCTGCTTTTGGTTCTACAACCGGTGGTGCATCAGATACAACATCGAATTCATAGCTGTGCTCTACATTTCTGTGAAGTCTGATCAATGCTGTGAATTTACCAGTTCTCTTAATATTGTTCCCTGGAATTTTGATGTATTTTTTATCTACCTGTACACCTGCTTTAGATAATTCTTCAGAAAGGTTTGCGTTGTTGATAGAACCAAACAGTTTATCACCTGCACCAACTTTGGTAGCGATGGTAATGTTTGTTTTTTTCAACTGATCTACTGTTGCGTTAGCTGCAGCAACCAATTTCGCTTCCTCTTCTTTTCTTGCTTCTAAAGTGGCTTCTAAGTCTGCTTTATTTTTTGGAGTTGCCAATACTGCAACACCTTGAGGCAATAAGAAGTTTCTTGCGTAACCTGGCTTTACACTTACCGTGTCGAATTCAAGACCTAAGTTTTCTACGTCTTTTTTTAGGATAATGTCCATTGTTGTTGTCCTTTTTTATTTAGAAGTTAGATTTTAGACGCTGGCGAACCAACAGCCAATAACCAACAACCAATGATTAATGTTATTTTAATAAATCTGCTACGTAAGGCATCATTGCCAAATGTCTTGCTCTTTTAATAGCTGCAGATACTTTTCTTTGGTATTTCAAAGAAGTTCCTGTATATCTTCTTGGTAAAATTTTACCTTGCTCGTTAACGAACTGAAGTAAGAAGTTAGGATCTTTGTAATCTACGTGTTTGATACCGTATTTTTTAAATCTACAGTATTTTTTGTCAGATTTTGTGTTGATGTCTACCGGAGTTAAAAATCTTACTTCAGATTCACCACCTGCTGAGGCTTGTTTAGCCATATCATCTATTGCCATTGTTCTTTTTTTTGAGGGTTAAATTAAACTTTTGCAGTTTTTACTTTGGTTCTTCTTGTCACTGCATATTCGATCGCGTGCTTGTCAAGTTTTGTAGTAAGGTAACGGATTACTCTTTCGTCACGCTTAAACATCAACTCTAAATCTGCAACCACAGTTCCTTCACCTTTAAACTCGATCAAAGTGTAAAAACCATTCTTTTTTAATTGAATTGGATAAGCCAATTTTTTCAGTCCCCAGTTTTCTTTGGCAACGATTTCGCAATTGTTAGATTTTAAAAGATCTTCAACTTTTTTTACTGCTTCCTCCACCTGTGCGTCAGATAGAACGGGAGTTAAAATGAAAACAGTTTCGTAATTGTTCATAATGTTAATTAAAATTGTTAATTATTTCGAGGTGCAAAAATATAACTTCTTTTGCTAACATGCAAGATACTGAAGGAATTTAAAGCACTTTCGAAATTAAATTCGGTGCTGAATTTTCGTTATTGAGCAAAATCTCAAAAAAATGCCGTTTTAGCGGGTAATTTTTTTTGATTAGCTGATAAAATCTTTTACGCGCGAAGTCGCCATTTGGTTTTCATTAATCCAATCCAGAAAACGCTCAAGTTTCAGCTGCATCGCTTTTCCGCTTTTTAATTTTCTAAAAAATGGCAGCTGGAACGGCAGATTTTTCACATTTCCAAATTGCCAGGAATTTAAATTTACCAAAACAAAATCGTCTCTTTTTACCGTTTCTACCACCATATTCCGGTAATAAATAAACGGAACCAGCTGAAAAACCAAATCGTCGTACGGCATTTGCGAATACGGCGAAATGCTTTGGTAGAGTAGTGTCAATCCATTTTCTTCCTTCAAAGGCGCTTTTCGCGCAAGTTTTTTCAGCGGAAAAGAAAGTTTCTGAT
Organism: Kaistella treverensis; assembly: GCF_900114045.1. GTDB lineage: Bacteria > Bacteroidota > Bacteroidia > Flavobacteriales > Weeksellaceae > Kaistella > Kaistella treverensis. The sequence goes on from NZ_FORQ01000001.1 coordinate 305,086, forward strand.
CATCGATGTATGAAATATAATTAAACTGAAGTTTTTTCAGCGCGCTCACCTCAAAAGCATTTTCGTTTACGCGGATTCCGCGCACATTTTTTCCAATTAAATCTTCCGTCCATTTTTTCGCGGCTTCTATTTCTTCCAAACTTGAATTTTGGTGAAAAAAAGCAATTTCATGACCTTCATTTCGCATTTGTTTCAGCAGATTTTCCATTTTGGCCAAAAGTGAAATCTCCACAAAAAATGTCGCGGAAATTTCAGCTTGTTCCAAACTTTTTAAAATGGTTTTCGTCGTCACAATTGCAAATTCTACCGGCTCTACAGCAGTTTTTTCCGTTTTTTGCTTGTAACTGAAATCGTTCGCTAGAATATTGAAAGTCAGTAAAATCATTTCAGAAAGATAATAAAAAAAGTCTGCAAATTTGAGTATTGCAGACTTTTTGCGTTTTTGTAAAATTTAATTTTTTTGCAGTTTTACCTTCAGATTTTTCAGCATGTCTTTCGTCATTTCGCTGATGTCATAATCGTAAGTTAAGCTCCAATCTTTTTTCGCCACTGAATCGTCAATCGACGCCGGCCACGAATCTGCAATCTGCTGCCGGAAATCCGGCTGGTAATCAATGCTGAAATCCGGCATTTCTTTCTGAATTTCTGCCGCCAATTCTTTCGGCGTAAAAGACAAGCCACCCAAATTGTACGAAGTGTGCACACTTAAATCTTCTTTCGGCGCTGCCATAAGTTTCAGCGTCGCGTTGATCGCATCTTCCATGTAAAGCATTGGCATTCCGGTATTTTCGGCGATAAAACTCGTGTATTTTCCCGATTCTACAGCTTCATAAAAAATTTCCACTGCATAATCAGTTGTGCCGCCACCTGCCGGAGTTTTCCAGGAAATTAAGCCCGGATAGCGAATACTGCGCACGTCCACGCCATATTTATCAAAATAATATTCACACCATTTTTCGCCCGCCATTTTCGAGATTCCGTACACCGTTGTTGGGTTCAAAACTACTTCCTGACCCACATTTTCTTTTGGAATTCCTTTCCCAAAAACCGCGATGGAGCTCGGCCAGAAAATCTTCTGTATCAAACCTTCTTTTGCCATTTCACAAAACTGAATCAACGGTTCCAAATTCAGTTTCCAGGCGAAAAGCGGCTGTTTTTCCGACGTTCCGGACAGTAACGACGCAAGGTGGTAAACGGTTGTAATTTCGTAATCTTTAATCACCTGGCGCACCAGCTGCGTGTTGGTAACGTCCATTCTTTCATAAAATCCCGCGGAAGTCAGGCTTTTGTCCCAGCGGTCCAGTCCGGATGCAACCACATTTTCCGCGCCGTGTATTTCCACCAGGCGGTTTGTAAGTTCAGTTCCGATTTGGCCCAGAGCGCCTGTAATAAGTGTTTTTTCCGTGTGAGATTCCATGCGTTGATTTTAGATTTCCACAAATTTAGAAAAATCGCTTAAAATTACCCGTTTTTAGGCGGAATTTTTTGGGTGACATTTAACGGCTTCTAAAGATAATTTTCTTATTTTTTTTGGGCGACAACTTCCGTCTTCCGTTCCCGCTTTTTTGCTCCGCTGCGCTCCGCAAAAAGAGCTCCACTCAAGCCGGGTCGCGGTAACCGCACCAAAAAAAATTAGCGGCTATTTGGGCATTTTTTTCCTAATTTTGGTAAAATTCTTCAGCATGAAAAAGTTCTTTCTTTCCTTTCTTCTTTTGTCCCAATTTGTTTTCGCACAATTTACCGATATTAATATCGTCAAGGAAATCCACACCAAAGACAAAGGTCTCGTGGTTTCTGCGCATCCTTTAGCCAGCGAAGCCGGCGCAAAAATACTGAAAGCCGGCGGCAACGCTTTCGATGCGGTCATCGCCACACAATACGCTTTGGCGGTCGTTTATCCACAGGCGGGAAACATCGGCGGTGGCGGATTTCTAGTCGGCGTGAAAAAAAACGGTGAAAAATTCACCATAGATTTCCGCGAAACAGCACCCGCAAAAGCCTCGCGAGATATGTATCTCGACAAAAAAGGAAACGCAAACACCGATCTTTCCCAAAACGGAAGATTAGCGGTCGGGATTCCCGGTTCTGTAGCGGGGTTTTATGCGACATTGAAACACGCCAACCTGCCGATGTCAACACTTATTCAGCCCGCAATCGATTTGGCGGAACAGGGTTTTGCAATCACCCAAAAAGAAGCAAATTTGCTTAATAATCAAATGGAATTTTTCCATCAGCACAATAAAAGCGCCACGGTATTTCAGAAAAAAATGCCCTGGAAGGCGGGAGAAATTTTAATTCAGAAAGAATTGGCAAAAACCCTGAAACTCATTCAGAAAAACGGGGCAAAAGGTTTTTATGAAGGCGAAACCGCAGATTTAATTGTCAAAGAAATGCAGCGCGGAAACGGCATTATTTCTTTAGCCGATCTGAAAAACTACAAGGTGGTGGAAAGAAAACCGATCACTTTTAATTATAAAGAAAACGAAGTTGTTTCCATGCCGTTACCGTCCAGCGGCGGAATATTACTCGCACAGATGCTGAAAATGACGTCATTTGAGAATCTGGAAAAATATCAGCACAATTCCACGCCCGCCGTTCAAATTATGGTCGAAGCTGAAAGACGCGCTTTCGCCGACCGAGCGGAATTTATGGGTGATCCGGGTTTTATTAAAGACCAAACCGCAATGCTGATTTCCGAAAAATATTTAAAAAACCGATGGAAAACTTTTACTATGAACCGCGCTACGCCAACCGCTGAAGTTGGTAAAATTATTCCACAATCAAAAGAATCCACGGAAACTACGCATATATCCATCATCGATAAAGACGGAAACGCGGTCGCGGTTACGACTACTTTAAATGGTTTGTACGGCAGCAAAGTCGTGGTTTCCGGTGCCGGATTTTTCCTGAATAACGAGATGGATGATTTTTCTGTAAAACCCGGTGTTCCAAATATGTTTGGCGCGGTCGGCGGCGAAGCGAATTCCATTCAACCCGGAAAAAGAATGTTGAGTTCCATGACGCCAACCATTGTTCTGAAAAATTCAAAACCTTATATCATCGTGGGAACGCCGGGCGGAACAACCATTCCAACTTCCGTTTTTCAAACCATCGTGAATATTATCGATTTTAAATTAAGTCCAAACATGGCGATTAATTCACCGAAATTTCACCATCAGTGGCTGCCGGAATCAGTATTAATCGAAAGGAATTTCCCCGAAACAACGGTTGCCGATTTGGTAAAAAACAAATATACCATCGAAAAAACTGCGCAAATCGGTCGTACAGAAGTAATCGTAATCGATGAAAATGGAAATGCGGTCGCTATTGCAGATGGTCGCGGCGATGATTCCGTAGCGGTGGAATAAATTATTTTCCAGCCAGTTTTTTCAGCATTCCGTTGAAAATTAAACCGTGAAACGGCAAAACGGAATACCAATAGAGTCTGCCCGATAAACCTAGCGGGCGAAAAGTGGCTTCCTGATGCAGGACGCCATTTTTTATTTTGAACTCCAACCAGGCTTCACCGGGAAGTTTCATTTCAGCGAAAAGCAGAAGGCGTTTTTCTTCGCGATTGGCGTAAAGCACGCGCCAAAAATCCACGGAATCGCCGGCTTCCAACTCACTCATATTTCGGCGGCCACGGCGTAATCCTACACCACCAAAAAGTTTATCTAAAAGCCCGCGGATTTTCCAGAGAAAATCTGCGTAATACCAGCCTGTTTTACCGCCGATGCTGAAGATTCGGTCTAGAGATTTTTCTACATCATCCACTTTTTCCTCTCGGATATCTTTAAAACAGCCTTCCGTCGGCACTTCCAGATATTGCCAAACTTTCCTGTTGTGAAACTGGTTGGTAAAAGAATCAAACCAACTGGACAAAACATCGTTTTGCTTGATTTTATCAAAGGCTTGACGGATGGCTTCTTCGTAAGAAAATAGATGAATACCGAGCTTTTCAGCCAGATTATTCGGTTTTGCCACCACATCGATTTTCATGCTGTCCACCAAATTTACGGCAAGCGAGTAACTTGTTGATGTTACAAAATAGAGCCAGTAAGACGATAATTTCGGTGTCATCACAGGGACTATAAAAATTTGCCGCTTTAAGCCCCTAATTTTTGCATATTGCAAAAGCATTTCTTTGTACGTAACCACCGTGGTGCCGGCGATATCGTAATTTTGGTTGTAGGTAAATTCTTTTCCTAAAACTCCAACTAAAAACTGCATCACATTTCGGATGGCAATCGGTTGACATTTGGTGTTCAGCCATTTTGGAGTGATCATGATCGGAAGCTTTTCTACCAAATCACGGATGATTTCGAAAGACGCACTGCCAGAACCCACGATAATTCCTGCGCGTAAACTCGTTAAATTGTAAACCGAACTTTGCAAAGCTTCTTCCACATTTTTCCGCGATTGTAAATGCTTCGAGAGTTTTTCTTCATTGATGATTCCAGTGAGAAAAATTACCTGCTTTACGGCTGTTTTTTCTAAAGCTTTTCGAAAGTTATCGGCAGAAATTTTTTCTTTTTGTTCAAAATCTCCGTCGCTGGACGACATGGAATGAATTAAATAATACGCAGCTTCAATATCTTTCGGAATATTTTCTAAGCTCGATTCATCTAAGAAATCGTTTTCAATAACCTCAATCTGGTCGATTTTATCTTTAAAAAGTTTTAAACCGAACCGGTTTTTATCACGCACAGAACACACCACGTGGTGACCTTCTTCGAGCAACTGAATCAGAAGTCTTTTGCCTATGTAACCGGTGCCGCCAGTGAGTAAAATTTTCATGATAATAATGTTTTTTCCAAGATTTCATAGCGGCTTTCGAAAATAAATTTCACCTTATTTTTTACATAATTTCCCGCCAATAAATCACCCAAAATTCCGAATGGCAGCTTGAAATTAACGATGTCCGTCATTAAAACTTCGTTGTCCGAAACTGCTTTAAAATGATGTTCGTGATGCCACATCGCATAAGGTCCGAATCGCTGTTCATCGACGAAAAATTTTTGCTCTTCCAGATGCGTGATTTCCGTAATCCAATTGGATTTAATGAAAGGTAAAGCGCCAATTTTGTAAGTGATAATCTGACCTTTGTAAGTTTTATTTGGCGGATTATTTGTAATTCTGAATTCCATTTCCTTCGGTGTAATTCTGTCTAAATTCGTCGGCAATGTGAAAAATTCCCAGGCTTTTTCTAAAGATAATGGCAAAACCTGCTCCGAGGTCAGCGTATAAATTCCTGATTGTTTGGTCAAATTAATTTTCATGGCTGGAACGGAATAATTTTTTCGTTTTCAGATATTCGAAAACCAAAGTGATTGAATACAGAAGCGCGAAACAGTAAAAAGTATCTTCCACCGGAATGGTGCCGAGCCGAATGCCGAGATTTTCGGAATTGTCGTAAAAAACCACGGGATTTTCCGAATAACTTCCCGTCAGCGCAGAATTCACAAAAAAGAAAGGAATAAAAATAATCATAAAACTGAGATAAAATCTTCGGGCATAACTCCATTCAAAAATAATTTGCAGCAACATCAAAACCGTGAAAAGTCCGATGCAGACGAAAGTGTACATTTTATCGTAATTGAAAACCGACAAAACCAAACCAACTGCAAATAAAATATAAGTAATAAAATGCGTAATTTTTTTAGAAAGAATAATTTGCGGAAAAAAATATTTCAGTGAATAATGGATAAAAACGCTGGCGTAAGGTATTAAAAGGAAAAAAAGCCATTCTTCAATCGGTAATTTTAAGATTCGCCAACCGACTAAATATTGGTCATTAAAACCCCAAACATCATTGTACGCAAAATAGCTGTCCCATAAAATAAAGAAAATCCCGACGGAGATTATCGCCGTAAAATAAGCCTTCCAGTGCTGAATAAAATGCATCCGCTTTTTTTCAAAACTGAACAGGAAGGGTATTATAAAGCTGAAAAAATCGAGGAGAAGATAATAGTAGGACTGCAAAATTTATTTTTTTAAAGTGGATAAACGCGCTTCGCGAAAATATTTCATCGGAACATACAGCATTCCAAAACATTCGCCGTCTTCCTTGCCCAGATGTTTGTGGTGCATTTTATGCGCTTTTCTAAGTCCGCGGAAATACCAGTTATTGGTTTTGTCAAACCATTTAAAACGGCGGTGGATCAAAACATCGTGAACTAGAAAATAGCAGATTCCGTAAATTAAAATTCCGAGGCCGACAAAAAACATCCAGTTGATGCCGTCTACTGTTCCGAACCAAAAAAGCAACATGCTTGGAATGGCAAAAACTACGAAAAATGCATCGTTTTTTTCGAAAACATGCGGATAACCCGGCTGGTGGTGATCTTCGTGAAGATACCAGCCCAAACCGTGCATGATGAATTTATGCGTGAGCCACGTTACTCCCTCCATGGTAATTACCACGGCTATCGTTAAAAATATATATCCAGTAAAGTCCATTTTTTACAATTTTAAATACGCTTTGATGTAAGTTTTTAGGTCCTTATCAGCCGAATTTTTATAATTTCTCGTAAGAAAAGTTCGGTCTTCTTCGATATTCTGATAATAACCCAAAAGTTTGGGTACACTTTCCTGGGTGATAAGCCGCATCAAACGGACTTCCAGGTTTTTCGGGTCAGATTTTACCGCCGCATCCATCGTTTTTTTACCTTCGTTGAAATAAGACATTTTTTTCAGCGGATTGAAAACGTGTTTCGCCATAAAAAACTTTCCGACCGCTAAAAATCCGGCGTAAATCGGTTCCTTCGTTTCGTTAAAAGCTGACGAAGATTTTTCAATCAGCATTTTTGCCGCAACTTCAGAGTTTTCTCCTTTCTGAAGAAGGGTACGGTAATCTTTAAGGTTTTGAGCGTTGGTGACGTTCATAAAAAAAAGGAGTAATAAAAGGCTAATTTTTTTCATTAAAGCAAATTCAGGTTTTTATTTAAAATCATTTCCCCGAAAAGATAGATTTTTCTTGCATTCGAAACGCGGATTCTTTTGGTTAAAAGAAGTTCCGGTTTCGTTTTTCTAATTTTTTTAAAGAGATTGAAATAATATTTATACGCCATAAAAACTGCCAGTCTACAGGTTAACGGCAGCATTTTAATTCCGGTTTTTGCGTGCGCGAAATCCTTTGCAATATCCAGCTCAATTTTTTCCTTATCAGCAGCCGAAAAATTCCGGAAATCTACATTCGGGAAATACGTTCTATCTAAATCGTTAAAATCTGCGCTTATATCCCGTAAAAAATTTATTTTCTGAAAAGCTGCGCCAAGGCTTTGTGCGTAAGGTTTCAGCTTTTCATATTCTGTCACATTTCCGTTTACGAAAACTTTTAAACACATTAAACCCACCACTTCGGCCGAGCCGTAAATATATTCGTTATACTTTTCGTCATTCAGGTTTTTAATTTCATCCAAATCCATTTTCATTGAATACAGAAAAGAATCGACAAGATCCTGCGGAATATTTTTTTCGCGCTGTGTAGTGCAGAATGATTGCAAAATTGGGTTCAGCGAAATGCCGTTTTCGAGAGCGAGGTGATAATTCTGTTCAAATTCCGCCATTAGTTTTGCTTTATCGAAATCGTGAAAAGTATCTACAATTTCATCCGCCAAGCGTACAAATCCGTAAATATTGTAAATATGCTGGCGGATTTCGGGCTGAAAAAGGGTAGAAGCGCGCGAAAAAGAGGTACTGTAGCGCTCCGTCACCAGCCTGGATGACTGACCGCAGACTTCATTAAAAATTTCTAAATTATTCATCTGGTCGTGTTTTTTTCATGTTTAAGAATGTAGTCTGTCACCACCTTTCCGGAGATTAAAGCCGGCGGCACACCAGGTCCCGGAACCGTAAGTTGTCCGGTATAAAAAAGGTTTTTAATCTTTTTATTGGTGATGCTGGGCCGCAGTACCGAAGTTTGGAGCAAAGTATTAGCCAATCCGTAAGCGTTTCCGCGGCAGGAGTTGTAACGGTCTTTAAAATCCTGAACGCCGAAACTTCTTTTGAACAGAACATTTTTTCGAAGGTCAACGCCTATATTTTTCTGAATTCGATCCATAATCAGCTCGAAATATTGTTCATGAATTTCCGGGCCGTCTTCTAAATCTACCGCAACAGGAATTAAAAAAAATCCGACTTCTTTTCCTGGCGGACAGAGATCTTTATCTGTTTTTGAAGAAAAATTGGCATAAAAAAGCGGTTTTTTTGGCAATTGCGGTTCGTCGTAAATTTCCACCGCGTGCCGGCCAAAATCGGTATCGAAAAACAAATTGTGGTGGTGCAATTCCGGAACTTCTTTATCGAACGCGACATAATATAGAAAGGACGACGGTGCGAAAACTTTTTTCATCCAGTAATCGTCGCTGTAATTTTTTTCCGGTTGTTTGAGCAGTTTTTCTGTATGTGCATAATCAGCGCCGGAAATTACGATGTCAGCATCAAAGGAATCTGTCGTGGTAATCACTTTTTTTACCACATTGTTTTCTGTTTCAATTTTCGTCACTTCCTGATTGACGTGGAATTCCACACCCAATTCTTCAGCCAAAGTTACTATGCCACGTGCCACAGCATTAAAACCACCTTTCGGATACCAGGTTCCTAAACCGAAATCCGCGTGGTTCATAAAATTGTAAAAAGCCGGCGTATTCTGCGGTTTTGCGCCTAAAAATAAAACCGGAAATTCTAAAATACTTTGGAGCTTTGGATTTTTAATGTTTTTTCGGACGGTTTCGGAGATATTTTTTACAAACAGCGGAAGACGTGTTGCTGTTTCAAAGCTTACAAGTTCCAGAAGCGATTTTCCAGGATTGTAAACCAAATCCTGCATCGCGATTTCGTAATTTTTCCGCGAATCCGCCATAAACTTTCTGAGATGCGCGCCACTTCCGGATTCAACTTCTTCGAATTTTTCAATGATTTTCTCTGGATCGTCGGAAATATCGATGAAATCGTTTTTACCAAAAACTACGCGGTAAGCCGGCGATAATTTTTCAAGGGAATAATAATCTGAAACTTTTTTACTAAAATCAGAAAAAAAACGTTCAAATATATCAGGCATCCAATACCAGCTCGGACCCATGTCAAACTTAAAACCATCTTTTTCCCACATCGAAGCGCGCCCGCCAAGCTGCTCATTTTTTTCCAGAACCTGCACTGCAAAACCAGCTTTCACCATATAACAGGCAGAAGCGAGCGCAGAAAAACCAGATCCGATGATTACAACTTTTTTCATTAATTTTATAATGGAACAAAAATATACTTTTATTTTTTAAATAGAAAATTTTTTTACTAAATTTGTGCTTTAATACACAGAGAAGATATGAAAAATACAGAAATAACACAGGAAAATATTTTGGAGCTGTACTCCAACTATGTCCTTCGCAATAACCGAAAGCCGCTGAATGTCTTTACTTTCTGCGATGATCACGAGATTTCAGAAAGCGATTTTTATTTTTATTACGCCAATTTTGACCAGCTGGAAGCTGATTATTTAAAATATTTCCTTGAGCAAACTTTGCTGCTGATTTCCGCGGAAGAATCTTATATAATGGAGACGCCGAAAAATAAGCTGCTTTCTTTTTACTTTACCTTTTTCGAACAGCTTACGTTGAACCGGACTTTGGTGATTTACCTCATTGGTCAGGAAAAAAACAACCTTCAGAATTTTAAAAAATTATGGGCTTTAAAGGCCGAATTTTTAAGATTTATAAAAAGTCTTGATGTTACAGATTCCATGTTGGGAAATTCTTCGGAAAGCAAAATGAAGTTGGAAAGAATTAAAAACAAAGGAATCGAGGAATTTTATTGGGGACAGTTTTTGGCAACGCTGAAATTCTGGCTTGATGACACGAGTTCAAACTTCGAAAAAACCGATATTTTCATCGAAAAATCCGTAGACACAGGCATGGATTTGCTTGACGTAAAACCGTTTAAAAAGCTGCTGGATCTGGGAAAATTTTTATTTAACGAAAAAGTGAGACCCAATTCATGAAAACATTAGACAAAATTCCTACCAGTAAAATACAGCGCGCAAGCAAATTAATTTCCACCGGAGCCAAAGTTGGCGTAAATTATCTGAAATATTACGGTGAAAAAATCACCAAAACCGAAGACGAAGCCAAGGAAAATCTGAATAGCAATAATGCTTCAGATATTTATGACAGCTTAAAAGAACTGAAGGGCAGCGCTTTGAAAGTCGCGCAAATGCTCAGCATGGAAAAAAATATTCTGCCCGCTGCATATGTAGAAAAATTTTCGCTGTCGCAATTCCAGGTTCCGCCGCTTTCTGCGCCTTTGGTGAACAAAATTTTCAAAAATTATTTCGGTAAAAAGCCGACAGAATTATTTGATTCTTTCAATAGCACTTCCAGCAATGCGGCGAGCATCGGACAGGTCCACAAAGCTTTTAAAGACGGAAAGGAACTCGCAGTAAAAATTCAATATCCCGGAGTTTCCGACAGCATTTCCTCCGATTTGGCGATGGTAAAGCCAATTGCCATGAAAATGTTTAATATAAAAGGCAAAAATTCCGACCAATATTTTAAGGAAGTTGAAGATAAATTGCTGGAAGAAACCGATTATAAACTGGAAATTGAGCAAAGTCTGGAAATCAGGAAAAAGTGTGAAAATTTGCCGAATTTAATTTTCCCGGATTATTATCCGGAACTGTCGAACAACAAAATCATCACCATGGACTGGATGCACGGCAAGCATCTTTCGACTTTCTGTGCGGAAAACACCGATCCGGAAAAAGCAAATAAAGTAGGGCAGGCGCTTTGGGATTTTTATATGTTTCAGATTCATGAGCTGCGAAAAGTTCACGCCGATCCGCATCCCGGAAACTTTCTGGTGACTGACGACGGAACTTTAACGGCCATAGATTTTGGCTGTATGAAAAGCATTCCGGAGGATTTTTACGTTCCGTATTTTGAACTTGCGTCAAGAGAAAACCTGAAAAATAAGGCGTTTTTTGACCGGAAATTACTGGAACTGGAAATCATCAGACCTGACGATTCACCCGAGGAAAAAGCATTTTTTACCGAAATTTTCTACGACTTGCTTTTCCTGTTTACGACACCATTCCAGGACGAAACTTTCGATTTTTCGGACGCCAAATTTTTCGCAGCTATTGCAGACCTCGGTCAGAAATACGCGAAAAACACTCAAATTAAAGGTAGAAATGCAAACCGCGGCTCCAAACATTTTATTTACATGAACCGTACGTTTTTCGGACTTTTCAATTTGATGCACGAGATTAACGCGAAAGAAATCCGAATTAATAATTATAAGAACTTTACCGACTGATGAAAAATATTCTGATTATCGGCGCCGGAAAAGGTATTGGTTTAGCGAGCGCAAAACTTTTAAAAACAGAAAATGTTTTCACGGTTTCCAGAAATTTAACCACGGAATTAGAGGCATTAAATACAACATTCTATAAAGCCGATGTTACAAAGGATGACCTCTCAGGTTTAAAGCTGCCGGAGGAATTGCACGGTTTGGTTTTCTGCCCCGGCAGCATCAATTTACGGCCTTTTAACCGCCTCTTGGAAGACGATTTTTTAGCGGATTTTAACCAAAATTTTTTGGGCGCTGTAAAGGTTATTCAGAAAGTTTTACCTGCTTTAAAGAAATCTCGTGGCGCCAGCATCGTGCTATTCTCCACCGTGGCAGCCAAGCTCGGGATGCCTTTCCACACCTCAATTGCTGCCAGCAAAGGTGCAATTGAAGGTTTTGCTAAAAGTTTAGCTGCTGAACTTTCTGCTTCCAAAATACGGGTGAATGTAATAGCGCCTTCACTTACCGACACCACGCTTGCTGACCACCTTCTCTCCACGGAGGATAAAAAAATCGCCGCAGCAAATCGGCATCCTCTTCAAAGAATCGGCACGCCTGAAGACAGCGCGCAATTGGTGGAATTTTTACTTTCCGAGAAAAGTTCCTGGATGACGGGTCAAATTATTGGTGTAGACGGAGGTTTAGGTAATATAAAATTATAATATCGGTATGGAACTAAATTTAGTCATTGAGATTCTGTCGGAGCTTGATACTTTTCAAAAAAGCCAGAACAGCAACCAGCCAACCCTGGAAGATTTTCGGCTGTACCTGAACGAAAAAGCTTATGAAAGGGAAAATCCGAGAAATCTGACGGAAAAATATGATTTAAAAGTTTTCGACCTCGAAAATGAAATCGCGAAACAGGTGATTATGCTGGGCCGATATTCTAAGCATTTGATTAAAAAATCACTGGAAAATCACAGCGATCTCATCAACGAAGATTTCACTTATCTTTTCCGCCTCATGGACTATCCGTCGCTCACGAAGATGCAGCTGATCGAGAAAAACGCGCACGAAAAACAGTCCGGAATTGAAATTATTAAAAGGCTGGTTCGGAATGGTTTGATCGAAGAAAGTCCCGATGAAAATGATAAAAGAAGCACTCGTATCGCGGTGACTGAAAAAGGGAAAAAAGTTTTTCAGCAAGCAATGCAGGATATCACGGTGGTTTCAAAAATCATGTGCGGCAAACTTAGTTCGGAAGAAAAGGAGCAGCTGCTGAATTCACTGAAAAAGCTGAATACTTTTCACCATACGGTTTACACGAACCTGCGGAATGAAGACCCGGAAAAAATCCTGAAAATGGTGGGAAATGGCTGAAAAAATTACAGTTTTCTGGTTTCAGCGCGATCTGCGGTTAAGCGATAACCACGGACTTTTTCGCGCACTTGAAACTTCCGAGAAAGTTTTGCCGATTTTTATTTTTGATACAGATATTCTGTCGAAATTAGAAAATAAGGCAGACAAACGCGTTGATTATATTGTTCAGACTTTACAGACATTAAATGCGTTTTTAGAAAAAACAGGCAAATCGATCGAAATTTTTCACGGAAAACCTTTAGAAGTTTTTCAGCTACTTTCGGAAAAATATGATCTGGAAGCGGTGTTCTGCAATGAAGATTACGAACCGGCAGCAATTAAAAGGGATGCTGAAATAGCGGAATTTTTAGCCGCTAAAAGGGTAAATTTTTTCGCTTTTAAAGACCAGGTAATTTTTCATAAAAACGATATTGTAAAACCCGATGGCACGCCGTACACGGTTTATACACCATATTCTAAAAAATGGCTAATGCAATTCGAAAGCGAAAAATCAGCAGAATATCTCAGCGAAAATTTGCTGCATCATTTAATTGATGTTGAGAAGCAAAATATTTCGTGTGAAAAAATCGGTTTTGAAAAAACTTCTTTGAATTTTGAAATTCCGCATTTCAATCCTGAAATCATTAAAAATTACCACGAAACACGAGATTTTCCGACTGTGAAAACTTCGGAGATGAGCATTCATCTGCGCTTCGGAACGGTAAGCATCAGAAAATTAGCTGCGTCAGCGGCAAATTTTAACCAAACGTATTTAAAGGAATTGATCTGGCGGGAATTTTTCATGCAGATTCTTTTCCATTTCCCACACGTAGTTCATCAGTCATTTAAAAGAAAATACGACGAAATTGCCTGGCTTTTCGACGAAGAAAATTTAAAAAAGTGGCAAACGGGAAACACCGGCTATCCGCTTGTTGATGCAGGAATGCGCCAACTGAACGAAACAGGATTTGTGCACAACCGCGTGCGCATGGTTTGCGCCGGATTTTTCACCAAACATCTTTTGATGGACTGGAGAATCGGTGAAGCCTATTTCGCGGAAAAACTGCTTGACTATGATCTTTCAGCAAACAACGGAAACTGGCAATGGAGTGCGGGAAGCGGTTGCGATGCGGCGCCCTATTTCCGGATTTTTAACCCGATGGAGCAGCAAAAAAAGTTCGATCCGGATTTTATTTACATTAAAAAATGGGTGCCGGAATTTGGGTCAAAAGATTATCCGGAACCGATGATCGAGCATAAGTTTGCGCGCGAAAGAGCTTTAAATGCTTATAAATCTGGTCTTGAAAACAGCTGATTTTAAACCAGAATTTTTAAACTTTTCGGTAAAACCTTGACGTGAATCGGTGATTTAATCACCGTATATTCGCCGTCCAGATGCCAATCCTCAGAATCAACGCTAAACTCAATTTCCGGAACGGAAAGGTAGGTGAGGTAACGGTTTTTCTTCAGTTTTTTAGCAAACATATTCACCGCAAAAATTCCGCTGTACCAAATTGGGAACTTTTTCACCAAAACAATTTCTGCAAGACCGTCCATTGTGCTGGCGTGCGGCGCGATGTATGCGTTATTGCCGAACTGGCGCGTGTTTGCGACGTTTATCATCAGATAATTTCCGTTGTGTTGCTGGAATTCTTTTGCTTTAAACTGAATTTCCACGGTTTTAAAACGGAAAAAAGTACGCAGAGAAACTTTGATATAATTTGAAAAGCCGCGGCTTGTTTTTTCGAAATCTTTCACCACTTTTCCATCGAAACCGGTTCCTGAAACATTGATGGAAAAATGCTCATTCACCATGAAAGTGTCGATTGCGCGGTGATTTCCATTCTTGATTTTTCCGAGCAAACTGACCAGATTTTTGGTAAAATTATTTTCGTTCGAAAAACCGTTTCCGGAACCTGCGGGAAAAATTGCAAGAATTTTGTCGGTTAAAATGAGGTTTTTTGCTACCGACGAAATTGTTCCATCACCGCCAACTGCCACAAAAATATCAATGTGATCAAAATTTTCTTTGATGAATTTTTCAGTCCCTTCAACGGAATCTGAAAGAAAAATTACCGGCTTTTCGAGGCTTTTTTTTAATAATTCTAAAAACGGTTGATAATTTTTCTGCGCAGAAAATGGGTTGATGATGAAAGCAACGTGGTTCATAACTGCAAAAATAGCGAAAGTGTGCGGTTAATCGTGAAACTCAGTTTTAATCTACAAACCCATTCGCTTTTTAAAATTGGAATTTAAAAACGGTTTAATGTCGGACAGCGGAACTTTAACTAAAACCGGACCGGCGGCATACGCTGCAATTTCATACTGATTATAAAGAAAATAAAGATGTTCGGCGTCGAAATAAAAGTTGTCGTTCAGCGGAATTTTCTTCACCAAAAGCATTTCGCTCTGGCCGTTTTCCAGATCATTTTTAAGGAAGTTATCCATTAAAATCCGTCCCCAGATTCCAGCATCCTGATTGGTGAGTACGTCGGAAAGCTGAACAGTTTTATTGTTTTTAAGGTCGAAAACTTTGAATTTTTTATAGTAATAGCCGTGCGCGCCGCCCGTGTAACCGTCGCCGGTATACACCAAAGTCAGAAAACCGTTGGTATTGGAAAAAACTGCCATTTTTGAATTGTTGGTCCATGTTTGCTTGAAATCCGGACTAAAGTTTTTCAGCGATTTTTTGGTTTCATCGAAATAGCCTTGTTTTTTTTCTTCCAAAGCTTTTCCCAGATTTTCTTTTGAATAGTCTTTAAGCTGAATCTTTTCGGGCGCGTAAATGGAATCTAAAATATTTTGGCGGTTAAAATTGGGGAAAATCAGGATTTTCTTGGCGAAAGACGCCGTCAGATTCTTAGTTATTTCCAGCGAATCATTAACCGAAATTGAATCTACTACAAAATTTGAAACCGTCTTTGCAGTTTCAGTTTTCTCCGTGGCAGACTTCTGTACGGCTGGTTTTTTCTGCTCACAACCGGAAATTGCGAGAAACGAAGCGAGAAAATAAATGACGGAAAATTTCATGTCTAAATTTACTTAATTATTTTTATTTCGCTGAAATCTTAAAATAAAAAAAACCGCCCAAATTGAGCGGTTTTTTTGTTTTTGAATAATTGAAGTGTTACACATCGATTTTTGCATAAATTGCGTTTTTCTCAATAAATTCACGTCTTGGTGGAACTTCATCGCCCATCAACATTGAAAAAACATTATCAGCATCTGCTAAACTTTCAATGGTTACCTGTTTCAAAATACGGAATTCTGGGTTCAGAGTCGTGTCCCATAGCTGTTCCGGGTTCATTTCCCCTAAACCTTTGTAACGCTGTACTTCCACACCTTTGCCATCAGGCGCTAGCTGAAGCGTAATTTCTTCGCGTTCTTTCTCGTTGTAGGCATAAATCTTCTTGCTGCCTTTTTTCAGTAAGTACAATGGCGGCTGCGCGATGTAGATGTAACCGTTTTCGATCAGTTCCTTCATATAACGGAAGAAAAAGGTAAGAATTAAGGTTGAAATGTGCGCGCCATCAATATCAGCATCGGTCATAATCACCACTTTATGGTAACGTAACTTGGAGATATTCAGCGCTTTACTGTCTTCTTCGGTTCCTACAGAAACTCCTAATGCGGTATAAATATTTTTAATCTCTTCATTGTCATAAACTTTATGAAGCATTGATTTTTCCACATTCAGAATTTTACCTCGTAAAGGCAAAATCGCCTGAAAATGACGGTCACGTCCTTGTTTTGCTGTTCCACCTGCGGAATCTCCCTCAACTAAAAACAGTTCGGAAATTGCGGGATCTTTTGAAGAACAGTCGGAAAGTTTTCCCGGTAAGCCGCTGCCGCCCATCGGCGATTTGCGCTGTACCATTTCGCGGGCTTTTTTCGCCGCCTGTCGTGCTTTTGCTGCAAGAACTACTTTCTGAACAATTAATTTCGCTTCGTTCGGGTTTTCCTCCAGGAAATTAGTAAGCATTTCGCCAACAATTTTGTCTACCGCACCGGAAACTTCGGAGTTTCCAAGTTTTGTTTTGGTTTGACCTTCAAATTGAGGTTCCATCACTTTCACAGAGATAACCGCAGTTAAACCTTCACGGAAATCGTCACCGGTAACTTCTACTTTTTCTTTTGCAGGAAGACCGATTTCATCAGCGAACTTTTTTAAAGTTCTTGTCAAAGCTCTACGGAAACCCGCGAGGTGTGTTCCACCTTCGTGCGTATTGATATTGTTTACGTAAGAGTGCAGATTTTCGTTGTAAGACGTGTTGTAACGCATTGCAACTTCCACCGGAATATTGTCTTTTTCACCTTCCATGAAGATGACGTTGTTCATAATACTTTCGCGGTTACCATCGATATATTCAACAAATTCTTTCAAACCACCTTCAGAGTAGAAAATATCGAATTTCTGAGCGCCTTCTTCATCGATGAATCTTTCATCAGTCAAAGTAATCGTGATGCCTTTATTCAAATAAGAAAGTTCGCGAAGTCTGCTGGCCAAAGTATCGTAGCTGTACACCAAATCCTGGAAAATGGTGTCATCCGGCGTAAACGAAACCAAAGTTCCGCGTTCTTCAGTTGTACCGATTTGCGCCACATCTGCCAAAGCTTTTCCTTTAGCATATTTTTGCTGATACACATTACCGTCTTTGTAAACGGTCGCCACCAAAGAATTGGAAAGCGCGTTAACCACCGAAACACCCACACCGTGGAGTCCACCGGAAACTTTGTAAGTATCTTTATCGAACTTTCCACCCGCACCAATCTTGGTCATTACAACCTCCAGGGCAGATTTCTGTTCTTTTTCGTGCATATCCACCGGAATACCGCGGCCGTTATCTCTTACCGAAATACTTTCACCTTCGTGAATCACCACTGAAATGGTGTCGCAGTGGCCTGCCAAAGCTTCATCTATGGAGTTGTCAATAACCTCGTAAACCAGGTGGTGCAGACCTCTGGAGCCCACATCTCCAATGTACATTGATGGCCGCATTCTTACGTGCTCCATTCCCTCTAATGCTTGTATACTGCTCGCTGTGTATTCTTTTTGGCTCATATTTTTTCTATTCTTCAGGACCAAAGCCCCGAATTTTAAATATTTTTAAATTAAAAATTTGCTGAGAAACAGAGCGTTTTTTCTCTATTTCAAAAGACCAACAAAGATACTGAATTTCGATGGAATATTGAAATTTATTCGCCTATAAAATTGGGGAAAATCCATAAAAAAATCCCCGAAAATTTGGGGATTAAATATTTCAAAAAATGTAGCGCTTAAAGTGCTTTCATCAAAACTACGTCATCAATTTTTTCAACTTTAACCAATTCGTATTTGGTTAAATTTTTCGCGGCTTTATCCCACTTTTTTCCGGAAAGCTGACTTTTCACTTTTACCACGTTCAAAGTCATTGGTTCTTCCTGCGATTTCAGGATTTCTAAAACCATTTTTTCGTCTTCATCAAGCTCGAAAGTTGGTGCAGCTTTTTCCGGCTTCATTTGCGGGAAAAACAGCACTTCCTGGATGGAAGGATTGTTGGTTAAAAACATAATTAAACGGTCCATACCGATTCCCAAACCGGAAGTTGGTGGCATGCCATATTCCAGCGCGCGAAGAAAGTCTTCGTCGATAAAGCCGGTTGCTTCATCATCACCTTTTTCCGCTAATTTCAGCTGTTCGTTAAAGCGTTCTCTTTGGTCAATCGGGTCATTTAATTCCGAATAGGCATTTGCGATTTCTTTTCCGCAAACCATCAGTTCGAAACGTTCTGTTAAACCTTCCTGACTGCGGTGTTTTTTGGTTAAAGGCGACATTTCAATAGGGTAGTCGGTGATGAAAGTCGGCTGTATGAAATTACCTTCACATTTTTCACCAAAAATTTCGTCGATCAATTTTCCTTTCCCCATGGTTTCATTCACCTCCACACCAATGGATTTTGCAAAATCAAACAGTTCCTCTTCGGTTTTCCCCGTAATGTCGAAACCTGTATATTTTTTAATAGCTTCGGTCATAGAAACGCGCGGATACGGTGCTTTCCAGCTGATTGTATGCTCGCCGAACGTAGATTCTACACTTCCATTTACCTGCATTGCGGAAAATTCCAGCAATTTCTCGGTAAAATCCATCATCCAGTTATAATCTTTGTACGCGACATAAATTTCCATCGCGGTAA
Source organism: Kaistella treverensis (assembly GCF_900114045.1). GTDB lineage: Bacteria > Bacteroidota > Bacteroidia > Flavobacteriales > Weeksellaceae > Kaistella > Kaistella treverensis. The sequence continues at coordinate 323,898 of NZ_FORQ01000001.1, forward strand.
ATTCCGGATTGTGCGTTCGGTCCATTCCTTCGTTTCTGAAGTTTTTAGAAAACTCATAAACACCGTCAAAACCGCCAACAATCAGTCTTTTCAAATATAATTCATTCGCAATTCTCAAATAAAGGGGAATATCGAGAGCATTATGATGCGTGATGAAAGGTTTCGCCGCAGCGCCGCCCGGAATTGCCTGTAAAATTGGCGTTTCCACCTCGAAATATCCTGCGTCGTTAAAAAAAGTCCGCATTGCATTGAACAGTTTTGTTCTTTTGATGAAAACTTCTTTCACATGCGGATTTACAATTAAATCCACATAACGCTGTCTGTAGCGAAGTTCCAGATCATTGAAAGCGTCGTGAATTACTCCGTTTTCGTCGGTTCTTGGTTGTGGAAGCGGACGTAGAGATTTGGTTAAAATCTTGAAATTCGTCACTTTTACGGTCATCTCACCAACCTGTGTGGTAAAAAGTTCACCTTCGATACCGATGATGTCACCAATATCCAAAAGATGCTTGTAAACCTCATTGTAAAGCGTTTTGTCTTCGCCCGGACAAATCTCATCGCGGTTAAAATAAACCTGAATTTTACCGGCAGAATCCTGAAGTTCCGCAAAACTCGCTTTTCCCTGAATTCGTCGGCTCATCAAGCGGCCGGCGATAACAACCTTTTTACCTTCAGCAAAATCCTGCTTAATGGTTTCGGTGGTTTCGGTGGTTTTAAATTCTTCGGCGGGAAATGCGTTGATGCCCAATTTTTCCAGGCTTTTTAACTTTTCTCTGCGGATAATTTCCTGTTCTGATAACTGCATGATGCTGACAAATTTTAAGATGGCAAATTTACAGAATTTTCTGCAACTGAAATAACGAAAAAAATGGCAAAATAGCGGCTAAAATTTACCTGAAATTTTCAGCATTAAATTCAAATTTCTTACAGGCTGAATGACCAATTTTTTATTTTTAATTAAAGTAATTCCAAATTACTTTTTGCCGTACTTTTTGGGTGTTTCCCGTCGTACCTTTGTGATGTGAAAAAGCCGGTTATATATTTCTTTCTCTGCATTTACCTCTTGTCTTTTACAGAGGCGCGCCAGATTTTGAAGTTGCCGAACCTCGTCGAACATTACATTTCGCACAAAATTACCGGCAAAAACACCACTTTTTTCTCTTTTATAGAAATGCATTATTTCGAAGACCACGGCATAGATTCCGATTACAGCCAGGATATGAAATTGCCTTTTAAGACGCACGAAAGCAATGTTTTTTCTATTGGCTCGCTTGCCGTTCCGGAAATTTTCAGCATTAAACTAAAAGCACCGGAAAATTTCGGGCAAAAAGCACCAATTTTTTCCTATTTCTCCGGACACACTTCAGACGCGTTCGCGTCTATTTTCCGTCCGCCGATTTTTATTTAATTAGTAAAACCACACAGGAAGTATTTTCAGCAAAACCGTTTGCTGAAAGGTTTTCGCCAATCTTATTATTTAAATTTTAAAATCAAAAACAATGAACAATTCACATCTGCACTTGGTTGTAAACCATTTGCCAATTATATTTCCTTTCGTAGGAATCGTGCTTCTGCTTATCGGAATTTTTGCTAAATCCGAAGTTTCAAAACGCAATGCTTATATCATTTTTATTTTGGGTGCTGTTGCTTCCATCGCGGCGATGGCTACTGGCGAAGGCGCCGAAGAAGGCGTGGAACATCTTCCCGGCGTTGCCGAAAGTTTAATTAAAACTCATGAAGAAGCTGCTGAGCTTTTCGCCGGACTTTCCTATGTCGTAGGCGGTTTAAGTTTGGTCGCACTGTTCGCGAGTTTCAGAAATTTTACATTTTCCAAAATAATGCCTTTTTTGGTCGGAATTTTTGCTGTCTCGAGCCTGTTTTTTGCCCAAAAAGCAGGAACAACCGGTGGTGAAATCCGTCACACTGAGATCCGAAACGACGCGCAAACTGATAATGGCGGCGATAATGCTGCTGAAAATGTAGCAGACGAACACGATGATTAATGTCCTTTTATGGCTAATGAATCTCATAGTTTTCTAATTATGAGATCATTAGCGCGTAAAAACTTTGCTAAATAATTAATTTAAAATTTTACAATGTTAGACAAAATCATCAGTTTTTCCATAAAAAACAAGCTGATCATTATTCTGATGACGCTCGGCTGGATTATTTATGGAATTATAGAACTCCGGAAACTGCCAATAGATGCGGTGCCGGACATAACTGACAATCAGGTTCAGATCATCACTTCGTCACCTAGTTTGGGCGCTCCGGACATCGAACGGTTCATCACTTTTCCGCTTGAGCAGTCGATGAACAATATTCAGGGCATTAAGCAGATGCGGAGTTTTTCGCGCTTCGGACTTTCCGTGGTTACCATCGTTTTCGAAGAAGGTGTAGATCTTTATCTTGCAAGACAACAGGTTTCCGAACGGTTGCAAAATGTTTCCAAAGATATTCCGAAAACACTCGGCGTCCCCGAAATGGCACCAATTTCCACAGGTCTTGGAGAAATATATCAGTACATCATCCGGCCAAAAACCGGCTACGAACATCGGTTTAATGCAATGGAGCTGCGCACGATTCAGGATTGGATTGTTCGACGGCAACTTCTCGGCACCGATGGTGTTGCTGATGTTGCGAGTTTTGGCGGAAACCTAAAACAGTACGAGGTTGCTGTTAATCCATCACAGCTGAAATCGATGGGCGTCACGATGCAGGAAGTTTTCACTGCGCTTGAAAACAATAACCAAAATACGGGCGGCGCTTATATCGAAAAAGGTCCCACAATTCTCTACATCCGAACGGAAGGTTTAATGGGAAAAATTCAGGATATTGAAAAAACCGTGGTGAAGAACCTTCCCGACGGGACACCAGTTTTAATCGAAAATATTGGTAAAGTTCAGTACGGAAATGCGATAAGATACGGGGCAATGACGTACAATGGAAAAGGCGAAGTTGCGGGCGCGGTGGTGATGATGATGAAAGGTGCCAACTCTAATGAGGTGATTGAAAAGGTAAAATCCCAGATTGAAGAAATAAAAAAAACCTTACCCGAAGGCGTGGTAATCGAACCATTTCTAGACCGTACCAAAATGGTGAACAACGCTATTTCAACGGTTTCAAAAAACCTAATTGAAGGTGCGCTTATCGTCATTTTTATTTTGGTGGTTTTCCTCGGAAATCTGCGTGCCGGGCTTATTGTTTCTTCAGTAATTCCGCTTTCGATGCTGTTTGCCTTCATTATGATGAATTTTTTCGGAGTCAGCGGAAATTTGATGAGTTTGGGTGCTCTGGATTTCGGTTTAATTGTGGACGGTGCTGTAATCATCGTCGAAGCAATTCTCCATCGGCTTCACGGTCCAACACTTCAGAACAAAAGCATGCTGACCGTACGGGAAATGGACGAAACCGTACAGAGTTCTGCCGGAAAAATGATGAACTCAGCGGTCTTCGGGCAGATTATTATTCTGATCGTTTATTTGCCGATTTTAACCTTGGAAGGTGTGGAGGGCAAGATGTTTAAACCGATGGCGCAAACGGTAATTTTTGCGCTTTTAGGTGCATTTATTCTGTCTTTGACCTACGTTCCCATGATGAGCGCACTGTTTCTCTCGAAAAGAATTACGCACACGACAAATTATGCGGACCGGATGATGGCGAAACTGGAAGCTGGGTACGACCGAATTTTGAAAAAAGTTTTGAAATATCAGAATGCGCTTTTCTTCGGAACCTTGGTTATTTTCTTTATTTCGGTTTTTATCATGTCAAGATTGGGTGGCGAGTTTATTCCAACATTGCCTGAAGGCGATTTTGCTGTAGACACGCGGGTTTTACCGGGAAGTAATCTAAAAACTTCCACCGAAGCAGTACTAAAAAGTCAGCAAATTCTGCTGAAAAGATTTCCTGAAATCGAAAAAATTGTGGGGAAAACCGGCAGCAGCGAAATTCCTACCGACCCAATGCCTATTGATGCCAGCGATATGATGATTATTTTGAAACCGCGCGCTGAATGGACGTCCGCAACTACTTACGATGAACTTTCAGAAAAAATGTCCGCAGAGCTCAAAAAAAATCTCATTGGCGTTACTTATTCTTTTCAGTATCCGGTAAATATGCGTTTTAATGAGCTCATGACCGGCGCGCGGCAAGACGTTGTCTGTAAAATTTTTGGTGAAAATCTCGACTCGCTGAAAGTTTACGCAGAAAAATTGGGAGAAATTTCCAAGAAAATCGATGGTGCTGAAAACATCTACGTTGAACCTGTTTCCGGAATGCCGCAAATCGTCATTGAATACAATCGTGCCGCGCTCTCGCAATACGGTTTGAATATTGGCGAAGTCAACAAAATGGTGAATACTGCTTTTGCCGGCCAAACTGCGGGTTCTGTTTTTGAAGAGGAGAAAAAGTTTGATCTCGTGGTACGGCTGGACGGCGACCTTCGTAAAAATTTGCAAAACGTACAATACCTCTTGATTCCGTTGCCTTCAGGTGGTGAAATTCCACTGGCTTCTGTTGCGCAGGTGGATATTAAAGAAAGTGTAAACCAAATTCAGCGCGAACAGGCGCACCGCAGAATCATCGTTGGCTTCAATGTCAAAGGTCGCGACATCAAATCTACGGTTACGGATTTACAGAAAGTTGTTGATAAAGAACTGAAACTTCCGGTTGGTTATACCATAAAATACGGCGGAACTTTCGAAAATTTACAGCAGGCACAAAAACGTCTGGGAATCGCAGTTCCGGTGAGTTTAGCTTTAATCCTGCTGCTGCTTTACTTCGCATTCAACTCGATAAAATACGGCCTGATCATTTTCACTACAATTCCATTATCAGCAATCGGTGGAATTCTATCATTGTGGCTTCGCGGCATGAATTTCAGCATTTCCGCAGGTGTCGGTTTTATCGCGCTCTTTGGCGTTGCAGTGCTCAACGGGATTGTTTTGATTGCCGAATTCAACCGGCAGAAAGAAACCCATTCAGATTTGAATGAAATAGTAAGAATTGGTGGTAAAATGAGACTTCGCCCGGTTTTAATGACCGCTTTGGTTGCCTCACTTGGATTCTTACCAATGGCTTTAAGTCAGGGCGAAGGGGCAGAAGTGCAAAGGCCGCTTGCAACCGTGGTTATCGGTGGCTTACTACTCGCGACTTTCCTAACGCTTTTCATTTTGCCAACTGTATATATTTGGTTTGAAAAGCATTTTCCACAGCGCAGAAAAACTGTAAATCTTGAAGAATAAATTTTAAAAATGAAAACAAAATATCTAACAATACTACTTTTTCTGGCCTGTTTGAGGGTTTTTTCTCAAATTCCTGTTTCGCTTGAAACCGCGCAGCAGAAAGCAATTGGAAATAACCTTTCGATAAAAGCAGGTCAGCTAAAAATTGATTATCAGCAGAAAATTAAAAATTCCGCAGTCGCGATTGATCCGCTAAATATTACGGGTGAAATCGGCCAAATGAATTCGGCTTATGTGGACAACGCTGTTTCAATTCAGCAAACGCTGCGTTTACCGAAATTTTACAAAAACCAAACTCAGGTTTTGGTGGAAGAATGGAATAATGCGCAGTTGAGTCTTGAGGTTCAAAAATCCTATTTAAAACGTGACTTGGCAAAGGTTTACAATACTTTAAATTACCTCGACGAAAAGCAGAAACTTCTTGAAAAAACCGACAGCATTTACTCAAAATACCTTCAGAGAGCGGAGCTTCGGTTGCGCGCGGGCGAAAGCAATATTTTAGAGAAAACAACAGCGGAAAATTACCGAAGTCAGGCTGAAATTCAATTACAGAATTTGAGAAAAGACCGCGAGGTGGCACTTCAGCTGTTTAATTATTTAATTAATGACACTTATATTTTCACGAATCTTCAAGATGATTTCTACAAAACGCAGCTGAATGAAAATCATATTTACGAAGGAAATCCAACAATTCTGCAACAGTTTGAACAGCAAAAAAATATAGAAAATGCCCGTTTAAACGCCGAAAAAACCAAGCTTTTACCGACTTTTAATTTCGGGATAACCTCCGCGACACAGTACGGTTTTGGTGCGGACGAAAAATTCTATAATCATGGAAAGCGTTTCCAAAGCGGATTGGTTGGTGTTGGTTTGCCGGTATTTAATTCTGCGCAGAAATCGGTGATTGAAGGTCAGAAAATCAATCAGCAAATTGCCGAAAATAATTACCAAATAGCCGTCGAAAATCTGAAAAATCAATACGCCGTAGCTGTTGCTGAATCGGAAAAACTGAAATCAGAACTTGAATATTACAAAAGTGGTGGCCTGAAAAACGCGGAAACCATCATGTTCACGGCGAATCTGCTTTTAAAAGAAGGCGAAATAGATTACCTGGAATACACCATGCTCGTCAATCAAAGTCTCGAAATTCAGAGCCGCTATATTGACGCGCAAAAACTGTTTAACGAAAAAATTATAGAACTGAACGCTTTAAAAGGCGAATAAAAAAACAAAAAAAATGAAACATTTAATAACCATAATTTCTGCTGTTGCGCTCCTTTTTTCCTGTTCAAAAAAGGGAGAAGTGGTGGTAAAAGATACGTTTACTATTTCGGGTAATCAAATCACGCTAACGGATCGACAGCTGAAAAATGCCGGCATTGAAACCAAAACGCTCGGCAGTCAGGAGATTGCGAACAAACTTATGCTTTCGGGGCAAATTGATGTGCCGCCGCAAGCGATGTCCAGCGTCTCGTCGTCGTCTGGCGGAATTGTAAAAATTGCCCGTTTTATGCCCGGAAATTTTGTTTCCAAAGGTCAGACGCTTGCCGTTGTTGAAAATCCTGAACTCGCAAAACTTCAACAGGATTATCTTCAGGCAAAATCCGGACTCAGTTACGCGCAAAAAGATTACGAAAGACAGAAGTATTTAAATCAATATCAGGCAAGTTCCAACAAAGTTACGCAGCGAGCGCTGAATGATGCAGAAAATCAAAATGCGGCTGTTCGAGGTATTGCGTCGCAGTTGCGTTCATACGGAATTGATGCGAAAAGTGTAAGCGCGGGAAAAATCCATAAAAGTATTTCGGTTACAGCACCAATTTCCGGTTATATTTCAACGGTAAATGTTGCTGTTGGCCAGTACGTTTCGCCGGCGGAAGTAATTTTTACCATCATCAATAACAATTCCACGCAACTGCAACTTAAAGTTTTTGAAAAAGACCTTGGTAAAATTTCTCTGGAACAGCGCGTCCGTGCATTTACGAACCAAAATCCGGAGAAAAAATATGCCGCTGTAGTGAAACTTATTGGTAAAGATTTCGCGCCGGACCGAAGTGTGACAATTCATTGTGATTTGATTGACAAGGACGAATCATTAATTCCCGGAACATTTATGAACGCTGAATTTGAGGTGAATGCGGAAAATGGTTTCGTAATTAACGATGATGCAATCGTGACCTGGGAAAACCGACAATATATTTTTGAAGAAATACAGCCTAAAACTTTTGCAATGTTTCCTGTGACCATAGGAAATTCTGAAAATGGGTTTTCCGAACTTGTAAATTTCGAACCGAAAAACCGCAGCAAAAAGTATGTAATTAAAGGTGCTTACACTTTGCTGATGGCGCTGAAAAACGTTGAAGAGTAGATTTTAATAAAAGATTTATAACATTTTTTCTTGGTGGTAAGAAAATGATTTATACATTTGCAACAATGAAATCGGTAAACAATACAAACTGGTGGTGGCCTCAAAACTTTCAAAGTCTTGAGCACTGTTCTTTTGTGTAAAAAAATATATTTTATCAAAATAATAAGAAGACTTTGACATTGTGTTAAAGTCTTTTTTTATATCCAAAAATCAAAAATCTGCATGAAATTCAACCAAAAAATAAAGCTGAAAACCACGGTAAAATCAACATTGAGCGACCTTTTCACTCCGATTGGAATTTACCTCAGGCTGCGCGACCAGTTCCGCGACACCATTCTTTTGGAAAGCGCCGGAAACCAAAATACCGACAATAATTTTTCATTTATCGCGGTGAATGCGATTGCCGGAATAGAAATTAGAAATTATGAGGAAGCACAAATAAAATTTCCGCTTGAAAGTGCAGAAAAAATCGATATTAAAACCGAAAAATTAACCGATTTACTTCAGAATTTTTCTGACGTTTTCCAATGTGAAGAACCGAATTTGCCGCTCGGGACATCGGCGCAGGGATTTTTTGGTTACACTTCTTACGACGCGATTCCGTTTTTTGAAAATATAAAATTTACTGAAAAAAGCAGCGAAAATAAAATTCCGCTTTTACGTTACCGTCTTTATCAGTACGTGATTGCGATTAATCACCACAACGATGAAATGTTTTTGATCGAAAACAAAATCGAGGGTTTAAAATCTGAACTTTCTACAATCGAAAATCTGATTCAGCAAAAAAATGCGCCAACTTTTCCTTTTGAAAAAGTGGGTGATGAAGAATCCAATTTAACCGACGATGAATATTTATTTGCTGTTGATACAGCAAAAAAACACTGTTTCCGTGGTGATGTTTTTCAGCTGGTTTTAAGCCGAAGATTTCAACAAAAATTTGTCGGCGACGAGTTCAATGTCTACCGCGCTTTGCGGAACATCAATCCGTCACCATATTTATTTTTCTTCGATTATGGAGATTATAAATTAATGGGCTCCAGTCCGGAAAGTCAATTGATAATTAAGGATAAAAAAGCAGTAATTCACCCGATTGCAGGAACTTTCAAGCGCACCGGAAATGTAGAAGATGATTTAAAAGCAGCTGAAGAACTTCGAAAAGATGCGAAAGAAAACGCGGAACATACCATGCTTGTTGATTTAGCACGAAATGATTTAAGTATTTTGGGAAAAAATACAAAGGTTTCAAAACTCAAGGAAATTCAGTTTTTTTCTCACGTTATTCATATGGTTTCTGAAGTTACTGCTGAGGTTTCGGAAGATCAAAATCCGTATGAAATGATTGCAACTACTTTTCCGCAAGGAACTTTAAGCGGTGCGCCAAAATACCGCGCCATGCAGCTTATCGATGAATACGAGAAAACTTCCAGAAGTTTTTACGGCGGTTCTATTGGTTTTGTCGGTTTCGACGGAAGCTGTAATCAGGCGATTATGATCCGCACTTTTTTAAGCAAAAACAATACTTTATTTTACCAAGCTGGAGCTGGAATTGTGGCAAAATCTTCCGCTGAAAACGAATTGCAGGAAGTTAACCATAAACTTGGCGCGCTGAAAAAAGCAGTTTTAAAAGCGGAAAAAATTGGGTAATAGTTGATTGTTGATAGATCATAGTTGATAGAAATACATAAATGGATATGGAATACATAAATCTTAATGTTTGGATAGAATCGAGAACACTTACAAACCTAATTTACAAAGCGACTAAAAATTATCCTGGAGACGAAATATTTGGTCTTACAAGTCAAATGAGGAGAAGTGCAGTTTCTGTTCCGTCAAATATCGCAGAAGGTTGCGGAAGAGATTCATCAAAAGAGACCATACACTTTCTGTTTATTGCAAGAGGATCGCTCTACGAGTTAGAAACACAGTTGTACATTTCATTTGATCAAAACTATTTAAATGAAGAACAGCTTACAATCATTTTAAACCAGATAATAATCTGCAAAAAATTATTGAACGGATTTATTAATTATTATAGAAATAAATAAAATGACGGATACAACACCGACAACCATCAGCCATCAACCTTCAACCAAAATCCTGGTTCTCGATAATTACGACAGTTTTACCTACAACCTCGTTCAGATGATTGAGCAGATTACGCAGGAAAAAGTTGATGTTTTCCGCAACGACCAAATTTCGCTGGAAGACATTGAAAAATATGATAAAATCATACTTTCACCAGGACCTGGAATTCCCGAAGAAGCCGGAATTTTGCTTGAAGTCATTAAAAAGTTCGCGCCAACAAAATCAATTTTGGGCGTTTGTCTCGGTCAGCAGGCGATTGCGGAAGCTTTTGGTGGAAGTTTAATCAATCTTGCCGAAATTTATCATGGCGTTGCTACCGAAGCTACAAAAATTTCAAATCACAAAATTTTGCACAATTTGCCCGATATTTTAGAAGTCGGCAGATATCATTCCTGGGCAGTAAACACCGAAGATTTTCCGGCAGAACTCCAAATTACAAGCGTTGATAAAAACGGGATGATCATGAGTTTACAGCACAAAACCTACGACGTTCATGCCGTACAATATCACCCTGAAAGCATTTTAACACCGCATGGAAAGCAAATTCTTGAAAACTTTATTAATGGTTAGCTTTTAATGGTTAATTATTAATTGCCAATTATTAATTATCAACTCTCAATTTAAAAAATGAAAGACATTTTACAATATTTATTCAATCACAATACGCTTTCAAAAGCTGAAGCCAAAGCAATTCTCACCGAAATTGCGCAAAATAAATTCAACGAAAATGAAGTCACAGCTTTTGTTACCGTTTTCCTGATGCGCAGCATTACGCTCGACGAAATGGCGGGTTTTCAGGAGGCGCTGCTTCGGCTTTCGGTGCCCGTGGATTTGGGAACGAATGATTTGGTGGATATTGTGGGAACCGGTGGCGACGGCAAAAACACCTTCAATATTTCCACTTTGGCTAGTTTTGTGGTTGCGGGAACGGGACAGAAAGTGGCAAAACACGGCAATTACGGCGTTTCTACGATCTCCGGTTCTTCAAATGTTCTCGAAGAATTGGGTTATCAATTTAAATCCAATTCCGAAGATTTAAAGAAAGACTTGGTAAAAGGAAACATCTGTTTTTTGCACGCGCCCGTTTTTCATCCGGCTTTGAAATCGGTTGGTCCACTTCGGAAAGGCTTGGGTTTGCGTACCTTTTTTAATGTTTTGGGTCCGTTGGTAAATCCCGCGAAGCCGAAATATTCAATGATCGGCGTGTACAGTCTAGAAATCGCACGGATTTACCAGTATTTGCTTCAGAAAAAAAATCAAAATTTCCTGCTTGTGCACGCGCTGGACGGCTACGACGAAATTTCTCTGACCTCAGACACCAAAATTTTCGATAAATCCGGCGAATACATTTTCTCCGCAGAAGAATTAGGTTTCAAAAATATTCATGCTGAAACTATTTTTGGTGGAAATTCCAAACAGGAAGCAGCGAAAATTTTCAAAAATATTCTGGAAGGAAATGGCACTTTCGAACAAAATTCCGTCGTGCTTGCAAATGCCGCGATGGCACTGAAAAACACCGAAAAATACGGCAGCTACGATGATTGTTTGGCGTTAGCAACGGAAAGTTTAGAAAATGGAAATGCGTTGCTCTCGCTGAATAATATTATCAATTAAAATTTTTGTGGCGACAAATTCCGTCTTCCACTCCCGCTTTTTTGCTGCGCTGCGCTCCGCAAAAAGAGCTCCGTTCAAGCCGGGTCGCAGATTGTCATTAAATTAAAGTAAGATTAAAAAATGAATATTTTAGAACAAATTGTAAAACGGAAAAAAACAGAGGTTTTGCAGGCAAAAAATAAAGTTTCAATTAACGAGCTAAAAAACACCGAATTTTTTGCACGCAAAACCTATTCCTTGAAAAAATCACTGAGAGAAAAATCCGGAATTATCGCTGAATTTAAGCGCAAATCTCCAAGCAAAGGAATTATAAATGATAAAGCTGACGTTTTAGAAGTTGCGGAAGCTTACCAAAAATTTGGCGCAAGTGGAATTTCAATTCTCACCGACCAGGATTTTTTCGGCGGTAAAATGCAGGATTTTTTAAAAGTTCGAAATGAGATTTCGATTCCCATTTTGCGCAAAGATTTTATGATTGATGAATATCAGTTTTACGAAGCAAAATCCATTGGCGCTGATGTCGTTTTGCTGATCGCTGCCTGTCTTTCACCAGCTCAGGTACAGGAATTTACAGAATTTTCGCACGAACTCGGATTGGAAGTTTTGCTTGAAATTCATACCGAAGAAGAATTGCAGCATTTTAATAAAAACATCGATTTGGTCGGAATCAACAACAGAAATCTGAAAGATTTTAAAGTTGATTTACAGCATTCGGTAAATTTAAAAAACCAACTGCCAAGCGGAACTTTATCGATTGCTGAAAGCGGAATTTACAATGTTGAAGATTTCAAATTTTTAAAGGAAAAAGGTTTCGACGGATTTTTAATGGGCGAATATTTTATGAAAAACGAAAATCCCGGAAAAGCTTTTGAAGAATTTACAAATACAATATTGTGATGAAATTAAAAGTTTGCGGACTCACAAAACTTGATCAAATTCAGGAATTAATTTCGCTGAAAACTTACTTTTTGGGCTTTATTTTTTATGAAAAGTCGCCACGTTTTGTATTAAATCATTTAACCTTTGACGAAATTAAATGTATTGAACATTCCGGAAAAATTGGAGTTTTCGTAAATGAAAATGTGGAAAAAATAGCTGAAATCGCCGAGAAAAGTTGCCTAAATTTTGTTCAACTCCACGGCGATGAAAACGAAAAATACGTCGAAATACTTCGGAATTTTTTAAAGCCCGAAATTGAAATTATAAAAGCAATACGAATAGGAAACGACGTTAAGAGTTTACAATTAACAATTTACCATTATCCATTTGTTGATTTTTTTCTTTTCGACACCGATTCCGCGGCGTACGGAGGCACGGGAAAAACTTTTGACTGGCAAATTTTAGATGATCTGGAAATTCCAAAACCTTACTTTTTAAGCGGCGGAATTTCGCTTGAAAATGTAGATCAAATTTCAAATATTAAAAATCAACCTTTTGCGCTCGACATCAATTCAAAATTTGAAATTAAACCCGGCGTAAAAGACCTTGAAAAAATAAAAAAGCTTTATGAAAAATTATAAAAACCCAGACGAAAACGGCTATTACGGCGAATTTGGCGGCGCTTTCGTTCCCGAAATGTTGTATCCAAATGTGGCGGAACTTAAGCAGAAATACATTGAAATTATCGACTCCGAAGAATTTCAAACCGCGTTTCAGGATTTGCTGAAAAACTATGTGGGACGCGCCACGCCGCTCTATTTTGCGAAAAATCTCAGCGAAAAATACCAAACGCAGGTTTATCTTAAAAGAGAGGATTTGAACCACACCGGCGCGCACAAAATCAACAACGCCTTGGGTCAGGTTTTACTTGCCAAAAAACTCGGTAAAAAGCGCATCATTGCCGAAACCGGCGCGGGCCAGCACGGCGTTGCCACGGCAACAGCGTGCGCTTTGATGAACCTCGAATGCATCGTTTATATGGGCGAAGTGGATATTGCGAGACAGGCGCCAAACGTTGGCCGCATGAAAATGCTCGGCGCCACAGTTATTCCTGCAACTTCAGGTTCCAAAACTTTGAAAGACGCCGTAAACGAAGCACTTCGGGATTGGATTAACAATGCCACAACCACGCATTATATCATCGGCAGCGTTGTAGGTCCGCATCCGTTTCCGGATTTGGTAGCGAGGTTTCAAAGCGTGATTTCCAAGGAAATAAAATGGCAGCTAAAGGAAAAAATCGGGCGCGAAAAACCCGATTATGTCATCGCCTGCGTGGGCGGCGGCAGCAATGCAGCAGGCACTTTTTACCATTTTGTGAACGAAGAAAATGTAAAATTAATCGCCGCGGAAGCGGGTGGATTTGGTCTGGATTCCGGGAAATCTGCCGCGACGACATTTTTGGGAACTTTAGGAATTTTGCACGGAAGTAAAAGCATTGTGATGCAAACCGAAGACGGTCAGGTTATCGATCCGCACTCGATTTCTGCGGGACTTGATTATCCGGGAATCGGGCCTTTTCACGCGAATTTATTTACCGCTAAAAGGGCAGAATTTTTCAGTATCACCGACGAAGAAGCACTGAAATCGGCGTTTGAACTGACCAAGACTGAAGGCATTATTCCCGCGCTGGAATCGGCGCACGCGCTGGCGGTTTTGGACAAGAAAAAGTTTGCGAAAGACGACATTGTCGTGATTTGCCTTTCGGGACGTGGCGACAAAGACATGGAAACTTACTTGCAAAATCTTTAAAGAATTGGGCATCTTTTCCGTCCTCCGTTCCCGCTTTTTGTTCGTCGTTCCTCCTCGCAAAAGAGCTCCACTCAGGCCGGGGCGCGGGTTTCCGCTTTAAAAAATATTTAGTAAAAACAGAATTATGACTGACCAAAATAATAGCCAACACGCAACACGCAACACTCAGCATCCGACACCCAACAGCCCGCAATCCAAAAAACTCAACATTTATTTCACCGCGGGAATCCCGAAACTGGAGGACACCACGGAAATCATGAAACTTATTCAGCATGCCGGCGCGGAAATTATGGAAATCGGTATGCCGTATTCCGATCCGGTGGCCGACGGTCCGGTGATTCAAAAAGCACATGAAATTGCGCTAAAAAACGGCATGACGATCGCCAAATTGTTCAGCCAGCTGAAAGCGGTGAAAGATGAAATTAAAATTCCCATTGTTTTGATGGGCTATATCAATCCGGTTTTAAGTTTTGGTTTTGAGAATTTTTGCAAAGAATGTAAAGATTGCGGCGTCTCTGGTTTGATTATTCCGGATTTGCCGCCCATTGAATTTGAGAAAAATTACGGCAAAATACTCGGAAAGTTTGGTCTGAATTTCATATTTCTGGTGACTCCGGAAACTCCGGACGAAAGAATTAAATATCTGGATTCGTTAAGCTCCGGATTTCTCTACGCTGTTTCCAGCTCATCCACAACGGGAAACAATGCGAAAGAAATCAACAACGAAGCGTATTTGGAAAGATTAGCGAGTCTGAATCTGAAAAATCCTGTGATGATTGGTTTTGGCATTAAAAATAAAATGGATTTCGAAAAAGTCACTGAAAAAGCTGCCGGCGGAATCATCGGGACGGCTTTTGTAAATATTTTGCTGAACAAGGAAAATTGGGCCGAAGAAGGTGAAAGTTTTATTCGATGCATAATAAATTAATTTTATAAATTTGCAACGGAAAAAATCAGGTGAATTATTTCGGTTTTTTTCAAAAAAAAGACCTTTAACCGGCGAATTTTTCGCAATAGGGATCGCAGTGAAAATCCTTTTTTCCGCAGCGGCGAAGCCGCCGCGGAAAAAAGATTGCAGCGGAGAGCCCGACCCGAGCGGCTGGATAGGCGGCTGCGAGGGAATTGCCCCCAAAAATAATAATTAATGACACGCACCCAAAATAGAAGTTTGAATTTTCAGGAATTAGGTTTGATGGATTACGAGCCGGCTTTTGATTTGCAGGAAAAACTGATGAAAACAATTATCGATCTAAAGCTGGAAAACCGCCAAAAATGCGAAGATGAGCAAGTGGAAACGCCGAATTATCTGCTGTTTGTAGAGCATCCGCACGTGTACACGATCGGAAAATCGGGCGACGACCATAATATGCTGGCGAACGCGAAAAAACTGGAGGAAATCAACGCGACTTTTGTAAAAACGAACCGCGGCGGCGATATTACGTACCACGGTTTTGGGCAGCTGGTGGGTTATCCGATTCTGGATTTGGACAATTTCAAATCTGATATTTTCCTTTATATGCGGAACTTGGAGGAGGTGATTATACGAACCATTGCGGAATATGGCTTAAACGGCGAGCGCAGCGAAGGCGAAACCGGCGTCTGGCTGGACGTGGGCAAACCGTACGCACGGAAAATTTGCGCCATGGGCGTGAAAACCTCGAAATGGGTGACCATGCACGGTTTCGGGCTGAATGTAAACACGGATTTGCGATATTTTGAATATATTATTCCTTGCGGAATTCGGGACAAATCGGTGACTTCACTACAGCGCGAACTGGAAAGAGAATTTTCAGAAGCTGAAATGGCGGAGCTGAAAGAAAAAATCAAAAAGCATTTTTTGGCGGTTTTTGAGGCCAGTTTTATCTGATTTCATTAGCGCGCTAAATCGGAAAAAACTGCCCTTTTAGCGGCTAAAAAGTTTTGTAGCCTTTGTATACTTCTGCGGATTTCTGCAGCATCGATGTTGACTGCATACGGAAACTCATCAAATGGTCCGTACCGTTGTGCTGGTGGTGATGCTCTTCACTTTCCCAAAGTTCTACGATGAAAAATACGCCTTTATTTTCGCGGTCTTCCACCAAATCATATTGAAGGCAACCTTCTTCTTTCCGCGTTTCAATGACAAGCTTTTTCAGCAGTTCCAAAGCATCCATGATATCATTTTCTTTGAACTGAAACAGCGCGACGATATATAAGTTTTTCATGTTTTAAAATAAGACACCAAAGATAGAAACTGGAAATGTAAATTTTAGAAAAAAATCAAAAAATCGGCTTTTTAATTCAATTTTTCTTAATGGTAAAAATTTTTATCTTTGTAAAAACCGAAAATTAAAATGGCAGAATATAAATTACTATTGCCTTCTATGGGAGAGGGCGTGATGGAAGCGACGATTATCAGTTGGATGTTTAGCGAAGGCGACAGCGTAAAAGAAGATGATTCGGTTGTAGAAATCGCAACCGACAAAGTGGACAGCGACGTACCGACGCCTGTTTCGGGGAAAATTTTAAAAATTCTGAAACAGAAAGATGAAGTAGCAAAAGTAGGAGAAGCCATTGCGATTCTGGAAGTTTCCGGCGCTGGTGATGCCGTAGCAGAGCAGCCACAGGAACCGAAAAGCGCTGAAGAAGTGAAAACTCAAATTCCAAATGTAGATTCTGACGCGGTAAAAGCCATGGAAAGCGCAAAAACTTCAACTAATTTCGAAGGATCAGATTTATATTTATCACCTTTGGTAAAATCGATCGCACAGCAGGAAAATATTTCTGAAGCAGAATTGCAGTCGATTAAAGGAAAAGGTCTGGAAGGCCGCATCACCAAAGAAGATATTCTGGCTTTCGTAGCGAATAGACAAGCGCCGCAAAGCGCTCCGGCAGCCGCTCAAACGCCAGTGACTCCAACACCGCAAGCAGCTGCTCCGGTTTCAGCTCCGGTTCAGGTAAATGCCGGCGATGAAGTTATCCAAATGGATCGCGTGCGAAAAATTATTGCCGAAGCGATGGTGAATTCGAAAAGAATTTCGCCGCACGTTACGTCATTCATCGAGACCGATGTAACCAACGTGGTAAAATGGAGAACCAAACACAAAGATATTTTCGAAAAGCGTGAAGGCGAAAAACTCACCTACATGCCAATTTTCGTAAAAGCAATTGTAAAAGCGATTCAGGATTTTCCGCTCATCAATATTTCCGTGGACGGCGATAAAATCATCAAAAAGAAAAATATCAATATCGGAATGGCAACTGCGCTTCCGGACGGAAACCTGATTGTCCCGGTGATTAAAAATGCCGACCAGCTTTCACTTTCCGGCCTGGCGAAAGCCATTAATGATTTGGCTCACCGCGCACGAAACAAAAAATTACGACCGGAAGATACTCAAGGCGCGACTTACACCATTTCCAACGTTGGCGGATTCGGTAATCTCATGGGAACACCAATTATTCCGCAGCCGCAGGTTGCGATTTTAGCCGTTGGTGCCATCGTGAAAAAACCAGCAGTTCTGGAAACCAAAGATGGCGACGTTATCGCGATTAGAAATCTGATGTTTATGTCGCATTCTTACGATCACCGCGTGGTTGACGGTTCTTTGGGTGGAATGTTCCTGAAACACGTTCATGATTATCTGCAGAACTGGGATATGAATACCGAGATTTAATCTTGTAAAACGAAAAAAACAGCAAAACCTCCGGTTATTTTCCGGAGGTTTTTTTTAGCTGCTATTGCGGTGCTTTTTAAGCAGCTTAAAATTTGCATTATGCTATAAGCTATAAGCTTTAAGTTATATCCTCATTACTTTACGCAAACTTTGGTAAAGTTAAATATTTTGCCCATAAAGCAGCAAATATCTTATTCTCAGCTTTTGTGCACTTTGTGCTTTTCCGCTTATAAATGTTGTTAAAACGAGGAATTATGCTCAAAAAGCAGCTTATTTTTCAGCAAAACTTTGTGCCTTTTGTGGTTTAAATTTTTTGCCGTATTAGCCGCCTATTTTGTTAGCCATTGTATTCAAAATAGTTAACTTTGGTTTCCTAAAAAATAGCACATGCTCAATATAAGAAAAGCCACACCAGACGATACGCCCGTTATTTTTGATTTGATTAAAAAACTAGCCGTTTACGAGAAAATGGAGAATGAAGTCATCACTTCGGTAGAAGAACTTCGCGAGAATATTTTCACCAAGAATTTTTCAAAAGTGTTGCTCGCAGAAGAAGAGGGAAAACCGGTTGGTTTCGCGCTGTATTTCTTTAATTTTTCAACGTTCGTGGGAAAACCAGGTATGTACCTGGAAGATCTTTTCATAGAACCGGAATTCCGCGGAAAAGGTTACGGTAAAAAATTGCTCATTGAACTCGCAAAAATTGCGCGCGAAGAAAATTGCGGTAGAATGGAATGGTCGGTGCTGAACTGGAATACGCCGGCAATCGACTTCTACGAATCGCTTCAGGCAAAACCGATGGACGAATGGACTGTTTACCGTTTAGACCAAAAAGGCATCGCGGATTTAGCTCAGTAAAATTTAATTCAAAAAAAAGTGTGGACCGTAAAATCCACACTTTTTATTTTTAGGCAAATCTGTTACAATATCTTTCCGACTTCAGCGCAAAGCCATTCTAGCATTTCGCGGTCTTCATCGGTAAAAGGATCAACTTTATGCGAATCAATATCGATTTGGCCTACATTTTTGCCATCTACAATAATCGGAACCACAATTTCGGCTTTGGTATCGATGGAGCAGCTTAAATAATTGTCCTGCTCGTGAACATCCGGAACCACAAAAGTTTCATTGGAAACGGCAACCTGACCGCAAATTCCTTTTCCGTACGGAATAATGGTATGATCGGTTGGCGCCCCAACATAAGGACCTAGAATCAGCTCATCTTTGTCTCCATTTTTGAAGTAGAATCCTGTCCAGTTGAAATATGGGATTTCCTGATCCAACAGTTGACAGATTTTCTGTAATTTCACCTGCGTATCGTGAGCGGGACTTTCAATAATCGACGAAAGTCGTTTTTTAATTTCTGACATTTTTATTTTTTTAAGAAAATTCTTTTAATTTCAATTCTTCCTTATAACCGAATAAACCGCGTTCTTTAATCAATTCTGCAACGCCGTCGGGAACTTCTTTTTCCCAACCGGAAACGTGATTTGCAATTTTTTCCAGAATGATGCGGGAATAAATTTCAGAATAATCAGGGTTATAATTTTTGATATCTACAATTCTGTTGTTGTGTTTGAAATATTTGTAGAGTTCTTTCAAACTGTCTTTCACCTTCAAATTGTCGGCTGTAAGCAGCTCGTGGCTTTCCGGATCTTTGTAAGGATACAGGTAAACACGCATATCCTGGCGGAAAAATTTACCGAAAGCTTCCAGAATTCCACCGGAAAGATTTTTGTAATAATT
This sequence comes from Kaistella treverensis, assembly GCF_900114045.1. Classification (GTDB taxonomy): domain Bacteria; phylum Bacteroidota; class Bacteroidia; order Flavobacteriales; family Weeksellaceae; genus Kaistella; species Kaistella treverensis. Next base: position 343,295 of record NZ_FORQ01000001.1, read on the forward strand.
CTCATCAAAAACATCCAATAGATTGTTAACGCCCATTGCCACACCAATTTTACCGTTTGTATAAGTCGCAAAATAATCAATGAGGCGGTAATATTCGGAGAAATTTGAGATGATTACCGTGTAACCCAACTTTCCAAGAACATCTACACGGTCCAGGAAATCGCGCTCATCGATGTCGCCGGCGGCACGCAAATTCGCAATCGTAATTTCAAAAAGAACTTCGGTTTCATCTGTGCTGCATTGCCAGTCTTGGTTAAACATTTCCAAACCTTTTAGAAACATATCAATATTAACCAAAGTTACAGGACGGAAACTTCCGCGAACGGCAAAAATATTTTTCCGGTAAAGAATATCCGCCGGAAGCATGTTGTTTCCTTCGGAATTGAAGATGACGGCATCAGTCATGCCATTTTTTACCAGCTGAAGGCTCATCAAACGGTTATCAACATAGCTAAACGCCGGTCCGCTGAAATCGATCATATCAATTTCGAGATTGTCCTTATTAATATCATCAAAAAGGGAATTAATCATTTTCCGGGGATTGTCACTGTAATTGAAAGCGCCGTAAATGAGGTTTACGCCCAATCCGCCAAGCGTTTCCTGCTGTAAAGTCGCATCATTTTCATTAAACTTTACATGCAGCACAATTTCGTTGTAATCTTCTTTTTCGTCCAGCTGAAAACGTAGACCCACCCAGCCGTGGCCTTTCATGGTTTTATCGAAATTTATCGTCGTAACCGTGTTTGCGTAAGAAAAGAATTTGCGGCCCGGAAAAGTATCACGCGAAAGTCTTTCCTCTATCAAGGCAACCTCATAGCGCAGCATTTTCCGCAGTCGGTTTTGGGTAACGTATCGGTTTTTGACTTCTTTACCATATATGGCATCACTGAAGTCTTTATCGTAAGCTGACATTGCTTTCGCAATGGTTTGTGAAGCGCCGCCCGCGCGGAAAAAATGACGAACAGTTTCCTGACCCGCGCCGATTTCTGCAAAAGTTCCGTAGATGAGAGGGTCTAAATTTATCGCTAAAGCTTTCTGTTTAGGAGTTAATTTCTGGTGAATCACGGGCAAATCTAATTTTTTGTAAATTTACCAAAATTAAACCAACCTCAAAAAAATGCAGTTGAAATTTTTAGGTACCGGAACTTCGCAAGGTGTTCCTGTAATTGGTTGCCACTGTGAAGTTTGCACGTCCGCTGATCCTAAAGATCGGCGTTTTCGTTCTTCGGTTTTAATTACCACTGATTCCGCAAAGAAAATATTGGTTGATTGTGGCCCCGATTTCCGACTGCAGATGCTGGACAATAAAGAAGAGCAAATTGACGCGGTTTTGCTCACACACGAACATAACGACCATATTATCGGCCTTGATGATCTGCGTCCGCTGATTTTTAAAAATCGGAAAAATATAGACATTTATGCCCGAAAAAGAGTAGGAGATGAAGTGAGAAACCGTTTTCCTTACGCATTTGCTGAGGTGAAATACCCAGGCGCGCCATCTTTCAACCTGCACGATATGACAGGAAATTTTAGCCTCTTCAGCACCGAAATTTTTCCAATCGAGGTAATGCACGGTTCAATCTCTATCGATGGTTTCAGGTTTAAAAAGCTGGCGTATCTTACCGATGCCAGTTTTATTTCGGATTATGAAAAAGAACAGCTGCAGAATCTGGATTATTTGATTGTAAACTGCATCAGAAAAGAGGTGTCGCATCCCGCGCATTTTATTTTACCTGATGTGATCTCCTTATATAAGGAGTTGAAGCCGAAAAAAATGTTTTTAACGCACATTTCCCACCATATGGATGTATATAAAAAAATGGAAAAAGAGCTTCCGGCCGGCATCCATTTAGCGTATGACGGTCTTGTGTTGGATTTTTAAGCAGAATATGCACATTTATTTTTTTGAAATAAAAATTAATTCTATATTTGCACACCAATTTAAAAAGCCCGGTTGGCGGAATTGGTAGACGCGCTAGACTCAAACTCTAGTATCGCAAGATGTGCCGGTTCGATTCCGGCACCGGGTACCAAAAACCTCTGCAATCTTTGATTCGCAGAGGTTTTTATTTTTCAAACTTTTCAGCATTTGCTGCTGATTAAAAAATTTCCTGCTGTAAAGCGGTTTTTTTTGATTTATACAAAGAAAAAGAGGATTTATTTCTCCACTATTCTCAAAATAAGATACTTTTTCGATAAAAGTCATTTTGCTTTAATGATATCCGTCATTTTTCTAAATAGCGGATATTCAGGTCTTCTTTAACTATAATTAACGTTTTTCCATTTTTTTTACTTAATAGAAATTTAAATTGATGTTTAATTATGTAAAATGTAGAAATTTGTCTCTTTATCAAATAAAAGTATAATATTATTTAAAATAAAGATTTATATCATAAAAGATTTAGGGCCAATTATAACGATTTGATAATTGCTTGAAGTATCTTTGTATAAGAAAATCAAGGTATAGATAACACGAAAATTTAAAAATCAGATATTATGAAAAATTTAGTAAACCTCCGATCCCTCGTTTTAGCAGCCACACTTTTTTCTGGCATCGTTGCAGCACAAAAAATCAGCAGCAACTCTGTTAAAACAGTAGTTTCCGGTACATCTACTTTACATGAGTGGAGCATGACTTCTACCGGCGGAAATTTTTCTGGAAATGTTTCAGGTAACAGCATCCAGGATGTACGTTACGCAATGGGCAGCAAAACACTGAAAAGTGGCAAAGGACCAATGGATGCCAACGCTTACAAAGCCCTTCTAGCAGATAAATATCCAAACATCACATTCAGCGCGTCTTCAGTGAATTTAGGTAAAGGTACAATGACTGGTAAACTCACAGTAACCAACGTAACCAAAACCGTAACTGTACCGGTAAATGTAACCAAATCCGGCGATACTTACACCATCTGGGGAACAGCTTCTATTAAAATGACAGATTACGGAGTTACTCCGCCTGCATTTATGATGAACACCGTGAAAACCGGCAACGAGGTAAAAATTACCGTTAATGCGGTGGCAAAATAAATAAACTATTAAAAAAATTAAAATTTAGAATATGAAAACCATGGTCATCAGAGCTTCAATGCTCGCAGTATTAGTTTCCGGAATCAGCTTTGTAAGCGCACAGGATACAACCACTTCAATGCGGGATTATCTTGCACCGGAAAAATCAACTAGAAATGTTTTCGAAGATCCAAAAGTAGAAGCTCCTACTTATAATGGAGTACAGGTTTCTGTAGGTGGCGATTTTGCATTACAGTTCCAGGCACTAGATCATTCTACTGAAGCAGCGTCATTAGGTTTGAAAACCGGAACCACAACCCCAAATACTTTAAGAGTAATGGGTTCCGATTTCAACTTGCCAACTGCTAACTTAGATGTTAACGCTTACCTTGCGAAAGGTGTGAAAATGCACTTGAGAACTTATCTTTCAGCACGTCACCACAACGAAGCTTGGGTGAAAGGTGGTTACATTCAGGTTGATAACTTAGATTTCATCCAGGAAGGTTTTGCCTCAGGAATTATGCAACATGCCCGCGTAAAAGTTGGTATGGACGAGATTAACTACGGTGACGCGCATTTCAGAAGAAGTGATAATGCTGAAACCATCAACAACCCATTTGTAGGAAACTATATTATGGACAGCTTTACAACCGAAGCTTTTGGTGAAGCGTACGTGTTCTACAACAATTTCATCGCTATGGCCGGTCTTTCTAACGGTAAACTGAACCAGACAGCAGTAAAAGGTACCAACGATAACGCACCTTCAATTTATGCGAAAATCGGTTATGACAAACAGATCAGCCCTGAGCTTAGAGTAAGATTAACAGGATCTGTATTGCAAACGAACGGTATGTCTACTGGTGGATATTTATACGGTTCGGACAGAGCAGGTTCTAGATACTATTACACGCTCCTAACCGAGAATGATTTAGTTGGTCAAGACAGCTATGCAACAGGTAGATTCAATCCTGGTTTCAAGAAAAATAAAGCGATCCAAATCAACCCGTTCATCAAATATCAAGGTTTAGAATTCTTCGGAATTTATGAACATGTAACAGGTATTAAAGGTGCTACAGCGCCAAGCAGAGGAAATTACACCCAACTTGCAGCAGAATTGCTATACAGATTTGGTGGAAGAGAGCAGTTTTATTTCGGTGGCCGATATAACACAATTAGTGGAAAAGATAACGAGGCTGCTGCTGAAAGAAAAATTGACAGATACAACCTTGGTGGTGGTTGGTTTATGACCAAAAATATACTTGCAAAAGTGGAGTATGTTAACCAAGAATACAACAACAGTTCAGTATGGGGTGCAACCAGTGCACTGCAAGGTGGTAAATTTAATGGCGTAATGTTCGAAGCGACCATTGGTTTCTAATTTTAATTTTTCAGAAAAAAGGGTTGTTTTTCAGCCCTTTTTTCTAAATTTCCGGTCATGAAAACGCAAATCTTTATCCTTCTCTTTATCTCCGCACTTTTTTCCGCACAGAAAAACATATTGGAAATCAACGGATGGACAAATATTAATACTTTCAAATGTGTTGAAAATCAATTCAAAGGTTCTGCAAACGTGTATTCTTTTACAGGCGTGCAACTGCCGAATATTGCTTTTAAAATCACCAATTTCGATTGCGGAAACAAAATGATGACCGGCGATTTTCAAAAAACTTTGAAAGCTGACAAATTTCCGGAATTAACAATTAAATTTTTACAGTTTAAAAAAACATCATCTAACACCTTTCAGGCAGTTGTAGACGTGAAAATGATGACCGTTTCCCGAAAATATCCGATTGAATTCACTTATTTTCAAAACAGTTTAATGGGAAACAAAAGGTTGAAATTCTCCGATTTCCAAATCGTGCCACCGAAAAAAATGGGTGGAATGGTTTACGTGAAAGATGAATTAGATTTGGTGTTCAGTTTAAAAACGAACGATTAAATAGTTTTTCATAGTATCAGTTTAATGTGGGCTTCCTTTCGGGGAAGCTTTTTTTTTTGAGAGTCCGAACCAGAAGAATTTAAAAAAAACCTATTTATAGTGCTGAAAAATTCCGAAATCGGTCGCGGTCCAAAGTGCAGCTTTTTGTCCGGCAATTTTTAGCGCATTATTTGTCCAGGTGTTGCAGGTATTCAAAAAGCTGTAACTTCCTTTTGCGTCATAAAAGGCGTCATCTTTACCATAAACTGCATCAGTTTTAATTAAAATTGGTTTGCCATTTTTATCTCGATCAAATTTTTTCTGAATGAAATTGATGAGTGCTGCGTATTGTTTTTCACTCAGCATAATTCGTTTGCAATTTTCCGATTCCTTCATTTCTTTGTAAAAAGTGCAATGCATCGCAGATTCACTAAGCCAAAATGTAGCCTCAAAAGCAGTAGAAAATTTCAAATCTGCCCAAGTGGGCGTGTCGAGGTAAAATCCCTTGTCGCCCCAACCAATGGATAGATATTTATAATCTGTGCTTTTAGAAGTTGTATTTTTAAAAAGAATGTCATCGCTCCAGTTTATCTGCTTCGATTCTATAGGAACTACAATATCGGTGTGCACACCATTGGTTAAAATAAAAGTTTCCACCGTTTTAGGTTCCGAAATTTTTTGCGCGGGTGTTTCAAAATAGGGAAGTGCAAAAACAAAAAGCACGTACACTGCGATTAAAGCAAGAAATGCCCAAATTGTTTTTAAAGTCACCAGAATAATTTTCTTCATTTCTCAAATGTAATTCATTTGAGGAAGAAAGTTTGGGTAAAATATTTAATCCATGTTTTGTGGAGCGGAAATTTTCTCTGGATTTACTTTTTCTTTAAAATTGAAAGTTTCTGGCTGCTTCGTGAGAAAATCAATATTCCTTTTCAAACCGGAAAATTTCGTCCTTTTAACAGGTGATTTTTTGAAAATTTCCGAAAACAAATCCTGCGACAATTCCTGCCAATCCGACTTTTCGAATTTGTGTAAAAGCTGATTTGGTTTAAATAATTCCTGGTGATGAGGTTTTGAAAAGCGGTTCCATGGGCAAACGTCCTGGCAAATGTCGCAACCAAACATCCAGTCCTGCATTTTTCCTTTGAAACTTTCCGGAATTTCATTTTTTAATTCGATAGTCGCATACGAAATACATTTGCTGCCGTCGATTATTCGTTCAGAAACAATGGCGTCGGTCGGACAGGCGTCGATGCATTTGCGGCAGCTGCCGCAGTGGTCGGTCGTGGGTGCATCAATTTCAAGTTCCAGATCGCAGATGATTTCCGCTAAAAAGTAAAAAGAGCCAGTTTGTTTGGTTATTAAGTTTGCGTTCTTTCCAACCCAGCCGATTCCGGATTTTCTTGCCCAACTGCGTTCTAAAATCGGCGCGGAATCGGTAAAAATCCGGCATTCAAAATCACCGATTTCTTCCTGAAGTTCGGCAACCATTTCGCGCAGAATATTTTTAATGATTTCGTGATAATCCTGTCCGTACGCATATTTCGAAATTTTCAGCTGCCCGAATTTAGTTAAGTCTTCTTCGGGGAAATAGTTGTACGAAAGTGAAATAACGGATTTGGAGCCTTCTACAAGCAAGCGCGGATCCAGCCTTTTATCGAAATAATTTTCCATATAAGACATTTCGCCGTGGTAATTATTTTTCAGATAATTTTCTAGCGGCTTTGCATCATCAGCTAAAAAGTCCGCCCGCGAAATTCCACAGCTTTGAAACCCAAATTTTTCAGCTTTGGATTTTATCAGCGTTGCGTATATTTCGGCACTTTGTGGCAGCATTAGAGTTGCAAAACTAACATTATTTTATAAATTTGTTAATCATTAATTGTAACATTTAAAATGAAAAATATGTCAGTAGAAGAAATTTTAAAAAGCGGAAACTACCATTTAATCGACGTTCGGGAACCGATGGAACTCGAAATGGATGGGCAGATTGACGAAGCGGTAAATATTCCTTTGGGCGAAATTGAAAGTCACCAGGAAGAAATTGAAAGCTTGGACGGACCGAAAATATTTTTCTGCCGAAGCGGAAACAGAAGTGGCAAAGCGGTGGACTTTTTCAAATCCAAAGGTATGGAAGATGTCTACAACGGCGGCGGCTACAGCGATTTAAGCAAGAACCTTGAAAATATTTAATAAAAATTACCGGTTAAAAGCCGGTTTTTTTATGCCATTTTAGCCGGAAATTTTTCAACTTCGGTTTCTGACAAAAAGTAAATGAATGTTTAAATTTTATTAACTTTATTCTTCTGAACCATAATGTTTTAGGCCTGATGCTGCGACCTGCATAAGAAAATTGCCTGCTATTTGGCACGATTTTGACAAGGTTTGCCGTGTAAAACTTAAAATTTAAAATTATGAAATCAATTAAAAAATCAATCCTTGCTTTAGGTATAGTTACCGCAGGATTAGTAAGTGCTCAGAGTGCTGACATGAACAATATGATTAAAATTGGGGTGAACGGAGGAATCGCAGTTCCGGCTGAAAATGCAGGTGGAAATTTAGGTTTGGACCTTTCTTACCAGAACTTGGTAACTCCAGGTTTCGGTTTGGGTGTCGCTACTGGTTACAGCCATTTCTTCGGTAGAGAAAACGGTAGTATTGATAACAACGATTTTGGTGTAGTTCCTGTAGCAGCCTTAATTAGAGTTTATCCAAAACAAACCGGCTTTTACCTTGGAACTGACTTAGGTTACGGTTTCATCGTGGGTGATGACAAAGTGGCAAGCAACAATGCTACCGCAAGACCAGACGGTGGTTTGTACATTAAACCAGAAATTGGTTACCACAACCGTGACTGGAATGTTGCCCTACAGTACCAAAAAACTTTCACCGGTGATAAAGGTGAAATTGGAAGCCAAAAATACAATGCCGGTGCTATCGGTGTAGGTCTTGGCTACAATATTCCTTTAGGAAATTAATTTTTCCGCACAAAAACTGACCTTCTCTTTTAAAGAGGAGGTTTTTTTATTTCGCTTTTTTTAAAAAACTATTATTATCTTTGGATTAAACACTAAAAAATGGATGCTAAAAACAAATTTAATCTTTTCTTACCCGGCCTGCAGTCGGACAGCAATAACGATGTTTCGCTAATTGCTGCAGACCTTCGGGAAAAAGTAACGGTCGTTGGCCACTATAAAGCAAAAAACCAAAAAGTAAATCTGCTCGCGGAAAAATCTTACGCGACGAAGGATTTCAGCTCTTTTTCGGAAATTGCCAACCAGTTTATCAGCGATTTTGCGTTGGAAAACATCGATCTAATCTCAGTTGCAGTTCCGGGACCTGTAATCGCCGGAAAAAGTGAACCGCAGCGACTGAAGTGGATTTTAGAAGAAGAAGAAATAAAGCGCGAGACGAAGGTCGGCCACGTTTTTTTGATTAATGATTTGGAGGCATCCGCTTACGGTTTACAGAATGTTGACGAAAGCGATTTTGTTAAAGTTCACGATTGCGGAACTTTCACACCCGGAAATGTCGCGCTCTTAGCACCGGGCGAAGGTTTAGGTGAAGCAGCATTATTTTGGGACGGGCAAGCCTTAAGACCTTTTGCCACAGAAGGCGGACACTGTGAGTTTTCACCCAGAACCAATGATGAGGTTGAATTTTACTCGTTTCTGCAGAAGATTTACGGCATCGTCAGCTGGGAATCTGTGCTTTCTACCGCAGGTTTATTCAATGTTTACCGCTTTTTACGCGATGTGAAACAGCAAAAACAACCCGATTGGCTTACCAAAGAAATTGAAGCCGACAATTTCACCGAAGCCATTATTCAAGGTGCCATAGAAGATAAAGACCGCGTTTGTAAAATGACGATTGAAACGTTTTTAACTTATTTAGCCCGCGAAGCCAATAGTTTAGTTTTAAAAATGAAAGCTACTGGCGGACTGTATCTTACAGGACAAATTCCGGTGATGCTGGAGCAGTTTTTAACCAATAAAAAATTCTATAAAAACTTTATCATCAGCGATAAAATGGAAAATATCCTTTCCGATATCCCGATTTATCTTGTGAAAGATGAAAAGACAATTATTAATGGTGCAGCTTTGTACGCAGCTTTTAATAAGAACTAAAGCTTTTATATTTTAATTAGAAAACTTCGCCATCGCGAAGTTTTTTTGTTTAAAGATGCAATCTTATCTTACATCAAGATGGGTTCTTTAAACTTCTGATTATATTTGCACTTGAAAATTTTAATAAAAATATATGAAAAAATTAGTTTTAGCAGCTTTTTTAGCAAGCGGTTTAGCTTTCGGACAATCCAAAAAAGTAACAGATTCCAACGTTCAGTGGTGGGGTTATAAAATTGCAAAAACCGAAGCTTCTTCACACAACGGTTTAATCAATGTAAAATCAGGTGATGTAACGCTGAAAAATAACCAAATCGTAGGCGGAACTTTCGTGTTGGATATGAACAGCCTTAATGCCAAAGATTTAACCGGTGAATACCAAACCAAATTAAACAATCACCTGAAATCAGGCGATTTTTTCGAAACAGAAAAATTTCCGACTGCGACTTACAAAATTACTTCTGTGAAAAAAAATGCTGACAAAGCGTTTCCTTTCATGGTTTACGGAAATTTAACTGCTAAAGGAAAAACAAATCCAGTTGCTTTCCCAGCTAAAATTTCTTTGAACAAAGGCGTGTTGAATATTGTTTCTGATAAATTCAGCTTCGACCGTCAGAAATTTGATATTGCTTACCAATCTGCAGCGAAAGATGTAATCGTAAAAGACGAAATCGATATGCTGATCAACGTAACAGCGAAATAATTTTTCGCGCATATTAAAACGAAAAAAGAGCAGCTTTGTCTGCTCTTTTTTTTAATTTTATACCATGAAACTTTATGTCGTAAGCGGGCTCGGTGCTGCTTTCAAAGTCCTGGAGAAAATAAAATTTCCACCCAATGTGGAAGTTGCTTTTATCGAATGGCTCATTCCAACTTTAAATGAAGATTTTCACCATTATGTTGAACGGATGGCTGAAAAAGTAGACGACAGCGAACCGTTCGCACTTTTAGGTTATTCCTTCGGCGGCCTGATAGTTCAGGAGATCGACAAAATAAAACCTGCTGAAAAAGTCGTAATTCTCGGCAGCATTAAATCCGACAAACAAAAATCGCGCTTGATAAAATTTGGTGAAATCTCAAAAATTCCGCGTTTTTTGCCCCAAAAATTGTTCAATGTAAAATCGGCCACGGTTTATTCTTTTGCGCGACAGCTCGTGGATCCGAAAAATCCGAAAATCATGGATTATCTTCAGGTCACCGATCCGTATTACCTGAAATGGGGAATCCAGAAAGTTTCCGACTGGAAGTTTGAGGAAAACCCGAAAGTAATTCAGATCTTGGGCAGCAAAGACATTGTTTTTCCGCTGAAATATTCCAAACCAGATTACGTTATAGAAAACGGAACACACCTTTTCCCCGCCACCAAACCACGCCAGGTTTCAAAAATTCTCGCCGAAATTTTCCAGCCTAAAACAGAAAAAGCTAAATCGTAAAAATTACCTGCGTTAACGGCAAATTTTTTCGTTTTATCTAACGCTGGAATTATTTTCAAAAATATTTCAGCCACGCTAAACTTTTAGAATGCATAAAATAAGGCTTATCTTTGTCTTAAAATTTCGAAGTTAGTCTTCGCTTTAAAAATAATGGAATCAATCAGTGTATTTGAAATTATAAAAGTGGGCATCGGCCCGTCCAGCTCGCACACCATGGGACCTTGGAACGCCGCTGAAAGCTTTATCAATAACATAAAAAAAACGCATCAGCTCGAAAATGTAACGGAAGTTTTCGTGGAATTTTTCGGCTCTTTAGCAAAAACCGGCATCGGCCACGGTACAGACATCGCGGGAATGCTCGGACTTTCCGGTGAAAATTTCAAGCTCATCGATACCACCAAAATAAATGAGAAAATTGAGCAGATTAAAAGCTCAAACACTTTAAAACTCGGCGGCGAAAAAGAAATTCCATTCGTTTACGGCCATCACCTTATTTTAAACAAACAAAAATCGCTGGAATTTCACCCGAACGGAATGATTTTCAAAGCTGTTTTTGAAAATGGTGACGAAATCGAGCAGGATTATTATTCTGTCGGCGGCGGCTTTATTGCCACTAAAGAAAACAATTCCTACGATTTGCAATGTGTCCGTACGCTTTATCCGTGTCACAACGGTAAAGATATCGAGCGGAATATGGCAAAACTTTCACTCGACAAAATTTCAGATTTGGTCTTTTTAAACGAAGAATCCTGGCGCACGCGTGAAGAAACCGAAAAAGAAGCACTATACATCTGGGAACAGATCAAACAGTGCGTCTACAAAGGAGTTAATAAAGAAGGCGTTCTTCCGGGCGGCTTAAAAGTCACCCGACGTGCCGCAAATATCAACCGGAAATTACTCGGCGACAAAATCTATAAAAACCTTCCGGAATGGTATCAATTACTAGTTGATTCTGACGTAAGTTTTACCAATATTAACAAATGGGTTTCCTGTTTCGCGCTCGCGGTAAACGAGGAAAATGCCAGTTTCGGCCGCATTATTACCGCGCCAACAAACGGCGCCAGTGGCGTAATTCCCGCTGTTCTCATGTATTCGCAGGTGTTCACCGAGTTTAAAAGCGACGATAATGTCGTGCGTTTCCTTTTGGTGGCAGGTGAAATCGGCACACTTTTTAAAAAAAATGCTACCATTTCTGCAGCAATGGGCGGCTGCCAGGCAGAAATCGGCGTTTCATCCGCAATGGCAGCAGCGGGTTTGACAGAAATTATGGGCGGCACGCCGGGACAGGTTTTGATGGCTGCAGAAATCGCCATGGAACATCATCTCGGTCTCACCTGCGATCCGATCGCCGGTTTGGTGCAGATTCCGTGCATTGAACGCAATTCCATGGGTGCTATAAAAGCAATTACAGCCGCAAATATCGCGCTGGAATCCGATCCTGCAAAAGCCCGCGTCACCTTGGACGAAGTCATCCAATCGATGTGGGAAACCGCGCAAAGCATGAGTGATCGTTTCAAGGAAACGTCGGAAGGCGGCCTCGCCATCGCGGTTAACGTAGCAGAATGTTAGATTTTTCTGAGGAGCAACACGATTTTCGCTTCTTAGAAGACGGGTTCCGGCTGTCCACTGTATCTTTTTATTTTTTTGCAAAAATAAAAAGGATGCCGTTTCCATCAGGTCTACAAGTCGGTTTTAGCACGAGCTCAAAAAATTTCAAAATAAAAAATTTGCCGCTATTTGCGGCAATTTTTCTTTAATTCAAAAACGAAAAAAATGTGCTTTTAGCGCCTAAAATTTATGAACCAGGAAAGAAAAAAAGATTTCAGCTTGAACAGCTTTGGTAAAAAAACTAAAAATTTGCCATTAAAACGGCAAATTTTTTATAATTCTAAAACCGAAAAAAAAGACTTTTTAGGAGGAAAAAAATAAAAATTAGCGTAAAATTCCACGAATTTTATTCGCATTGCGAATCAGCTCTTCAAGGTATTCGTAGTTATCTTTTTCCAAGGCAGACTTAAATTTTCGAAGCTGCGTAATGTGTTCATTTAGAACATCCAGAACATTTTCTTTATTCTGCTTGAATATCGGAACCCACATTTCCGGATGCGATTTCGCCAAACGCACCGTGCTTGAAAATCCGGAACTCGCCAGCTGAAAAATGGTGTCTTCTTCGCGCTCCTTTTCCAGAACCGTGTTTGCCAGCGCGTATGACGTAATATGCGAAATGTGGGAAATGTACGCGGTGTGAATGTCGTGGCTTTCTGCGTCCATATAGAGCAAATTCATTTCGAGATTTTCTGCTACTTTTTCCACCAATTTTAGTGCCTCTTCCGCGGAATTTTCCTTATCGCAAATGACGCCGGCGCGTTCTGAAAAACTGTCTATTTTAGCGGCTTGCGGTCCGGAATTTTCGGTTCCCCACATCGGGTGAAACGCGACGAAGCGTTTTCTGTTCGGGTGATTTTTTACCGCATTTACAATCCCAAATTTTGTGGAGCCAACGTCCATTACGGTTTTATTTTCATTCACCAAATCCAAAACTGTCGGCAGCAATTTCCGCGTTGCATCAACCGGAATAGCGAGAATCACCAAATCGGAATTTTCTACAGCATTTTCCAGCGTAGAAATTTCATCAATAATTCCGAGCGTTTTTGCCTGCTGCAAATGATTTTCGTTGAAATCAACGCCGTAAACAAACTTAGCAAGACCTTTTTCCTTTAGCTTTAAAGCCATTGAGCCGCCAATTAATCCAACACCGACAATTGCTACTTTCATAAATTGGTTGAGATTTTAGCGTATTTTTTGCAGACTTTGAAAATGAGATTGCTCCGCGCATTTTTCAAAAATAATTTCAAAGCGCGGATTATTTTTCGGGTAATTTAAAGTGTAGGCCGGACAAGGTTCTTTTTGGGCTTCACTTCGTTCAAAATCAATATTTCCTTTGGCGAGAATACTGTCTTTTAAAAATTTCTCATCAATTTTCAGAATTTTCATTTCAGCCTGAAAGTCTGGTGAATAGATAAATTCTTTTGAAAGTGTTTCGGCGATCACGCGGGAATTCGGCAAATATCCGCTGCAGCTTGCGCCTTTTTTGTTCAGAATAAAAAATACGATAACAAGGCCCGGAATAAGGCCTAATAAAAAGAATTTGAGTTTTCTCATTTAGAAAATTAAAAGATTGATGTCGTGGTAAGTCAGGTCGAAACGATCGCAGATCATTTTTTTGGTATGTCGGCCCTTGTACATATAGAGTGACTGTTTCATTTCGTTTTTATGGACCAGCATATTGTCAAAACCGCCCTCTTCGTCGTAGTTGAGGAGATAGGAGAGGAAGAAATTGGAAATCGCTTTGGTAGTCGTACGCGGCATTTTCGAGGTTAGATTTGGTAATCCACAATGGATGACGCCGTGTTTGATGATATACGGATTTTCCATATCGGTAAGCTCCGAAGTCTCAATCATTTTACCGTTATCAATGGTAACATCGATGATGACGCTGCCTTTTTTCATGCCGATGACCATTTCTTCGGTGATGATGGGAACGAAACTCAATTTGGAAAGCGCACCTATTACTACATCAGCTCGTTTTAAACTTTTTGCGAGTTCTTTCGGGTCGATAATTGAAGTGGGAACGCGGCCGTCAACCATCATATGCAACCGGCGAAGTTTTGAAAGCGAATTATCGAAGACTTTCACGCTCGCGCCCAAACCTAAAGCCGCTTTTGTCGCGAATTCTCCTACGATTCCCGCACCCATTACCACGACTTCGGTCGGACGAACGCCTGTGATTCCACCCAACATTAATCCATTGGAAAGTGCCAATAATTCGGCGGCATAAAGCACCGAAATATTTCCGGCAATTTCACCGATTAATCTTACGAGTGAAAGTTGCTTGTATTCGTCGGCGATGAATTCAAACGCGATGGCGTTTACTTTTTTCTCCGCGAGTTTTTTGAAATATTCTTTATCACGTAGGTTAATTTGCAAAGCAGAAACCAGATAAATGTTTGGTTTCAGCAGTTCTATTTCTTCTACCGTTGGCGGATTGATTTTTAAAACCAAATCCTGCTCAAAAGTTTCGCGCGGATCCTGTGTAATTTTCGCACCAGAATTGGAGTATTGCAGATCGGTGAAAAAAGAACCGTCGCCAGCGCCGGATTCCACAATAATCTGGTGTCCGTTTGCGACCAAAACCTGTACGGCGTCCGGAGTGATACATGTCCGTCTTTCGTTCAGGCAGGTTTCTTTCGGAATTCCGATGCTGAACTGTTTTCCTTTTTTTACAATTTCGAGTTTTTCCTCCTTCGGTAATAATTCCTGTTCGGTAAAAGGAGTGAAAACATGCGTGTTCCCCATAGTGTAAAATTTATATAACCACGGCTATTCCGTAGAAATTAAGACGCAAAGATACAATGATTTAAGTATTAATGAAGAAATTTTAGCGGAAGTTCACCACGCGTGAATTGCCTTCACTTTCGATGCGCATTTCGTGATGTGGACTTTGCGAAAGTTCGTATTCATAGACTTCCGGCCATTCAATAACGCATAAAAAAGCGTTGTCCAGGTATTCATCAATGCCTATGTCGTCCACCTCGCGCGCATTTTTCAGACGGTATAAATCGAAATGGAAAATATTGCCTTTCGGTGTGTCATATTCATTCACGATCGCGTAAGTAGGTGAAGAAACTTCTGCGGAACTGCCGAGGTTTTTTACCAGGAACTGAGTAAAAGTGGTCTTTCCGGCGCCTAAATTTCCTTTAAGCAAAAGAATATTGTGCTTGATTTCGGGCAAAATTTCATCGATTACTTTTTGCCAGTCTTCAATTTTATCTATTTTAAATTTCATTTACTTATAAATTTCAACCAAAATTTCACCATCCTGGGTTATCGCTCCTCGATACATGCCGGAAGTGTTGAACGGCATTGCAATGTTTCCGTCTTTGTCCAACGCAATTAAACCGCCGTCGCCGCCCATTTTTTCAATTTCATCAATGGTTTCCTGTGATGCAGTTTTAATGTCTTTATTTTGATATTCTATTTTCGCCGCTATGGTGCGCGCAGCCGTGGAACGGATGAAAAATTCGCCCCAGCCGGTGGCAGAAATGCCGACCTGAGAATTCGCGTAAGTTCCTGCACCGATTATTGGCGCATCACCAATTCTACCGTATTTTTTATTGGTCATTCCACCGGTAGAAGTTCCCGCCGCGAGATTTCCCATTTTGTCTAAAGCCACCGCACCAACTGTACCGAACTTTTGATCGATTTCGTAAGCTGCCGGCAAAGTATTTTGAGAAATTGGCTGCTTTTTAGCGGTTTTTTCTTTTTCTTTAAGTTTCTGCAAACCGTCCCAACGGTCTTTTGTCCAGAAATATTTCGGATCTACAATTTCCAAATTTTGCTCTTTTGCAAACTGCTCTGCGCCGGCACCAGAAAGCATGACGTGCTCCGATTTCTGCATCACTGCAATTGCCGTTCTGATCGGGTTTTTAATGGTATGAACGCCCGCAATTGCGCCCGCCGATTTGTCCTTTCCGTACATAACCGCAGCATCGAGCTCGTTTGTACCGTCGGCGGTGAAAACCGCGCCTTTTCCGGCGTTAAATAGCGGTGAATCTTCCATCACCACAATTGCCGCAGCCACGGCGTTCACCGATGTTTTTCCGTTCTGAATTTCAGCATAACCGGCTTTTAAAGCTTCGGTAAGCTTCGCTGCGTATGCTTTTTCTTTTTCCGGCGTCATATTGGATTTCAGAATGGTGCCGGCGCCGCCATGAATGACCATTACGTATTTTTTCTGTGCTGAAAGCAGCAGGGATGTCGCTACAAATGCGGATAAAAAGATTTTTTTCATAACAGGAAATTGTGAGTCAAATTTATAGAATTTTTTGGTAGCGCGCTCCGCCGCAGGCGGAGCGCGCTACCAAAAAGAGATTTTGTAGCGTTTTAGCAGGGAATTTTTCAGATTTAAAGTAAATATAAAATGTGAAATATTGCTTATTTAGCGGCGAATTTTTTTTATTTTCGTGCATTCGTGGCTTTTTTCTTACATATTTATTGGCAGTTCGCACAGATTTGTGAAATCTAATCTGACATTTCTCGCGCGGATTTCTCTGATGAATGTTCTGGAAAAATTGGGTGTTTTGGCGGGCAATTTTTTAGCGTTTTGAAGGAAATTTTTTAGCAAAATTGTACAAATGAAAAATCAGCCCTTTTAGCCGGTAATTTTTCAATTTGCACTTTCCGCGTAAGGGATCGAAATGGAAAGCCCGGAATGCGCCGCGCTGCGCCGCAGGCGCAGCGCGGTAAATGAGGACTTGTAATGAAGAGCCAGACCCGAGCGGCGGGAAATCTGTGCGCTCCCAAATTAAGCGCGGGCGAGGGATACGCCCAAATTTTCTGCAAAAACAAAAACTTATTTCCTATTTTTACCAAATGATTTCTAAGCAAACTATCGACAAAATATTTTCAGCCGTCCGCGTGGAAGAAATCATTGGCGAATATGTGCAGCTGAAGCGTACCGGTTCAAATTTCAAGGGTCTCAGCCCTTTTCATGACGAAAAAACTCCGAGTTTTGTGGTTTCGCCAAGCAAACAGATCTGGAAAGATTTTTCCTCCGGAAAAGGCGGAACAGCGATTTCGTTTTTGATGGATATTGAAAATTTCACCTATCCAGAAGCGTTGCGTCACGCCGCGAAAAAATACGGAATTGAAATTGAAGAGGACAAAACCGAACTTTCCGATGAGCAAAAGCAGGCGCAAACCGATAAAGAATTGCTTTATAAAATTCATGAAATCGCAAGTGAATTTTATCAAAATCAGCTTTCTGAAACGGAAGAAGGCCGAACCATTGGCTATTCATATTTCAAAGAGCGCGAACTTCGTGATGATATTATTAAAAAATTTCACCTTGGATATTCGCCGGAACAGCGCAATGCTTTTACCGAATTTGCTTTAAATAAAGGTTACGGCAAAGAAATTTTGGAAAAATCCGGACTTTCTATTTTCCCCGAAAATGCACCAAATGGTATTGACCGTTTTCGGGAACGTGTGGTTTTTCCGATTCATAGTTTCTCCGGTCGCATTTTAGGTTTTGGTGCCAGAATTTTAAAAAATAATGTAAAAACCGCGAAATATTTAAATTCTCCGGAAACGGAAATTTACCATAAATCCAGCGTTCTTTACGGTTTAAACCAAGGCAAACAGGCAATTTCGAAAAATAATCTTTGTCTTTTGGTGGAAGGTTATATGGACGTGGTAGCGCTGCACCAGGCAGGAATTGAAAATGTGGTGGCGAGTTCTGGCACCGCTT
Organism: Kaistella treverensis; assembly: GCF_900114045.1. Taxonomy (GTDB): domain Bacteria; phylum Bacteroidota; class Bacteroidia; order Flavobacteriales; family Weeksellaceae; genus Kaistella; species Kaistella treverensis. Next base: position 361,088 of record NZ_FORQ01000001.1, read on the forward strand.
TAACGGTGGATCAAATTAAGCTCATCAAACGCCTCACGGAAAATGTTACCATTCTTTTTGATGGCGATCCGGCCGGAATTAAAGCCAGCTTTCGAAGCATTGATTTGCTCCTCGCTGAGGAAATGAACATCAGAATCCTGCTTTTTCCGGATGGTGACGACCCGGATTCTTTTGCCCGAAAACATCCGCGCGAATATGTGGAAAATTTCATCGCCAAAGAAGCGAAAGATTTTATCGATTTTAAAGCCGAAATTTTACTGAAAGAAGCTGGTGATGATCCCATAAAAAAAGCGGAGGCCATCCGTGATATTGTAAAATCTGTCGCTTTTGTAAAAAATGCGCTGAAGCGTGAAGTTTATTTAAAGGAAGTCGCGACGAAATTCGGACTTTCGGAACAGTCGCTTTTTAATGAGCTGAATGTTCAGAAACAAATTCAGCAGCAAAATTCGCCGCAGCAAAAATCGGAGCCACAACAGAAAACCAAAATGGAAGTGGTGGCGCCGGAAATAGTTTCGGTAAATCCACTGCTGGAACTGGAAGAAAAACTCGTAAAGCATATGCTGAATTTCGGTGACCGCTTGCTCGAAAAAAGCGATGCGGAAAACAAACCTTTTAAAATCACAGTGATCGAGGAAATCATCAGTCATTTTGAAGAAGATGATTATGAAATTCAGTCGCCAATTAATGCGAAAATTATTTCGGAACTAAAGCACGGACTCCAAAACAACGAAATAATTACGAGCGATTTTTTCTTAACTTTAATGGACGAAAGTCTGGTTCAGAAGGTTTCCTCCGCAATTCTGGAAGCTGATGAACTGAGCAACTGGGAAAAAAGCAATATTTTTCCGCCAAAACCCGGCGAAAAACTTGATGCGGAAATTGAAGATGATATCCTGATTCACAAAAGTCATTTCATCGAAAAACTGATTTATGACATCGTAAAAAAGCTGGATTCTTCAGCTGAAGGCGATGAAAATGAATACGTCGAGAATCTGAAAAAAATTATGATATTGAAATCCTTGCTGAATGAAATTAACAAAAAACTGAACCGGCAACTGACAAAAGGGCATAATTATTTTAAGGAACAAAAATTGTAAAACAATCTGCGTAAAAAATATAAAATGGATATTAAAAAAGATTTCAGAGATTTTTCTGTAAAACACTTAGGAAACAGCGGTTTGGCTACTGATCAATATATGGGAATGTACGGTCCTAATAACCTTACGCCTTATATTATGGAAGAACGTAGATTAAACGTCGCTCAAATGGATGTTTTTTCGCGTTTAATGATGGACCGAATTATCTTTTTGGGAACCGGAATTGACGACCAGGTTGCAAATATTGTAACTGCTCAGCTTCTTTTCCTGGAAAGTTCAGATGCTTCTAAGGACATTCAGATTTACATCAATTCGCCGGGCGGCAGCGTTTACGCAGGTTTGGGAATTTATGACACTATGCAAATCATTAAGCCTGATGTAGCTACAATCTGCACCGGAATTGCAGCTTCAATGGGTGCTGTTCTTTTGGTTGCGGGTGAAAAGGGCAAACGTTCTGCGCTGAAACATTCGCGTGTGATGATTCACCAGCCAAGTGGTGGTGCACAAGGTGTAGCTTCTGATATGGAAATTAACCTGCGTGAAATGTTGAAACTGAAAAAAGAACTCTACGATATTATTTCTGAACATTCTGGTCAGACTTACGAATGGGTAGAAAAAGCGTCTGACAGAGATTATTGGATGACTTCCAGCGAAGCAAAAGATTATGGAATGGTGGATGAAGTTCTCCAAAGAAAAGTAGAAAACAAATAATCTTCTTTGAATTAAAATAGAAATGCGCCTCAATTGAAGCGCATTTTTTTATTTTAGAAATTCGAAAAATTAGGCGTTAAAAGCCTCAATAATTTTAGAAAAATCTCCGATTTTTAATGCAGCACCGCCGATCAATCCACCGTCGATGTCTGGTTTTGAAAAAATTTCCTTTGCATTGTCCGGTTTAACCGAACCGCCGTATAAAATAGAAATTTCATCAGCAACTTCTTTTCCGTATTTCTCAGCAATTAAGCTTCTGATATGCGCGTGAATTTCCTGTGCCTGTTCCGGTGAAGCTGTTTCCCCGGTTCCGATTGCCCAAACCGGTTCATAAGCGATGACCACTTTTTTAATCTCTTCGGCGCTTAATGTAAATAAAGCAACTTCAGTTTGGTTTTTCACCACTTCAAGGTGTTTCCCGGATTTTCTTTGCTCCAAAGTTTCGCCGTTGCAGTAAATTGGTGTTAAACCTTTTTCTAAAGCCAGTTTAATTTTAGCATTGCAGTGCGAATCGGTTTCGCCGTGATACTGACGTCTCTCAGAGTGGCCGATAATTGAACCGGTCGCGCCAATGGATTCCAGCATTTCAGCAGAAATTTCACCTGTATAAGCGCCGCTTTCGTATTCGCTCATATCCTGCGAAAAAATTCCGACTTCATTTAAAGCAAATAAATCTTTCGCCATCAAAAGATACAGCGCCGGTGGTGCAATCCAGATTTCGCAGTTGGAAGCATTTTCTTTGGTATAATTTAACAGCTGCAACATCAATTGCTGAGCTTCAATTACATTTTTGTTCATTTTCCAGTTTCCTGCAACAATATTTTTTCTCATTTCAAAGGGTTTTAATCCAGTTTCCAGATATTTTTCATCATTTTATAAAAATCGTGTTCCGGCTCGGAAACCTGCTCATCTGCTTTAATTAAAGTTTTGGCAAATTTCGCGAAAGAAATTCTTTCTTCCTCTGTGGAATCGTCCAGAAAACATTGCGCATGAAATTCAAAATGTTTTTTCCAGTCTTGCTGTTTCAGCGTTGCAATGGTGTCTAATTCATCATCTAAATCCATTTTAAATGGAAATTCATCCGCAAGATACTTTTGGATATACATGCCTTCTTCAGGCGCAAATTCGCCGTCAATTGCTGACAGAATCATCAGCAAATGATATCCGGCAATAGATTTATTAGATTTTTTTGAATACATTTTTGTTTTATTTTTTTTGTTTAATATAGTCTTCAGCAGAACGTTTGTCTACTATTTTTCCGTTTTCCAGCGTAAGCACAAACGGATTACTTCTCGCGATTGTTTTAATCGCGGTGCCGTCCATCGTTGCATTTGGAAGTGTTTTAAAAGTGTCCGGTTCGGTAGAAATTCCGTGCACAAAAGCACTTTTTTCCTGATTTATAATGGCTTCAGCTTGTGCTAAAACATTGATGTTTGCTTCCTTTGGTTTATACGCGAAAATCAAAATGGCTTTTGGCGCATTTAAAATTTCATCGGTTAAATCTTTTCCATCCGCGGTTTCAGGTTTAAATTTACCAATTTCAGATTCGTAACCTTGTTTGGTCATTTTCGTAGTGGTCTTCGATTCATCTATTTTCCACGGCGAACCGGTTTCCCAATATTTTTTGTCGTTCACATATTCGTCCTGATTTACCTCCAAAGTTTCACCTGTTTTTTCATTTTTCAAAACATAAAAAGTTTTAAAAATTGACGGGTTTTTATCGAGTTTTTTTCTTTCCAGCTTCATGTCCGTCCCGATTTTATAATCGCGGAAATCAATCACCGGCTCATGCGTAATTCCCCAGTTGATAACAAAAACCATCGTCATGAAAGCGAATGCCGAAAGGTATTTTTTAAATTGTGTTTTTTCTTCCGGTTCCTCAAATTCATTTCGGTAAAGAAAATAAAGCACCGCCAAACCAATCAGCAAAATAATGTCTTTCCAGAAACTTTGCCACGGCGTAAGTTTCAAAGCATCGCCAAAGCAGCCGCAATCGGTAACAACATTAAAATAGGCTGAATAAAAGGTTAAAAAAGCGAAAAAAACGCACAGCGCCAAAAGTGCGGAAAGTGTGAATTTCAAATAGTTTTTCAGTAAAAGAAAAAAGCCAAGAACAAGCTCCAGAATAACCACGATTATTGCGATAATCAGCGCCTGCTTTTCTAAAAACGGCATATTGAAAACCGCGGGCGAAAAATATTCTTCAAGTTTAAAGGAAAAACCAACAACATCAACTGCTTTTACAAAACCGGAAACCAAAAAAATAAGCGCAATTACAATACGCAGAATATTTTTAAACATATCAAATAAAATCTGGTTTAAAAGTCGTTTTTTCCTCGGAAAATTTAATAAGGCAGAAAACGGCGTAATTCAGCATGTCGAAGTAATTCGCATCAATTCCTTCTGAAACCAAAGTTTCGCCGGCATTATCTTCAATCTGCTTGGTTCTGAGGACTTTTTGGTAAATGAGATCGGTGATGGATGAAATTCTCATTTCGCGCCAGGCTTCGCCGTAATCATGATTTTTTTTCAGCATCAAATCTTTTGCTTCCTGTGCAAAGCGGTCGTACAAGCTCAGTATTTCAGCTTTGTCTTGTTTAAAATCGTCGGCAATACCTTTTTCCAGCTGAATGAGACCGATAATAGAGTAGTTCACGATCGCAATGAAGTTTTCTTCTTCGGATTCACCAACTTTAGAAACACCGATGGTCTGAAAATTTCTGAGACTTTTAACCTTGATAAAAAGCTGGTCGGTTAAAGACGGTGTGCGCAAAACCCGGAAAGATGCGCCATAATCTGTAAGCTTATGACTGAAAAGTTCGCGGCATTCGGCAATTACCTGGTCAAACTGTTGAGCTGTTTTTTGCATAAAAATTCTAAACTTTTCAAAGATAAGAATTTCGGCTGAGAGTTTTGGCGGCGGAACGCGCTAAAATTGTATTTTTGTCTGATGAAAAGTGCAGTTTCACCTCCGGTTTTCCCCATTTTCCGCACCATAAATTGTCGTGGCCGTCTGATCGATTTGTCGAAACCGAAAATTATGGGAATTTTAAATTTAACTCCGGATTCCTTTTCGGACGGCGGAAAATTTAATTCAGAAAAAAGTGCCGTTTTGCAGGCAGAAAAAATGATTTCAGAAGGTGCAGAAATTATTGATATCGGTCCACAATCTACGCGTCCGAAAGCCGAACTGCTGACTGCAAAAGAAGAAATTTCCCGCTTAAAAGGCATAATTTCTCAAATTAAAAAACAGTTTCCCGACACTTTAATTTCGCTGGATACTTTCTATTCGGAAACGGTAAAATTTGGTTTTGATGAAGGAATTGATATCATTAATGATATCTCCGGCGGAATGTACGATGACAAAATGTTCGAAATCGCGGCTGAAACGCAACTTCCATACATCTTAATGCACGTAAATCCAGGTTATAAAGACATGCACGTAAAAGTCGTTCCGGACGATATTATTCTGGCGTTAAACTATTATTTTTCCGAAAAAGTGGAACAGCTTCGAAAACTCGGAGTGAAAGATATTATTCTGGATCCGGGTTTTGGTTTTGGGAAAAATGTGGCGCAACAACATCAACTTCTCGACGAATTGCAACATATTTCTTTCGGCACTTTTCCGCTGTTGATCGGTATTTCACGGAAATCTTTTATTTACAAGCCTTTAGGAAAAGGAGCTTTGGATATCTTAGAAGAAACGCAAAAATTGCACCTTAAAGCACTGAAAAACGGCGCTAAAATCTTACGCGTGCACGATGTTGCGGAAACAAAAAAAATACTGGATATTTTCCTCGAAAATTAGTTTAAACCCGAGAGTTTTTCGGCGTATTCTGCGGCAAATTGCTTCCGGTCACTTTCAAGTTTTTCTAAATTTTCGGGCAATATGTAGGTGAAAAGAATTTTGTCTTCGTCATCAAGAAAAATAATTTCTTTTTCATTACCATCGATCATTTGTGTGAAAATTTCCCACATCGACGTGTCTTTCGCTTTTAAAAGTTCAAAAAAAGAACTTGCTTTAATCTGTATATTTTTCATTTCTAAAATCCTAAAAGGCTCAATTTCAATTGAACCGCAAAATTATCTTTGAACGAATCGGTCGCGTAATGACCAACGCGGTAGAAAAGTCCTAAATCGAACGGTGTTCCTAAAATATGGTTGGTTTCAAAACCGATTTCCTGGTAAAGATGATCCAGTTTTTCAAATTTAAACTGGTGAAATTCCGGGTTTTTCATGTCGCCGGTAATTCCTTTATACAGCAAATTGAAGCTTGAAGTCGTTTTTCCAACCGTACGGAAATAAAACGGCAAACGGTGCGTGAAGTAATAACCGATGAATTTGTCGTTGTAATATTTTCCGCCTTCCATGGTCGCAAAACCGAGATACGACGTAAAATTAAAATTGAAAGAAGAGCTGGCAGTTCCAAGCCCGTTGATCGCAAATTGATGCCAGATCGGCGCTTCGCCCGTCGTTAAACCCGTATAAGCGCGTAGTCCGGTAAGTCCGGCTTTTGTTTTAAACTGATGCTGCGCTAAAAAATCAAAACGGCTGAAATTAAAATCGCCACCTAAAGTTTTCAAAGCCTGTTCATAATTAAAGTAAAATTCAGGATATTTCTGGTCATAAGTCACTTTGCCAGACGGCGTCATCATGCTTTTCGAGCGCGGCGTGTATTTCAAAGTCAGCTGTGTGGCAAAATTTTCAAACTCAACACCAAGATCATTAAAATTATAATTAAATTTTGCTGCTTCGCGCTCCTTTTTTGCGGAAATTTTCAGCGTTAAAGTGTTTGTCAAATCATTTTCGTACGAGAGCTTATAACCTTCAAAACCGTAGAAACGGTCGTTGCTGGCGTCAATTCCACCGTTCATTACTTTCATTTTGAAGTTCCACAAATCTTCATTGAAGCGTCCGGCAGCTTCAACGTCGTTGTAATATTCTGCCCGGAAAAACGAGGTTTTTTCTAAAGTTGTCTTAATGTCGATTCCGGCGCCGTATTTCCAGGTGTGATCTTTAAAACCGTAACCAAAATAAGCGTCGGGTGAAAAATATTTGTTGAATTTTTCATTGGTTTTCACGCCGGCACCAAGACGAACTCCTTCGTAAAGATTATATTTGAAGAGCTGAAGTGCGTCAAAATCTACTTTACCAACGCGCAGTTTTCCGTCTAACAAGCCACTCAAAATATTCAGTTTTTGATCGAGTTTATACTTTTGCCCAACGCTGTCAATCGCGGTGTAAGTCATTTGTTCACGCGCTGTTAATGGTTCCGTTCGGTATAAATCCAGCGAATTTCCGTCAGAATTTTTTACCGATAGCGAGTAACCAGAGAACTTTTTCGGTTCCAGATCCGGATTAATTCTAAAATCAAAATAATCCGAACGTATGTAAACATAGCTCCCGAATTTTTTGCCGGCTTTTTGCTGTTTTTTTTCGTTTTTATCTTCTGGTTGTTCAGCATCGAAATTGGTGCTGCCCATTTTCAGCTTTAAATTTTCCTGCAGCAGAAACCATTTATTGTCAATCGGCGTCCAAATGCTGGTTATCGTGCCGTTGCTTTTAACTTTGCTGTTGCTTTCGATTTTTTTCAAAGCATAATTTTCAGCATCGATGTAAAGATAGCCGTTGAATTTCCTTCGTTGGACCGGTTTTTTATAATCTGCCTGACGAAAGCGGATGACGTAATTTTTTCGCCCGTCGATCATGATGCTGTCGGTGAGGAAAAAGCGGTAAAGCGCGCGGTTTTCTTCGCGGATTTCGCGTGGAATCTGGTTTCTGTTGGAGCGCAGCGCGAGCAGTTCATAAACAGGTTCCTGCAAACCCGAAATGCGGTTATCCAGAATATTTACTTTTTCACCATATTTTTTTGAAAACAGGAATTCAGTGGCGCGTTCCCACAAAAACATTTTGTTGCGGCCGAGTAGTTTCATTACATTTTCAGTTTCCAGCGAATCCTTTTTCTGATCTGTGGTTTGCGTGGTCTTGGGAAGCGTTTTCAGTGAATCAATCATATTATCCAGCGATTGATTATACTGCTGAATGCTGTCCTGATCTAAATCGTAGGAGATTTTTTCGTAGGATTTATAAGAATAAGAATCCAGGCTTTTCGGTGAATTTTCTTTATAATTATCATTCACTTTTTTTAAAATCGCCAAAGCACGCGGATCGCTTTTATCAGCGATAATTACAGCCTGAATAGACTGGGTTTTGGGATCTGTTTTAGACAGTGCAATTTCCATCACTTTATCCACGACAACGTCGTCTTCATAATAACCGGCAGCTTTTACCGAAACCTGCTTGCATTTTGTTTTAAAAGATAAAACGCCATTTTTATCTGTTTTACCGGCTAATTTTTCTTTGCAGAAAATCTCGGCATTCGCCAAAGGAACGCGGTCACCAGTGCTGAAAACAGTAATTTTGGACTGCCCGAAAGCGGCAAGGGAAATAAAGAAAAAGAGCGAGAATAAAGATTTTTTCATACCAAGCAAAAGTATTCAAAAAAATAGAATAAAAACAGCAAATTTTTAGCAACAAAGATGGTAGTTGGTGAAAATTAGCTGTTAAAACACCTAATTTTTTAAAGTTTTATAAACCTAAGAAATCCGGCTCCATTTGTTTTTGCCTTTATATTGCTTTGCATAATACGTCCGCAATGCGAAATTTTCGGAGTTTTCTAATCGCGGATCTGCTTCCAGAAGTTCTTCTACCGCGGCTTTAGCAGCTTTAATGATGTTGCTGTCGGTAATTAAATCCAGTTTTTTGAAATCTACAACGCCGCTTTGCTGAGTGCCGAGAATATCGCCGGGACCGCGTAGTTTCATGTCAACTTCGGAAATTTTAAAACCGTCATTGGTTTCTACCATGGTTTTCATACGGGTGCGGCTGTCGCTGGTTAATTTGTCAGAAGTCACCAGAATGCAATAGCTCTGTTCCGCGCCGCGACCGACACGGCCGCGCAGCTGATGAAGTTGGGAAAGCCCGAACCTTTCGGCACTTTCAATGATCATTACCGAGGCATTCGGAACGTTTACGCCCACTTCAATAACCGTTGTCGCAACCATAATATGAGCATTTCCGGAAGCGAAATATTTCATCGCAGCTTCCTTTTCCGCAGGCTTCATGCGGCCGTGCAGCATGGTTACATTATAACCTTTGTAAAACTCCAGAATATGATCAAAATTCTCCATTAAATTTTTATAATCCAGTGTTTCGGATTCTTCGATGAGCGGATACACGAAATAAATTTGTCTGCCTTTTTCAATTTCTTCTTTTGCGAACCGAAAAATCGTCAAGCGGTCTTTTTCCCGGCGGTGCGCGGTAATAATTGCTTTCCGGCCAACCGGAAGTTCATCGATAACCGACACGTCAAGATCGCTGTAAAAACTCATTGCTAAAGTGCGCGGAATTGGTGTCGCTGTCATGACCAAAATATGTGGCGGAATTCTATTTTTAGCCCACAATCGCGCGCGCTGTGCCACACCAAAACGGTGCTGTTCATCGATGATTGCAAGCCCAAGGTTTTTGAACTGCACAATATCTTCCAAAACCGCGTGTGTGCCGACCAATATTGCGAGTTCTCCGCTGAGCAATTCCTGATGAATAATTTTCCGTTCCGAAGTTTTGGTGGAACCGGTGAGCAGGCGAATTTTAATATTGGTATTCACCAAAAGTTCCTGCAACGAATTATAATGCTGCTGCGCCAGGATTTCGGTAGGTGCCATAAAACAGCTCTGAAAACCATTATCAAGCGCAATCAGCATCGATAACAGCGCGACCATCGTTTTGCCGGAACCGACGTCGCCCTGAAGCAATCGGTTCATTTGAATCGGCTTTTTCATGTCGGTGCGGATTTCTTTCAGCACTCTTTTTTGTGCGTTGGTTAATTCAAACGGAATTTGATTATTGTAAAAATCATTGAAATTATCGCCAATTTTTGGAAAAGGATTACCGACCACGGAGGTTTTGTGGTGCTGTTTTTTCAAACCAAAACCAAGCTGAAAAAAGAACGCTTCTTCAAATTTTAAACGTTTTTCAGCGTGTTTGTAATGATTGATATCTTTCGGAAAATGAATATTGTAAAGCGCTGGAAGCCGACCGATGAGTTTCAGTTTTTTCAGCAAATTTTCCGGAAGATTTTCTGCTGTTAAATTGGGCAAATTTTTCAGAATTTCCTTTAAAACTGTTTGAAAGAATTTATTGTTCAGGCCGCGTTTTGCCAGCTTTTCGCTACCGGGATAAATCGGCAATAAACTTCCTGAAATGGCTTTTTTCTCATCGATTTCAATTTCGGGATGTGCCATAGAAAATATGCCGTTAAACTCGGTAATTTTTCCGAAAATAAAGATTTCGTGGTTCAGCGGAATTTGCTCTTTCATCCATTTCGAATATCGAAACCATACGATTTCAATAGAACCGGTAGAATCCCGAAATTTCCCGGAAAGCCGCTTTTTTCCGCTTCCGTACGCGACTTCTTGTAAATCGGTGATTTTTCCTTTAAGCTGAATTTCATTTTCGAAATCCGCTTTTAAATCTTTAATTGCGTACACCTTGCTTTTGTCGATATAACGCAAAGGGTAGAAGGTGAGAAAATCGTAAACGGTGGTGAAACCCAAGACATTTTTAATGAATTTAGCTCTGTCGGGACCGATTCCTTTTAAAAATTCTATGGGCGTTTCTAAGGTCAAATTGCTTAATTTTCTAAACGGTAGCGAATTTCGACAAAATAGAAAAGACTTCCAAAAAAATTATTTGAAAGTCTTTTTATGAAGTAAAACCGAAGTTAATCTTTAATTTTCGATTTGAATTTTTTCTGGTAAGATTCCCACTGATCGCGCGAACTTATTTTCTTATAATCATCCGTAGAAATAAAAGTCACGTACGGCTCCAGTTCTTTTGCGGTGATAGCGCCTTGCAGCAAAGTTATCGGCATGCTTTGTTCATCTAAAAAAACCGTTGTTGGAACCGCATTTACGCTCATAAACTTGGTGAATTCGTGAAGAGAACCTCCATTTTTACTTTTCGATGTTCCTAAATTCGAAAATTTTCGGCCAAACAGCGTAATATTTTTTTTGCTTTCGGCATCAAATTTTACGAGGTAATAATTTTTCTGCAAATTTTCCGCAATCTGCGGATGGTTAAAAGTTTCGGTTTCCATCTTTTTGCAGGTCACACAAATGTCTGTATAAAATTCAATCAGAATTTTTTTCGGAACAGTTCGTTGCGCTTCCACAGCTTCTTCCAACGTCATCCACTTAATCTGACCGGACGTAAAAATCAGAAAAAAAAGGGCTAAAAAGAGGGAAATTTTTTTCATTTGCTTTAGGATTAAGCCAGTTTTTCAGCTTACCGAACATCCTGCATCAATTTCTTAACCAAAGGGGAAATTATTATTAAAACAACACCAGCAATTACAGCATATAAGCCAAGCTGCTTGTAACCTTCGGTATATGCCAAAAGCGCGTCCATATTTGTTGAGCCTTCTTTTGCGGTCGCCATGCTTGCACCGATAATACCGGCGACATACTGGCCGTATGCTGAAGCCAAAAACCACATTCCCATCATCATTCCCTGTAGTTTTTCGGTGGAAAGTTTGGTCATAATCGACAGGCCGATAGGAGATAAGCACAGTTCACCAAAAGTGATGACCAACAAAGCGATGGTGAAAATGTTCAATGAAGTTACACCTTGCAAATCAGCAAAAAACCTTGTCGCGAAGAGCACATAATAACCTAACCCGAGGAAAATAAAGCCCAGACCGAATTTAATTAAAGTATTCGGCTCCAGCCTTTTTTTGCTAAGCCAAATCCAGAATAAACCCAGAACTGGCGCTAGGAAAATAATGAAAAATGCTCCGCCGGAATTGTTCACGCCGTTTGGATCAAGTCCGAGTAAATCTTTATTTAAATTGTTTGCAGCGAAAATGCTTAGTGAACCGCCTGATTGCTCGTAAATTCCCCAGAAAATAATGGAAAACATGATGAAGACAAGCGCCGCCCAAAGTTTTTTTCTTTCGGAAGCTGTTACTTTGGACATTTCATAAAAGAGGTAAATCAGGGTTAAAGGACCTACGGTCCACATAAAATAATCGGTGTATTGCGGCACAGAAACCATGGTCATAATCAGCGGAACGAAAACCAAAGTCAGCGCATAAACGCCGTAAACTTTCCATTTTTCCATCGGAACAGAAGTTCCGTCGGCAAGTGTTTTCTGCGGCATTAAACCAATCGGCCCGAGACTTCTTTGTGTAAAAACAAAATTTATTAAGCTGATGACCATTACAATTGCAGCTAAACCAAAAGCAACATTCCAGCGTTTGTCTTCCGGAATCAGGCTTGAAAGCATTTCGCCTTTACCAATTGCTATACAAAGGTACCCGCCGAGCAGCGCGCCAAGATTTATTCCGGCATAAAAGAGGGAAAAACCTGCATCTGTACGCGTGTCGCCATTTCTATAAAGTTTGCCCACCATGGTGGAAATATTTGGTTTAAAAAAACCTGTGCCGACAACGGTAAATGAAATTCCCAAAAAGAAAAAATCATGCGGATTAGTGGCTAAAATTAAACTTCCGACAATCATTAATAAGCCGCCCCAAAACAGCGATTTCCTGAAACCTAAAATCTTATCAGCGAAAAGCCCACCAACGAAGGTAAATGCGTACACAAAAGCCTGCGTAGCACCGTACTGCAAATTCGCCTGCTCATCACCGAACTTCAGTTGCGAAATCATGAAAAAGACAAGCATTCCGCGCATTCCGTAGAAGCAGAACCTTTCCCACATTTCCGAGAAGAAAAGTGACCAGATTTGTTTCGGATATTTCCCCTTAAAATCCTGTATTTGTTCTAGTGTTAAATTCATATTATTTTATAAAAAATAGTCGTTTTAGGCGGTAATAAATAGTTGGTCCAAGCTTTTTCCTAAATATGGAACACACGAAAATAGAAAAAACCACCGAATAATCGATGGTTTTTTGTATTAATTTAAAACGTGAATTTTAGTTCACACCGTGCATTTTCTTTTCTAACCAACGGCTCATTGCGAAAAGTACTGCAGCTGCAATACCACACATTACGATGAATACCAGGAAGAAATCGAAAAGGTTTTCAATCTGGAAACCAAGGAATGAAGTCACTTTTGCTCCAGAACCTTCTTCGCCAGTTCCCGGAATCAAAGCTGAAAGCGTTCCCGCAAATTTATTCGCTGCCGCATTGGCTAAGAACCAGGTTCCCATTAATAAAGATGAAAAACGAAGTGGTGACAGTTTGGAAACCATTGATAGTCCAATCGGTGATAAGCAAAGTTCACCCATGGTGTGGATTACGTACAAGGCGATTAACCAGAACATAGAAACTTTGTCCATTGCGCCCATTCCGTACACTGCAAAGGCGATAACAACGTATCCTAAAGCTACAAGAGCTAAACCTAATGCCATTTTTTTCGGTGAAGAAGGTTCGCGGTTTCTGTTTCCAAGATTTAACCAAAGTGAAGAGAATAGTGGTGCCAATAAGATAATCGCCAGTGGATTTACAGACTGGAAATAGCTGGCAGGCATTTCCCAACCAAAAATGGTCCGGTCCGTCTGTCTGTCTGCGAAAATTGTCAATGAGGCTCCTGCCTGCTCAAATGCACCCCAGAAGAAGATTACAAAGAAAGCGAGGATAAAGATGACCATAATTCGGTCACGCTCTTCTTTTGAAAGTCCTTTATCGGTTAATACGATTAACGGCATTAAAATCATTGCGCCATAAATTAGATATCCAATGATATCTAAATCGCTCTTGAACATGGTTTTAAAGTTCATGAAGAAGAAAATCATGGCAATTGCGCCGGCAACCATTCCGAACTGGGCGATCCCAAATTTGTTAGTTGGCAAACCGATAGGTTCTTTGTTTTCATCAACCAATAATTTGTTTTTTTGGAGCATGAAGGTGATTAAACCGATTATCATCCCAATTCCTGCAGCTAAAAAGCCCCATTTAAAATCAACTTTTTCTGCTAATGTACCTGCAACCAGAGGTGCGAAGAACGCTCCCAAGTTAATTCCCATGTAGAAAATAGTGAAGGCTGAATCTACTCTTCGGTCGCCTTTTGGATACAACTGGCCCACCATGGTGGAAATATTTGGTTTGAAAAATCCATTACCAATAATCAAAAGTGTAAGTCCGACCCACATTAGCGTGATTGCGCTCGCGCCGGAAGTAGAAGCTGAAAAGAACATGAAAAACTGACCCAAAGCCATCAAAATACCACCAATTTCAATACTTCGGCGGTTTCCTAAAAAGCGGTCAGATAGATAACCTCCCAAAAGCGGTGTTAAATAAACCAAGCCGGTATAACTTCCATAAATCTCGGAGGCTTCGGCATCGCCCATTAAAAGCATTTTGGTCATATACAGAACGAAGATCGCTCGCATTCCGTAGTAGCTGAAACGCTCCCACATTTCGGTCATGAACAAAAGGTACAATCCCTTCGGGTGGCCTTTCTGTACTGTGTTATCCATAATTTTTCAGTGTTAATTATTTGTTAAGATTAGCAAATATAGTTTTTTTTGGGTTTTTACAAACATATTTCACAATATTAAACAAAAAAACCGCAGAATTGTTCTGCGGTTTTAGCGTTAAAGAAAATTAGCCTTAATTCACCCCTTTTTCTTTCATAATCTTGTTCAATCTTTTCAGGATTGATAAGCCCAGCAAAGTGGCGAGCAACAGCAAGCCAAAGTTTACGATGAAGAAATTGGCTTTGTTGTCATATTCATACCAGAAACTTGCAAGTACACCCGAAAGCTTATTACCGATGGAGGTTGAAAGGAAAAATCCGCCCATCATCAAAGCCGTAATTCGCGGTGGTGAAAGTTTTGAAACCAGTGAAAGTCCCATCGGTGAAAGACACAGTTCGCCTAGTGTAATTACACCATAAGAAGCGATAAGCCAAATCGCGGAAACCTTTACCAAACCATTATCTCCGGCATACACTGCGCCAACCATCACGAGACACGAAAGTGCTGAAATGAAAAGCCCTAAAACAATTTTACCAGGCGTTGTTGGTTCTTTACCTTTTCTGCGCAGATACATGAAAAAGCCAACAACTACAGGCGTGAGCAAAATTACCCACGCCGGATTTATCGACTGGAATAGTTCGGTGTTATAGAGCGCAATTTCCTTTTGCGGATTTTCAGCTAAATGCGCTTTCTGCTCTTCAGAAATATTGCGGAAATAGATGTCTGGTGCTACTTCTTTCTTCGGTTCGCCATTTGCATCTTTTTCGGCTCTGTACTGGTCATCGTAAACCGAAACTTCCTTCATTTCGTAGGTTTTTCCCTGTACGCCGTCTTTACCGTCAATTAAATTAATTGCACGCAGCGGTTCAACAAAAGGCGCCGGAATAGAACGGTCGGTATAGTTTTTCGCCCAGCGGGTTAATGCTGTTCCATTTTGCTTGAAAACCGCCCAAAACATCACGCTGACCGCAAAAATGGCAAGCAATGCGCCGATCGGTCTTTTGTCTTCTGAATTTGCTTTTACATACAGCATTACGTAGAAATAAATCACCGGAATACAGGCAAAAATAAAGGCGTCGGTAGAATCGCTGCCGAAAATATTATTCGGGATCATCCAACCGATAAAACCAGCGACAATTGCAGGTAAAAATACCTTAATTAAAATGTCGGAAATTTTGGTGTCACCTTCCTGCGAAGGTTTCAAAATATTAGCTTCTAAAATATGTCTTCTTCCCATGGTGAAAACAATCAAACCGATGAACATTCCTGCACCAGCCGTCATAAAAGCTGGTCCCCAACCATATTTATTCCGCATAAAAGCGGCAATAATATTACAGATAAAGGCACCGATATTAATCCCCATATAAAAAATATTATAGCCTGCATCTTTATTTTCTTTGTAAGGTTCTTCGTTATAAAGATTTCCTAAAAGCGTGGAAATACTTGGTTTAAAGAAACCGTTTCCTAAAATAACCAAACCTAACGAAGCGTAAAAAAGTGGTAATTCTTTGAACAAGCCCACGCCCAAATATCCGAGTCCCATTAATATTCCACCAATATAAATTGCCTTGATATAACCTAAAACTTTGTCCGCTAAAAATCCGCCGAGGAAAGGCGTTAAATAGGTCAAAGCGATGAAAGTCCCGAAGATATCATCGGCGCTTTTATCACTGAAGGCAAGGCCGCCTTTTTCACTGTCGATCATGTACAGAACAAAGATTCCGAGGATCAGATAGTATCCGAAACGCTCCCACATTTCCGTAAAAAATAAATACGGCAATCCTTTCGGATGTTTTCTGGTCGATTTTTCCATAAAGTTTTTAATTTTCTCAAAAATAGGATTTTTTATTGAATACCAAAACCACGGTGAACTTTAAAAAATTCGCCGTTAAAAAGGCATTTTTTTCTAATTTGCTGAATATTAAAAAAGTGAAACTGAATTTTTTCGGCCATATTCCGACCAATTTTTTGCTTATGGAAATTTCAAAAAAATACTGGTTTTACCGGCAAAAAAAAGCCGCTCAGATTTGAGCGGCTTTAAGTTTAATTTAAACGAGATTAAAGATTTTCCAAAATGAAATTCGTCATCTTCTGGTAAAGTTGTGGTCTCGTCTGTCCACCGAAAATACCGTGGTTTTTATCCGGATACGCCATAAATTCAAACTGTTTTTTGTTCTGAATCAATGCTTCCGAAAACTCCATTGAATTCTGGAAATGTACGTTATCATCGGCCGTACCGTGAATAAGCAAAAATTTTCCTTTCAAAAGCTGGGCATAACTCGTTGGTGAGTTGTCATCGTAACCTTTCGGATTTTCCTGCGGCGTTCTCATGAATCTTTCGGTGTACACCGTATCGTAATATCTCCAGTTGGTTACTGGCGCCACGGCGATTCCGGTTTTGAAAACATCAGCACCTTTTGTCAACGCTAAAGACGCCATATAACCACCGTAACTCCAGCCGAAAATCCCGATACGGTCTTTGTTGATGTACGGTTGTTTTCCGAACCATTTTGCAGCAGCAATTTGGTCTTCAATTTCATATTTTCCGAGGTTTAAATAAGTAACTTTTTTATAATCGGTTCCTTTGTAGCCAGTTCCGCGACCATCAACACACGCCACGATATAACCTTGCTGAACGAGGTGATTAAACCATAAACCATTTCCTGTATCCCAGGAATTAGTCACTTGCTGCGAGCCCGGCCCGGAATATTGGAACATAAACAGCGGATATTTTTTCGCCGGATCGAAATCTTTCGGTTTCATAATCCAGGCGTTCATTTGGTCGCCGGCTTCATTTGGAATGGTGAAAAATTCTTTAGTCACCATATTGTCAGCTTCCAATTTTTTCAGTTGTTCCTGATTATTCTGAAGTTCTTTCAGCACTTTTCCGTTTCCGTCTTTCAAAACATACGTGTAAGGTTTTTGTGCTGAAGATGAGGTTTCAATGAAATAATTAAAATTCTGGCTGAAATTTGCACTGTTTGTGCCGGAATTATTTGAAATTACGGTGGATTTTCCGGTATTGATATTTACTTTCGAAACCACTTTATTAATGCTTCCCAACTGAGTTGTCTGGATGAAAACCTCGTTTGTTTTCGGGCTGTAGCCGTAGTAATTGGTTACTTCCCAGTTTCCGTTGGTGATTTGCTTTTTCAACTTTCCATTTTGATCGTACCAGTAAAGATGTCGGTTACCGTCGCGCTCAGCGCCCCAAATAAAAGAATTGTCATCTAAAAATTCCAAGGTCACATTGTCGGTATCAATCCATCTTTTGTCGGATTCTGTGAAGAGTTTGGTCACATTTCCGGTTTTGGTATTCACCTTTAAAACATCGGAAGCATTTTGCAGTCTTTCTGAAGTGATTAAAATAATTTCATCAGCTTTTGCCGTGTGATATACATTTGGAATGTAATAATTTTTGAAGTTGGAAAGGTTTAAAGCAATGGTTTTAGCATTATCCAAACGGAAAAGTTGTGCTGAAACAACCGAGTTTTTTTCACCCGCTTTCGGATATTTAAAACGCATTTCCGACGGGTAGAGCTGCTTTTCGTAAATCGGGATGTACATTTCCGGAACTTGTGATTCATCAGATTTTACAAAAACAATAGCGTCAGAATTTTTTGTCCATTCATACAATCTCGCGTGCCCGAATTCTTCTTCATAAACCCAATCTGCAAGTCCGTTCAGAATTGAATTTTTCTTGCCGTCGGTGGTGATTTTTACAATATTTCCAGAGTTTAAATCCTGATAAAAAAGATTATTATCTGCCACGAAAGCTACTTTGGTGCCGTCTGGTGAAAAAGTGGGTTCCTGAACGAAATTTCCGCCGTTTAAATTCACTATTTTTCCGGTTTTCAAATCGCGGACGTCAAACTTTCCTAAAAATGAATGACGGTAAATTGGCTGACTCTCCTTTAATAATAAAATCTTGGATTCATCATCATTAAAAATATACGACTGGAAGTTGCCTTCCACGATATTTCCGTCTTTTTTGGTGGTTTTATAGGAATATTTTGCGATTCCATCAGGTTCGATAACGACATAATTTTCGCCGTTTTTTAGCGAAGAAATTCCAGAAATTCCTTTGCCGCGGTAATAACCAGAGTAAATTTTGTCTAAAGTTATCGTCTGCGAGAAAAAGGAAACCGAGCTAAAAATAGCCAGCGAAATGAGGATTTTTTTCATAATTAAATAGGATAATTTTCAAAGATAATAAAATAACCAAAACGCGGCGAACTTCTGCTATCATTATCTTGGCAAAATTATTGATGTATCGAAGCACATTAAAAAAACGAAATTATGGAAACTTTTGACAGTGATAAACTGGTAAAATATGAGATCGATGACCAAAAACTTTATGTTGGTTTTCCCACATTTCAGGCGGCTGAAGAATATGCAGCGCAAAATTTAGGTGAACTGGTGGAAGTTGCTTTTACCGATGGAAATGATAATCCGCGGGTGACCAATGAAGTAGGTTTGGTGAACCGGAAACTACATTTTAATGTTCAGGCTGGGCCGGAATATCGTTTCATTCACTCGTCCGATCCGGATTTTAAAGATTATGCGGATCATCTGCAGGAAATCCAGTCGGATTTGCGCGAAAAAAGCCCGGAGGAAATATACATCACCGATGCAGAACCGCAAATGACGGAAGATCCGATTATCGTTTTGAAAAATGACCAGTTTGAATCCATCACATCGCGCGAAAGATCAAAATATTTAAAACATGCAAATGTTTATGAAATAGGTGTTTTACGGAATTCTAACCATTAAAATACAGCAAAATGGCAGAAAAAAAATATTCAAAAAAAGCGCAGGACAAAATTGAAAAAGTGATGCATGAGTTCAAAGAAGGAGAGCTGAAATCTTCTTCAGGCGACAAAGTAACCAACCGCAAACAGGCGGTGGCAATTGGCATTTCCGAAGCAAAAGAAGACGGATTGAAAGTGCCAAAACAGAAAAAGAAATAATAAAAAATTACCGCATTTAAGCGGTAATTTTTTTAGTCCTCTGTGCCAGATTTAAATCCGATGGATTTTCGCGGTTTTTCCACCACACGGTAATATTCCAATTCTTTTGATAAAGCCTTAATTCTCTGCTGAAACTCATCATAATTATTTCGCGAAACTTCTTTTAAAAACTGTTCAACCTGGTTTAAATATTGGTCGGTCAATTTCGTCGCCGCGTCTTTAAATGAGGCATCAAGCAGCTTTTTATCCAGTTTTATTTCGGTAGAATTTTGGTTTAAATAAAGATTTCTGACACGCTTTTTAAAACTTTGGGTAAAATCTACCAACATGGTGTTGGAATAAGCTTTCATTTTTTCAGCAATTTCCTGCCAGAAAGGGAGCAAATTTGCTTTGTTAAATTCCAAAATTTTCAGCAAAAGCGCGTCCGACGCCAATTCTTTAGTCATGTGATACAGTAGCATTTCTGAGCGCTCTTTTGCATTCGGCGGAAAGATCGGTATTGCAACATCAAATCTTCCTGGCGCCAACAATTCGCGGTCAATTTTAAATAAAGAATCCGCCGCACCAATCATCAGGATTTTTTCTTCCTCAAAGTGACCAATGTAATGCAGAATAATTTCCTTGGTTTCCTCATCGCAGCCATTTACGGAAGTTTCTTCATTTCTCACAGCCATCAACTGATCAAAATTTTCCAGGAACAAAATCACATTTTCTTCCTGCATCATCGTTACCAGAAAATCATTAAAGTCGGTTTTCTCATTATCTACGAGCGTAGTTCCGAGAAAATGCTTTTTAATTTCTTTAAAATCATAACCAGTTATCTCAGCAATTTTATTCGCCCAGAAAATTTTTCCACTTCCTGGAGGACCGTACAGAATAATTCCCGCAGGCTTGTGAATTCCCCAGTTTTCCACAGAAACATTGCTTAGATAAGGTTCCAAAGCTTCAGAAATGAAGAAAAAAAGGTCGCGGTACCCGATAAAACTGCGTTTGGTGAGTTTGGTGTTTTTACCGAAATAGTTGTAAACAAACTGGTAATTTCCGCCCAGTTTATTATCGATACCAAAGCTTGAAACCGATGAACGGTACATTCCATTTTCGAAAATTTGCGGCTTTTCGTCCTTAATAACCTGTGCAACTTTTTCGGTTGGCTGCTTAATGTTAGCAGCAATTTGCTGTACTGATTTGGTTTTGGTTAAATCTTCAGCATATTTTCTCAGAAAATCTTTGTTTTCGCGTGCAAACTTGATGAATTCCGGTTTTACTTCAAAAGTGGTGGTAAGACAATCGGCGAGTTCCAGGTCGAAGTCCTGAATGAATTTAAGAAAACTTTGAATGGATATTTTTAATTCTTTAGCGAGTTCGGCGAGTTTCATATAACAAATTTGAATGATACTCAAATGTACAACATAATTTTTTTTGCTTTACGGCTCAAAAGTTTCAAACTTGCCATTTTCATAAAACAGCACAATTCTTTTCACATTAGATTGAGGACTCGCCGGTGCAGTTTTGGGTTCTGAAATCGATGCAGATTCTAATCGCTGAGAATCGATTATTTCTTTTTTTTCCGGCTCACTGTTAGTTTCACGCGATTCTGGGGAAGGCTGCGCCACAATTTTATCTTCAGATTCGGTTACGCCGAAAGATTCGTCGTTGATTAAAGAAAATAAATCGGGCAGGGAAGTAGTTTTCCGTTTCAGTTCAATTTCCGAATTATTTGCCGCTGTTTCGGCATTTTTTAGCATTTCACCTTTGTCTTCGATGAGCCATTCCCATTCCAGTTCCGGAAAACGGCTTTTAATTTTCATCAAAAAATCCAGCGACGGTTTATTTCTTCCGGATGTAATATGCGAAATGCTGGAACGCTGCACTTCGATTTCGTCTGCAAATTCTGAAAGCGAAAAGTGCGAATATGCGATAACCTGTGAAATTCTTTCCTTTAAATCCATATTACAAATGTAATATTTATTTTTACAAGTGTATAATACAAATGTAAACAAGCTTCAAGTTCTTAAGGTTACAAAAGTAAAATAGGATATCAACTAATTGATATCCTATTATTTATGTTATTTGTAAATGTGATTACTTTCGTAAATGGTTGTCTTTTTCCGGGTCATATTTAAGTTTTCTTACCTTTTTTCTTTCTGGTAAAACCAAGGATAGGAATATACTTCCACCTAAAATTCCTACAATTATAAAGAGTGAATCGGTGGTTGAAAAACCAATATCATCCAGGTAATGGTGGAATAACATTTTCAAACCGATGAATGTTAAGAGTAAAGCCAGACCTACTTTTAGATATCTGAATTTGTCAATAATACCGGCTAAAAGGAAAAACATGGAACGAAGTCCGATGATCGCAAAGATGTTGGAAAAGAACACCACATACGGATCTTTTGTTACTGAAAATATCGCCGGGATGCTGTCCACCGCAAATATTAAATCGGTGAACTCGATGATGACTAAAACCAAAAATAACGGCGTCATTTTTCTCACACCGTCGATAGTTACAAAAAACTTATTTCCCACAAACTGGTTATGAACTTTAAAATGCTTGTTGGCAAACTTAACTACAGGGTGATTTTGCGGATCTATTTTATCTTCATGGTCTTTTTCCAGAAACATCTTCACCCCGGTAAATACCAGAAAAGCACCGAAGACATACATAATCCATTCAAACTTCTGAATTAAGGCCGCGCCAACGAAGATGAAGATGAAACGCATTACAATAGCGCCCAGAATGCCCCAGAACAGCACACGATGATAGTTTTTCGGCGCTACACCAAAAGCGGTAAAGACCAGAACCATTACAAATATATTATCCACAGACAACGCATATTCCACCACATAACCGGTGAGATATTCAAGACCCAAATTCTGGTTATATAAATAGATACTGTCTTCCAGGTTTCCCGGAATAATTTTCACGGGATGGTGATGGCGCGAAACCACTTCCTGAAGTTTTTCAATACTGTCGATGCCGTGGAGTAGGTGACCGTAATGGGTGAGTACAAAATAAAAAACCATGGAAAGCGCAACGACGAAAAAGCTCATCAGCCCTGCCTGTTTCATTGATACCGTATCGGATTTTTTGTTGAGTAAACCCAGATCCAGTGCCAAAATAATAATAATGAATACCAGGAAACCCAGTAGGAAAATAGTCTCGTTTGCCATATTATATGTTAAAAAGCAAATATACTGAATTTGACCAAAATTAATACATGTTACAATTGTAAAAACATGCAACAGATACAATATTTATTACCGGTCAATGTTTATGATAATTACCGTCAAACAGGCTTTTACCGGCAATATTGCTCTTAAAGTACAATTAATATTTTACTTTAATTATTCTCTTTAAGTAACTGATTTTAAGTGATATTAAAAATTTAAATTAAAATTAATGCAATCCACAAATTAATCAACAGACAAACTGACATTTAGTCATGTTTAATGAATTTACAAAAGTTAATTGTCTTAGTTTGCTATAAAAGTTTTAAATTTGATAATGTAAATTTTAAGCACATGTCGATTTCTAAATATTATATCGAAAACCCAAACTTTCCAAAGCGCTATATTTCCCCGGAAAAATTATTTTTTTTCCTACAGCAGAACTACAGCGACTTTATTCAACAGGTTGGCACATCGGATTTGAACAAACCGATTTATATGTTAAGCTTGGGAAATGGTGATGTAAATATCTTGGCGTGGTCACAAATGCACGGGAACGAATCAAATGCTACACATGCAATCCTCGACTTGCTTGAAATCTTCAGAAATCATGCTGAATTAAAGGAAGAATTATTTTCGAAAATGTCGCTCGATTTTGTTTTAATGTTAAATCCAGACGGCTCTGAAAAATGGACGCGCAGAAATGCACTTGATATTGATATCAACCGTGATTTTTTAAAGGAATCGAGCAAGGAGATTTTAGTACTGAAAGAACTTTACACAAAAAAAAAGTATGATTACGCACTGAATTTGCACGAGCAGCGAACTATTTTCAGCACCGATGGTGTTCATCCCGCGACTCTGTCATTTTTAGCGCCGTCGCAGGATTTCGAGCGAACTTTAACTGTCGGCCGTCAAAAATCAATGGCAGTTATCAGCAGGATATTTGAAAAATTAAATCCGCTTTTGCCAAACCAAATCGCTCGCTATACCGACGAATTTTACCCGACATCGTTAGGTGATAATCTGATGAGAAAAGGGATTCCCAATGTTTTATTTGAAGGCGGACATTTTCAAAACGACTATCTGCGGAAAGAAACGCGCAAATTTTATACAATTGCGCTCTACGAAGCTTTGCACGCAATGGGAGAATTAAATGGAAGCACCGAAGGTTGGGAAAATTATAAGGAAATACCTCAGAATAAAGAAACGCATTTCGATATTATTTACCGGAATGTAAAATTAAACACCGAATATCTCTGCGTTTTAGATATTGCCGTACAGTTTAAGGAAATCATTGATCCCGGAAATTCTGAAATATCCTTTGAGCCGATTGTGGTTGAAGTTGGTGATGTCGGCAGAAAAAAAGGCTGGCAGGAAATTGAGTGTACTGGGAAAACTTTTGTTTCCGAACACCGCTTTCCGAAACTGAATGAGAAAGTAGATTTTACCATCGAATAAAAAAACGAAGACAAACGCTTCGCTTTTTAATTTATTTCACCACCCGGATTCCGCTTGCCAGAAACCGGATTTCTTCTTTAGGTTTTGTAATCGCTTCGATTTCCGCGGTCGGTTTTTTCGCGTCTTCCGCGTAATGGCGCTGCTCTTCTACCGAAATGGTTTTCGTTTCCGCATTTCCCTCTAAAATGATATTTTTTCCAACCAGCGACGTTGGAACGAAGAAAGCGTAATCTTTCATTTTAACGAAAAACCTTTCGTTATTATCCGTTTTAATGGTGATCCAACAGCCTTTATTTTC
The DNA here is from genome assembly GCF_900114045.1 of Kaistella treverensis. GTDB lineage: Bacteria > Bacteroidota > Bacteroidia > Flavobacteriales > Weeksellaceae > Kaistella > Kaistella treverensis. The sequence goes on from NZ_FORQ01000001.1 coordinate 385,295, forward strand.
ACAGACTTCTACCACTTTCCCTTTCACAGCAATATTTTCAAGCTTTGCTGAACTTGAGAGTTTCTGATCTAATTCTGCTGGTGAAATGGCCATTTTTTCTGCTTTTGCTGAAACTTGAGCACCGTAAAAATCACCAACCAAAGCTTTTCCCGCCGGTGGAGCGGGCGTTTCCTGAGCCAAAATAGTTGTAGCGAACATCACCGATAAAACAATTGCAAACTTTTTCATAATTGATATTTGAACAAAAATACACTTTTTAAATATTCAGCAATTAAAATTTTTCGATGCTTTTCATAATTCCAAATAAAATGCGCGGTTAGGTGCAGAAAATTTATATATTTACCGCTTTCAAAGCGAAAAAGTTTAGTTTTTTACCTTTTTACCGCGGCGGGAAAACTTTAAAAAAATGCCGTTTTAGCGGAGAATTTTTTTGAACTTGATTATCAAAACATTACAAAAATATTTTTACACTATTTTATGAATAAAAAACTTTCCCTTTGGGACGCCACAATGCTCGTCATGGGCTCCATGATCGGTAGCGGAATTTTTATCGTGAGTTCAGATATGATGCGGAATTTAGGTTCTGGTTACTGGCTCCTCACCGTTTGGCTCCTCACCGGAATCATGACCGTAGCGGCAGCAATTTCCTACGGCGAACTTTCTTCAATGTTCCCAAAAGCGGGCGGGCAGTACACCTACATCACCGAAATTTTTGGCAAAATGACCGGATTTTTATACGGCTGGGGTTTGTTTACGGTAATTCAGACCGGAACAATTGCCGCGGTGGCAATGGCTTTCGGAAAGTTTACAGCGTATCTCATTCCCGCGCTTAATAATTCCGATCCCATTTTCCAAAGCGGAACTTTCCGCATAACGTGGGTGCAGATTTTAGCAATCGTGGTCATTTTATTTCTCACATTTATCAATACCAAAGGTGTAAAAAACGGCAAAATATTGCAGAATTTATTTACGACTTCCAAAATAATTGCGCTGCTCGGAATCATCGTTTTCGGTTTTCTGTTGGTAAAAGATTCGCAGTGGGCGTCGAATATGAGTTTTGGCTGGAACAGTTTTCAGGATTTCGGTAAAGAAGTCGGCAATGATTTGGTTCCAACTGGCTGGAAATCCATCGGAAGCATCACCCTTTTGGGTGGAATTGCTGCGGCAATGGTCGGTTCGGTTTTCAGTTCCGTCGCTTGGGAAAACGTAACTTTCGTGTCGGGCGAAATAGAAAATCCGCGAAAAAACGTCGTAAAATCAATGGTTTTGGGCACCACGATCGTGATGGTTTTATACATGCTCGTCAATTTTGTTTATCTGAATGCTTTAGACCGAGACGCCATCGCATTTGCTGATAAAAACCGACCTGCTGTTGCCGCTTCCGAAGTTATTTTCGGTAATCTCGGCACCGTAATTATGGCGATTTTGGTCATGATTTCCACGTTTGGTTGCATTAACGGTTTGGTTCTCGCCGGCGCGCGCGTTTTTCAAACCATGGCAAAAGACGGTTTGTTTTTCAAATCAGCCACCGAAACCAACAAAAACGGCGTTCCGGAAAAATCCCTTTGGATGCAGGGAATCTGGGCATGTATTCTGGCGCTCAGCGGCCAGTACGGCGATTTGCTGGACATGATTTCATTTGTCATCGTACTGTTCTACATGATCACCGTTTTCGGCGTCATTTACCTTCGCATCAAAAAACCAAACCTCGACAGACCTTATAAAACCTGGCTTTATCCGGTAACGCCACTGCTTTATTTGCTCATCGGAACCGCATTTTGCGTGCTGCTCATCTGGTTCAAACCGAATTACACCTGGCCAGGCTTCATCCTCATTTTGCTCGGCGTGCCCGTTTATTGGTTCATAAACCGGAAAAAAGAGCCGAATAACAGCCAGAAAATGCTTTAGGAGCAACGAGATTTTTCATGTGCTCGAAGACTGCAACCCGTTTTCCGCACTCGCTTTTTTTGGTTGCGGCGGCGAAGCCGCCGCCGCAACCAAAAAAGAGCTCAAACAATTGCTCCAACCGGGGCTAGAAGTTTTTTTCTTCCTTCTTTCACGGTTTTTCGCGCAAAATACTTCAGCAAAAAATCGCTAACTTTCGGAAAAAGAAAATATGTCAGAGTTGGTCCCAATTTTTCAATCCTCTTATTTATATGAAATCGAGTTGGCGAAAACCAAGTTGGCTTCGCGCGAAATTCCGAGTTATATAAAAAATGAATTCGTAAACAACATCGCGGTTTTTCCAATGTCACAAAATTATTTTCTCATGGTCAGCGAGCGTGATTTCGAAGCTGCTGAAAAAATTCTGCAGGAAAACGACGAAATCACCGACGAAGATTTCAAGGAACTATAAATTTCAAAACGTAAAAATTTGCCGCTAAAACGGCATTTTTTTTTGAATTAACTGCTGAAAGATTTCTAATTTTTTACCTGCTATTTGGGCAAATTTTTTCAATTTGCGTTTCAAATTATTCTACATCATTTTCCAAAATTTTACCTGTTTTAGCGGCAAATTTTTCATTTTTGAAAAATTCTGCTTTTTACCGCATTAGCTCTACAAAATTTTAGTTGCTTTTTTGGCAAATTTTTTCAATTTTCTTTAATCAAATTTCCACTCCATTAATTATAATTTTTAAACCACACAACCATATTTCTCTTTGTGCTCCCTCTTTAAATTCCTTATCTTTACGCAAAATTTTTACGTAAAATGACAGATTGGAAAACCGTAAAAGAGTACGATGATATCACGTACCAAAAAAGTGGTGGCGTGGCCCGAATCGCGATAAACCGTCCGGAAGTTCGTAACGCTTTCCGCCCAAAAACCACCTCGGAATTGTATGATGCTTTTTACCACGTTTCAGAAGATTCTTCCGTAGGTGTAGTGTTGCTCACGGGTGAAGGTCCGAGCCCGAAAGACGGCGGCCACGCTTTTTGCAGCGGAGGCGACCAGAAAGCGCGTGGCGAACAGGGTTACGTAGGTGAAGACGGCAGACATCGTTTAAATATTTTAGAAGTTCAGCGCTTGATCCGTTTTATGCCGAAAGTGGTCATTGCGGTTGTGAATGGTTGGGCTGTCGGCGGTGGACATTCTCTGCACGTTGTCTGTGACTTAACCTTAGCCAGCGAAGAGCACGCGATTTTCAAGCAAACCGATGCTGATGTTACCAGTTTTGATGGCGGCTACGGCTCGGCTTATCTCGCAAAAATGGTCGGACAGAAAAAAGCACGTGAAATTTTCTTTTTGGGCAGAGATTATTCCGCGCAGGAAGCAGCAGATATGGGAATGGTCAACGCGGTGATTCCGCACGCGGAACTTGAAAATACTGCGTACGAATGGGCGCAGGAAATTTTAGGAAAATCGCCAATGTCCATCCGCATGTTGAAATTCGCAATGAATTTAACTGACGACGGAATGGTAGGCCAGCAGGTTTTTGCAGGCGAAGCCACGCGTTTGGCATATATGACCGAAGAAGCCAAGGAGGGACGCAACGCTTTCCTGGAAAAAAGAAAACCTGATTTCGGCGACAATAACTGGATTTCGTAATTGGAGGATGGAGTATGAAGGGTTGAAGATGAGGAAGGAATATGAAGTGTAATTATACAGTTTTAGTGGCGGTTTGAAGTCTCTGGTTTATAGAGCTAAAAAGTTATTGCTTCAGCGTACTTTACTTTTTTAAAATCATTACTCTAAAATCAATTATTTCTAACCTCAAACTACAAACCTTAATCTCAAATCTGACAACTGACAACTGAATATATGATAGACTGGATAAAAGCAGCGCGGCTGCGGACTTTGCCACTTTCGGTAAGCGGCATTATTCTCGGCTCCTTTATCGCGCGTTGGCGTGTTGTGGAAGCCGGCGGAGACTGGGATTGGCGAATTTTTGCGTTGGCGCTTTTGGTGACTTTGCTGTATCAGGTGCTTTCGAATTTTGCAAATGATTACGGCGATGGCATTCGTGGCACCGATGAATTGCGTGTAAATGAAGCCGAACAGCGTGCTGTAGCTTCAGGAAAAATTACCGCAAACCAAATGCGAAATGCGGTAATATTGTTTTCTATATTATCATCAGCAGCCACAGTTGCGCTTTTATATTTTGCGTTTTTTAAGGATGGTTTTATCACGGAATTTTACACTTTTGTTGGTCTTGGAATCGCCTGTATTTTAGCAGCGATTGGCTATACCGTCGGTAAAAAACCATATGGATACATGGGTTTGGGAGATATTTTTGTATTTATATTTTTCGGTTTGGTCTCGGTGTGTGGCAGCTATTTTCTTTTCACCAAAGAATTTCATTGGGACACGTTATTGCCCGCATCGGCAATTGGTTTGCTAAGCGCTGCTGTTTTGAATCTGAACAATATGCGCGATATAGAAAGTGACGAATTAAGCGGTAAAAAAACATTGGCGTTGCGCCTTGGTTTCAAAAGAGCAATGGTTTATGAAATCATTCTTTTGCAGCTGCCGTTGCTTTTCGTTTTGGTATTTATGATGATGAACGGCTTGCACAACCAGGGAAAATATTATGCTTTTATCTTTTTTATCCTGATGTTACCGCTGACCGGTTTGCGACGCAAAATTATGCAGGTCACCACGCCAAGAGAACTGGATCCGTTTTTAAAACAGGTTGGAATTATCGCTTTAACGATGGCGGTTTTAGTCGCATTTGGACTTAATTATTTTAATTAAAAAACACACAGATGATGGATGCTAAAATTAAATTTAAATTTTTGGGACAAAACTGTTTTTTGTTCACTTATAACGGCAAAAATATCCTGTCTGATCCTTTTTACAATTACCAGAAAGAAAAATCAGGGTTTGATATCGCTGCGCAGAAAATCGATTATGTTTTAATTACACACGCGCACGGCGATCACATTGCCGATGTGAAAGAAGTTCTGGAAAACCACCCGGAAGCTCAGGTTATCGGTCAGCCGGAAATTTGCGGCTATTTTGGGCATAAAAATTCAATTGATATTAATTTCGGTGGTTCTGCAAAAATCGATGATCTGAAAGTTTCAATGGTTCCGGCAAGTCACACCAGTTCTTTTCCCGACGGAACTTATGGTGGCGAACCTGCAGGATATTTTTTCCGCCTTCCGGGCAAGAATATTTACTTTTCCGGCGATACCGGCGTTATGGCTGATATGGAAATTTTTCCGAAACTTTTTGGTTTTATTGATTTAGCGATACTTCCCGTGGGCTCACATTACACCATGTGCGCCAAAAAAGCGAGTTTTGCTGCTTTGGAATTACTGAAAACGCCACGCGTTATTGGCTGTCATTTCGATACTTTTCCCCCGATTACCATCAATCACGACGAAGCTGAACAACATTTTAAAGAAAAAAACATTGATTTTACCTTGCCAAAATTAGGTGAAGAATTTGAAATCTAAAAATGCTGTATCCGACCGAAATATGGAAAGAATATCCTCTGAATCTGGAAATTGATTCGCCGTACCGCGTTGAAGTTTCTAACTACGGCCGTGTGAAAACCTATAACAAAAACCGTCCGGATGGAGGTTTAATTAAAGGTTCACTGCAAGGTGGCTATCCCATTGTTCGGTTTACATTATTTAAAGAAAGACCTTTAGATGTCGCCGAAAAAATTGAAGCGCTGAATGAACTTATAGCTTTTCTGGAAGACAGAAGAAGAACATTGGTTAAAAAAAGCCTTAAAACACCGGAAGAAATTGCGGAAATAGAAGAGTTGAAAAACCAAAGGCTTTCTGTAATTGCAAAGCGGAAAAAATATATTTTAAAAACCGACCGTAAGCGTCAGGTTTTTTCTCATTTCCTAATTCATCGCGCGGTGGCAGAACTTTTCCTCGAAAAACCTGCTGATGCTGAAGTGGTGATACATAAAGATTTTAATAAAGAAAATAACCTCGCAAGTAATCTGCAATGGGCGACAAAAGAAGAAGCTTTCGCGCGTTATGCCGATAATCCGTATTACAAAACGAAAAAATACGCGGAAAACACTTTCGGGCAGGAAAGAAAAAAATCCACCAACGAAAAACTTTCCGTAGAAAATGTGCTTTATATCAAAGAAAAACTAGCTCAGGGAAAAACTCTTCGCGAACTCGCGCAACAGTTTAAAGTTTCTGATATGCAAATTCACCGCATCAAAAGGGGAGAAAATTGGAAAAACGTAAAGACTTTAAGTGAAATAAAAACTCAAAACGAGAAGAAATAAAAAATGGCAAGCTACCTAAATCACACCGCTACAACCGATTACCTTTGCTGCGTTCCCACCCTGGAGGAGTTTCAGGAGCTGGTTGTTTAGGACTTGCCGTTGCAAAGATACGCCTTTAATTCAAAATTCAAAATTCTACGCCTTAAAAAGGCAAATTTTATTAAAATAAATATGACTAAAAACATTTACACCATTGGTTTTGTGCTCTTTCTAATTACCATGGCAATTTTTCTGGGACTGTATTTTTTCGGCATGAATACCGATTATTTTAACAATTCGCTTCTCATCAACGCTTTTATACTTCCCGTAATTTATCTCGGCGGCGCTTATGTTTCGGTAAATTCTGTCCGAAAAGCCGGTATAAAAATGGGTTTCCGTGATGCTTTCGGCCGTGCTTTTAAACCAATGTTCATCGGCGGACTTCTTTCGATCATCACGATGTTTTTATTCTTGAATTTTGCTGATCCTATCGCAAAAGATTTACTTAATTTTCAATACATCGAGCGGCAAAAAACCGAGCTTGAAGCGGAATACGCCAAAGCCAGCCAGTTTGTAAAAACGCCCGAAGAAAAAGCGGAACTCGATAAAAAATATCAGGAAAGAAAGGAAAGTTTTGCACCAAAAATGATTGAAGGAAAGGACATGTTTAGTTTCCGCCAGTTTGCGTATTATTTCGCCGCAGTCTTGGTTTTTTATATAATTCTTTCCACCTTTTTCGCCAGTTTTTTCAGAAGCAGAACCGAACTTTAATTCAAATGGATGCTGCAAAGAAATAATGCCTTAATTTTGTGTCAAATCTAATTTTATCAATGAATTTATCGATTATCATTCCGCTACTTAATGAAGAAGAATCTTTAGAAGAACTTTTTTCCCGCATTGATAAAGTGTGCAATTCCGAAGGTTTGTCCTACGAAATCTGGTTTGTAGACGATGGCAGCACTGATTTGTCCTGGAGCATTATCGAGAATTTACGCGTGCAGAATCCACAAATTCACGGAATTAAATTTTCGCGCAATTATGGTAAATCGCAGGCGCTTCATGCGGCTTTTGAAAAAGCGCAGGGCGATGTTATCATCACCATGGATGCCGATTTACAGGATTTTCCCGAAGAAATTCCGGAGCTTTATGACATGGTCAAAACAGAAGGTTACGATATTGTCTCGGGCTGGAAAAAAAAGCGTTTCGACAATGTGATGACGAAAAATATTCCGTCAAAAGTCTTTAATGCTGCGGCGCGAGGAATATCCGGAGTTTCACTTCACGATTTCAACTGCGGTTTGAAGGCGTACAGAAAGCAGGTCGTAAAATCAATTGACGTGTATGGCGATATGCACCGATATATTCCTGTTTTAGCGGCTAATGCAGGCTTCCGGAAGATTACCGAAAAACCGGTGCAACATCAGGCCAGACCGTACGGAACTTCAAAATTTGGTACCGAGCGTTTCGTGCGCGGCTTTTTAGATTTAATAACACTTTGGTTCGTAAGCCGTTTCGGTGGCCGGCCGATGCATTTTTTCGGCGCAGTTGGTACCGTAATGTTTATTGTTGGTTTTCTTTCGGCTCTTTGGCTTGGAATCTCAAAATTAATCGACGTTTCGAAAGGAATTTACGGACATTTATTAACGGATAATGCGTGGTTTTTTATCTCTTTAACCATGATGATTTTGGGAACACTTTTATTTATCGCCGGCTTTTTAGGTGAAATGCTGATCCGTACCAATCGCCCGCACGAAAATTATCATGTGGAAGAAGTGATTTAAAAATTACCTGCTATTTGACCCTTTTTTTATGAAAAATCTGTTTTTGCTTTTGCTTTCATTTTTGATTCTTTCCTGCGGAAAAGTGCGCCCGAAAGGCGATATTTCCAGCACCGATGTTAAAGTGGAAGATTTTGTAAACCTGAATTTAGATGGAAAATTCCGCGCGTTTTATGTCAAAAGTGACAGCAGTTACGTGAATATTGAAACGTATAAAAACGTGAGCAAAAACCTGAAACTAAAGGTAAAAAACAAAACTTTAAATATCACCGAAAGCCGCGAAACAGAAGGCGTGGATTTCTATAATGTCACCATTTATTCCAAATATAATTTAGAAAAAGTTGCAGTTGCTAAATCGGTTGAACTGAATATTTCCAGCGAAATCAAGACCGATAATTTCCGGCTGAATTTAAAAAATAATGCTAAATTTATTGGATCAGTAAATACGCGCCGCGCGGAAGTTGAAATGAACCAGAAAAGCCGTGCTAATTTTTTAGGAAAAACCACTGAAGCAGTGCTGAAGATTTCTGATACCGCAAGTATCATCGCGCCGTACTGGATGATAGAAAGCGCAAAAATTTCGGCAAAAAACGGCAGCTACACCGAAATAAATGTAACCGATTCTTTAAAAGGCTCCGTTGAAAAAACCGCAAAACTCGCGTATTACGGCGATCCTATTCAGGCTTTAAAAATTGAAAAAACAGCAAATGTTCAGCACGAAAAATTAGATTTATAATTTACTTCCGAATACTAGAAATTAAAAAATTATGACCACTTTAGAAAAAGCAAATCTTTGGCTCACAGATACTTTCGATGCAGAAACCCAAAATGTAATCCGTCAGTGGATCGAGGCTGATTCCGATGAAATGGAAGATTCTTTCTACCGAGAACTGGAATTCGGCACTGGCGGAATGCGCGGAATAATGGGCGTTGGTACTAACCGTTTAAACAAATATACGTTAGGTCAGGCAACACAGGGACTTGCAAACTACCTTCACCAGCAGTTTCCAAATCAGGAAAGCGAAGGTTCGGCGAATTCGGAGAAGAGTCAAATAAAAGTGGCTATTGCTTATGACGTTCGACACAATTCGAAAGAATTTGGTAAAATGTGCGCCGATGTTTTAACGGCAAATGGCATCAAAGTTTTGCTTTTCAAAGAGCACCGCCCAACTCCGGAGCTTTCGTTTACTGTTCGTGACAAAAACTGCAACGCCGGGATTGTCTTAACAGCGTCACATAATCCGCCGGAATACAACGGCTATAAAGTATATTGGAATGACGGCGCGCAAATCGTTCCGCCAGACGATGAAGCGATAATTAAAGAGGTTTATTCGGTAAAATTTGAGGAAATTAAATTTCAGGGAAATGACGATTTAATTGAATGGGTCGGTGAAGAACAAGACGATGTTTACATTGATGCATGTATGGAAAATTCGCTGTACCAAAATGTAGGTCGCGATAATTTAAATATCGTTTTCACCTCCATTCACGGCACGACTTACACTACAGTTCCAAAGGCGCTGGAAAAAGCAGGCTTTAAAAAAGTTGATCTGGTGCGCGAGCAAATGATTCCCAGCGGTAATTTCCCGACCGTAGCTTCACCAAATCCGGAAGAACCGGCCGCGCTGGAAATGGCGCTGGATTTAGCCAGAATTACCAATGGTGATATTGTTATCGGAACGGATCCGGACGGCGACCGTTTGGGAATTGCAGTGCGAAATTTGGATGGTGAAATGCAGCTTCTGAACGGAAATCAAACCAACACGATTTTAACCTATTATATCCTCGATCAGTGGAAAAAAGCCGGGAAAATTACGGGTAAAGAATTTATTGGATCAACCATTGTGACTTCTGATATTTTCTATGACATTGCTGAGAAATTCGGTGTGGACTGCAAAGTTGGTTTAACTGGTTTTAAATGGATCGGAAAAATGATTCGCGATTTTGAAGGTGTAGAAAAATTCATCTGTGGTGGCGAAGAAAGTTTCGGTTTTATGACCGGAGATTTCGTGCGCGATAAAGATTCCTGCGGTTCTATTTTATTGGCCTGTGAGATCGCGGCATGGTGCAAAGCCAATGGTAGTACGATGTTCGAATATATGATTGATATTTACAAAGACCTTGGTTTATATTACGAAGGCTTGGTAAATGTGGTGCGAAAAGGCAGAACTGGTGCAGAAGAAATTCAGCAAATGATGAAAGATTTCCGTGAAAATCCGCCAGAAATGATCGCAGGTTCCAAAGTGGCAACGGTGAAAGATTTCCAGGAACAAACATCATTAAATCTTTTGAACAACGAAAAATCCACGATGGACGACATTCCAAAATCCAACGTGCTGATTTATTACACCGAAGACGGAACAAAAGTCTGCGTGCGCCCTTCCGGCACGGAACCTAAAATTAAATTTTATGTTTCCGTTAAAGACGAAATTCAGTCCAAAGAAGAATTTAAAGAAAAAATTGCGCATTTAAGCAGTAAAATTGATCAGGTAAAAAGCGATTTGCAATTGTAAAAAAAAGCCTGTTTTAGCCGGATATTTTTTAGCGGATTCCGGAAAAATTTTAATTAAAACTAAGAAAATGAAAGTATCAAAGCTCGCCGAAAATTTAATTGGTTCGGAAATCATCAAAATTGGTAATCAGGTAAATGATCTGAAAACGCAAGGCGCCGAGATCGCCAATCTTACCATCGGTGATTTGGATGCCAATATTTACCCGATTCCCGCAAGGCTGAAAGAAGAAATTCAGAAAGCTTACCAAAATAACCTGACCAATTATCCGCCGGCAAACGGCCTTTTGTCTCTGAGAAAAGCTGTTTCCGAAGATCTAAAAAATCGCTGGAATCTTAAATATTCTGCAGATGAAATCTTAGTGGCAGGCGGCTCCAGACCTTTAATTTATGCTACTTTCAAAACGATTGTTGATGAAGGTGATAAAGTGGTTTATCCAATTCCTTCGTGGAACAACAACCATTATGCCTATTTGACTCACGCTGAAAAAATTGAAGTTGAAACGGCTCAGTCCAATAACTTTTTGCCGACTGCAGAAGAATTGAAACCTCATTTGGAAGGTGCAGTTCTGCTGGCTTTATGTTCTCCGCTGAATCCGACCGGAACAATGTTTACTAAAGATCAGCTCACCGAAATTTGTGAACTTGTTCTGGAAGAGAATAAAAAACGCGATGAGAATGAAAAACCGCTTTATCTGATGTATGATCAGATTTACGCGATGCTTACTTTTGATGAAGAGCATTTCAATCCGGTTTCTCTTTTCCCGGAAATGAAGAAATACACCGTTTTTATCGACGGAACTTCAAAATGTTTTGCGGCAACGGGAGTCAGAGTAGGCTGGAGTTTTGGTCCTACGGAAATTATTGACAAAATGAAAGCATTACTCGGCCACATCGGGGCCTGGGCGCCAAAACCTGAGCAGCAAGCCGTTTCGGTATTTTTGGGTGAGACGGAACATTTAGACTTTTTTGTGAATGACTTTAAGGGAAAAATCGCTGACAGTTTAAAGATTCTGCATACAGGAATTCAGGAAATGAAATCCCGTGGGTTGCAGGTCGACAGTATTAAACCGATGGGTGCACTGTATCTCACCATCGAGCTTGATTATTTAGGCAAAACAAAACCCGATGGTTCGCAGATTGCGGATTCGTCTGACCTTGTATTTTATCTGATCAACGAAGCTGGTGTGGCGCTGGTACCATTTTCGGCGTTCGGAAATTCACGGAATATGCCTTGGTTTAGGGCATCAGCGGGTGGTTTATCAGCTGATGAAATAAAAAAAATGTTGCCGAGATTAGAAGCTGCTTTAGAAAAATTAGCCTAAAAAAGAGGCTTTTTTTTATCATTTAAAATCACAATAAAAATATGAAAATTATCGCTGTAATTCCGGCCCGCTACGAAGCTACGCGTTTTCCCGGAAAGTTAATGCAAAAATTGGGCGATAAAACGGTGATTTCTACAACTTACCAAAACGTAGTAGAAACGCAGCTTTTTGATGAAGTTTTCGTCGCAACAGATTCCGAAATAATTTTTGAAGAAATTTTGTCCCTCGGTGGAAAAGCCGTGATGACCGGAACGCACGAAACGGGCAGTGACCGCATTGCCGAAGCGGTGGAAAAAATCGACTGCGATATTGTGGTAAATGTTCAGGGTGACGAGCCTTTCCTGAAAACCGAACCGCTGAAAAAATTGATTTCAGTTTTCAATTCTGATTTCAACAAGGAAATTTCGCTGGCTTCATTAAAAATAAAATTAAACAGGAAAAGCGAAATCGAAAATGCCAATAATGTGAAAGTTATTACCGACGGCGACGGTTTCGCGCTGTATTTCAGTCGCTCGGTGATTCCATACACGCGCGGTAATATGGAGGATACAGAATATTTTAAACATATCGGCGTTTATGCTTTCAGAAAAGAAGCTTTGAAGCAGTTCACGCAACTGCCGATGAAACCGCTGGAAATCGCGGAAAAAATAGAATGCCTGCGCTTTCTGGAATACGGCATGAAAATAAAAATGATCGAAACGGACTTTGTTGGCGTGGGAATAGACGTTCCTGCGGATTTGGAGGAAGCGCGCAGACTTTTGCGATTATAATTTCTTTCAATTAAAAAAGTATATATTTGGTCGCTTTTTCGGATTAAATTTTTTAGCCCTTAAAGCACGTAATTTTTTAAAAACGCAATTTTTATATTGCCAATGATTATAATGAAAAAGATTTTTTTAGTTTTTCTACTCGCTTTCAGCACCATTATTTCAGCACAAACCGCAAAGGAAATTATCGATAAAAACATCGAAGTTTCGGGCGGACTTACCAATTGGAAACTTCTGAATTCCGTTTTGCTGCAGGGAAAAGTAACTTTGGGAATTAATGATGACTATCCGATAAAAATTTATCAGCAAAGACCAAATCTTACCAAAACCACCATTATGATTGGTAAAAAAGAATCTGCGGTGGAAGGTTATGACGGTACGAAAGGTTACGCGATGAACTACGCCACCAACAAAATCCAGGAATACCCGAATTATTCACCCGAAAGTTTCGACAATGATTTTATCGATTGGGAAAACAAAGGTTTTGAAGCTGAATTTGTAGGTAAAGAAAAAGTGGGTGATGTGGTTTGCCTGAAAGTTGAACTGACAAAAAACGTCAATAAAACCCTGTATTTTTTCAATGCTAAAACGTACATGCTAATAAAGGAAGTGCAGAAAGATGAAACTTTAACGTATGATGACTACCGTGCGGTCGGAAATTTGATGATGCCTTTCCGGATAGAATCTACATCGCCGAAAAAGGACAGCGATTACGTGATGATTTTAAATAAAATAGAAACCAACAAAGTTTTCCCGGCGAATACTTTTAAATTTTAATATGATGAAAAAATTATTTATTTTGTTTTTAGCAGGCGGCGCGTTGCTCCAAAGCTGCAAAAACATTAACAAAAATACCGCAAACATGAGCACAAACGAAACAGCGAACAAATCTCTGTTCGATTACAAAGTAGAAAGTCTGGACGGTAAAGAGATAAATTTTGCCGATTTTAAGGGCAAAAAAGTGCTGATCGTAAACACCGCTTCGGAATGTGGTTTTACGCCTCAATATGCTGATCTTGAAAAACTTTCAAAAGATTATGCGGACAAACTTGTAGTTGTAGGTTTTCCGGCAAATAATTTCGGTGGGCAGGAACCCGGAACAAATGAAGAAATCGGAGCTTTTTGCGAGAAAAATTTCGGCGTAACTTTCCCGATGGCTGCTAAAGTTTCGGTGAAGGGTGACGACATCGCACCGATATTTAAATATCTGACTGAAAAAGATTTGAACGGAGTAAAAAACACCGCTATTCTTTGGAATTTTACCAAATTTCTGGTGGATGAAAACGGAAAGTTAATCGATTCATATATCAGCACCACAAAACCGGACAGCGACGCGATTACAAAATATTTGAAGTAAAAATTGGTCTTTTTACTGTTTTTAAGGTTGGTTTACGGAATTTTTCCGTAAACTTTTTTTTGGAAAAAAACAGTTGTTTAGCGCGGAAAATATGGTTGAATGCTTTGTGGCGCGAGCGAAGCGAGCGTCAATTTCCACAAAGTTCTAGAGAAATAATTCGTCGCGAACCTTGTCAATGTTTTTTTAAAAAAAAAATATGCCGCTAAAAAGGCAAATTTTTAGAAAACAGAAACGGCGCGAGCGAAGCGAGCGCCATATTTTCAATGCTTTTGTGGTTTACTAAATTTTATCTGCATTTTAGGCAAATTTTTCGAATTTGTAAAAGTCTGATGTTGAGCAAGAAGCGACTGCCAATACTTTCAACGTTTTTGTGGTTTATTAAATTTTAGTTGCTTTTCATGCAAATTTTTTGGTTTTGAAAATTTTAGCGCGAGCGAAGCGAGCGTCAATATCCACCGAATTGTCACTAGCCCGGATTGAAGCGGCATCCTTTTGCGAAGCGCAGCGCAGAAAAAGATACAGCGAAAAGCCGGAAAAAACTTCTAAATAAAATACAAAAAAGTGCACGTTGTACGGCAAATAAAAAGGATCAATAATATTAATCCTATTTTATTTTAACTACCGATAACGCTGGTGTTCTTTGTTTTTCGAAAATTTTGCAATAATCGGTTTGAAAAGCGCTTTATATTTTTCAATATCGAAAAGTTGAGAATCTGTCAATGCTTTATAAGTGAGCCAAATTCCGAACGGAAAAAGCACCATATTCGGGAGCCACGCCGCTAAGTACGGATCCATCTCGCCCGCCCACGCGAAGTTTTCTGCCGATAAATTCAGTAAATAAAACAGGATAAATACCACAATCGCAATAACTACCGGAAGTCCCAGACCGCCTTTCCGGATAATTGAACCTAAACTGCTGCCGATTAAAAAGAAAATAATACACGTCACGGAATATGAAACAATCCTTTGCTGATGCATAATTACGCGCGAAAAATAGCCGTGCATATCTTTAATCTGCGAATCTTTACCTAAGGTCGTAAGCTTTACATTTTCAATTTTATTGTACGCTGAAAACAGCATTTCGTTTTTTTCTTTTTGCTTCAAAGAATCAACGTTCGGTGGCGCGGTAATTTTCGTCTGTGCTTTTGTATTATCAATGTACGTCACATAGCTGTTCGCCTGACTCACCAATTCGTAAGTCATGTTGTTCAGGATATTTTCGTTGCTTTTTTTGGTTTCTTTGATGGTGCTGTTCAACTCCAAGATATTCTGGAAAGAGTAGTCATCAGTGATTTTTTCAGCTTCAATGGCTTTATTAATGATCTCCGAAATGTTAAAATGCGACACCAGTGTATCGAATTTTATCGCCTGGTCGGGCTGTTTTAAACGTTGATTATAGTCGGCGCCGCTTAGTTGATCTTCATAAACATGACCGTTAAACAGAACCAACTTCAGAAAATTTGGGTTTGCGGCCGGAACAAATTTTCCTTTTTCAGCTACGATAGATTGCTGGTCTTCAAAGGAGTTTGCCATTCTGTGAATGAAAACGCCGGTTAAATTTTCGCCGCTATCGCCGGATATTTTGTCAAATTTTACACTGTAACCCGGAATTTGCTGAATAAACTGTCCGGGTGTGAAATTTAGGGCAGGTTTTGAAGCCGCGATATTATAGAGCATATTTTTGGCTTTCCGCTGGAAATCGGGGACGACATTATTGGAAAAAACGAATAAAAGAAGGGAAAAAAATAGCGTGGTAAAAAACAGCGGCAACATAATTCGCGTCAGCGAAATTCCTGCGGCTTTCATCGCCGCAAGCTCGTAACGCTCACCGAAATCACCGAAAGTCATAATAGATGAGAGCAAAATGGTAAGCGGCAAAACCAATTGCACCACAATAGCAGAAAGGTAGGAGAGGAGTTTCAGGATTTCCCAGTAACTCAAACCTTTTCCGGTGAATTGCGCCAGGCG
This sequence comes from Kaistella treverensis, assembly GCF_900114045.1. Lineage (GTDB taxonomy): Bacteria > Bacteroidota > Bacteroidia > Flavobacteriales > Weeksellaceae > Kaistella > Kaistella treverensis. Next base: position 401,178 of record NZ_FORQ01000001.1, read on the forward strand.
GATCCAGATAATATTAACCACGAAAATGAAAAACAGCACGCTGAAAATGAAAACGAACGGGCCGAAAAAAGTTTTGATGACGTAGCCGTCAAGTTTTTTTATCATGCGTCAAATTTACCAAAAAAAGTCACAAAGTATTTGGCTTTGTGACTTATTAATATGATTGTAGCTGGTTTTTACAGCTCAGTAATTAAATAATTCTTGTAATTATCTTTATTAAAGCTAAACATGCTGCTGCTTAGGTTTTGGTTTTCGCGATAATCCTGAATGGCGATTACCGAAACATTGTTATCTGAGGTAAATTGCTCGATTTTTACGAGTTGTTTTTTCGGACCGTTGACGAAAATTCTGACTTCTTTAATGCCGTTGGTTTTTGTGGGCGTCAACTTAATGTAATCAGCATTTACGCCATTTACATTCAGTTTTCCAATATATTTTACGTTGTATCCTTTTTTATATTCTTCAATGTAATTCAAAGGGGAAAACATTTGTTCGCTGCCGGTTGGCTTTGCTACGGTAACTTCCTGATCTTCTGCGGAAATATTATAGATTTTATTTCCGTCAAAAATCTGCTCCGTACCCATAATTTTCAGTTTGTACTGATCATCTGCAGAGTAAAAAATTCCGGGTTCTGTTTTGGTAACTTTCTGTCCTGTTCCAGTTCCGTAAACAAATTTGAAGTAGACGTTTTTTTTGCTTTTATAATTGTTCGCAACAGCATCTAAAATGCTTTTTGCTTTGGCATCTATTTTCTGTGCTGAAAAACTTGCTGTGGTTGCGACAACTAAAATTCCTAATGATATTTTTCTAAAAAGTGTTTGCATTATTTGTGATTTGCGTTTTTGATTAAAATTTTAAAGCGAAGTTAAACTTATGTTTAAAATCAAGCTTTATTTGCGCAAACCTTCCAAAAACTGTTCCAAAGAATTGAGGTCTGAAATCAGCACTTCACGCGCCTTTGCGCCGTTAAAACCTCCTACAACGCCGCTGGCTTCAAGCTGGTCCATAATTCGTCCGGCACGGTTATAACCCAATTTCAGCTGGCGCTGTAACATTGAAGTTGAACCTTGCTGCGTGGAAACTATGATTCTGGCAGCATCTTCGAAAAGTACATCTTTTTCATTTGGGTCAAAAGCTGCAACTGTGGAAGTACTTTCCTCGCTTGAATATTCCGGAAGCATAAAAGCACTGGCGTAGCCTTTTTGTTCCCCGATAAATTCAGCAATTTTTTCAACTTCAGGAGTATCAACGAATGCACATTGCAAACGCATGATCTCATTGCCGTTAAAATAAAGCATATCACCTTTACCGATAAGTTGGTCCGCGCCCGGTGAATCCAGAATCGTACGGGAATCTACACTTGAAATTACACGGAAAGCCGCTCGGGCAGGGAAGTTGGCTTTAATCATACCGGTAATTACGTTTACCGAGGGTCTTTGCGTCGCCACAATCAGGTGAATTCCCACGGCGCGCGCCAGCTGTGCTAAACGGGCAATTGGCAATTCAACTTCTTTTCCCGCAGTCATAATTAAATCTGCGAATTCGTCCACCACCAAAACGATGTAAGGCAAATAGCGGTGACCGTTTTCCGGGTTCAGTTTGCGTTCGGAAAATTTCTTGTTGTATTCCTTGAGATTTTTACAAAATGCATTTTTCAGCAAGTCGTAGCGCTGATCCATTTCGATACAAAGGGAATTCAGCGTGTTAATTACTTTGTGCGTATCGGTGATAATTGCGTCTTCGCCATCCGGAAGTTTTGCTAAATAATGTCGTTCAATTTTTGAGTAAAGTGAAAGTTCCACTTTTTTAGGATCAACCATTACGAATTTCAGTTCGCTTGGATGCTTTTTATAAAGCAATGAAGTTAAAATCGCATTAATACCAACCGATTTTCCCTGTCCGGTTGCTCCAGCCATCAAAAGGTGAGGCATTTTAGCTAAATCTGCGATGAAAATTTCGTTCGAAATGGTTTTACCAAAAACTACCGGCAAATCCATGTCTGTATTTTGAAATTTCTGCGACGCAATAACGCTGCGCATCGAAACCATTGAAGGATTTTTACGCGGGACTTCAATACCGATTGTTCCTTTTCCGGGCATCGGCGCGATAATCCGGATTCCCAACGCAGAAAGATTCAGCGCGATGTCATCCTGTAGTTTTTTAATTGAAGCTACTCGAATTCCGGCTTCGGGAACGATTTCATACAACGTAACAGTCGGTCCGATTGTCGCTTTAATTTCCGCAATCCCAACATTAAAATTTTTAAGAAGTCCAACGATCTTATTTTTATTTTCCTCTAATTCGTCCTTATTTATAGAGATTTCCTCGTTTCCGTAATCACGAAGCAGATCGATGGTCGGCATCTGGAATTTTGCCAAATCAAGTTTATGGTCGTAGTAACCGTGCTTATCTACCAATTCCTGTGATTTTAAATCAGATTCGTCCAACACATCTACTGGTTTCGCAACTTCAACTTTAAAATTTATTTCTTCCTCTACAGGCATATTTTCCAAAATTGGCGGTGTACTAGCCAAATTTAAATTGATTGAATTTGCAGCAGTTTCACCATCATATGAAGTTTGGTTCGGTGTTTTTATGGTTTCAAATTCCGGCTCCGGCGCACTATTTTTTACCGGCGCTGAAAGATTTTCTTTCTGGATTCCGGCACTTTCGGTTACGGTAATTAAAGGAGATTCAACCTCCGAAAAATGTTCAAGTTCTTCATCCGCTTCAAAACTTTCAGCAGATTTCGGCAGCATTCCTTTCACGCGGCCGACGGTGTTGTCGTTCAAATCCGTCAGTTTTGATTTGATATTATTCGGATTTAAATTAAATTCTAAAATAAAATACAGCGCAATACTTACCAGAATTACAAGCCACAAACCGGCAGTTCCAATTACAGAATTCAGGAAATCCATGATTTGAAAACCGTAAACACCGCTTAAAACGCCTTCGCCTTGGGTGATCGCGCCGAAAAAAATCGGCAACCAACAAATGAAAAACAGCGAATGTCCAATTGTTTTCCAGGGTTTGAAATAATTTTTTTTAAGAATAATTAAACCACATACAAAAAACAGAAATGCTACTAAAAAAGCCGCAACACCAATACTTTCGAAAATAAAAATATTTCCCAGCCAATCGCCGATTTTACCGAAGAAATTCGATGATTTTATGGTTTTGTCCAGCATGGTTCCGGCCTGGCTTTGGTCGGCCTTCCAGTTCATGAGGTATGAAACGAAAGAAAGTGCCGCCACCACGGAGATGAGCAGAAATAAAATACCGAAAAATATACGAGGTTTAGAAAGGATTTTGTTTTGGTCCATCGCGGCGGATGGCGTTTTTTTAGCGCTTTTTTCCATAATATCAATGTCGACAAATTTAATAATATATTTCAATTAATTTCGGCTGTGACCTATAATATTTCGATAATTCAGGAATATTTTGGTTTAAAAATGATGTTTAGAAATTTCAGTTTTTTGCCGCTTTTAAGGGCAAATTTTTCATTTTAAACTTTTGACTGTTTCTAGGTTAAAATTAAATTTTGAAATTTTATAAAATTAAATTTTCGGCAAGGCTTAATAATTGCACTTCAATTGCGTATTCAGTATTTCATTAATTACAAAACCGAAGTCATGGAAAATAATAAAAACCTTCCGGAAGACACCGAAAAATCTATAGAAAGCGGATTACCAATAAATGAGCGAAGATTGCTTACCGAGGAAGAACGAAAATTAAAAAGCATAGTTGATAACCGAAATCGCAAAGTTGCGGAAAACGCCGTTCCGCCGGATTCCTGGGAAAACCAGCAAAAAGCATACAATGACGCCTGGGAAAATAATAAAAACCGAGAACTGGACGATGATTAATTAAGAGCTATTATATAAAAGGAGTGATTTTTAAAAAAAAGCATCAAACATCAACCAAAAAATTATAAAATTATGGGACTTTCAGACAATATCGAAGAACAAAATGAAAAGTTAAAACAAATGAATTACAGTCCGGAAAAGGATATTTTTAATCAGGAAGAACATGTTCCGCTTGATGGCGACGGAAATCCAATGCTTAACGAACAACCGGATGTAGAGCGCCTAGGCGACGATTTGGACGTACCGGGAAGCGCAGCAGACGACGCAATGGAACAAATCGGTTCGGAGGACGAAGAAAACAATTTTTACAGCCTCAGCGATAATGAAGACAATCACGAAGAAACCAACGAAGACCTTTTAGGCTAAAATTAAAAACCTTGCTGCAAAGCAAGGTTTTTTAATGCAAAGATGGAAATTTGCTTTGTATTTCTTAATTTGAATATCTTTAAAAACAGAAAAAACCATAAATTTCGAAAAACAAAACCATGACTTTTCAAGAAGAAATCCAGCAGGGAATTCCTGATTTTTTACCACAGCCAAAACCTTATAATCCAGCAATAAACCACGCGCCGAAACGCAAAGATATTTTAACTTCCGAAGAAAAAATACTGGCGCTGAAAAACGCCTTGCGCTATTTTGATCCGAAATTTCACGCCGAACTGTTGTCGGAATTCCGTCAGGAGCTGGAAGATTTCGGCCGCATTTATATGTTTCGTTTTCGTCCGGAATATGAAATGAAAGCACGAAATATCGCCGATTATCCCGGAAAATCTGAGCAGGCAAAAGCCATTATGCTGATGATTCAAAATAACCTCGATTATGCCGTGGCGCAACATCCGCATGAGCTGATTACCTATGGTGGAAATGGCGCGGTTTTTCAAAATTGGGCGCAATACCTTTTGACCATGAAATATCTTTCGGAGATGTCGGATGAGCAGACTTTGGCAATGTATTCCGGACATCCGATGGGATTATTTCCGAGTAATAAAGATGCGCCGCGCGTCGTGGTCACCAACGGAATGGTGATTCCAAATTATTCAAAACCCGACGATTGGGAAAAATTCAATGCTTTAGGTGTTTCGCAATATGGCCAGATGACTGCCGGAAGTTTTATGTACATCGGTCCGCAGGGAATTGTACACGGCACCACGATTACAGTTTTAAATGCTTTCAGAAAAATAAAAAAATCGCCGAAAGGTGGAATCTTTTTGACTTCCGGTTTGGGCGGAATGTCCGGCGCACAGCCAAAAGCCGGAAATATTGCAGGCTGTATAACAGTTTGTGCCGAGGTGAATCCAAAAATTGCCAAAATCCGGCACGAGCAGAAATGGGTTGATGAAATTCATGAAAATCTTGATGATTTGGTTGAAAGAGTTCGAAAAGCACAGCAAAATAAGGAAACGGTTTCGCTCGCCTATCTTGGAAATGTGGTAGAAGTTTGGGAAAAATTCGACTTAGAAGGGCTAAAAATTGACATCGGTTCTGATCAAACTTCTCTTCACAATCCGTGGGCTGGCGGTTATTATCCGGTCGGAATTTCATTCCAGGAAGCCAATAAAATGATGGCAGAAAAGCCCGAAATATTTAAGGAAAAAGTTCGCGAAAGTTTACGACGACACGCTGCGGCAATAAATAAGCACACCGATAACGGCACCTACTTTTTCGATTATGGAAATGCATTTTTGTTGGAAGCGAGCAGAGCAGGCGCTGATGTGATGTCGGAAATCCGGAGTCTGGGGCGAGAATTTAAATATCCGAGTTATGTGCAGGATATTATGGGACCGATGTGTTTTGATTATGGTTTCGGGCCGTTTCGTTGGGTTTGCGCAAGCGGAAAACCGGAAGATTTAGCAAAAACCGATGAGATTGCCTGCGAGGTTTTAGAAAAAATTATGAAAAATTCGCCGGCAGAAATTCAGCAGCAAATGCATGATAATATAACGTGGATTAAAGGCGCGCAGCAAAATAAATTGGTTGTCGGTTCGCAGGCGCGAATTCTTTATGCTGATGCTGAAGGTCGCATGAAAATCGCGGAAGCTTTTAATAATTCCATAAAAAAAGGAGAAATAGGCCCAATAATTTTAGGTCGTGATCACCACGATGTTTCAGGTACCGATTCTCCGTACCGCGAAACTTCGAATATCTATGATGGTTCGCGTTACACGGCAGACATGGCGATTCAAAATGTAATCGGCGACAGTTTCCGAGGCGCGACATGGGTTTCTATCCATAACGGCGGTGGAGTTGGCTGGGGCGAAGTTATAAATGGTGGTTTCGGGATGTTGCTGGACGGGAGCCCAGATGCTGAACGGCGTTTAAAATCCATGCTTTTCTGGGATGTCAACAACGGAATCGCGCGTCGCAGCTGGGCCAGAAATGACGGAGCTGTTTTTGCAATTAAGCGTGCGATGGAAATGGAACCGAATCTGAAAGTTACGCTGCCAAACTTTGTAGACGAAAAACTACTTTAAGTTATAAAAAAATAGTAACTAATTAACCTTGCAGACCTTGCAAGGTTTTTTTTGTTGAAAACGGTATTTTTTTCATCGATAATATAAATAGTATTAATTTATACTAACGTGTATTATTTAGTAAGTAAATGTACTATATTTGAAAAACCAAATTATGAGAAAAATGCCATTAAAAAAATTGGAAAAATTTGCCTTTAAAAGACTTGATTTTTCCGTTTTTACTGGTCTGAAAAAATTAGTTTTAGTTTCATTATAGTGTTTTTGTAGTTAGTTTTTAATGTAAGCGTCCTATTTTCGGGGCGCTTATTGTAATTTTACCAAAAAAATTTTATGAAGTTTCTCTTTTCCTTTTTTTTAATCGCCGTGTCAGTCGCTTTTTCGGCGCAAACCGGAGGCATCAACATCAACGTATACGATGAGTTCAGCAAAAAAGCACTTCCAGCTATAGTTTCGATTTCAAACGATGGGCGCACATTTACCGGTGAGGGAAATATTGCGGTGAGCGATCTTCCGTCCGGAAATTATACTTTTGAAATTCGCTCCGCGAATTATGAAACCGGCTTTTTAAAGGACATTAATATTCTTCCGAACCAAAATTTAACGTATTCAATTGGTTTAAATAAAGTCGCGCAAAAAATCGACGAAGTTGTTGTCACCAAAAAACAATACAAGACCACAGCAGAAAGTCCGCTTTCCCTGCGAAATATTACGAGTGAAGAAGTGCAGAAAAATGCCGGTTCAACGCGAGATGTTTCCAAAGCGATTTTAAGTTTTCCCGGTGTTGGAAGCACTGCTACTTTCAGAAATGATTTATTTATCCGCGGTGGAAGTTCTTCTGAAAATAAATTTTACATCGACGGTATTGAAGTTCCCGTAATCAACCACTTTCAAACGCAAGGCGCTTCCGGCGGTCCGCGTGGCATCATCACTATCGATTTTGTAAAAGATGTAGATTTCTACAGCGGTGCTTTTCCGGCTGCACGAAACGGCGTATTGTCGTCGCTGTTTGAATTCAATTTGAAGCAGGCGCGAAAGGATAAATTGGGTTACAAAGCCGTGATCGGTTTGGACGATATGCAACTGATGGCCGACGGTCCGCTTTCGAAAGATCAATCCTGGACCGGACTTTTCAGCGTAAGAAAATCCAATTTGCAGCTTTTGTTCAAAGCCATCGGTTTACCGTTTTTGCCAAGTTATTACGACGCCACTTTCAAAGTCGCTAAAAAATTCAAATCCGGTGATGAATTGTTTTTCCTGGGTTTAGGCGCAAAAGACAGCTTTAAATTTAATGAAAATGCGGAAAATACTTTATCAAATCTAACTTTGATTGAGCAGCTTCCGGTTTCACCACAATGGAATTATACTTTTGGCGCGGGCTACCGTCACCTTGCCGAAAATGGAAACTGGCTTTTGACCGCAAGCCGAAATATGCTCGATAATCAAGCTTTAAAATATTACCGAAATATTGAAGTTCCAGAAAACTTGCTTTATGATTATAAATCTCAGGAAAGCGAAAATAAAGTGCGTTTTGACCGCAATTTTTCTTTGAATGATTATAAATTCAGCGCTGGAACGAACGTGAATTTTGCGAAATATTTTAACAATTCAACCATAAAAAATGTGACGCAAAATGCTGTAAATTTTGATGAAATTTTTTCTGAGCTTAATATTGTGCAATATGGTTTGTATGCGCAAACTTCGAAAAGATTTTTCAGCGACCGCCTGCAGCTTTCGGGAGGTTTTCGGATTGATGCGAGCAATTATTCCGATGAAACAAACAACCCTTTAGACCAGTTTTCCCCACGTTTTTCATTAAGTTATAAACTTACGCCAAAAGTTTCCCTGAACTTCAACACCGGAATTTTCTACCAGCTTCCGGCGTACACGTCGCTTGGATATGAAGAAAATGGTGAATTCATTAATAAAAATACTTTAAAATACATCAGAAACTCCCATTTGGTGGGTGGTGTGGAATATAACGGTGACGATAATCTACGCTTTACGGTGGAAGGTTATTTTAAAAAATACAAAAATTATCCGTTTTCGCTCCGTAACGAAATTTCTTTGGCAAATGTCGGCGGAGGTTTTGGCGTAGTTGGAAATGAGCCGCTGGATTCACGCGGTTTTGGTGAAACTTATGGTTTGGAATTTTTGGTTCAAAAAAGAACGGTTAATAATTTTTACGGAATCATGGCGTACACTTTTGGTTACTCGAAGTTTTCGAATGGTGAAGGAAATCTGTTGCCGTCGAGCTGGGATTCGCGACATATTTTGGCGCTTACCGCCGGAAAATATTTCAACCGAAACTGGAACCTGGGCGCGCGCTTCCGTTTGCAATCCGGTTTGCCGGAAACGCCGTATGATTTGCAGCGCAGCGCTTTGGTGAGTATCTGGAATATTTCCAATGGTCCGTTGCAGGATTTTAACCAGTTAAATTCTCAACGCGGAAATCTTTCGCATCAGCTGGATTTGCGCGCTGAAAAGAAATGGATTTTCAGTAAATGGCAATTTACAGCGTACATTGATGTTGTAAACGCTTATGGATCAAAAAGCCCGAGCCGTTTGCCGGTCGTGAATTTACAGCGCGACGCTAATAACAACGGAATTATCGCCAATCCGGAAGCGTCACAAAACGAACAGTATTATTTGCTTCAAACCGGTGAAAACGACGGTTCTACACCGTTACCATATTTCGGTTTTATTTTCGAATTTTAGAAAAAATGAAAAATTTACTGCTTTTAGCGGCAAATAAATATTTAGCAATGGTAAAATGTAACTGTTTGTAAATCTAATATATAAGTCCTATCTTTGCTTTTCAGTAGAAACAAAAATGACGTTAGTTTACCTTTTTTTGGAGAAATTTTCAGACGATGTAAAGTCGTCATTTTTGTGCTATCTGCTTGACGACAAATTTCTTAAAAATTCTAAAGAGTTTATATAATCCTCCCTGTCGCGGTTCAGGGCAGGGAACTTCCAAAATTAAATACTCAATTCATCAATTTTGAATGCTTACGCAGAAAATCAAACCAATAATTTTGTTTCTGCCTGAATCAGCTTTGGTATTCAAGAATTAAATTTAGAAAAGAAATCAACATGTCCGAACAAATCATTTTAACCACAGGTATTTACGACTTAATTAAAGAACATTTACGCAGAAAAGGCACAACCATCGAAGAAGAAGAAATTCTTTTAAACCAGCTGAGATATGCAAAACAGGTGCGCCGCCGCGAGTTGCCCGAAGACGTTGTAACGGTAAACCGCGCGATTACGGTGAAAGATATAGAAACCGAAGAAGAGGAAAAATTCCTTTTTGTGCAGACGAGCAAAGAAAAAGTAAAAAAGGGAAAATATTCCATTTTATCGCCGATAGCGCTTGCAACAGTAGGAAATAAAGTTGGCGATGTAATTACGTGGCCATTTAAAGATGGCGATAAGAAAATCGAAATTCTTAATGTTGAACACTATAATTAAAAATAAAAAAAAACTCCTTATTTAGGAGTTTTTTTTGTTTCTGCTTTCTTGATGTCATTAAAAACCCATTGAAGCTGAATATCTTTTTTCTGAAAAATTTGCTCTAAAGTGGGCAGAATTTTTTCATCCGGAACCACGCCTTTTTTTGTAAAAGTAAAATCGATATCCGGCTGAATGAGCATCAATCCAATCGGCAGTTTTAGCTTGCTGTTCGGCAGTTTTTTCGTAGAATATCTTCCGGCAACGGTGCCGTCATTTGCGCCGCCGGTTTCTTCACCAACCAAAAAAGCGCGTTGATCATTTTTTAATTTCGAAGCGATGATCGACGAGGCGGAAAAACTGCTGCCGTTGATCAGAATATAAATTTTGCCGGTAAAACGGTCTTTTTTTGGTTTTCTTATGGAGAAAAATCCGTTATTCTTCAGGAAAAAACCGTCGTTTTCTTTTTTCACCGAAAGCGCCGAACCCACAAAATAAAACGGATAAACTAAAACCGCAAGCGGTTTCAGCAAAGTTGGGAATTCGCGGAAATAATCTGCCTGCAACATCGAAGCGCGCGATGTAACTTCAATATCATTGATAAACTGAAAATTCTCGGAAACCAAGTAGGAATAAAGGTTATTGATTTCTGCCAGCGAGCCGCCCAAATTATCGCGGATGTCTAAGATTAAATATTTTGCCGGTGATTTTTTTAAAACAGCAAAACTCTGGCGGTAAAATTTCCGCGAATAGGTGCCTGAAAAAGTTTTGATTTTCATGTACGCAACCGCAGAATCTTTCTGCGGAAACTGCAGATCTCGGTTGAAACTTTTGGTGATGATATTATAATCTTTGGTTTTTCCCGAATCGCTTTTGGTGAGTTTTTTCTCCTGCTTTTCCTTGCTTTTCAGCTCTTTTTCGGTTATTTTTTCGCGGCGCAGATAAAATGTATTTTTTTGATTTTCAAATAATGTTTCAACTTTTACGCTGTCTAAAATCCCGAATTCTTCGGTAAAAAATGTCGGCCAGCGCCGCGCCATGGAATATTTTTGAAAAGTGGTGTTGAAACCGTCGCTATTTACAAAAGGTTTATATTTTTCAATTAAATTTTTTACGGGAATATCTTTAATGCTGATAATTTCGCTTCCGACTTTCATATTTGGAAGTTTATCCGGATTGTCTTTTACGAAAACACGGTTATCATCGACCACAAAATTATAGCGCGAAAGCAAACCTTTTTGCTTTTTCAGATCACGGATTTCTTTTTTGGTCAAGCGTTTTTCAGCGGAATATAAACGGAGATGACCCTCTCGAATATCAGCGATGACCGGCGCAAGCTTCTGGTAAAATTCGTTCGGTTTTAAAGGTTTATTGATGGTTGTTTTTAAACTGTCAAATTTAAAATCCAAGTCTTCTTTGCTGATGTACCAATACAGTTTCGGATGCAGTTTTTCCAGCTGATGCTGCGCAAAATCCACGTCTGCTTTTAGCTTTTCAGCGGAAACAGGCTTCTCTAATCCTTCATTAAATTTCTTCACCGAAACACACGACGTCAGCAAAAAAAAACCGGCAAAAAGGAGGAAATTTTTCAAATTTTAATTTTGCTAAAAATAATATTTAATTCAGTAAAACGAAAAAAAATCCCCTTCGAAGGGGAAATTTTTTAATTAATTTTTAGCCTAAAACCGTCACCGTGTTTTGCAGCATTTCGAAAATGGCATCTTTACCATTATCCGGTTTTACATTCACCGCGCGCGTTCCGTTAAAATGAAGACACGTGACATAACCTAATTGCGCCGCGTCCAGACACGTAAACTTTACGCAATAATCCAGCGCCAGTCCAACGATTTCTACCAACTCGATGTCGTGATATTTGAGAAAATCATCAAGGCCGGTTTTTACAAAATGATTATTGTCCTGGAAACCGCTGTAACTGTCGAATTCAGCATTGGTTCCTTTCCGGACAATATGCGTCACTTTTTCGCGGTTTAAATCCGGGTGAAAATCCGCGCCGTGCGTTCCCTGCACGCAATGGTCGGGCCACATAAATTGCGGAATGCCATTTAAAATAATGGTTTCCCCCACTTTTTTTCCGTTGTTGGAGGCGAAACTTTTATGGTCTGCGGGATGCCAATCCTGGGTGAGGACAATTTCGTCATATTCATTATCCTGCATCAGAAGGTTGATGTACGGAATTATTTCATTAGCGCCGGGTACCGCAAGCGCGCCACCGTCGCAAAAATCGTTTTGAACATCAACTATAATCAGGGCTTTTTTCATATTTCTTAAATTTTGTAAATCAGAAGCGATTCCGTATTTTTTGTAGTAAATTTACAGAACTAAACACAAATCGCCCGCCAATTCTCTGGCTGCGCCAAATAGTCTAACTGAAGAATTAAAATGGACAATATTGAACAAAAAAAATATCCAATCGGCAGATTTCCGGAACCTTCGGAAATTTCTGACCAGCAGATCGATGGCTATATCAAGAGTTTAAAAGACTTTCCGAACAAGCTAAAAAACGTGGTGGAGTCGTGGACGGATGAGCAACTGGATACGCAATACCGCGAAGGCGGCTGGAAAGTCCGGCAGGTAATTAATCATCTTGCGGACAGCAGCATGAACAGTTACATGCGCTTCAAACTGGCTTTAACAGAGGAAAATCCGACCATAAAACCATACGACGAACAGCAGTGGGCGGAACTTCAGGACAGTTTCAGCATTGAAATTAAACCTGCGATCCAAACGCTGAAAGGCGTACACAAACGTTGGGTTTATGAGCTGAAATCCTTAACCAACAAAGAATTTGAAAGCACGTTTTTTCATCCGGGTCAAAATAAAAGCATCAGTTTAAGAGAAAATCTCGCTTTCTGCGCGTGGCATTGTGACCATCATTTTGCCCACATCGACCAGTTAAAAAAAGAAAAAAACTGGTAAATAGCGGCATATTTTTACGAATTAAAATTTTTGAATTATGAGTTTTTTTGATAAAATATTTAGCAGCGACAGTTCCGCAAATTCTTCAGATACGTTTTGGAAAAATATTCAGTCCGAAGAAGATTTAGATAAAGCAATTGCAGAATCCAACGATAAAAAAGTGGTAATTTTCAAACATTCCACACGGTGCCAAATCAGTAAAAGAGTTTTAAGCAATTTCGAATCGGAAGTGAAAGCTTCGGACAAAGATGCAACGTATTATTTTTTGGATTTAATAAAATACCGTCCGATTTCGAATAAAATTGCTGACGATCTGGATGTTACGCATCAAAGTCCACAAATTATTGTTTTAGAAAATGGGAAAGCGGTGAAAAACGCATCGCACAGCAATATTTCTTTAAGTTTAGTTTAACCGATGAATAATATTACAACTTATCTTTCTGAGGTTTTAGAAGTACCGAAAGATTTAATGGATCCCTGCAGCGCGCATTATTCGGTGAAAAATGTGGCTAAAAATGAAGTTTTGCTGCAGCCGGGCGACGTTTGCCGCGAAACGTATTTTGTGGAAAAAGGTTTGCTGCGCATGTATTCTATCGACAGAAACGGTAAGGAACACATCATACAGTTTGCGCCGGAAACCTGGCTGATTTCTGACCGAAGTTCGCTGTACTTTAATGAAAAATCAAATTATTACATCGACGCTGCCGAAGATTCAAAGGTTTTGTTGCTTAACAATGATTTTTTCACGCGCATGATGGAGAAATTTCCGCAAACCGCAGAAAATAACGATTTGCTTTTGCAAAAACACATCCGCAATCTGCAAAACCGCGTAAATTCTTTGCTGGCCGACACTGCGGAAGAACGCTATATGACTTTCATAAAAATGTATCCGGATATTTTGCAGCGCGTACCGCAATGGATGGTTGCAAGTTATTTGGGAATTACGCCGGAAAGTTTAAGCCGCGTCCGAAAGGAACTGGCAAGGAAAAATTTTCAGACTTCATAAAAAAAAGGAACTCAATTGAGTTCCTTTTCTATTTTAACTAAGAATTTTATTTACCTAAATAAGATTTCAAAATCTTGCTTCTGGTATTGTGTTTCAGTCTTTTGATGGCTTTTTCTTTTATCTGGCGAACGCGTTCTCTTGTAAGGTCGAAAGTTTCACCGATTTCTTCCAAAGTCATCGGATGTTTTCCATTCAAACCGAAATAAAGTCGGACAAGATCGGCTTCACGTGGCGTTAATGTCTGCAAAGCTCTTTCGATTTCAATCTGAAGAGATTCCAACATCAAATCTTTATCCGGACTTGGTGATTCACCGGAACGCAAAACGTCATATAAATTAGAATCTTCACCTTCCACAAGCGGCGCGTCCATCGATAAATGTCGCCCGGAATTTTTCATTGATTCCTTAATGTCGTCTTCGCTCATGTCCAGCACTTCCGCTAATTCTTCCGGTGACGGCGGTCTTTCATTCTCCTGCTCAAGGTGCGCATACGCTTTGTTGATTTTGTTAATCGAACCAATTTTATTCAACGGCAAACGTACAATTCTGGACTGTTCCGCAAGCGCCTGTAAAATCGATTGGCGAATCCACCACACCGCGTAGGAAATAAATTTAAAACCTCTGGTTTCATCGTATCTTTTCGCGGCTTTCATCAAACCGAGATTCCCTTCGTTAATCAAATCGGGTAGGGAAAGACCCTGATTTTGGTATTGTTTAGAAACAGAAACCACGAAACGCAAGTTGGCTTTTATCAGTTTTTCCAGCGCCACACGGTCGCCGGCGCGGATTTTTTGTGCCAATTCTACTTCTTCATCGGCCGTTATCAAATCAACTTTTCCAATTTCCTGCAAATACTTGTCAAGCGAAGCGGTTTCTCTGTTGGTAACCTGTTTGGTAATTTTTAATTGTCTCATGTAGTAAATAGTGTCCACTTTAGGACTGCAATAGATTATACGCTGAGAAGTGCAGAAAGGTTACAAAGTTTTTATTATATTACCGTTAAGCTTTTAAAAACAAATTTTTTCGGTGTTTCAATGGCAAATTATTTATTTTTTTTGGGCGACTTTTCCGCCTTCCGTTCCCGCTTTTTTGGGGCGCGCGCTTCGCGCGCGCGCCAAAAAGAGCTCCACTCAAGTCGGGTCGCACCGCGCATGAAACATTTTAGTTTATATAAAATTACCTGCTATTTCCTTAGATTTTTTACTTTTAACAAAACCGCAAAAAAAACCGCCATTTAGCACAAAATTTTTCAAAGAAAATAAACCGCCTTAAAACGGGCATTTTTTCAGAAATTAAAAAAGCTTTCAAACAGCAATATTCAAAACCAAAAAAAATCGCCTTAAAGCGGCAAATTTTTCTAAATTGTACTCATGAATTTTTCTCCAATTATCATAGGAACCATGCGCTGGGGAATTTGGGGCGCCAATCATTCCACGCGCGACGTGCAAAATCTCATCGAAACTTCGCTCGCAGAAAATCTCACGACTTTCGATCACGCCGATATTTACGGCGATTATACGACCGAAAAACTTTTCGGCGAGGCTTTTTCAGAAATGAAAATCGACCGCGACACCGTGCAGTTCATTTCAAAATGCGGAATCGAAATGCCGTGCAAAAACCGCGATTTTAGGTTGAAATCTTATAATTATTCAAAAGAACATATTTTAAAGTCAATAGACAACAGTTTAGAAAATCTGAAAACCGATTTTCTGGATGTTCTTTTGCTACACCGGCCGTCACCATTAATGAATCCGACCGAAATCGCAGAAGCTTTTTCAATTTTGCGCGAAGAAAAAAAAGTGAAACATTTCGGAGTTTCCAATTTTTCACCGTCGCAGTTTGATTTGATAAACGACGCTTTTCCTTTAATTACAAACCAGGTTGAAATTTCGATAAACGAAACAAAAGCATTTTGCGACGGAACATTAGACCAAATGATGCTGAAAAATCTGCAGCCAATGGCGTGGTCTGTCCTGGGAAATTTTTTTACCGGCAAAACCGACCAAAATTTGAGAATTAAAAAAGTGCTGTCGCAACTTTGTGAAAAATATAATGCTGAAGAAAACCAAATTTTACTGGCGTTTATTTTGAAACATCCGGCGCGGATACTGCCTGTAATCGGAAGTTCGCGCGCGGAAAAAATCGTGGAGCTTAAAGAATCTCTGGATTTGGAGCTGAGCCGCGAAGACTGGTTTTGGCTTTTAGAAGCCAGCACAGGAAAAGAAGTTGATTAAAATAAACGCAAAAATAATTGCATATGTAATAAAATATTGTATCTTGCAACCGTTTTTATATCCTGAAATCAATTTTTGTTCATCAATTGTTGACTTTCAACTATAATTTCAACAGTATTAATAATTAATTTTTTTTTAAGATGAACATTTTTGTTTCAAACATTAACTACGCAACACAAGAACAGTCGTTGCAAGATTTATTTTCAGAATTTGGTGACGTACAGTCTGCCAAAATCATTACGGACAGAGAAACTGGGAGATCAAGAGGATTTGGTTTCGTAGAGATGAGCGACGAAGATGGCAAAAACGCTATCGAAGCTCTAAACGGGAAAGAATTGGATGGTAAAGAACTTAACATTTCTGAAGCTAAGCCAAGAGAAGACAAACCAAGAAGAAGCTTTGACAACAACCGTTCTGGCGGTGGTGGTTACGGAGGTGGAAATCGTGGTGGTGGAAGCGGATACGGTGGTTCAAGCCGTGGCGGTTCTAACTGGTAAGATTTACCTTTATAAACATAAGCGACTTTTTAAAGTCGCTTTTTTTTGGCCTAAAACCGAGGTTTTTTTCGGTTTTACCGAAATCCGAAAACCAGAGCTTTTAGTTTTTCTTCACTAAAATTAAAACAGATTCAGCATTCGTGCTGAACACTTTTTTATTTTCATTATTGGTTATTTGGACCAAATTACCAAAAATAATTCTGAATTCGTAACCGTCGATTTTTTTGGTGATGTTTAAATCAGCAATGCGAGCTTCTCCCATTCCGGGATTTTTAGCAAAAAGCTGGCGGACCTCCGGCAACAGATCAATTTTCTGCCCGTTGAAAACCAGGAAAAATTCAGATTGAAATTGGTTTTTACTCAAGTTTAGTTCCAGCTTATTTCCCTCGAAATTAAAGGAATTTTCTCTGTAAGTATACGCTTTGAAAAGGTATTGGTAGCCGCTGATGGCAATCTGATTATTTTTTGAGATAAGCGTTCTGTTTCTTTGTGTAGCTTCAACGGTGACGCTGGACGCATCGTAGCTTATATTTGTAAAATCTGCTCTGACGAGGCCATTGATCTCATACAAATTGCCTTTTTTGATATATTCTGCAAGGTTTCTTTGAAGATCACCCTTTACCAAAGTCTGTAAAAATTCACCTTCATGTCGTTTTGCGAGAAAATCGAATTTATCTGCGATGTCAGCGGCGACGGAATTATTAGTTTTTTTGTTAAAATCGATGGTGCCGTTTTTCAGCAGTTTATTTTTCGCTAAAACATTAATCAGCTCGGCTTTCTGACTGCGTTTTGCCGTTGAAAAAGCATTAAAATAAGGAAAGATTAAAGCAAATAAACCAAATGCGAACAAACTTATCGGTACGAATTTAACTGTCGGGCGCGAAATAAAAATAAAGTAAAATACAACTGACGTAAGCCAAAGCGCGATAATCAGAACGAAATATCTTGGTTCGGTGTAGCCGTACTCTAAAATTCTGGTAAAAATTGCGGTGAAAAGCAATATAATTAAAGGAATCAGCGTGTAATAAAATATTTTCGAAAACATTTTTACCCATGATTTCGCAGAATTTTCTTTTAATGGATGCACGAGCAGAATTGCAAAAATTCCAACTACGGAATAAGCAAGGATTAAATAGGAAACCCAACCGCGTGGCAATTCCCAGTTGATAAGGATTTTCGCGGAATAGAAGTATAAGATTATTGCGTATATAATTAAGAGCGGGATGAGAATGTACTGCGTGAAAAATTTCAGCACAACCGGAAAATCACCATTGCGCTCTAAATATTGCAAGCCTTTTTCATTAAAAAGCAGGAAAATAAAACAGCTTCCGAAGATGGAAAAAAAAGTAAAAATGTAACTGTAATAATGGTCGTCGAAATTGAAATCGAAAAGCTGGTCGACCGCCAAAATTGCCAATAAAACTCCGCCCGTTAGAACGCCGGTAAATATGCCTGTCAGAAAAGTATTGATGAAAAGATTCTTGTTATACTGCCAAAAATTCAGCTCTTTATTTTTTCCGATGAACGCTACGAAAGACACCAAAAGATGTGAGAGCAGGAAAACCGGAATCAGCACAAACGCGTAAACTTCGGTAAAATCTTTTTCTCGAGCAGGTAAAATAAAGTAAATAACGACCAGAACTAAAATGCCGATTAACTGTAAAACCAGTTCGCGCCCAATTCTTTGCGAAAGCATTTTAAGCCCGAAAAAAAGCGAGATTCCCAACGCTGAAACCAGCGCTACTTTTAGAAATTCAAAAGTCGGTTCAGTCGTCGGAGCGTTTAACTCTACAAAACAAATCATTGAAATGGCAGCAATGAATGCCATGACCAAAACCATAGCATAGTTTTGAAATACAGCACCGGTTTTTCCTAAAATATCCTTCAATTTGTTCAGCATTTTTTGTTGTAAAAAATTAGATTTTTTAGTTATCTTTTTTCTTTTTCTTGCTTTTCTTCTTCTCGGCTTTATTTTTTTTCTTGCCTTCTTTGTCGGTTTTTTTTGCTTTTGGCGCAGTAATTTCCGCAATGAAATCGCTGATCTCGGATTCGTTTTCTTCTTTTTTGTGCGTGGAATGAAGCGTAGTTTTTACTTCAAAAAAATCCTGAAAATCGGTGGGCGCAATTAAGTTTTCTTTGAACATCATTTTCAGCAGGTTTTTTGCGGAATTTTCGCAGTAATGCGCCAGAAAAATCTGAAGCTTAAATTTCCTGTATTCTTCGAACGGAACTGCTACCGAATATCTGAAAACCCTGCCTTCACGTGTTGAGGAAACAAATTCTTTTTCAAGTAAAATTTTCAGAAAGGTGGAAATGGTGTTTGGATGCGGTTTCGGTTCGGGATAAGATTCAATTATTTCCCGCATATAAGCCGAATGTAGTTTCCACAAGACATTCATCAGTTGTTCTTCGCCGGCAGTTAATTCGCTAATTTTCATGATTTTTTTAGGTTAATTGAATCTGGACATAAAGGTAAATAAAAGAAATTGCAGTGGCGATTACCGCGCCCGAAATTACTTCGGCCCACGTGTGTCTTTTTAAAACAACTCTGCTAACCGCAACTGCCGCTGTAATGATGATCCAACCAGCGCCAAGCAACGGATCTAAAGTGAACATCAGCGCAGCGACAAAAACATTTAAAGCGGTATGCATGGAGCTTTTTATGAAATAATTGCTGATCTGCAAAATTATCAGCAAAATCAAAAGGAAAAACAGCACCCAATCTACACGCTCGAAACGGAAGAAAACGTACATTAAATAAATGATGATGGCGCAGGCGATAAAGAAATATAAGTTCTTGCGTTGATGCCGGTCGGAAACATCAGTATCTGAAAATTCTCCGCTTTTCACTTTCCAGAAAATCCAGCCGGAAATTGGGGCAATTATCAGAAAAAAAATCGGTAAAAAATTTTGGAAAGCTTCCTTTAAACCTAAATTTTTAATGCTGAATAAAACGAAATAAATGACCAGAGAATTCATCGGATTGAAAAAATTCGAAAGCCATTTGGAAACGCGTTCTGAAGTTTTCGTGGAAGATTCTGTCATAAATATTTTTATGTGACCAAAAGTAATATTTTTAAATAACTAAAACCTGACAATTGTCCTGCTATGCTACCTATAAAGACAAAGTTTTTTATTATTTTTGCTGAATATTTATAACCAACACAAGCCGAAAGGTGAGGTGCCTATTAAAATAGCAAAATCAACACATGAAAGAATTTTCGAAAGAAGTCTACCTGCAGTGGTATGAAGACATGACGATGTGGAGAAGATTTGAAGACAAATGCCGGTCACTCTATCTCAAACAGAAAATCAGAGGTTTTTTACATTTATATAACGGTCAGGAAGCGATTCCAGCCGGTTTTACCCACGCCATGGATTTGTCCAAAGACAGCATGATCACGGCGTACCGTTGCCACATTCACCCGATGGCGATGGGCGTAGACCCGAAAAGAATTCTTGCAGAACTTTGTGGTAAAGCAACGGGAACTTCAGGTGGAATGGGCGGCTCAATGCACGTTTTCAGCAAAGAAAAAAGATTTTACGGCGGTCATGGTATTGTCGGCGGTCAGATTCCACTAGGTGCAGGTATTGCTTTCGCAGATAAATATTTTGAAACAGGTGGAGTAAACATCTGTTTCTTCGGCGATGGTGCGGCGCGTCAGGGTTCACTTCACGAAACTTTCAATATGGCGATGAACTGGAAATTACCTGTGGTTTTTGTGGTTGAAAATAACCAGTATGCAATGGGAACTTCGGTTAAAAGAACCGCGAACCACGAAGATATTTATAAATTAGGTTTAGGTTACGAAATGCCGTGTTTACCAGTAGACGCAATGGATCCTGAAAAAGTGGCAGAAGCTGCTTATGAAGCGATTGAAAGAGCAAGACGTGGCGACGGCCCAACTTTCATTGAAGCCAGAACTTACCGTTTCAGAGGTCACTCGATGTCTGATGCGGAACCTTACAGAAGCAAGGAAGAAGTTGCGGAAAACAAAAAAGACGATCCAATTGAAATCGTAAAACATAAAATTTTATCACAAAACTGGGCGACCGAAGATGAGTTGGCGGCGCTCGATGAAAAATCGAAAGATTTTGTGGAAGAATGTGTAGAATTTATGGAGCAGTCACCTTATCCGGATGAATCTAAAATCTACGATTATGTCTACGCACAGGAAGATTATCCGTTCCTGAACAAGCTTGAAAATAACTAAATCAATTTGAAGATTTGAGTTTTTTTGCCAAATAACCCGGTTATTTTCTTTTAAAGCTCGTCTTCATTTTAATATAAAACAATTTTTTAATTATGGCAGAAGTAATTACAATGCCCCGTCTTTCTGATACAATGACCGACGGTAAGGTGGCGAAATGGCACAAGAAAGTAGGTGATGCAGTCAAAGAAGGAGATATCCTGGCCGAAATTGAAACCGATAAAGCCGTACAGGATTTTGAATCAGAATTTAACGGAACGCTGCTTTACGTGGGAACCGAAGAAGGCGGTTCCTCACCTGTAGATTCTGTTTTAGCCATAATTGGTGAGCAGGGCGAAGACATTTCTCAACTGAAAGGTGGAATGTTAGATGAAGGTGTTTCTGAGAAAAAAGAAGAACAGAAAATAGACGAAGAACATAAAACGGAAAACGAATCCAGCAGCATTGAAGAAACAACAGCAGAAATTCCGGCTGGTGTGGAAGTCATTACAATGCCAAGACTTTCTGATACAATGACCGAAGGTAAAGTGGCAAAATGGCACTTTAAAGTAGGTGATGAAGTAAAAGAAGGTGATGTTCTAGCTGAAATTGAAACCGATAAAGCAGTTCAGGATTTTGAGTCTGAAGTGAAAGGAACTTTGCTTTACGCTAGCGTTGCTGAAGGTGAAGCAAGTCCGGTAGATACCGTTTTAGCAATTATCGGACCTGCGGGAACCGATGTTTCCGGCCTAACTTTGGGCGGTGCAAAAAATTCTGCATCAAAACCTGCAGCAACAGAAACTTCAGCAACAGCTGAAACTTCTCAAGAAAAAACTGAAACACCATCTGCAGAAAATTCTTCCACTGAAAGACTTGCGATTTCACCTTTAGCCAAAAAAATGGCGGAAGACAAAGGAATTGATGTGCAGTCTTTAAAAGGTAGCGGTGAAAACGGCAGAATTGTCAAAAAAGATATTGAAAATTATCAGCCTGAAACATCGGCAGCTAAATCGGAAAAAAATGCCGTTTCAGCACCGAAAAATTCAGAAGCTGCGGCGCCGGCTCCAATGAATTTTGTTCAGGGCGAAGATTCCGAAACACCAAACTCCCAGGTTCGGAATATTATCGCGAAACGACTTGCAGAAAGCAAATTTACAGCGCCACATTATTATCTGATTGTGGAAATCAATATGGATAAAGCGATTGTTGCACGCAAAGAAATAAATTCTCTGCCAAACACGAAGATTTCATTTAATGATATGATTATTAAAGCAACAGCGATTGCTTTAAGAAAACATCCGCAGGTAAATTCTACCTGGAGAGACGATAAAATCATCCACCACGGAAACATTAATGTTGGTGTTGCGGTGGCAATTCCAGATGGCTTGGTAGTTCCTGTTTTGAAAAACGCGGACCAGATGAACTACAACCAGATTTCTGCGGCGGTGAAAGATATGGCAGGCAGAGCAAAATCTAAAGGTTTGAAAGCCAATGAAATGGAAGGTTCTACTTTCTCAATTTCTAATCTTGGAATGTTTGGTATTGAAACGTTCACGTCGATTATCAACCAACCGAATTCTGCAATTCTTTCTGTAGGTGCAATTGTTGAAAAACCAATAGTAAAATACGGTCAGATCGTGGTCGGAAATGTGATGAAATTATCATTAGCCTGCGACCACAGAGTAGTAGACGGCGCAACCGGTGCCGAATTCTTACAGACTTTAAGAACTTATCTGGAACAACCGTTAACGTTGTTGCTCTAATAATTTTCTAAAATAAATAAAAGTCCTTTCCTTATGGTAAGGACTTTTTTTATAGCACAACTACATTTTTTACCGGCTATTTTACCTTATTTTTTAGTATTTTTGAAACCATGATTAAAGCGCGTAATATTCATAAATCGTACGGCGATTTGGAAGTTTTGAAAGGGGTAGACCTGCACATTGAAGAAGGTGAAGTTATTTCAATTGTTGGTGAATCCGGTGCCGGAAAATCTACACTTTTGCAGATTTTAGGAACTTTGGATAAACCGACCACACCAAAAAAATTCGATACACAGATCGATTTGGCGGGCCAGTCTTTCATCAATATGAACGACCGCCAGCTGTCGAGCTTCCGAAACCAGAACATTGGTTTTGTCTTCCAGTTTCATCAACTTTTACCGGAATTTACAGCGCTGGAAAACGTACTTTTACCAACCAGAATTGCCGGAAAAAACGAAAAAGAATCGCTGAAAAAAGCCTATTCTTTATTTGAAGATTTAAATATCGCGCACCGGATTCACCATAAACCGAACGAAATGTCGGGTGGTGAAGCGCAAAGAACCGCTGTGGCGCGCGCGCTCATCAATTCGCCGAAAATTATTTTTGCGGATGAACCGACCGGAAATCTCGACTCCAAAAATGCGGATGATTTGCACCAACTTTTTTTCGATTTGCGCGACAAATATCATCAAACCTTTGTTATCGTAACACACAACACACATCTTGCAGATACAACCGACCGAAAACTGGTGATGAAAGACGGCATGATAATTCAGGGTCTTTAAAATTGAATTAAATTTTATTTTCTTAATTTTAAATTCAATTTGTAAATGAGCTGTAAATGTCCATTAAATTACTGGCTGAAGACGACCGACCGCGCGAAAAATTTTTGCTGAAAGGTAAAAATTCGCTTTCTGACGCGGAGTTATTGGCAATCATTATGGGCAGCGGAAACCGCGAAGATTCAGCAGTAGAATTAGCCCGAAAAATACTCAATTCAGTCGGAAATAACTGGCATAACTTATCCCTTTTACAGATTTCAGATCTTACCAAATTCAAAGGTGTTGGCGAAGCAAAAGCCATTTCGATTGTAGCCGCGCTGGAAATCGGACGACGCCGCGCCGCGCAGGAAGTTCCGGAAAAAATCCAGATTACAAACAGCCAGGAAACTTACAAAATTTTAGCGCCTTTTTTGTCAGATTTACAGACTGAAGAATTCTGGGCAGTTTTCCTTAATCAAAATAACAGAATTATCACAAAAAGCAGGTTGTCGTCAGGAGGAATTAACCAATCTGTGGTTGATATTCGGATACTTTTTAAAACTGCTTTGGAGCATTTTGCTACCGGTTTAGTTGTTGCACACAATCATCCGTCCGGAAATCTGAAGCCGAGTCAGGAAGATTTAAAAATTACAAAACAGATCGCTGAAGCCGGTAAAATTCTCAATATCCAGCTGCTGGATCACCTGATTCTTGCGCAGAATTCCTACCTCAGTTTTGCTGATGAAAATTTATTATGATTAAAAAGCTTCAGCATTCGGAAATTGATTTTGAGAAATATCAAAATACTTTACAAAATTCCGTTCAGCAAAATTTTTACGCAGAATCTTCTGTTCTAAACCAGCTTTGCGAAAGTTGGGATCTTTTGGTTTTTGGTGATTACGACTTTGTGATGCCCGTTCCGGTGAAGAAAAAATACAGTTTTAAATTTGTCATCATTCCGCTTTTCTGCCAGCAACTTGGGATTTCGGGGCCGCGTTTTGACGCGGATATTGAAGAAAAATTCCGCCTTTATTTGACCAAAAATTACAAAATTATTTATTACGCTTTTCATCATTCAAATGAATTTAATTCAGATTTAGCGCAAAAGAAAAATTATTTTATTCCAAAATCCGATTATCAAAAGCTTCGAAAAAAATATTTCAAAGGCAGAAAATCGGCGGTTAAAATGGCAAAAAATCTGGTTTTAAAAGAAATTCCATTTGAGGAAAATTTGCCATTTGTACAGCATAATTTTAAAGGTTTACCCAAGAAAAGGGATTTAAGGAAATTCATTAATTATCTGAAATTTTTGGAAAAATCTAATTTGCTTAAAATTGTCGGAGCCTTCAAAGAAAATCAAATTATAAGTCTCGCAATCCTAATTTCTACAGGAGAAAAACTTTCGCTTTTAGGTTTGGTGAATGACGAAAATTTGAAAGCGGAAAACGGCGCTTCGTTTTTGGTTGATTCACTTTTGCAGGAAAATATCGCAAAACAATCCTTTGATTTTATGGGTGGCAATATCCGTGGTTTGGAAGTGTTTTTTAAAAGTTTCGGCGCCGAACTTCAGCAGTACGCAATGATCGAAAATTCTCCTAAAGATTTACTTAAAAAACTGCTAAAAAAGGGCTAAAATTCGTAATTTTGTGCTTTCGCAAAAAACATGATAGATTCGCCTTATTTTCCGTACGCTTTTGCCTTGCTTTTGGCGCTGCCTTTTTTAATTTATATGCGGCAGTTTGTGTACACTTCCATCAAATTAAAAAAACAGCAGATCAATCTAATGACCGTTAAAGGACAGTCGGAACAGCGCATCCACGCCTATGAACGCATTACACTTTTTCTGGAACGACTGAAACCTGCGAACCTGGTTTCGAAGTTTGATGAATCTCTGGCGACGCACGAATATCTTTTTTTGCTTGAAAAAACCATTAATGAAGAATTTGATTATAATGCTTCTCAGCAGCTTTATTTAACAAAAAATTCCTGGAATAAAGTCGTAAACTGTAAAAATAATATTCTGCATTTGCTTCACAAAACTTATGAAAACCTCAGCAATGAAAGTACGCTGCAGGATTTTAAAACGGTCTTTCTCATGAATTATATGAATGAGCAGGATTATATTTCGGCCTCAATTGAAGACTTACGAAAAGAAAACTTAATTGTAAATTAAAATAAATAAATGATACCTAATTTTAAAGCACATCCGTGGCACGGGATTCCGGTCGGCGAGGAGGCTCCAAATGTTGTAAATGTATTCGTGGAAATTGTTCCGAGCGACACGATAAAATATGAAGTTGATAAACAGAGTGGTTATCTGAAAGTTGACCGGCCACAGCAGTTTTCGAATATTATTCCGGCTTTGTACGGTTTTGTTCCAAGAACGTACTGCCATGACGAAGTTTTGAAATTAGCAATCGAAAGCGGCGCTACAGATGTTGATTCCGGAGATTTGGATCCGCTGGATATCTGCGTTTTAAGCTCGCATAACATTCACGCGGGCGGTTTGTTGATGGAAGCTATTCCAATCGGAGGTTTTAAGATGATCGACAAAGGTGAAGCTGATGATAAAATTGTAGCGGTGATGAAAGGCGATCACGCATTCGGTCATTTCCGTGATATTACAGAATTGCCGCAGGCCGAAGTAAAAAGACTGATGCATTATTTCCTGACTTACAAAAATTTGCCAGATGAGCCGGCAAAATGTAGAATCCAAGAAGTTTATGGTGCTGAACACGCTAAAAAAGTGATTGCCGCTTCGCAGAAAGATTACGCTGATAAATTCGGCGGATAAATTTTTACGAAAATCGAATATTTAAGAGACAAATGCTTGCATTTGTCTTTTTTAATTTACCAATCGCCACGGATTGTACAAAAAAATGTGTATTTTCGGGTTATATTTAATTTAACAAATAATTAACATTAAACATTAAAATATGGATTTATTTATTTTGGTACCAATCTTTGGTATTCTCGCCTTAATTTACACTTTCGTCCAGAGTGCCTGGGTGCAAAAGCAAAATGCCGGAAACGACCGTATGAAGGAAATCAGCGGTCACATTGCCGATGGTGCGATGGCATTTTTGAAAGCCGAATACAAAATCATGCTTTATTTCGTGGTTATTGTGGCGGTTTTACTTGCATTAATGGGAGCTTCCAATGAAAATTCGCACTGGACAATTGGTGTCTCATTTATTTTAGGGGCCATTCTTTCCGCTTTAGCAGGTTTTATCGGAATGCGTATCGCGACTAAAGCAAATGTTAGAACTGCAGAAGCTGCAAAGACTTCCCTTTCAAAAGCGCTGAAAGTTTCTTTCACCGGCGGTTCTGTAATGGGAATGGGTGTTGCTGGTTTAGCGGTTTTAGGTTTAGGCGGATTATATTTAATCCTGAAACAAATTTTTGCACCTGGTGCCGGCGTGGATTCTGTAGAGATGGAAAGAACCATCGAAATCTTAACAGGCTTTTCTTTAGGTGCTGAATCAATAGCACTTTTTGCCCGTGTTGGTGGTGGTATTTATACAAAAGCTGCCGACGTTGGTGCCGACTTGGTAGGAAAAGTTGAAGCGGGTATTCCGGAAGATGATCCGCGAAACCCTGCAACTATTGCAGACAATGTTGGTGATAACGTAGGTGATGTTGCCGGTATGGGCGCCGACTTGTTCGGTTCCTACGTGGCGACGGTTTTAGCAACCATGGTCTTAGGCCGTGAAACTTTCTCCGATGATGCATTTGGTGGTTTTGCGCCGATTCTTTTACCAATGTTAATCGCTGGAACCGGAATTATTTATTCAATGATCGGTACTTTATTCGTGAAAATCAGCGAAAATACCGAATTGGATACTGCGCCGGTGCAGAATGCTTTAAACCTCGGAAATTGGGGAAGTATTGTGCTTACAGCAATTTCATCTTACTTCTTGGTTAATTATTTAATGCCGGACACGATGTCACTTCGTGGTCATGAATTCACCAAAATGGGTGTTTTTGGTGCAATCATGGTTGGTTTGCTTGTAGGTACGCTGATGAGTATCATTACCGAATATTATACAGCAATGGGTAAACGTCCTGTAAAAAGCATTATCAAACAGTCCTCAACCGGTCACGCAACAAATATCATCGGCGGACTTTCTGTCGGTATGGAATCTACTTTTCTTCCGATTTTAGTTCTTGCCGGTGGTATTTACGGATCTTATTTATGTGCCGGGTTATACGGAGTTGCGATTGCTGCTGCCGGAATGATGGCAACTACCGCGATGCAACTTGCAATTGATGCTTTCGGACCGATTGCTGATAATGCTGGGGGAATTGCCGAAATGAGTGAATTACCTAAAGAAGTTCGTGAAAAAACGGATATTTTAGATGCTGTAGGAAATACAACTGCTGCAACCGGAAAAGGTTTTGCAATCGCTTCTGCAGCATTAACAGCACTTGCGTTATTTGCAGCATTCGTAGGTATTGCCGGTATTGATGGTATTGATATTTACCGTGCCGATGTTTTAGCCGGATTGTTTGTAGGTGCTATGATTCCATTCATTTTCTCTTCTTTGGCGATAAAGGCTGTAGGAGAGGCTGCAATGGCGATGGTAGAGGAGGTTCGCCGCCAGTTCCGTGAAATTCCGGGAATTTTGGAAGGGAAAGCCGTTCCGGAATATGAAAAATGTGTCGCTATTTCTACTGATGCTTCAATCAGAAAAATGTTGCTGCCAGGCGCAATTGCTTTGGTCTCTCCATTATTGATGGGCTTTATTTTCGGTCCTGAAGTTTTAGGTGGATTTTTAGCAGGAGCAACCGTTTCCGGAGTGTTGATGGGTATGTTCCAAAATAACGCCGGTGGCGCTTGGGACAATGCTAAAAAATCTTTCGAAAAAGGCGTAGATATCAACGGACAAATGTATTACAAAGGTTCCGATCCGCACAAAGCGTCTGTAACAGGTGATACTGTTGGTGATCCCTTTAAAGATACTTCTGGTCCATCCATGAATATTTTAATTAAATTAATGTCAATCGTTTCTTTGGTAATCGCACCTACACTTGCAGTTTTACATAAAGACACCATCGATAATAACAGAGCTGAAAAATTAGAATCACTTCAAAAAATGTCCGGCGCTGCCGTTCAGCCTGTCGCGGCTGAAGGTATGGATGCAGGCGTTCCTGCGGCTGTTGCGGTTGGAACTTTAAATGAAGACGGCGATTATGTTTACGACACCGGAAATGTGCAGGAAGTAAAACTTGGTGATAAATCCATCGCGCTTGGTGAAAATAGCCAGCTGTATGCACTCAATAGCGGATTGAAATTACAGGATAAAGCCCTATTGGTGCCGGAGCGTTGGTACACGATTGAAAATTTATTTTTCGAAAGTGGCAGCAGTAATTTAAAGCCAGGTGCAGAGCAGCAGCTACAAAATTTAGCTGAAATTTTAAACGCTTATCCAAATGCAAAAATTAAATTAGGCGGTTACACCGATAATAGTGGAAATGAAGATACCAACATGAAACTGTCTAATCTTCGTGCCCAGTCTGCGAAACTGAAATTGCTGGAATTAGGCATCGCTTCAGACCGAATCGAAGCGGAAGGGTACGGCTCTCAATTCCCGGTTTGTCCTGCGAACGACACCGATGAATGCAAAGCACAAAACCGCAGAATTGCAGTTCGTGTTTTAAACTTCTAAAAACTCAAATCAAAAAAAATCCCTGCTAAAAGCGGGGATTTTTCCGTTATATAAAGTGGCATTTACCAGCCTTTTTTGCGAACATAAACGAAAGTTATAAGCGCGATTACACCCATCACGCCGAGCGTAATAAAATAACCGTTTTTCGCTTCAAGTTCCGGCATCACATCGAAATTCATTCCGTAAATTCCGGCGATAAAAGTAATCGGGAAAAAGTACATGGAATAGATCGCAAGCACTTTCATCACCTGGTTTGCTTTCTGGTCGCTCATCGCCAGAAACATCGAAATTAAGTTCGTCACCTGCGCATTCAAATGATCAAAATCTCCGACGACATCTTTATATTTATCTTTGAGGTCCGTAACTGAAGCATCTTTCAAATCCAGCATTTTAAATTTTTCCACCCAAACAGATGAAATATTTAAAATTCTCGCGTTCAGTCCCGATTTTCTTTTCAAACGGTACAAACGACGAATGTGTGTGGAATGATTCGTGTTCTTTAAAAATATCTCGTTTTCAAGCTGGTCCATAATTTCCATCAAATTATTCGACTCGTCATCATAGGATTTCATCACCTTTAAAGCGAGATTCAAGGCAATCGTGTCGCGCGAAATATCTTTATTTTCCGGCAGCAGAACTTCTTTTTTAAATTCGTAAATGCTTCGGTTGTTCATGCGGTGAATTGTGATAATCACTTTATCAAGCAGAAAAACACCGAGCTTTGTTGATACATCGCTGATGGTATTTAAATTCGAGCGTTCCGACTGCGTATTTTCGCGCATCAGAAAAAATTCAACATTTCCGTCCTGCTCGAACTTAGGCAGATGATTCACGTCAACCGTATCTTCCAAAAGCAGGCTGTTGATCTGATATCTTTGCTGCAGATAAGCGAAATCTTCGTCGGTCGGGTGCTCAACATCAACCCATTCGCATTTCGAATTTTTAAAAAGTATTTCTATCGCCATTACACAAATGTAGGATAAAATTAGATTTTATTGGAAAAAACCGGCAATCCTGCAAAATATTTTATCTTTGCTAAAACCTAAAGTTTATGATAAAAAGTTCCATCAAGGGGATCGGCCATTACGTCCCGGACAATATAGTGACCAACGATGATCTGTCGAAGCTGATGACTACAAATGATGAATGGATTACCGAAAGAACCGGCATCAAAGAACGTCACCACCGCAAAAACCGAAATGACTCCGAAGAAACTACTGCTTTTCTCGGTTTCAAAGCTTCGGAAGCGGCTTTAAAAATGGCCGGACTCGAGGCTAAAGATTTGGATTTTATCGTTTTCGCGACACTTTCGCCGGATTATTTTTTTCCGGGATGTGGAGTTTTGCTTCAGGAAATGTTAGGTTGCGAAACCATCGGCGCGCTGGATGTCCGCAATCAGTGTTCCGGATTTATTTATGCGATGAGCGTGGCGAATGCTTTTATTAAAGCAGGTCAGTATAAAAATATTCTCGTCGTCGGTGCTGAAATCCATTCCTTCGGACTCGATTTTTCTGATGCAGGCCGCGGAGTTTCGGTGATTTTTGGCGATGGTGCCGGCGCTGTAATTTTGTCGGCTTCGGAAGACGAAAACAGCGGCGATATTTTAGCGACAAATATGCATTCCGAAGGAAAACATGCTGAAGAATTGTGTACGAAATTCCCGGGTTCAAAATTTGGCTGGAGCGACCGAATGCGTCTGGAACCTGAAAATGTTACCGATGCTGAAATTTACCCGATAATGAACGGAAATTTTGTCTTTAAACATGCCGTGACACGCTTCCCGGAAACCATGAACGAAGCTTTGCAGCAAGCCGGAAAAACTCCTGAAGATTTGGATATGTTTATTCCACACCAGGCGAATCTGCGTATTTCTCAGTTCGTGCAGCAGCGTTTCGGTTTGCCGGACGAAAAAGTGTATAACAACATTCAGCGTTTCGGAAATACCACGGCGGCTTCAATCCCTATTGCGCTGAGCGAAGCGATTCAGGAAGGAAAAATAAAGCGCGGTGATCTGGTTTTGCTTTCCGCTTTTGGAAGCGGCTTTACCTGGGGTTCTGTCTTATTTGAATTTTAGAAATAAAAATATTTTAGAAATAAAAATTTGCTGCTAAAACAGCAAATTTTTTTGTTTTTATTTTTAAAAAATCCGCCGCTAAAACGATGAATTTTTTCGTTTTCTAAATCAGAAAAAATTTGCTTTTTAAACAGCGAATTTTGTTTTCTAAATCAGAAAAATTTGCCGTTAAAACATCAAATTTTTCTCTTTTCAAATTTGAAAAAAAACGCCTTTAAAGCGGCAAATTTTTAACTAAAAAAATGCGTCAACCGACGCATTTTTTATCTTGCTTCAAGCGAATCTTCCACCTGATCTTCATCATCGAAAGCCGCAGAATCTACGCCCGCATTTCGCTTTTCTTCCGCGCTGTGCTCTTCTTTGTATTCTTCCCGCTGCTCTTCTTTCTGGGCACAGCTTCCGAAAAATAATCCGCCTAAAACGGCAAATAAAATCAACTTTTTCATAATGATATTTTTAATGTTCCGAAGTGTTCAGCAAACATTATGCAGTTTTGAAGAATTAAAAATTTTCGGCGGTAAAACGGCAAATTTTTTTCTTTTGAAAACTATTCAAAAACTTCAAATTGCTGTCCGTCGAAGCTTGCAAAAACCATGGTCGGATGAGAATCCCGGTGCTGAATATTTCCTAAATGATCAATCGCAATTGCGCCTGCAAAACCATCAATTTCTTTCAGCTCGGCAAATGTTTTGTCGAAAGCTTCAGCAAGCGACATTCCGTCCGTCACGCGGATTACAATTTTTGCTGCCGTGGCATTACTGACGATATCTTCACCAACTCCAGTGCAGCTTACGCCGCAAAATTTATTTGCAAAATTACCCGCAACGGTCGCGGAATCTGAAATTCTTCCTTCAAGCTCGAAACCTTTTCCGCCCGTAGAAGTTGCAGCAGCAATTTTTCCCCTTTTGTCGAAAGCTACACAACCAACCGTTCCTTTGCCGCCGTTTTTCGATTTTTCTTCGAACTCTCTTCGGCGCTGCGCGGTTTCGGTAGAGTAGTCGGGAAAACCGTTTTTGGTCGCATAGTTTTTAGCTCCCTGATCTCCTAAAACGCGGTCGTCTTCTTTCATCAAAAATTCGGCTATTTCCACGGGATTTTTTACATTTTGAATATTGATGACACCTGAAAATTTTTGCGTATCGCCATTCATTAGCGAAGCGCTCATCCGTATTTTTCCGTCGCTCTGAATTTGCGATCCGGTTCCGGCGTTATAAAGTTCGTCGTCTTCCAGAAGTTTAACGGCAAAAACCGCAGTTTCCGCCGCGCTGTGTGTCTCCAGATAATGAAAAGCTTTTTTGACTATAGATTTTAGTGAATCCTGTTTTGCAACTTTTACTTCGTG
Source organism: Kaistella treverensis (assembly GCF_900114045.1). Classification (GTDB taxonomy): domain Bacteria; phylum Bacteroidota; class Bacteroidia; order Flavobacteriales; family Weeksellaceae; genus Kaistella; species Kaistella treverensis. The sequence goes on from NZ_FORQ01000001.1 coordinate 433,437, forward strand.
ACTTTGGTCGCTTTCCGAGAAAAAACCACCGTGAATTATAATTTTCATAGCGTGTATTATTTCTCCAAATATAATTAAACAAAAAAGATATTTTTTTGCTTTAAAAAGAGGCAGATTTTTATTGAATGGCACCACCAAACTCGGCTACCGCCATGCCTGCAGCAATAATTACAACGACACCTACAGCTCCTGCGACCAAACCGATGGTTTTACCGTAAGAAAATTTCTTTTCGCGAAGCAACAGAACGGAATCGGTAGAAATCAATGCCGTTTGCCCGTCTTTGTTGGTGTATGTGTATTGGTCGCCGTCTTTCCTCAGGTCGGTTACACGCATTTTTTCATTGTTTTTCAGTGAGATTTCGTAGGTTTTATCTATATCCGGAACGGTCGAAGTATTATCAGAAACCGCTTTGTAAGAATAGCAATTTACCAGGAACAGAAGTGCGAGAATTGAAGCTAAAGTTTTCATAATGAGTGTTTTTGGTTAAAGTAAAGTTACATTTAATTTAAAAAACTCGGAATAAAAACAATAAAAAAACGAAACCTGAGATTTCGTTTAATATTTAAATAATGATAAAATAACTTCTACTTTAATTCACCTGCGGAATCGGGTTGTACTGAGAATTAACGATTGTAAGGTCTTTGGTCTTCAAATCATAAAAATCGTTTTGTGAGAGAACGTGAACCACAAGATTGTCTATTGAAATCGGTTGGCCAAGCTCAACGTTAGTCAAATTAGTATCTTTAATAAAACGGCCATCCACCAAAATTACCAGCCCGGAACCAATCGCGGTCATATTGTCTTTATAAATGTACAAACCGGTGTCTTCACCGAGACCAATCCCCAAAGTCCGCGGATTGTTTACCACAGCCTGGAACAAACGTCCAATTCTGCCGCGCTGAACAAAATGCGTATCGACAATTACATTTTCTATAAAACCCAAACCTTGCGTGGTTTTTATTTCACCTTTTAGCAAAGCTTCACCGCTGGAGCCCTGATAAATCATATTTTCGGAAGCTGCTGCGGCACCTGCAGAAGTTCCGGCATAAATGAAATCTTCCTTTAGATATTTCATTAAAATAATATCGTGAAAACGGCTGCCACCTAAAATAGAAGTGAGGCGCAGCTGATCTCCACCGGTAAACATTACGACGTCCGCTGCAGTTGCCCGTTCTGTAATGACGTCGCTGTTTGCCTGCTCACGTGTTGTAATGTCTAAAATATTTACGTTTTTAGCGCCCAGAAATTCAAAAGCTTTTTTGTATTCCGGTCCCACGATTTGCGGAATCTGTGAAGCGGTGGTAATAATCTCGATGACGGAATCTTCTTTCAACCGCGATTCGTTGATGATTTTACGGAGGATTCCGCGTTCGAAGAAATTAAGGTTTTTTTCTATATTTTGATCATAATCGGTTTCCGAAAAGCTGCCTTTATTTACTGCGCCACCGATAATCATTAATTTTCCAACTGCTTCCATATTTGCAAATGTAGAAAAAAATACCATTTCTGCCGTTAATTTTTCGGAGTTGGTTCCGTCTGAAAATGAGCCTTTTTAGCTCCGAAAAAAGGTTTTCAACCAGCGCTGAAAATAATTTTTCACCATTTATTATGCTTTTCTATTATCTTTGATTGTAGAAAAAACATAAAAGCATTAAAAAAAAGACAGTTATTCTCTATGAAAATTGAAAAAATACAAGTTTTACGCGGTCCGAATATTTGGAGCATCAGGCGTCCAAATCTTATTCAGATGCGTTTGGATTTAGAAGAAATAGAACATTTACCAACCAATAAAATACCGGGTTTTCGTGAACGACTGGAACGTTTGATTCCGTCCTTAATTACGCATCGCTGTTCCGAAGGTGTGGAAGGTGGATTTTTTCAGCGCGTAGAAATGGGAACCTGGATGGGCCACGTGATTGAACATATAGCGCTCGAAATTCAGACCGTTGCCGGCATGGACACTGGTTTTGGGCGAACCAGAGAAACAAAAACGCCGGGCGTTTATAATGTGGTTTTCAGTTATCTCGAAGAAAATTCCGGCGTGTACGCGGCAGAGCAATCCGTAGAAATTGCAAGATGTCTTATTGAAAATATTGATTATGACATTGATGCGTGCATCCAGAATTTAAGAGAAATCCGTGAAAGACACCGTTTGGGACCATCAACCGGAAGTATTGTGGAAGAAGCGGTGAGCAGAAGAATTCCATGGATTCGTTTGGGTAGGAATTCTCTTGTTCAGCTCGGATATGGCGTAAATCAGCAAAGATTTCAAGCTACAATTACCGGAAATACCAGCTCCATTGCGGTGGAAATTGCCTGCAATAAAGAACTGACGAAAAGAATGCTGGACCAGGCTGCAATACCGGTTCCGTCGGGAGATTTGGTTTCCGACGAAGAAGGTTTACGGACCGTTATTGAAAAAATAGGTTATCCGATTGTTTTAAAGCCGCTGGATGGAAACCATGGCAAAGGTTCATCAATTAACGTTAATGACTTCGAAACTGCTTTAATTGGTCTCCAGCATGCGCAGAATTTTTCACAAAATGTAATTGTAGAACGTTATATCACGGGTTATGATTTCCGTATTTTAGTCATCAACCATAAAATGGTTGCTGCGGCGCGTCGCGTACCGGCACATGTTATAGGCGATGGAAAACTCGACATCCAGGAATTGATCGACAAGGAAAATCTGAATCCGCTTCGCGGCTACGGTCACGAAAAAGTCTTAACTGAAATTACCGTCGATAAAGACACCAACGAACTGCTGGAAAAACTGCATTATACTTTGAAATCTGTTCCAAAAAACGGTGAAATTGTTTATCTGAAATCTACAGCAAATCTTTCCACCGGCGGAACTTCAATAGATGTTACGGACATGGTTCACCCTGAAAATGTCACCATGGCAGAACGCGTTTCGCGAATAATCGGTCTTGATGTTTGCGGAATTGATATCATGGCAGAAAATCTTACGCAACCGCTGAAAGAAAGTGGCGGAGCTATTTTGGAAGTGAATGCTGCACCAGGATTTAGAATGCATTTGGCGCCAAGCGAAGGTTTACCACGAAATGTCGCTGCGCCTGTTGTTGACATGCTTTATCCACCAGGAAAACCCGCTAAAATCCCAATTATTGCCGTTACCGGAACCAACGGAAAAACAACGACCACCAGATTAATTGCGCACATTGTAAAAAATAATGGTTATCGCGTTGGCTTCACGACATCTGACGGAATTTATATCCAGAATGTGATGCTTACGAAAGGCGATACGACCGGACCGATTTCTGCAGAATTCGTGCTGAAAGATCCAACCGTTGAATTTGCAGTTTTAGAAACTGCTAGAGGCGGAATTTTACGTTCCGGTCTGGGTTTTAAGTCTTGTGATATCGGCGTTTTGACCAATATTAAAGAAGATCATTTAGGAATGAATGATATTCACAATCTGCGAGATTTGACCAAAGTTAAACAGGTGGTGATGGATTCCGTGAAAAAAGATGGTTGGAGCGTAATGAATGCCGACGACGAATATTCAATGCGTTTGATGCCGGAACTGGAATCCCGAGTGGCACTTTTCAGTTTGGACGAAGAAAATCCGCACATGAAAAAATACGCCAAAGAAGGCAAAATTTCCTGTGTTTATGAAGAAGGTTTTATCACCATTAAAAAAGGCGACTGGAAAATCCGTATTATTAAAGCGACACACGTTCCGATTACGATGGAAGCTAAAGCAAAATTTATGATTGCTAATGTGCTTGCCGCCAGTTTATCCGCGTATCTACACGGTTTTGCTATCGATGATATCGCGAATTCACTTCGGACATTTATACCAAGTCCCGCGCTTACTCCAGGAAGGCTGAATATATTTAAATTTAAAAAATTCCAGGTGCTTATTGATTTCGCGCACAATCCAGCGGGGTACGAAGCAATTGAAGAATATCTGAAAAACGTAGAAGCCACGAAAAAAATCGGAATTATTTCCGGTGTTGGCGATCGACGAGACGAAGACATCCGCCAGTGCGGAAAAATTGCCGGTAGAATGTTCGATTATATCATCATCCGCAACGAAAAACATTTGCGCGGCCGCACTGAAGATGAAATAAACGAACTCATCATCACCGGAATGCAGCAAGCCGGAAAAAATGTGAGTTATGAAATCATTCCGAAAGAAATAGAAGCACTGAAACATGCAATGAGCATGGCGGAAGAAGGAACTTTCATCACCGCATTAAGCGATGTAGTGACCAATGCGATTGATTTGGTTCAGGAATATCAAAACCGCGAACTTCTTGAAGAAGGGTAGGAATTTCAGAAAAAAATGCCAAAACTCCCGGGAATTTTTTCGGGAGTTTTTCTTGGAATTTATTTGCCGCTATTTTGATGTTTTTTCTCCTTTTTGCTGCTTAATAATTAGCAGTACAATTTTTTATTTCTCATTTATTTGTCTATTTTTGACCCCATGGAAAATTTCGTAGTTTCTGCCCGCAAATACCGTCCGCAAGAGTTTGATACTGTTGTGGGGCAGGTGCATATAACAGAAACTTTAGAACATGCCATCGCTTCGAACCATTTGGCGCAGGCCTTACTTTTCTGCGGTCCACGCGGCGTTGGAAAAACCACCTGCGCACGAATTTTAGCAAGAAAAATAAATGAGCGCGACGGTTCAACTTCCGAAGATGGTTTTGCTTACAATATTTTTGAATTAGACGCGGCTTCCAACAACTCGGTAGACAATATCCGCGAACTTACCGATCAGGTGCGTTTCGGTCCGCAGGTCGGGAAATATAAAATTTATATTATCGATGAGGTTCACATGCTTTCATCAGCCGCTTTCAATGCGTTTTTGAAAACATTAGAAGAACCGCCGGCGCACGCCATTTTCATTTTAGCGACCACCGAAAAACATAAAATTATTCCAACGATTTTATCGCGGTGTCAGATTTTTGATTTCAAAAGAATTACCATTGAAGACATTCAGCTACATTTAAAAAAAATAGCCGAAGAAGAGGGAATAAATTACGAAGACGACGCGCTGTATCTGATTGCGCAAAAAGCTGACGGTGCACTGCGCGACGCACTTTCAATTTTCGACCGGCTTTCAACTTTTTCCCAGAAAAATATCACTTTAGCAAAAGCTGCAGAGGTTTTAAATGTTCTTGATTACGAACAATATTTAAATATTGTAGATCTTGCGCACGAAAACAAAATTGCGGAATCTTTGCTGGCGTTAAATGAAATCATTAAAAAAGGTTTTAATCCGCATATTTTTATTGCCGGTCTCGGAAATCATTTCCGCGATTTAATGATGTCGCAACAGCCGCAAACTGTGGATTTAATTGAAGTTGGCGAAAAAACCAAACAGAGGTTCACCGAGCAAAGCAGAAAATGGTCTTCGCAACAGTTGGTGGATGCGGTGGAAATCTGTAATCACGCCGACATCAATTATAAAAACTCAAAAAACCCTCGTTTAACAGTAGAAATTGCTTTAATGCAATTATGCTCACTCACTGCAAATCAGCAAGATTCCAAAAAAAAAAATTCCTGATTTTAGCACCTTTTCTTAAATATGTTCAAACAGAAATTGAGCAAGAAATAGCAGAAAATCCGATAAAAAGTGCAACAGAAAGTCAAGTTGAAGTTCCGAAAACTTTCGAAAAAACTTCTGCTCCAACTGGAATTCAAAAAAAAGCTTCGAAATTCAGCATCAGCGCAGCGCTGGAAAAAACCGACGAACAGCCGGAAATTTTTAACGCCGAAGCGAAAAAAGTTTTACCTAGCCAACATTTCAGCGAAACAGATCTGCAAACCGAATGGCAAAAGTTTCTGGAAGAATTACAACAGCGCGACATCATTATTTTTAATGCCATCAACTCCTTTTCATTTCATAAAAAAAGTGAAGATATTGTGCTGATTACGTATCCTTCAGAATCTGCAAAAAGCGAGTTTGAAAAAATCCGTACGGAGTTTTTTAACCATTTTATGCGGAAAGTAAACCACTTCAATATTTCAATTGAGTATCAGTTGGACGTTACGATGAAAAAAGAAATCATCACGAAACGAAAGATTTTCAATAAATTTGCGGAGATTAACCCGGTTTTAAAAGATTTAGACGATCTTTTTAAACTGGATTTTAATTAAAGCACCCCAATTTCAAAAATGAATTTACAAGATTTAAAAAATACCTGGGTGGATGAATTTCCGAAACCCTTGATTATAGCTGGCCCGTGTAGTGCCGAAAGCGAAATACAAATGCTGGAAACGGCGAAAAGAATTAAAGAATCCGGCGCGCCGGTTCCTGTTTTTCGTGCTGGAATCTGGAAACCACGTACGAAACCAAACGGTTTTGAAGGGGTAGGCGTAATTGGTTTAAACTGGCTAAAAAAAGTAAAGCAGGAATACGGTTTTAAAACGGCAACCGAAGTTGCGAATGCGCATCACGTTGCTGCGGCTTTGGAAGCTGATGTGGATATTCTTTGGATTGGCGCGCGTTCCACAGTAAATCCATTCACAGTTCAGGAAATTGCTGAAGCTTTAAAAGGTACCAACAAACCGGTTTTGGTTAAAAATCCCGTAAATCCGGATTTAGCTTTGTGGGTGGGCGCACTGGAGAGATTATTAGGTCAGAATATCACCAATTTAGGAGTAATTCACCGCGGTTTTTCTACGTATCAGAAAACGAAATACCGTAACGTCCCGAACTGGCAAATTGCATTAGACTTTAAAAACCAATTTCCGAATATTCCAGTGATCGTTGATCCATCGCATATTTGTGGCAACCGCACAGGTTTAGCTGGTGTTGCGCAGGAAGCGCTGAATGTGGGTTATGAAGGAATGATGATTGAAACGCACCGCAATCCTGATGAAGCATGGAGCGACGCTTCGCAGCAGATTACGCCGGAAGTTTTAGCAGAATTGGTAGGAAATTTACAACTCCGAACTTCCGATATATCTGCTTTTGAAGGCGAAATGGGCCGTCACCGTACTTTGATTTCAGATTTGGATTTTCAGCTGATTGAACTTTTGGGTCAAAGAATGAAGATTTCCGAAAAAATCGGAAATTTGAAAAAAGAGAATAATATTGCCATTTTCCAGCCAGAAAGATGGAAAGTGATTACTGAATACGCAAACCAGAAAGCTGACGAATCCGGCATGTCCGCAGAATTCATTGAAAAGGTTTTTAAGGCAATTCACGAAGAATCCATCGAGGTTCAAAACAGTATTTAAAAATAAAAATTCGCATTGAAGGGACTCATCACAAAATCCACCGGAAGCTGGTACCAGGTTTTAGAAGCAGAATCGGGGAAATTTTTTGAAGCCCGAATCCGTGGGAAATTTAAGCTGATAAAAACGCGGTTGACCAATCCTTTGGCTGTGGGTGATCATGTGGAATTTTCTTTGGAGCAGGACGAAGTCGCCTGGATAACTAAAATTGATGCGCGGAAAAATTACCTCATCCGGAAATCCGTAAACCTTTCGAAAGAAGCGCATATCATTGCTTCAAATATCGACTTGGCGTGCTTTATTTTCACCTTAAAACATCCCGAAACTTCACTTGGTTTTCTCGACCGTTTTTTGGTTTGCTGTGAAGCGTACAACATCACACCGCTGATTTTGTTCAATAAAATGGATGTTCTTTCCGACGAGGAAAAAGAATTAACACGTTTTATCGCTGAAATTTATAACGAAATTGGTTACGATTCTCTGGAAATTTCCTCTTATTCGCAACTGAATTTAGAAGTTTTAAAACAAACAATTAAAGATAAAGTATCGGTTTTTTTCGGTCATTCCGGAAGTGGAAAATCAACTTTGGTGAATGCTTTACAGCCGGATTTAAATCTGAAAACATCCGAAATTTCCGAAACTCATTTAAAAGGAAAACACACCACGACTTTTGCGCAGATGCATTTCTGGACTTTCGGCGGAAGTGTTATCGATACGCCGGGCGTGCGTGAATTTGCGATGATCGATGTGGAAAAGGAAGAAATTCAGCATTATTTTCCTGAAATTTTTGCAATTGGCAGAGAGTGTAAATTCCACAATTGCATGCATTTGAATGAACCGAAATGCGCAGTTTTATCTGCAGTAGAAGAGGAAAAAATTCAGGAGAGTCGTTACCTTACGTATGTGAAAATTATGGAAGAAGCCGACGAAAATAACGTGATATAAAAAACCCAGCCGAAGCTGGGTAAAAACTAATAACCATGAAAACTCAAATTAAACATGAGAATCGTGGTAAAATTTACAAGTTTCGTGCCAAAGGATTTTCCCAGTATTGATGAGATTTACCGCGCAGAATTCTAAAAGTTTTTGTATTTTCGCAGCCAATTAAAACAAGAGATATGTCACATAAAATTACATTCACCATGATTAAGCCAGATGCGGTTGCAGATGGTCACATTGGTGCTATTTTAGGGAAAATTGCTGAAGCAGGTTTCAAAATCAAAGCTTTAAAATTAACCCAACTTACCGTTGCCGATGCGAAAAAATTCTACGAAGTTCACGCTGAAAGACCGTTTTACGGAGAATTGGTCGAATTCATGAGTTCAGGACCGATCGTTGCAGCTGTTTTGGAAAAAGATAACGCTGTTGAAGATTTCAGAACTTTAATTGGTGCTACAAATCCTGCGGAAGCTGCAGAAGGTACAATCCGTAAAATGTTTGCAAGAAGCATTGGTGAAAACGCTGTTCACGGTTCTGATTCCGATGAAAATGCTTTAATCGAAGCAAGTTTCCATTTTGCTGGAAAAGAAATTTTCTAAAAATATCGCCTTTTAACGGCAAATTTTTGCTGTTTAGCTATTTATAAAAAAAAGCCCCTAATAAGGGCTTTTTTTTTGTTTAAGATTGTTTGGTATTAAAACTTAAGCAGCTCGATGATTTTTTCCGGGTTGTCTGAGGAAAAAACTGCATTTCCCGCCACCAGAACATCGGCGCCGGCCGCAAAAAGTTTCGAAGCATTGTCCAGATTAACGCCGCCATCCACTTCAATCAGCGCGGTGGAATTATTCGATAAAATCAAATCTTTGGTTTCTGCGATTTTTTTGTAGGTATTCTCAATAAATTTCTGGCCACCGAAACCGGGATTTACGCTCATTAATAAAACCAAATCCACATCTGCAATAATATCTTCCAAAAGCAAAACAGGACTTGAAGGATTTAAAACCACGCCCGCTTTTGCGCCTTTTTGCTGAATTAAATTAATCGTGCGGTGCAGGTGAACGCTGGCTTCATAATGTACAGATACGAGATCAGCTCCGAGGTCGATAAATTCCTCCACGTATCTTTCCGGTTCTACGATCATCAAATGTACATCGATAAATTTGGTGGAATGTTCTTTAACCGTTTTCATCACCGGAAAACCAAAGGAAATATTCGGCACAAAAAGGCCGTCCATCACATCGACGTGCAGCCAGTCCGCTTGCGAACGGTTCAGCATATCGATATCTCTCTGTAAATTCCCGAAATCTGCGGAAAGCAGGGAAGGAGCAATTAATCTTGTTTTCATGCAATTTTTTCTGTTTTAATTTGTTTCCGCTAACTGGTGATATTTCAGATTCATTTTCGGCTCGATTTTGAGCAAAGATTCATAAATCAGGTCGATTACGTGGGCTACATCTTCTTTTGAAACCATTTCCACCGTTGTGTGCATATAGCGCAGTGGCAAAGAAATCAGTGCGGACGGCGTTCCACCGTTGGAATGTGCAAAAGCATCGGTATCGGTTCCGGTTGCACGGCTTGCAGCGGCTCTTTGGAACGGAATATTTTTTTCTTTAGCGGTCTGTACAATCAGTTCACGAATATTGTGGTGAACGCTCGGTGCAAAAGTAATCACCGGACCGCTGCCGCATTTTTGGTCGCCTTCTTTCTTTTTTTCGATCATCGGCGTTGAAGTGTCGTGTGTAACGTCGGTGATAATCGCGATATTTGGTTTTATGGTGTCCGCAATCATATCCGCACCGTACAAACCTACTTCCTCCTGTACAGAATTGGTGATATAAAGACCGAAAGGCAACGTATTTTTATTTTCGCTTAAAAGTCTGGCGACTTCAGCAATCATAAAACCTCCGATCCGGTTATCAAGCGCGCGGGAAACGAAATATTTGTCATTAAGCTGGAAAAATTCATCTGGGTAAGTGATCATCGTTCCGACAAAAACGCCCAATTCTTCCACTTCTTTTTTATTTGAACAACCAAGATCGATAAATATATTTTCGAGTTTCGGTACCGGCTCGTCGGAATTTACACCGCGAGTATGAATCGCGGGCCAGCCGAACACCCCTTTTACAATGCCTTTTTCACCATGTAAATTCACGACTTTCGACGGCGCAATCATTTGGTCAGAACCACCGTTCCGGATGACGTATATCAAACCTTCATCGGTAATATAATTCACATACCAGGAAATTTCGTCCGCGTGCGCTTCAATTACAACTTTAAATTTCGCTTCTGGATTTATGATTCCGTAGCAGGTTCCGTAATGGTCAACCTCAATTTTATCAACGTAAGGTTTAAGATAATCCATCCAGATTTTCTGGCCGTTGTGCTCGTAACCTGTTGGCGATGCGACGTTTAAATATTCTTCTAAAAACTTTAGAGATTTATTTGCAAATTTCATAGAAAGGAATGACTTTTGTTTGACTAAATTTTGTTTTAAAAGAAGGTAAAAATAATGAATTTTAACAAGATAGTCTTACTCTTTGTCCTGTTTTTCGGACTTTGTCTAAACGCACAGGTCATAGAAAGAGTAAAACCCATCAGCGAGTATCCTCCAGAACTTCTGAAAACCGACCAGTTCGGCAATAAATATTACTACGACGCGAGCCAAAAAGCCAGAATCTACGAAATTGACGGTGAAAATGTAGTTGTTATGGACGAATTAATTCTGCTGAATAAGCCGAAATTTAATAATCAGCTTGACCAGAATTATTACTTTTTTCTCAATAAAAAATTAAACAGAGTTTATCCACTTTTTTTAACAGCTTTAGAACAATACGAAGATATCCAGACGGAACTAAACCAAATGGATAAAAATGCACAAAAAAAATACGTCAATGAGCGCCAACAAAAATTAGCTGACGAATATGAAATGCAGCTCCGCGACCTTACTACAACGGAAGGCCGCGTTTTTGCGAAGCTGATGAACCGCGCTACCGGCAAAACTGTTTATGACATCATCAGAGAACTTCGCGGCGGCTGGAGTGCTTTCTGGTGGAATGTAAAAGGTAATATTGCCGATGTAAGTATTAAACAACCTTATGATCCGCACAAAGACCGAAGTGACGAATTTATTGAATCGCTCTTGCAACATAATTGGAATAGTGGTTACTTGCAGCCTTATCCCGGGTATTTAAGTTTTAAAGTAAAAAAATAGTATGAACAGATCAATAAAGAGCACTTTCGTTCTTTTAGCACTTTTAAGTTTTAACCTCGCATATTGTTGGGGAACCACAGGCCACCGTGTTGTTGCAGAAATTGCAGAGCATCATTTATCAGCAAAAGCCAAACGTAATCTGAAAAAAATTATCGGGGACCAAAAACTGGCGTATTGGGCAAACTGGCCGGATCAGATAAAATCTGATACAACAGGCGTCTGGAAACCTACCGAAGTGTGGCATTATGTAAATATCAGCCCACAATCTAATCTCAAGCAGTTTAAAGATTCCTTGGAAAGTCAGACCGGACCGAATATGTACACGCAAATTAAAACTTTGGCAAACCAGATAAAAGACAAAAAAACAGCTCCGAAGGACCGAGAAATTGCGTTGCGCTTTCTGATCCATTTGATGGGCGACGCTGCGCAGCCGATGCATGTAGGGCGCGCTGAAGATTTAGGCGGAAATAGAGTAAAACTGAAATTTTTTGGCGATAACACGAATCTTCACTCCTTATGGGATACCAAACTTGTAGAATTCCAAAATTACAGCTACACCGAATTTGCGGAAGTTTTAGATAAAAAATCTAAACAGGAAGTAAAAACAATTCAATACGGAACATTGGAAGACTGGCTTTATGACAGCCACAAAGCTGCGAACCGCATTTATGCCAATACAAAACCGGATGCCGCTTATTCTTACGATTATAATTATAAATTTGAGCCGCTTTTGGAAAGACAGCTTCTGTATGGAGGTTTGCGTCTTGCGAAAATGCTGAACGAAATTTTATAGATATTTTTTTTTAAGCAGTTCAAAAACTACTTTATCGACAGGTAATAAAAATGGATTTTCTTCGCTGAGGGAAATCCATTCTAATTTTTCAATGCACGGGTCCATAATCAGCAGCTCTTTTTCATCCGCGATTTCTGCTTCATAATAGATGCTTAAAAGCTGCTCGTTGTCCCGGAATTTTGATACGATGAAATTTTCTTGCGTATAAAGATGCGTGATGTTTTTAGCTTTGATGTTCAGCTCTTCTTCAAGCTCGCGCTGCAGACATTCCAGAACGCTTTCGCCGAATTCCAAACCGCCGCCGGGAAATTTCAGCAGCTGTTGGCCTACATATTCTTCGTGTAAACCCAGTACTTTTTTATCTTTCAGCAGCGCCACATAAACGCGCACATTTATTTTGTCGATCATGAAATCATCTTTGAATTAAACAAAGTTAGCTAATTTAGAAATTATTTGTTTTCGGAAAATTTTATCGCATTGATCATCTCTCTTTTTCCGGGCGGACCGGCTTTTTTTTCAACTTTAAAATTTAAATCCTGCAAAATTCTGCGCACGCTTCCTTTCGATGAATAGGTGGTGAGCACCGCACCGTCTGCCATTTTATCTGCGACTATTTCGAAAAGTGGTTTTTCCCACAAATCCGGCTGTACACGGGCACCGAAACAGTCGAAATACACCAAATCTATTTTGGGAAAATTCAGCTCTGGAAGGGCGAAAAAATCGCTTTTGAATTTGGTCAGGAAAAAATTCGGCAGAATTTCGGTTTCAACATTCCACTCCGCTTCGTGGATTTTCGCATAAGATTTTTTAACGGCTAAATCGGCAAAAAATTCGCTGTAATCCAGCAGTTTTAGTTCCTCCGCATTTACGGGATATTTTTCCAGGGTAAAATAGTGGATTTTTTGGATTTGCGTATTTTGCAAAAAATCATTTATTGTGACTAAAACATTCAGTCCTGTTCCGAAACCAAGTTCTAAAATATTTATTTCACAATTATTTACCAATTTTAATCCATTTTCAATAAAGACGTGTTTGGCTTCCTGGAGCGCGCCGTGGTGTGAGTGGTAGCTTTCATTTAAATCATTGATATATAAAGTATTACTGCCGTCGGAAGTGGTTTTTATTTCCCTTTTCATGCCAAATTTTTCCAAAATTAATTTAAAATTTTGAAATGTAAAAAATTATATTAAATTTGTAGAACATCAAAAATAATTTTAATAATGATAATTCAAAAATCTACTAATCCACGGATTTCTTCTTTTGATCCAAATAATTTTTCGTTCGGAAATACATTTATAGATCACATGATTATCTGTGAGTACGAAAACGGGAAGTGGGGTGATGTGAAATTGGTTCCTTACGGGCCGCTGCCTTTTTCACCAGCTATGATGGGTGTAAATTATGGTCAGGCATGTTTTGAAGGAATGAAGGCTTATAAAGATAAGGATGGCGACATTTTCCTTTTCCGTCCGGAGAAGAATTTTGCGCGTATCAATAAATCCGCAAGCCGTTTGGCAATGCCGGAAGTTACTGAGGAAATGTTTTTGGAAGGTTTGAAGGCGTTAGTAGATGTAGACCGCGACTGGATTCCGTATGGTGAAGGAAATTCATTATATATCAGACCGCTTATTTTCGCTACTGAAGAAGCTTTGAAAGCAAGAATTGCTAATAAATATATGTTTGCAATTGTTGCAACACCAGCAAAAAGCTATTATTCTGAGCCTGTAGCTGTGAAAATTTCAGATTATTATTCCAGAGCTGCAAATGGTGGAGTAGGATTTGCAAAGGCTGCCGGTAATTACGCCGCTGCTTTTTATCCAACTCAATTGGCGAATGAAGAAGGTTATGAGCAAATTATCTGGACCGATGATTCCACCCACGAATATTTCGAAGAAAGTGGAACGATGAATGTTTTCGTGAGAATTAACGACACTATTTATACACCTCCAACTTCAGAAAAAATCCTGGACGGTATTACACGCGACAGTTTCATTAAACTTGCAGAAAAGAAAGGAATTGATTTAAGAGTTGAACCTGTATCTGTAAAAACTGTTGTTGAAGCTCATAAAAACGGAACTTTGAAAGAAATCTGGGGCGTTGGTACTGCGGTAGTAACTTCTGCTTTCAAAGCAATTGGTTATAAAGGTGAAAAACTGGAATTACCAAAACTAACTTTGGAAGAGAGCTTCGCTTTGCAGCTGCAGAAAGATTTGGTTGATATCCAAACCAATAATGCTGAAGATACTTTCGGTTGGAGAGTAAAAGTAGAGCCTAAATTCTAAGATTTTTCAGAAATTTTAAATAAAATAAAAGCCGGGAATTGAGGTTCCCGGCTTTTGATTTTAACATTTGCGCTGAAATGCGTAATTTCGCAAAAGCTTTATGAAGTATTTCCCTCTTTTTGTCCTCTTTTTTTTAGCAAGCTGCGTACAGCACCAGCCGGAATATTCGCCTGCGAGCCGATCGCTGAGCGAACAGGAAATGCAGGTTTCTAAAAACCGTACAAAAGTGCTGAATAACCTGGAAAAAAGTCAGATTGAAGACTGGATAAAATCACAGCCGGAAAAATATTACAGCACCAGCTTGAACTATTGGGTAAATATGGAAAATTTGCAGTCCCGGCCGCGAAAAAATAATGGTGATCTGATTTCTTACCAATATGAAATTTACGATTTCGGCTGGGTGAAACTTTATGACAAACCCGTTGAAAATTTAAATGTAAATTTTGGCCGTTTTGAGGAATTAAAACCTATTGAAGACGCGCTTCGTTATATGAATGAAGGTGAAGAAGTAACGCTGTTGATTCCGTCCGCGCTTGCGTACGGCGCTGTTGGCGATGGAGACAAAATTTCCAACGATATGCCGCTCATTGTAAAACTTAAAGTTTTGTAGAAAATGATAAAAAAATTATTCATCGCTTTTGCAGCGATATCACTCACAAGTTGCACCCCAATTTATAAAAAAATGAATGTAGACAAAGAAACTTACGAAGGCTTAAAAGATGGCCTGTACGCCAATTTCCAAACTTCTAAAGGAAATATGATCGTACAATTTGAAGACAAAAAAGCACCCGTTACAGTGGCGAATTTTGTAGGATTAGCTGAAGGAAAAATTGATAATAAAGCGAAAGGCAAAGGTGTCCCGTTTTACGACGGTACTATTTTTCACCGTGTTATCAAGGATTTCATGATTCAGGGAGGTGATCCGAAAGGAACCGGAATGGGTGATCCAGGTTATAAATTTGATGACGAAAAAAATGATCTTAAACATACCGGAAAAGGTATTTTATCAATGGCGAATTCCGGTCCGAACACGAGCGGTTCTCAGTTTTTCATTACTGAAATTGCTACGCCTTGGTTAGACGGAAAACACACCGTTTTCGGAAAAGTGATCAATGGTATTGAAGTTATTGATTCCATCGCGAACGTAGAAAAAGGTGCGCAGGATAAACCAAAAACCGATGTGGTTTTAGAAAAAGTCTCTGTTTTCACTAAAGGTGATGAGTACAAAAACTATGATCCTGCAAAAATTTTCAGCGAAGGAAAAGGCAAAATCAAAGAAAATAATAAAGCCATTCTTGAAAAATTAGAAGCTGAAAAAAAGAAAAAAGAGGAAGAATTTGCTGCAAATCAGCAGAAAATGGTTGATGATTTAAAAGCCGGAATGCAGGTTACACCATCCGGATTGTATTATAAAATTACAGAATCTACGGACGGTGCCAAACCAAATGTTGGTGATGAAGTAGCTGTGCATTACGCCGGTAAACTGATTGACGGGACTGAATTCGATTCTTCATTTAAAAGAAACGAACCGATCGTTATACCAATTGGTGTTGGTCAGGTAATTAAAGGTTGGGACGAAGGTATTCTTTTGATGAAAGAAGGAGAATCTGCGACTTTGTTGATTCCATCTGAATTAGGTTACGGAGCACGCGGTGCCGGTGGTGTAATTCCACCAAATGCCTGGTTGATATTCGATGTTCAGTTGGTGGACATTAAATCAGCAAAATAATTTTACCGGTTATTTAACCGAATTTTTATAAAAACACTTCAAATTACTTGGAGTGTTTTTTTATTTGTGATTTGTTTAAAAATATTTTCCGTTGGTGATTTATTTTCACCGGCTTTTAATTTTTAAAGTTTGCTTTGTTTAAAGTCTTATAATAATTGGAGCACACCGAAAGTTTTAAAAAAAAGGTGTTTTGAGCGGCAAAATTTTTCATAATTGGGTGTTTATACTGTAATACATTGGGGTTCCTTGGCCTTAACTTCGTAAAACAAAACACACAAAGATGAAAAAGAAATTTACTATTGCAGTATTAACTGCGATGAGCATTTTCAGCTATGCTCAGGTCGGCATTAATACTACCACACCGAATGGCGCTACGGTTTTAGACATCCATTCCAACGAAAAAGGGATCTTAATCCCGAAACTAACAGACGTTCAGCGAGACACCAACCTCGCCGACAACAATCCGGCAACCGTACCGCCCGCCGGTGTTGCAAATGCTGCTTTAACTGAAGGAACTTTAATTTTTAATACCACTTCAAATGCTTTCCAATACTGGGATGGTACACTGTGGAGACAGTTTTTTGTAGCCACCTCTTCCGTAGCTGGCAATGATGGAGTAGTTAAAATTCTATCTGGTGGTACAGGACAGGTTAAACCTGTTCTCAATCTGCAGGCGGCGCACGGAACTTATGGCCCTGAACAACAGGTTCTTTATCAGATACCTTTAAATTTTGCGCCTTCACCAACAACGAGCTGGCCAGAAACTACCCCTGACGTTGCAGATAAAACACCTTATATCTACTTGAATTCGCCTAGTGGACGATTTAGAGAAAATGAAATTGGAGGGCAGGTTCATATTTGGCGACTGGTCGTATTTGCGAATGCAGGCAGCGGTGCAACTGGGTCAATTAATGCGAAATTCCAGAATACGGTTTCAGGTTTTATCGTAAATTCAATTGGAATGGTACCAGCGGCGTCTAATTTTTCACCGGGAAATGTGGTTACCTTTTATTTTTATACCATCGCCGATCCTGATAGTCTGGCGCCCGGTCAGGGTTATCAGCTGACACTGTCCGCAGATATTAACGTTAACGTCACTATTGATTCCTTTACAAGAGTCTCACTTTTTAAAGACTAAATATTTCTAAAAACACAAATGAGAAAGTGCATCAAACGATGCACTTTTTTATATTTAATTATCCGGGATTTTAAAAATTGAAAGAAATGCCCGAAAAGCAGCTAAAAAAGTTTTAGATTTTATTCCGGAGTGATATCTTTCACGACTTTTTCGCCGCAGATTTTGCAGTAGCGTGCGTCGTCGTCAATATCATCATTACCGCAACGGTGGCAAACTTTCTCAAGGTTTTGGCGCTTGTTCCGCATTTCAGCGGTGACAATTCCGGTAGGCACTGCGATAATGGAATAACCGGCTAACATTAATAATATCGAAAGAAATTTTCCCAGTGGAGTTCCGGGCGAAACATCGCCGTAACCAACGGTAGTTACCGTTACTACCGCCCAGTAAATACTTTGCGGAATACTTTCAAAACCATCACGGTGACCTTCAACCATAAACATCATCGAACCGATAATTACAGAAAAAATCATTAAAAAGAGCAGAAAAATATAAATCTTCCGCGAACTGTGCTTCAAGGCACGAATGATGAAATAACCATCGTTCATAAAATCCAACAGGTTGAGAATGCGGAAAATCCTTAGCATGCGCAACATCCGAAGGATAAGGAAATACTTCGTGATCGGGAAAAAGAGGCTTAAATAAAAAGGTAAAATCGCAAGAAAATCAATAATCCCGAAAAAGCTGAAAATGTAGGCTTTTTTGTTCTTCAAAGTGATAATGCGGAGAATATATTCCACCGTGAAAAACGCGGTGATGATGATTTCTAAAATTACGAAGAGATTATGGAGTTTTGCATCGTAAATATCCACGCTTTCCATCATCACAATGAAAGTGCTGAGGAAAATCAATACAAGCAAACATAGGTCGAACAGCTTTCCGAGCCGGGTGTCCGATTTGAAAATAATACGGAAAAGCTGGCGCTTCCACTTTTTTCTTTCGGGAATAAAATCGTGTTCTCTTTCCATCACTCGTATCGGTAGAATTTAAAATTAATCGCTAAATTCGCTACAAACATAATAAAATGACAGTTAATGAAGTAATTGAAGGCTTGCAAAACCTCATTCCTTTAGCGCAAGCTGAAGATTTTGACAATGTTGGGCTGCTTTGTGGTAATCCTTCACGCGAAGTTACGGGAATTTTGGTTTGCCATGATGTTTTGGAAAATGTTGTTGATGAAGCTATTACAAAGAATTTAAATGTAATTGTCACATTTCATCCGATTATTTTTTCAGGGTTAAAAAGCATTACCGGCAAAAATTATGTTGAAAAAACGGTGCTGAAAGCGATTGAAAATAAAATTGCAATCTATGCGATTCATACCGCTTTTGATAATGATTATTTTGGTGTCAATTACAAAATTTGTGAAAAATTAGGTCTTTTAAGCCAGAAAATTTTGATTCCTTCTGCGCATAAACTTCAGATCTTAGAAGTTTATGTTCCTCCAGAGAATGCAGGCGAAGTGAAGAATGCCTTGTTTAAAGCCGGCGCGGGAAATATCGGATTCTACGAAGAATGCAGCTTTACCATTCCGGGGAAAGGAAGTTTTAAGCCAAAACCGGGTGCCGATCCGTATGAAGGTGAAATCAACAAATGTGAGCATACAGATGAGGTCGTTATTTCGGTGGTTTTTGAAGAGTATAAGAAAAACAGCATCGTTAAAGCCATGAAAAATGCGCATCCGTACGAGGAAGTTGCTTATCAGCTTATTAAAATCGAAAATGAAAACCAGTATTTAGGTTTAGGCAGATTTGGCGAATTAAATGCGGAAATGGATGAAAAAACTTTTCTGGAATTCGTTAAAAAAACTTTTAATTTAAAAATCATTCGACATTCAAATTTTACCGGTAAAAAAATTAAGCGCGTCGGAGTTTTGGGTGGAAGTGGTGCAAGCGGTTTATCAGTCGCACTTTCCGCAGGTTGCGATGCCTATTTAACCGGAGATTTAAAATATCATGATTTTTTTCGCAGTGAAAGCAAAATATTGCTGTGCGACATCGGACATTTTGAATCTGAACAATTTGTAACTGAGCATTTAGTTGAAATTTTATCACAAAAATTCACTACCTTTGCGATCTCAAAATCTACCGAGAAAACCAACCCTGTAAACTATTTTTTATAAAAATATGGCAAAAAAAACTGTAGAAATATCCGTTGAAGATAAACTTAGAGCATTATATGATCTTCAAATTATTGATTCCCGTTTGGATGAAATCCGCAGTACACGCGGTGAATTGCCGATTGAAGTAGAAGATCTGGAAATTGAAATTGAAGGTCTGGAAAAAAGAGCTGAAAAGTTTCAAAGCGAGATCAAACTTCAAAATGAGGAAATCAATGCCAAAAATGAAGTGATCAATCATGCAAAATCTTTGATTGAAAAATACAAGACGCAGCAAGATAACGTTCGCAACAATAAAGAATTTGAATCTTTGGAAAAAGAAATTGAATTCCAGGATTTAGAAATTCAGTTGGCGGAGAAAAGAATTGGTGAATTTGGTGCAAAAATCAGCCATAAAAATGAAACTTTGGAGGAGTTGACCAACAAAATCGAAGAATTAAAAAACCACTTGAAATACAAAAAAGAGGAGCTTGAAAATTTGGTTTCGGAAACTCAGAAAGAAGAAGATTTTTTACTTGCAAAATCACAGGAATTTGCGAAAAATATCGATGAGCGTTTGTTGGCGTCTTACCAAAGAATCAGAACCAGCTCGCCAACCGGTTTAGCAGTTGTAGGTTTGGAAAGAGGTGCGCCAAAAGGTTCGTTCTTTACGCTTCCCCCGCAAAAGCAAATGGAAATCGCACAACGTAAAAAAATTATTATCGATGAACATTCCGGTAAAATTTTGGTTGACGATGATATGGTAAACGAGGAAAACGAAAAAATGAAAGACATTATCAAGTTTTAATTTCTTCAAAAAAATATAAAAAAACCGGCTTAAATTTTAAACCGGTTTTTTTTGTGCAAATAGCTCAGAAAATTTCTGCATTTTCCAGAAAATGTTTGATGCGCCGCATTGCTTCCATCAAATCAACTTCGGACGCCGCATACGAGAAACGGATACAATTCGAATTTCCGAATGAAACGCCACCAACAGCACCAACGTGAGCGTTTTCAAGCAAAATCATCGCGAAATCATCAGCGTTTTGTACAAGTTTTCCGTTAATGGTTTTACCGATATAAAAGGAAATGTCCGGAAAGAAGTAGAAGGCTGATTTTGGGTAATTCACCTTAAAACCCGGAATTCCTTTCATTAAAGAATACACGATTTCGCGTCTTTTTTTGAATTCTTTAATCATATAATCGTAGTTCGACGGATCGGTTTGAAGCGCGGTTATCGAAGCTTTTTGCGCCATTGTATTTGCACCGCTCGTCATCTGTCCCTGGATTTTTTCACAAGCCTGCGCCAGCCATTTCGGGCACGCCGAATATCCAATCCGCCAACCGGTCATCGCAAAAGCTTTTGACATGCCGTTAATTACTGCAGTTTGTTCATAAACCTGCGGAAATTCTGCTATTGAAGTATGTTTTCCGTCGTAATTGATGTATTCGTAAATCTCATCCGAAATCACTGTAATCTGAGGATGTTTTGCGATCACAGTTGCGAGCGCTTCAAGCTCTTCGTAGGTATAATAACTTCCGGATGGATTACAAGGCGAACTGTAGAGCAGGGCTTTTGTTCGAGGTGTAATGGCTTTTTCTAGCTGCAGTGCCGTAATTTTAAACTCAGTTTCTATGCTGGTATTCACGATAATTCCCGTGCCGCCCATCATTTTCACCATTTCTTCGTAGCTTACCCAGAAGGGCGCCGGCAAAATAACTTCATCACCATCATTAATTATCGCTGCTAGAACATTTAATATAGATTGTTTTGCACCATTTGAAACGCAAATCTGCGACGGTTCATACTGTAAATTATTATCGCGCTGCAATTTTTCGCAAATAGCCTGGCGCAAATCCATAAAACCGGGAACCGGCGAGTAGTGGCTGAAATTTTGGTCAATTGCGGCAAAAGCTGCTGTTTTAATATCATCCGGAACGTCAAAGTCCGGTTCGCCCAAAGTAAGGCTGATCACATCAATTCCGGCGGCTTTCATTTCGCGGACCTTATTGCTCATTACAAAAGTCTGCGAAAAACTGAGCCTTTGCAGTCGGTCAGAATATTTATTCATAATTATTTTAAAGTATTTCAAAGTTAAATTTTTACTTCGACGCCGCAAAAAGAAACTTTTCTAAAAAGCTTTCATACTTTTGTAAAAAATTGCTAAATGCCGGTAGAATTAATAGAAAAGTATTTTCCAGATCTTTCAGAAAAACAAAAAAATCAGTTCGCGCAGCTCGAAGAATTGTATGCGGAATGGAATGAAAAAATTAACGTGATTTCCCGAAAAGATATGGATTCGCTGTACGAAAAACATATTCTGCATTCTTTAGGCATCGCAAAAGTGATGGAATTCGTTCCCGGTACAAGAGTTTTAGATATTGGTACTGGCGGCGGTTTTCCAGGAATTCCGCTCGCGATTCTTTTTCCGGAAGTGCAGTTTACTTTGGTGGATTCTATCGGTAAAAAAATTACGGTGGTGAAAGAAGTTTCCGAGGGAATAGGTTTGCAAAATGTGACTGCAATTCATACAAGAGCTGAAGAACTGAAAGAAAAATTTCATTTTGTGGTAAGCCGCGCGGTGACGCAGATGCCCGTTTTTTTAACCTGGTTAAAGGGAAAATTCGAAAAACAAAACCTGAATGCAAAACCCAACGGCGTTTTATACCTGAAAGGTGGCGACCTTTCCGAAGAACTTGCCGGTCTGAAAACCGAAATTTTTCCACTTGAAAATTATTTCGAAAGTGAATTTTTTGAAACTAAAAAAGTAGTATATTTATCAAAGGAAAATTTTCTTTCCTAACTTCCTGTCTTTGTTCGTTTTGTAACTGACCTTTCCAAAATGCCAGCTTATGAAAAATTCTTTACGCTATGTTGCAATTTTTCTGTTGCTGTTATGCGTGCTTCGCTGTAACGACCGTAATGAGCGCGCGTATGTGAACAGCTCGGGTGCGGTGCAGATAGACAGTGTGAGAATTGAGCACGACACGATGGCACTTTTCAGCATTCAGGCAATTCAGACTTTTTCTACATTTAATTCCAGCTGCGAAGGATTTTACGGCTACGATTATATTTATGCCGATGAATTCAACCGCGATGTAACTTCATACAAATTCACGACGGAAGCTGCGTGCGGTGAAAAAAAAGTACATTTTTCTCAGATAAATTTTCGGCCACAAAAGCGCGGAACTTATTTCTTTAAATTTTTTAATGGTTTAAATTCCTCCGGAAAAGCAATTTGGATTGAGAAGAAAATTACCGTTCTATAAGCATTTTTTGGCTGCTATAAAGGCTTTTTTTTGCAAAACTTCTTTCTTATAAAAATGCTTACTTATTGAGAAAATCCTTATTTTTAGGTTTTTAGAAAAGCAATTCTGCGGCAAAGCAGAATTGAAATTTTTTGCCCAAATACCCCCGAAATTTTTATGCAATTTTTAAATAAAATTATAACCGAACTGCTGGATCAAAGTACAGATCTTTCACAATATTCCATTGTGTTGCCGGGAAAAAGACCCATTGTTTTCATTAAAAGAATTCTGCAGGAAAGACAATATTCAGGTTTGCTGCCCAATTTTTATACGATTGAAGATTTAATTGTGCAGATTTCTGAGAAGCAGCCGGTGAAAGGGATTGCCTTATGGCTTTTTGCTTTTGATGTTTATCGCGAAATTTATCCCGGTGAAGATTTCGCCGGCTTCTTAAAATGGTTTCCGACTCTTTTAAAAGATTGGGATGATATTCTGAAGTTTTCGGATTCCGACAAAGCCGTTCTGGAATATATGTTCGATGAAGAACGCATTAAAAACTGGTCTGAAAACCTTGGTGATACTACGGATTTGCCGCGGCATAAATATTTGAATTTTTGGCAGAAAATGAACCATTTTTTACCGATCTTAAAACAGAAATTGGCGGAGAAAAACTGGGCAACTTCCGGAATGATTCATGAAACCGTGAAAGGTAAAACCGAAAAATTTGCCCAAACAACGGCAAATAAATTTGTTTTCTGCGGGTTTAATGCCTTCACCAAAGTTGAGGAAAAACTCGTGCGGAACCTTTTGCAATGGGATAAAGCGCAATGTTTTTTCCATACCGACGAATATTATATGAACGATTTGCGCCAGGAAGCAGGAAAATTTCTGCGCGACATTAAAAATTGGAAAGAATTTAATGACAGCCGCGAATTCCGCTGGATAGATGATGATTTTGCACAACCGAAAAACATCAAAGTTTATGAAGTTTCCGGCAATATCACCCAAGCGAAAGTTTTGCCCGATATTTTTAAAGAAATCAACGATCCAAATCTTTCGAAAACCGCGGTAGTTCTTCTGGATGAAAATTTATTGCCAACTTGCCTCGATGCGCTGAGCAGCGTAAATTATCTGAACATTACAATGGGTTTTCCGCTTAAAAACCTGAATTTCAGCAACGCGGTAAAACAGCTTTTTT
The DNA here is from genome assembly GCF_900114045.1 of Kaistella treverensis. GTDB lineage: Bacteria > Bacteroidota > Bacteroidia > Flavobacteriales > Weeksellaceae > Kaistella > Kaistella treverensis. Next base: position 457,287 of record NZ_FORQ01000001.1, read on the forward strand.
ACCTTCAAAAGCAGCTGGAAAAAAAAGATTCATCGTATTATTATAATGATGTGCTTTCGGTTTTGGAAGAACTGCCGAACGGCGAAGTTGACCAACGGATTATCCTGAATTTTAAAGCAAATATCGAAGAAAGAAACATCGTTTACATTGGAAAAAACCAGTTTAGAGAACTGTTAAACGAGCTTTCCTATTTCAATTTATTCGAAAAACCTTCTGGCATTATTTCGTTTTTGAACCAGCTGATTTCGTTCTGTTACGAACTGAAATTCCGCGAAATAGACGATATTTTGTACGAAAGTATTTCACACTTTGAAAAGAGTTTTAAAATCATTAAAAACCAGCTTTCACCGTACACTTTTGCGATGGGAATGGACACCCTGGAAGTGCTCATCAACCAGCTTGTAAATTCCGAAGCCATAGATTTTGAAGGCGAACCGCTGCAAGGTTTACAGGTGATGGGTTTGCTGGAAACGCGTTTGCTGTGCTTTGAAAATGTTATTTTGCTGTCAGCTAATGAAGGGAAACTTCCGTTAGGCAACTCGCAAAATACGTATCTGCCTTTCGACGTTCGGCGCCAATTTAATCTTCATACTTTCCTAGAAAATGACAGCATTTATGCCTACCATTTTTACCGGCTTATCCAATGTTCACCGAATGTTCACCTGCTTTTCAATGCTTTAAGTTCCGGTGTAAATACCGGCGAAAAAAGTCGCTTTATAACGCAACTGGAAATTGAAGACCAACACCACCAAATTGAAAATATTATCATCGAAAATTCGTCGGAACCGATTAATAAAGAAACCATAGAAATAGAAAAGACACCTTCGGTTTTGGAAAAGCTGGAAGATTGGAAAAACCGCGTTTCAGCTTCGCATCTTACCTCGTACATTTACAATCCGATTGATTTTTATTTGACAAAAATCCTGGGAACGCGCGAAACCAGTGAAATAGAAGAAGAGCTTTCGCAGAGAAGTTACGGGAATCTGGTGCATTATTCTCTGCAGATTATTTATGAAAAATTAGTTGGTAAACAACTGGTTTCAGGCGATTTGGAATTTTCTGCTTCCCAAATCAGCGACATCGTTAATACGTCGATTATTAAAATGAATCATCAGCTGGATTTTTACGAAAAAGGTATGAATTTCATCCACAAATCGATAGCTGAAAGGGTAGTGCGCACCATCGTAGAATATGACCTCAATCTGGTTAAAAACGGAAATTCATTGGAAATCATCGGCATAGAGGAACAGTTTGAAAATATCCCGTTTTATTTGAACGAAGAAAAAACAGATCAGGTTTCGTTTTACGGATTTATCGACAGAATCGACCGCTTAAACGGAGAGCTCCGCATCATCGATTATAAAACAGCAAAAATGAAAAATCTGGCTATTTCACAGCCAAAAAAAGTGGAAGACGAAGAAAAGCTTGAAAAGATATTTTTTAAAGATGACCGCAAACAGGCGCTTCAGCTTTGTATTTACGCATACGCTGCAATTCATTCGCCGACAATTGTCGATAAACGCGTTCAGTGTGGAATCTGGAGTTTTGCTGAAGCTGATCAGGGTGTGCAGGTTTTAAGCATTTTCGATGAAACGGAAATTTCCGAAAATCTGCTGGAACAGCCGATGAAATCTGTCCGAAATTTAATTCAGGAAATTCTTGACCCGGAAAAATATTTTAAAGAAACGGAAAAAGCAACATGGTAAAAAAAACCTTCAACAATTGTTGAAGGTTTTCAGTTTTAAAAAGCGTTGATCCCCGTGATATCCATGCCGGTGATGAGCAAATGGATGTCGTGCGTGCCTTCATAAGTGATGACCGACTCCAGATTTGCGGCATGGCGCATCATAGGGAATTCGCCCATAATTCCCATTCCGCCCAAAATTTGCCGCGATTCGCGCGCAATTTCTATCGCCATTTTTACATTATTTCTTTTGGCCATGGAAATTTGTGCTGGCGTTGCCTTGTGGGCATTTTTTAAGTTTCCAAGCTGCAGACACAGCAACTGTGCTTTTGTAATTTCGGTCAGAAATTCAGCTAATTTTTTCTGCTGCAACTGGTAAGAAGCGATTGGTTTTCCGAACTGTTTTCGTTCTTTAGCATATTGCAAAGCCGTGCAATAGCAGTCGATTGCTGCACCGATCACGCCCCAGGAAATGCCGTAACGGGCGGAATTTAAGCAGGAGAGTGGACCTTTCAAACCGATAACATTCGGTAAAAGATTTTCTTTTGGAACCTTTACATTATTAAAAACCAATTCACCGGTTTTGGAAGCACGAAGCGACCATTTATTTTGAGTTTCCGGCGTTGAAAATCCTTCAAAACCACGTTCAACGATTAAACCCTGAACTTTTCCGTCTTCATTTTTGCCCCAAACCACCGCAATATCGCAAAGCGGAGCATTTGTAATCCACATTTTGGCGCCATTCAATAAATAATGGTCGCCATTATCGACGAAATAAGTTTCCATCGAACCCGGATCGGAGCCGTGGTTTGGTTCCGTAAGCCCGAAAGCACCTATCATTTCACCAGAAGCAAGTTGCGGAAGATATTTCTTCTTTTGCTCTTCAGAACCGAACTCATTGATCGGAAACATCACCAGAGAACTCTGCACGGAAGCTGCGGAACGTACGGCAGAATCGCCGCGCTCCAATTCCTGCATGATAATTCCGTAGGAAATTTGGTCAAGTCCGGAACCGCCGTATTCTTCAGGAATATATGGCCCTAAAGCACCGATTTTTCCCAATTCTTTCATTAAATCCGGAATGTCAGTATGATGTTGCGCCGCGTCATCAATTTTCGGCATTACAAAACTTTCAATCCAGTCGCGAACCGACTGCCGTATAAGCAGGTGTTCCTCAGTCAATAAGCTGTCAATTCCGTAGTAATCGGGGATGGAAGTCAAAGGGTAGTAAGACATAGATGTTGTTTTGCCTAATTTAAGATAATTTAAAATGCTGGAAAAATATTGTGAATAATTTCCAGGAAACCGATAAAATGAAAAATTTTGGCTATTTAAGCACGAAATTTTTGTCGAAATCGGTACAGTCGGTTTGCTTTAAAACGTGACCATCGTATTTCAGATCTTTCGTATTTGCGTAAACGGATTTGATGCCGTCAACATCGTATAAACCGGTGGCTTCGAGGAGTGAACCGTCTTTTTTAAGGAAATAAATTTCGCGTTCAGAAGTTGTTCCTTCCGCCTGAAAAGTATACACAATTTTTAGCGTGTCGCCATTTTGGCTTCCCATTATATCGCCGTGAGAGCTGTCTTTTTCGAAGTTTTTATAGCGCATTTTTCCGATGAAAGTTCCGAGATTATCTTCCAGCGAAAGGAAAACGGTATCTTTTCCAATAGCTTCCATATAACAGGTTTGAAGCGTGGAGGATTCCACCGCTTCGTTGGACTCCGGAATCACCATAGAATCCTGGTTGGACTGGTTTGTAACCACCGTTTCATCTGCTTTTTTCTCACAAGCGAGTGCAAACAGAATAATTGCTGATGCCGCTATAAAGTTTTTCATAAGTTTATTGTTGTAGTTTTTTTTGAGATTTAAATTTAAGTAAATTTTTTGAAGTGCTGATTTGGCTTTACTTAAAAACCGAAAAAAATGCCCGAATAAAGCGGAATTTTTCAAATTTTGATTTTTAATTCTTTGTGGTAAATTTAAAATTGAAAAATTTGCTCAAAGAGGTGGGAATTTTTCGCTGCAAGCTTTAGCAGTATAATGGTAAATCAAAAAAATATGCTGAAATAAGCGGCAATAAATTATATTCTAAAAACGCCTATAATTTATATTATGTTAAATTGAATTTGTTTCTGATTTTTAAATATAGTTTTTTAGTACATAATTTCCATTCCTTGCTTCATTTAAATTAATCAAGCTAGAGAATTAAAAAAGCCTTCCAGTCCGGAAGGCTTTTTTAGCTGTTATTTTAAGCATTTTTCTAAAAACTGATCCTGTTCCCACAAAGTGTGCAAAACATTTTCCTTAGCAGCGTAGCCGTGAGATTCTTTTGGTAAAAGAACCATTCTAACAGGTGCACCAAGATTTTTCAGCGCCTGAAAATATCTTTCAGTTTGCAAGGTAAATGTTCCCGGATTGTTATCCGCTTCACCGTGAATCAGCAACAACGGAGTTTTCATTTTGTCTGCTTGCATAAATGGCGACATTGTGTTGTAAATTTCCGGAACGTCCCAGTAATTTCTCTGCTCACTCTGGAAACCAAAAGGCGTCAACGTTCTGTTATACGCGCCACTTCGCGCAATGCCACAGGCGTAATCTTTTGAATGTGTAAGCAAGTTGGCCGTCATAAATGCGCCGTAGGAATGTCCGCCAACAGCAACTTTAGTACGGTCGATATAACCTAATTTATCCACTGCATCAATTGCAGCTCTACCATTCGCCACCAATTGTGTAATAAAAGTGTCATTCGGTTCGGTATTTCCTTCACCAATTATGGGGAACGAAGCATCGTCCAGCACCGCGTAACCTTTGGTTACCCAATAAATAAACGATCCATAGCTTGGGAACGTAAAATCGTTTGGATTTTGCGTGCTTTGTCCAGCGGTATTTTTGTCTTTATACTCCGTCGGATATGCCCAAATCAAAAGCGGCAATTTTTCTTTGTGGTTTTTTCTGTCGTAGTTTGCCGGTAAATAAAGCGTTCCGCTGAGCACTACTCCATCATTCCGTTTGTAGGTAATTACCTCTTTGTACACGTTTTTAATGCTTTCAAACGGATTGTCGAAGTTGGTTACGGGAACAGCTTTTCCGTTTTTTAAATTTCGGATGAAATAATTCGGATATAAAGTCGCGGACTGCTCCACAACCAAAACATTATTTTTATCTAAAATATCAACAATACTTTCTTTAGAATTTTTAAGTTTTGAAGTATAAATTCTTTTCTTTCCGAAGGTTTTTAAATCGAGTTCATCGATGAACGGGAATTGTCCATTTTTGGTGAAACCTGCGCCCACCAATTTTACGGTATTGTTTTGAACATCAATTACATTTCGGCCAAATTTGTTTTTAGTATCCGCAAAATTTCCCGGATCGCTGTAAACGTCCTGATAATTTCGGTCATCAATTTTTGCTGAACTTCCGTCTGTGAGGTTAATCAAATAGGTTTTTGTGTTTCTGGTATCGTACCAATCATCGGAAACAACGGCATAATTCCCGTTCGACCACTCAATACCGTTAAAACGCTGCTTGGTTTTAAAGAAAGATTTTGGTGCCGCGGTAAATGGCGCTTCCCAAAGGAAAATTTCATCACGGAATTCAACATCTTTCGACTGATCACCGCCGTCTAAAGCTTCAGCGTAAACCAATGTTGCCGGTTGGTCATCTCGCCACGACATATTTCTTTTACCTTTTCTTACCGAGGAAAAACCTTTCGGCATAATTTCATTTAAAGGCGTTTCGTTGACGGTTTTTACCAATTTTCCGTCCTTATCGTAAATGGTAGAAGTCATCGGGAAACGGTTGAGCGGCACGATGTAGGAATACGGTTTTTGAATCGTCGTCAGCATCAGATAATTACCATCCGGTGAAAAACTCATCGAGGAATAAATTTCCGCAGGCTTAAATTTTTCCTGGGTTCCATCAATACCGATTTTCACCAGTTCAGCTTTTGCTAAAGTCTCAAAGTTTGCTTCGTCCTGCGGATTTTTCAGCAAATCCTGGTACGTTCTGTTTTGGGAAACTTTACCGTCGGAGTTTGAAACTGTTGGTCCGGTCGGCAAGTTTTTTTTATCATCAATTAATTCCGGTCTGTTGGCAGGAATTTGTTTTACAATCAGATGCTGAGAATCTGCCATCCAAGTGAACGGCATTCCTAAATTCGCGTTTAGCGGCTGCGTAGAAATTTTTTTCGCGGTGTTTGTAGCTAAATCTAAAATCCACAGTTCTACCGCAGTTGCGCTGGTATTTGTAAACGCCACTTTTTTCTCGTCCGGAGAAAAATTCATGTATGCAATTTTAGCGTTTGCAGGTAAACCTTTAACCTGAGTTTCGGTTTTATCTTTTAACCTTTTGGTTTTCAGATTGTTTACATAAGTTATAGAACTTGAAATATTGGTAACAGGATTCACGCGCAAACCCGCAAGTTTCATTTCATCCTGGTTTAAATCGTCTAAAGATTTATAGGTTGGACGGTAGGAAAAAATCATATAGTCGCGCTTGCTGTCCATCATTACAGATGGTGCACGCTCGTAATCTGCAAGTTTAAGAATTTCTGCCGAAGGTTTCTGGTATGAAATGTTTTCCTGGGCGCTCGCAAAACCTATGAAAAGGAGCGCTACCGTGATTAAGGTTTTTCTCATGAATACTTTTTTATCAAAACTATTAAAAATTAGTCTTATTTACAACATATAAAACAGCATAAAAAAACCAACAATAAAAGTTGGTTTAAATATCTAAAAGCAAAAAAAATAGCCTTTTACCAGGAAGAATCTCTGCGGCTTGAAATCATTCGGTCCACCGAAAAATATCTTGGACCAAATGTAAAAATGAGCGCAAAAATGGTTAAATAAAGTAAACTGGTTTCGCGTACGCTGAACGGATCCGAAAAGTGAACCACGAAAGCTGCGATAAACATGATGGCAGCTAAAACCAACGCCGCACCGCGTGTAAAAAGACCAATAATCAGTAAAAAAGAGCAAATAAGCTCGATAATTATCGCCAAAATCAAAGTCGCCTTCATCCCGATTCCAAGAAAATTAAAAAACTGAATTTCTTTATCACCTAAAAGCAACATCAGTTTCGGTAAACCGTGAAGCATGATCATGGAAACGCCAGCAAAAATACGGGCAAATAGCATGATGATATTATTAATTTCCGGATTGTCCTTAACAGAAGTAAAGTAACTCATTGAAGTATTTTTAGTGATAAAAATTTTAAAAAGAGACTAAAGTAAGAAATATTTCCTACAACTGCTATCTATAGCCAAAATTCTTTAAGTCACGGTCGTTTTTGCGCCAGTCTTTTTTCACCTTTACAAAAAGGTTCAGGTGAATTTTTTTATCAAAGAATTTTTCAAGGTCGAGTCGTGCTTCTGTACCCACTTTTTTTATTGCATCACCTTTGTGACCGATAATAATTCCCTTCTGTGTGTCTCTTTCCACAAAAATTACCGCATCAATGAAGATAATTCCCTCTTTTTCCTTGAACATTTCTGTTACGACTTCTACGGAGTACGGGATTTCTTTTTCATAATTCAATAATATTTTTTCGCGTATTGCTTCGTTCACAAAAAAGCGTTCAGGCTTGTCGGTGTATTGCGTTTTATCGTAATAAGGCGGATTTTCCGGCAACAACGATTTTAATTTTGGTAAAATAACTTCGGTATTAAAACCAGTAATTGCGGAAATTGGTAAAATTTCAGCTTTCGGAATGCGTTCATGCCACTCCTCCATCACTTTTTCCAAATCGGTTTGGTTAGATGCATCAATTTTATTGACTAAAATTAAAACCGGCACCGGAATTTTATTGAGTTTTTCAATTAAAAACTCGCTTGGCGGCGTGCGGTCGGTAATATCAACAATGAACAAAAAAACATCCGCGTCCTGTAAAGAATCCTTTACAAAATCCATCATTTTTTCCTGTAGTCCGTATTTTGGATCTAAAACACCAGGAGTATCCGAAAAAACAATCTGCAGATCATCTTCATTATAAATCCCGAAAATACGGTGTCTGGTGGTTTGTGCTTTTTGGGTGACAATCGCGAGTTTCTCGCCCATTAAATGATTGAGAAGTGTAGATTTTCCTGCGTTTGGTTTCCCGACTATATTTACAAATCCTGCTTTATGTGCGCTCAAAATTTTCAGTTTTTTAAAGTGAACAAAGTTAAGGAATTTTAGCCGGTCCAGCTTCGATCCAAGCTTTAAAAAATACCGGCTTAAAACGATAAATTTTTCCGTTTTGAAAAATCGTAAGCGTATGAGCGGCAAGCAGAAAGGCATAATTATTTCATTACGGCAAATCATTAAAAATGTAATTATGAAGGCGATTTGGAACGGCGCAATCGGTTTTGGTCTCGTAAACATTCCCGTAAAAATGTATTCTGCAGTGCAGGATTCCAACTTAGATTTGGATATGTTGGATAAAAGCGACCACGCAAATATCAAATTTAAAAGGGTGAACGAGAAATCCGGCAAGGAAGTTAAGTATGCGGATATTGTGAAAGGCTATATGATCGACGGCAATTATGTGATTCTGGAACCTGAAGATTACGCCGCCGTCGCACCAGAAAAAACCAAGGTTTTTTCCATTGAACAGTTTGTTCAGGAAGAGGAAATCGATTCGGTTTATTTTGAAGTTCCCTATTTTTTGGAGCCCCAAAAAAATGCTGAAAACGCCTATAACTTATTGCTCAAGGCTTTAAGCGAAACTAAAAAAGCCGGTATCGGAACCTTTATTATGCGGGATAAAGAAATTTTCGGCATGATTCGCCCGTATAATGACGAAATTTTAATTGTAAACCGTTTGCGTTTCGCGCAGGAAATACGTGATTACAAAGATTTAAAATTGCCCGCGGCAAAAGATCCAAAAGCCGGTGAGCTGAAAATGGCGATTTCGTTAATCGACCAAACATCAGAAAAATTCAATCCCGCCGCATACAAAGATACCTACAACGATGATTTGCTGAAAATTATCGAAAGCAAGGCCAAGGGTAAAAAAGTGAAAAAAACCACCGAAGAGCCGGAAGAAACCGGAAAAGTGGTGGATTTGATGGCGCAGCTTAAAGCAAGTTTGGAAAGTTCTAAAAAAACCAAAAAAGTCTCCTGATATGCCACTGGAAGAATACAATAAAAAACGGAATTTCGAGGAAACATCGGAACCGGAAGGGAAAACGAAAAAAAGTGAAGGCGAACTTATTTTTGTGATTCAGCGGCATTCTGCAACGCGCTTGCATTACGATTTCAGGCTTGAAATGGACGGCGTGCTGAAAAGTTGGGCGGTGCCGAAAGGTCCTTCATTAAACCCAAAAGATAAGCGCCTGGCGATGATGACCGAAGATCACCCCTACTCTTACCGCGATTTTGAAGGCAGTATTCCCGAAGGAAATTATGGTGGCGGCGAGGTTGAAGTTTGGGATTCCGGCACTTATGAACCTTTAGAAAAAGCGGAAGGAAAAGCTGATGATTTGGTTATGCGCAGCGAGCTGCATAAAGGATCGTTGAAATTTATTCTTCATGGTAAAAAATTAAAAGGTGAATTTGCCCTTGTAAAAATTAAAAATCCAAAAGATGATAATGCGTGGTTGCTGATTAAGCATAAAGATAAATTTGCTTTAGATGAGTATGATTCTGAAGATCACGTTCCGAAAAAATCCAAAGTTACTGAGCGGGAGGAAAACCGGCCTTCGAAAAAAAAAACGGTAAAAACCACTGAAAATTTCACAAAATCTTTCCAAAATTACACATCTGCACTTACCGGTGAAAAAAAGCTGAAAGATTTCATGAAACCAATGTTGGCAAAGGTTGGGGAAGAAGCTTTCGACAGCAAAGACTGGGTTTTCGAAATAAAATGGGACGGTTATCGTGCTATTGCGGACTTGCGAAAAAACACCAAATTTTTATATTCCAGAAACGGACTTTCATTTTCTGAGAAATTTTACAAAATCAGCGAAGCTTTAGAAGATCAAAAATTTCCAATGGTTTTGGATGGAGAGATTGTGGCTTTTAATTCCAAAGGTCAGCCGGATTTTCAAGCTTTACAGCAAATTGGTGATCACCCTAATATGGCGATGACTTACCAGGTTTTCGATTTACTTTGGCTGAACGGAAAATCTACCGAAAATTTAACCTTAATTGAACGAAAAGAATTGCTGAAAGACGCATTAGTTGAAAATGATGTCGTAAAATATTGTGAGCACATTCCCGAAAAGGGTAAAAACTTCTTCAATCAAATTGAAAAGATGAATCTGGAAGGAATGATTGCTAAAAAAATTACGAGTATATATACCGAAGGCGCGCGCAGTGCAGACTGGCTTAAAATTAAATTTCAGCAAACCGAAGATGTGCTGATTTGTGGTTTTACCGAACCGAAAGGTTCCCGCAAACAGTTTGGCGCTATAATTCTGGGCACTTATGTAAATGGTGAACTGCAATATTGCGGCCATGCGGGCACGGGTTTCAGCAATAAAAAACTTGAAGAACTGTACGAACTATTTGAACCTTTAATTACATCTGAAGCACCTTTCAAAGATGTTCCGAAAACCAACACCAAAGCAACCTGGGTAAAACCTGAAATTGTCTGCGAAATAAAATTTACCGAAAAAACCGGCGACGGTATTTTCCGTCATCCCGTTTTCCTTGGAATCCGAACAGACAAAGAAAAGGTAGACATAAAAAAAACGTCTTTAGGTGAAGATCTAAAACCGGAAAAAAGTGCCAAAAAAGCACCGAAAAAAGAGGAAGAAGTAGAAAATGCAGAAACCAAAGTTTCATCCTCAAAAACAAAAACTATGAAAAAAACACGCGAGAATGAACAGGAGAAAAAAATAGGGAAACAAACGGTAAAATTAACAAACCAAAACAAAGTTTACTTTCCGGAAAGCGGTATTACCAAAGGAGATTTGGTTGAATACTACCAATCTGTTGCAAAATATATTTTACCACATTTAAAAAACCGCCCACAATCGTTAAACCGCTTTCCGAACGGTATCGGAGGTTTAAGTTTTTACCACAAGGATGCTGGTGACAGCGCGCCGGACTGGATTGAAAAAGCGACTATTTTTTCGGAATCAAACGAAAAAGACATTCAGTATTTGGTCTGCAATACCGCGGCGGATATGGCGTATTTGAATAATCTCGGCTGTATTGACTTAAATCCATGGAATTCCAAAATTGATAATTTGGAATTTCCAGACTGGCTGGCGCTGGATTTGGACCCTTCGGAAGGCAATACTTTTGAAGATGTTATAGAAGTTGCGCTGGCAACAAAAGAAGTTCTGGATCAGGTAAAAATTGAAGGTTACTGCAAAACTTCCGGAAGTTCCGGCATCCATATTTTTATTCCGATGGGCGGAAAATATGACTATGAGCAGGTAAAAAACTTTGCGCACCTGCTGATGCAGAAAGTACAGCAACTGGTTCCGGAAATTACCACACTTGAAAGAAGTTTAAAGAAAAGAGAAAAAAACGAAATCTATCTGGATTATTTGCAAAATCGTGGCGGCCAGACTTTAGCAAGTGTGTACAGCGTTCGGCCAAAACCTGGTGCGCCGGTTTCCATGCCGCTAAACTGGGAGGAAGTAAAATCAGGTTTAAAACCGACAGATTTCAATATTTATAATGCTTTGGATCGAATTAAGAAAAACGGAGATTTATTTAAACCGGCGCTCGGAAAAGGAATTGATATGCTGAACGCCTTGAAAAATCTGGAAAAGTAGCTAGCCTTTTCGAACTATTGGAAGAATTTCGTTTTCTAAAAGACCGAATTTTTTCCGGTCATTTGGGCTGAATTTTTTGGAATAGTAATTTACATCTACAGAAAATCCGGTGTTTTCCAATCGCTGAAAATAGTCCATTCCGTACCAGCGTACGTGGTCGTACTGGCCAAAATGTTTCTGTCTTTCAGCTTTGTCGGTAATCGAAAAATCTTCGTAAGTTTTTTCTAAAGAGTTTTTTAACGGAACCTGAAAAATTCCCCAACCGCCTTTTTTCATCACCCGAAAAAGTTCGCTCATCGCCTGCGCATCTTTTTCGATATGTTCCAAAACGTGGTTGCAAAAAATGACATCAAAACTCTCGTCTTCAAAAGGTAAATCTAAAATATCCGCTTTTACATCTACGATTGGTGAGAATAAATCAGCGGAAATATAATCGAGATTTTTCAGTTTTTTAAATCTTCTTAGAAATTCCTGTTCCGGCGCAATGTGTAAAACTTTGTAATTTTTGGTGAAAAACTCGGTTTCATTTTGTAGGTAAAGCCACATTTGCCGGTGTCGTTCCAGGCTTAAAGTTCCGGGTGAAAGCGCATTTTCACGCTGCTTTCCGTAACCGTAAGGCAAAAATTTCCGGTAAGATTTACCGTCGATTGGGTCCGTAAACCGGTCACCTTTAAAAATAAAATAAATGAAAGGGCGCAGCAAAATACTCAAATTGATTAAAAGCGGTCTTGGAACTGTGTTGAGTAGAAATTTTGCTATTTTTTTCATTAAAAATCCATTGTAAATGGTTTTTCCTCATCGCTTACTATTCCCAGCGCTTCGTAGATATATCGGTAAGTTGAAAGTAAAACGGGTTTCCCGGCAATGATGCAAACGTCGTGTTCGAAATGTGCTGATGGTGAATTATCCTTTGAAGTTACCGTCCAGCCGTCGCTGTGAAATTTCACCTTTTCTGTACCTAAATTTACCATCGGTTCAATCGCGAGTACGATACCGTCTTTCAAAACTTTACCGCTGCCTTTTCGTCCGTAATTTGGCACTTGCGGATCTTCGTGCATTTTTCTACCAAGTCCGTGACCAACCAGTTCGCGCACGACACCGTAACCGTGAGCTTCACAGTAGGTTTGAATGGCGTTTGAAATGTCTCCAACTCTTTTACCACGAACGCATTGTTCGATTCCCTTGTACAGAGATTCTTTGGTAACTTTCAGTAATTTTTCGGTTTCCGGCGCAATATTTCCCACTCCAAATGAATAAGCGTGGTCGCCGTAAAAACCATTCATATAAACACCACAATCTACCGACAAAATATCGCCTTCTTCTAGCGGTTTTTCGTTTGGTATGCCGTGAACAACTTCGGCATTTGGTGATATACAAAGGTTTTTCGGGAAACCGTACATTCCTAAAAATGCCGGTTCGCCGCCGTGGTCGCGGATAAATTCGCCTCCTAAATTATCGAGGTGTAAAGTGGAAACTCCGGGCTTGATTTCTTTTGCAAGCATACCCAAAGTTTTGGAAACCAATTGCGCGCTTTCGCGCATCAAGCGGAGTTCTTCTATGGTTTTTAATTGTATCAAAGCGTAAAAATATGTGAAAAAAGCAGGATATTTTTTACCAGAATAATCCTTTCTTTTTTTCTTTTTTAATTTTAGAATAAGGCAAAACTTCTCTGCCTTCTACCCGAAATTCAATTCTTTCGGTGATGATGTTGTAGATTTCGCCCCAACCCGGAAAACCACCAAGATTTCGGTCATCGATAAACAAATCAGCATCAATTTTTCGTGAAGCCTGACTGTTATCAAAAATTTCACCTTCAAAGCTGGAATTTACCGCATAAAATTCAACACCATTTTTTTTGCAAAATTCTACCGCTTCATCGAGCGTTTTTCCGTGGCGAAAAGTCCACAAAATTAAGCGGTGACCGTCCGACTGCAATTTTTTCAGCGTTTCAAAAGCAAATATTTTCGGTTTTCCAATTCCGGGATATGCATCATCGACAATGGTTCCGTCAAAATCAATCGCTAATTTCTTGCTGTTGGTCATTATATTTAAATTTCAGAATTGCAAAGGTACTAAATTTCGGTTCTTTATGAAAAAGTAAAAAAATAATGCAGGATTTAATTCCTGCATTATTTAGTAAAAACGAAAAATCTTACGATTTAACCCACTTAAATTGATATTCTAAATCCGGTGTTGCAATTCTGTCGGTAATTCTTTGAAGTCTTGAAGGTAATTTCACCAAATATTCCTGCGCTTTTTGGGCTTTTTCTGTCAGGTTTGAAAGGTGCTCGATTTTCCATTCGTCCAAAAGGTCACTTAAAATATTGATGTAATCCTGACCGGTATAAACCATTGCTCGCTGTGCTGCATCTGAGAAATGATCCCAAAGCTCACCTGCCGTCTGGCCCGATTCGCGCATCAAATGTGCAGGCATAACAATTTTTTTGCGCATCATATCTTCAAAAGCCAGCATCATTTCGGAAGGATCGAGTTCGAAAATTTTGGTAACAAAATGTTTGTAGGCTTTCGCGTGTCGAGCTTCGTCAGCAGCGATTACACCACACATCCGTGAAAGTTTGGTGTTTCCGGACTGTTTTGCTAAGGAACCTACTCTACGGTGAGAAATATTTGTAGCAGTTTCCTGAAAGCTTGTATAAACAAAATTTCTGTAAGGATCCATGGTTGTGCCAATGTCAAAACCATCCTGAATTAAATATTGGGTGGTGATTTCCACCTCGCGCATATTTACGCGGCCGCAGAGGTAAAGATATTTGTTTAAAAGGTCGCCGTGGCGGTTTTCTTCTGCGGTCCAGCTGCGCACCCATTGCGCCCAGCCACTTCTTTCCTCCACACCAACGCCATCTACACCCATTAACCAGGATTCGTAGCTTGGCAGCGCTTCTTCGGTAATACAGTCACCAATTAAAGTAACGAAAAGATCGTAACCCATTTCCCGCGCGTAGGTTTGCAGTTCTTCCACATCATATTTAAAACTGTCTGCACTTGGATCTGGCAGAAAATCGGTAGGTTGCCAAATTTTTTCTACGGGAGTCAGGTAAGAGGAAATAAAATTGTCCACATCTTTCCCTAAAGTTCTCATTACCTCGATTCTCACTAATTTATCGTACATTTTCTGCCTATTTTTTATAATTTACAAATATAAATTAAAATTATTATTTACTGCATAACGCATTTAATAATTAAAAATTATCCGAATTAATTGATTAATAATCAATTATAATTCTTTTTTGCTAGCAATTACCTCTCCAAAATTTAGATTTAGTTTATTCCACCAAAATATCGCCAGTCATCACCTCGGGAATTGGTACACCCATTACTTTTAAAATACTCGGTGCTATATCGCCTAATTTTCCGGGTTTTAATTGCCACGTTTTGTCTTTGTCCATTACAATTAGCGGAACTAAATTCGTCGAATGCTGCGTGTTTGGTGAACCGTCATCATTCATCATTACATCGGAGTTCCCGTGATCAGCCAGAATAAAAACCGCGTAACCATGTTCATAAGCTGCAGTCGCTACTTTTTGGATGCATTGGTCAACGGTTTCAGCAGCTTTTACTGCCGCATCAAAAACGCCGGTGTGGCCGACCATATCCGCATTTGCAAAATTTAAGCAAATAAAATCGGCAGTTTCGTTTTCAATTTCAGGCAATATTTTTTCGGTGATGTCAAAAGCAGACATTTCAGGTTTAAAATCGTAAGTCGGAACTTCCTTCGGACTTGGACAAAGCAAACGTCTTTCACCATCAAAAACATCTTCGCGTCCTCCGGAAAAAAAGAAGGTTACATGCGGATATTTTTCAGTTTCAGCTACACGTATTTGCGTGCGGCCGTTTTTTGCCAAAACCTCGCCCATGGTTTCCTGCAAAACATCTTCGTTGAAAACTACTTTTACATTTTTAAAATCTTTATCATAATTCGTCATTGTTACGTAATAAAGATTCAGCGGGTGCATTCCGTACTCTGAAAATTCCTCCTGGGAAAGCGCCTGCGTAATTTCGCGTCCGCGGTCTGTACGGAAATTGAAGCAGAAAACCACGTCGTCCTGCCCTATTTTTGTCATTGGCAAATTTCCGTCGCGCAAAGCGATAATCGGTTTCAAAAATTCATCGGTGATTCCATTTTGGTAAGAGGTTTCTATGGTTTGCAGCACATCTAAACTTGGTTCGCCAATGCATTTCACCATCGCGTCGTAGGCTAATTTTACGCGTTCCCATCTTTTATCACGGTCCATCGCGTAATATCTGCCGATAACGGTCGCAAGTTTACCGGTCGTCAGGTTCATGTGATGTATTAAATCTTCCAGAAAACCTTTGCCCGAATGAGGATCGCAGTCGCGGCCGTCGGTAAAAGCATGTACGTAAACATTGTTATCCAAGCCAAATTCATGCGCTGCGGTTAATAATCCTTTTAAATGATTGATGTGCGAATGCACGCCACCATCAGAAACAAGGCCGATAAAATGTACCTGCTTTTTGTGTTCAGCCGCGTATTCAAAAGCGCGGGTGATTACATTTTCTTTTCCAAGTGTGGCGTTTTCCACCGCCATATTCAGCTTCACAAGATTTTGGTAAACTACGCGTCCTGCGCCAAGATTCATGTGACCAACTTCCGAATTTCCCATCTGTCCGAACGGCAGACCCACCGCAATACCACTGGCTTCAAGCGTCGTGTGCGGAAAATTTTCGTAGCACGAATCGATAAATGGTGTGTTTGCTTGTGCGATGGCGGAAATTTTGGGATCGGTGCCTAAACCCCAACCGTCTAAAATTGCTAAAATTGCTTTTTTTGACATGGAAATAAATTATTGTTGAATTACAAATTTAGTGATTTGAGCTGCGTTACCGAAAAATTCAGTGCTATTTTGGCAAATTTTTCAGATTTAGCTTTTTACAGTTTTTTTTCAAAAGCTTTTCTCGCCGAACCGCGGAAATAAACTTCACCGCGATACCTGTAATTAAGTTTTTCGAAAACCCGAAGCATTCCTATGTTATCGAAAATGGTATCAACGCGGATGCTTTCAATTCCTTTTTCAATAACCAGTTTTTCTATCAGCCGGAAAATTTCCGTCGCAATGCCTTTTTTTAAAAAATCTGAACCTACTGCTACACGATGAATTACGGCATAAGGCGGCGTGTTTTCCCAGGTTTTGAGTACTTCGTATTCTGGTTCAAGATCGAAAAATAGGGCTGCATAACCGGCAATTTTTTCATTTAAAATAAAAACATAACCATGGTTTTCGGCAACGTCTTTGCGCACGATTTCCTCGTTGGGATAACCGTCCTGCCATTGTGGGCTTCCATCTTCCCGTCGCCGGGCAATAGCCTGTTGTAATATTTTCCAGATTTCCGGAATATCGTTTGTTAGTGCGGGTCGAATTTTTAAATTTTTTTTGTTTTGAATCATGGTTTGCAGAAGTACCACAAAGTTAAAAAAGATTTTTTTGCCGTTAAACAGGCATTTTTTTATAATTTCGATTTTTAAATGAAAAAGGTGAAAAGAAAATTAGTGGTCTTATCGGGTGCCGGGATTTCAGCAGAAAGTGGCGTTAAAACTTTTCGCGATTCCAATGGTTTATGGGAAGAACACCGCGTGGAAGATGTTGCGAGCCCCGAAGGTTTCGCGCGAAATCCGCAATTGGTCCTGGATTTTTACAATGCGAGGCGCCGGCAACTTTTGGAAGTGAAGCCAAACAGAGCACATGAAATTTTAGCAGAATTAGAAAAGGATTTTGAGGTAAATATCATCACTCAAAATGTTGATGATCTCCATGAACGCGCGGGTTCAACTCATGTTTTGCACCTTCACGGTGAACTGAAAAAAGCGCGGCCCGTAAATTCCTATTCGGGAATAATTCCGTGGGAAAAAGATTTGAATGTCGGAGATTTAAGCGAAAACGGACAACAATTACGGCCGCATATCGTGTGGTTTGGTGAAATGGTGCCCGAAATGGAAAAAGCAGAAAAACTGGTCCAGCAGGCGGAAATTTTTCTGGTAATCGGCACGTCGTTAAATGTTTATCCGGCCGCGGGATTGCTTTATGACGTTTCACCAGACTGCGGAATTTACGTCATTGATCCGGAAATTCCGAGGAGTTTGGGTGGAAATTTTCATTTTTACCAAACGACCGCAACGGAAGGAATGGCGCTGTTGCAAAAAAAACTTTTAGAATTATAAAATTTTTTTCAAAAGGTTTTAAAGAAATAAGAGCCGGCTAAAAACCGGCTCCTACTCATTTTTCATTATTTGTGTTCATATAATTAGGACAATAGTACAGCATTAAACAAGGCAAAAAAAGAGTGAAAACACCCATTTTTAATTTAGCTTGTGTTTAATAGCAAATAAAACAATTCCTACGCGCGACTTCACATTTAATTTCGCAAAGACGGAATCCCGGTAGCCGTCAACTGTTCTTGGGCTTACGCACATCTGTTCACCAATCTCCTTATAGGTTAACTCGGAACATGCATTTTTTATAAATTCAATTTCGCGTTCCTTAAGCGTTTCGCTTATTTCCTGCATCACTTTTTCTTCGGTCCGAATTTTCAGCAGGCTCTGTGTAACGATGTCGGTGTAAAAAATACCTTTTTCGTGCACAATGTTAATAGCGTTGAAAAGAATATCCGGCGACATATCTTTCAGGAGATAACCTTTGGCACCTGCTTTCAGCATATTGATAATGGTGCTTTCGTTATCTTCCATCGTCAGCGCGATGACTTTAACCTGTGGATAATTTGCGGTAACTTCTGCCGTGGTTTCAACGCCGTTTTTTTTGGGCATATTAATGTCCATTAAAACGACTTCGGGCATGTCATTCTGGTCTTTCAGCTTATTCAGGAAATCTTCACCATTGTAGCAGTTCATCACTACTTTAAAATCCGGACTAAGCGAAATCATGTTTTCCAATGCTTTGGAAACAAGCTGATGGTCATCAACAATAGCGACTTTAATCCGATCCATGGATGTATTTTTTTAACAGGAAATCCTCTTTAAAACAAATATATCATTAATAATTATATAGAAATAGGTGAAATCACCCAAATTGCAAAAACTGTTAAATCTCATATATAGCTGTTGCTTTGCAATTCCGGGGGAAAAAGGGTAAATTTGAAGAATTATTTAACGCATTCTTTAAAGTAATTTTACCAAAATGACGGAGCAACCAGCCGGTATCGAAACTAATTATTCCAATATCGTAAAAGATTTGCCACAAAAGGTACAACTGGTCGCAGTTTCCAAAACCTATGATGCAGTAACGATTGAGCGCGTTTATAACTTAGGACACCGCGTTTTCGGGGAAAATAAAGTGCAGGAACTTGTACAGAAATATAATGAGTTACCAAAAGATATTCACTGGCATCTGATCGGGCATTTGCAGACGAATAAGGTAAAATATATTGCGGAATTTATCGACACCATTCAAAGTGTAGATTCGCGAAAAATTCTGAAAGAAATTGATAAACAGGCTGAAAAGTATAACCGAAAAATAAAGGTCTTATTGCAGGTAAAAATTGCTGAGGAAGACACGAAATATGGTCTTGAACCTTTCGAAGCTAAAGAAATTTTCTCTGAATATCTGAACGGAAATTATCCTAATATCGAAATAAACGGTCTCATGGGAATGGCAACTTTTACGGATAATGAAGCTCAGGTTCGAAATGAGTTTGCGCTGTTGAAAAAACTTTTCGATGAACTGTACGCGCAAAAACCACTTTCTATACTGTCGATGGGAATGAGCAATGATTATAAACTCGCGATTGAATGTGGCGCAACATCGGTGCGCATCGGTTCTGCAATTTTTGGCAGCCGAAACCCAGAAAATTAGCTGTTTCGGGGTACGATTTTTGCTTGTAACCCAGCTACTATAATAACTTAAAAAAAATCCATAAAATTTTACTGATGCAGAAAATCTTAATTGTTGAAGATGAAAAAGCTATTTCCGGCGTGCTGCAAAGCATACTTTCCGAAGAATTGCCCGATTACGAGTTCGTGATTGCTGATGACGGTTTAGAAGGTTTAAAACAAATTGAAAAAGAGGATTTCGCGCTGGTGGTTTCCGATATAAAAATGCCTAAAGTTTCCGGAACCGAGCTACTTAAACAAAGTCTTCAGCTAAAACCCGACACCACTTTTGTGATGATTTCCGGGCACGCTGATATTGATACTGCTGTGGATTGTTTGAAAGACGGCGCTTACGATTTTATTTCGAAACCTATCGATATCAACCGTTTGATAACGAGCGTTCGCAATGCATTAGATAAAAGAAATTTACAGAAAACCAATCAGCATTTAAAAACCGAAAATTCAACTCTGAAAAAGAAGGTAAATAAAAAATACCAGATGATTGGTGAATCGCCTGCTTTGAAGAAAATTCAGAGCATGATTGAAAAAGTAGCTGCTTCGGACGCGCGCGTTTTGATCACCGGGCCGAACGGCGCCGGGAAAGAATTGGTAGCTCACGCAATTCACGCACAAAGCGACCGCAGCAAAGGTCCGATGATTGAAGTAAACTGTGCTGCAATTCCATCAGAACTTATTGAATCAGAATTATTTGGGCACGTTAAAGGAAGCTTTACTGGAGCTATAAAAGACAAGCAGGGAAAATTTGAATTAGCAAATAACGGAACGATTTTCCTTGATGAAATTGGTGATATGTCGCTGATTGCACAAGCGAAAGTTTTGCGTGCGTTGCAGGAAAGTAAAGTTTCACCTGTCGGAAGTGACAAAGAAATTAAGGTTGATGTTCGCGTTTTAGCGGCAACCAACAAGAATATGCAAAAGGAAATCTCTGAAGGAAAATTCCGGGAAGATCTTTACCACAGGCTTTCGGTGATCGAAATTTATGTTCCGTCGCTTGACGAAAGAAAAGATGATATTCCGCTTTTGGTGAAACATTTTGCTAAAATTATTTCCGATGAACACGGCACTGCGCTAAAAACTTTCGATGACAATGCCATCGACGCATTAAAAAACTTCAACTGGACCGGAAATATCCGTGAACTCCGAAACGTGATCGAGCGTTTAATTATCTTAGGTTCAAGTCCTGTAACAGCAAGCGATGTAGAAAGTTTCGTCAGAAAATAATTTCCCGCTTTTCAGCCTTTTTCTTAATTAAACTAAGTCCGGTATTTTACAATACCGGATTTTTTATTTTGAAAAAATTAGCCGTTGACGCAGGTAATTTTTTAGTTTTAAATTTTGCGTTAATCGCTCATCAACAATATTTTGGCATACAAGATGCTTCTAAAAAACAGGTTCACGGATTTCCTTCCGCGCACTTTTCATTAAAAATTTTAAAAACACATTAACATTATAAAATATTATTATGGCAACGAAAACGACATCCAAAGGAAAAATTGCACCGAAAGCAGACGCGGCTGAAAAATTGAGAGATTTTATGGTTGACGGAATGAAAGATATGTACTGGGCTGAAAAAGCGCTTGTTAAAAACCTGCCTAAAATGGCCAAAAATTCCACATCGCCACTTTTAAAAGCCGCTGTAAATGAACATTTAAGCGAAACTGAAATGCAGGTGAAAAGATTGGAAGGCGCTTTCAAAGCTTTAAAACTAAAACCAGAAGCTGTAAAATGCGACGCCA
The DNA here is from genome assembly GCF_900114045.1 of Kaistella treverensis. Taxonomy (GTDB): domain Bacteria; phylum Bacteroidota; class Bacteroidia; order Flavobacteriales; family Weeksellaceae; genus Kaistella; species Kaistella treverensis. The sequence continues at coordinate 478,302 of NZ_FORQ01000001.1, forward strand.
TGGACGGTTTACTGAAAGAAGCAAAAGGCATCATGGAAGAAACCGAGCCTGGCGCTGTACGCGATGCTGCAATCATTGCCGCAGCGCAAAAAGTAGAACATTACGAGATTGCTTCTTACGGAACGCTAGCAACTTACGCGAAACTTTTGGGTGAAAAAGAGGTTTTAAAATTGCTTTTAGAAACCTTGAACGAAGAAAAAACCTGCGATAAAGATTTAACGAAGCTGGCGAAAACCGAAATTAATCTGAAAGCAAAATAAAAAAACAAGCGGCTTTTGCCGCTTTTATTTTCTGCTATTACGGCCTTTTTTACAAAACACAAATTCAAAATATCATTTTTAAATTAAAATCAAAATGTCAAATTTATCAAATAAAAAAGTCGCGGTTCTTGCGGCAGACGGCTACGAACAATCTGAACTGGAAAGCCCTGTAAAAGCTTTGAAAGACGCCGGTGCGACCGTAGAAATTATATCCTTAAAGCCAGGAAAAATTAAATCCATGAAAGATCACGAATGGAGTGATTCTGTTTCTGTGGATAAAACCGTTGATGAAGCAAACGCAAGTTCATTCGACGCTTTGCTCTTGCCGGGCGGCGTTATCAATCCGGATACTGTGCGCGGAAATGAAAAAGCAGTGCAATTTGTTAAAGATTTCTTCGCTGCAGAAAAACCTGTTGCAGCAATTTGCCACGGCCCGCAGACCTTAATTAATGCTGAAGTTGTAAACGGTAAAAAAATGACTTCTTACCATTCAGTTTCTGCCGATTTGAAAAACGCTGGCGCAAATTGGGTTGATGAAGAAGTGGTAACTGACGGTAATTTAACCACAAGCCGTTCACCCGAAGATTTACCGGCTTTTAACAAAAGAATTGTTGAAGAATTTTCTAAATAATAATTTTTAAATTTTAAAGCGATGGACCCAAAAATCCCTCCCCAGTATAAAGGTGCACAAACCGACGCTTATTCTGAAATTATTTTTGATGATGATGCGGCAGCAATGCAGCATTTTCAAACCGTACGCAAACGCTTCCTCGATGTAAATTCGTGGGAGTTTTTTGCAGGCGAAGAAAAAGCAGAGTTTTCACTGCGCGATGAAAATGGCGAGTTAACTTTGGAAGAACCGAAGGTGAATCATTTTATTAAAATTAAAGTTCCGCTTCTGCATAATTCTGATGATGGTTACGATTGGGTGCAGATTGAGGAAGTTCAGGAAGAAATAACGCCGGAAAAAGAATCGGTTTTTATTAAAGTCCGCCCAAGTCAAAATCCGACAAAACCGGAAAATGACACCAAACATTTTCTGGATTCCGACGCAACTTCAAACTTCATCATCAAACGCGAGGGAACAAAAATTTGTGCCGAAGTTCATGCCAGAAATGAAACGCCGAACACCGATGACCACACGCTTCTGGAAAAAATCCGGGATAAAATTGTTGCCCTTGGCGGAATGCTGCTGGGAAGTAAAATTCAGTGGGAAGGTTTTACCAGCGGCTTGATTAAGTATGAAGAAGAGTGATGTTCTCATCGGCTGCTCTTCCTTTTCCGTGGGTTACTGGAAAGGCATTTTTTACCCGGAAGATTTAGCGTCCCGGGATTACCTTGCGTTTTATTCTACCACGTTTAAAACGGTGGAAATCAATTCCACATTTTACCATAAACCTACGGCAAAAACTTTGGAAAGGTGGCGAGAAATCACCACCGATGATTTTAAAATCTTTATTAAAATGCCCAAAGCGATTACGCACGTCGGCAAACTTGAAAATACTTTGTCGCAAACGGTGGAATTTTGTGATCAAATTGCTGCCGGGCTTCAGCATAAGTTAGCGGGATTTCTTTTTCAGCTTCCGCCGTCATTTAAAAATACGCCGGAAAATCTTGAAAAAGTGCTGAAAACTGTCGATAAAAAATATTTAAATGTGGTGGAATTTCGTCATGAATCCTGGTGGACTAATGAAATTCAGGAAATTTTGCACAAAAACAGCCTAATTTTTTGTGGCGTCTCAATTCCGAAAAACATTCCTGATGATTTCATCATTAATGACGAGCATTTTGCGTATTACCGATTTCATGGTGTTCCGGAAATTTTTAAATCGAGCTATTCCGATGAAGAACTTGAAAAATTGGCAAACGAGGTAAAAAAATCTAGCGGAACTTCCTACCTTTTTTTCAATAATACTTTCGGTGTCGCTGCAATTCATAACGCGCTGAATTTGAAAAAGATGCTCGAATAGCAGCAATTTTCACACTTTAGCAAAATCGAAAAAAATGCCCGAACAGCGGCATTTTTTTATTTTAATTTAATTTCCAGATTTCACCACTGAAAAGAAAACATTTAAATAGTTAAAAAGCAGAAAGATTGCAGTATTTTTGCCGAAATTTTTCCGCGTAATGGCATTTCTCAATTCCCAACATACCAAATCTTTACTTACGCTTGCGTTGCCAGTAATGCTCACGCAGGTCGGTCAGGTTTCCGTGAATTTATTCGACAATATTATTGTGGGAAAATTGCTTGGTGCACAGGCACTTGCATCAGTTTCACTAGGAAATGCGGTTTTCTTTTCGATATTTGTTTTCGCGCTCGGTTTTTCACTGGCAATTCCGCCGTTGGTTTCGGAAGCGCATTCTGTGAACGACCACGAAACGATCAATTCGGTTTTTCGCCATGGTTTTGTCATTAATTTAGGAATTGGTTTGCTGCTGTCCATCGTGCTTTTGCTCGCCTTACCACTACTCTATCACATGAATCAGCCGCCGGAAATTATTCCGGATACCATCAGCTTTTTAGCGATTATGACGATCAGTATTTTGCCGTTTATGGTGTTTCAGACTTTACGTGAAGTTTCCGAAGGTTTGTCTTTTACCATTGGAGTCACAAAAGCAACTATTTTTGCGAATATCATTAACATCGCGCTGAATTACGTTTTTATTAAAGGAATGTTCGGTTTTCCGCCAATGGGCGTAAAAGGTTCCGCGCTGGCGAGCTTAATCGCAAGAGTTTTCATGATGGTTTTCCTGTATTACGTTTTGCTGAAGGAAGAAACAACTCGACGTTATATCAAAGCTTTTTACCTGCGAATTGAAGGATTTTCAAAAGACATGTTCCGCAAGATGGTGAAAATTGGTTTTCCCACGGCTTTGCAGATGTTTTTCGAAGTTACAGCGTTTGCCGGCGCGGCATTTATCTGCGGACTAATTTCAGCAAAAGATATTGCGTCGCACCAGATTGCTTTATCGATGGCGTCTTTTACTTTCAATTTGTGTATTGGTTTTAGCGTTGCGTCAACGGTGATGATTGGGCGAAAATCAGGTGAGCGCGATTTTATCGGTTTAAAAAGCGTCGGCATTAATAATTTGAAAATCGTATTTCTTTTTATGGTTTTGTGCGGTCTGTTTTTTATTTTCGGCAGAAATATTTTACCTACATTTTTCACCAAAGCTGATGATGTTGAAGTAATTCTGCTTGCTTCAAAACTGCTTATAATTGCGGCTTTATTCCAGCTTTCTGATGGTGTTCAGATTGTCGCGCTTGGTTGTCTGCGCGGCATGCAGGATGTAAAAATACCGTCGATTATTACTTTTATCGCGTATTGGATTATCACTATTCCGCTCGGATATTTTCTGTGTGTGACTTTAAAAATGGGCGCCTGGGGAATGTGGATCGCGCTCGGATTGGGACTGACGATTTCTGCGGTTCTTTTGGTCAAAAGATTTCTGACGCTCTCGCAGAAAAAAATCGAGGCGCATCAACTTTAAAAAATCAGGCGTTAAAACGTCAAATTTTTCTTTTTTAGAAAAGCTTTTAATTCGATCTGAATTTCATTAATCCGAAAAAATATCGAGCTGAAACGGCAAATTTTTTCGTTTTAGAAAAGCTTTTAAGTTCGTTCTGGATTTCATTAAACCAAAAAAAATTACGCGATAAAACGGCCATTTTTTATAATTTTATACAAGCCTTTGAAATCCGTTCTGAAATTCATTAAACTTAAAAAATATGCCGCTAAAACGGTAAAAAATTTCATTTTTAGAAGGACTGGAATTTAAAGCTGCCTTTCATTAAATCCAAAAAATACCTGGTTAAAATGGCAATAAATTTCATTTTTTAAATAATAAAAAAAAGACGCTTCAGATAATCCGAAGCGTCTTTAAATTTAATGTTATTCGTTAGAATTCGATTTCGTTTTCCGGGTGAATATGTTTGTAATCTTCCACCATCAGATTTTCGTAATTTGCTTTTTCTTTGCTTGCAAATCGATCTTCCAGTTTCACCACAATGTAGTAAACCACCGGAACGATAATTAATGTTAAGAAAAGCGATGATAACAGTCCGCCGATAATTACGATTGCCAAACCATTGTTCATTCCGGCTGCCGCGCCCGACGCCATTGCGATCGGAAGCATACCGAAAACCATCGCGATGGTCGTCATCAAAATCGGACGAAGTCGCGCGTGATTTGCCTGGATTAAAGCATTATTAATGGTTTCACCTTTGGCCATTCGGTGATTCGTAAAATCAACTAGTAAAATCGCATTTTTCGCCACCAAACCAATCAGCATAATTACACCCAAAATGGTGAAAATATTCAAACTCTGGTTTGTTAAAGCTAGTGCCCAAAGCGCACCGATAAACGATAACGGAATTGAAAACAAAACGATGAACGGTTTCACAAAATCATTGTAAAGCACCACCATAATCATGTAAACCAAGAGAATTGCGGCTAATAAACCAACTCCCAAAGTTCCGAAACCTTCACTTTGGTTTTCCATATTTCCGCCCCAAATCCAAGTGACGCCCGCAGGTTTTTTTACGTTTGCCATTTTAGCTTCCCACTCTGCCGCCAAAGTTCCTGTGGTTTTACCCACAACCTGCGAATTGATGGTTACCGAAGGCGATCTGTCGTATCTTTCAAGCAATGCAGGACCCGAAGAATTGGTGATTTCCGCGAACTGAGAAAGCTGAATTCTTTCGCCGGCATTGTTGACGAAATTGATGTTTTTTACATCATCAATGCTTTTACGGTACGCTTCATCTAAAATAATATTGATATCGTATTCGCTGTTTCCGGTTCGGAATTTATTGTTGTCGTTTCCGCTGAAAGCAGTTCGTAAAGTCTGACCCACCGTAGCGACATTTAAACCTAAAAGTGCCATTTTATCGCGGTCAACACTCACCATAATTTCGGGATTTCCTTCTTTTACAGAAAGATCAACACCTGACGAACCATCGATGGATTTCAGCTGTGCTTCCGCCTGTTTCGCGTAAGCCATTACCTCGTCAAGATTTGGTCCTACAACAGTCATTTGCAATGGTGCCTGTTCCGCGCCCATAAATCCGATTGGAATTGTGGTGATTTTCGCACCAACTAATTCTTTTTCCAGATCACGTTTGATTCTTGCCGCGTACACTTTTGAACTGGCATTTCTTTCGGACTGATCAATGAGTTTCAAACTGATTTCCGACTGATAATTCGTCGCCTGCGCGCCGCCCATTCCGGTGCTGGACTGTCCGACGGTGGTAATCATGCTTGTAATCGCAGGATCTTTCCGAAGAAAAGCTTCGGCTTTCTGAGTCATAAAGTTGGTTTCTTCAATTGAAACATCTTTGGGCATTTCTATCTGAACCAAAAATTCACCTTTGTCTGTTCCCGGGAAAAAGTCGGAACCGATGTAGCCAAATGCCATCAATAAAATACTGGAAGCAAAAAGCACAATAACAATTAAAAATGTTTTGATTTTATGTCCTAAACTCCAGGTTAAAATTCCGGTAATAAAATCGGTAAATTTTGCCAATCCGGCCTCGAATTTATAGATGATTTTACCGAAAAGAGAATCTTTGCTGATCAAATCTAATTTTCCGTATCGGGAATAAAGCCACGGAACCACGGTAAATGAAACCAACAGCGAAAGCATGGTCGCGATAATTACCGTGACACAAAACTGGCGGATAATGTCTGAAACCAAACCGTTACTGATGGCAATCGGTAAAAATACCACCACGATAACCAAAGTAATTGCAGTTACGGTAAAGCCGATTTCTGAAGCACCGTCGTACGCCGCGCGAACTTTGTTTTTACCCATTTCCATGTGTCTGTGAATATTTTCGATGACGACAATCGCGTCATCGACCAAAATACCAACAACCAGTGAAAGTCCCAGTAAACTCATTAAATTCAGGGAATAACCCAGAAGATTTAAGCCGATGAAAGTTGCAATCAACGAGGTTGGAATGGCGACCATTACGATCAATGCATTCCGGAAGCTGTGAAGGAAAAAGAGCATTACAAATGCAACCAAACCTACAGCGATAAATAAATCTTTAATTACCGCGTTTGCCGCTTCCAATGTAAATAGTGAGGTGTCATTCGCGATATTCACCTCTAAATTCTGCGCTTTATACTGAACTTCCATTTCTTCCACTTTCTTGCGCACGCGCTCACTAACGTCCACTGCGTTGGCGTCGGTTTGTTTCTGAACCTGCAGTAGAATTGTGGTTTGCTGATCAATACGTGCTATTTTGTCGGTTTCCTTCTGCGTGTCCTGAACTTCAGCAATATCAGAAAGCTTAACAGTTTGTCCGTTAACTGAAGAAATAATTAAATTTCTAAGTTCGTCCACGGTTTTAATTTTACCTGAAAGACGAATTAAAGTGCTGTTCGCACGCGTCTTTAAACTTCCCGTCGGGAAATCCAGGTTGGAAGTTGAAATAACCTGCTGAACTTGTGGAATAGTTAAACCGTAACCTTCCAGTTTATATTGGTCCAGATTTACTCGGATTTCTCTTTCCTGGCCGCCTACAATATTTACTTTTGCCACACCCTGGATCCGTGAAAATTCCGGTTGAATTTTCTGATCGATCAGGTCGTATAATTCACTTTGGGTAAGATTCGCAGTGATTCCCATGCTCACAATCGGCATGTCTGAGAGTGAGAATTGCGAGAGCGACGGTTCCTCAATATCATCGGGAAGATCGGAACGTATTGCGTTGATTTTCCGCTGCGCTTCATTCAAAGCAAAATCTACGTCGGCTTCATTATTAAACTGAATGATTACCACAGACAAACTTTCGTAAGATTTCGACTGAATTTTTTTAATTCCTTCCAACGACGAAATTGCGTCTTCTATTTTTCTTGAAACGGTGCTTTCCACCTCGGAAGGTGATGCGCCGGGATAAATTGTGGAAACGGTAACTACCTTAACCTCAAACTTCGGAATCAACTCATAATTCAGTTGGCTGTAACTGAAAAGTCCTCCGATGATGAGTAAGGCAAGCATTACGATCACCAAACTGGGTCTTTTAATCGATACTTCTACTAATTTCATATTCTTCTTTAATCGATTATTTTAAAATTCTGATTTTGGTTTTATCAGTAAGGTTTATTTGTCCGCTGGTTACTACCAAGTCACCTTCCTTTAAACCGGAAAGAATCTGAACGCGGTCGCCGTAGTTCAGACCACTTTGTACTTTGGTTAAATAAGCGATGTTGTTTTTCACTACAAAAATCAAATTATCGCTTACACTGCCTACAAAAGCATCACGCGGAACCACCAAAACACTGTTTTCACCATTATTGTTGAAAATTGCGCTTCCGTACATTCCCGCTCTGAGTTTATTAAAACTGTTCGGAACTGTAATTTCCACCGGGAATTTTAAAGCTCCGGACGCAGCAGGTGCAATAAAGGTGATTCTACCGTCAATCGCTCCCTCAATTACATCCGGTTTTACTTTTACCGTATTTCCTACCGCAAGCTGGCTTACCAAAGACTGGTCAACATCAACTTTTAATTTAACCGAAGAAATATCCACAATTTCTACAATCGGATTTCCCGGCGCTAAAACAGCACCAACTTCTACAAATTTTTGGTTCACAATACCGCCAATTTTTGAAATAATATTGGTGTCACCGGATTGTAGTTGTGCGGATTGCACCTGAGATCTTGCATTTTTTACCTGAAGTCTGGCTTGATCCAACTGCAAAGCTGTAACACCGCCGGTTTTGTACGCAGCTTCGTAGCGGCTGAGAGCAGATTGAGCCTGAGCTAAATTGGCTTTTGCGTTATCAACATTCACGTTGAGTTTTTCACCTGCAAGTCTGCCGATGCTTTGTCCTGCGCGCACGTAACTTCCTTCTTTTACGTAAAGTGCAATTAACTGTCCGTTTATTTCCGCCGAAATTTTGCTTTCTTTATTCGGTAAAAAAGTTCCGTTCAAGGAAAATTCGCCGCTAATTTCCTCTTTTTTTACAGTTGCTGTACGCACTGCAACATCAGCATTTTTTTCTGCAACAATGGCAACTTCAGCTTCGTTTTTCTTCTTGTTATTTTGAAGAATAAAGTAGAAACCCGCCGCAACCACGATAATTGCTAAAATTGTATATAAAGTTCTCTTTTTCATTTTCTGGTTTATTATTTTAATGTGTTGAGTTTGCCCTGGGATTTCAGTAATTCTATTTCAGCGAGTTTGTAATCTAATTTGGCCTTTGTAAGGTTATTTTTAGCATCGGTAAGATCTCTTTCAGCGTCTAAAATGTCATTCAAAGTTGCCAAACCGTATTTATAATTAGCTCTGGTGTTTGCTAAAACTTCTTCTGCAAGTTTTAAATTTTCCTGCTGTACATTGATGCTGACCATATTATTTGTAAGCAATGTCATTGCGTTTTTGTGCGCTAAATCCAAACCTAATTTGGTTTCCTGCAAATCAGCCTGCGCTTTTTCAATATCAATTTCATTGAGTTCTACACGCGCTTTTGTTGCAAAACCATTAAAAATCGGAACATTGATCTGTAAACCGACCGATGCTAAATCTGACCAATACACGCCGTTGCTTGAACCGTTCCACAAAGGAAACTTAGCACCCTGACCTAGATAACCGTAATTCGCATTTAAACCAACTGTCGGATAATATTCGGCTTTGGTGGCTTTTTTTTGCCATTCCAACAGTTCAATTTGTTTATTTGCCAGTTTCAGTTCAGTTCGGTTTTCAAAATTTCCGGGATCGCTGTCCGGTAAAATAGCCGGATCGAAAGTTTCCTCCGGTAAAGTAATTTCCTGCGACATTGGCATTCCGATCATAAATTTCAGTGCGTTTTCGCTAAGCTGAACGGCATTTATAAGCTGCTGCTGGGCTGAGGTCAAATTATTTTTCGCTACTGTAGTTCGATCATAATCAATTTTTCGCGCAAGTCCGGCGTCAAATAATCCTTTGATGATTTTGCTGGTTGCGTTGGTAATTTCAACATTGCTTTCTGCGTTGCGAAGCATTTGCTCGCTTTTGTAAACATCGTAATAGGCATTTGCAACGCGTTCTACAATCTGTTCCTGAGTAAGTTCTGCATTGATAATATAAAACTCTTTCGTGCTTTTTGCTGCTTTTAAGCCGGTAAAAACTGCCTGGTTAAAAAGTACCTGCGATAGCTGAATATTGTTGCTGGAAACCCATTTCTGGCCAAAAGCAACTTTCACCTGCTGGCCCGGCTGACCGAAAATTTCACCTGGTAAAACAGATTCCTGCTGCAGCGGATTATACGTCGTATTGCTGCTGAATGAAATATTCGGGTACGCGCGCGACTTTATTTCCGCAATCTGCGCGTCGCCTTTTCTAATGTCCAGTTGTGCTTTTTTAGCAGCCGCCTTGTTTTGCAGCGCATAAGAAATGGCTTCCGAGAGTGTAAGAACTTTCACTTCCTGACCGAAAACCAAACCACCGCAAAAAAGAAGACTTAGTGCTACTTTTTTCATACTATTTATTTAATTTTTTTAAGATTTCTTTTCCTTTTTCTGTGGTAATTGCATACATATACATATTCATCAGCTCGTTTTTGTAGTACACTTTATCGATGACGTTCGGGTCCAGATAAATTGAGCTTTCCATCGACATGATGAGCTGGAGAAAAAATTTCGCATACACTTCCGCATCGAAATTGGTGCGGTAGTAACCCTGAGCTCTGCCCTTTTCGATATTATGAATCATTACCTGCGAAAATTTTTCCGCAAATTCCAGCATGTGTTTATTGAAAATCGACGGGTAATATTTATGAAGCTGTTTTATGAGCAAACTGTTGTTGGAATCTGCAACTTTATCAATCTGTTCATCACGGCAAAACATCCTTTCCACCGCGTTTTCAACCTGATCGTCCAGAAACCGAAGTCTGGTGATAATTTCATCAAGTTTAAAATGAAGAACCGCTTCTATCAGCTCTTCTTTATTCTTGTACTTTACATAAAGCGTTTTTTTAGAAATGCCGAACGCTTTGGATATGTCGTCCATTGTCAGCGTTTTAGCGCCATGTTCTAAAAATAGCTCCGATGCTTTTACTAAAAATTCTGTATTTTCTTCCATAATTTCGGCAGCAAAGGTACAAAAAAAACCAAGAAACGAAAATAGTTTCTTGGTTTTTTAATCCTTTTTGTTGAATTTTTATAAAACAGTTTTAGATAATGTTTTTTTTAAAGTTTCCAAGTCATAAAAATTTGCCGCTTTTTGGCCCGAATTTTTTAAAATCTACTTTTATCTTTCCGTTAGATGATTTTCTCTTGCGAATTTTATGAGGTTGGCAGAATTACGGATGTTGAATTTGTGCATAATATTCCGGCGGTGACATTCCACCGTGTGCGGGCTGATTCCTAATTGATCGGCAATTTTTTTGGTGCGGAAACCTTCACAAACCAATTTTAAAATTTCTTTTTCGCGCCTCGTAATTTCGGTGCTGAGTTTATGGATCCGGATTTCAGCATCTTCCACCTCGCATACAAAATGTACAAGCCGGTTTTTCGCCTCATCGGTCATATAAATTTTACTGGAAAGCACTTCGGTAAAAGCTTCTTTTAATTCCGCCGAAGATGCGTTTTTGCCGACATAAGCTTTAATTCCTTTTTCGAAAAGTTTTTTGACATCGGCCATTTCCAGATCAACAGCAAAAATTATAACTTTCAAACAGGGATTTTTCCGGACTAAATTTTGAATCAAAGGGATAAGCTCTTCCGCTGGAAAACCACTCGGATTTAAAAACAAGACGCTGCCCTCGTTCTGTGGTAAATCCGGAAGTACGGAAATATCTGAAATTTTTTCAACACCAAATTTATCATCGAGAATTGAATTCTCAAAAAAAGGCCGTATTTGCTCGAAATTTTCACCGCCGTCGCCGCAAAGAATAACTTTCGGTTTCATGGATGTTTTCCGCGAAATTATAAATTTATTTAAGATTTTAAAGCAGATAACTTGAAATTAGTAATAAAAAGGGTTAAAATACGGTAAAAAATTCCGCGTTGCAAATAGGAAAATTCCGGGCTAAAAGCAGGTTTTTTTCTAATTTAGAAAGATCTGGTATTTCTGCATTTCATTGAAAACACCGATTAAATCGCCGTTCACCTCGATATTGGTTTGCATGCTCATGACTTCAAGCTGGCTTTCATCAGCCGGATTTTTTATGAAAAAGTTCAGCTTCTGTTCACCTTTGTGTTCACCAAACTGGTTCCGGAAAAACTCTACGTCTTCTTTGCGTAAATCATTAACATCAACTACGACCGTCATTTTTTTTGCAAACTTTTCAAAAGCTTCTTTAAGATCGGTCACATCGGTGATATTTACGAAAACGCGGCCGTCATTGGCTTGGGAAAATTTCACTTTGAAAATTACAAAACGCTGCACATCTATTTTATCCCGGAACTTCATATAATCGCGGTCGCCCAAACGGAAAGAGTAACTTCCGCTGTAATCTTCCAGCATTAAAAAAGCCACTTTTTCACCGCTATTTTTGCCGTCTTTTATGGTGTATTCTGTAACCAAACCAGCGACCATATATTCCGGCGTGTTATTTTTCATCGCCTGTTTTTCTTTCCAGGTCAGCTTATCATTATTAAATAAATCCGGTTGATTATTCCCAAAAACCGAATTTTTATAACTTTCAATTTCATCGAGGTTCAGGAAATTAAAGTTTCCGCGCGGTTCCACGATTTTTGTCGGTTCTTCGATGAGTTGTTCATCTTCACCTAAAATTTCGGCCGGTAAATCCAAAGCATCTTCATCGCTTTCTTCACCTTCAGAAATTTCGAGCGGTAAAACTACTTTTTCCAGTTCTACCGTTTCTTCTTTTTTACCTTCTAAAATCGCTTTTTTGCTGAGTGCGCCCTGCAAAAACTGATACTGATATTTGTATTCGTCCAACGGATGCGCAGAGAGATAAAAACCTATAATTTCCTTTTCTTTATTGAGTTTGTGCATGTTTTGCCATTCCGGCGCCGGATTCAGTTTCGGCTGTTCAATTTGGACTTCATCCGCAAAATCAGCAAAAAGCGAATTTTCAATTTCGTTTTTGTTATCCTGAAAACTCTGTCCGTAGCGGATTAAGCGTTCGACATTTGTTTTCCCGGAATTATCAATGTCAAAATATTGCGCGCGGTGATACCGGTCAACTTCATCGAAAGCGCCGGCGACTACAAGACTTTCAGCAACACGCTTGTTCATCTGCGAAGTCGGAATTCTCTCAAAGAAATCGTAAATATTTTTAAATCTTCCTGTTTTTCGTGCTTCAACAATGGCTTCACTTGGGCCTTCACCAATTCCTTTAATCGCGCCCAAACCAAAACGGATTTGTCCTTTTTCATTCACCGCAAAAGCATATTGTGATTCGTTCACGTCCGGTCCCAGAACATCCACACCAATTGCTTTGCAATCCTCCATAAAAAGTGTGATTTGCTTGGTGTTGTTAATGTTATTGGACATTACGCTCGCCATGTATTCTGCCGGATAATTTGCCTTTAAATAAGCGGTTTGGTAAGCAATAAGAGCGTAACAGGTGGAGTGACTTTTATTAAAAGCGTATTCCGCAAAAGCTTCCCAATCTTTCCAGATTTTGTTGAGTTTGGTTTCATCGAGGTTATTGAGTTTTCCTCCTTCGATGAATTTCGGGTACATTTTATCTAGCACATCGCGCTGTTTTTTACCCATTGCTTTCCTCAAAGTATCGGCTTCACCTTTGGTGAAATTCGCAAGTTTTTGCGAAAGCAACATTACCTGCTCCTGATAAACCGTAATTCCGTAGGTTTCCTTCAGAAACTCTTCGGTTTCTTCCAAGTCATAAACGGTTTCTTCAACACCATTTTTCCGGTTGATGAAAAGTGGAATATATTTTATCGGTCCTGGTCTGTACAGTGCATTCATGGCAATTAAATCCGCAAATTCGGTCGGTTTCAATTCGCGCATATATTTCTGCATTCCCGGACTTTCATACTGAAAAATTCCGATCGTTCTACCCTCCTTAAAAAGCTGATACGTTTTGGCATCATCCAACGGAATAGCATCCGGATCGATTTCGATACCATGTTTTTGCTTAATGAGCTTAACCGCGTGCTTAATAATGGTTAAAGTTCGCAAACCTAAAAAATCCATTTTAAGCAAACCGGCACTTTCCGCAACCGAGTTATCAAATTGTGACACTAAAATATCCGCATCTTTCGACGTGATGGTTATCGGAACTAAATTCGAAATATCTTCAGGTGTAATAATTACGCCACACGCATGAATTCCGGTATTTCTAATGCAGCCTTCCATTTTCTGAGCCGCAGCAAGAACTTCGTAGCGGTCATCCCGGGGATTTGCTAAAATATCCTTCATTTCCTGCGCCAGCATTTTATCTTCGGGCGCCAGTTTTTCGAATTTCGCGAAAGCTTTTGCGATGTTCATTCCAGGTGTGGTCGGAATTAACTTTGCGATGTTATTGGTTTCAGAAATCGAAACATCTAAAACACGGCCAGCATCTTTAATCGCAGATTTTCCACCTAAAACCGAGTAAGTGATGATTTGCGCCACGTTATTTTTACCATATTTTTCCACTACCCATTTGATGATTTTATCGCGGCCTTCATCATCAAAATCGATGTCAATATCTGGCATCGATACACGTTCCGGATTCAAAAAGCGCTCAAAAAGCAAGTCGTATTTAATTGGATCAACATTCGTAATTCCGGTACAATAAGCCACTGCTGAACCTGCAGCAGAACCACGTCCCGGCCCGACCCAAACGCCCATTTTCCGTGCTTCATTACAGAAATCCTGAACAATCAAAAAGTAACCGGGATAGCCGGTATTTGCAATAACTTCAAGCTCGAAATCAAGCCGTTCTTTAATTTCGTAGGTGATTTCAACATATCTCGCGGCAGCACCTTCATAAGTCAAATATCTTAAGTACGCATTTTCACCTCTTTTGCCGCCATCAATTTCATCTTCAGCACTTTGAAATTCCGTTGGAATTTTAAACTCCGGCAGCAAAACATCTCTTTTTAATGTAAAAGGCTCGAATTTCACCAAGAATTCGTCGTACGCTTCAAAAGCATCCGGAAATTGTCGAAAACTTTGTTTGATTTGCTCGGTATTTTTAATATAAAATTCCTGGGAAGGCAAACCGCGTCTTTTCCCGAAACCTTTACCAACCGGCGAGGAAAGTTTTTCACCATCTTTGATGCAGTACAAAATATCCTGAATATGCGCTTCGGATTTTTCGGTGTAAAAAGTCTCATTTTGCGCCAAAAATTTAACTTCATATTTTTCGGCAAACCGGAGCAAAACATCATTTAAATATTCTTCTTCCTCGAGTTCATGATTTTGTAGCTGAACATAGAAATCGTCTTTAAAAGTTTCTTTCCACCACTTGAAAAGTTCTTCACCTTTCTGCTCTCCAAATTCCATAATGGTGTTCGGGATATCGCCGGCAATTCCGGAGGTTACCGCAATTAGGTTTTCCTTATACTCCGCAATCATCTGCTTTGAAATCCGCGGAACGCCAAAATAAAATCCGTTCACGAAACCTAAACTGGAAAGTTTTGCAAGGTTTTTATATCCCTCAAAATTCTTCGCCAAAAGAACCATATTTGTGCGGCGGTCAGGATCGTCTTTTGTAAATTGTTTCTGCTCCGGCCGCTCAGAAAGATAAAATTCACAACCGATAATCGGGATTAAAGGATTTTTGCGCGGCTCAGTTTCATCAAATACAATTCCTTCGTCTTCCGCTTTCTGTTTTTTTGCATGATATTCCTCGTAATTTTTCTTAATTGCACTGTTGGCTTTTTCAACTTCAGAAATGAATTTAAAAGCGCCCATCATATTTCCCAAATCCACGATGCCAACGGCCGGAAAATTATTTTCGAGTGCTTTGGAAATCAGTTCACCAATATTTGTTGAAGCCTGCAAAGACGAATAAATACTGTGATTGTGGAAATTGAAATAGCTGCCGATTTCAATTTCATCGGTGTCACCAAAATGAACCGTATTTTTCTTCAGTTTTGAAGCGGCAACCTGGCGGCGAATGACGATTGGGAAAGGTTGTATTGGGCTAGGATGCGAAGTGATAAACTGCTGCAGTTCAATTTGAGAAATTTTCAGCGTTTCAGCCGGAATAATTCCGGTACGCTTCATCTCAAAGAAAACCTGCGCTGTCGCATTTACGTCAGCCGCAGCATTATGCGCTTCATCGAATTTTTCGCTGTAGAGTTTTTCGTAAAGTTCTTCGAGTTTCGGTGACTTAAATTTTCCGCTTTTTCCACCGCCGAGCTGGCAGAAATCTGTTCCAATCTGCATCGTATCAGCAAAAGATAAATTTTGTAGATTGTTCTCAATCTGCTTGCGGAAAAACTCCGCGCCCACGATATTATAATCAAAAATAATATTATGCCCGATGACGACTTTCGCTTTATTTACCGCTTCGCGAAATTCGGTTAAAACTTCGCTTAAATCACGACCTTCTTCGGTTGCTATCTTTGTAGAAATTCCGTGAATTCTCTGGGAAGAAAACGGAATATCGTAGCCTTCAGGTTTAATGATATAATCTTGATTTTCGAGCAACGCTCCGTCGTTTGCATGCAATTGCCAGGCTATCTGAACCATTCTTGGCCAGTTGTCGGAATCGGTAATCGGAGCGTTAAAATTTTTAGGTAAACCCGTAGTTTCGGTATCGAAAATCAAATACATTGAAGAGAATAATTTCGGTAAAATTACTTTAAAATAACTTCAAAAAAAAGTTGCGTTTTAGAAATGTCTCTACCCGCTTTTTATCAGGTTTTTGGTTTAAATTTCAAAAGTTTGACTTTCTTCTGCTAAAATTTTTATCTTTGTTTTCTATGGAAATTATTAAGAAAAAAAGCGTTTCTCAGGATATTTTGTTAAAAGCTTTTAAGCATATGATGGTTGCAAAAGCCACCGCTGATGTGTACGAAGAAAACCGCAATCTGTGCAAATACGTGCACTCCACTTCCCGCGGACACGAAGCCATCCAACTGGCTACAGCTTATCAACTGACGAAAGAAGATTGGGTTTCACCTTATTATCGTGATGAAAGTTTGCTGCTGGGCATAGGTTTCGAACCTTATCAGCTGATGCTTCAACTTTTGGCAAAAGCCGACGACCCGTTTTCCGGCGGGCGTTCTTATTATTCACATCCGTCAAGCCGCGCTGAAAATCTGCCTAAAATAATCCACCAAAGTTCTGCCACCGGAATGCAGGCCATTCCAACCACCGGCGTTGCGCAGGGAATAAAATATATTCAGGAATTTAAGCTGAAAGAATTTGAAAATAATCCGGTTGTTGTATGTAGTTTCGGCGACAATTCCATCACTGAAGGCGAAGTTTCCGAAGCTTTTCAGTTTGCTGCACTTCACCAATTGCCGATTATTTTTTTAGTGCAGGACAACGAATGGGGAATTTCTGTAACTAAAGAGGAAGCGCGGACTTCTGATGCTTACGATTTCGCCGCGGGTTTTGTCGGTTTAAACCGCATGAAGGTTGACGGAACAGACTTCGAAGCGAGTTTTGAAGCGATGAAAAAAGCCGTTGATTTCGTGCGCGCTGAACGAAAACCAATGTTGGTTTGCGCCAGCACCGTTTTAATTGGGCATCACACTTCCGGCGTTCGCCGCGAATTTTACAGAGATGAGGAAAATCTGGCGAAACACCGCGAAAAAGATCCGGGTAATATTGTCAGAAAAAGATTGCTGGAAGAAGGCATCGACGAAGAAATTTTAAAACAAATAGAAAAGAAGGCGCGCCTGGAAGTTGAGCAAGCTTTCCAAAAAGCGCTTGCAGCCGAAGATCCGCTGCCGCAATCTGTTGAAGATCACGTTTTCGCGCCGACACCGATTACAGAAGAAGTTGGTGAAAGAGAACCACAAGGACAGGAAAAAATTGTGATGGTGGATGCTGCAATTCACGCGATTCAGGAATTGATGTGGAAACATCCGGAAGCTTTGCTTTACGGTCAGGATGTCGGCGAAAGAATCGGCGGAGTTTTCCGCGAAACCGTGACTTTAGGTAAAAAGTTCGGTAACAAACGCGTATTTAATACTCCGATTCAGGAAGCGTATATCATTGGTTCGACTGTCGGAATGAGCGCGGTTGGTTTAAAACCAATTGTTGAGGTTCAGTTCGCTGACTATATTTATCCCGGCATTAACCAGCTGATTACTGAAATTTCGAAATCCTGCTATTTAAGTAACGGAAAGTTTCCCGTGAGCAACATTATTCGCGTTCCGATTGGCGCTTACGGAGGCGGCGGCCCGTACCACAGCGGCAGTGTGGAAAGTATTTTAGCCAATATTAAAGGAATAAAAATCGCGTATCCGAGCAACGCGGCAGATTTTAAAGGTTTGTTAAAAGCTGCTTTTTACGATCCAAATCCGGTGGTAATGTTGGAACATAAAGGCTTGTACTGGAGCAAAGTTCCGGGTACCGAAGAAGCGAAAACCATCGAGCCGGCCGAAGATTATATCTTGCCTTTTGGAAAAGGAAATATTATTTTGGAAGCCAACCCAGAAGAAACTGAAAGAGGCAGAACAATGCTGATTGTGACTTATGGAATGGGAGTTTATTGGGCGAAAGAAGCCGCAAAAAATTTCGTCGGGCAGGTTGAAATTATCGATCTGCGAACCTTAATTCCCTTAGATGAAAAACTGGTGTTCGAACGGGTAAAAATTCATGGAAAATGTTTGGTTTTAACCGAAGAACAGCTGAATAATTCATTTGCAGAAGCTTTTGCACACCGGATTTCTAAAAACTGTTTCCAGTTTTTGGATGCGCCGGTGGAAGCCATGGGTTCTTTAAATTTACCTGCCGTTCCGATCAATTTGGTTTTGGAAAAAGAAATGCTTCCGAATGCGGAAAAACTTTCCAAAAAGATTGAAGAAATGTTGAAGAACTAAAACAAATTTCGTCTTAATTGAAAATGAAAAATATGCTGCTTTAGCGGCATATTTTTTTAATTTAACCACAAAGTTGCAAAAGTTTTTATCTAACCACAAAGTGCACAAAGATTTTTTACAATGTGCACAAAGCGAAAATAATCTGCGTGAATTCTTTGTGTCCTCTGTAATTAAAATTACGTGCAATCATTTCAATTTTTCGTTGTTCAAAGAACGTCATTTTTCTTCATCATCAAAATTTTAGAAAAAGTGGAAAAAATGCCATATAAACGGCAAATTTTTAATTCCTTCGTAAAAATTTCAGCGTTAATCGGCGAAAAATTATTACGCGACAATATTTAGACCATCAATTTAAATTTCAAAAAAAAGAAAAATCGGCCCGAAAATTTTTAAATGATTCCCTATTTTTGTAGAAATACCGCCATTTATGTCCGAAAAAATTTTAGAAAAAATTGAAGCGCTGCGCGCAGAACTTCACCAGCATAATTACAATTACTACGTTGAAGATCAGCCGACGATTTCGGATTTTGAATTTGATCAGAAAATAAAAGAGCTTCAGGACCTTGAAATCGCCCATCCCGAATTTTACGATCCAAACTCTCCCACTTTGCGCGTTGGCGGTGAAATCACCAAAAATTTTCCGACAGTTCCGCATCAATTTCGAATGTATTCGTTGGATAATTCTTATGATTTTGACGATTTGGCGGATTGGGAAAAACGCATCATAAAAGTTATTGACGAGCCGGTAGAATTTGTCGCCGAACTGAAATATGACGGCGCATCCATTTCGATTTTTTACGAAAACGGAAAGCTTAAGCAGGCAGTAACACGCGGTGACGGCTTTCAGGGTGATGAAATTACGGCGAACGTAAAAACGATTTCTGATATTCCTTTGACTTTAAAAGGTGAATTTCCGGTGCAGTTTTTTATGCGCGGCGAAATTTATTTAACTCGTAAAAATTTTGATAAAATAAACCTTCGGCGCGAAGAAGAAGAATTGGATTTGTTTATGAATCCGCGAAACACTGCCTCCGGAAGCTTGAAAATGCAGGATTCCGCAGAAGTTAGAAAGCGCGGACTTTCGGCGGTGCTTTATCAGTTTATTTCTACCGAAATTCCGGCCAAAACACACTGGGAATTGCTGACAAATGCTAAAAAATGGGGGTTTAAAGTTTCAGATCAGGCAAGATTGTGCACGAATTTAACTGAAATCCAGGATTTCATTAATTACTGGGATGAAGCGCGACACGATCTTCCGTTCGAAATCGATGGAATTGTGCTGAAGGTAAATTCCATTAAACAGCAGTCGCAGCTCGGATTCACAGCCAAATCGCCGCGCTGGGCGATGGCGTATAAATTCAAAGCTGAAAAAGTTGAAACCGAATTGCTGACGGTAACTTACCAGGTTGGACGAACCGGTGCAATTACGCCGGTGGCAAATTTAAAACCCGTTTTACTCGCTGGAACCACCGTAAAAAGAGCAAGTTTGCACAACGAAGATATCATCAAAAAGCTGGAACTGCATGAGCACGATTTCGTTTATGTGGAAAAAGGCGGTGAAATAATACCAAAAATTGTCGGTGTAAACGAGGAAAAAAGAAACCCACAAAACCGGGAAATCCAATATATCACGCATTGTCCGGAATGCGGAACAACGTTGGTGAAAATTGAAGATCAGGCCATACATTTTTGCCCTAATGATTTGCATTGTCCGCCGCAGGTTGTAGGACGAATGATTCACTATGTTTCGAGAAAAGCTTTAAATATCGAAAATTTAGGCGCTGAAACGATCGAACAATTGTATCGTGAAAAATTGGTCGAAAATCCGGCAGATTTTTACACTTTAACCAAAGAGCAGATTTTGCCACTGGAAAGATTGGGCGAAAAATCTGCGCAGAATATTATTGACGGAATTGAAAAATCGAAGACAATTCCTTTTGAAAAAGTACTTTTCGGCATTGGAATTAAGCACGTAGGTGAAACCGTTGCGAAAAAACTCGCGAAAAATTTTGAAAGCATTGAAGCTTTAAAAGAAGCAACTGCACTGGAACTCGTTCAGGTGGAAGATATCGGCGGAAAGATTGCAGAAAGCATCGTGAATTTCTTTCAGAATCCGGAAAATATTTTAATACTTGAACGGCTGAAATCTTACGGCGTCCAACTGGAAAAAGGTAAAAACTCAAACAAACTTTTAAGCACGGTTTTAGAAAATAAAACCTTTCTCTTTACCGGAAAACTCTCACTTTTTACTCGCGAGGAAGCCGAAGAAATGGTAGAAAAAAACGGCGGAAAAAATATTTCCGCCGTGTCTAAAAATCTTAATTATCTGGTCGTTGGTGAAAAAGCCGGCAGCAAACTTAAAAAAGCGCAGGAAATTGGCACCATCGAAATTCTGGATGAACAGGAATTTTTGAATTTATTGGCCAAATAGCGGCGAATTTTATTATTATTTACGCTGCTTTATGAATGTAGCGCGAAAGTTTTATTCCCAGATCCGTCCAAACTATTTTGGGATTTCCGTTGCGTTCGAGGTGATAATTGGCTTCGGAAATTTCTTCTAAAATAGCTTCGATGTTTGCACCGTGTATGAATTTTGAAAAGCTTTCCCATTTGAATCCTCCGGACTGAATCTTTTTGTACACCAATTCTTCGCCACCGTAATTCTGCAGCAGCGCAAGCCGGAACATTTCAGCACAATATTCGAGGAAATTCATTTGTTTCTCGCGGTTCCAAAGTGAAATTTTTCGGCCCCAAAGCACGATATTTTTCAGAAATTCCGGTTTCTTTTTCACCTGAAAAGCTTCGCGAACCCACATGATAAAAAGTTCTTCGTTTTCGGAACTTTCGTTTTCGACAGTCATGAGTTTTTGCGCGGTGTTCCAGTTTCCCTGCGCCTGAAAAAGAATTTCGGAAATTTTTGCCGTTTCAGCACCGAATTTTTTCTGAAGCGCTGCGCTTAAATATTCGTCGGAAATTTGTGGAACTTCAACAAGCTGCGTGCGCGAAAGAATGGTTTGCAACATGTCACCGGCGTCGCTTGCAATTAATATGATATAGGTGTTTTTTGGCGGTTCTTCCAGGAATTTCAGGAATTTATTTGCCGCTTCGGTGTTCATTTTGTCAGCTTGCCAAACGATGAGGATTTTGCTGCCGCCTTCAAAACTTTTCAGCGCAAATTTCTTGTTGATTTCATCAACTTCGTCAGCGTAAATGGTGAGTTGTTTATTTTCCGATTCCAAAATCGCGTTCCAGTCTTCAGCATTTGAATATGGATTTTCTAAAATCATACCGCGAAATTCCTCGAAAAACTGCGAAGACCAACCAGTTTTATCGGATTTGAAAACGGGAAAACTGAAATGTAAATCGAGATGATTCAGATTGTCGACTTTAGAGGAAGCACTTTCATTTTCACGGGTCAGAATTTCTTTAGCAAAAGCCAGCGCGAGCGGCAACGTTCCGTAACCTTCTTTACCGATAAAAAGCTGTGCGTGGCTTACGCGGCGGTTTTCAATACTTTCTTTCAGCAGTTTTTTCAGGCTGTTTTGGCCAACAATATCTTCCCAATTCATGCTTCAAAGATAATTTAAAATTTCATTTTTCTGAACTTCTAAATTCTTTGAAAAGCAGAAAAATTTGCCGTTCAAGCGACAAATTTTCTCCGATTACATTTTCGGTAAAAATCACGCCGTTTTTCTGAATTAAAATTTTGCTGCTATAATGGCATTTTTTTTCGAAATTCAGTACAGATTTGCGTCTTTAAGCTTAACAAACTTTAACCAAATGTGCTTTCACAGTTCAGTATTATTTAAGATATTTGCGCATTATTTTTAAAAATAGAGAATGAAAAGATTTTTTGTATTACCGATCATCGCGGCAGGTTATTTTATAAATGCCCAATCGATTGGTAATTCGCCTTACGCTGCCTTCGGAATTGGAGATGTAAAGTACGACAATACCGTAGATATCAATTCGATGGGTGGTGTTTCTACCGCGTATATCTGGGATTTTAACAACAGTTTTAACTTCAGCAATCCGGCGGCGAACAAAAATTTAGGACTTACCAGTTTTAAAGTTGAAGGAACCAACGAAAATAATTTTTTCAAATCTGATTATAACGACGCCAATTCTACAAAGCATTCCACTTATTTATCCAATATTTCGCTTGCTTTTCCGCTTTCACCAAAAGTGAAATTCGGTTTGGGTTACCAGCCTTACAGCTCGAAAAAATATGAAGTCCTTACGGAGGAAAAAAACGAAAATGGCGACACTACGGCGAGCAGTTTCCGCGGCGAAGGTGGTTTGAACATGATTCAGGCGGCTTTTTCGTATCAAATTTCACCGGAGTTTGCTTTAGGCGCAAGAACCAATTTCTATTTTGGAAATTTATATGACATTAATGAAGTTACTGCGAGCAACGCGGAGCTGATAAACGGTTACGAAACCCGAAATAAAATCAAAACCTTTAATTTTACTTTAGGAACCGCTTATCAGAAAGCTTTAGAAAAAGATAAAAAACTGACATTTGGTGCGACCTATTCCTTCGGAAATACAGGCCAAATGGAAAGCACTTATAAAAACAGCACCTATTTTTACGCGCCGGGCAAAATAAAAGCCAACGAAAGCATTATTGAAGAAAGCGCCAGCGAAGACAAAAATCTGATCCCGATGGAAGTATCTGTTGGTGCCGGCTTGGGTAAAGATGGTAAATGGTTTGCCGGTACGCAGGTAGATTACAAAAAAGGTGAAACAGTACAATATTTAGGTCAGCCTTTCTCTTATCAGGATTCTTATAAAATTTCTGCTGGTGGATGGTTTATCCCTAATTTCAACAATTTCCGCAGCTATTTTTCGCGTGTAACTTACCGTTACGGTGCGTATTATGAAAAAGGAAATCTTCAGCTGAACGGAACTGATATTAACCAGTTTGCGATTACCGGCGGCATGCATTTTCCGTTTGACAGCAACAGCGCGAGCCGCATGAGCGGAATTGATCTAGGTTTAGAACTGGGAAAACGCGGAACGCTTGAAAACAATTTAATCAGCCAGAATTTCATTAACCTGAGAATAGGAATTAACTTTGCAGATAAGTGGTTTAACAAACGACTTTATGATTAGAAAATGAGTTTCCGAACTGCAATAAAATCTAAAAATATAGCCGCCCTTCTGGGTTGTGCTATATTTTTTGGTTTAATTTCCTGCGAAGAAGACCTTACGAAAATCAACAAAAACCGAAATACCAATTTCCCGTCGCAGATTATTTACAACGCGAATATCGTGCAGCGCGATTCGGGAATGGTGAAATTACGCGCTACTGCTCCACTCATTGAAAAATTTGAATATATAGATTCGCCGTACATCGTTGCGCGAAAAGGCATAAACATTCTTTTTTACGACAAAAAAAAACCGAATGTACCAGGAAAAATTACGGCGAAATATGCGAAATTCAATGAAGTTAAAAAATTCTACGAAGCCAAAGGCAACGTACGAATTGTAAGTAATGAAAACCAAATGTTCGCCATGCAGTCCGTATATTGGGATCAGGTGAAACGCTTGATTTACACGGCGGACACGGTCTATGTAACCGACAAAGATGGCTCCACGCTCGTTGGCGCGAACGGAATGAAAGCTAAAGATGATTTTTCTGAATACACTTTTTTCAATAATTCCGGAGATATCAACGCGCAGAAAATTCCGGAAAAAGGCCGTTAAAGCAGGCAATTTTTTCGATTTTCCTCACCTTCAAAAATTCATTTTATGACTTTTCATGCTTTAGGTTTAATGTCCGGAACAAGTCTCGATGGCCTCGATATCTGTCACGCAGCTTTTGAAAAAGATGATTTTGGAAAATGGAATTTCGAAATTTTAAATGCTGAAACTTTTCCGTATTCGGAAGAATTGGAAAAAAAGCTTCGAAATGCCACGAAAATTTCTGCTGAAGAACTTTTCGAACTTCATTCCGAATTTGGTTTTTATTTGGGTGAAAAAGTTCTGGAATTTATCGAAAAATTTCAGCTTACAAACATCGATTTAATTGCTTCGCACGGTCACACGGTTTTTCATCAGCCCGAAAAAAAATTTACGGTCCAGATTGGTGACGGACGCGCTATTAAAATTTTAACCGGAATTCCCGTAGTTTATGATTTCCGAAGTCAGGATGTTTTAATGGGCGGAAACGGCGCGCCTTTGGTGCCGATTGGTGATGAACTATTATTTTCAGAATACGACGCTTGCCTGAATATTGGCGGTTTTTCGAATATTTCATTTAAAGAAAATCAGCGCCGGGTAGCGTTCGATATTTGTCCCGTCAATATTGTTTTGAATAAATTTGCTCAGAAACTAGGTAAAAATTTTGATGAAAACGGCGATTTTGCACGAAGCGGGAAAGTCAACACAGAGCTTTTAGAAAAGCTGAACAAGCTGTCATTTTACCAGAAAAATCCACCAAAATCTCTCGGAATTGAATGGGTTTCCGAACATATTTTTCCATTGTTTAAAAACGGAAAAAGTGTTGATATTTTAGCAACATTTACGGAACACGCGGCAGTGCAGATTGCGATGGTTTTCGAAAAATTCGGCCTTAAAAAGGTGCTTTTTTCCGGCGGCGGAACTTACAACCAATTTTTGATTGAAAGAATTAGTAATCATTCAAATGCTGAAATCATTATTCCTGGTGCCGAAATCATTAATTTTAAAGAAGCGCTCATCTTTGCTTTTATGGGCGTTTTGCGCTTTAAAAATGAAATAAACACCTTGGCTTCAGCCACCGGAAGTTCGCACGATCATTCGTCCGGACTTATTGTTTAACAAATTTAATTTAAGAAAATGCAGATCGATATTAGAAATTTAGAAATCTATGATTATGATGAATTGCGGGAAACCATGCAGAAAGCGTATCCAACAATGTCCGAAAGCATCTGGTCCAAAAAAAGCATTCAAAAGCTCATAAAAATTTTTCCCGACGGTCAAATTTGCATCACCGTCGATGGAAAAATTGCCGCGGTTTGTCTCGCGCTGAAAGTTCAGTACGAGCTCTTTGGCGACGATCATACTTATAACGAAATCACGGGAAATTATACCTTTAACACTCATTCGGAAACCGGAAATGTTCTCTACGGAATTGAAATTTTCGTGGATCCGGAATTCCGCGAATTGCGGCTCGCACGGCGTTTATACGATGCGCGTAAAGATTTGTGTGAAAAATTAAATCTAAAATCCATTATTATAGGCGGTAGAATTCCGAATTATCATTTATACAGCGCGGAACTTTCGCCACGCCAATATATTCAGCAGGTTCGGAAAAAAGAAATTTATGATCCGGTTTTAAGTTTCCAGCTGGCGAATAATTTTCTGCCGATTCGAGTGCTGAAAAATTACCTGCCGGAAGACGCAAATTCCGAAGAAAACGCGGTTTTAATGCAGTGGAACAACATCTATTACAGCAAAAAACCCAACACCATGCAGGATTCTGTAATCCGTTTGGGCTTAATTCAGTGGCAGATGCGGCATTTTAAAGACCTTGACGCTTTTTATGAGCAGGTAGAATTTTTCGTGAATGTGATGGCGGATTACAAATCGGATTTCATCATGTTCCCGGAATTTTTCAATACGCCGTTGCTTGCGCCTTTCAACCATTTGAGCGAAAGAGACAGCATGTTCAAACTGGCTGAACTTACGGAAGATATTAAGAATAAACTGTCTCAGCTCGCGATTGCGTACAACATCAACATCGTTGGTGGAAGCATGCCTTTGGTGGAAAATGAGGAACTGTACAACATCAGCTATTTGCTGCACCGCGACGGAAAAATTGATGAACACCGAAAAGTCCACATCACACCGAACGAAAGAAAATATTACGGCATGAAAGGTGGAAATTCTATAAAAGTCATCGACACCGATTGCGGAAAAGTTGGTCTGGTGATTTGCTATGATGTAGAATTTCCGGAGTTGCCGCGACTCTTAGCCGATCAAGGCATGAAGATTCTGTTTGTTCCGTATTTAACCGATACTCAAAATGCATATATGCGCGTGCGGAATTGCGCTTCAGCAAGAGCGATTGAAAACGAATGTTACGTCGCGATTGCAGGTTGTGTGGGAAATTTGCCGGGTGTAAATAACATGGATATCCAGTATGGTCAGGCTGCGGTTTTCACGCCGTCGGATTTTGCTTTCCCGTCCAACGCGATAAAAGGTGAAGCAACACCAAATACGGAATCTACACTAATTGTTGATGTTGATCTAAATCTGCTGAAAGAACTGCATCATTACGGTGCTGTACGCACGATGAGCGACCGCCGGAAAGATTTGTACGACACAATTTCTCATCAGGATTCGGAAACAGATTCGGAGCAATAATTACGTAATAAAATATAAAATCAAAAAAAATGCTGCTTTAGCGGCATTTTTTTCGTTTTTGAATTAAAGCTTAAAATCTAATTTGACGTTAAAAAATCTGCCCGTCAGGCGCACTGGAACCGGATAAATATATGCCGAATTCACATCATTCACCCACTGATTTGCGACCGTATTATTAATGTTAAATGCATTGAAAATCTGGACACCTAAAGTCAGTTCTTTAAAATTTTCCCAAAAAGCACCATTTATTTTATGGTCTTTCTGATCGATAAAAACTTTGGACAAACCAATGTCTACACGTTTGTAGGACTGTAATGTTTTTTGGTAACGGTATGGAGCTTCGAAATCCGGCGTTCCGTCAGCCTTGAAAGTTATAGGTGTTCCACTCGGCAAACCGCTTGAATACAGCAAAGTCAGGTTCACACGCATTGAAGGAAATTTCGGCATATAATCCTGAAAAAACATCGAAAACCGGAAGCGCGGATCAGTCGGTCTTGGAATGTAACCTTTATCATTAATATTTTCAAAAACCCGCGCGTAGCTGGCAGAAATCCAGGAATCTACACCTGGAACAAATTCACCGAAAAGTCGCGTGTCGAACCCGTATGCGTAACCTTCAGCATTGTTTTTCCCGGAATAGCGGATTCGGATGTTATCCAGATAATACGGGATTAAATGATCCATTTTTTTATAATATGCTTCGGTGGTCAGCTTAAACGGACGGTCTACCATTTTAAATTCAAAATCATTTCCGAAAATAAGCTGAAGCGAACGCTGCGATTTTATATTCGGATTAAAACTGCCGTCTACATCTTTAATCTCTTTGTAAAATGGTGCCTGGTAATATATTCCACCCGAAAGTTTAAACAGCATGTCCAGCTCCCAATCTGGTTTTACAGCGACTTGTGCGCGTGGTGAAATAATGGTTTCATCATTGAAATCCCAATGCGAAGCGCGAACACCTGCGTTGACAAAAACACGGTTTTCGTTCCAGTAAAATTTGGTCGAATATTGAGTATAACCGGAAAGACGTGTCGGCTGAATGTTATTTTGCCCGGAAATATGGTATTTTAAACGTAGATCTGAAGTGTCTAAAGTCCCTGGATTTGCATAATCACGCGGCGAACTATAACCTAAAGAATCCACGAGTTGCCACTCGTTTGTAAGGTCTTTCAGATTTTCCTTTTCGAATTTAAAACCGGCTTCAAAATCGGTATTTACGTTTGGTGAAAATTTTCCTTTCAGTTGCGAACCGTAGGTTTTTACCTGCAGATCGTTGCGCGCGTGATCGATCTGCCCACCCACGTCATACGAAGTTACGGGCGCGCCGGTAACCGGATCAAAAGTTTGAAGCAAATAACCTGACGCAACCGTATAATATTCGCGTTCACGGTTTTGGTACGCAAAATTATCGAGGCTAAATGACCATTTTTTGCTGGGCTTATAGTTGATGGAAGCCGTGCCCATCATATTTTTGTACTGATCGTCTTCTTTTCCGTCATAAAAAACGGTGAGTTTTAAAGGCATTTGCAAAGTTCCGAATTCCACATCTTTTGCTTTCGGCAGCATTTCATAATCATTTTTGCTCCAATATCCGATGAATGAAACCGCCCATTTTTCATTAAATTTATAATTGATATAACTCTGAAAATCGGTGTATTGCGGATTAAAATCGGTTTCCTCATTCAGCGTATTCAAAACCAAATTGGTGTTTCGGTATCTTCCCGAAAACAGCGCGGAAAGCTTTTGATTTTTAGAAGCAAATCCGGTGGAAAGTCGCGCGCCGATAAAACTCGCTTCACCTGAGACTTCAAATTTCGTCGGTTGACGATAATATATATTTAATGAGGACGACATTTTATCGCCATATTTGGCTTCAAAACCACCAGCGGAAAAATTGATGGAACCGACCATATCCGGATTGATGATGCTTAAACCTTCCTGCAAAGAATTCCGGATTAAAAACGGGCGATAAATCTCAATATCATTAATGTAAATAAGATTTTCATCATAATTTCCACCGCGCACCATGTATTGCGACGAAAGTTCAGCATTGGAATTTACCGAGGGTAAAGTTTTCAAAAGCCCTTCCACACCCCCGGAAAGTGAGGCAACCTGCTGCGCTTCCTTTGTCGAAATTTCAACCGAGGTCAGATCGGTGATTTTCGGTTTTCCCTTTTTCTGAAAAACAACTTCCTGTATCGCGACTTCCCGGTTTGCATCAAGAAACAAAACCGTAATATTCTGCACTTTCGGGTTCGGTTTTACCGTTTTAGAAAAACCAGAAAAATTTGCCTTTTCAACCCGTAAAATCTGTTCCGAATCAGCGACTGGAATGCTTAAAAAACCATTTTGGTCGGTGGAAAAATTTAGATTGTTATAGGAAACATTTGCTTTAGAAACCGGGCGACCTGCTTCATCCAAAACTTTTAAACTTATTTGCGAGGAAGCAAAAATTGGCAGCAAAAAGACGAGAATTTTTATTTTTTTCAAGGGGAAAATCTAGAATTTAAAGATAACAAAAATCATAGAATTTTATTGAGGAAAATTCGGTGCTTTAAGCCGGTAATTTTTAATACTACTTAAAAAATTGAAAAAAAAAAAAAACGATTACAAAATCGCTTCTCTTATTCTGGTTAATTTCTGTAATAATTCTTCGAGTTTATCGAGTCGAAGCATATTCGCTCCGTCTGAAAGTGCACAGCTTGGATCTGGATGCGTTTCAATGAAAAGTCCATCTGCGCCGACGGCAATACCTGCTTTTGCGATGGTTTCAATAAGTTCCGGTCGGCCGCCGGTTACACCCGAGCTTTGGTTCGGCTGCTGCAAAGAATGCGTGACATCCAAAATTACCGGCGCATAATTTTGCATTGTCGGGATTCCGCGGAAGTCTACGACCAAATCGGTGTAACCAAAAGAATTTCCTCTTTCAATAATTGCGGTTTTGGGATTGCCCGAATCATGAACTTTTTCTACCGCAAACTGCATGGATTCCGGTGAAAGAAACTGGCCTTTTTTCAAGCTTACACATTTTCCCGTTTTTGCCGCCGCAATAAGCAAATCTGTCTGCCGAACCAAAAAAGCCGGAATTTGAAGGACATCAACGTAATTTGCTGCTAAAGCCGCATGTTCATTTTCGTGAATATCAGTTGTGGTCGGGATGTTGAAAGTTTCACCAACTTTCTTTAAAATTTCCAGAGATTTTTCCTCGCCAATCGTTGTAAAAGAATCGACGCGGCTGCGGTTGGCTTTTTTAAAACTTCCTTTAAAAATATACGGTATCTGATATTTATTTGTCATTTCCAACACTTTTTCGGCGATATTCAGCGCCATTTCTTCACCTTCGATAATGCACGGACCGGCGATGAGAAAAAAGTTTTTCGAATCTTTGTGGTGAATATTTTCTAAATACTGAATCATGATAATCGTTTTTAAAGGAAATTGATAAGGTGCAAAAATACGGATTTTCTGTTTGAAAAAATTTGCCGCTATTTGAGGCTTTTTTTAGTTTTTGCTAAAGCTAAAATTTCAGCGCAATTTTTTCCAGCGTGTTGATATTTCTGCTGGTGAGTTTTTCTTTAAAATTTTTGTTGCCGAGGATTTTACCAAAATCAGAATCCAGCGTGTTACCTTTTTCGACCTGCCAATAAAAATCATCATCGATTAAAATTCCTTTTTCACCTTCACTTTTTTGACAGGTTTCAAACTTTTCTTTCAAAAGTGAAGCGGTATTTTCTGCGGTGATAAAAACGTAGTTGTGAAAATTATTGGTCGCTTCAAAGGGATTTTTTTCCAAAATTTCTTTAACCTCGTTTTCCGTTTTTAAAAACAAAAACGCTTCGTAATTGAAATGCGAACTTAGCTCTTTTTCTAATGTCGTTTTTAATTCAGTTTCAGTTTTTTCGGAGGAAAACAAAATATTTCCGGTGGCTAAAACCGAAGAAACTTGCATCATACCGACATTTCTAAAAACCTCGCAAACTTCAGCCATTTTCATTCGGGTTCCGTTGACATTTATTCCGCGCAGAAAAGCACAATATTTCATTTTTAATTTTTTTTAAAGATAAAAAAAAGAGCAACCAGGTTGCTCTTTAAAATTAATATATTAAGACATTTTACTGTGTAGCTTTCATTATTGCCGCGGTAATCTGACTTTCTTTTTCTTTAGCGTAAGTAGAATCGTAGGGATTCATCACATCGAAAAGATAGGTGTAGAACGGCGTTATTTTCTGTACTTTTTCCGCTTCGTTATAGGCTTTTTCTTTGCCCATGGTCTGCAAATCCAAAATGAAATTGTTGAATTTCTTATCAATCGGTTCCAGAGATTTTACGAGATAATCATACGCTTTATTTTTCTGGCCGCTTTTTTCATAAGCATCAGCAACAGCACCAACCACAAGTGAATATTCCATTGGTTTCGTGCGCATCTGGCGTGCTGCAAAGCGCTGCTCCTGTTCGGTTAAACTTGTATAGTAATCGTACTCGCTGAAAATTCC
This sequence comes from Kaistella treverensis, assembly GCF_900114045.1. Classification (GTDB taxonomy): domain Bacteria; phylum Bacteroidota; class Bacteroidia; order Flavobacteriales; family Weeksellaceae; genus Kaistella; species Kaistella treverensis. Next base: position 509,326 of record NZ_FORQ01000001.1, read on the forward strand.
TTTTTTGAGTTCTTCTGCGAGTTTCAAACCTTTTTGCTCCTGCCCCGCAACGATATAGCCATACACCATGGAACTCAATGATCGCGGATCATTATATTTCTGAACAGGAATTTCCCGCGAAGCCAGATCAAGCATTTCAAGCGCTTTCTGTTTTTCACCCGCCACTGCCAGGGCTTCTGCAGCGCGGCTTGCCGAACTTCGGTAACTAACAATGTTCTGCGTACAGGTTTCATCGAAATGAACATTTAAATCTTTGAAATTGCCCCAACGGTAATTTTTCACAATATTGTAAAGCGAGTTCGCGTCTACTCTACCCATTTCACCATCTTCACGCTCCGGAGTTTTTATGGGAACCAAACGGTAACTGAAACCGTCAAACTGCAAATAATCGCCTAAATAGAAGATATTTTCCGGATCGTAAATTCCGCCTGACGAAAAATTTATGGGTCTTTTCCAGTCAAAATTTGCTAAAATATCAAGCAATATCAGGTTGTTTTTGAACATGCTGGAGCTTTTGTACTCAATGGTAATCTGATCTGCAGCCAATCCTAAATCCTGTGCTTTAATCGTCCCGGATTTTACCGCGTTCGCTTTATTAACCGGTAAAACAAACTTCGAAACTGGCAGGAAATTGAATTTTTCATATTTTTCATCTCCGAAGATCATTTTTAAGATCTCATCTTTTTCTTCAGATTTATTTTTAATGAAATTCACTGCTTCTTTGACCGTCATGGAATCATTGGTAAGATATTTTTTGAAATTTGCAAATGCAGTTTCCGGCGCGCCCTGGTCTTTTAAATTAGCAAAAATATTTTCCCAGTCTTTCGGCGTCATCAGATAGATCTGGTCATTGGTACCGTCGCGGTAATCCTCGTGAGTAAATACCGAGGGAACCGGCATTGAATTGTAAGTTCGTCTTTTAACCTGATCGATATTCCACGGCGTGGAAAGCAAGGTGAAATTCACCACTTTTACATCATCGCGCAAGCCCGATGTTTCCTGCATTCCCCAGATCGGATAGGTGTCGTTATCGCCGTAAACGAAGAGGATGTCGTTTTTCGGTAAAGATTTTAAAGTTGAATAAGCATAATCGTACGCCGCATACCGTTCGCTGCGGTCATGAAAGTTATAATTCTGAAAGCCCATCATTAATGGAATCCCGAGTAAAATTACTCCTGCGCCAATATTCAAGGCGTTGGATTTTATTTTTTCCTGCAAATACCAGAGAATGGCGCCCGCGCCTAAACCGATCCAGATTGAAAAGGCGAAAAAGGAGCCGACCATTGCGTAATCTCTTTCCCGAACCTCAAAAGGTTTCACACCGGTGTAAAAAATAATCCCAACACTGGTAATGATAAAAAGCGATAAAATGGCATAAAAGCGCCCAAAATCCCGGTTGAGCTGGAAAAAGAAACCGATAATTCCTAGCATCAATGGAAGGAAAAAGAAAGCAACTGTGCTTTCGTTTTTAAACTTAGCCGGCATTTTTGATTGGTCGCCGTACAGCGCATTATCGATGAATGAAATCCCGGAAATCCAGTTTCCGCGGTTATTTTCCATATTTCCTTCAAGGTCATTCTGGCGACCTACAAAATTCCACATCAGATAACGTACAAAATAATATCCGTTCTGAAAGGTGAAAAAATAATCTAAATTCTGACCTAAAGATGGCCGCTGGACATTTATTAAATTATAAGGTTTTACCTCGAGATAATCCTGTGCTTTGATGGTTCCGTCATCAAATTTTCGGCGTAGATCCTCAAATATTTTTTTAGCTTCGGGACTGTCTGCAAGTTCAGGATTGTCGTAATTAAAAGAAAAATCCGGTGCGCCGTACATCGAAATGTAATTTTGCATCACAGCTTTATCCTCGCTGAACATGCGCGGAAGTAAACTTACATGGTCGTCGCTGTAAACATAATTAAAGCGTTCACCAACCTGGCGGTAAGTTCCGGATGTTTCGTCTTTTTCGTAAACAACGCCTGTTTTATTGCTTTTATAACTTCCATCTTCATTTTTCTGAATTCCGTTCGCATCTAAATAAGCGGTGTAATTCTGGCCATAAGCCGTGGGCCAGTCACCATATTGCTCACGGTTGTAATAATCCAGCATTCCGATGGCGGTATCCGGATTGTTCAGGTTCATCGGCGGATTTGCATTTGCACGGATTGGGATTACCATCCAGCAAGAAAAACCAATCATCATATAAATTACCGAAAGCGCGATGGTCTGGTAAATATTTTTGCGGGTTTTTCGGGCATATTTTAAGCCGTAGTAAAATATAGCGGTCAATAAAATAAACGCGATTACCGTTCCGGAATGGAAAGGAAGTCCGAGACCGTTTACCGCGAAAATTTCCAAACGACCAAAAATGGTCATTATAAGGGGAAATATTCCTTTGAAAACAATTGCTAAAATAAACAGTGTAATAAGGTTTGCCCACAGAAAAGATTTCCAGGAAAACTCATAATTTCTGCTGTAATAAATAAAGCAAATCGCCGGAATCGCTAGCATACACATCATGTGAACGCCGATCGATAAACCGATGACGAAGAATATCAAAATTATCCAACGCTCATTATCCTGCGCGTGATATTCATTTTCCCATTTGGTAATCAGCCAAACCAAAAGCGCGATAAACAGAGTCGCCATGGAATAAACTTCACCTTCAACAGCGGAAAACCAAAAAGTATCTGAAAAAGTAAACGCAAGAGCACCAATGACGCCAGCAAATAAAATGGATATTTCCTGATGTTTTGTGACATCGCTAAACTCTTTGTGCAAAAGCCGGCGAACCAAATGTGTGATGATCCAAAACAGAAAAAGTATCGTAAAAGCACTGAATAAAGCAGACATGGCATTAATCACCACCGAATAATTTTCCACATTGCCAAAAGCAAACATGGCCGCAACTGCACCAACAATCTGGAAAAGCGCTGCGCCCGGGGCGTGCGTCACTTCCAGCTTTACCGCGGACGAAATATATTCGCCGGTGTCCCAGAAGCTAAAATTCGGTTCGATTGTCGAGAGATAGGTAAAAAATGCGATGGTAAAAACGACCCATCCGATGATGGTATTCCATTGCTTAAAGGACCAATTTTTCATAGTTTAATTTCAATCTTGCGAAAATAGCGTTTTTAACTTATTATCTAATCTTTTTAACAAAATTTAAACCTGCGATTAGTTTTTGTGACGTACTTAATTATAGCTAATTAGATTTAAGGATATGCGATTTTACACTGCCAGGTTGTGACAAACTTGGACAGAAATTGTTAAGTTATTAAATTTTTAGTATTTTTGCAATCGATTTTATAGAGAAAAAAGAAGTACCATGACTAATGTTTACGATAATATTCTGGGTTTAATCGGTAACACTCCTTTGGTAAAACTGAACGAGGTTACAAAGGATATTCCGGCGACTGTTTATGCGAAACTGGAGTCATATAACCCGGGGCATTCGACCAAAGACAGAATTGCCTTTCACATTATTGAAGCAGCGGAGAAAAAAGGGCTATTACAACCTGGTTCTACCGTCGTGGAAACCACTTCGGGTAACACCGGATTTTCTATCGCGATGGTTTGTATAATCAAAGGCTATAAATGTATTTTAGCCGTAAGCGATAAAACGAAAAAGGAAAAAATTGCTTATTTAAAAGCTTTGGGCGCTACGGTTTATATTTGCCCAGCGAATGTGGCTGCAGATGATCCACGCTCCTATTATGAAGTTGCAAAAAGAATTGCGGAGGAAACACCAAATTCCATCTATATCAACCAATATTTTAACGAGCTGAATATTGATGCGCATTACCGAACCACCGGACCGGAAATCTGGGAACAGACGGAAGGTAAAATTACACATCTCTTCGCTTGCACCGGAACCGGCGGAACGCTTTCCGGCTCAGCAAAGTTTTTGAAAGAAAAAAATCCGGATATTAAAATCATAGGTGTTGATGCTTCAGGCTCTATTTTAAAAAGTTTTCACGAAACCGGCGAGATTCATAAGGAAGATATTCATCCGTACCAGATCGAAGGAATGGGAAAAAATTTAATTCCAGGAGCTTTGCTTTTTGATAAAGTTGATGAATTTGTTCGCGTTAACGACGAAATGTCCGCGTACCGAACACGTGAAATCGCTTTGAAAGAAGCAATTATGGGCGGCTATACATCCGGAGCTGTGACACAAGGTCTTCTGCAATATGCGAACTCTCACGAATTCCAAAAAAATGACGTTGTAGTGGCTATTTTTCCGGATCACGGTTCACGATACATCACGAAAGTTTACAGTGATGAATGGATGGCGGAACAGGGATTTGTCAATAATTGCGTACACAATTACGACGAAGTGTACAAAACTGAGATCATTAAATAAATTATCCTCTGCATAGCAAGATTACAAAACCTTTTTGTCGTTGTACAGAAGGTTTTTTTACTTTAATTTAATTAACTTTGATACTTTAAAAATAATAAAAAATAATGACAGATATTTTCCAACGTCTTAGAGAAAATCCGGGTCCTTTGGGCCAGTTTGCGGACTATGCAGAAGGTTACTTTGTATTTCCAAAATTAGAAGGTCCTATCGGCCCGCGAATGAGATTTCAGGGACGTGAAGTTATTTTCTGGAGTGCAAACGATTATTTAGGACTTTGCAACCATCCGGAAGTTTTAGAAGCCGACGCAAAAGCTGCCGCAGAATACGGAATGTTTTATCCGATGGGCGCGCGCGCAATGTCCGGTGAGACTGAACAGCACCAGCAGTTAGAAAGAGAACTGGCAGAATTTGTAGACAAAGAAGCTGCTTATCTTCTCAACTTTGGTTATCAGGGAATGGTTTCCACCATCGATGCGTTGGTTGGCCGTCATGATGTTATTGTGTACGATTCTGATTCTCACGCCTGTATCGTGGATGGTGTAAGACTTCACATGGGAAAAAGCTTTACGTACAAACATAACGATATCGCCAGTTTAGAAAAAAACCTCGTTAGAGCAACCAAAGTTGCGGAGGAACAAGGCGGCGGAATTTTGGTGATTACCGAAGGTGTTTTCGGGATGCGCGGCATGCAGGGGAAAATCAAAGAAATATGCGATTTAAAGAGCAAATTTAATTTCCGGCTTTTGGTTGACGATGCACACGGTTTCGGAACTTTAGGAAAAACCGGCGCCGGCGCGGGTGAAGAGCAAGGTTGCCAGGACCAGATCGATGTATATTTCTCAACTTTTGCGAAATCAATGGCTGGTTTCGGGGCGTTTATCGCAGCGGATGCAGACATCATCAGAATTTTAAAATATAATTTGCGTTCACAGGTTTTCGCAAAATCTTTGACGATGCCAATGGTTATCGGTGGATTGAAAAGACTGGAATTGCTTCGTTCAAGACCGGAAATCAAGGCAAAACTTTGGGAAAATGTGCACAAATTACAAAACGGCTTAAAAGAAAGAGGTTTCAACTTAGGAAATTCCAATACCTGTGTAACGCCAGTGATGATGGAAGGTTCTACCGTTGAAGCAACTTTGCTTTCACGTGATTTAAGAGAAAACTTCGGTATTTTTACCTCAGTTGTAATTTATCCGGTAATTCCGAAGGGAATGATTTTGTTGCGTTTAATTCCAACCGCTTCTCACACCGATTCTGAAATCAATGAAACTTTGGCAGCATTCGAAGCAATTCACGAAAAATTAGTTTCCGGTTTTTACAAAAAAGAGGAGCAAAAATTATTGGAAGAGCAAAACCTTCAGTTCAAAAACAGCTAAGAATTTTTCAGATTTATTTCTATATAAACCGCTTGAAAAATTCAGGCGGTTTTTTTTACAAAAAAACTCATTAATTATGAAACAAGTAATAATTACCAAGCAGGATTATAATAGAATTAACCGCTCGATTACAGAAGCAAAAGCACGCAACAGCATTAAAAAAGAAGAAGCCGAAAAGCTTTTGGCGGAGCTGAAATCAGCGAAAATTGTCGATCAGGCAGAAATCGATAAAGATGTAGTGACAATGAATTCTATTGTGAAAATTCACTTTCAGAATAACAAAACCAATATGGAATTTCAGTTGGTGTATCCGGCGGACGCCGATTTAAAACAGAAGAAAATTTCGATTTTTTCTGCTGTAGCTTCCGCTTTGATTGGCTATAAAGTAGGTGACGAAATCGACTGGTTAATTCCTTCCGGAATGACCAAAATCGTCATCGATGAAGTTTTATATCAACCCGAAGCTGCCGGAGATTTCGATTTGTAAAATTGAAAGATAAAAAAAGCCGCTAAAAAGCGGTTTTTTTTGGTTTTGCGCCAATTGCCCGAATTCCAAAGAATTAAAATAAATTTGCAAAAAGAAAACGCTTGAAAGATCTTCTCCTCATCACTCCCCCATTTACCCAATTGAACACGCCATATCCGGCGACTGCTTATATCAAAGGTTTTTTGAATACCAAAAATATCAGCAGCCATAAGGTGGATTTGGGAATTGAAGTGATTTTGGAAATTTTTTCTAAAAATGGCCTCAAAAAAATCTTTGCGAAAGAAATTGATTTAAATAAAATTTCGGCCAATTCGCGGCGAATTTTTTCACTTCGTGAAGAATACATTAAAACCATCGATCAGGTCGTGCTTTTTCTTCAAAACCATAACCCGACTTTGGCGCGGCAAATCTGCACGATGAATTTTTTACCAGAAGGCTCGCGTTTTAACCAGCTTGATGATTTAGAATTTGCTTTCGGGAATATGGGTTTGCAGGACAAAGCAAAACATCTGGCGACTTTGTATCTGGAAGATATTTCAGATTATATCGTAGAAAATATCGATGCGGATTTCGGTTTCAGCAGATATGCGAAACGTATCGGGCAAAGCGCAAATTCTTTCGATGAACTTTATTTAAAACTAAATGCTGAGGAAACTTTCACCGACGATTTTACTTTAAAATTATTGGCGCTTAAAGTGCAGATTTTTCAGCCTAAACTGGTCTGTTTTTCCGTGCCTTTTCCGGGGAATTTATATTCCGCTTTCAAGTGCGCGCAATTCATCAAAGCAAACTATCCGAACATTAAAATCGTAATGGGCGGCGGTTTTCCGAACACAGAATTAAGGGAACTGAAAGACACTCGCGTTTTCGAGTTTTTCGACTTCATCACTTTGGACGACGGCGAATTACCGCTGGAACTGGTTTATGAAAATGTTATTTCAAACGAAAATATTTCCGAAAGCGAATTTAAAAGAACGTTTGTTTTAGAAAGTAGCGCGGTAACTTATAAAAATAATACTTTAAAAAACGATTACCGCCAGGCGTTTATCGGTACGCCGGATTACAGCGATCTGTTTCTGGATAAATATATTTCCGTCATTGAAATTGCAAATCCCATGCACAGCCTTTGGAGCGACGGCCGTTGGAATAAGCTCACCATGGCGCACGGCTGCTATTGGGGAAAATGTACTTTCTGCGATATTTCACTTGATTACGTGAAACTTTACGAACCTGTTTCGGCTAAAATTTTGGTCGATCGCATGGAAGAACTTATCTTACAAACCGGCGAAACTGGTTTCCACTTCGTGGATGAAGCGGCGCCGCCGGCTTTGATGCGGGAAGTAGCGATGGAAATTTTAAGACGGAATTTAGTCGTCACTTGGTGGACTAATATTCGGTTTGAAAAAAGTTTCAGTAAAGATTTGTGTTTTTTACTCAGAATGTCAGGTTTAGTTGCGGTTTCTGGAGGTTTGGAAGTTGCCGGTGACCGCTTGCTGAAACTCATCGACAAAGGCGTTTCGGTTGACCAGGTGGCAAAAGTTACGCGAAATTTCACCGAAGCCGGCGTGATGGTCCATTCCTATTTGATGTACGGTTTTCCCACGCAGACTGAGCAGGAAACCATCGATTCTCTTGAAATGGTTCGGCAACTATTTGAAATGGGAATTGTGCAAAGCGGTTTCTGGCATCAGTTTTCGCTGACTGCACATTCACCTATTGGGCAAAATCCGGAAAAATACGGCGTACAGCCGGTAAAAAAAGAAATCCACTTCGCGCATAATGATGTAGATTTTATCGACGAGTCTGGAATTGATCACAATAAATTCAGTTTTGGTTTAAAAAAATCGCTGTTCAATTATATGCACGGAATTAATTTCGATTTGCCGCTCCGCGAATGGTTTGATTTTAAAACTCCCAAGACCACCATTCATCCGGATTATATTCACGACTGTCTTTTGGAAGAGGAAAATTTTGCTTTCAAAGGAAATTTAAAACTCGTTTTTTTGGTTAAGAATGTACTTGCGGAAGACTTTGAAAAATCAAAAAAAGGAAATACCACCAGTTTTACAAGACTTACTTTTCACCTGAAAACCAATATTGTAAAAATAGATTTGGAAAAAAATAAAGCCCAATGGCTGCTAAAAATATTCGAAGAAAACTCCACAGAAAATTCGAAAAAAATGACCTTACAGCAGCTAAAAAATAATTTCGAAGAACACTTTGAAAATTTTGAATTGTTCTGGTTTTCAAAACCGATGGCGCAACTGAAGGAAAACGGTGTGATTTTAAGCCTTTAGGAATTTTAAAAAATATGCCGTTTTAGCGGCAAATTTTTACGAATTACTTAAATACAAAAACCCCGCTATTTGTGTAGCGGGATTTTCTAGGTATATAATAATGTGTTTTTTAGATGTGACAAAGATAAGGGCTTATATGATGAGAATTTTTGCCCAAATTTGCCCAAAATATTTGCAGGATTATTATAAAATATACTAATTTGCAACATGATCAATAGCTTGCGCAAGGAGTTTGAAAAAGTATATTTCAGCAATATTTCAACCACAAAAGGGTTGGAAAATCTTGCCAGCAATATTGGTGTTTCAAAGAATTCTTTACGGCGGTTTTTAGGTAAAATAAAGAACAGCAGCCAGTTGCGGCTGTCAACGCTCAATTTAATTTCTGCAAGATTAGGTTACCGGGATTTTCAGGATTTTTGTGATACTTTTCAAAATGGCGAAGTTTCACTAGATTTCGAATTGCTTGATATTTATTATGGTCTGGTAAAAGGTGAAGGAACGCGTTTAAACGACCGAATTTTCCAAAAGGCGAACTTCTATTTTGCTGAAAAAATCCTTTCAAACCCAAAAAATCTGCAGGAATTCATCAAACGATTCGCGGACAATGAGGAGGCGCTGGAATACGTGCTTGCCTGGCATCCTTTTTACGAAAAAGCGGCGCAAAAAGAATATCAGGATGCTTTACTGAAACTTGTAAAAATCACGAAAGATGCGCACATCAAAGTTTTTGCATATTCTTTTGTTTTTTATGGCAGGTTTATGTCCGAAAAACTAAACCTGGAGGACGCGGCTGATTTAATGAAAAAAATTGAGCTGCAGGTCGTCAAGATGCGGAAAGAAAGCGATGTATATATGGCTTTCCCGGAAGCCAGATATACCATTGCAAAATATTTTTATATGTTTTTGCAGGAACAGAAAAGCACCGGTGACCAAATCAGCGCCAGTTATGAATTAAAAAATTTGCCTGAAAATGGCGGAATTTTATTTGCAGAACAGATTATTTTCCGCACCTATGTAAGCAGTGCGCTGAATGCTATAGAACGCTATGAGGACGCGGATGCGTGTTTTAAGGAGATTCCCACGGAAAAACAACTGAACGAATTTGCGGAAGAAAATCCGCATTTACAGGCAAATATTTTTCTGTATAAAATAACGCGCGCGATCACGCTTTTCTATCTTGGTAAAAGAAGCGACGCTGTAACAATATTTGAGAGTTTGCCCATCGACATTAATGATGGTAAAAATTTTCCTTTCGACTGTAAAATTTATTTCGAACTGCAGTATTATCGCCTGGGTAAGCATCTTTTTCCAAAGCGTGAAGATTTAAAGCTAAGATTTGATTTTCTGATTGCAAAAACGCAGTACACTTTTTTAAATAGATTTCAGTGTTAGCCATTCTAATTACAATTTTCGGCCACATTAGCTACGGGACCACGAATGTGCTGTGGAAAAATCCGCGAAATGAATTGGGAACATTACCGCTGATTATTATCCGAAGTTTGTGCTGTTTTCTGATTTTTTCAGTCAGTTATTTTGTGCTGACTGGTCTTCAGATTATTCCGACAACTCAATTTACGTGGGTAGATTTGGTGCAAACTGCAGGAATCTGCGCTGTAAATTATTTTGGCCTTTTCTTCTTTCTGCAATCTATGAAACACACGCAGATTTCCAACACGATTGGTTTTGGGAAAATCGGCTTAATCATTGGCGTTGCGGCAGGATATTTTTTTTATGGAGAAGAAATTTCTGCACTGAAGGTTTTTCTGTGCATCGTGGTCCTCATCGGCGTTTCGCTTATTGAAATGTCCGGCAGAACGAAAAAAACATCGCTTTTATCGAAAGGTTTGCTTTACACCGTTTTGGCAAAAATATTCTGGTCAACCGCTTATTTTTATGTGCCTTTTATCGACAAACTTGGTCCGGTGCTTTTCTGCGCTGTTTTGGAATTTACGGTGTGTACGCTGAGTTGTATTTTATTTTTGGTGAATCCCACCAAAATTGATTTAAAAAATATAACACCAACGACAAAAAGAGAAATCGTACTTTTGATTTTTCTGGGCACTTTAGGCACATTTTGTCTGAATTTTGCGCTTGCGAATATGAGTATAATACTCTTCGCAATTATCGGATTAATAGAACCTGTGCTGGGTTTGCTTATTTCCAAGTTTTATCACAAGGAAAGCTTAAGCCACTACCAAAAAATCGGAATTACGCTGGGAATCTTGTCGGCTTTTGTTCTTTCGGTAACTAAATAATGCTGTTTTGCGAATATAAATTTTACTTGATTTCAGCTAAATTGTAATGACGAGCAAAAAAAATTAATTACATTTCTTTTCCATAGCTTCAGCTAATTTAGCTTGGATTTGTTGCAATTTTTTCACCTGGTTGGGAGATAGTTTGTTTTTACTTTTTGCTATTTTTAAATTTTTCGCCAGTTCACGCCCGTTTCCAAGCAAGGTTGAATATTCTGCAAAATCATTCATATCAGCACTTTCTTCCTTGTTTTGAACTATGGTAACATATTGGTTTACGTAGTTTTCGCAATCCTTCAGCACTTGATCAATATCTAACATACTATCTGTAAGAGCGTCGAAAGGTCTTGGACGAAATAAATTTGGTGACTCTTCGGTTTCCACTAATTTATCCTGTTCTTTTGCTATCTCATAAGACTTTATGAGATTGAAAAGTAATTCCGATAAATAAACCTTTTTCATAATAGTTCTGCCCTGTTGGTGCAAAATTATGCTGTTAACCGGTGTAAAATTCTGCCCAATTTTGCCCATATTTTATATTTTTTACATCTTTTAAAACAAAAAAATCCCGCTCTTTTTAGAACGGGATTTTTAGGTATTTTATCGGCAATTTATTCTGCCAAAATAATTCCTTTATTATTGCTATATTCTATCACTCCGCTTTTAATCGGAAAAGAAAACACGCTTTCTTTTTCGTTTTCGCGCGTGAAGTGATTCGCAAATTGCTCTGGAATGTCGTTGGTAAACACTTTAACTTTACCACCGTTCAGGGAAGCAACAATCGCCGCGTGATCTTTCATGATGTGAAATTCACCGCTTTTACCCGGAAGCAAAACAGATTTTACTTCGCCTTCAAAAACTACGAATTCCGGAGTTAATATTTTGATGTTCATTATTTCTCAGATTAAAGATTAAAGAGAAAAGAAAAAAGAATGAGAATGTCTTTCCTCTTTTTTCTTTATTCTATATTTCTAATTACGCGTTTTCCGCCAACATTTTTTCACCTGCTTCAATCGCTTCTTCGATGGTACCTTTTAGGTTAAAAGCAGCTTCAGGCAAATGGTCTAACTCACCGTCGATGATCATGTTAAATCCTTTGATGGTGTCTTTAATATCAACCAAAACTCCTTTCAGACCGGTAAACTGTTCTGCAACGTGGAAAGGCTGAGACAAGAAACGCTGAACTTTTCTGGCGCGGTAAACTGATAATTTATCTTCTTCGGAAAGTTCTTCCATACCAAGAATCGCGATGATATCCTGCAAAGCTTTGTATTTCTGAAGAATTTCTTTAACTCTCTGTGCACAGTCATAGTGATCGTCACCTAAGATTTCCGGAGTCAAAATACGGGAAGTTGAAGCCAATGGATCAACCGCTGGGTAAATCCCTAAGGAAGCAATTTTTCTGTCCAATACCGTAGTTGCATCAAGGTGGGCGAAAGTTGTTGCCGGCGCCGGATCCGTTAAATCATCCGCAGGTACGTAAATCGCCTGAACTGAAGTAATTGAACCGTTTTTAGTTGAAGTAATACGTTCCTGCATCGCTCCCATTTCAGAAGCCAAAGTTGGTTGGTAGCCTACCGCTGAAGGCATACGTCCTAAAAGTGCAGAAACCTCGGAACCAGCTTGCGTAAAACGGAAAATGTTATCAACGAAGAACAAAACGTCTCTTCCTTGTCCTTGTCCGTCACCATCACGGAAATATTCTGCGATTGTAAGACCAGACAAAGCTACACGTGCTCTTGCTCCAGGTGGCTCGTTCATCTGTCCGAAAACGAAAGTACATTTAGAATCTTTCATTTGCTCCAGATCGATAGTTGATAAATCCCAACCGCCGTTTTCCATGGAGTGCATAAATTCGTCACCGTATTTAATAATGCCTGATTCAAGCATCTCTCTCAAAAGGTCGTTTCCTTCACGGGTTCTTTCACCTACACCGGCGAAAACCGAAAGTCCACCGTGACCTTTCGCAATATTATTAATTAATTCCTGGATCAATACTGTTTTACCAACACCTGCTCCACCGAACAAACCGATTTTACCACCTTTAGAATAAGGTTCAACCAAATCGATAACTTTAATTCCGGTGAAAAGTACTTCGGCGGAAGTGGTTAACTGGTCAAACTTTGGAGCTTCTCTGTGAATCGGTAAACCGTTTTCTTTAGAAACCTGCTGAATACCGTCGATAGCATCACCAACTACGTTAAACAAACGCCCATAAACGGCATCGCCTACCGGCATTGTGATTTGTCGGCCGTGGGAAACTACTTCCTGACCTCTCTGCAGACCGTCGGTCGCATCCATTGCGATACATCTTACAGAATCTTCACCGATATGTTGTTCTACCTCAAGTATTACTTTAGTACCGTCGGTTTTTGTAATTTCCAAAGCATCATAAATGCTAGGAAGTTCTGCCGCATCAGTAAATAATACGTCGATTACCGGGCCAATAATTTGAGAAATTTTTCCTTTAATTTGGTTTGCCATTGCTGATTTTTTTCGTGTGTGCAAATATAATGAAACTTCCCAAATTTGCAATTGGTTTAAAAGAAGATTTTTGTCATATTTGCACAAAGTAAAAATTGCTGCTTTCAGCAGGTAATTTCTTTCATTCTTAATGAACTTCAGGTGAAAATACACGAAAATTTCGAGCGTTCGTCTTTCCAATCTTTTTTAGCACTTTCCATCGGTATGTTTGATGGAGTACATCGGGGCCACCAAAGCATTATCAACCAGCTGAAAGCCGTGGCAAAAGCAAAAAACCTGGAGAGCGGAATTCTTACTTTCTGGCCACATCCGCGCCTGATTTTTAATCCGGAAGATGATTTGAAACTACTCAACACGCTTGACGAAAAGACGGCACTTCTTAAAAATTTCGGCATTGAAAATCTTTTTTTGAAGGAATTTGATCAGGATTTTCGAAATCTCACTGGTGAAGAATTTGTTCGGAAGGTTTTGGTGGAAAAACTTCAAATTAAACATTTGATTGTCGGTTACGACCATGTTTTCGGTAAAGACAGAAGCGGAAATTTCGAACTGCTCGAAAAATTAGCACCGGAGCTTGGATTTGAAGTGGAAAAAATGGAAGTTGTGAATGTTCATAACCAACATATTTCCTCGACGAAAGTTCGAAATGCGCTACTCGAAGGCGATGTTGCCGAAGCAAATCTGATGTTGGGCTATCATTATTCGGTGTCCGGAAAAGTGGTTCACGGTAAAAAAATCGGCAGAACTATTGGTTATCCAACCGCAAATATTGATGTTGAAAGCCTGAAATTATTACCGAAAAAAGGCGCTTATATTACCGATGTTTTTCTAAACGGCTCGCAATATAAAGGAATGCTGAGCATCGGAACAAATCCTACCGTTGGCGGAACCGAAAAAACGGTGGAAGTTTATATTCTGGATTTCGATGAAGATATTTACGGCAAAGAAATTACAGTTGCTTTCCGCGAATTTCTTCACGACGAAATAAAATTTGAAAGTCTGGAAAAACTCATCGAAAAACTCGAAGACGATAAAAAGCGGACCGAAAATTTCTACACCGCTGAGTCCTTCACTTAGAAAAATTAAAAAATTTGCCGTTTTAAGCGGAAATTTTTTATTTTAAAAGTGAAAAATTAGCTGTTATTTACTGCTTCTTTTTGATTTTTCGTAAGCGATGAAAATACCAAATCGTACGAATGATCAATCATTTCTAAAATCAGTTCCCGCTTCAAACCCTCACATACCACGGAACTCCAATGCGTTTTGTTCATGTGATAAGCGGCCGCAATTTGTGGATGTTTTTCGCGGAGTTCAGCGCTCCATTCCGGATGCGTCTTTACAGAAATTGTTAAAGGCTCACTTTCCAAAGCAATCAGCATAAACATTTTACCGCCCACTTTCAGCACCAGCGCGTCCGGACCAAACGGAAAAGTTTCTTCAACACCTTTTCTGGTTTGGCAGTGGTTTAAAATTTCGGTAACATCCATTTTCAGCTTTTTAACAAAATTAGTATATTTAAGGGGAAATTTTTCCACGCACTATTTAATTAAAATTATGAAAGCATTGGTAATCGGCGCGACCGGCGCTACGGGTAAAGATTTGGTTCAGCTTTTAATAGAAGACAACAGCTTTTCCGAAATTCATCTTTTCGTGCGGAAACCTTTAGAACTAAACACCGACAAGGTGAAAATACACGTTGTAAATTTTGATCAGCCGGAAGAATGGAAGAATTTAATTAAAGGTGACGTTGCTTTTTCCTGTCTTGGCACTACTTTAAAAGCGGCCGGAAGCAAAGAAAATCAGTATAAAATTGATGTGGATTATCAATATAACTTCGCTAAAAGTGCAAAAGAAAATGGCGTTGAAGATTTTATTTTGATCTCGTCGTACGGTGCAAACGCGAATTCGAAAATTTTCTATTCGCGCATGAAAGGCGAATTGGAGCAGAAAATTAAAGATCTGCATTTTGAAAAACTCACCATTTTTCAACCCGGCATGCTGGACCGGAAAAATTCTGAAAGACCGGCAGAAATTTTGGGCGCTAAAACGGTGAAATTTTTCAATTCTCTGGGTTTGCTGAAAAGCCAGAAACCTTTGCCAACGTCAACTTTGGCGCAGGCGATGATTAATGCTTCAAAAATAAAATCCAACGGTTATTCTAAAATTAAGCTCGGCGCTATTTTCAGTTTCGCAGAAAAATAGCCGCTAAAACAGGATTTTTTTTCATTTTAGCAGAAAGCAGAAAAAGCCGCTTCAAACTTGAAACGGCTTTAAAATATATTCGGTTTTCATTAAACCTTCATGATTTCAGCTTCTTTTACTTTCAAAGAATCATCACACATTTTCACGTATTTATCGGTAAGCTCCTGAATTTTGGCTTCTTCATTTTTAATTAAATCTTCGGAAACACCTTCCAGTTTTCGCAAATCTTTCATGCCTTCCTGGCGCGCGTTTCTTACGGTAATTTTGGTTGCTTCAGCTTCAGCTTTAGCTTGTTTTGCCAATTCACGGCGGCGCTCTTCCGTCAAAGGCGGAACATTTAAAATAATATTTTCACCATTATTAGACGGCGCAAATCCGAGGTTAGAGTTTACAATCGCTTTTTGAATCGGACCAAGAGCAGTTTTATCCCACGGCTGGATAGAAATGGTCATCGCGTCGGGAACCATCACGTTTGCCACCTGGTTTAGCGGTGTTGGTGCGCCGTAATATTCTACCATAACGTCCTGCACCATGGCTGTAGAAGCACGGCCCGCACGGATTTTCTGAAATGCATGGTCCAAATGTTTAAGTGCCGCATCCATTTCCTGTTTGGTCATGTCGGCAATGAGTTCTAAATCTTCCATTATTTTTAATTTCTAAAGTAATACTGAGTCTACAATTCCACTCGCTCCAAATTTACCAAAGTCCCGACGTTTTCGCCCTGTACGACTTTCAGTAAATTTCCGGCTTTATTCATATCAAACACAATAATAGGCAAATTATTTTCTCGGCTCAAAGTAAATGCGGTCATATCCATTACTTTCAGGTCTTTTTCGAAAACTTCATCGTAAGTTAGATTATTGAATTTCACTGCATCGGCATTTTTTTCCGGGTCGCTGTCGTAAATTCCATCAACACGCGTTCCTTTCAAGATAACTTCTGCATCAATTTCAATTGCGCGCAAAGTAGCGGCGGTGTCGGTGGTAAAATACGGGTTTCCGGTTCCGGCACCGAAGATTACAACGCGGCCTTTTTCTAAATGGCGCACGGCTTTTCTTTTAATGAAAGGTTCGGCAACTTTATCCATTTCAATCGCACTTTGAAGTCGGGTGAAAATTCCGGCATCTTCCAAAGCGCCCTGTAGTGCCATACCGTTGATTACGGTGGCGAGCATTCCCATATAATCTCCCTGAACTCTATCCATTCCGGTAGCTGCGCCGGCCAAACCACGGAAAATATTGCCGCCGCCAATTACAATTGCAACCTGGCAACCAAGATCGGTTACTTTTTTAATTTCGGCTGCATATTCTTTTAAACGGTCGTTATCAATGCCGTACTGTCGGTTTCCCATAAGGGCTTCGCCACTGAGTTTAAGTAGAATTCGGTTGTATTTCATTTTTACTGCTTTGTTTCTTTTTAATGGTGCAAATATAACGAATAGCAAATAATCTCGTTAATACATTTATATTTACAAAGGATTATTTTTGCAAAATAGCCAAATAAATTATTTTTGTTAAAGAATTACGCCTTTGAAAAAAAACCTTCTTTTTGCCGCCTTATTTTCAGCAGGTATTTTACCGGCGCAGGAAGGTACGAATGTCTACCCTTTTCTGAACGTTCCGGTTTCCGCCAGACAGGCAGCACTGGGGGGCGATGCAGTTTCAGTTAGAGATTTTGATGTGGGTTTTACGGCGGTGAATCCGGGTTTGATGAATCTCGAGCAGGATCAAATGTTGGCCGTAAATTATTCTTCTTACCTCGCGGGTTCACAATACGGAACTTTAAGCTATGTTCGCGATATGGAATATGGTCATCTCGTCGGACTTACCGCGCGATACATTAATTATGGTGATATTCCGCGTACGGACGAAAGTGCGGAAATCAGCGGAAATTTTTCCGCGATGGATGCGCTCGTCGGTTTATCCTACGCCTATCAGTTTGAAGAAGATTTTACTATTGGCGGAAGCGCGAATTTTGTGACTTCAAAAATCGATAATTACACCTCGATGGCGGTAGTTGCAAACGCCGGAATTACGTATCACAACAAACAAAGCAATGAAACTTTGGCTTTGGTTTTCAGAAATTTCGGTTATCAGTTTAAATCTTATAACGGAACACGGGAAAATATTGCATTTCGCGTGGATTTAGGCTACACCAAAATTTTAGATGAATTTCCGGTCGCGTTGACGATTACAGCACACGACCTTCAAAAACTCAATATTTCTCAGGATTACAACAATAATGGTCAGGAAATAAACTGGAGCCGGAAAATTGCCGATCATTTTTCCGTCGGCGCGGAACTTTTTCCACAGCAGGCTTTTAATATTCGTCTTGGTTATAATGTAAAGCGTGGAAATGAACTTGCGGTTTTGGATCAAAGAAGTTTCGCCGGACTTTCTGCCGGCTTCGGCATCAAAATTTCGAGTTTTAGATTTGATTATGCGCATGTTCGCTACCATAATTCATCGAATATGAATATGCTGGGCATTACGCTCGACATGATAGAAGTTGCCGGAAACCGCAGGTAGCGATTGGCAATTTTTATTTTTCCGCCTTAAAAACATATATTTTTTAATTTCAAATTAATTAAGGAAATTTGCGGAATGAGAAAACCTGTAATTGCCATTGACGGATACTCTTCTACTGGCAAAAGTTCGATTTCAAAAATAATAGCGCACCAACTGGGTATCGTTCATTTGGATACCGGCGCACTTTACCGTGGCATTACCTATTTTGCTATTAAAAACTGCATTTCAGAAAATGGCCAGATTAACCTCGAAAATTTATTTCAAAGGTTAGATGAGATTACTTTACAATTTAAACAGGTTGAAGACGAACTTATCGTCTTATTAAACGGCACCGATATTTCAAAAGAAATCCGGACTAATGAAGTTTCCCAACAGGTAAGCTTAATCGCGCGCCAAAAGGAAGTTCGGGATTTTTTGCTCGAAAAGCAGCGAAAAATCGCAGCGGACGGTGGCGTAATTATGGACGGTCGCGATATCGGGACCATCATTTTGCCAGATGCAGATTATAAATTTTTTCTCACCGCCAGCATCGACGAAAGAACAAAACGCAGGTTTCTGGAACTTCAGAAATTAGGCATGGAAACCGATGAGGAAACCGTAAGAAAAAACCTTATTGAACGCGATAAAATTGACAGCGAAAGAGAAGTCGCACCGCTGAAAAAAGCAGACGACGCGATTGTTATAGACAACACCAATTTAACAAAAAAAGAAACCATTGAACTGATACTTTCCCATATTACCGGATTTTAACAAAATTTTAAGAGACATCATTTTTGATTGGTATATTAATTGCAACCCTGTGGGTATATGGTTTTAAAGGCCATTAACGTAAAATTTATTAACATTAAAAAATAACTAAAATGTCGAAAAAAGGTAGTAACTCAGCAAGTGTATTAGCAGGTTTGTTAGCTGGCGCAGCAGCAGGTGTTGTATTAGGTATGCTTTACGCTCCGGAAGAAGGTGCTGAAACAAGAAGAAAAATTAAAACCAAAGCCAACGAATTGAAAGACCAGGCAGTTGATCAATATGGCAGAGTTTCGGAAAAAGCAATGGAACAATATGATGAAGTTTCCGGAAAAGTTAAAAGCCAATACGACAACATCTCAACTCAGGTTAAAGAAACCGCTGACAAGGTAGTTTCTTCTGTAAAAGATGGTTATGACAAATATAAAGATCAGGCTGTAAATACAACTAAAGATGTTGTAGGAGATGTAGAAAATGAATTGGGTGGTATGAGATCTTAATTGATCTTCAAACACTTCCTAAATTAAAAAGGAACTTTATTTTAAGTTCCTTTTTTTGTAACTTTAAAAAAAATATTATGGTAGAAATTATCAAAGAATTCGTCTCCAAGAAAATAGATTTGATCAAGATGGAGGCTACCGAAAAGTCCTCATTAACAGTTGGGACTATTGCATTTTTTTCCATCATAGCCATCGCCTTTTTATTTTTTATCATTCTTTTCAACGTTGGTCTCGGTTTGCTTATCGGTTATTGGATGGGAAATTACGCCTACGGAATTCTCATAATGGCAGGTTTATATTTACTAATATTAATTGTGGTCTTTTTGGCACGAAAATCCATTACCAATTCTGTGGCAGATAAAATTGTTAAATTAATAAATTCGTAAAAATGAGCGCAAAATATAACAGTTTAGAAGAGCTTCGGCAAAAAAAACAGCTTCTGAAAAAAGAAGTTGATGATTTGCAGGATTTGCTGACTTTCGAAAATACCAAAGAAAGCCTAAGCGCAATAACACACGGTTTTACAGACAAATTTCTGCAAGAAGTTCCCACGGAAGATGGCGACACTTCTGTAAGCATAAAAACCAACGAAATTGTAAAGGAAATTTCCAACAGCGTGAAAGAAAACGTTTTCAGTAAAAACGCTTTCGCAGGCATTGCCAATAGCGACGCTACTGTAAATGTAATTGAAAACACACTGAAAATCGGTGCCGTAACTTTTATCGGGAATTTCGCCAGAAAAAGTTTGCAGGACACCAGCTGGAAGAAAAAATTAATCGGTTTAGCACTAATTTATATTGCACCAATAGCGTTGCGTTTTATCCGTGAAAAACTGGAAGAATATCAAAAAGCCCAAACTACTTCAAGCTTCGAACAATTAATTTAGAAAAAAAATAGTCGTTTAACGGCTAATTTTTTTGCTGAATATCTGGCCTAAAATTATTCCCGCAGACATCGCAACATTCAGACTTTCTGTTGATTGTGAAGTTCCGAAACGTGGAATTGTAATATTTTTTCCGAGCAATTCGGCCGTTTTTTCCCGAATTCCATTGCCTTCATTACCGAGCACAAGATTGAAAGTTTCCGGAAAATCGCAGGCATAGAGATTTTCACCGACCATATCTGTTCCGATTGCTGGCGTTTCACTTTTTTGAAGATAGTTTTGAATATCGGTATAAACCATATTTACACGTAGAAAAGAACCCATACTCGCCTGTATAACTTTCGGATTGTAAAAATCGGCGGTGTCTTCACTGCAGATTATTTGCGAAATACCAAACCAGTCTGCCAAACGGATGATTGTACCAAGATTTCCCGGATCCTGAATTCCGTCTAAAACCAACTGAACACCACTTTGTGGAAATTGTTTGCTTTCAGGAATTTCGCAAACGGCAACTGAATCTTTTGGGTTTTGCAAAAAGCTAATTTTTCGGAGCTCTACGGCATTTATTTGTGAAATTTTTGCATTTTTCAAATTTAAATCTTCAGGATTCAGCGAGAAAATTTCCTGAATTTTAAACTTTGAAGCCGGTATTTCTTTAATGGTTTTATTACCTTCAACCAAAAACAAATTGTATTTTTGTCTGAACTTCCTTTTATCGAGTGATTGAAAAACTTTTATTTTATGAGCCGTAAGCATTTAGCAAAATATTTTCAAAAGTATTACTTATTTACCGCATCTGCAATGACCGTGCTTTTTTTATATGCGTGCAGCACTACGAAAAAAGTTCCCGACGGCGAATATCTTTTGGTAAAAAACAAATATATCTTTGAAGACGGCAAAATTTTTAAAGATGAAATTTCTGCACACGTCAGCCAAAAACCTAACAAAAAACAGCTGTTTCTTTTCCCTGTAGGTTTGTGGATGTACAACGCGGCTAACCCGAAATACGATTCAATCCTCACCGAATATATGACGTATCCCGCGGAGGCAAGAGACCAGGATCTTCGCGACTCGCTTTTCATTAAATACGATCACCCGGAATATGTAGGCAAAAGTCTTTTTTTCGAAAGATTTCTGCATAATATTGGCCAGCCGCCGGTAATTTTAGATCAGGGAAGAACTGAAGAAAGTGCAAATTCCATCCGTAAATATCTGGTGTACCGCGGTTATTGGGACACCGATGTGAAATTCAGTCATGATTTGGATTCCGCAGCGAAGAAAGCAAAGGTTAATTATCTTATCACCCACCGCGATCCTACCTACATCAGCGATTATTATTACAATATTCCCGATCCGGCGATTAAAAATATTTATGAGCAAAACCTCGAAAAAAGTTTGGTACGGGGCAACAATATTTTAGATCAGGAAGTTTTGGAGGATGAGGTGAAGCGCATTAATGATTTAATGAAAAGCACGGGCTACTACAAATTCAATAATTCCAACGAAGAGATTTATTTTACTGCCGATACGCTCCAAAGCCGCAAAAATGTGCCGCTCACAATGGACATCCACAAAGACAGCACCGATTCTCCTTACAAACTTACAACTATCGGTGATATCAAAGTTCACGTGCTCGAAAAAGTTGCAGACACCGTAGATACCGAAAAAGATTCCCTATTAGGCATCAATTTTTACAAACTCGATGACCAATATAAAACCATGTCCTTGTGGCGTCCGATAATCTTGAAAAAAGGTGAGATTTACGACCAAAAAAATCTTGATCTTACCAAAAGAAATATCGCTTCGATGAACAATTTCAGCGTGATAAAATATGATGAAATTTTGCGCAAAGAAAATGACAGCGTTCTGGACGTCAGCTATTTTCTCTCGCCGCTGCCGAAATTTGATCTTAAGATTGCGACAGATATTAATTATTCACAGATTTTAAATTTCGGTATTTCACCGTCTGTGGATTTTACAACACGAAATGTTTTTGGCGGCGCAGAAAACCTTACAACCAGTGTTTCCGGGATTTTTGGCTCTGTCGTAAGCCCGAAAAAAAATGATAAGCGTGCTTTAGCATACGAAGTTTCAGCACAGGCTGCGTTAAATGTTCCTCGATTATTGATGCCGTTCAAAACCTGGAAGCTTATTCCGAAACGATACTCTCCTACTTCGTCGGTTATTTTGGGGACAAGTGTTCAAAACAATATCGGTCTGGGTAGAGTTGGTTTTAATGCAAGTTTAAATTATTTTGCGAATGTGAACGACATTGTTTCTCACCGGCTTTCAATTTTCAACACGCAGTTAAGTTTCACCCGAAATAAAGAGCGTTATTACGATTATTTTCCGCGCGATGCGGAGATCCGGAATGAAATTTTCCAGCTTTATTCGCCGCAACTTTATAATGATTTTACCGAAGGACGAATTTCATCAGACGAACTTTCTTCTACCATTGTTGATGATACCGCATTTCAAACTGGTCTTTCTGAAGATCAGATGAATGATTTTAACACCTTCCGCCAGACTTTAATAAATAAAGACCGCCAGACACAAAATATCCTGATTTCGTCGATGATTTATAATTTTATTTATAATGAAATCGGTAAAAAAGACAGACACAATCCTTTTTACGTGAACGCGAAATTTGAAGTGGCTGGAAACGCGCTCGGGCTTTTCACCAGAAAACCACAGGAAGATGGCGTGCTTGCAGAACCAACCAAAAAAGCGTTTAATATTCCGTTTTCGCAGTTTGTGAAATTTGATTTTGATGTCCGTAAATACTTCACTTTTTTTAATGACAAACATACTTTGGCGCTGCGCCAGTTTATTGGCGTTGGTATTCCGTATGGGAACTCTGATACGATGCCGTTTGTGCGTTCTTACTTTAATGGTGGCTCCAATGACATTCGCGCATGGCGTGTTTTCGGCGGCTTAGGTCCCGCGGATTCTCAGCTTGACGAAAAAGTCCGTGCTTATATTATGGACAATGTGAAGCTGACAACGAATGTGGAATATCGTATGCCGTTCAACGAAATGTTCGAAGGTGCCGCGTATGTTGATGCGGGAAACATCTGGAGCTTGAAAGACAACGGTTTTGGCGATGCTTTTAAATTTAATAAATTCCTGTCGCAAATGGGCGTTGGAACCGGAGTTGGTGTCCGCATCAATGTGGCGTATATTACGCTACGTCTGGACGCAGCTTATAAAGTGTACGACCCGAACAGACCAATTGGCGACCGCTGGGTGATCAGCAAATGGCAACCGCTGAAACCGGTGCTGAACTTTGCTTTCGGTTATCCGTTCTAACAAAAAAATCGCTGTTAAACAGCGATTTTTTTTTGTTTTATATTTTTCACATTTTTAAATTTACCTTTTGGTAAAATCAAAAAAAACCTTGTTTTAGCCGGGAAAATCGAAGAGATCACCAATTGTTCCTTCTTCCGGGAAATCTTCGTCTTTCACATCTTCATCGATAAAGCTGATGTGACCTTCGGTTGCTTCCACCACATCGAAACCTTCGTGGATTTCTTCGGTAACTTCCGGAACCGTAATATTGATGGCTTTCACTTTATCTTTTATAAACTGGTTGCCCAGCGCTTTAATTCCTTTAACGGAAATAAACTGATCGATATTGATCGTTTCAGGCTCGCGTTCCTTTCCTTTCTCTTTAGCAAAAATTATTTCTGCCGTCGCGTTATCAGAAACGATGATATTTTCAATAAAAGATTTTGGGTGCTCTGAAGGCATAAAATGCTGAACATTCAAAGTGTTTTCCAGCAAAAATCTTTTTATAAAATAAATCTGCTTTTCACCGTCAAAATATATACACGTAATCGCTTGCTCAGGTTTCCATTTTTCAAAAACGAGATATTCACCATCGAAACGGTTGCTTAAATCGAAACTCACGAGTTTCGCATCACCTTCTGCATTGATGGTGAGAATTTTGTCATCACCTTTAAAAGTTCCGAGTAATGTTCCGCGCGCGTCGGCATTCAAGCGGCGAACCGTTTCATCAAACCAGATTTTACGCGGCGCTAATGTCGAATGACCTTCTTCTTTTAAATCTACCTTTTTTACCGGATATTTCGTGACTAAATTTCCTTTGGAATCGCGGCCTTTTATGGCCAACTCCGAAAAATCAATATCGATTTTACTTTTCCGAACTCTCGCATTTGACTTCAAGATTACGCTTACTTTTTCTGCTTCGCCATTTGGGTTTGCTGAAAAATATAGCATTTCAGCGCCTTTTTTATCAGAAGCTAATTTGTAATCGGTATTTCGAGTGACGCCGGTCACAGAAAATCTTTTCATGTAGTACGCTCCGTCTTTGCTCTCGCGGTAAATCATATTGTAAACCGTGCGCTTGTCGTTTTTCTTCCAAACCGCGACGTGTTCAATATTTTTTCCAATGAAAGTTTTGGCTTCCACTTTCACAACTTTCATCGTTCCGTCTTTCTGGAAAGTGATGATATCGTCGATATCTGAACAGTCGAAGAGATATTCGTCTTTGCGCAATGAAGTTCCGACGAAACCTTCTTCGCGGTTTACATAGAATTTTTCATTGGCCACTGCAACTTTTGTCGCATCAATGGTGTCGAAAATTCGAAGTTCGGTTTTTCGTTCTTTCCCCTTGCCGTATTTTTTAAGAATATTGGTGTAATACGCAATGGAATATGGAATTAAATTTTCCAGATTATATTTTACCTGCTCTATTTTTCCTTCAAGCGCCAGAATATTTTCTTTGAATTTATCCAGATCGAAACGCGAAATTCTTTTAATCCGGATTTCGGTAAGGCGAACAATATCTTCTTCAGTTACAGCTCGCAAAAGATGCGATGTGTGAGGTTTTAAGCTTTTGTCAATGGTTGAAATAACTTCTTCCCAGGATTTTACTTCTTCGATGTCGTGATAAATCCGGTTTTCGATAAATATGCGCTCCAATGAGGAAAAATGCCAGTTTTCCTGAAGTTCGTGAAGCTCAATTTCAAGCTCTTTTTTCAGCAATGAAACGGTGTGATCGGTATTCTGTCGAAGAATTTCCGAAACGGTAAGAAACATCGGTTTATTACCGACAATTACACACGCGTTCGGTGAAATCGGGATTTCACAATCGGTAAAAGCGTACAGGGCATCAATTGTTCGGTCCGGTGAAGCATCGTTATTCAGATGAATATTTATTTCAACTTTATCCGAGGTATTATCCTCAATTTTTTTGATTTTAATTTTGCCGCGCTCATTGGCTTTAATAATAGAATCGATAAGATCGCCGGTATTTTTACCAAAAGGCAATTCAATGATGCACAGCGTATTTTTATCTTTTTGAATGATTCTCGCGCGCGCCCGAATTCTTCCGCCACGTTCACCGTCGTTGTATCCGGAAACATCCAACATTCCGCCGGTTAAAAAATCTGGGAAAATCTGGAATTTTTTGCCTTTTAAATGCGCGATAGAAGCCTCAATTAATTCATTGAAATTATGCGGCATTATCTTCGTAGACAAACCCACACCAATACCTTCAACACCCTGAGCCAACAGCAAAGGAAATTTTACCGGTAAATCTACAGGCTCATTATTTCTGCCGTCATAAGATTTTGCCCAGTGCGTGGTTTTTGCGTTGAAAACAACTTCCAAAGCAAATGGCGTCAAGCGCGCTTCAATGTATCGCGCCGCAGCAGCAGAATCTCCCGTGTAAATATTTCCCCAGTTTCCCTGCGTATCGATTAGAAGTTCTTTCTGGCCGAGCTGCACCATGGCGTCGGTAATGGAAGCATCGCCGTGCGGATGGTATTTCATGGTGTTCCCAACAACGTTGGCAACTTTATTATATCTACCGTCTTCCAGCTCGCGCATGGAGTGCATGATGCGGCGCTGCACCGGCTTGAAACCATCAAAAATAGAAGGAATTGCCCGGTCTAAAATGACATACGAGGCATAATCTAAAAACCAATCCTGATATAAACCACTGACTTTGCGCAGCGATTCTTCGTGGTGCGTGTTGTTTTCTTCCATTCTCTAGCGCTCGCGCTCTTTATTCTTTGTTTTTACTTAGGACCTTTTTTAGCGAGGACTTTAGGTCGTCTAATTCTTTACCGGAGAGATACGAAATGTCGTATTTTAAAATTACCGATTTGCTTTTTTTACTGCTGATGGTTACATACAGTCGTTTGTACAAAATAAGATTTACAATTTCGTAATCCAGCAGTTTATATTTTGGGAATTCGTCGCTTTTGGCTTTATTCAGGAAAAAAACAACGTTTCTGTTGCGAAAATTTAAAGCTTCGCCATCACTGTCATACTCAAAAATCTGGCTTCCCCGCAGGTAAAAAATAAGGGCAAAAAACAGCGGAATAATTAATAATAATACCGAACCTAAATTGATACGTTCATTACTCTCGTCAATGAAATACAACACAATGCCACCCACCAAAATTATTAAAACCAAAATGCTTAAAAACTGAAAATAACCAGCTTTATTCCTGTTATTTAACCTCATTATAACCTCCTACGTTAAATTTTAAATTTATACCTCTGCTTCCGCAATAATTTCTTTTTTATCAATGTCGGGATCTTCAACCACCAAATTCTGCAGAATAAACTGCTGACGGTCCGGCGTATTTTTTCCCATATAAAACTCCAAAATTTGATCGATCGTTTGGTCTTTTCCTAAAACCACAGGTTCCAAACGGATATCTTTTCCGATGAAATGTTTGAATTCGTCCGGGGAAATTTCACCTAAACCTTTAAATCGAGTTATTTCGGGGTTTTTTCCCAATTCGTCTAAAGCTTTTAACCTTTCGATTTCCGAATAACAATAGCGCGTTTCCTTTTTATTTCGCACCCGGAAAAGCGGCGTCTGCAAAATATAAAGATGTCCATTTCGAATTAAATCCGGGAAAAACTGCAGAAAAAACGTAATCATCAAAAGTCGGATGTGCATTCCATCAACATCAGCATCGGTTGCGATAATTACATGGTTGAAACGCAAATCTTCCAGAGAATCTTCAATATTTAGCGCGGCCTGCAACAGGTTGAACTCCTCATTTTCGTACACCACTCTTTTCGTTAGGCCGTAACAGTTCAGCGGTTTTCCTTTCAGAGAAAATACAGCCTGCGTTTCCACATCGCGAGACTTGGTAATGGAACCGGAAGCAGAATCACCTTCGGTTATAAAAATCATCGTTTCGGCTTTTCGCAAAGCTTTCTGATCGTTATAATGCTGGCGGCAGTCGCGTAATTTTTTGTTGTGAAGCGAAACTTTTTTCGCCCTTTCACGGGCTAATTTTTGGATTCCGGAAAGTTCCTTTCTTTCACGTTCAGAAATGATGATTTTGCGGTGAATCGCTTCCGCAATCTCCGTATTCTGGTGAAGATAATTATCGAGTTTATTCTTTAAAAAATTCAGAATAAAAGTCCGCACCGTTTCTTTGCCAGGCTCCATTTCGTTGGAACCCAATTTGGTTTTGGTTTGCGACTCGAAAACCGGCTCGATTACTTTTATAGAAACCGCCGCAATAATTGATTTTCGGATATCAGCAGCTTCGAAATTTTTATTGAAAAATTCGCGGATAGTTTTTACATACGCTTCGCGGAAAGCATTCAAGTGCGTTCCACCTTGTGTAGTGTTTTGTCCGTTTACAAAAGAAAAATAGGTTTCAGATTGAGATTTATCGGAATGCGTAATCGCAACTTCAATATCCTCGTCTTTCAAATGAACAATCGGATACAGGATTTCCCCTTCAATTTCTTCCTGAAGCAAATCGCGTAGACCATTTTCCGAAAAATAGGTTTCACCATTAAAAACTATTTTTAAACCCGGATTCAGGTAACAATAATTTTTCAGCATTTTTTCAATGTATTCCTTCCGGAATTTAAAATGCGTAAAAATGGTTGAATCCGGAATGAAAGTAATTTCTGTTCCGTTTCGGTCGGAAGAATCTTTTTCCGGAAAATCTTCGGTAATTAAACCTTTGGAAAATTCCGCAACCTTGGCTCGTCCATCACGAATCGACGTAACCCTGAAATATTCAGAAAGCGCGTTTACGGCTTTGGAACCAACGCCATTTAAACCTACCGATTTTTTGAAAGCTTTGGAATCGTATTTTCCGCCGGTATTCATTTTTGAAACGGCGTCGACAACTTTCCCAAGCGGAATTCCACGGCCGTAATCACGAATGGTGGCTTTGCCTTCGTCGATTTTAATTTCGATGCGCTTGCCCGATTTCATGACAAATTCATCGATAGAATTATCGATAATTTCCTTGAGCAAAATATAAATTCCGTCGTCTGCGGAAGAACCGTCGCCCAATTTGCCTATGTACATTCCCGGACGAATCCGGATATGTTCCTGCCAATCGAGGGTTCTGATATTGTCTTCTGAATAGTTTACAGTTTGGTTTTCGCTCATTATCTTTCGGGGACGTGCCTTATTTTCGGCAACTCACAAAAATAGTGAAAGCAAAGCAATTTCAAAAGTTTTGTGGAAAATTTTTAAAGTTGCTTTGCTTTTTCAAAAAAAATATCCGTTTAACGGCTAAAATTTCTCAACCCAATTTTTAAAGGCTTCAAGGAAAGTAACCAGAAATTTTTCGGTTTTTTCGTCCACGGTTACGCCGTCTTCCAGTAATTTGTCTTTAATGGTGCCGATAAACGCTTCTGGCTGCGTCATCATGGAAAGGTGGAGGTTTGCAGCAGCAACTCGGATGGTTTGGTTGCTGCCCATGCCGCCAATAGCGCCGGGAGAAACGGTTACAACAGCGCCTGGTTTCCCTTTCCAGGAATTTTCCTTGGGTGGTCTTCCGCCAATTTCCATCGCATTTTTCAGCACGCCGGGAATGGTTCGGTTGTATTCGGGCGACACGAACAAAACGGCATCTGAGTTTTGTACTTGATTTTTAAAATCCGTCCAGGTTTGTGGCGGACTGTTTTCAATATCTTCGCTGAAAAAGGTGAGATCCTTTATCTCAACAATTTGAAGTTCCAAACCTTCCGGCGCGAGCCGAATCATCTCTTTCGCGACTTTCCGGTTAAAAGATTCTTTGCGCAAACTGCCGACTATAACTGCTACTTTTTTGGTATTCATATTTTAAATTTGACACAATTTACAAAAATATTTTTTGAAAAATTTTGCCATTTTTAGGGGCAAAAAAAAAGCGAACCGAAGTCCGCTTTGATATTTTTAAAAAATTTGCCGTTTTTATACGTTAAATCTGAAATTCATCATATCTCCGTCCTGGACGATGTATTCTTTTCCTTCCACGGAAAGTTTTCCGGCTTCTTTTACTTTCGCTTCAGAACCGAACTTTACAAAATCTTCATATTTAATGACTTCCGCGCGGATAAACCCTTTTTCAAAATCGGTGTGGATAACGCCTGCAGCTTGTGGCGCGGTCCAACCTTTTCCGATAGTCCAGGCGCGAACTTCTTTTACACCTGCGGTGAAATAAGTTTGCAGTTTCAGCAAGTCGTAAGCTTTTCGAATCAATCGGTTAACGCCGGGTTCGGTTAAACCAAGTTCATCTAAAAACATTTCTCTTTCCTCGAAAGTTTCAAGCTCGTTGATGTCGGCTTCAATTTGCGCCGCTAAAACTACTACTTCAGCGCCTTCGTTAGCCGCCATTTCTTCGATTTTTGCAATCCATTCGTTTCCGTTTTTGATGGAATTTTCGTCCACATTACAAACGTAAAGCACCGGTTTGTTTGTCAATAACTGAACATCTGCAATAATTGTAGAAGAAAAATCGTCGGTTGGAAATTCTCGTGCGTTTTTGCCTTCTTCCACAAATTTCTGCAGATTAAGCAAAGTTTCATAAGTCATCACATCATCTTTTTTACCGGATTTGATGAACTTTTTTGCTTTTTCTACAGCCTTCGCTAAAGTTTCAATATCCTTCAGCTGAAGTTCAATATCAATGATTTCTTTATCGCGAAGCGGATCAACCGTTCCTTCAACGTGAACAATATTTCCGTCTTCAAAACACCTAAGAACATGAATAATCGCTTCACATTCGCGGATATTTGCCAGGAATTTATTTCCTAAACCTTCACCTTTGCTTGCGCCTTTCACCAAACCTGCGATATCTACAATTTCTACAACGGCAGGTAAAACTCTTTCGGGATTCACCAGTTTTTCCAGCACAAATAAACGTTCATCGGGCACGGAAACCGTCCCTAAATTCGGTTCGATGGTACAGAAAGGATAATTTGCCGATTGCGCTTTGGCGTTGCTTAAACAGTTAAAAAGGGTTGATTTACCGACATTTGGCAAACCTACAATTCCACATTTCATATCGTAAGTTGTGAGGTTAAATTTTAGATTTCCGCTGGCAGAAACCTTGAATTGAGCGTGTGCAAAGATAAATTTTTTGAACGATTTTCTAAATAAAAAAATTTGCCCCTAAAAGCGGCAAAATTTTGATTTTAATAAAAACGATATTTATGGATTTTCAGTCGTTTCATCAGGCGCCAACTGCTTTAACAGATGTTTGCACCAGAAGTATTATAATAAAGATTTTTTTAACTGAAAATGAATTCATTAAAAAAAATTTTTATTTATCACTATAAAAATAGTTGTACATTCAAAATAAAAATCTACATTTGTATCACTAAATAAATAGTGATATGAAAATTTCGCAGTTGACGAAAGCCGAAGAACAGGTGATGCAGTATTTATGGGATTTGGGGAAAGCGTTTCTGAAAGATGTTTTAGAGCAGTTTCCAGAACCAAAACCACACACCAATACGGTTTCTACAATTTTAAAAGTTTTAAAGGAAAAAGACTTTGTTGATTACGAAGTTTTCGGACGGCAGCACCAATATTTTCCGCTAATTTCCAAAGAAAAATACAGCGGAAAATCGATGAAAAGCCTGGTAAAAAATTATTTTGAAGGTTCTTACACCAATGCAGTTTCTTTTTTAGTGGAAAAAAATGAGATGAGCGTCGAAGATCTGGAAATGCTTCTGAACGAACTCAAAAACAAAAACTGATGGAAATTTTAATGTATTCCGGCAAAGTTATTCTGACTTCTGGTGTGCTGTTTTTCTATTATCAGCTCTTTCTGAAAGACAAAACTTTTCACCATTACAACCGCTTTTATCTACTTGCGGCGGTGGTCATCAGCATGATTTTGCCTTTGCTGAAAGTAAGTTATTTTACACTTGAAGTAAATGGTGATATCTACTTAATATTAAACAATCTAAATATTGCTGAATCAAGTAAAAATGTAAATCAAAATTTCGATTATTTTTCCCTTATAGCAATTTTTACCGGCTTAATTGCCTCTTTTTTAATTGTTAAATTTCTGTATGGTTTAGCTAAAATTGAAAGCCTGAAAAAGAAATTTAAAAAAGAAAATTTCGAAGGCATCAGCTTTTATCACACCAATTTGCCCGAAGCGCCGTTTTCTTTTTTCAAAAATCTTTTCTGGAAAGATTCCATCATTCTTCAGTCAGATTTGGGCAAACAGATTCTGAAACACGAAATGGTACACATCGAACAGAAACACACCTGGGACAAAATACTTTTAGAAGTCGCCACTTCCCTCTTTTGGTTCAATCCGTTTTTTTACTTCATCAAAAAAGAAATTTCATTAATCCACGAATATCTTGCCGACCGAAAAGCCTTAAAAAACTCGGACACGAAAGCATTTGCGCAGATGCTTTTGGCAAGTCACTTTTCCGGAAAACAGTTACCAGCAACGAGTCCGTTCTTAAGTTCTAACCTCAAAAAAAGATTAAAAATGCTTAAAAAATCAAAAACAAAATTCAGTTATGCGCGCAGAATCGCCGCATTGCCGCTCTTATTTTTGCTCGCCTTCTTCTATTTGGTGAATGCAAAAAATAAAGAAATAAAAACTTCGAACCTTGAAGTTGAAAAGCTCATTTATGATTTAAAATCTGACACGATTACTCCTAATAATAAGGAGCAAAAAATTGAAATTGAAAAATCGCTGGAAAATGTTCAGCAAAAAATTGCTGAAAAGCAGCTGGAAATTCAGCCTTTGCAGGAACGTTTAAATGAAAAAAGCGATGAAGCGCGAAAAATTGAAGAACATTTGCACCAAAAAACTCAGGAACTGCAAAAATTAGCAGACAAAAAAGATTTCGACAATCCGAAATTTAAAGCGCTGGATCTTGAAATAAATGATCTGAGCTCGAAAATCGAGGAAATTTACGGTAAAGAAGATTTTAAAAACATCGAAAAAATGCTGGTGCAAAAGTTTGGTGATATGGATCAGCTTTACGCGAAAGTAGATGCTTATTACAATTCCGACGATTTTAAAAACAAAATAAAAGACGCAGAAATTCACGCAAAAAAGGCGGAAGAATATGTTAATTCGAAAAAATTTAAAAAACAGATTAAAGAAGCGCAAAAAAATGCTGAAAAAGCAGCTAAAAAATTCAACTCACCGGAATTTAAAAAGCAAATTGCCAACGCGGAGATGAAAGCAAAAGAAGCTGAGAAAATGGTAAATTCTCCGGAGTTTAAAGCTAAAATCGCAGGAGCAGAAAAAAAGGCCCAAGAAGCGGTAAAAAATTCGCAGCTGAAAGACGGTATAACATTTAATTATAATACCAACGCCACTTCCACAAACGAAAATCCCAATCTTAACTCGAACGACGAAATCGATATTTATATTGACGGAAAAGTTTCTACGAAAGCCGAAATGGAAAAGATAGATCCTGCTAAAATAGAATCGGTGAACGTTTTCAAAAAAGGTTTTGACGGTAAGAAGAAAGGCGAGATCTACGTGAAGCTGAAAAATTAAGCACTTGCCAAAACTGAAATAAATCAGCAAAAATGCAGGAAATTTTCGTGTTTTATGAAGTGATTTTTAGCTAACTTTATTTCATTAAATAATTAAAATTTAAAGTCATGGAAAATCACACCCTTACTCAGGAATTTCCCGAAGCGCAAGAAAAAATTGCCGAATTTAAATTGAATGACGACATTTTCCGAAAAATGTACGTGAATTATGAAGAGGTAAACGCGCTCATACAGCACTACGAAGAAGGTGAACAAAACCACACCACCGATGAACATTTAACCGACCTCCGAAAAAAAAGAGTTCACCTGAAAGACAGTATTTACAACTATCTGAAAACGAATTAAATTCAAAACTTTTACCGAGAATATTTTAAAAGAGATCGTGAGGTCTCTTTTTTTGCTCTTAAATCGGCATTTTTTCATTTTAGCTTTTTCCGATAACCATTTGATTATAAATAAATTGCAGAAAATTAGGCGTTTTAGCAGCTAATTTTTAAACGTGCATTCAACTTTCGCCAAAAATTAACATAAATATTTATTAAATTGAAAAACTTATAAAGTTATTTCACCAAAAAAGATTACTTTTGCACGGTCAAAAAACGAATATGCAAAACATCAGAAATATCGCAATTATTGCGCACGTTGACCACGGAAAGACTACTTTGGTTGACAAAATCATTCACGCTACCAGTGTTTTCCGCGAAAATCAGGAATCCGGCGACCTTATCATGGATAACAACGACTTGGAACGCGAACGTGGAATTACCATTTTATCAAAAAACATTTCGGTTACTTATAAGGATACCAAAATTAACGTAATTGATACGCCTGGTCACGCCGATTTCGGTGGTGAGGTAGAACGTGTTTTGAAAATGGCAGACGGTGTACTTCTTTTGGTTGATGCATTTGAAGGTCCGATGCCGCAAACACGTTTCGTGCTTCAGAAAGCTTTGGAACTAGGTTTAAGACCAGTTGTTGTTATCAACAAAGTTGATAAACCAAACTGTCGTCCGGATGAAGTTCACGATCAGGTTTTCGATTTGTTCTTTAACCTTGATGCAACCGAAGAGCAATTGGATTTCCCAACATTCTATGGTTCTTCAAAACAAGGTTGGTTCAACACTTCATTGGAACCGACAGAGAATATTTTCCCGCTTTTAGACGGAATTTTAGAGCATGTTCCCGCTCCGGAAGCTAAAGAAGGTCCGCTTAGAATGCAGATTACATCATTGGATTTCTCTTCTTTCCTGGGAAGAATTGCAATTGGAAAAATCACTCAAGGTTCTGTAAAAGAATCTGAATGGAAAGGTCTTGCGCAGGAAGACGGAAACATTATTAAAGGAAAAGTAAAAGAATTATACGTTTTTGAAGGTCTTGGTAAAAAGAAAGTTCAGGAAGTAAAAGCAGGTGACATCTGTGCAATTGTTGGTTTTGATAAATTTCAGATTGGCGATTCTTTCGTTGATCTTGAAAATCCAGATCCGTTGCCACGTACCGCAATCGATGAGCCTACTTTGAATATGACTTTCTCTATCAATAACTCCCCTTTCTTTGGAAAAGACGGGAAATATGTAACTTCTAATCACCTGAAAGAAAGGTTGATGAAAGAGTTGGAGAAAAACTTAGCTTTAAGAGTTGAACCTACAGAAGACGCAAATACATTTTTGGTTTTCGGTCGTGGTATTCTTCACCTTTCTGTTCTAATCGAAACGATGAGAAGAGAAGGTTACGAAATGACAATTGGTCAGCCACAGGTTATTTTGAGAGAAATTGATGGCGTAAAATCTGAACCGTATGAATCTATGGTTGTTGACGTTCCGGAAGAATATGCTTCAAGGGTTATCGATTTGGCAACTCAAAGAAAAGGTGATCTTCACATTATGGAAACCAAAGGCGAAATGCAGCATTTGGAATTTGAAATTCCTTCCAGAGGTTTGATCGGTTTGCGTTCGCAAATGTTGACCGCAACTGCAGGTGAAGCAATTATGGCGCACCGTTTTGTAGATTACAAACCTTTCAAAGGTTCAATTCCGGGAAGATTGGTTGGTGTTTTAGTGAGCAAAGGTCAAGGCCCAGCTACTGAATATTCAATTGCAAAATTGCAGGACAGAGGTAAATTCTTCGTTGATCCGGGTGAGGAAATCTATGAAGGAATGATTATCGGTGAGCAAAACAAACCTGGAGATCTGGTTGTAAATATCGTTGAAGCTAAACAGCTGAACAATATGCGTGCTTCCGGGAAAGATAAAGACGGCAGCATTGCACCGAAAATTTTGTTCTCATTGGAAGAATGTATGGAATATATCCAGGGCGACGAAGCGATTGAAGTTACACCAAACTTCATCAGAATGCGTAAAAAAGTGCTTTCTGAAAACGAAAGAAAACGCATCGAAAGAGGAGCGAAAGGATAAAAATCACTTCTGATATAAATAAAAAAAAGCCCCGTTTTGGGGCTTTTTTTTGCTTTTAGCTTTAAAAATTTAAGCAAAGAAATTTTAAAAAAATGCTGTTTTAGCCGGAAATTTTTCTTTAATTCTTTACTTTAGTTTTAATTAAAAAAGCAAGCCTATAAGCTTGCTTTATGTTTTATTGTTTATAAAACCAGACCGGGGTCGTCGTCGTCATCATCGTATTCATAATCTTCGCTGTCGTCATCTTCATCTTCGCCCGCTGCACGGAAATTAATGAATGATTCAGCAATATCAGTTAAGTCGAGGTCGGTTTCCTCTTCTTCTTCCAGTGTCGTTTGAAGCAAATCTGCGGCGCGTTCTAAGCCCAGCGTTTCAGCTAATGCCACCAAACCACCGTAAGATGCTATTTCATAATGCTCCACTTTTTGTGCTGCAATAATCAGCGCGGCATCGCGGGTCATTGTGCCTTCTTCAGTTTCCTGAATAATGCTTTCGCCTTCTTTTAAAATACCAATGATGGCTTCGCATTTTTTACCTTCAGGTTTTTCTTCAATTGTTTTAAAGACTTTTTCCAGACGCGAAACCTGCTTTTGAGTTACCAAATGGTGATCTTCAAAAGCGTCCTGCAACTCTTCTGTAGTTGCTGCCGCTTTCATTTTCGGCAGAGCTTCCAGAATATGTTTTTCTGCAAAATACATATCTTTCAAACCATCAAGGAAGAATTTGTAAAGCGGACCGTCTTTAGTTGCTTCCTGGCTGTAATCTTTCGGACCGGAAGTTTGCGAACTTTGCATCATTGAAGTGCTAGAAGTAGATGAACCAGATGTACCGGATGAAGCTGAACTGCTTGAATTTGTACTGCTGTTTTTAGCTGCTCCGGAAGCACTTTTTTTTGTTCCGGCTTTTTGTGTTTCTTCTGCTGAAGTGTTTGCTGTTTTTGTTTTATCGGAATCCATAATTTTTCTTTTTTAATGCGTTAATTTAAAAAAGGCCGGCCACTATAGCCGGCCCTATATATTTAGTTAAGAATTTCTTCCGCCACGGCTACCGAAACCGCCTCTTCTACCGGAACCGCTTCCGGAACCGCCACCTCTGCTGCTTCTGCCATCGGATGTAAATCTACCCTGGCTGTCTCTTTGCTGATTTCCACGACCTCGTGAGCCACCACCTTGTGATCCTCCTCTGGAACCGCCACCCTGGCTACCACCACGTGATCCGCCACCCTGGCTACCGCCTCTTGAACTTCCACCTCGAGAGCCACCACCTTGTGAACCACCTCTTGAGCCGGAACCTCCTCTACCGGATGTATATTGGTTTCCAAAGAACGGATGACCTTCCTGGGCACCTCTTCTGTCGCTGCCACCACCGGATGAACCGCCACGGCCACGACCACCGCCGCCCGATGAACCGCCTCGTGAACCTCCACCTCCTGAACCTCCTGATGAACCACCTCTTGAGCCTCCACCGGAACGTCCTCTACCAGATGTATACTGGTTTCCAAAGAATGGATGACCTTCACGGGCGCCTCTTCCGTCACCGGAACCACCGCCTCTGCTTCCACCTTGTCCTCCACCGGAGCCGCCACGTCCGCCGCCTGAGCCGCCTCTACCGCCGCCAGATCCGCTACGGGATGAACCACGGCCGCTGTTTCCTCTTCTGTCGTCTTCATCGTCGTCTTCTTCATCATCGTAGTCCTCATCGTCGTCCTCGTATTCTTCATACCATTCATCATAGCTGTCTTCATAATCATCATCATAATCTTCGTCTGCCTGCGCATCGGCGTAGCCATCTTCATATCCATCCTCATAGGCCTGTTGGAAGATTTCTTCTAAGTCGAAATCTTCTTCCTGACTTCTTCCTCCTGAATTACCTCTACCGGATGAAGAATTAGATCTTCCTGAACCGGAATTACCTCTTGTTGCCATAATAATAATGTTTTTTTGGTTAGGCTTTTCCCGCAACAGAAAATATACCAAAATTTGTTATAACGTGTTAATATACAGTTAAGTAAGAGTTAAAAACATTAGCAAATTTCCGCTAAATTTAACATAATAAATTTGGGGAAGTTTTAATGTAATGCATAATTTCGCACGCGCGATAAAAAAGAATAATTGCTGAAAAACAGGGAATTACTTTTTGGCTGAACACATTACTTGCCAAGTATTTTTGCTTTTAGATAACTTTTTTGGTTAAACCTGATTTTGACCTTAGTTTAATTTATATTGCTATTTTTGCGCATGCACATAAAAATTTCACCGTCCGCACTCCTGCTTGCAATTGCTGTTTTATTTACCTCCTGCAGTACGCCAAAAAAGCCTAAAACAGCCGCCAAAAAACCGGTGGTTACCATAAAACCAGTCACACCAAAAGCGCCCGAACCAAAAGTTGAAGTTTTAAAGCTGAATCTCCCGGAAGTAAACCGCGAATTCCGTGCAGCTTGGGTAGCAACCGTTGCCAATATCAACTGGCCTTCACGAAACAATCTTTCTACCGAACAGCAAAAAGTGGAAGCGCTGAAAATTTTAGATTTGCTGAAAAACGCCAATTTTAACGCTGTAATTTTTCAGGCACGACCTTCCGCGGACGCGATGTATAACAGCACAATTGAGCCGTGGTCGTATTTCTTAACAGGCGAAATTGGTAAAGCGCCAACACCTTATTATGATCCATTGGAATTTTGGATTTTAGAAGCTCACAAACGCGGAATGGAACTTCACGTCTGGTTAAATCCCTACCGCGCGCATCACACCACCGGCGGCGCAATTACTTCTGAATCATTAGTTAAAAAAATGCCGGAGCAAATCATTAAGCTTAAAAACGGAATGCACTGGATGGATCCTTCGGATGAAAAAACCCAGGATCACGTTTCTAAAGTAATCAATGATCTGGTAAAAAGATATGATATTGATGCGGTGCACATCGATGATTATTTTTATCCCTACCGTGAATACAACGGCGGTAAAGATTTTCCCGACAACCGAACCTGGAATATGTATCAAAAAACCGGCGGAAATTTATCTAAAGCAGACTGGCGCCGCGCGAACGTGAATAAATTCATCAAAAGAATTCATGACGAAATTAAAGCCGAAAAAAGCTACGTGCAGTTTGGTATCAGTCCTTTCGGAATTTGGAAACCCGGTTTTCCGGAAGGCATTAAAGGTTCTTCACAATACGATGAACTTTACGCAGACGCAAAATTGTGGTTAAATGAAGGTTGGCTGGATTATTTTTCGCCCCAACTCTACTGGAAAAACGACGGTCCACAAAGTTTTCCGGCGTTGCTAAAATGGTGGGAAAGTGAAAATTCACAAAAAAGGCATCTTTACCCCGGAATAAATACTGTTGGTTTAAATGGTGTTTCCGATAGACCAGCAGAAATCGTAAGCCAAATCAATACAACAAGATCGGTTTTAAAAGACGCCGCCGGCACAATTCATTATAGCGTAGACGGCCTCTCAAAAACCCCCGCGATGTTAAGCGCCGTAAGCCAGGCCTACAAAACTCCGGCTCTTGTACCATTAACACCATGGATTAAAACCGAACCTTTAGAAAAACCACTTTTATACATCGAAAAATCCGGTACTTCAGCTATTGCAAAATGGAATTCCAAGGATTTTACTGAAGTTTTTCAATGGATTTTATATGCTAAATATGGTGATGTTTGGGAAACTCAAATCATTGAAAAAAGTAGAATATCTGAAACATTACCTTTAATTAAAAACGGAAAAAAACTCAATACTGTTGCGGTAAAATCCGTAGACCGATTAGGAAATGAAAGCGCATACGACGGTAAACTCATTAAATAAGAAAGAAAAATTTGCTGCTAAAGTGGCAGATTTTTTAAATTCTAAAATAGAGAAAGCTGAGTTGATGATGGGTCTAAATTAATTGCAACCAAATCCGGATCGTAATTCGGAAAAGCAAAATCATCGACAGAACGCTCAGAAAGCCACGCTTCTTCAGCACTTTTTGCTAAAACCAAAGGCATTCGATCCTTCGTGTTGTGAATTTCGCTCATAAATTCATTCGCACCCGAGGTTACAATTGAAAAACTCGTGAGCAGCTCATTGGTTTTCGGATCGGTCCAGAAGTTATAAATTCCGCCCAAAGCAAACGGTTTTTCACCATTATTCAGGCGGATAAAATATTTTTCTTTCTTTTTACCTTTCGCATCCAGCTGCTTCCACTCGTAAAAACCGTGGACCAAAACCAGACATCTTTTCGAAACCGAATCTTTAAAACTCGCTTTCTCGGCTAAAGTTTCAATTCTTGCGTTCAGCGTATTTTTTTGTGGAGCACGGTCTTTCGCCCACCACGGAAGTAGTCCCCAATCGCCGAGAACAGCAATATCAGGGTTTTTATCCAGAATCACCGGCGTTTTCGGAAAAGAAAATCCGTTCGTAAACTCGGAACCCTGAAAATCCGGACCTTCATACGACACGCCGAAAGTGTCTTTCATTTCCTTTCGCGTCAGCTGGTTTGAAACGTAATAGCACATGGTTCAAAAATTTAATTCAAAATTAGAAATTATATTTTTAAAAAATTTGCCGTTAGAAGCGGTAAAAATTCGGAATTACCAATCGCCACTTCCCGACTTTTGCGGAATTAATGTCTACTTTTGGTGAAATTACAGCCAGTAAAAATGATTACCAAAAAAGATTTACGTCCGACTTTAGAAATTCCCACATTTGAAGAAAGCACCGCGGTGGAGAAATTTCAAAACGAAGTTTTGCGCCCGATTTTAAAATTACAAAATGAAATATTTCTGGCTTTTTACAAAGCATTTTTAGCGCGGCAGAAATTGGATTTCACCTCTTTAAATCCGGAAAAGAAAAGAAATTTCATTAATCAAAGTTTTCAGAGAGATGCGAATTTGAAAAATATCTGCCTTGGGTTGACGCTTGGAATGCTGACGGCGGAAGAATTTGAAATATACAATTTGGATGATAAAGCATATAACAAGCGAATTTTCACCATGTTAAGCGAAAGGATTTTGAGCCAACTTCTGTAGCGATAAATCTAAACTGAAAAAAAATGCCATTCTATGGGCAAAATTTTTCTCAAGATTTGGATTTTCACAAAAATGTTGTATATTTGCATCACAATAACGCGGGGTAGAGCAGTAGGTAGCTCGTCGGGCTCATAACCCGGAGGTCGCACGTTCGAGTCGTGTCTCCGCTACTAAGCAAAGAGAATCACAATAGTGGTTCTCTTTTTTTTTGCGTCTTGGTGAAGGTTTTGGGGAAATCGCATTGCAACAAACTCTCTTTTTACCGAAAATGCTTTAATGCTTAATTTTTATTAAATTTGTATATGGCAAAAATTCTTAAAATTTACCCCGAAAATCCTCAGGAAAACCTGATTGCCGAAGTGGTGAAAACGCTCAACAACGGCGGTCTCATCATTTATCCGAGCGATACGGTTTACGCTTTGGGCTGCAATATTTTCGACATTCGCGCCATGGAAAAACTCGCGCAGATCAAAAAAATTAAGCTCGAAAAAGCCCAATTTTCTATTATCTGCAACGATCTCAGCCATCTTTCGGAATTTACGCGTCCGATTGACACCAGCACGTTCCGCTATCTGAAAAATAATGTGCCGGGCCCGTTCACCTTCATTCTCGAAGCCAACAAAAGCCTGCCACTCGCCTACAAAGGCAATAAAACCGTGGGAATTCGCGTGCCTGATCACACCGTTCCCCAAATGATTGTCGCAAAATTGGGTCATCCGATCGCATCCACTTCAATTAAGGATGACGACGAAGTTATTGAATACTCCACCGATCCCGAGCTGATTGCTGAAAAATACGATCATTTGGTGGACATCGTCATCGATTCCGGCTATGGCGACAACGTGGCGTCCACAATTGTAGATTTAACCGGCAGCGAACCCGAAATTATCCGGCAGGGAAAAGGAGAATTTTAGCAGTTTTTTTGGCCATCTTTTCCCCCCTCCGTTCCCTCCCGATTTTACATCGGGATCCACTCAGGTCGGGATGGAATTTTACCTGCTTTATAGCGCTTTTTTTTAATTTTTACTGCCTTTATAAAATATGAAAATTATCACCTCGCCCGCAAAGCTTATGAATATTGAAGGTTCCAGCCCTTTTTTGAAAATGACAAAACCACATTTCATCAAAGAAGCTGAACTGATTCAGGAAACTTTAAAGCAAAAATCACCAAAATATTTAGCGGATCTCATGGAAATTTCCAGCAAACTTGCTGATGAAAACTGGGAACGCAACCAAAAATGGAAAGCAAATCCTTCCGCAAAAGAATCTGCGCCAGCGCTGATGGCTTTTGCAGGTGAAGTTTACCGCGGATTAGATGCCAAGTCATTGGACGAAAAAAGCATCAAATACCTCCAAAAAAATTATCGCATGCTTTCCGGACTGTACGGGCTTTTAAAACCTTCCGACCGCATTATGCTTTACCGTCTTGAAATGGGCAGAAAATTCAAGTTCGAAGGTTACGAAAACCTCTACGAATTCTGGACAGAAAAAGTCACAGAGGAACTTAACAGCGAACTGAAATCAAAAGATGTGGTGCTGAATCTCGCCAGCAAAGAATATTTCAAAGTTCTGGACAAAAGCAAAATTAAAACGCCCGTCATCGATTTCGAATTTTATGATTACCGCGAAGGAAAACTTGCCCAGATCGTAGTTTATACGAAACACGCGCGCGGCTTGGTAGCTCGTTTCTGCGCGGAAAATAACGTGCAGACGCTGGACGAAGTGAAAGCCTTCAACCTCGAAAAATATTATATCGCTGAGGACTTGTCGAGCGATACAAAACTTGTTTTTACAAGATAATTTAAAACCAAAAAACATGAACTATCATACTAGAAAATGGATTAAGCCTGAAGATCTAAATCCAAACCATACCTTATTTGGCGGCCGATTGCTGCAATGGATTGATGAAGAAGCTGCACTTTACGCAATCGTTCAGCTTGAAACGCCGCGTTGCGTAACTAAATATATTTCGGAAATCAATTTCGTAAGTTCCGCGCGTCAGGGCGACATTATCGAAATAGGAATTGAAGCCACGGAATTTGGAAATACGTCGATCACTTTAACCTGCGATGTCCGCAATATGATGACGCGCCAAACCATCATCACCATTGAGAAAATAATTTTTGTGGGCGTAAATTTAGATGGAAAACCTACCAAACATGGCAAAACAAAAATCGAGTTTATTTCCGACCGATTAAAACCTGATTTATAATGATGGTTTTCATTAAAAATATGGTTTGCAGCCGCTGTATTTCTGCGGTGGAAAAAGTTTTTAATGATCTGGAGGTTCCGGTTGCTGCTGTGCATTTAGGTGAAGTTGAAACCACGGAAAATTTAAACAAAACAGAAATACAAAACCTTGATCAGCAGTTGCAGAAAATTGGTTTTCAAATTCTCGAAAATGCTTCCAAAAAGATCATTGAAAAAGTCAAGAAAGTCTTAATAGTAAAAATTAATGAACTGGACATTTCTGAAGATTTTGTTCTGTCTAAATTTTTAGCCGAAAAACTTTTGAAAGATTACAGCGCGATTTCGAAAACATTTTCCCAAAATGAAAACGTGACTTTGGAGCAGTTTTTCATCCTTCAAAAAATAGAAAAGGTAAAAGAACTGCTTTTATACGACGAATTTTCGCTAACCGAAATTTCTAACAAACTCGGGTATAAAAGTGTTCAGCATTTATCATCCCAGTTTAAAAACATCACAGGTTTTACACCATCGGCTTTCAAAACGCTGGAAGTAAAAAACCGCCTCCCGCTCGACAGCATCTGAATTTTATAACTTTCTTCCGTATATTTATAACAGCGTTTCCCGAAAAATGGGGAAATTTGCTTTATAAATTTTAGAAATGGATAAACATCAACATACACCACCGTCCGAAAGAATTTCACCAAGTTCCGTTTATTATTGTCCAATGGAATGCGAAGGTGAAAAAGTGTACTTTTTACCGGGACAACGCTGTCCGGTCTGCAATATGTATCTGGTTCCGATCGAGGAAAGAGCGGATTATAAAGACAAAGCGCAAACTTTTTCAAAAACAAATTTACCCGAAAGCTTTCAGGAAAAAATCGGTCAATATTTCTGTCCGATGTTCTGCGAAGGGGATAAAACTTACCCTTACGATGTTGGCTGTCCCGTTTGCCACATGCATTTGGAGGAAATTACGGAAGAATTGGTTGCTTCTGCCGCGCCGCATTCCCATTCTCACAAGCATATTGAAGAACCAAGCGCTATCCACCAGGAAAATAACGTCGGAAAATATTACTGTCCGATGTTTTGCGAAGGTGACAAACTCTACGATTCTAATGTCAGCTGTCCGGTTTGCGGAATGGACCTCGTAAGAATTCCCGGAAACAACGACGAAGGCGGTGAAGATGATACCTATAAAAACTTAAGGAAAAAGTTTCTGATTGCTTTGGGTTTCTCCATTCCGGTTTTCATTTTATCAATGGGCGGAATGTGGTACGATTTTCCATTTTCAGGGCAAACGCAGGCTTTTATTGAACTTTTACTTTCAATTCCGGTGATATTTTATGCAGGCTGGTTTTTGATGAAACGTGGCTGGGTTTCCTTTAAAACCTGGAATCTTAATATGTTTTCGCTGATCGCGTTGGGTTCTGCAGCTGCATTTTTATTCAGCCTTGTTGCGATGTTTTTTCCGGATATTTTACCGCACGAAATTCGCCACGGCGGCAGCACACCACTCTATTTTGAGTCGGTTTGTGTGATTCTGACGTTGGTGATTTTAGGTCAGATGCTTGAAGCGCGTGCGCACCAGAGAACCGGAAAAGCGATCGAAGAACTGATGAATCTTTCTCCAGCTGAAGCAAATTTAATCGTTGATAATATTGAGAAAAAAGTGCCACTTTCGGAGGTAAAAATCGGAAGTATTTTGCGTGTGAAACCGGGCGAAAAAATTCCAGTTGACGGTAAAATAACAGAAGGAAATTCAAATGTTGATGAAAGCATGATTACCGGCGAACCCATTCCGGTGGAGAAAAAAAGCGGCGAAATGGTTACTTCCGGAACAATAAACGGAAACGGAACATTTTTAATGAAAGCTGAAAAAATCGGTGCGGACACGTTGCTTTCGCAGATCATTAAAATGGTAAATGACGCGAGCCGAAGCAAAGCGCCAATCCAGAAATTTGCAGACCGAATTTCAAAAGTTTTCGTTCCGACCGTCATTGGAATTTCAATTTTGACTTTTGTTTTGTGGAGAATTTTTGGCGGTGAAAATGCCTTAATTTATGCTTTTGTAAATGCCGTTGCGGTGCTGATTGTCGCATGTCCGTGTGCGCTTGGTTTGGCAACACCGATGTCTTTAACCGTCGGAATTGCAAAAGGCGCAAAAAATGGTATTTTAATTAAAAACGCTGAAGCACTTGAACAGATGCACAAAGTAAATGTGCTTATTACCGATAAAACAGGAACTTTGACCGAAGGAAAACCGAAACTTGATGAAGTGATTTCCGTCGGAAACAGCAACCGTGCGCTTATTTTAAAGCTGGCGGCTTCATTAAATCAAAACTCGGAGCATCCGCTTTCAAATGCGGTTTTGCAGGAATTTAAAAATGAAAAAACCGATTTTGAAAAAGTTGAAAGTTTCG
Organism: Kaistella treverensis; assembly: GCF_900114045.1. Taxonomy (GTDB): domain Bacteria; phylum Bacteroidota; class Bacteroidia; order Flavobacteriales; family Weeksellaceae; genus Kaistella; species Kaistella treverensis. Next base: position 554,249 of record NZ_FORQ01000001.1, read on the forward strand.
AAAATATTTCTGGTAAAGGTGTAACAGGAAAAATCGGTGGTGAACAGATTCTTTTGGGCAACGCCGCGCTTCTCGAACATTTTAACCTCTCGGTTCCGCAATATTTGCAGGATCAGGTAGACTCCGGAAAAAGCCGCGCAAAAACCATTTCTTACCTCGCGAAAGGAAATGAAGTTTTGGGAATGCTTGCTTTTTCAGACAATATTAAAGCAAGTTCAAAAAAAGCCATCGATTATCTGCACGAACATAACATCGAAGTGGTGATGATGACCGGTGACAATGAAAATACAGCGAAAGCTGTCGCGGACGAACTCGGTATTAACACCTATTTCGCGAACTGTCAGCCGCAGGACAAAATGGAGGAAATTATAAAACTTCAGGCTGAAGGAAAAATCGTGGCGATGACCGGTGACGGAATTAATGACGCGCCGGCTTTAGCTCAGGCAAACGTTGGTATTGCGATGGGAACTGGAACTGATGTTGCTATAGAAAGCGCAGAAATTACCCTTTTAAAAGGCGATATTTTGGGAGTTGCAAAAGCGAAAATTTTAAGCGAAAAGCTGCTGAAAAATATCAAGGAAAATCTTTTCTTCGCTTTCATCTACAACACTTTGGGAATACCGGTTGCAGCAGGATTGCTCTACCCGATTTTCGGAATTTTAATGAGCCCAATGATTGCGGCGGCCGCAATGAGTTTCAGTTCGGTATCCGTAATTTTGAACTCGTTGCGTTTGAATAATGCCGATTTGAAAATTAAGTAAAAAATGCCATTTTAGCGGCGAAAAAATTTTAGAAGGATTAGAACTTTCTTTCGATGACGTAATTCAGCATGAGTTGCAAAGATTTTTTCGCCTCTGATTCGGGAAATTCTTCGAGAATATCTTTTGCTTTTTGCTGGTATTCTTTCATTTTAATGATTGCGTAATCCAGTCCGCCGGATTTTTTTACATACTCAATGAGTTCTTTGACACGTTTGCTGTCGTTATTATAGCGTTTAATCGTATTGAAATAATAGGAACGGTCTTTTTCTGTGGCAGTTCTCAGCGCGTGAATCAGCGGCAATGTCATCTTTTTTTCTTTAATGTCAATACCTACAGGTTTTCCGATAATATTCGAAGTTAAATAGTCGAAAAGATCATCTTTAATTTGAAAAGCCATTCCTGTGTATGTGCCAAATTCGCGCATTTTAGTGGCTAAATTTTCGTCGTTGCTTGTTGATAGAACACCGATTTCACAACATGCAGCAATTAAAGTCGCCGTTTTCTGCCGGATAATTTCATAGTAAATATCTTCGGTAATATCGAGTTTTCTGGCTTTTTCAAGTTGCAGAAGTTCACCTTCGGCCATTTCGCGAATGGTTCGTGAAATAACCGTGAGCAAATCGTAATCTTTATGGTCTGTAGAAAGCAAAACTGCTTTAGAAAGCAGATAATCGCCCACCAAAACAGCTATTTTATTTTTCCATAACGCATTGATTGAAAAGAAATTACGCCGTTTAAAACTTTCGTCCACCACATCATCGTGAACCAAAGTCGCGGTATGAATAAGCTCAATCATCGAGGCGCCACGAAATGATTTTTCATTAACTTCTCCGGTAAGTTTGGCGCACAGAAACACGAACATCGGACGCATCTGCTTGCCTTTTGTCGTTACAATAAACCGCGTGACTTTATCGAGCAGCGCAACATTGCTTTGCATAGATTCATAAAACTTCTGTTCAAAAAGTTTCATTTCCGCATCGATCGGATTCTTAATTTCTGCTACAATATTTGCCACAAATTAGAAGTAAGGTTTTCGCATTTCGTAAGTTCACACAAATATAAATATAAATAAAGAATTTCCTTCATAAACTCCGCGCTGGCGGACATTTATTTTATTTTTTCGTGTGGAATGAAATAAAGGTACGGCTTTGCTTTAAATATTGAAAAAATAAGTTCTTCACCGGCAAGATAAATACCTTTTTCATTAACGGCTAAACCTTCAATCTGCCCAATTTTTAAAGCGCTGCCGAGGTAAAAAGTTTTGGGGTTTTTGTTGAAAAAGATCCCCTGTTCTGTTTCTGAGAAAATTGAAAGAAAAACTTCGGTTTTTTTGGTATAACCCACGAGGTAAAGTCTTCCCGCAAAATACGCAGCGTCACTTACCGTAAAACCTGTATTGAAGCTTTTTATTTTTTGCGCAGGCTGATTTTCAGTAATTTCCGGATTAATGATATAATGCGTTGTGGCTTTTGACTGCCATTCTTTGGTGAAAATATGCAGTTTCCCGTTCAGAAAAATTATCGCTTCCGCATCGAAATTGTTGTTGAGCGGTTTTGGGAAAAAATCCTGCTGTTCGGGGTAAAAAAACGGAATTTTCTGAACGGAATTTAAAGCTAACGAATCCTTGACAGGAACTTTATAAATTGCTAAATCTTTACGAGTGCCCTCATTATTACCAAAATCGGCGATATACAGATTTGCTGAATCCGCAGCCAAAGCTTCCCAGTCAATATTTTTGATGTTGGTGGGAAAAACTTTTTTTAGTTTTCCGGAAACTTCATCAATTTCAAATAAATCAGAAGGATTTCCACTGTCGTTTAAAGTAAAAAGCCGTCCGTTAATGAATTCCAGCCCGGAATTTTCTTTCAGCGAATCGGATAAATGTGCAACGCGAAAACGGTTGATTTTTAACCAATCGTATCTTTGCTGCGCTGAAATATTTAAAACACAAAAAAAGGCAATTATAGCGGCAAATTTTTTCATTTCAGTCTGCGGTGCAAAAGCAACATTTTAATTTTAATAAAATCGTATGTCAGACCGCCAAGCAAAATTATTGAGCCGAGGATAAGCGATTTTATTCCGAAACTTTCGAATAAAATTCCGCCGCAAACTCCACCGGCAAAAAACATCCAGATGATGGTCAGCCGCAAACCAATGGAACGTATTAATTTTCGTTTGTGGCTTTTGTCTTTATAGAAAAAAAGCTGGGAAAATTCAATTCCCAAATCGGTGAACATGCCGGTTAAATGCGTGGTTCGAACGATAGATTTTGAAATGCTAGTGACTAAAGAGTTCTGCATTCCCATCGCAAAAAGCAGGCTGAACGCAATGACGTCCGGATTTCTCGGAATGAGATAATTTCCCGTTACAGCAATCACCGCGATGATAAAAGCTTCGGTAAGAATTGGAAAAACGTAGGTTTCATTTTCGCGGATTCGGGAATATGTTTCTACCATAAAATTTGCCGAAAAAGCCCCGAAAAAAAAGAAAAAAACGAAAAGTGCAACGTGGAAAGCATTTTCAAAATTCAGCTTAAAAGCTTCGTCTACAAAAAAAGCGAAATGTCCCGTAACATTGGTGGTTAATTTCTGTACTGAAAAAAATCCAACCACATTCACCAAACCGGCAACAAAAGAGAGCAAAGACGCAATCCCAAGATTATGCGCTGGCGTTCTGGTTTTCCCGATGTGCGAAAACATTACTCACTGCTTTTATTAGCAAGCTGTCCGCAGGCAGCATCGATATCACCACCGCGACTTCTTCGTATCAGCACTGTAATTCCGGCTTTTTCCAGCTGACGTACGTAATTTTCTTCCGCATCTTTATTGCATTGGTCATATTTTCCGTCACCAATTGGATTGTACTGAATGAGATTCACCTTGCTTGGAATCTGCTTACAATATCTGATGAGTGCTTTAATGTCTTCATCCTGATCATTAATACCTTTCCAGACACAATATTCAAACGTAATAATATTTCCGGTTTTTTCATACCAATATTTCAAAGAATCCAGAATTTCAGTCAATGGAAATTTATCAGAAAAAGGCATGATTTCGTTTCTTTTTTTCTCAATAGCGGAATGCAGAGAAAGCGCCAAATTTACACGCAGATTTTCGTCGGCGAGCATTTTTATCATTTTAGGAATTCCCGACGTTGATACGGTGATGCGGCGCGCAGACATTCCTAAACCTTTCGGATCCGTAATTTTTCGGATGGATTCCACCACATTTTTGTAATTCATCATCGGCTCTCCCATTCCCATAAAAACGATGTTGGAAAGTGGCCGGTCGAAATACAGTTTACTCTGTCTATCGATGAGTGCAACCTGATCAACAATTTCTGCAACTTCCAGATTTCGCATTCTTTTCAGGCGCGCTGTTGCGCAAAATTCACAGTTTAGCGAGCAGCCAACCTGAGACGAAACACAAGCTGTTGTTCGTGTTTCAGTAGGAATTAAAACTGATTCTACCAAAAGACCATCATGCAGTTTTACCCCATTTTTAATGGTTCCGTCGGTTGATTTTTGGAGCTGGTCGACGGAAATCGGGTTGATGAGATATTCCTGCGAAATGCGGTCGCGCAAATCTTTTGAAAGATTCGTCATTTCATCGATGGAATGCAGATTTTTATTCCACAACCATTCATACACCTGTTTTGCACGAAAAGGTTTTTCGCCCAAGGAAACAAAATATTCCTGCAGTTGATCGAGGGACAATGTTCGGATATCTTTCAAAATAATTTTTGGTTTAAAATGATAAAATTTTAGATTAAAAACACCGAAATGAATTTAATCTAAAATTTAAATCTTTCATTCACAGCTTCTTAAAGAATCAGCATCGCGTCGCCGTAAGAATAAAATTTATATTTGTGCTTGATGGCTTCTTCATAGGCTTGCATGAGGAAATCTTTGCCGGCAAATGCAGCAATCATCATCATTAATGTAGATTTCGGCATGTGGAAATTGGTAATCATACAGTTGGCAACACCAAATTCATGCGGCGGGAAAATAAATTTGTTTGTCCATCCGTGGTAAGGCCCAATTTTTTTGTTTGAAGAAACCGAAGTTTCAATCGTTCTCATTGTAGTTGTTCCTACAGCGCAAACTCTTCTTCCCTCGGAAACCGCCTTGTTGATGATATCGGCATTTTTCTGATCGATAATGGCCTCTTCAGATTCCATTTTATGCTTCGATAAATCTTCAACTTCGATTGGGTTAAAAGTTCCCAAACCAACGTGAAGCGTAACTTCCGCAAAATCAATTCCTTTAATTTCCAGTTTTTTCATCAAATGACGCGAAAAATGCAAACCTGCAGTTGGAGCTGCAACAGCGCCTTCGTGCTTCGCATAAATCGTTTGATAACGCTCTGCATCTTCAGGTTCAACTTCTCTTTTGAAATATTTCGGAAGCGGCGTTTCTCCCAATTCTTTCAGTTTCGCACGGAATTCCTCGTAAGAGCCATCGTACAAAAATCTTAAGGTTCGTCCTCTGGAAGTGGTATTATCGATAACTTCAGCTACTAAACCTTCGTCTTCCGTGAAAAATAATTTATTTCCGATTCTGATTTTTCGCGCCGGATCCACCAAAACGTCCCAAACGCGGGTTTCTTTATCAAGTTCTCTTAAAAGAAAAACTTCGATCTTCGCGCCGGTTTTTTCTTTATTTCCGTACAATCTTGCGGGGAAAACTTTGGTATTATTGAATATGAAGAGGTCTTTTTCTTCGAAATAATCTACGACATCTTTAAATAATCGGTGTTCGATCGTTTGTGTAGCACGGTTCAAAACCATCAGTTTTGCGTCGTCTCTGTGCTCTGCGGGATGTTCTGCCAAAAGTTCTTCGGGCAAATCGAAGTTAAAATCAGATGTTTTCATTTTTTAAATTACGGTTTAAAAATTACTCCGAAATCTCTGGAAATTCGGAGTGCAAATATACGACATTCCGAGGCGGAAGTCAAGCCGCTTGAAAATTCGCAATTATAAAGCTGTTTGAAATTACATAAAACAGAAAAATTTGTTGCTAAAATGGCATTTTTTCCATTTTAAAAATTTAATCAAAGCAACTTTTAGCAAAACCAGAAAAAAAAGGCCGAAATAACACGGAATTTTTTTTATAGAAAGTTTTTGACGGTTTTCATTCTTTAAATTTTATTAAATGAAATGGTATAGAAAGCAACATTTTTTAGTTTTACAGCAAATTGGCTTGATAAATGTAAGCGTGTTTAATTATTAAATAGAACATTATGAAAAGATTATCATTATTTATGGGAATGGTCGCTCTGATTTTTCTCACCAGTTGCCGTGACATCGTAAACTCTGTATTAGATGTTTTACCACCATTTGAAGTACCTTATTCAACTCAGATGACGGTGCCGTTTGCTGCTGTAAGCACCACTGCATATACGAAATCGCCGGAAATTCATATGGATATCAACCTTGATAATGAAATCAAAGCGTACAATCCCAAATATTCCGTTGCAAATTTAAAGTCGGTGAAAATGAGTAAGCTGACTGCAACATATGTAAGTTCTACAGGTGGAACAAAACTGGACGTCATAAAAAATGCGAGAATTTACATTAAAGGAAGCAATCTCCCGGATAAACTTATCGCTACCGTGGAAAATAATACCAATCCAAATGAAATTGTTTTTTTTACTACAGACACGGAGATCGTAGAATATTTTAAAAGTAACCGTAATTCATTGGTGGTAGAAGTACAAGGAAGTAAAGTAACCGCGGACCAAATTACCATGAAATTAGCAGCTAATTTTAAAGTCCGCGCAGAACTTTAAAAAATCGAAAAAAAACCTAAAACAAGGGCAAAAAAAAGAAGTTCAGATTTTTCTGAACTTCTTTTTGTTTTATAAAGTTTCCTTCAGCCAGGAGAAAAATTCTCGTTGCCAAACCAGCGCATTTTGCGGATGCAACACCCAGTGGTTTTCATTGGGGAAATAAAGGAATTTCGATTTCAAACCTTTCAGCTGCGCCGCCTGGAAAGCTTCCTGACCTTGCTCATAAGGCACGCGGTAATCAATCCCACCCTGAATAATCATAATTGGTGTATTCCACTTATTCACATACTCCGGCTGCGATGGATCGAATTTCGTGTACGCTTTCGGCGTTGGAATGTCGTAAGGCGAACCACCCAAATCCCAGTTCGCGAACCAAAGTTCTTCTGTAGTTAAAAACCAGGATTTCATATCAAAAAGACCGTCGTGCGCGATGAAGGTTTTAAATCGGTTTTCATGAATTCCGGCAAGCATGAAAACGCTGTAACCACCATAGCTTGCACCAACTGCACCCATTCTGTCACCGTCTACATAAGGCAAAGTTTTCGCGTAATCAGCAGCTGCAAGATAATCGTCCATCACTTGCCCGCCCCAGTCTTTAGAAATTTCTTCATTCCATTTTGTGCCCCAGCCCGGCATTCCGCGACGGTTTGGCGCTACAATGATATAATCGTTTGCCGCCATCAAAGCAAAATTCCATCTTGTGCTGAAAGTCTGTGTAAGCGCCGATTGCGGTCCACCCTGACAATATAATAAAGTTGGATATTTTTTCGCCGGATCAAAGTTTGGCGGATAAATAAACCACACGCCCATTTCCTTGCCGTCTGTGGTTTTCACCATTTTAAGTTCGGTTTTAGACGGCGTAATTTTCGCGTAATTCTCCTTATTAACTTCCGTAACCTGTGTCATGGTGCCTTTTTTAACATCAACATTAAACAGATCAGCATTGTGATTCATATCGGTTCTGGAAACCAGTAGATTGTTTTTATTTAAGGCATAAATATCATTAACGTCGAAATTTCCCGAGGTAATCTGGGTAATTTTTTGGTTTTTAGGGTTTAATGAAAACAGCTGTTTCGTTCCGCGCCACGGTGTGGTGAAATAAATATTTTTAGAATCTTCGGTCCAGAAAACTGATCCGGCAACGCTTTCATCCCACTTCGAAGTCAGATTCGAAACGCGACCTGATTTCCACTCGAGAATTTTAATATCATTTTTATCAGCTTCATAACCTTCTCTTTCCATGGACATCCAGGACAGATATTTTCCATCCGGTGAAAACTGTGGCGAAACATCATAACCTTTATTGCTTCCGGTCAGGTTTCTTACCGCGCCCGTCGCTACATTATAAGCGAAAATATCGGTGTTTGTAGATTTTGCATATTCTTTTCCGCTCAATGGTTTTGTAACGTACAGCAATTCTGTAGAATCCGGGCTCCAGACAAAATCTTCGCTTCCACCGAAAGGCCGCTGTGGCGCATCGAAAGTTTTACCTTCCAGCAAATCTTTAGCTGCTTCTACTTTTTCGGCGGTGTTTACCACAAAAACGTGGTTGTATTTCCCTTCGTTAAAATAATCCCAATGGCGGTGATTAAGGTCGGTATAAATCTGCGCTGTGGTTTTCGGCACATCGTCATATTTATCTTTACCCATTACTTTTTCCACCAAAACTTCTTTGCTGAAGGCGATTTTTTTACCGTCCGGGGAAATCACAATATTGTCAACTTTCCCGATGGTGTAAAATTCAGACCAGGTTTTTCCGGCATCTTTAGACAAATAAATTTTGTCGTCTTCCTGAGCATAAATTCCGTTTTTATCCCATTGAATCAGCGATTTTTTTCCTAAGTCAAGATTGGTTGCCTGCGCATTTTTGATGTTTAAAAAGTAATTCTTTTTGTTGGTTTTTTCAGTTTTCAGGTCGGTTTTTCCCACGCTGTAAATTAAAGATGACTGATCCGGCGAAACGGCAGTAACTCCCAACTTATTCAGCGTCCAAAGCGTTTCGGGCGTCATCACATTTTGTGCATTCATAAGAAAAGGCGCAGCAATGGCGATCAAAGTATGTTTTAGTTTCATAAAAAAAGATTTTATTTTCTGCAAAGGCAGACAGACAAAGATAAAAAATTAGCCTGTTTAAGCCGATATTTTTTGAATTTCAGCTACAAACGTTTCGGGATTTTCAGGTGAAAGCATATAAATTTTGCCGCTTTTCAAGGTGATTTTTACTTTTTTGTAAATGTTGGTAACATACCAAACATCGCGGCCGTTGAAGTAACCGAAATAGCCGAACAAACCACCACCACCAAAAGTTCTCAAATTCAGGCCTGTTTTTTTCAGCTCTTCCACGCTTTTAATTTCATTTAAATTAATGACAACTGCGCCGAATAAATTTTGAATTAAAATTTGCTCCGAAGAAAGTGCAATTCTTTTCGGCACAAAAGCATACGAAATAAAAATAACCGCGATAAACAATACCGTCAAAAGCACGGAAACTGAAAGTTTTTGCGGCTCAATGAAGTATGAACTGCCAGCCAGCATAGGCAAAAAAATAAGCAAAATAACCGTCAATATTTTGGTGCGGCCATCCATTTCAGCAGTTTTAAATTCCTTCATTTTTTTTAGTTTTTAAAAAATATTATCGTACGGTGTAAAATCCAGGAAAATTTTGCCTTCAAAAAAAGTTGTGCTGAAAAGCAAAAATACCGAGCAAAACAAGGCAAATTTTAAAAATTTACCAAGCGAAAATATACTCATTATTCTGAGATTGATTTAGAAATTTAAAAAAAGCCGCTAATCACCGGAAGAAAATATTCCGCTAACTAAAGAAGTGATGAGCGAAAGCGCGATACTGAAAATAAACGCCCAACCAAAACCATCGATAGTCATTCCCGGAACGAACTTCGCTGCCAGCAAAACCACCAAAGCATTGATGACTAATGAAAAAAGTCCCAGCGTAAGAATGGTCAACGGCAAACCCAAAATCTTTAAAATGGGTGTTACAATTAGATTTAAAACACCTAAAATCAGCGCAAAAACCAACGCTGTTGAAAATCCGTCAATGTGCACGCCGGTTAAAATTTTGGTTAGAAAAAACGCTACAACCGCCGTTACGAGTAATCTGATAATTAAGTTCATAATCTGTATTTTTTATAAAAATACAAAAATTTTAATTTTAAGTAGCTTAACGATGCTTTTTTCTATTGAGAGGCAGAAGGGAAAAATTTGTTATCTTCATCGGAAAATTATTTTCTATGAAGAATTACGCGAAATTATTCTTGGTTTCAACGGTTTTTGCCGTCGGACTCAATGCCCAAACCAAAGACCAAATGGTAAAATCCATCATGGATGAAACCTACCAAAACTCACAGCTTGAAACTTTAGCTTATGAACTTTTAGACAGCATCGGACCGCGACTTGTTGGAAGTCCGAAAATGCAGCAGGCGCACGACTGGGCGGTAAAACGTTTTGAAAACTGGGGGATTGCAGCAAAAAATGAAAAATGGGGCGACTGGAAATCCTGGGAAAGAGGGACTTCTTCCATTGAAATGGTTTCGCCGTACTTAAAATCAATTGAAGGAATGCAGCTCGCTTTCAGCCCAGCAACTTCTGCAAAAGGGGTAACTGCTGATGTCGTGATGCTGCCTATATTTAAAAATAAAAACGAATTTGACCAATGGTTGCCGAAAGTGAAAGGTAAACTGGTAATGGTTTCACAATATCAGCCAACTGGTCGGCCAGACGAAAACTGGAAAGAATTTGCCACGCCGGAATCTTACGAAAAAATGAAGAAAGAAACCCAGGCTGCGGCGGAAGAATGGCAAAAATCCATTGCGGCGACCGGCGAAACTTCCAGAACACTGAATGCAAAACTCGAGAGCGCAGGCGCGGCAGGAATCCTTTCTTCCTACTGGTCACGCGGTTTTGGTGTGAATAAAATCTTTAATGCTGGCACGAAAAAAATTCCGGTTTTTGATGTTTCACTGGAAGCTTACGGCCAACTTTACCGAATGATTCAGCATGCTACAACTCCAAAATTAAAATTGGTGGCGCAGTCAAAAGACAAAGGCTCCGCTCCCACTTTCAATACCGTTGCGGAAATAAAAGGAACTGAAAAGCCGAACGAATATGTAATTCTTTCCGCGCACCTCGATTCCTGGGATGGCGGCACCGGCGCAACGGATAATGGTACCGGAACAATTACGATGATGGAAGTTGCCCGGATTCTAAAAAAATATTATCCAAACCCGAAAAGGACGATTATCGTGGGACTTTGGGGAAGTGAAGAACAGGGTTTGAACGGTTCGCGCGGTTACGTTTCTGCCCACAAAAACGAAATGCCGAACGTGCAGGCGGTTTTTAATCAGGATAACGGAACCGGAAGAATCGCGAATATCAGCGGACAGGGTTTCCTTAACGCGTATGATTATATGGGAAGATGGCTGAGCGCCGTTCCGCGGGACTTAACCAAAGACATCAAAACCACTTATCCGGGCTTTCCTGGTGGTGGCGGATCGGATCATGCTTCGTTTGTTGCGGCGGGCGTTCCCGCATTTATGCTCGGTTCTTTGAGCTGGGATTACGGCGCTTACACCTGGCACACGAACCGCGATACTTACGACAAGATTGTTTTTGATGATTTGAAAAGCAACGTTGCTACGATCGCGATTTTAACCTACATGGCGAGTGAAGATCCGGAAAAAGCTTCTGCAGAAAAAATTAAACTTCCGCTGGACCGTAACGGCGAACCAGCGAAGTGGCCGGAAGTGAAAGAACCTACAAGAAAAGGCGGCTTCGACTAAGAATTCCAGCTAAAATATTGAAACTGATGCGACAAATTGCATCGGTTTTTTTTTGGCTTTAATTCTAAATAATACCATTTAGCAAAATCCGAAAAAAATGCCCAAATAACACCGAATTTTTTCATTAATTCAGGCAAAAGTTAACAATGGTTAATTTTTTGATATGCTTAAAAAATGCAGAATCAAAACTATAAAAACCACAGAAAATTTTACCCGCCGCACCATTTCATTTTTCTTCCGCTGCTGGCTTTTCTGCTGATTTTCGGTGTACGGAAATATTTTACAGATGAAAAAAATGACCTCGTTTGGGCATTATTTTCAGTAATTATTTTCCTGTTTATTTATTTGACTTTGATGCTGCGCCAACATTACGCGCTGGGAAACCAAGACCGGATTATCAGAGTGGAATTCAAGCAGCGTTATTTCGAACTGTTTGGTAAAAGTTCTGATGAGGTAGAAAACAAACTTTCGTTCGGGCAAATTGCTGCATTGCGTTTTGCTTATGATGATGAATTTAAAGTGCTTTTAGACAAAGCGCTTTCTGGAAATTTAAGCGGAAATGAAATTAAAAAATCAATCAAAAACTGGCGGCCGGATAACCACAGAGTTTAAATTGAAACATTTATAAACATTAAAAAAATACAATTATGAAAAAGTTTACATTTCTTACATTAGCTGTTTTCGCATTACTTACCTTCACTGGCTGCGACGCCATAGGCACGATTTTCAAAGCCGGAATGTGGTGGGCATTTTTCTTAATCGGTGCTGTTATCGCCATCGTGATTTGGCTACTTACGCGAGGTAAAAACTAAACGATGAACGCAGATATTCCCAGCGTAGATCTTATCGCGAAAATAAGCCCGGCGAAAATCATTAAAATCATGAAAGACCCGGTAAAATCTGCAAAAGCAGTGAAACTGGTGTACTCAAATGATGGGGAAAGTCTGGGAATTTCCCGCCGTAAAAGGGGCAAAAATTTCACTTATTTTCTCGGTGACGAAAAGGTAAAAGATAAGGAGGAATTGGAGCGCATAAAAAAGCTCGCAATTCCTCCCGCCTGGGAAGATGTCTGGATTTGTGCTTTGCAGAACGGTCACCTTCAGGCTACCGGAATTGACGCAAAACGCCGGAAACAATACCGATATCACCCGGTTTGGAATGCGCTGAGAAATCATACTAAGTTTTACCGGATGCTTCAGTTTGGTGAAATTTTACCAACCATTCGTCTTCAGCTTGAAAAAGATCTGTCTAGAAGAAATCTTGACAAAAGAAAGGTTTTGGCTTTGGTGGTGAGTTTGATGGAACGCACCAACATCCGAATCGGAAATAATATTTACGAAAAGCTTTACGGTTCTTTTGGGTTGACGACGCTAAAAGATAAACACGTAAATATTACCGGCCAAAAGATTAAATTTTCTTTTAAAGGTAAAAAAGGTGTTTACCACGACATCGACCTTAAAAACAGAAAACTTGCTATTGCGGTGAAAAACTGCCGCGATATTCCCGGCAAGGAACTGTTCCAATATTACGACGATGACGGTAAACGCCACGCAATAGAAAGCGGAATGGTAAATGAATATATCAAGGAAATAAGTGGTGAAGATTTTACCGCGAAAGATTTCCGAACTTGGTCCGGAACAGTAAACGCACTGATTGCTTTTAAAGAAATTGAAGCCGCAACCGATCCGGAAGAGAAGACAACCCAAAAAGCAAAAATTAAAAAAGCGATTGAGCTTGTCGCCTGTGAACTCGGCAATACCAGCACGGTTTGCAGAAAATATTATATTCATCCGCTGATTTTGAATCTGTACGAAAGCGATTCGATTAAAAAATATCTGGACGAACTGGACGAGTTGGAAGTAGATGACGGAAAATCCGGTTTAACAAAAGAAGAATTGACTGTGATGAAAATTCTGAAAAATGAAAAACCAGGTCTTTAATATAAATCACAAAAATTACCGGTTTTAGCCGGTAATTTTTTTTCAATAATTTCATTTATAGCGCTTTAAAATTCTTTTAATTCAATCCAGGTTGGAACGTGGTCGCTTGATTTTTCCCAACCGCGAACTTCTTTATCTACTCCACCACTTTTTAAATATGGAAGCACCGAGGGCGAAAGCAAAAAATGATCGATTCGCATTCCGGCATCGCGTTCATAAGCTTTCCGGAAATAGTCGTAGAAAGTATAAATAGTTTTGTCTGGAAATAAATAGCGAATTGCGTCTGTCCAGCCCTGGTTTAAAACTTCCTGATAAGCTTTTCTAGCTTCGGGAAAAAACAGCGCGTCCTTGATATATTTCTCTGGTTTGTACACATCTTTTTCCGTCGGAATTACGTTAAAATCACCGCAAATAATCACCGGTTTTCCCGAGCTGATGAGCACTTCTGCCTGCGCGTCAAAATGCTGAAACCAGTTCATTTTATAATCAAATTTGGGTCCCGGCGCGGGATTTCCGTTCGGTAAATAAATGCAAACCAAGGTCAGTTTTTCCAGTTGAACTTCCAGATATCGGCTTGCTGAATCATCATCATTTCCGGGTAAAGCCGTTTTCAGGACTTTTGGTTTTTCATCTTTGGTGAGAATTGCAACGCCATTCCAGCTTTTTTGTCCGAGCCAAATCGCGTGATAACCGGCTTCCAACAACTCATTTTCAGGAAACTTTTCCTGTGGCGCTTTCAGTTCCTGCAAGCAAACCACATCGGGTTTTTCCTGCGCAAGCCATTTTAAAAGGACTGGCAATCTGCCGTTAATGCCGTTTACATTGTAGGTTGCAATTTTCATATTGTGGTACTTTTCTCAAAATTAAGAAAAGTAATCGAAATGAAAAATGGAATTTCGTGATGGTGTAAAAGCAAAAAAAAATGCCCTTAAAAGGGCATTTTTTTTATTTTTATGGATACGGCGCGATCTGAACTTCCAAACCGTCAATCTCTTCGGTGATGTGGATTTGGCAACCGAGCCTGCTGCTGTCCTGCACATGGAAGGCTTCACTCAGCATAGCGTCTTCTTCTTCACCCATTTCCTGTAGGTTTTCGGAACCTTCCAAAACATAAACCTGACACGAGGCGCACATGGCCATACCGCCGCAAACGCCGATTGTTCCTTCTTCTGCAAGTTCATACGAGCGGATGACTTCCATTAAGTTCATCGACATATCCGTTGGCGCGACAACTTCGTGAATATCACCATTCCGGTCGGTAATTTTTAGCGCGATATCTTGCATTTTTTTTGAAAAATTTAATTAAATGGAAAAAAAAGGGCTGATTTAGTCGATTTTTTTTACAACTGCTTTTTCAGCTTCTTTTCGGCTTCCGTCGAAACCATCAATTCCGCTGACTGTTGTATATTTCAAAACGAATTTTTTACCTGGATTGAGCATGTTATAAACACTTTGACACATCAAAGTTGCCTCGTGGAAACCACATAAAATCAGCTTCAGTTTTCCCGGATAGGTATTGACGTCGCCAATGGCATAAACACCAGGAATATTGGTTTGATAATCCAAAGCATTATTCACCACAATTGCGTTTTTTTCAATTTCCAGACCCCAATTTGCGATATCACCCAATTTCGGTGTAAGACCGAAAAGCGGAATAAAGTAATCGGTTTCAAGGTCATAGATTTCACCATCTTTTTCCACGGTAATTGCGGTTAATTTTCCGTCGCCTTTCAAGCCACGAACTTCTGCAGGTGTCACCATGTGAATTTTCCCCTGATCTTTCAGCGCCTGCACTTTTTCTACAGAATCCAAAGCGCCACGGAATTCATTTCTACGGTGAATTAAAGTAACATCACTCGCAATGTCGGTTAAAAATATGCTCCAATCCAAAGCCGAATCTCCGCCACCGGCAATTACGACTTTTTTATTTCGGAAATGTTCAGGTTCTTTAATGAAATATTCAACACCATTTTCTTCATAATCTGCCAAGTTGTCCAGTGCAGGTTTTCTTGGCTCAAAAGTACCGAGACCACCAGCAATTGCAACTGCCTTAGCGTGGTGTACCGTTCCTTTATTGGTAATGACTTCAAAAGTGCCATCTTCCAGTTTTTTAAGCGTTTGCGCAGTTTCACCTAAAGTAAAACCTGGCTGAAACTGCTTAATTTGCTCCATTAAATTATCCACCAATGCGCCGGCGTTGATGGAAGGAAATCCGGGAATATCAAAAATGGGTTTTTTCGGGTAAAGTTCAGTTAACTGGCCACCAGGCTGTGGAAGAGCGTCGATGATATGACATTTTAATTTTAGTAAACCGGCTTCAAAAACCGCAAAAAGTCCTGTGGGACCAGCTCCTATAATCAATATATCAGTTGTAATCATTAAAATATTTTTTTAGAGAATAATTGTGCAAATTTACGAAAAATTAAAAGATTTCTAAATGCCCGCCGATGAATAATTTCACAGAACTACGCGACCAAAAGGCATTTTCTGCAGTATGGCAAATATTTTGCAAAAGCATGACCATGAAAAAGATTTTTTTGCTGTCTGCATTTCTGTTTCTTACACAGATTTTCGGACAAAAACTCAATAATATTCAGTCGGGAGAGGTGCTGAAATACCGAATTCACTACGGACCGCTGAATGCCGGAACGGCAACTTTAACCACTTTAAAAACCACTTATTTAGGCGAACCCCATTTCTATGTGAAAGGCCACGGCAGAACAACCGGTGCGGTGCGGGCTTTCTTTAAAGTTGAAGATAATTACGAAAGTTTTATCAACTACAACACCGGTTTGCCGAGTTTTTACGTTCGAAACGTAAAGGAAGGAAACTACACACAGCATTACGAAACGGTTTTCAATCATAAAAACCAGACGGTATTGCTTACCGATAAAGAAAAAAATAAAACCACAGTAGAAAAATCGGTGAAGGGAGTTCAGGATATGCTTTCAGCTTTTTATTATCTAAGAAGTTTGGATCAGGATGAACTGAAAGTTGGTACCATCAAAAAGATGAATATCTGGATTGATGACGAAATGTTTCCGTTTCAGCTAAAAGTTGTAGGAACTGAAAATATTAAAACCAAATTTGGTTATATCAACAGCTTGAAAATTATTCCCCAGGTAATGAGCGGCCGCGTTTTCAAAGATAAAGAAGGTGTTACATTGTACGTCAGCAATGACCGTAACCACGTGCCACTTTCTATAAAAGCTGAACTTGTGGTAGGTTCTTTAGTGGCAGCCATCGATTCTTTCCACAAAGTGAAATATCCGCTAAACTTCACCAAATAAACATATACAATTTAGCTAAAATTAAAAAAAACGGTCTTTTAACCGTTTTTTTTGTGAAAAATATAAAGCTGATGTAACAAAAACGGTTTCGCGATTGTCTTATCACTAAAACAAACCATGAAGCTAACGAGTGCCACCATTTTTCTTTTTTTATCTTTTGCCGGCGCGCACGCACAAACCGTAAAAAACGACAGTATCAGCCGGAAAAAAATACAGATTACCAGAATTGATCAGCCTATAAAGATTGATGGGCACCTGGACGAAGAAGTCTGGAAAAATGCCGCTGTAGCACGGAATTTCGTTGAATTTCAACCAAAAAATGGAAATCCGGAAGCACATGAGTTCCGTACGGAAGTTCGTGTTTTGTACGACGATACTGGTATTTATTTCGGTGCTAAAATGTACGATCCGGATCCAAGTAAAATAGCAAAAGAACTGGTAGAACGGGACAATGTGGGAAATGATGACTTTTTCGATGTGGTTATTAATGGATACAACGATCACCAGCAAAGTCTGGAGTTTATAATTATGCCAAGCGGCGTGCAGTTTGACGCGAAAATGACCAACGATTACGGTGAAGATTCCAACTGGAGCGCCGTGTGGTACAGCGGCACAAATATCGACGATGAAGGCTGGACAGCCGAGTTGAAAATTCCGTACTCAGAACTGCGTTTTCCGAAAAAGGATATTCAGGAATGGGGATTGAACTTCGTACGCCTCATTAACCGGACAAAAGTAAAATCAACCTGGAATTTCATCGATAACAAAAAAGGTTCTTTTCTGCTTTACGACGGTGTTATGCAAGGTATTGAAAACATTCAACCGCCAGTGCGACTCTCCTTTCTTCCCTACTTTTCGACTTATTTAAATAATTTCGACGGCAAAACTTCCACCATTGTAAATGGCGGAATGGATGTGAAATACGGTATTAATGATGCTTTTACTTTGGACACCACTTTAATTCCGGATTTCGGGCAAACTGCTTTTGATGACAATATTTTAAATTTAGGCCCTTTTGAGCAGCAATTTTCTGAAAAACGTTCGTTTTTCACCGAAGGAACGGAGCTTTTCAGCAAAGGAAATCTCTTTTATTCACGTCGTGTCGGCGATTATCCTTCGCGCTATCCGGAATTAAGCGACGACGAAACTTTAGTTGAAAACCTACAGAAAGTAAAATTGCTGAACGCGACAAAAATTTCTGGCCGTACAAATAAAGGTTTGGGAATCGGTTTCTTTAATGCAATTACGAAAAAAACCGAGGTTGACATTAAAAATACTGTTACCGGCGAAATTCGCACAGAAACAGTAGAACCTTTGGCCAACTACAACGTATTTGTTTTCGACCAGCGTTTTAACGGCAATTCCTCGGTTTCCTTAATCAATACCAATGTTACCCGCGCCGGCGATTTCCGCGATGCTAATGCCACGGCTTTTTTGGTGGATTTAACCGACAAAAAAAATAAATACAATTTTTCCGGTGCCGTGCGCGGAAGTTATGTTAGGGATGGCAACAGCGACTTTGGAACAAATATTAACGCCGGTCTCGCAAAAATTTATGGCAAAAGCACTTATCAGGCTGGCTTTCAGGCTGTTTCAAAAGATTACAACATCGATGATTTGGGCTACACAGGTCAAACCAATTATGTTCGCTACAACGGAAATTACGGTTACCGCTTGTTGCAACCCTCAAAAAGCTTCAACAATATCAATCTGAACATCAATCTGGGATATGCGCGTCGACTTGAAACTGATTTATTTAAATCCTTTGAAGTCCATAGCAGCATTGGTTTTCAGGATAAGAAATTCCGTAATTTTGGTGGCGGACTTCTTTTCACACCAAATGGTGAAAACGATTTGTACGAGCCACGCGTTTTCGGAAAATACCTTTATGTTCCGGCTTTTATCAATCCGTGGATATGGTTTAATTCAGACAACCGTAAAAAGTTCACGTACAATTTCAGCATCGATTATTACGCTTATGATCAAACCGGCAGATATCGCCTGAACAATGATTTGGGAATAAATTACCGCTTAAATGACCATTTTTCTTTGAATTACCAGGGTGTTTTACAAACCAGCAATGAGGAGCAAGGTTTTGCAGGTGAAAATCTCGGCACAATTTACATCGGAAACCGAAACCGAAATACCGTGATCAATGGTTTATCATCGAAATATACCATCAACAATAAAATGGCGCTGACCTTCAGTTTAAGACATTATTACACCGAAGTGAATTATACGAAATTCGGCACTTTAGAAGAAAACGGGCGCGTAAGACCTGTTGATAACTATTCGAAAAACAACCAAACTTATAATTCCTGGAATGTGGATATGCGATATTCGTGGTGGTTTGCACCGGGCAGCCAGCTGACTTTGTTGTACCAAAATGCCGCTCAAAACTATCTGGATTATTCCAGAATAAATTTCGGCAAAAACTTCAGTAATTTATTTAATGAACCCATGAACAACACGCTCAGTTTAAAAGTTTCTTATTACATCGATTATAATCAGGCGAAAAACTGGTTCAAACAGAAAAGCTAAATTTCTCTTCATAACTAAAGAAAAAGCTTCCGGAAAATCCGGAAGCTTTTATATTTAAGAAAAATTTGCCGCTAAAAGGCCAAATTTTTTGGTTTTACAAACTTTTAAATTGCTGCAACATTCGGATGTCATTTTCGAAAAACATGCGGATGTCACTCATTTGATAAAGCAGCATTACAATTCTTTCGATACCCATTCCGAAAGCGTAACCTGAAAATTTATCAGGGTCGATGTTGACATTTGTTAAAACCGCGGGATCCACCATTCCGCAACCCATAATTTCGAGCCAACCAGTTCCTTTTGTAATGCGGTAATCGGTTTCGGAATTTAAACCCCAATATACATCAACTTCCGCGGAAGGTTCTGTAAACGGGAAATAAGACGGACGCAACCTGATTTTTGATTTACCAAAAAGCTCGGTGGTGAAATATTGAATGGTTTGTTTCAAATCCGCGAAACTTACGTTCTGATCGATGTAAAGACCTTCGATCTGATGAAAGATACAGTGAGATCTGCTTGAAATTGCTTCATTCCGGAAAACGCGGCCCGGCGACAAGATACGCATCGGCGGCTCATTATTTTCCATATAGCGTATCTGCACCGATGAAGTGTGCGTTCTCAGCAAAATATCAGGATCGGTTT
Organism: Kaistella treverensis; assembly: GCF_900114045.1. Lineage (GTDB taxonomy): Bacteria > Bacteroidota > Bacteroidia > Flavobacteriales > Weeksellaceae > Kaistella > Kaistella treverensis. Next base: position 574,008 of record NZ_FORQ01000001.1, read on the forward strand.
CAATGAAAAAAGTGTCCTGCATATCGCGCGCCGGGTGATATTCGGGCAAATTGAGCGCGGTAAAATTGTGCCAGTCATCTTCGATTTCCGGGCCGTCTGCTACCGCAAAACCAATAGAACGAAAGATTTCGATGATTTGGTTTTTCACTAAATTAATCGGATGCCGCGTACCTAATTCCGATGGATAACCGGGTTTTGTAAGGTCATCTTTTTCCAGAATAATCTGCGATGTCGAAGAATTTTTCAGCTCCACGAGTTTGGTTTCTACCGCCTGTTTAAGCGTGTTTATTTTCTGACCAAATTCTTTTTTCTGCTCGCTCGGGACATCTTTAAACATAGAAAAAATATCATTTAAAATGCCCTTTTTTCCGCTGAATTTTATTCGGAACTGTTCAATTTCATCTTTGTTTGCAGACTGGAAATTTCCCACTTCCACCAACAGTTCATCTATTTTTTCTAACATCTTCTTAAATATAGTGAGTGCAAAAATACGGTTTTTAGATCAAAAAAACTGGCCGCTTTTTGGGCAAATTTTTCAGAATTTCTAAACTTCTTCCGCCATAAAATCCAGCAACTGATCGATGGCTTTCCGGCGGTGACTGATTTTGTTTTTCTCCTCCATGGGCATTTCTGCAAAAGTAATTTCGTAATTGTCCGGCTGAAAAATGGGATCATAACCAAAACCTTCAGAACCGCTCAGTTCTCTGCGAATCTGTCCGTAAATTCTTCCTTCAAAATAATGAACTCCGTTCTCATCCATTAAGCACATTACCGTGACAAAATAAGCTTTTCGGTTTTCCTCGTGCTCCATTTCTCCCAGTACTTTGGCCATATTTTTTGCAAAATCGTGTTTGCCGGCATACCGCGCAGAGTAAATCCCGGGACGGCCGTCCAACGCATCTACAACCAAGCCGGAATCATCACCAAGACTGGCTTTTCCGGTGGTTTTAAAACAATATTCAGCTTTGATGCACGCGTTCTCGCGAAAGGTATTTCCGTCTTCCACAATCTCATCGTGAATGTCATAATCGGTGAGCGAAGTCACTGTAAATTTTTCCCCTAAAATCTGCTGAATTTCTTCTTTTTTATGTTGATTGTGTGTGGCGACAAGAATTTCTTTCTTCATAAATTCAGTTTAATTAATGACTATTGGTCCTGATAATGAACCCGGTATTTTCGGGTAAATAAAATATAAAATGTGGTAAACAGAACGATGCCGATGCCGAGAAAAAGCCATTCGGACATTTTTGCGGCGTCCGCAAAACTTTCACTTTTGGTATAAAAAAGCAAAATGCTGGAACATAAATTATTGAAAGCGTGCAGTAAAATTGGTAAAAGCAAAGATTTTGTTTTGTAATACACCAAACCCAAAACGCTACCGAGCAACACTGCACCTACGAACTGCCAGGGATTTCCGTGCACCAAGCCGAAAGTTACCGAAGAAATCAAAATGGCATAAAACGGCCGCATGCCTTTGTTCAGCAAACCTTTCATGATGATTCCACGGAAAACAATTTCCTCAAATAGCGGCGCCATAAAAACGGCAAGCACAATAAGTGTAGCTGGATTTGACGTCATCTGTTCCATCAATCTACTGAAGTAATCATAATATTTACCGAAAAAGGGACCAGTAATAGGAATTTGTGAAGTAATAAATTCTGCGATAAACATCATTCCCAACATCATCGGAAAAATCAAAACGTAGGTCATGAAATTGGTGGGCGCAAAATTGAAATTCAATTTTTTACCGGTGCTGGGACGGCAAATAAAATAATCAAAAAAGAAAATAGCGCCCACAAATAATGCCGCATTGGAAATCAGCAAGTAAAAATCCTCATACTGAAAATTGACGTTAAAGCCAAAAACACTCACCACATTCATCAAGGAAATCAGGGTAACTCCGGCAATGGCACCGGCCACAAGCGCCACAGCACCTTTAAAACCGAAAGTGTATTTTGGAGCGCGGGATTTTACTTCCATCAAAAAATATTTTAGGCAAAGATAATTGTATTCATCGGATGATGCGGAAAATTGCTTTTAAATATGAAAAATTTGCTGCTTTAAGGCCGAATTTTTACGTTTTCATTTTCGGTAAAAAAAAGCGATTTTTGCAGTCTCAAATATAATTATGTCAGATTTACTTAAAGAGATAGGAAAAAGAAAAACCTTTGGAATTATTGCGCACCCGGATGCCGGAAAAACCACACTTACCGAAAAACTGTTGCTTTTTGGAGGCGCGATTCAGGAAGCGGGCGCTGTAAAATCCAATAAGATTAAAAAAGGTGCAACTTCCGATTTTATGGAAATTGAGCGCCAGAGAGGAATCTCTGTGGCGACTTCGGTTCTGGCATTTGAGTATAAAAATCACAAAATCAATATTTTAGATACGCCCGGACACAAAGATTTCGCTGAAGATACCTATCGAACTTTAACTGCTGTTGATTCAGTTATCGTCGTGGTCGACGTGGCAAAAGGTGTGGAAGAACAAACTGAAAAGCTCGTTCAGGTCTGCAGAATGCGCAATATTCCGATGATTGTTTTCATTAATAAACTCGACCGCGAGGGAAAAGACGCATTTGATTTATTGGATGAGGTGGAACAGAAACTCGGGTTGTCTGTCGTGCCACTTTCGTTGCCGATTGGAATGGGAAGTCAATTTCAGGGAATTTATAATATTTGGGAAAATAATATTCAGCTCTTTTTAGAAGAAAAAAAACAACGCATTGGAACTGCTGTAAAATTTGATGACATCAACGATCCGAAGGTTGATGAAGCGATTGGTGAAATAGCTGCCGCAACTTTGCGCGAAGAACTGGAACTCATCCAGGAAGTTTACCCGAAATTCAACCGCGAAGATTATATGAACGGCGATTTGCAGCCGGTTTTTTTCGGTTCAGCTTTGAATAATTTCGGTGTCCGCGAATTGTTAGACGCGTTTATCGAAATCGCGCCAAATCCGCAGCCGAAAGAAAGCGATTCGAGACTCGTAAAACCTGAAGAAAAAGATTTTACCGGCTTTATTTTTAAAATTCATGCCAATATGGACCCAAAACACCGCGATCGTCTGGCTTTCGTAAAAATCGTGTCCGGAACTTTTAAAAGAAATGAAAATTACCTACTCGTCCGCGAAAATAAAAAAATGAAATTTTCTTCGCCGAACGCTTTTTTCGCGGACAAAAAGGAAGTTGTTGATGAAAGTTTTCCAGGCGACATCGTCGGACTTCACGATACCGGAAATTTCCGGATTGGTGACACCCTAACCGGCGGTGAAAAATTAAGCTTTAAAGGAATCCCGAATTTCTCGCCGGAACATTTCCGATACATAAACAATGATGATCCGTTGAAAGCGAAACAGCTTGCAAAAGGCATTGACCAACTGATGGACGAAGGTGTGGCGCAACTTTTTATTCTGGAAATGAACAACCGAAAAGTCATCGGAACTGTCGGTGCTTTACAGTACGAAGTTATTCAATACCGTTTGGAGCATGAATATGGCGCAAAATGTACCTACGAACCACTTTCCATCCATAAAGCGTGTTGGATTGAAGCGGATGAAAAATCTGAAGAATTCCAGGAATTTGCGCGGTTGAAACAACGGTTTATGGCGCGCGACAAATATGGACAACGTGTTTTCCTTGCGGATTCGTCGTTTACGATTCATATGACTCAGGAAAAATTCCCGAACGTGAAACTGCATTTCATCAGCGAATTTGAGAATTCATAATTTTGTAAAGTTCTTGTAAAATTAATTTTTAAAATACTCATTAACAGACTCTTGATAATTTCAAGAGTCTTTTTTCATTTTTAAAGGAATACAATTTGATTAACTTTCGGCGACCCAAATTTAAAATAAGATGAAAAAAATATTTCCGGTTGTTTTGCTGTTTTTTTTAATTTTTTCCTGCTCGAAACAAGAATTTACACAAACAACCGATACGATTAAACGTGCCGACAGCCTTTTTACCAAGGCGAATGACGGTCTGAAAACTTTAGACTCCATTTCTAAAAACATCAGCGATTCCAACGGAATAGCGAAAAAAATAATTATTCCGAAAATTGAAAAACAGACGAAAAGAATTGACAGCACGCTGAAATCCGGCAGCTGGCGAATCGATTCGCTGAACAAAGAAATCACGAAAATTACGAAGCACGTAAAAACCGGAACCGATGTCGCAAAAACTTTAGATTCTGCGAGCCAACTTTTGAAAAATGGTGAAAATGCCATCGCGGTTTTATCCAAAACTGCAGACCGAATTTTAAAGCAAACGCAGGAAAAAAAAGAAGCGGAGCCCGCAAATCCGGCTCCGGAAGTTCAACGTGATGAAGAAAATTCGATGGCACCTGCTCAAAAAGATCCGTTGATTAAGAAAACTTTTCTTGAAATTGAAGTTGAAAACCTTTCAGATGCAAAAGCACTTTTACGTCAGCAACTTCGCGACAGCAACGGAAATTTGGTTTCCGAAAATTTCACCACTTCCGAAGGAATTAAAAAAGAAAATCTGGAAATGCGAATTCCGATGCGCGATTTCGATTATTTTGTACAGAGTATTTCGGCGCAATTGGGTGATGTCACGCTGAAAAATACAACTTCACGCGGTTCTGATTTAATGAGCAATACAAGCGGTTCCGTGGAAATTACGCTTATTCAGAAAAATAATAATTTTGCGAGCGGAATGCCAAATTCTACTGTCGAGGAGCCGGAAAAAACCGCAGGAAATGAAACTTTTGGCAGCAAATCTTCTGATGCTTTTAAAAGTGGTTCCGATGTTTTAAAAAAAATATTTTTAGCACTTTTGCCCTTCTGGCCAGTGTTTGTGTTTGGTGGAATTATTTTTCTCATTTATTTTAAAACGAAAAATCAACAAAAATCGCCACCCATTCCGACTACTGAAAATATAGAAAATCTCGAGGAAAAGCCGGCAGAAAATCTAATTGAAAAGCCGAAAAATAGCAATGCCAAATCGGAAGATTCAGAACCGGATTATTCGAGGTATTTACCAAAAAAATAGCCTTTTAGCGGCAAATTTTTAATCTTCCAGTGCGTACACCGCAAAACTCGCGAGCCAGTGATCACCGCCGTAATTTCCCTGAAAAAGCAGCGGCAAAGCATTGGCTAAAAAACGCTCGGAAGTTTTAGAAAAATGCCGTTTTAGCGGGTGATTTTTCGGTAAAGATTTCGCAATACCTTTCATACACCAGGCTCTGCTAAAGGAAAGTCCAACCAAATGAACGGTTTGGAAATCATTAATATCGCTGATGACCGGAATCTGCGAAATGTTTTCCACACTTTTTTTATCGTAAAATTTGTTGAGCCATTTTACAAAGTCTTTCTGCGGAAGAATCCTTCGCATTAAGTCGGCGATTTCTAAACTTGGTGAGAAAAAATCGCTGCCGTCGGGTTCCAGATATGCCGGAGTTTTCTGGTCGTTTAAATAGAAGTTTTTTGACTTTTCTATCAACTGATTTTCGAAAACTTTGTCATTCGAAGCGCGTGCCCAGTCAATCGCAAAAGCCATAGCAAATGCCGAATTCGGGTGAACGCCGGTTCTGTTTGGATACGTTTGTTTTGGTAAATAAGCTTTCCACAGACGCAGAATTTCCCCGGTTAAAGGTTTCAGATTTTGGTGCCAAATTTTAGCTTTTGGATGATCCCATGTCGCTAGTTCTTCATCTAATTTCAGCAACCACGCCCAACCGTAAGTTCTTTCGAAATTTGCTGCGATTTCATATTTAGTGAAATAATTTGCCTCTTCAAGCACATTTTTTTTCAGAAATGAATTTTCCAGAATTTTTAAAATCTCATCGGAATTTTCTAAATGCGGTTTGGTTTTCAGCAAACGTACAAGCATCCAATGACCGTGAACCGAAGAATGCCAATCAAAACAGCCGTAAAAACTGGGATGCAGTTGGCTTGGCGACAAAGAAACTTCATTAGAATTATTAATGATATGCGCGGTTTTGTTTGGAAATTCCTGATTGATACACTTCAAGGGTTTTTCTGCTAATTTTAGGGCAATTTCATCCGTCAGCTTCGGCAAAACCTGACTTTGGAAAGCTACACTCATTAAAATGGTAAAAGGTAAAAAGTATTTCATCTTCAAAAATTTAAAAATGAAGTTTGCCTTCCGTGATTAAATAATAGAAAATTCCCGCCGCGAAAAATAAAAACAGATAAATGAGGACCAGGATTTTTTGCCGTTTTAAGGAGGATAAAATCAGAAGTCCTAAAATTCCTGTTTCCAGCACGACAATTTTGTGGATGGGATCCGGCAGAAACAGCGAGCCAGCGATAAGCGCCAAAGAAAGGAAATGGAAAATGCGTTCTTTCTGCAGTATATATTCTTTCATTTTTTAAAAATAAGAAATCCTTTCAGATTGCTGAAAGGATTTTCTTTTTATTTCATATTCACGATTCGGTCGACAATATATTTCGTATTTCCGCGCCACGGTATAGCGCCGTTGTATTCCTTATAATGTAAATCGAACTGCTTGCCGCTGTTTTCTTCAAGTTGCTTAAAAATTGCTTCATTTTCCACAGAGAATTCAAATTCATAGCTGGTCAGCGCGCCGGTTTTTCCGCGGCCGAAACCTTCCTGAATAAGCTTGCCTTCGTAGGTTTTGAAAATATAGCCTTTTTTGTTCGCATAATTTAAATATCCAGATTTCACGCCTTCAGCAAAAACGAAATAGTATTTATACCAAACGAAAATTCCCAAAAAGAGAAGCACGGCAATGATAACAATCCAGATTTTTTTCATAAGAAAAGGTTTTTAGCTGTTTTTAGCAATACTTCGTGAAATTACGATTTTCTGGATTTCGGAAGTTCCTTCGTAGATTTGAGTGATTTTCGCATCGCGCATCATTCTTTCTACGTGGTATTCTTTTACATAACCGTAGCCACCGTGAATTTGCACTGCTTCAATTGTAGTGTCCATTGCAACCTGTGAAGCGTATAATTTCGCCATCGCACCGATTTCCGAAATATCTTTTCCTTCATCTTTTTCTACCGCTGCTTTATAGCACAACATTCTGGCAGCCATAATGGATGTTGCCATATCTGCAAGTTTGAAAGCGATTGCCTGGTGGTTGATAATTTCCGTTTTAAAAGCTTTTCTGGTTTTCGCATACTTTAAAGCAAGTTCATAAGCTCCGGAAGCAATTCCCAAGGCCTGAGATGCGATTCCGATACGGCCGCCATTAAGCACAGCCATCGCGAAGTTGAAGCCGAAACCGTCCTCACCAATTCTGTTTTCTTTCGGTACCACCACATCCGTGAAAAGCAATGAGTGCGTGTCGCTTCCGCGAATTCCTAATTTGTCTTCTTTCGGACCGATTTCAAAACCTTTCCAACTTCTCTCCACGATAAAAGCGTTAATTCCTTTATGTTTTTTTTCCGGATCAGTTTGCGCAATTACAATATAATAAGTGGCGTTTCCTCCGTTGGTAATCCAGTTTTTGGTTCCGTTTAAGATATAGTGATCTCCTTTGTCAATCGCTGTAGTTTGCTGCGAAGTGGCATCTGAACCCGCTTCCGGCTCGGATAAAGCAAAAGCACCGATCACTTCACCACTGGCAAGTGGTTTCAGGTATTTCATTTTTTGCTCTTCGTTGCAGAATTTTTCCAATCCTGCACAAACTAAAGAGTTGTTTACAGACATTACCACGGCTGCAGACGCATCAACTTTCGCGATTTCTTCCATTGCGAGCACATAAGAAACGCTGTCCATTCCGGCGCCGCCGTATTTCGGGTCTACCATCATTCCGAGCAGTCCCAATTCGCCCATTTTTTTTACCTGTTCGTAGGGAAACTTCTGTTGGTTGTCTCGCTCGATAACGCCGGGTAAAAGTTCGGTTTGTGCAAAATCTCTGGCGGCTTGCTGAATCATCAACTGTTCTTCAGATAAATTAAAATCCATAAAATAAAAAATTGTTAGACCGTAAATTTACAATATTTCTAAAAAGTAAAAAACTTATTTAAAATTTACCTCACAATACTTGTTGCAGGTTTAAATAAATTTGATATTTTTACATAAAACCATGAAGGTTTACAAATTTCATAATTTATCCTCTATAAAATATCTGATATGTCAATAAAAAGAATTTTTGATTTCGCACATCACGCTCTGGAAAATTATTCCCGGGATGACATGTTTGTAACAAAATACAATGGAAAGTGGGAAAAAATATCAACAGCCGAATTTATTAACCAGGGAAATAAAGTTTCTCGCGGTTTATTAAAACTCGGCATCCAACCCGGCGATAAAATTGCGCTTATTACTACGGCAACAAGGACAGAATGGGCGGTTATGGACTTGGGAATTTCACAGATCGGCGCGATTTCCGTACCGGTTTACCCTAGTATTTCCTCGGAAGATTATGATTTTATCTTTAATAATGCAGAAGTGAAATATTGTTTTGTTTCTGATAAAGAGCTTTACGATAAAGTTCAGAAAATTAAAGGAAATGTGGCGAGTCTGCAAGGTATTTTCACCTTCGAACAGGTTGACGGCGCTGCCAACTGGCAAGAGATTATCGATTTGGGTAAAGACGATACCACGCAAAATGAAGTTGACGATTTAGCAAAATCAATAAATTCAGAGGATTTAGCCACATTAATTTATACTTCCGGAACGACAGGCAGACCAAAAGGCGTAATGCTGACGCACCAAAATATCGTGTCGAACGTTTTGGCATCAAACCCGAGAATTCCACGCGTAAAAGGTTTGGAATACAGCGACATTAAAATCCTGAGTTTCCTGCCGATTTGCCACATTTTCGAGCGCATGCTTTTTTATCTTTATCAATATAATGGTTACGCGATTTATTTCGCGGAAAGCATTGATAAAATGGGCGAAAATATTAAAGAAGTTCAGCCGCACATTATGTCTGTGGTACCGCGGCTTATCGAAAAAGTGTACGATAAAATTTATGACAAAGGCACCAGCGCCGGTGGTTTAAAATCAAAAATTTTCCTTTGGGCGTTAGGCGTAAACAAAGCGAAAGAAAAAATCGGAAAACCTTCCGGTTTGAAAGAGATTATCGCTGATAAACTCGTATTTTCTAAATGGCGCGAAGGTTTAGGTGGAAACATTATCACGCTGGTTTCCGGTTCTGCCGCACTTTCTGCGAGACTCAATAAAATGTTTCAAAATGCCGGAATCCCGATTTTGGAAGGTTATGGCCTGACAGAAACTTCACCAGTGATTTCGGTGAACAGTTTCGGGAAAATTAAAATCGGCACCGTTGGTCATGTTTTGGATAACTTGGATGTGAAAATCCAGGAAGACGGTGAAATTACAGTGAAGGGTCCTTCGGTGTTTAAAGGTTATTTTAAAAATGAAGAAATGACCAAAGAAGCTTTTAACGAAGAAGGTTATTTCAAAACCGGTGACATCGGACATATTGATGACGAAGGTTATCTGCACATTACCGACCGCAAAAAAGAAATGTTTAAAACTTCGGGCGGAAAATATATTGCGCCGCAGGTTATTGAAAATTTAGCGAAAGCTTCGAAATTCATTGAGCAAATTATGGTTGTTGGTGACGGTGAAAAAATGCCGTGCGCGCTTGTTCAGCCGGATTTCAATTTCATAAAAAACTGGGCAGAGAGAAAAGAGCTAAAAATTGGTGATACACCTGCAGAAATCGTAAAAAGCCCAGAGCTGAAAGAAAGAATTAAAAAAGAAATCGATTATCTAAACACCAAATTAGGTAATTGGGAACAGATCAAAAGATTTGAACTGACGCCCGATATCTGGTCAATCGAACTTGGTTTGCTGACTCCAACGCTGAAGCTGAAAAGAAAAGCCGTGAAAGAAAAATACAACAAACTGTACAACGAAATGTACGGTCATACCGAATAAATTTACATCAAATCTATTTTTGTAAAATATCCGCTTTTAGGCGGATATTTTTTTGTTCTAAATTAACTCGGTTTTTAAAAGTGACGTGTCAATTTGAAAAAATTGCTTGTTTAAGCGGCTTTTTTTTTATTTAAGAACTGCCAAGTTTTTAGATTTAAAATCCTGAACCTCAATTGCTAAAGTCTGCTAAATTTTACTTTTGCTTTCCTTAATTTCTTATCTTTGAGAATAGCGTGAAATTTTAGCCGTTTAAGCCCGAAATTTTACCGGCTAAAACAGGTGATTTTTGCTTTTTCTAAACAGAGAAAAATCTTCCTTATTCGACCATTTCACCATTTCCGAATCTCATTAAAAATTCAAAATTATGGAGCGAGATATTTTTCAAATCAAAAGAAGTTTACAAACAGCAGACGGAAATTTCAGCTACTTTAGCCTTCCGGAACTTCAAAAACAGGGATTTCCGATCGACAAACTACCCTTTTCCATCCGGATTCTTCTGGAAAATGCGATTCGTAATTACGACGGTTTTTCCATTACCAAAGAAAATATTGAGACTTTACTTTTTTGGTCGCCAAAAGCTTCAGATAAAGATATTCCGTTCAAGCCCGCGCGCGTGCTAATGCAGGATTTCACCGGAGTTCCGGCGGTTGTAGATATTGCGGCGCTTCGCGCGGAAGTCGCAAGAAAAGGTAAAGATCCAGACACGATTAATCCGCTGGTTCCTGTTGATTTGATTATTGACCACTCCGTTCAAGTTGATTATTTCGGAACTGAAGGCGCTTACGCCAGAAATATTGAAGAGGAATACAAGCGAAATAAAGAACGCTACCAGTTTTTGAAATGGGCGCAAAACTCATTTGACAATTTCAGTGTCGTGCCGCCTGGAATGGGAATTTGTCACCAAATAAACCTTGAATATTTGTCGAAAGGCGTCATTGAAAGAAATGGTGAAGTTTTTCCCGATACTTTGGTGGGAACCGACAGTCACACGCCGATGGTGAATGGTATTGGCGTAGTTGCCTGGGGCGTTGGTGGTATTGAAGCCGAAGCCGCAATTCTCGGTCAGCCGCTTTATTTTATTATGCCGGAAGTTATAGGATTGAAACTTACGGGCAAGCTTCCGCTGGGTTCTACCGCGACAGATTTGGTTTTAACGATTGCCAACTTGCTCCGAAAATTCGGTGTGGTCGGAAAATTTGTTGAAGTTTTCGGTCCCGGTTTAGCTAATCTTTCGGTACCTGACCGCGCAACCATCGGAAATATGTCGCCGGAATTTGGCTGCACCATCACCTACTTCCCTATCGACGACAAAACCTTGGAATATATGCGGAAAAGCAACCGTTCCGAAAACCAAATCGACTTGGTTGAAAAATACTGCAAAAACAATATGCTTTGGCGGGAAAACGAAGACGAAATCACGTACACGAGCGTGGTAGAACTCGATCTTTCCACCATTGAACCGTCCGTTGCAGGACCAAAAAGACCGCAAGACAAAATACTTTTAAAAGATTTTAAAAACACATTCATCGAGCTTTTACACAGTTCATTCAACAGACATTACATCACTTGGGAAGACCGCGAAATCGAAAAATCTATTACGCGGTTTGATAACGAAGGTGGCGATTTACCGGTGCCGGAATCTAAAGCGCTCGCGAGAAACGAAGAAATTGAAACCAACAGCAAACAGGGTTTGCAAAATGTCTGGATTACGCGAGGTGATGAAAAATTCATGCTGTCGGACGGAGCTGTTGCAATAGCAGCGATTACTTCGTGTACAAATACTTCAAATCCGTTTGTGATGATCGGCGCGGGTTTGGTAGCACGAAAAGCGCGTGAACGCGGCATTGATGTGAAACCTTGGGTAAAAACTTCGCTGGCGCCAGGCTCTAAAGTAGTGACCGATTACCTTGAAAAAGCAGATCTATTGAAAGATTTGGAAGCTTTGCATTTCCATTTGGTCGGTTATGGCTGTACGTCGTGTATCGGAAATTCCGGGCCTTTAGCACCGAAAATTGCAAAAGCAGTTGACGAATATAATTTAATTGTAACCTCGGTACTTTCCGGAAACCGGAATTTTGAAGCCAGGATTCATCCGCAGGTTAAAATGAATTTTTTAATGTCGCCGATGTTGGTCGTCGCTTATGCGCTCGCAGGCCGCGTGGATATTGATTTAACCACCGAACCGATTAGTTTCGATTCCAATCAGGAGCCCGTTTATCTGAAAGACATCTGGCCTTCGGATGAAGAAATCAATGAAATTTTAAGCAAAGTTTTATCACCAAATGATTTTGCTAAAAATTATGATGAAATTTTTGATGGTAACGAAATCTGGAGGAATCTGGAAATTCCGGGCGGAAAATTATATGAATGGGATGACGACTCAACATATATTAAAGAAATTCCGTTTTTCCACGATTTACCTTCGGAAACCGAACCTTTGCAGGACATTGAAAATGCGCGCGCTCTGCTGGTTTTGGGAGACAGTGTAACGACGGATCATATTTCACCAGCCGGAGCTTTCAGTGAAAATTCTGCTGCCGGAAAATATCTTTTGAACCGCGGTGTTCCGAAAGAAGATTTCAATTCGTACGGTTCGCGCCGAGGAAATGATGAAGTGATGGTTCGCGGAACTTTTGCAAATGTGAGAATTAAAAATAAACTGGCGGAAAAAGAAGGCGGTTACACCACATTTTTACCTACCGGCGAAGAAATGACCGTTTACGAAGCTTCGGTTAAATATAAAGAAGCGCAAACGCCATTAATCGTTTTGACCGGAAAAGAATACGGCAGCGGCTCTTCGCGTGACTGGGCGGCAAAAGGAACTTTTTTGCTTGGAATTAAAGCTGTTTTGGCTGAAAGTTATGAGCGGATTCACCGAAGTAATTTAGTTGGATTGGGTGTTTTACCGCTTCAATATAAAAACGGCGACACCGCAGAAAGTTACGGACTTACCGGAAAAGAAATATTTTCAATTACCGGTATTGCAGAGGACATTAAACCTTTGAAAGAAATTGAGATAACCGCAAAAAGCATGAATGGCGACGAAATTAAATTTAATGTCATCGCACGTTTGGATTCACTGATTGAAATAGAATATTACCGTAACGGCGGAATTTTACAATATGTGCTTCGCCAGTTTTTAGAAAAATAAGGCGTTAAACAACCAAAAAAATATCAAATGGAAAACCACGATTTATATCCGGAAACAACAAATGAAATATCAGAAAAAAAGGCTGCTTTAGCACCGAAAAATATTGAGGCCTGGCGGAATTTCAGCAAAACCGTTTTTGAAGCCGGCGCTTTAGACGAAAAAACAAAACAGCTAATTGCTGTTGCCGTGGCACATGTAACGCAATGTCCGTACTGTATCAGGTCGCATTCTAAAACCGCTTTGCGGAAAGGTGCCACCAAAGAAGAAGTAATGGAAGCAATTTGGGTTGCCGCGGAAATGCGCGCCGGTGCGGCTTATGCGCATGCGACAATTGCAATGGATGAAATGGAAAACACTAAAACGCATTAAGCAATTTTAAGCACTTTAAGCACTTATTTATGCAACTTTAAGCAAAATCAAAAAAATGTGCTGTTTTAGCGGGAGAAAATATTTGCAGAAAAGCGCTTCTCATTCACTTTAAAATTTTACAAAAATTTGCCGTTTTAACCGTCAAAAAAATATCCGTTTGTAAGCGGATATTTTTTATATATTTGATTATCAATAGATTTTTATGCAGAACTGTCTGGAATGTGGCGAAAAAATAATCGGCAGAAGCGATAAAAAATTCTGCAACGATGGGTGCCGGAATGCCTACAATAATAAGCACAATAAAGATTCATCAAACCTGATGCGCAACATCAATAATAAACTGCGCAAAAACCACCGAATTTTAAGCGAGCAACCGTACAAAGAAGGAAAAGCTAAAACCACGCGCAATAAACTGCTGGCGGAAGGTTTTGATTTTGAGTATTTTACATCTTTAATAGTTTATAAAAACGGCGCGGAATACCGTTTCATTTATGATATGGGTTATAAATTGCTTGAAGACGACTGGATTTTACTGGTGAGGAAGGAATGAATTTTACGCTACAATAACCAAAAAGAACGGAAAATATTCCGCTCCTTTTTTACCTTTTTTCTGAAATTTTCTATTCGCCGTCTTCTAAGAGGCGGATTTTATCTTCTAAAATTTCAATTTTTTTATCGCGGTACAAACCACCGATAGCTTTTTTGAAATTTTTCTTGCTCATCTGCAGTTCGTCTTTTATTTCTTCAGGCGTAGATTTGTCGGAAAGGTAAATCAGACCATAATTCACTTCGAGTTTATCCAAAATTATTTTCTGGAATTCATCAATATTATCGTAACCTTCCGGCTGAAGCGTTACGTCAATTTTTCCATCTTCGCGGATGCTTTTTATAAAACCAGTTTCTTCCGAAAGCGGAAATAATTTTTTGTAAACATCGGAAGTGTAAATTAAACCAATGTATTTTTTGTTGATGACCACATTCCAGCCCAGTTCGCTTTCACCGGCAATAATTAAATTCACCTTTTCACCTTTTTCAAAAGGCAGATTTTCGTAACTCGGATTTTTCTTAAAACGCGTGGTTCCCGTAATTAAACCTAAAAATTCATCAATGTAAACATGCACCAAATAGCGCTTTCCTTCTACGATTTTCGCGCGTTGCTGCTTGTACGGAACAAAAAGATCTTTAATAATTCCCCAATCCATAAAAGCGCCGCTTGGTAAGCTCTGCACACAAGTCATCACGGCGTATTCACCGATTTCCGCATTAGGTTTTTCGGTGGTAGCTTTTAATTTATCATCGTCCTGATAAACAAAAACCTCCATTTCGTCGCCAATTTCAGCATCTTCAGAAGCAAATATTTTTGGTAAAAATGCGCGCTCGCCTGATTCATCTTCAAGAAAAAGTCCGGAATAATTTTTTTCAGCGATTTTTAAAATTTGAGTTTTTCCGAGGTTCATAAAGGCGTAGATAAATGTGATTAATGATAAAACGCAAAGATAAGGTATTTTCCGAGGAATTTTCGGGAATGGTTGTTGCTGCGTTTTTCGAAAAAAAAGCATGAATTCGCTCCAAAAATTTTCACCGGAATTTAACCGACTTTCACCGCAGGAAAATGCTGATTTGGATAAAGCTTTAATTTCGGTTCAGAAATTTATCGAAAGTTCTGCGGCGATTAGCGAGCTAAATTATGCCACACGCGATGCGCACTCAAAAACTTACGCCACGGTAAAAGCGAAATTAGAAATTTCGGAAAATTTTCCCGATTTCATCGCCAAAATTTTTGATCAAAAAGATTATAAACTTTTGCTGAGATTTTCAAATGCAAATCTTGTTATCAATAAAAAAGGACGGGAAATTCCTGTTTACGGATTTTCAGTAAAATTTAAAAATTTCAGGCAAAAAGAAGCAAATTTTCCGCTGGTGAATTTTCCACTTTTTCCGACCAATTCGCCATCGGTTTTTCTGAAATTTTTCACCTCGGTGAATACTTTTTTGGTCACTAAACAGGACAATTTTCTGGTTTCAGCTTTAGACCTGCCGCATTTGCTGAGGAATGGTTTTTCGCTCGCGAGCGATATGTTTTCCGCTGATTTAGCAAAACGGACTTTTCAGTTTTTAAAACATTCAAAAGATTTTTTCTTCTCTTTTAAATATTCCGGAATTGGATGTTATCGCCTCGGAGATTTTATGATGAAATTAAGTGTGGAACCGGAAAACATCAGCTCAAAAATCGGGCGCGGCGAACCGCAGAAAGATTCAATTAACTGGTTTTTAGCCTCACACGAAACTTCATTTAATTTAATGATTGAAATGTGTGAAAATCTGGAAAATCAACCCATCAATAATTTAAAAAAAGAGTGGAAAAAGTCGCCAAAATTTTGCCTTGGAAAAATTAAAATTCCAAAAGCTGCCTTTTTAAATTCCGATGATCCAGCAGTTGAAAATCTTAATTTTAATCCATTTGAAAATCCTGAAATCTTGCAGCCGGTCGGAAAAATTCAGCAACTCCGGAAGAAAGTTTATGAAGCATCGATTCATACGCGCAACGAGTTAAATCGGAAAAAAATGCCTAAATAAAGGTAAATATTTGATTTTTTAAAAACAAAGCAATGCCGTCTTCTGTAATTAAAAAATATTTCTACAAACCGGAACAGCAAATTCTTACGATTGTGTATGTTTCGGGCGCAGTTTATGATTATCTTGATGTTCCGCAGGAAATTTTCGATGATTTTCGCGCCGCTTTTTCAAAAGGCACTTTTTTAAATAAGAAAATCAAACCCAACTTTAAATACGAAAAAAAGACCTGAATAACCACCAAAAAAAAGAGAAGGCGAAACTTCTCTTTTAATTTTTATAGCAATTTAATATTTAGAAATGTAAAGCTCTTTTTCCGGTTGCGTCCAGCGCAGCTTCTTTCATGGCTTCAGCGTACGTCGGGTGAGCGTGTGACATTCTGGAAATATCTTCAGCACTTGCGCGGTATTCCATCGCTACAACAGCTTCGGCAATTAAGTCTGCAGCTCTCGCGCCGATTATGTGAACGCCTAAAATTTCATCGGTTTGCTCATCAGCAATTACTTTGATGAAACCATCAACATCACCGGAAGCACGGCTTCGGCCCAAAGCGCGCATGGGGAAATTACCGATTTTGATGGCAACACCTTCCGCTTTCAATTGCTCTTCAGTTTTACCAACTGCGGCAACTTCCGGCCAGGTATACACCACGCCCGGAATTAAATTATAATTGATATGCGGTTTTTGTCCGGCAATAAGTTCTGCAACCAAAGTTCCTTCTTCGGAAGCTTTGTGCGCCAGCATTGCGCCTACAACCACATCACCGATCGCGTAAATATTGGAAACATTGGTTTGCAAATGTTCGTTTACTTTTACTCTGCCTCTTTCGTCGAGATCAACACCCGCTTTTTCTATGGCAAGTCCGTCTGTGTATGGTTTTCTACCCACAGCAACCAAAACATAATCACCTTCGAAAATTACTTCTTCACCTTTCTTATCTTTCGCGGTAACTTTTACGGTATCGCCGTTTCTTTCCACAGACTGTACACCGGTAGAAAGGTTGAATTTCATTCCCTGCTTTCTGAGCACTTTATTCAGTTCTTTCGATAAAGCACCGTCCATGGTCGGGATAATTTTATCCATAAATTCCACCACAGTGACTTCAGATCCTAATCTTTTGTAAACAGAACCCAGCTCCAATCCGATAACACCTCCACCGATAACGATGAGGTGTTTCGGAATTTCTTTCAGCTCCAAAGCTTCCGTAGAAGTGATGATTCTTTCTTTATCCAAAGTAATGAAAGGCAGCGTGCTCGGCTTAGAACCCGTCGCGATAATGGTATATTTCGATTCGATGGTTTCTGTAGCACCATCATTTTTTGTTATTTTAACCTGAGTCGGCGATTCAAAACTTCCCACGCCTTCGAAAACGGTGATCTTGTTTTTATCCATCAAAAACTGGATTCCTTTTGTAGTTTGGTCCACCACTTCGCGCTTGCGTTCAATCATTCGGGAAAGATCTGCGACAGGATCGTTGATAATGATTCCGTGGTTGGCAAAATTGTGTTTCGCGTTTTCGAAATGCTCGGAACTGTCCAGCAGCGCTTTACTCGGGATACAACCTACGTTCAGACAAGTACCGCCAAGAACCGGATATTTTTCGATAATTGCTGTTTTCATACCCAGCTGCGCACATCTAATCGCCGCAACATACCCACCAGGACCGGAACCGATAACGGTCACATCAAATTGACTCATATTTATCTTTTTATGATTTTATTAAAAGTGTAGCAAATTTACAAAATATTTTCCCGTTCCGCGGCGTGGATTTCCGGAGAATTTTCGGGGTTATGTAGGCATTTTTTCAAGAGCCGGGAACCTACTTTCACTACTCGCTTCCCGCCCGCGCTTTCCCGGCGATTGGGAGAGCTCAAACATGCCGTTCAATCAGGGCTAAAAATTTCCAGCTTACAAACCAAATAATCTGAAAAAGTCAAGTTAGACAAAAACAAAAAAAAGGCGTATTTAGCGCCTTTTTTTTTAATATATTCAGGAGAGTTCTTCGTCGTTTCACTTTGTTCACTCGTTGCACCAACATTACCCACACTTACTATTCCCGCAATTTTTACACGTCAAACAGCCTTCCTGATAAACCACCTGATCAGAGCCACAGCTCGAGCATTTCCCTGTAGCTTCCGTTCCATCAGGAATGTAGCGCTTCAAAGCTCGCGCAACACCGGCTTTCCAGTTGTTAATAGACTCTGAATCGAGCTCCAAACGATTAATCAATTCCACTGCGTTTTCAATCGGCATTCCGTGTCTTAAAGTCCCGGAAATCAGTTTAGCGTAATTCCAGAATTCAGGTTTAAATTTATGCGAAAGACCTTCGATGGTAGTTTTATAACCACGCAGATTTTTAAACTGGAAATCATAGCGCGATTTTCCGTTCTCGTCCTGGTTTTTAATAATCACGCCTTCATTCACCCAGCGCGGAACGGCAATTCCTTCTTCATCTTCAGCAAGACCTGTAAAAATTTCATAAGGTTTCCCTTCAATTAAACCGACAAAAGCAATCCATTTTTCTTTATTATTTTGAAAACGAACAACATCAGCTTCTAAAATATGCGGTCTTTTGGTAGGAAAAACTGGAGTGATCATTTCTGCTTTTTCCTCATTTTTATCCTCTGCGGAAATCAAAACGCCGGAGCGCGAACCGTCACGGTAAACTGTCACGCCTTTACAGCCCACTTCCCACGCTTTGATGTAAAGCTGATTTACCAATTCTTCCGTCGCATCATTCGGTACATTGATCGTCACTGAAATCGAATGGTCCACCCATTTTTGAATCGCGCCCTGCATCTCCACTTTGCTTAACCAATCCACATCATTTGAAGTTGCTTTATAGTAAGGTGATTGCTCAATAATTTTATTCAATTCTTCCTGAGAATAATTTTTTTCGGTGTCTATTCCCTGAACTTCCATCCACTCTTTAAAACGGTGGTGAAAAACCAAGTATTCTTCCCAAGAATCCCCAACTTCATCCACAAAATCCACGCGGATATCCTGATCGTTTGGATTTACTTTTCGGCGTCTTTTATAAACCGGTAAAAATACAGGCTCAATACCGGAAGTCGTTTGCGACATCAACGACGTACTGCCGGTCGGCGCAATTGTCAGTAAAGCAATATTTCTTCTGCCGTATTTTTTTAAATCTTCATACAGTTTCGGATCTGCTTCTTTAATTCTTAATATAAAAGGATTTTTTTCCTCTCTTTTAGCATCATAAATTGCAAAAGCGCCGCGTTCTTTCGCCATTTCAACAGACGAACGGTACGCCGCCAACGCTAAAGTTTTGTGCACCAAAGTCGAAAATTCATTTCCTTCTTTGCTTCCGTATTGAATATTTAACGCTGCCAACATATCTCCTTCTGCGGTAATTCCAACACCGGTTCTTCGGCCTTCAATTGTTTTCTGACGAATTTTTAACCAAAGATTCTTCTCAGTCGCTTTTATTTCTTCGCCTTCAGGATCTGCTGAAATTTTGGCCAAAATAGCGTCAATTTTTTCAATTTCAAGATCGATAATATCGTCCATCATTCTTTGCGCATAACCGACATGTTCTTTGAAAAGCTCAAAATTAAATTTTGCCTGCTTCGTGAACGGATTTTCAACATAAGAAAATAAATTTACCGCCAAAAGTCGACAAGAATCGTACGGACACAAAGGAATTTCACCACACGGATTCGTAGAAACCGTTTCATAACCGAGGTCCGCGTAACAATCCGGCAAAGATTCATTGATAATGGTGTCCCAGAAAAGAATTCCCGGTTCAGCAGATTTCCAGGCATTGTGGATGATTTTATTCCACAGATCAACAGCTTTAATTTCCTTTTGAAATTTCGGATTTTTGCTGTGAATCGGATATTTTTGGATGTAATTTTCTTTATTGACAACGGCTTTCATAAAATCATCATCAATTCTTACGGAAATATTCGCGCCGGTAATTTTTCCTTGCTCCAGCTTTGCATTCACGAAATCTTCAGAATCGGGATGATTCACAGAAACCGAAAGCATGAGCGCGCCACGGCGGCCGTCCTGAGCCACTTCGCGTGTAGAGTTCGAATATCTTTCCATAAACGGAACCAAACCTGTGGAAGTCAGCGCAGAATTTTTCACCGCGGAACCTTTCGGTCGGATGTTGGAAAGGTCGTGACCTACTCCACCGCGGCGTTTCATCAGCTGAACCTGCTCTTCATCAATTTTCATGATGCTTCCGTAAGAATCGCTTTGCGTGCCGCTACCGATTACAAAACAGTTCGAAAGCGACGCGATCTGGAAATTGTTGCCAATTCCCGTCATCGGACTTCCCTGCGGAATGATGTATTTGAAATTTTTGATCAGGTCGAAAACTTTATCTTCAGAAAGCGCATTTGGATATTTTTCTTCAATTCGGGCGATTTCCGAAGCAATTCTGCGGTGCATATCGTCCGGATTTTGCTCATAAATATTGCCGTCCGAATCTTTCAGTGCATATTTGCTGACCCAAACTTTAGCTGCTAAATCGTCGTCGCCGAAATATTCTAAAGAAGCCTGAAAAGCTTCATCGTACGTAAAAGTCATAATTTTTTTTGAAGATAGAGTTGCTTCCATATATGTATTTGTTTGAAGAAATAAATATATAGAAGTTATATGACATAGCGAAAAGTTTACAAAAAATTTAATCTAAGAAACTGATTATTAAATCAATAATTTTTTTATTTGCCACGAAAGTGAGCAAATTTTTAAATTTTGCTTATGACAGCGGTCATAAATTTTGGAAAACCTCTTCGTATTTTTTTAAAATCAAATCTTTTGAAAAACGTGAAGAAATTGAATTTTTAATTTCAGCAGAATTATGCTTTTGATTTAGAATGGTAGAAATTTTAGCCGCAAAATCGGCATTTTTTTCAATACTAAATATTTCACCGTTAATGCCGGGTTGAATGATTTCGGAAATTCCGCCCGGGCAACAGTTTGCGAGAGAATACGTTCCACAAGCGCCGGCTTCAAGTAAAACATTCGGAAAACCTTCGTAACGCGAAGAAAGAATAAAAAGATCTGCAAATTTTAGGTATTGATACGGATTTTTTTGCTGTCCGTGAAAGATTACATTTTTTAAATTTAAATCTTTTTTCATCTGAAGAAGTAAATCTTTGTCGCGTCCATCGCCCAAAATATGCAGCAGAATTTTCTCCTCTTTTAAATGGCTAAAAACTTTCAGCAGATTATCAAAACCTTTTCTCGCGGATAGATTTCCTATGGCGACTACATTTTTAAAATTGTTTTTAAAACCTTCGGGTTTTTCTGCAAATTCCAGTTTTTCATTAATGAAATCAAAATCCACCGGATTATTGATTTTAATTAATTTTTCCGGTTTAAGGTTGAAATTTTCAATAAGATCATTTTTCATATCGTCACTCTGGCAAATGATTTTATCGTAATTATTGTAAAAACGGTAAAAAAACCGAATTTCTTTTCGGGTAACGTGTTTCGACACGACATTTGTCTCGCGCGCTACAAATTTTATTTTCGGAAAAATCTTAATAAATAATGCCAAATAAGCGTTAATTTCCCCAAAGCCGCTGAAGACAATATCCGGTTTTCGGCTCTTTAAAACATTTAGAATAGAAAATAATGAATTCCGAATTCTGGGTGTTTTAATGTCAATAATTTCTACATCATCTTTCAAAATTTCCAGATAACCGCCTTCTTTGCGAAGTAGAAGGATTTTCGGATCGAAGGTTTCGCGTGACAGATGGTTCGCAATTGTCGTGACAATACGCTCTGCGCCGCCCATTTCCAAATCCGGAAGTATAAATAAAATGACGGTCTTCTTCATGTTTTTTAGAAAAAACCTTGTCAGTTTTTTGGAACAGTGACAAGGCTAAATGCGAATTTACAATATTTCGCTAAAGGTTTATCAATAAAAATTGGCGGTTAAAACGGGCATTTTTTGCTAAACAGCTAAATGTTTTCTTCGGAATCAATCGACTCGATATGCGAAGCTATATTTTCTAAAAGTTCATCTGGTGTCATTCCTGCTGCAAATTGCTGGTCGAAATCCTGTTCTTCAACTTTTTCTGAATTGATGTTTGTGGCACATTTCTCTAAACTTGCCGAATTTTTAATGTCAATTAGTTTTTGCAAAACCTCAGCATCATCCAAACTTTCAATCCAGCCGATGAGATTTTTTCGGGCTTCAAACAATGAATTTTTCATTTTTTTAATTTGCTACGTCTGAAATAAATTTAATACGCAACATCCGGACTTCTTCGTCGCTAAGATCATCACCAAATTCTGCGAGCAAAATTTTCATGCTGTCGCTTTCACTTTCGCCCATAAAAGACATAAAATCTTCCACAATATCTTCGTCAAAATTTTCGTCAATATAATAATCAATATTCAGTTTAGTTCCCTGATAAACAATGCGTTCCATTTCTTTCAAAAGATCGTCCATGGAGAGATTTTTCGCTTTCGCAATGTCTTCAAGATCAATTTTTTTGTCGGTGCTCTGGATAATAAAAACTTTGTGGCTGGATTTGTTCGCCACGGTTTTCATCACCATATCCTGCGTCCGCTCGATATTATTTTCTTCGACATATTTCCTGATAAAATCCGCAAAATCCTTTCCGTATTTTTTAGCTTTGCCGTCGCCAACACCGTAAATATTCCCGATTTCCTCCACCGTAATCGGATATTGCACCGTCATATCTTCAAGGCTTGGATCCATAAAAATGGTGTACGGCGGTTTTCCGAGCTTTTTCGCCACGGTTTTCCTCAATTCTTTCAGCTGTGAAAATAAAACTTCGTCTAAGCCGCCGCTCGCTTGGGACTGTCCCTTATCGGCATTTGCTTTCGTTTGTTCCAGGTTATATTCTCGGTCTTCGGCAATGAAAAATATGTTTTCCTTCTTTTCTGCAAGTGCTTTCTGTCCTTTTTCGGTAAGTTTTAAAACGCCATAGGTTTCAATATCTTTTTGAAGGAAATTCTGCACCGTCGCCTGACGGATAATCGTTTTCCAAAAGTTTTCGTTTTCTTTTTTTCCGATACCAAAATGTTTCGTGGTCTCTAATTTATAGGATTTTGTGACCGGATTTTCTTTACCGACAATTACCGAGATTAAATCTTTGGTTTTAAATTTTTCCTCTAAATCTTTCACCAATTGCAATAGCGTAATCAGTTCCTTCGACGCATCTTTCAGCACCGGCGGATTTACAGCATTGTCGCACATTCCTGCGCCCTGACCGTTTTTCGGGTCGAACTGTTCACCAAAATAGTACAGGATATATTGGCGGCGACTCATCGAAGTTTCCACATAACCCACGACTTCATTTAAAAGCTGCAAACCGATCTCACGTTCCGAAACTGGTTTTTGTGCTAAAAATTTCTCAAGTTTTTCAATGTCTTTCGGATCGTAAAAAGCCAGACAATAACCTTCGCCGCCGTCTCTTCCGGCGCGGCCGGTTTCCTGGTAATAACTTTCAAGCGATTTCGGGATATCGTAATGAATCACAAAACGCACATCGGGTTTATCGATTCCCATTCCGAAAGCGATGGTGGCAACAATGACGTCGGCATCTTCCATCAGAAATTTATCCTGATTCATGACGCGCGTTTTTTGGTCGAGACCGGCGTGGTATGGCAAAGCATTAATTCCGTTCACCTGAAGAACCTGCGCAAATTCTTCCACTTTTCTCCGGCTTAAACAGTACACAATTCCGGATTTACCTTTTCGTGCATTGATGAATTTTACGATTTCGCGGTCGATATTTACCTTTGGTCTTACTTCGTAAAAAAGATTCGGGCGGTTAAAACTTTCTTTGAAAACCACGGCATTGTTCATTCCCAGAGTTTTCTGAATGTCATCCTGAACTTTCGGAGTAGCCGTCGCGGTTAAAGCAATTACGGGAACATCCGCAATTTTATCAATTATCGATTTCAAATTCCGGTATTCCGGGCGGAAATCGTGTCCCCATTCGGAAATACAGTGCGCTTCATCGATGGCGACGAAAGAAATTTCAACTTCTTTTAAAAATTCCTGATATTCTTCTTTAATTAAAGATTCCGGCGCAACATATAAAAGTTTTGTAACACCAGAACGGATATCATCAAAAACCTGTTTCGTCTGGGTTTTATTTAAAGAAGAATTCAGAACGTGTGCGACACCTTCCACAGATGAAAGTCCATTGATAGCGTCCACCTGGTTTTTCATCAACGCGATAAGCGGTGAAACTACGATCGCTGTTCCGTCCGACATCAGGGCGGGTAATTGATAGCAAAGTGATTTTCCGCCACCGGTGGGCATCAGCACGAATACGTCTTTACCTTCCAGCAGCGTGTTTATAATGGTTTCCTGTTGACCTTTAAATGTGGAAAAACCGAAATATTTCTTGAGCTCTTTGGATAGATCGGTATTGGATGTTTTCATTTTCAATTTCATATTTATATAACGGCTCCTCTTTCCTCGTCTAAAACATCGCCGCTCAAAAATTTAGAATTAATCTAAGAAGATAGATATTGTTTCCTAAATTTGCATTGTAACCAAAGTTAAAAAATTAAAATTACAATTTAGTCCTACTTTGCGATTTTATCACGACCGAAGCATTTGTGCTGTTTCGCGAAAAAACGCGAGCTTAGAATTTATTACCAAAAAAAATAGGACCTAAAATGGCAAATTTTTACCAAATTTAATGAATACTCAGAACATTCTAAACCTCGCTCAACACGCACTTTCCGTTGAAATCGCCGAGCTTGAAGCCCTAAAAAACCGTCTTGATTCCGAATTCGTGCGCGCGGTAGAAATCATCAATAAAAGCTCCGGAAAATTAATTGTCGTAGGAATTGGCAAATCCGCGCACGTCGGCAATAAAATGGTTGCCACGCTAAACTCTACAGGAACACCAGCGCAATTTTTACACGCTTCGGAAGCAATTCACGGTGATTTGGGTGTTATTCAAAAATCCGATGTTGTACTTTGTATTTCCAACTCCGGAAATTCGCCGGAGATTGTGACGCTTTTACCATTTTTGAAGGAATATTCCGCGGCGCTTATCGGCATGACCGGAAACTCAAAAAGTAAACTAGCGGAATTTTCTGACGTTATTTTAGACACTTTTGTGGAAAAGGAAGCTTGCCCGATTAAGCTCGCGCCCACAAGTTCCACCACAGTTCAAATGGCTTTGGGAGATGCTTTGGCGGTTTGCTTAATGGAACTCAATGGTTTTAAAGAAAACGATTTTGCTAAATTTCATCCAGGCGGAAGTTTAGGTAAAAATCTTACGGCCAAGGTTGAACAGTTTTTATCACCGCAAAAACCTCAGGTTTCACCGGATTCTTCGGTGCGGGACATTATTATTTCCGTAAGCAGTTCTAAGCACGGTATTACGGTGGTTACGGATGCTGAAAAAATTACCGGTGTAATTACCGACGGTGATTTGCGGCGGATGCTCCTCAGCGACCGCGATCTTACGGAGCTTAAAGCTGACGATATTATGAGCAAAAATCCGAAAAGCGTGGATAAAAATTCTTTAGCAAAAGAAGCGATGCAGATTTTAAAAGATAAAAATATCGGTCAGCTTATCGTGACGGATAACGGAAAATATTTCGGTATTATTGATATTCACCGGCTTTTGGATGAAGGAATTAATTAGCACTTGCCGATTTCTAGCCATTTCAAAAAAAAACGGTCAAAAAGCACGGAATTTTTAGAAATAGAATATTTGGAACATATTAAATTTATTCAGCAATTAATTTATAATTTCGCAACTGCAGAAAAAAACCGCTTTACCGGCGGACTCGTACATAATTAAAATAAATTTTCGTGACCGAAAAAAAAGAAATGTCCTTTCTCGGGCATATAGGTGAATTAAGAGCACATTTAGTCCGTTCTCTCATTGCGATAGTGGTTTGTGCCATCGTTATCGGTTTCAATGTAAACTGGATTATGGACCATATTTTTTTCGGGCCTACACGCAATGATTTTTTAACTTTTCGTGTGGTGAATCATTTTTCGCGCGAACTCATCGGTGAAAACAGCATCACGCTTCCCGGAAATTTTGCTGTTCAGCAGAAAAAACTTTTCGAGCAGTTCAACGTGATGATGGCAGTTTCCATTTTTGGTGGAATGGTTGCAGCTTTTCCTTATTTAATCTGGGAGTTATGGCGCTTTATCTCGCCGGCTTTACATCCGAAAGAAAGAAAAAATTCGGTTTTCTTAATCAATTTTGTCTGGATTTTATTTGCGGTTGGAATTCTTTGCGGCTACTTTTTAATCTTGCCTTTCGCTATAAATTTTGGTTTGCTTTTCAAAGTTTCAGACAGCATCACGCAGCTTTTTGATTTGACAGATTACACCACTTTATTTATGCAGATTGTTTTAGGAATGGGAATGGTTTTCCTTTTTCCGGTGATTGTTTATTTCCTTACTTCGATCGGAATTCTTACGCCGCAATTCATGCGGAAATACCGCCGGCACGCGATTGTTTTAATTATGGTTGTAGCAGCGATTATCACACCTGCCGATGTTTTAAGCATGATGATGGCCGCTTTACCGCTGCTTTTGCTATACGAATTCAGCATTTTGATGTGTGCTTACACCTTCAAAAAAGTGCAGAAAAGAAATCTGGAAAGCACGGAACTTCAAAAATAAAAAATAAAAAAACGGCCTATTTGACCGTTTTTTTTGTTTTACTGTTCTACAAATTCTTTTAAATTTTTACCTAAAATTTCAGTCCAGCCGTTGTTAAAGCTTTCCTTTTGAAAGTCGGTGCCGAGGTGCTTAAAATTTTCGAGGCCTTTATGCGTGATTTTTACCAAAGTTTTGTCGCCGTCTTCCTCAAGCTCCCATTTCACAATGCTCTTGTCTTTCGAAAGTTCGGGGTAAGTCCAGGTATGCTTTAGCTTGCGCTCCGGAATTATTTCTAAGATTTCACAGCGGTGGTGATATTTTTTAGCCTCGCCCGGCTCATAAAAATTGAATTCTTTATGAGTTTCAAGCTCAAAATCTGGAATATCGAAATACCATTTTTTCATCAGTGCTTTATCAGTCAAAGCTTGCCAAACCTTTTCTACCGGCGCATTGATCTCCTTTTTTACGACAACATTTTCGTGCATAACAGTAATTTTTTGTTGATGCTAATAAAGTTACCACAAATTTCAAACATAGATAAAAGTATTCGCCTGATTTAATTCATTCTTTAATTTTAAATTACATTTGTGCGCATTTAAATGTAAAATTTTAATTCATTTTATTTTTTAAAAGTGAACGAAATTAACCAAAGTCAATGAAAGTTCTGAAGAAAATTATGATAGCAGTTTTAATATTAATTTCAGTTTTGGTGGTTTCCGGCTATTTTATTTTGCAGCACCCCAAATTCGGGAAAGCGCCGTCGGGAAAGCGCTTGGAAAGAATTAAAAAGTCGCCGCATTATAAAAATAATAGTTTTGACAATCTGAATTTTACGCCGCAACTCGCGGAAGATACTTCGATGCCGAAAGTGATGTACCGCTTTTTGTTTGGTAAAAATGGAAATGCCAAACCGCAGCAGAAATTCAATTTCACCAAAAGCAATCTAAAAAATTTAAATCCGAATGAAAACGTCTACGTTTGGATGGGACATTCTTCCTATTTTCTGCAGATTGACGGCAAAAAAATTCTGGTTGATCCGGTTTTCAGCGGAAATGCCTCACCATTTTCATTCACCACGAAAGCATTTGGAGGTTCAGATGTATACACGACAGACGACATTCCGGAGCTTGATTATCTTATAATTTCGCACGATCATTGGGATCACCTCGATTACGAAACCGTGACAAAACTGCTGCCGAAAGTCAAGCAGGTAATCACCGGTTTGGGAACAGGCGAACATCTGGAATATTGGGGTTATAAGCCTGAAAAAATTATCGAACTGGATTGGGGCGAAAGCGCAGATTTAGGAAACGGTTTTAAAGTTTATGCCGAAACAGCGCGGCATTTTTCCGGCAGAACATTCAAAAGAAATCAGGCAATTTGGGCAAGTTTTGTTTTCGAAACACCACAGCGAAAAATTTATCTCGGCGGCGATTCCGGTTTTGATGACCACTTTGAAAAAATCGGTAAAAAACACGGCGGTTTTGAACTTGCAATTTTAGAACTTGGGCAGTATAATAAAGACTGGCGCTATATTCATATGTTGCCCGAAGAATTTCTGGTTGCAGCGAAAAACCTAAACGCGAAGCACATCATTCCGGTTCACAATTCGAAATTTGAGCTTTCACTGCACAGCTGGAAAGAACCTCTGGAGAAAATTACCGCGCTAAACAAAATCGAAAAATTACCGCTTATAACGCCCAAAATTGGTGAAATTGTTCATTGGCAGGATGACACCAAAACTTACGAAAATTGGTGGGAAGCTTATGATTAACCGTTTGGAACGAATTTTTCTGAATTAAAAATTCGCCGTTAAAACGCCTGATTTTTGCAAAACGGCGAAAAACTAAAACTAAAACTAAAAACCATGAAAAAAACATTACAGATTGCCAACGGCTTCGCTTTAGTTTTCACCATTATCTTCAATTATTTAAGCAACACGGGCATTTTCGACGGTAAAACGATCGGTGATGTTTCCGACCAATACAAAACTTTAATTACACCCCCAGGTTATGCTTTTTCGATTTGGGGTTTAATCTACCTTTTCATGCTGGCTTTCGTAATTTATACCGGCCGAAGTTTATTTAAACCCGAAAAAAACGACACTGACAAATTTGTAGAAAAAATAGGTTGGTGGTTCGTTCTTTCCTGTGTTGCAAACTGTTCCTGGATCGTCGTTTGGTTGTATGGTTACGCAGGTTTTTCAGTTTTAATTTTAATTGTCGCGCTGGTTTCTTTGCTAATGATTTTAATACCAGCTTTAGATTTTGCTAAAAGCGGCTTAAAAAAGTGGTTAATAAGCTTTCCATTTCAGATTTACGCCGGTTGGATGAGTGTTGCGCTGATTGTTGCCACCGCTTCTTGGCTGCAAAAAATTGGCTGGAACGGTTTCGGCATTCCGGAAGCGGCCTGGACCATTATTCTAATCAGCATTGCTACTGTTATTCATCTATTGATGACGTGGAGAAAAAATGCTCCGTTTTTCGCATTTGTCGGAGCTTGGGCTTTTGTCGCAATTGCGCAGTCAAACAGCGACACCAATTCTGTCGTTAACACTTACGCGATTATTGCAGCGGTTGTTTTAGTAATCAGCAGCGTTATCCATTTATTTAAATTTAAAACTGCCACCGCCCAACCTTAATTTTAAAATCTTTAGTGTCTTTAAGGCTAAAAAAATAGTTTCGTAAATTTGAGGAAATTCAAAAAAATGTCATTTAAGCAGCTAATTTTTTCCGTGTTCTTTCTGTTTTTCATTTCCTGCAATGCACAGAATCTTTCTAAACTTCAACCTTTGGATGCGGAGCTGACTACTGTAAAATATCCGTTTCCGGTTCATTTTAAAGAAGTGAAAAACCAAGGACAAAACTTGAAAATGGCTTTCATGGATGCAAAACCTGAAAAACCAAACGGTAAAACCATTGTTCTACTTCACGGTAAAAATTTCAACGGATATTATTTCGAACAAACCGCGAAAGCGCTTTTAAAAGAAGGTTTTCGCGTCATAATGCCGGATCAGATTGGTTTCGGGAAATCGTCGAAACCGAAACAGTATCAATTCAGTTTTCAGCAACTTGCAGAAAATACCAAAATTATTTTAGATGATATAAAAATCGAAAAATTTATCCTTTTAGGCCATTCAATGGGCGGAATGTTGGCCACGAAAATCGCAGTGATGTATCCCGAAAGCGTGGAAAAACTCATCCTGGAAAATTCGATTGGTCTGGAAGATTACCGGAACTTTTCACCATACCAAAACATCGATCAATTGTACGCTTCCGAGCTTAAAAACACCTACCATTCCTACAAAGATTATCAGCTGAAATTTTACTACGACGGAAAATGGAAACCTGAATACGACCCGTGGCTGAATCTTTTAGCTGGCTGGACGATTTCAAAAGATTTCCCGATAACTGCCTGGAACGCCGCGCTGACCACCGATATGATTTACACGCAACCTGTGGTTGACGATTTTGAAAAAATTACAGCGCCAACGCTTTTAATCATCGGTACGCGGGACAGAACCGCGATTGGCAAAGGAAATGCACCGAAAGAATTGCAGCCGCTGATGGGACTTTACCAAAATTTAGGCAAAGAAACCCAGAAAAAAATTAAAGGTTCTAAACTTGTAGAGCTGGAAAATGTAGGACATTCGCCGCACATCGAAGTTTTTGACCGATTTATAAAACCGCTGCTGGAATTTATCAAATAAGCATTTAGAAAATGGAAAATTTGCCCTTTTAACGGCAAATTTTTTTGTGCCGGATTTTTTGTAATTTTAAAAAATGGGTCAAAAGGTTTACTATAATGGTGTTTATGGCGAGCAATCGATAAAGTTGGTACGTGAAATCATCAATATTATTCCGTTGGACGATGTTTTCAGCAAATCCGGATATTCCATAAAATCGCACGCGCACCGCAATTTGTTCCAAATTTTCGTGCTTGAAAAGGGCAAAATTAAGCTTTTGGCGAACAACGAAAAATATTCCGTCTCAAAGCCTTCCGTTCTCACGATTCCGCAATCTGTACTTCATGGTTTGGAGTTTGAGCCGGGCTCCAAAGGTTATTTGATTTCACTTTCCGCAAACGCTGTGGACCAAATGCTGAAGTTTGATGTGGCAGTAATTTACGAACTCGACACCATCAGCATTACCGAAATCAATCAGGAAAACCAGCTCGTTCAGGACGCCTATACAACAATTAAAAAATGTATTTTCGAATATCAAAACCAGCTTCCGGGCAAAGATTTGGCGCTGCAATATTTGGTCGGTATGCTTTTGCTGCGGCTTTACCGCATCAGCCAGGCGCACCAAACGCAGATTCACACGCTGAATCAGAACGAAAGAAAGGTTTTCCGAAAATTTAAAAAACTGGTTCAGGAAAATAATTCCATTAAGAAAAAAATCGAAGATTACGCTTCCGAGCTCGGAATTTCTGTAGCGTCGCTCAGCCAAATCTGCAAAACGATTTCCGGTAAAACGCCGAAAGAAGTCATCCTGGATTTCCTGATTTTGAACATCAAATCAACCTTGAAAAATATGGAATACAGCATTTCCGAAGTTTCCTATCAGTTTGATATTGATGATCCGAGCTACTTTGCGCGGCTTTTCAAGCAGAAAACCGGACAAACGCCGAAACAATACCGCGCAAATTATAATTAACCAGCAATTCATCTTCTTTTAAAATCGCATCTTAAACCGCCAATTTTTCTGGTATTTCCAATTTATCCTAGTAATAATTGAAAAAATCCTATTTTTCTGGAAATAAGAGTGGTAAATTCGGTATTCAATTAAGTTACAGCAATTTAACTTTAAAAATATGAGCACTAATGGCAGATTTTCCCAGAATTACAAGCGTTGAAGCGGACATTATTGAACTGCCGACCATTCGTCCGCACAAACTGTCGATGACCACCATGATGAGCCAAACAATGGTAATCATTAAAATTACCTCGGACGACGGAATTATCGGCTGGGGCGAAGCAACCACAATCGGTGGAATGACCTACGGTCCAGAATCTCCGGAGGCGATGAAACTCACCATCGAGCGATATATTTCGCCATTACTGAGCGGGAAAGATGCTTCAAATATCAATGCTTTAATGCTTGATATCAATAAAAATGTGAAAGGCAGCACATTTGCAAAAGCAGGAATAGAAACCGCCTTGCTTGATGCTTTGGGAAAAAGACTGAATGTTTCCGTTTCGCAGCTTTTGGGCGGTGCAGTTCGCATAGAACTTCCGGTTTTATGGACTTTAGCCAGCGGTAATACCGAAAAAGATATCGAGGAAGCTCAGTATTTAATTTCAATCAACCGGCATGACACTTTTAAACTCAAAATCGGCAGTAACGAACCAAAAAAAGATGTTGCACACGTTGTCGCAATTAAAAAAGCGCTGGGCGAAAACATTAAAATTACGGTTGACATTAACCAAGCCTGGGACGAATTTACCGCAAAAACCTGGATTAAAGTTTTACAGGAAAACGGCGTGGATTTAATTGAACAGCCGATTATTAAAACCAATTTTGACGGTTTAGCACGCTTAACCGAATTTTTCCATGTTCCGATTATGGCGGATGAAGCTGTTGCAACCACTGAAGATGCGATGAAACTTGCAAAAATTCACGGTGGAAGCGTTTTCGCTGTTAAAATTATGAAAGCCGGAGGTTTGTACAATTCCGCGAAAATAGCGGCAATTGCAGATGCTGCAGATATTGCGCTTTACGGCGGCACAATGCTCGAAGGCACCATCGGTTCGGTTGCTTCGGCGCACGTTTTCAGCACTTTTAATAAGTTGCAATGGGGCACCGAACTTTTCGGTCCGTTGCTCCTGACGGACGATATTGTAACCAACCCGATGGTTTTCAAAGACCGCCAACTTTCCGTCCCGAATAGTCCGGGTCTCGGAATTGAAATTGACACCGATAAACTCAATCACTTTAAAAGAAAATAAATCATGGTATACGTAGTAGAAATGGATGTGAAAATCCCTGAAAGCTGGGATGAAGACAAGTTAAAAAGCTTCCTTGAAAGAGAAAAAGAGACGTCTCAAAAATGGCAAAATTCCGGGAAGTGGAAACATCTTTGGCGTGTGGCAGGAAAATATTCTAATATCAGCATACTGGATGTTGAAAGTCCGGAAGAACTGCATGAAATCATCAGCTCTCTCCCACTTTTCCCATACATGAATATAAAAGTGACAAGCATTTGCAAACACCCAAATGCCATCAAAGAAAATTTACTATAATCAAAAGAATATTAATAAAAAAATTACGAATTATGTTGACAAGAGAACAGATAGACGAAGTTTACGACAAAATAGTTTCTAAAGAAAGCGCTGAAGCCGGAAATCCGCGCGTGAAAGAAATCACTAACCGATTGCTGAAAGATCTATTTTATGCGATGGTTGATCTTAATATCACATCTGAAGAAATGTGGCACGCCGCCGATTTTCTGCGCGAAGTTGGCGAAACCAACCAATGGGGACTGGTGTTCGCCGGAACCGGAATTGAACATTTTATCGACGTTATGGAAGATCAGGCAGACAAAGAAGCCGGTATTGAAGGCGTTACCGCAAGAACCATTGAAGGGCCGCTTTACGTTGCCGGCGCACCGGAAACCCAATCGTACGCTGAGCTTGAAAATGATCCGGAAGAAAACCGGGATTTGGAAAGATTTTATATGGAAGGTCAGATTAAAGATGTTCACGGAAATCCTGTCGAAGGTGCTTTACTTGAGGTCTGGCATTGCAACGGAAACGGAATGTATTCCTATTTCGATACTTCGCAATCGGAATTCAATTTACGACGCGCGATCAAAGTTGGAGCGGATGGTAAATATAAATTCAAAACCATTGTTCCGCCAGGATACGCGTGTCCTCCGGGAAGCCCAACTGAACGACTAATGTCGATGCTTGGCAGACATGGCGCAAGACCGGCGCATATTCACTTTTTTGTGACACATCCGGATTACCGCAAACTCACCACGCAAATCAATATTGAAGGCGATCCATTAATCTACGACGATTTTGCTTTTGCAACGCGCGAGGAACTCGTACCGCATATCAGCAGACACACGGCCGAAGAAGCGGAAGCAAACGGTTACGAAAAAGAACCTTATGCGCACGCAACTTTTAATTTCTCAATAATTAAAGAAGTTAAAGCGCCAGACGACGGTGAAAACCACCGTTCACGAGCTTCCTACGAAAACGCGTAGCTCACCAAAATAGCAAATCTGCCAAACTCTTCATTTTCGGATGTGGAGTTTTGGCAATATAAATATCACAAAAAATGCCCAAAATAACCGTCAATAAAGCCGTTTTAAATTACAAATTCCTGGACAACGGAAAAGCTGAAACCTTGGTTTTTTCAAATTCCCTCGGGACGAATTATTCCATGTGGGCGAAGCAGGAAAATGAACTTTCGAAACATTTCAACCTTTTATTTTCCGATACTCGCGGTCATGGAGAAAGCGAAACAACCGACGGCGATTACTCTGCTGAACTTTTAGGAAATGATATTTTGGAGCTGACAGAAATTTTAGGCTTTAAAAGCTTTATTTTTTGCGGTTTATCGATGGGCGGATTAGTCGGACAATGGCTGGCGCTAAATGGCGGATCGCGCGTTGAAAAGCTCATTTTATGCAATACTTCTCCTAAAATCGGAACGAAGGAAAGCTGGAATGAGAGAATTTCAATTGTTAAAACTAAAGGACTGAAACCTGTTGGCGAAAACACCGCCGAAAAATGGTTTACCGATGATTTCATTAAAAACGAACCTGAAGAAGTTCAGCAAATTTTAGAAAATTTCAAAAAAAATTCAGCCCAGGGTTATTCTTCATGTTGCGCTATGGTTCGCGATGCAGATTTTAGTGAAGAGATAAAAAACATCGAAAAACCGGTTTTAATTATTTCCGGAAGTGAAGATCCGGTAACTACCGTCGATGACGGAAATAAGATGCAGAAACTCATTAAAAATTCACAGCATATAATTTTAAATGCAAGACATTTATCGGCTTTTGAATGTCCAAAAGAATTTAATGACGCTCTGCTGAATTTTTTGAAATAAAGAAAAATTTGCCGCTTTAAGGGCAAAAAAATATGAAGTGTCTTTTGCAATCATTTTAAATTATTGTAAACCATTTGATTAAAATTTAAAACTCAAGTAATGAAAAATGTACCACAAATAAGTCCAAAAGAAGCTGCCAAACTCGTAAAAAGTGGTGATACACTTTTGCAAGGCGGCTTCGGCATGACAGGAAATCCGGTTCACCTAATGCACGCGCTTGCGGAAACGGAAACCAAAGATTTAACATTTATAGGAAATAATGTTGGCGAACCCGGTCTCGGTGGCGGGCGGCTTTTGCGAAACGGACAGTTAAAAAAAATGATCGGTTCGTTTTTCACATCAAATCCCGAAGCGGTGAAATCCGCACAAAATGGTGATGTTAAATATGAGCTTATTCCGCAGGGAACTTTAGCTGAAGCGGTGCGCGCAGGCGGCGCAGGTATTGGTGGTTTTTATACCGTAACCGCAGCAGGAACCGAAATCGCAAAAGGCAAAGAAACGAAAGTAATCAACGGAAAAGAAATGGTTTTTGTTCCCGCAATTCGCGGAAATGTCGCCTTTGTCCGCGCCTGGAAAGCTGATGCCGCCGGTAATCTGCAGTATCGGATGACCGAGCAGAACTTTAATAAAGCTTTTGCGACCGCCGCAGATTTGGTCATAGCTGAAGTTGAGGAAATCGTAGAAGTTGGCGAAATTGCTCCGGAAAATATTCATACGCAAGGCTGCTACGTTGATTATTTGGTACAGGCGCACACCACTTTGGAAGAATTGGGAAGTTCTGGCTCAGTAAATAAATCGAAAGTAGTTTCCGAAAAGCGGATGAATATGGCAAAACGCGCTTTAGCTGAACTGCGTAAAGGCGAAGTCGTGAATTTAGGAATTGGAATTCCAACCTTAGTAGCTGATTTAATTACACCCGAACACGGAATAATTTTACACACCGAAAACGGAATGCTCGGCGTAGGTCCCGTTCCACAAGACGGCGGCGGCGCAATGGATTATCCGGTAAATGCGGGCAAAATTCCAGTAACAGCGCTTCCGGGAACTAGCTATTTTGACAGCGCGGAATCGTTCGCGATGATTCGCGGTGGTCACGTAGATACCGCCGTAATGGGCGGTTTGCAGGTAGATGAAGCCGGAAATTTAGCAAACTGGGCAGTCCCGGGAGAACCGCTTTTGGGTGTTGGCGGCGCAATGGATTTAGCATCCGGTGCGAAAAAACTCATCATTACCATGATGCACACGGAAAAAGACGGAACTTCGAAAATAGTTCCCGTTTGCGACTTGCCATTAACCACGAAAGGTGCGGTAGACATGGTGATTACTGATTTGGCGGTTTTCCGCTATTTAAATGGTAAACTAACTTTAACCGAATTATTACCCGGTGCAACCATTGAAGAAATACGCGAAAAAACAGCTGCAAAATTCGAAGAAAAACTGCAGTAAACTTTTGCAAAAGCACGGCTGTTTTCGAAATTAAATTTTAATTATGAGCCCAATTACCGGCTTTAGAAACTTTGTTTTTTCACCCATCATCATTTATATTTTCCGGTGTTGGGTGGGATTTACAATTGGTTTTTGGCTCATGAAACAATTTCCAAATTTCGATCTTTTTTGGGCGTTGCTTTCAATTATGCTGGTCATCTCGCCGGAAGGCAAAGATTCTCCACGCCTGACGATGGAACGTGTAAAAGCCAACTTAATCGGTGCTTTATCTGCGTTCGTGGTGATTGCTGTGCCCGTAGATATTTTTTACAGAATTTTGGTTGGAATTCTGATTGCAGCCTTGCTGTGTAATTTATTTAATCTGCTGAACGTTTCGCGCACCGCTGTCGTTGCCATTATTATCATTCTGATTGAAAAACCAAACGACGGTTTTATGGCATCGATAGATCGCTTTCTTTCGGTTCTGGTTGGGTGTACAATCGGACTTTTGGTTGTGATTTTTACCGGCTCTATGGCCAAATTTTTACATAAAAACATTTTGAAGATTGGGGACAGAGTCAATGACGAATCTTAAAAAATTAAAAAAACGTATCTTTAAGACTTAAAAAAATAATTTAGATGACAGGCAAAAACGCATATATTATTGATGGAACCCGCTCTGCAATTGGGAATTTTAAAGGAAGTCTGGCGCCGGTAAGAACCGATGATTTAATGGCGTCCGTAATTAAAAGTTTAATTGAAAAAAATCCGAATGTTCCGGTTGATAAAATTGATGATGTAATTATCGGCTGCGCAAACCAAGCCGGTGAAGACAACCGAAATATTGCCAGAATGTCGCTGCTTTTGGCAGGACTTCCGGTAACCGTTCCGGGTGAAACCGTAAACAGACTTTGTGCCTCGGGAATGAGCGCAATCGTTCAGGCGTCGCGCGCAATAAAATCAGGTGAAGGAGATCTTTTTATCGCCGGCGGCGTGGAAGGAATGTCACGTGGACCATACGCAATTTCAAAAACTGAAAATGCTTTTGGAACGGATCAGAAAATGTACGACACGAGTTTTGGCTGGCGTTTCATCAACCCGCAAATGGAAAAAATGTACGGCACCGATGCAATGGGGAAAACCGCTGAAAATTTGGCTGAAATGTTCCATATTTCGCGTGAAGAGCAGGATGAATTTGCTTTAAACTCTCAGCAAAAAGCTAAAAAGGCGCAGGACAGTGGACGATTAGCCGAAGAAATCTCGGATATCGTGATTCCACAAAGGAAAGGTGAACCAACCGTGGTAAATCAGGACGAATTTATCAAGCCCAACTCCACTATGGAGATTTTAGGTAAACTGCGCGCTGCATTTGTAAAGGAAAACGGAACCGTTACTGCCGGAAATGCCTCAGGACTTAATGACGGTGCAGCTGCGGTAATTGTAGCTTCAGATGAAGCTGTAGAAAAATATAATCTGAAGCCTTTGGCAAAAATCGTTACATCCGCTGTTACCGGAACTGAACCCAGAATTATGGGAATTGGTCCCGTAGATGCTACAAAACTGGCGTTGAAAAGAGCAAATTTAACGCTGGAACAAATGGACGTTATTGAACTTAATGAAGCGTTTTCTGCTCAAAGCATTGCGGTATTGAAAGGGCTAGAAATTGCACACGACGATCCACGCGTGAATATCAACGGTGGTGCAATTGCACTTGGTCACCCACTGGGAATGAGTGGAACGCGAATCACCTACTCCGCTGCTTTGGAATTGAATAAAACCGGAAAAAAATACGCCTTAGCTACAATGTGTATCGGTGTGGGACAGGGCTACGCGGTGATTTTGGAGAACACCAACGTTTAAAAATTTCACAAAAATTAGTAAAAAAGCCGGGAAAAATTTTTCCGGCTTTTTTTGCCTGCTTTAGGAGCAGATTTTTTGGTTTCTTCGAAAGATAAAATAACCGGACTTCTAGCCCCGATTGCAGCGGCATCCTTTTGCGGAACGAAGTGCAGCAAAAGATACAGCGCAAAGCGCGTTGAAATTTTGAAAGAAGCGAAAACCGTGTTGCTCCTAAAAATTTTAGTGTGCCTGAACTTTTGAAGGATCGTCGTAATTCACCATCCAGTTGATGCCGAATTTGTCCCTCCACATCCCAAAATAAGCGCCCCAAAACGTGTCGGAAAGCGGCATTGTAACATTTCCGCCGACAGAAAGCCCGTGGAAAACGCGGTCTGCTTCTTCGCGGGAATCAGTGTTTATAGAAAGCGAAATGTTGTTGCCAACCTGGTGCTCGTGCACGCCCGGCATTGTGTCGCTGCCCATCAAAATGGTTTCTTGGGAAATCGGGAGCGTGATGTGCATGATTCTGCTTTTCACGTCATCCGAAAGTGGTGGCATTCCTTCTGCGGGCGGCATATCGCCGAATCTGCCGACCATCGGAAATTCTCCGCCAAAAACGGATTTGTAGAAAATGAAAGCTTCTTCGCAGTTGCCGTCGAAGGTTAAATACGCGTTAATTGATGCCATGCTTTTATTAGTGATTAATTTTTAATGATAAATGGATAGTTGAGAGTTGAGAGTTGACAATTAATAATTAATTTTCAGTTCCATTTTGATGTTTGCGCGTTCGTAAGGAGTTTCTTTATCCAGCGGAACTTCTACAAAGCCAAACTTTTCATACATCGCAAGTGCGGGTTTTAAGCTGCGGTTGGAAAGTAAAATCAACTTTTCGAGCCCTAATTTTTTAGCTTCGCGAAGCGAATGCTCCATTAAAATTTTGCCGATGCCTTGACCTTGAAAATTTTCAGTTACCGCCATTTTTGCAAGTTCGTAACCGTCGTGTTCTTTTAACAGTGCGGCTGTTCCAACAATTTTATCGCCGGCTTTTGCCAGAAAAATTTTGCCGCCTTTAGCGATGATTTCTGTTTCGGGATTTGAAAGCTGATGTTCATCAAAATCCTCTACAACAAAATATTTCTGAAGCCATTCTACATTAAGGTTTTTAAAATCGTCGCGGTATTGCGGTTCAAAATCTATGATTTCTATGTCCACTTTTTTAATTGTTAATTGTTGATAATTGGTAATTGATAGTTAACAATTAATATTTAACCATTAATAATTAACCATTATCACTGGTTTGTCCAGTTGGTTTTGTAGGTTAATTTTCCGTCGTAGCTTTTCCACTCGCCGACAAATTCGACGAACTGTCTTTCAATTTGCTGCGTTTTTTTGTTCCAGAAAAAGGTGTAAATCATTTTGCCGGTAAAAATCCCGGAATGCGGACCGCTCGGTTCTTCCGCAAGTTCGTATTCACCAAAAACCATATTTCTCTTTTTGCCGTCTTTGTATTTGGTGAGTGTGAGTTTTCCTTCGAATTTGCTTAAATTATTTTCAACCAAAGTGTTTCCGGACAGAAAATATTGCTGGTCATTTTTCCGGTTTTGCTGGGAGAGATTTATTTTGACCTTAATGGGCATTTTTTCCGGGCCGATTGTACCGGAATAAGGTTGCGATTTATTGAGCCAAACTTCGGAAATATTCGGCATTTGCGCAGTTACAAAACTGCTGATCAAAATTAAAAGAAAGAAGATTTTTTTCATTTTTTTGTGTTTTTAAATTTTAAACGCCGAATTGCTCAAGATGATGGTTTAAATGTTTGGCAAACATATTATTCCATTCCTGCGCGCTGAGTTTTCCGAAAGAGAAAGATTCTTTACCGTCAAAAGCTTCGCGGGCCAACTGCTGTGTTTTCTGGATAAAACCGATAAGGCGCTTTTTTTCCAGGATAAAATCCTGACGCTCTTTAATCAAAAATTGCGGAGCTGTTGGTGAGTTTTGAGTATATGCTTTTTCACCTACAACCTTGGGTTTTACAAAACTTTTTAAAATAAATTTGGCAATACCGCCGGGTTTTTTGTGTTTCTGCGGTTCGTACACCATTTCGTACGTTACATTGCAGTGCGCCAGCATTTGGTCCACCGACATTTTTCCCCAGTTTGGTACGGCGAACGGTGTAAGTTTGTTAATTCTGTCAATGTAATTCTGTGCCTGCTGCGCATTGAAAACGTCCTGCATATTTTTCTGGTTTTTGTTTCTAACAAATATATTTAAAAAATATCAGGTTAAAACGATGTTTTTTCTGAAAACGGCAAGCCGGACAAGCGATTGAAATGGAAATCCTTTTTTATCGGAAAAGGCAAAAGCGGCGGGAAATAAAAAAGATTGCAATGGAAAGCGCGGTCCCGAAAATTGCCGGTTAAAGCCGGTAATTTTTCGGGATGGCCCAAAAAAACCCGCTTCAAAATGAAACGGATTTGGTTGTGCGATTGCTTCGTTCCTCGCAATGACTTTACTCGGAAATCGTGATTTTCGTGCCTTTCGTATGCGCGTTCATTTGCGGCGCGTAGTAATTTTGCAGCGTTGTGATGCCGTTGCTGAAAGTGCCCGAAGCGTTGCAAATGTAGTCGTACTCGAAGACGTATTTTCCTTTCGGCATGAACTCGATGTAGAAGTTCGTGGAGGCGTCTTTTGTGGATTGATAGTAGCCGAGGCCGTTTTTCCATTCGTATCCGGAAATTACGCTGAGCGGCTCGAAACCTGCCGCCCGCATGTCTTTCAGGTGAATGTATTCCATGTTGCGGTCGGTGTTTAAAATCATTCTCACCGTTACTTTGTCGCCAACTTTCAGCGGTGAATTTGTGTTGATTTTTACCAATTCTTCGCCATTTACGGTTTTCACTTTTTTGTAAAGTTCTTTGGTGATTGAAAGGTAAGATTCTGAGGATTTTATTTTGTCTAAATCTTCGTAATACTGCCAGAACAAGCCACCCTGAACGATTCCCGGACCAGGTTTTGTGACCGTAACAGTACCGAGATTTTTATCAATTTTTTCGGATTTCACGGTTTTTTTCACATAACCGGTAGCTTTTGCGTCAGGATTTTCAAGTTCTTTCCCGCCCCAGATTATTTTGGCTTTTTCACTTTCTGGCGTGGTCCAAGATTTTCCGGAGTTCAGGATGGTGAAAATAACTTCAGCGGTGCCGCGCGAACTTCTCCAAGAATTGACTTCTTTCTGCGTGATGAGCCAGATTTTCAGCTCTTCAATAAAATTCACGTCTTGAGGGGTTAATTTTTCGAAAGCTTCCAAAGCGCCGGCGTGATTCACGGTTTTCGAAGAATACCAGCCCCAGTCGTTGAGGTTTTGTTTCCAATAAGTTCCCTGAGTTTCGGTGTCTGTTGAAGTTTCTTTCAGATACGTCAGGAATTTTTTCGCGATATCTTTTTGGCCGTAATTATTAAACAAAAGCGCTAAACGGTGCAAACCAAAGAAAGTAAAATCGGTGATTTTTTCGGTTTTTGCTTTTGAAATAACGGCATTTTTCAGCGCTGGGCCTTTTTGCTTTAATGGAAATTCTTTTTCCCAATAATTTCGTGTGTCTAAATAATCGAGGACGAAATTATTCACGACAAATTTTTTGTCGATTTCTCCGTATTTTGCAACTTCCTGATCGACAAAATTAATAAGTTTTGCAACCAGTTCTTTTTGCTCTGAAGATTGATAATCTGCGATATTTCCTTTTAGCCAAATATTAATTCTGCCGAGGTTTTTCAGAATATAAAGCGAGGTTGAATATGAACTCGGATAACCGGAATACCAGGAAAATCCACCGTCGGGATTTTGCAGTTTCTGCAGTTCTGCCCAATCTTCATTTATGGAATTTCGCATGGTGTTGGCATCGAATAATCTTGCGATTTTCTGCATTTGCTCGGTCTCGTTCTGGCTTTCCAAAACCCACGGCGTTTCTTCCAAAAGCAGCTGTTTCAATTCCAGATTTTTTTCGAGGTTTGAAGTCAGCAAACCTTTACTTTGGTATTCTTCGAAAACGGTTTTCAGCTTCGGATTGGCTTTGAAGATTTCTGCCGCCAAAACATCGGCAAACCATTTATTGAAAATAACGTCGGCAGAATTGTTCTGGTCATTTTTTAAACTTGGCAAAGCGAACAAAATTTCCCAGATTGGATTTGTGGTCAGTTCCAAAGTATTTGAAAAATTATTTGCCGTTGTAGAGGCATTTTTTGCTAAATTTTCTAAAGTGAAAGTTTTGGTTTGTCCTTCTTTCACAAAAATTGGAACGGTGTCGGTAACCAACATTCTGTTTGGTAAAACTGCAATTGCCATTTGTTCACCATCAGAAAAATTACCTGCTTTAGCGACTATTTTTAGGATTATGGAGGAAACATTGTTTGGAACTTTCAGTTTCCAGCTCACTACTCCATTTCCGTTTTCTTTTAATTCAAAAGATTTTTGGATGTCATTTAAATTGAATTTACCGGAAATATCTTCATTAGTAAAAGCATCCAAGATCTGGAGTTGCGCCGTTCCGTTTAATTTTTTGTCGACCAAACTTGAAAGTTTTGACTGCAAATTCAGTTCATCACCTTCGCGCAAAAAGCGTGGATAATTCGGTGTAACGGAAAATTCTTTCTGAGTAATGACCGTTTTTTCTAAAATTGCCGCGCGCGCATCTTTGGTGTGTGCTAAAAACATCAATTTCCACTGTGTTAAAGCTTCCGGCGAGGTGAATTCAAAATTGACGTTTCCATCTTTATCGGTCATTAAATTCGGGAAGAAAAAAGCGGTTTCGTTTAGGTTTTGGCGAACCGGAATTTTATCCATGTCTTTCACCGCAATTTGAATGCCGGGAACTTTTCCAGAAACGGCTGAAACGACCGCGGAATCAACCGCATTTGAAGGCGGAGGTGGCGGAGGTGTTCGGGATTCCATTTTGGCGGCAGACTGGACTCGAGTTCCATATGCTGTTACGACTACCTCTTTCGTTAATGTTCCGTAAAGTTCATTATACTGATCAAACCAACTAAAATTTGGAATATTAATATTTTCCTGCTTCAAATAAGGAATTGTTTTGCTGTAATTTTCCTGCGCTAAATAATTTTGAACAGCATAAGAATTCATGATGAAATATTTGCGGTAAATCTGCTGCCACGAGTAAGAATTGCCGGCAAACTGATCCAAAGATTTGTCGTACATATTTGCCAAAACTTCAGCATTCACTTTTTCTTTTTCCTCGCCGAGGACTTTCACCGTCCATTTTTCTTTCGAATTCGGCTGCAGCTTGTCGCGGAAAGTAACGGTTTCAATTCGAAGTGGCTTTTTGTCGGAGCTTATAGCTAAAGTGATATTTTCGGTTTTCACGTCGTTGAACGCCACGAGCTGAAATTGAAGATTGAGTTGATCAATACTTTCATCTTTCGGAAAAGCCACGGAATATTCTAAAACGCCATTTTTTAAGGTTTTTTGCTCTGTTACTGTGTCGCCATTTCCGTTTTGAAGGTAGATGTTGACCAATGCATTTGGCACGGCGGAATAAACGTAAATTTTCGCTTTTTCGTTTCGTTGATATTCCAGTTTTGGCTGAATGACTTTCAAAAATGGTTTCTGCGAATCTGTTAAAAAACGTTTATCGAAAACTTCGAAAGTTCTTTCAGTTCTGATGGTGTCTTTTCCTTCAATATTGAACAGTTCCAATTTGTATTTTCCGGCCCCTAAAGAGCCAAGATTCAAGATTCGAGAATCAAGATTTTCTTCGCGTTTATTTTGAGTCTCGGTTCTAGGTTCTTGAGTCTTCTCCAAAATTACTTTTTCAACTTTTAGCTCTTTTTCGTCTTTAGAAAAATAGTCATGCGGAAATTTTTGAATAAATTCTGCTTTTGAATATTTCGGCAAATCCTGAATTTCACTTTCAAAGTTGGAGCGGAAAATCCTTTCTTCAGGTTGAAGTTTTGAAAGTTTTACATGATACGATTTCGCTAAATTCTGGTCGTTGTAATTTTTGGTTTCAACTTTAATTTTTACCGGTTCATCAGTGAAAGAA
Organism: Kaistella treverensis; assembly: GCF_900114045.1. Classification (GTDB taxonomy): domain Bacteria; phylum Bacteroidota; class Bacteroidia; order Flavobacteriales; family Weeksellaceae; genus Kaistella; species Kaistella treverensis. The sequence continues at coordinate 617,951 of NZ_FORQ01000001.1, forward strand.
TCCTTGATTTCATCCGCTTTAATGTAATGTGACACCGATGCAACTTTTACATTTTCCGTCGCAGATTGCGTTTCACCATTAATATCGGTTACGGACGCATTTATTTCATAATTATCAATCTGAATTCCCTTCAAGGTTTCATCTTTTTCCAGCGCCACTTTGATAGTGAACTCCCCTTTTTCATTGGTTTTTACTTCACCTAAAATAGAGTTTTGGTTGTCATTTCCCCGCGGAAACCAATAGAAATACATCCAGCGGATATTACGTTTTTTAATTTCGTAATTCACGGTCGCGTTGGTGAGCGGAACGCCCGAAAACATCACGGCTTTACCTTTAATTTCAATGGTTTCACCGTACTTATATTCGTCTTTTACCGGATCGATGGTTATCTCGAATTTTGGTCTTTTATACTCTTCTACCCGGAAATATTTGCTCGCATCATTATCCAAATCATCGGACTCAACCTGAAGCGAAAACTGGCCGTTTAACTTTCCGTTGGGTAGGACAAAACTTCCGTGGTAAGAACCAAATATATTCGTCGTGAAATTTTGCGAGGAAACCTCTTCGCCATTGGCATCAATTAACTTAATTTTTTGGGAAACTCCTGCCGCTACAGATTCTTTTTCCTGCAGCAATTTTGTGTTAATCACTTTAAAATACACAATTTGCCCAGGCCGATAAATCGCGCGATCCAGGAAAATTTGCGCGTAATTTTCCTGCACTTGTTTTTGAGGTTCACTGTAGTTATCGCCGTAAACCTGCATCAAATTATAATCATTCGTCGCCGGTTGTTTCACCAAATAATAGCGATAATAATTGTCGTTTTTGGAAATCGGAAATTTAAAAATGGCGTCTGCATCAGTTTTCACATCGAAGGTGGAAGCGATCTTGCGGTCCGCCATTTCAAAGATTTTTAAGCCGCTATTTGGCAAGATTTTTCCTTTTTGCCGATCCACGAGTTTCATTTCGTTGGCTGCAATTTTAGTTTCATTTTTTTTCTGATAAATAATTCGCGACGATGTAGCAATAAAATAGAAATTTTCGTGAATGGCGCCGTCCACCACATATTCCGCCAAATAAATTCCGGCTGGAAGCGGTTTTATTTCAAGTGAAGTTTTATGCGTTTTGAAATCACTCATCGTAGGCAAACTGTACGTTTCTTTCCGAACCAAAGTTTTTTTCACCGCCGCAAAACGGCTCTTATCATAAGAATTCGCAACATATTGCAGGAAATTCTGCTCATCATTTTTTACCTCGTAGATATTCAAAGAAAATTCCGAAACATTTTTCGCTTCAGCAACCAAATGAATCGGCAAATTTGCCTGCGTGTGCGTTTCGTAATGGATGGTCAAAACAGGCTGAATAATTCTGCTTTCGCGGTTCAGAATATTGTTAATAAGCTTTGAATTTGAATATTTTTGCTTTGCTTCTTTGATTAAATTTAAAGCCTCGCCGAAATTCTCTTCGGAAATTAATTCATCTACCAAATCAGCATAAATCATTACCTTATAATCGCCGGCTGTTGATGAATTCAATAAAGCCTGCAGCCTTTCTTTTTTGTCTTGACAGTTGGTAAACACACAGTCGTCCTGCAGTTTTTTATGTTGAAAAAAAAGCTTCGAATTGCCGGTATTTTTTTGAATTAATTCCGAATATAATTCCGCAATTTTGGTTTGATTTACCTTTAATTCATTTGGAGTAAAAAGATCATCGTTTTTCAAAAATTCAATTTCGTTCATCGAAGTCCACTCAAAAAGTGTCGGAAAATAATCCAAATCTTCAGTTCCTTCAAAAATTTCCTTGTATTTGGAAAGCTGAATTTTAGCTAATTCCGCTTTTTTGGTGTCAAGCTCCTCGTAATGTTTTGCCAGGAAATTTTTAAAATCGAGTTTGCTCCACGTTTCAATTTGTGAAAAATCTTGATTATTAAAGTTTGTGCGCTGATTGATTTCCCAGGAATCGTTTTGATAATATTCACTGAAAAATTCACCTAAAAGCACCGTATAAAGCAACTTCTGCTCACCTTTGAGTTCATTTCCGAATGTGGAAAGTTTAGAAAAAAAACGGCTCGCAGCGTCATTATTTTCGTCGTCTGAAGTTTGGTTTACAATGCTAAATTCCGCTTTTAGCGAGCGAATCAGCTGTATCGTGTTGGCTTCTTTCATGGCTTTCTGCTGGATTTCTAAAATGAGTGGTAAATTAGATTTATATTTTCCGGTTTTATAATTTTCCGCGACTTTTTTCCATTGATCGTCGTAATATTTTTGCCCGAAAACTCCCGAACAGAAAGCGAAAAAAACGAGAAGGCTGAGGATTTTGGTAAATTTTTTCATATAATCATTGCTTGATTCCAATTTGGGATTCTCAAAGGTTTTATTGGTTAAATTTGCATAGTATGCAGATTTTAAAAGTACTAAAAAAATACGTGATTGACAGCCAAATTTATGTTTCCGTGATGGGAACTTCTCTGGCTGTTTTTTTTATGCTGGAACAAAATCTCATCAAAGTCCCTACAATTTTATTAATTTTCATCACCTATTTCAGCGGTTATCTGTACACCAAATACCAAAATACAGGCAAAATATTCTACCGTGTTTTAGCTTTTAATGTGGTGTGTGGCATTGTTTCCGCGCTTTTAATTTTGTACAACCACAATGAATACCGCCTCATAAAATGGATGATTATTGTGGTCATCGGACTTTTGTACAACAGCACTTCTCTCACTGTTTTTGTGCGGAAAATCCCGCTTTTTAAAGTTTTTTATGTGGGTTTAACCTGGGCTTTAATCAATTCCTGGTTAATTTTACCGCAGTTCAATGCTGAAATTTTCTGGATCAGCTGGTTATTTATCACCGCTTTGGTATTGCCGTTCGACATCCGTGATATGGCGTCTGACACGGTGGTGACCTTCCCGCGCTTAATCGGTGTACAAAACACCAAATATTTTGCTTATTTTTTGGTGTTTTTAAGCTTAATAATTGCGGTATTTTCTTTGGAGCCAAAATTTGCTTTTGCCTTTTTTTTAGCTGCTGTTTGCACCTTTTTTTTCATTTTTTATTCCGAGCAGTCGCACAAAGACACTTATTTTTCTTTTTGGGTAGAAAGCTGTTCCGCCCTGCCGCTTTTAATTATCATTTTAATGAAGTATTTTTGACGAATGATCATCCGCAAACTTTCATTAATTAATTTTAAAAATCATTCGGCGCAAAACTTCGAATTTTCCACGCAAATCAACTGCTTTGTGGGAAACAACGGTGTCGGAAAAACCAATATTTTAGATGCTTTGCATTATCTGTCTGTCGCGAAAAGTTTTCTGGGAAATACCGATTTGAACAACATTAAGCTAAATGAAAAATTTTTCGCCTTAGAAGGGGAAATTTTTGATGGTGAAAAAGACAATATTCTTCAAATTCAGCAGCCGAAAGACACCAAAAAAATCCTGAAGAAAAACGACAAGTTATACAATCGAATTGCGGATCACATTGGTTTTTTGCCCAGCGTTATTATTTCGCCTTACGATTCCAATTTAATTTCTGATGCCGGCGAAAGTCGCCGGAAATTTCTGGATTCTATGATTTCGCAAACCGATTCGGATTATCTTTTTAATTTAATTCAATATCAAAAAGCAATTCAGCAAAGAAATTCCTTATTAAAGAATTTTGCTAAAAACCGGTTTTTTGATGCAGAAAGCCTGGAAATTTATAATGAACCTTTAACGAGATTCGCGACGCGCATTTTTGAAAAAAGAAAGCAGTTCACGGATTTGATGATTCCCATTATTCAGAATTATTACCGCGTGATTTCGCACGATAATGAAGAAGTTTCCGTTCAATATAAATCCGACCTTTTTCAGGCAAATTTTTCGGAAATTCTGAATAAAAATCTGGAACGCGACCGCGTATTAACCTACACTTCAAAAGGTGTTCATAAAGATGATTTGCTTTTCGAGATGAATGCTTCACCGATGCGGAAAACTGCGAGCCAGGGACAGCAAAAATCGTTTCTCATCGCGCTGAAACTTTCGCAAATGAACAGAATTAAAGAACTGACGGGAAAAACGCCCATCCTTTTGCTGGATGACATTTTCGACAAGTTAGATGATCAGCGTGTTTCACAACTTATCGAATTGGTGAATAAAGAGCATTTCGGACAAATTTTCATCACAGATACCAGCAAAGAACGCACGGAAAATATCGTAAAAAGAATTAACGAGGAAAGCAAAATTTTTGAAATCGAATGAAAAGAAAGAAACGCGAATATCAGTCTTCGGAACTCGTAAAATCTTTTGCGAGAATCTATGGTTTTGAAGATAAACTGCTGGCTTTCGAGGTGAAAGATCTGCTTCACGAATATCTGAACGATGATCTTTTCAACGAAATAGAATCTGTGAATTTAAACCGAAAAATAATTGAAATCCGGGTAAATTCACCGTTGCTTAAAAATGATTTCCGTCTGAGAAAAAGCTTTTATTTAGCCAAATTTCAGGAAAAATTCGGCGCTGAACATTTTAGCGATCTTCTGGTTTTGTAACCACCATATTTTCCACCATTTTTCGGCCTCTGCCATCAAGCGTAGAACTGATCGGCAGGAAAAAGCGAAATGGATTTTTCATAAAATAGCGGACAATTTCACGGTAAATTTCTTTTAACTCATCACTGTTAATCTGTCTCGAACGGAAGGCCAAAATCATTGAGAGCGCGAAACTTACTGCGAAGTTAAAAAACCCGATTAAGCCTACGGTAACAAGAGAAATCCAGAACGTGTAATAATCGATTTTAAAATCCTTTCCATACAAAGCCGCGGCGAAATTTCCGGTTGAGAAAGTAATGTGGCGAATATCGATATCAAGTCCTAAAAATTTTCCAACAGGACCAGTAACGCCTAAAAATACACCGAACCAAAAATTAGAAACAATGCCCGAACAGTTTCTGGCGTAATATTCCGACAGGTTCCGGGAAACTCTTTCACCTAAAAAATAATTCAGAAGTGGATTTTTGGCAATCCTTTTCGGGATCTGATAAAATACAGAACTGTTTCCCACATTTCCCGAAATAATGCCCGAAAAGAACAGAAAAACCCCGGCAATAGACGCGTGAAGTAACGCTTTCGATTCAAACATATTGATGTTATGAAACAGCATATCGGCTTTTTCATAACCATAATTGTAATTGAAAAGAACATCCAGGCCATAAATTACTGCCAGCGCCGTCGCAAAGGTTACCAAAACATTTCCGACAAAAGCAATAAACTGGCTGCGGAAAAGTTTCGAAACAAAATGCGCAAAATCAACATAGTTCTTTTTGGTGTTTTTACCGTCAGAAAGCACTTTCGCCATCGTTGCCGCCGTCATCGCCGGCTGTTTGGTAGCAATGGTGTAGCCCATCAGATAAATGACGACAAAACACATCGCATAGTTAAGCGAATAGATTACGGCGTGTCCAAATTCGCTGCTCGGCAGGTCGCTGTACAAAATTTTCAAAATGCTGCACGCACCGATGATAATTCCACCCGCGCTCGCTTTCCACAGCAATTTCAGATATTCCTTTCGCGATGAAGTGATATAATGGGTGCCCGTTTCCGCCGTGTGATTGGTAATAAGGTGCGATTTTAGCGTGGTACTGTCTAAAATAAGCTCACGAAGATTATTTTTATGCGATTTATATTCTAAAATTTTGAAAATCAGTTTTTTAGAATTTTTAATGACATCTTCTTCGCTATCAAAAACCATCATCGAAAGAATGTCGGACATGCGCTGCAGCTGCTGGCGTGTTTTCAATAAGGCCTGATTTATCTTGCCTGAAATGCCATATTTTGAAGAGTTTTTGAAAGCCAGCGAAACAAAATCAAAACATTGTTTCATGTAGATTCTGATCTGCTTGTAGTTCACACTTTTTGAAGTCAGAAAAAAGTCGGGATCTTCTTTGTAACTTTCATTCAGCAGATCAATTTCATTTTGAAGTGCAACAAACGGATTATCGAAATCCCGATATTCCGGCGCCATATTTACCACCTGAACATCGAGCGCGTTGCCTATAATCCGCCAGGAAAGAATATTCAGCGAAAAAAGAAGTTCTCTTTTTACGCTTTTTTTCAGGCTTAACTCATCAATTTTTAAAAGTCGGAAAAGCTCGCTGAAAGAATCCTGATCCAGGCTTTTAAAAAATTCCAAATCAGCTTTTGGCCGTACCGAAACACTGTCAACCAAATACCACACGGTATCTTCGTTTTCCACATTCGGCAATAATTTATCCAGAATTCTCTTTTTGAGTTCCGGATAAAAGGCATTTTCCGATAAAATATTGGCTTCGGTTAAGGAAAGATTAAAAGGTTTTCCGTCGAATAAATTTTTGAGATAATAGGAGAAATTTTCGGTGATTTCTTCGTTTTCATGCAGAAATGCAAGCACTTCCTGAAAATTGATTTTTCGAACGCTTCGAAGAATTTCAGTAAGCGGCTCAAAAGATTTCGTCTCATTTTTGAAACTGAAATATTTGATGAGAACCGTGCTGAAACTCTCTTTATGTCGAAATTCAAATGCCATAATATTCCGGTAAAGATAATTATTTTAGCGCGATATTATTCATTTGGCGCATGATCCACCGGTGTTTTTTAGACAGATAAGCAGACGGATTTTTCGGGTCGTATTTTTTCGGGTTTGGTAGAATGGTGGCAATCCAGGCAGCTTCGCTTTTTGTCAGATTTTTGGATGATTTATTAAAATAATATTCTGATGCGGCTTCCACACCAAAAACGCCACGTCCCATTTCGATGGAATTCAGGTATCTTTCCAGAATCACCTCTTTTCCCCAGACCAGTTCGATGATGAAAGTATAAACCGCTTCGCAACCTTTACGAATCCAACTTCTGCCTTGCCAAAGGAAAATATTCTTGGCTGTTTGTTGAGAAATTGTACTTCCACCACGTAGTTTTTTACCTTTTTCGTTGTGCTCCATCGCTTTCTGAATGGCTTTGTAATCAAAACCATTGTGCGAAAAAAAACTCTGGTCTTCTGCTGCGATAACAGCTTTCTTCACATTGCTTCCCATTTCGTCGTACGAAACATAATCTCTTTTCAGTTTTCCAAATTCTACAAGCCCGCCAATTTGGGTAAAAGTTATTGGCGGATTGAAAAATTTCCCCCAAACAATGAAGAGAATATTTGCTAAAATGAGAATGTAAATGAATTTTTTAATTTTTTTCCACATGGCGGTGCATCAGTTTTTCGACGTGCAAAAATAGAAATATTATTTACTTCAGCTCTTTTAAATAGGTAAGATTATATTCCGGTAATACTTCTGGGTGAAAAATTTTAATATAATCTTTCAGTACCAAATCGGCGCGCACTACTCCGCTTTCGAAATAATCGTTGGCTTTTCCACGCTCGCGGCCGGTTACGGTGTAGAGTTTTCCGCTGTTGTAAACCGGAAGCTGCATATAATTTGGGTTAATTTGAAGCAACTCTTTTTTGGTTTGATGATTACCAACATTCACCCAATATTCGGCGTTTTTTGCTTTAGCAAAAACTTCTTCAAAACTCAGCGGAACCGCGTTTGCATCGCTATTCTCAGCATTGATGTATGACGCGTTTGCATCTGAAATGAAGTTTGCAAGACCGGATTTTCCACCAGGCAAAAACCATTGGTTTCCGTACATTTCGTTGGCCAGCACAAGGGGTTTTTCGGGAGCTGATTTTGCTAAAATTTTCAAAGAATCGTAGCTGGTTTTTATTTGATTAAAAGCTAAAAATGCCTCTTGCTGTTTTTGAAAAATTTGCCCAAATAGCAGCAAATATTTCGATTTTTCTAAAGGATTCTGCTCCAGATATTCATCAAGAAAAATAAGCTCAATTCCGTTTTTTCGAAGTAAATCGTAGGTATTGTCGAAACTCGAAATATAGTTGGTGAAAATAGCATCGGGTTTTAAAGCGATAATTTTTTCGACGTCATATTTCTGTTCATTTCCGATATTTTGGATTTTTCCGGTTTTCAGCAGTTGATGAATTTTCTCCGAAAAAATATATTCCGGACTGGAAACTCCGATGATTTTATTTTCCAAACCCAATTCTGTAAAATAGCCGACCAAACTTGCATTCAGCAAAATTACCCGCTGAAACGGCAAATTTTTGGCTTTTATCCCGTAAGAGAATTTACCAGACTTCAAATGAAAAATATCTCCAGCAGTTTTAAACTGAACATTTTTGGAGATGATTTCCCAATCTTTCGTGGAAGTTGAATCCTGCTTTTTACAGGAGAAAAGAAGAAAAAGCGAAAAAAAAGCGAAAAAAATTGATTTCATTTCTAAACAAAGCAAAAAATTGTTATATTTGCAGACCTAAAAAAAGGCCTCGTGGCGCAACTGAATAGCGCACCTGATTACGGCTCAGGAGGTTACAGGTTTGAATCCTGTCGAGGTCACTAAAATCCTGCTTATCGCGGGATTTTTATTTTTCTAAAAGAAGAGAAACCCATTCTTCGCGCTGGATTTTCTTTTTCAAATTTAAGTTTTGCGCCGTGCAAACTTCCAGAATATCGTCCACATCAAAGAAACACAAACCGGAAAGCAAAAGCTGTCCGCCCGGATTCAGAACGGAAACGTAAGTCGGAATATCAGAAATCAAAATATTGCGGTTGATGTTTGCCAAAATAATGTCAAATTTCTCACTGCCGAGATTTTCCGCAGTGCCTTGTGAAATTTCAAGTTCCACATTGTTTCTTTCCGCATTTTCTTTGGAATTTTCAACCGACCATTCATCAATATCAATTGCCATGGTTTTTCCGGCGCCGCGCAGTTTTGCAAAAATTGCCAATACGGAAGTTCCGCAACCCATATCCAAAACGGTTTTGTTCTGAAAATCCATGTCGAGCATTTGCTGAATCATGAGATACGTGGTGGCGTGATGACCGGTGCCGAAAGACATTTTGGGCTGAATGATGATTTCGTGCGGCAGATTTTGGTTTTCATGAAATTCCGCGCGGATGGAAACCTGATTTTCGATATTGATGGGCGAAAAGTTTTTTTCCCATTCTTCATTCCAGTTGATATTGGGCATTTCCTGGAAAGTGTAGGAAATCTGTACTTCTGGATTTTGAAGCAGTTGGAGCTCATGCAGCGCATCTTCCTGAAATAAATCGGCTTGAATGTAGGCTAAAATTCCATCGTGTTCCTCGGTAAAACTGTCGAAACCGACTTCTATGAGTTCTGCCATGAGGATTTCGTTCCAGGGCTGAAGGGGCTGTATTTTAAAATTAAATTCCAGGTAATTCTGCATGCTTTTTCTTTTTGCAAAAGTAGGGATTTTGGGCTGATGTTGCGCCCCGGATTGAACGGCGTGTTTGAGCTCTTTTTTGGCGGCGGCTGCGCCGCCGCCAAAAAAAGCGAGTAGTGAAAGCCGGAAAAGGCGCCCAAAAAAGAATTTAGAAAAACTAAAAAAAAATGCGGTTTTAGCGGCGAATTTTGTAGCGGCGAATTTTTAAAAATGGTAAAATCAAAAAATCACCGGTTTAAACGACGAATCTTCACCAAATTAAAAATGAAAAAATACCCGCTTCAAGCGGCAAATTTTTAAAAATTGTAAAATGAAAAAATTACCGGTTTTAGCGGCAAATTTTTTGGAAATTTAATTGTGAAAATGTTCAGGAAAAGCTTCTTCCGGTTTTTGGCGGAGAATGTTGAGTAGAATCCAGGATTTTAAAAAGCCGTAACCGTAGGAAAACATTTGGATGTAGGTGGAAATTATCGCCATCGTGGCAATGCTGATATTTCTTGTAACAAACAGCGCGTGGAAAAATACCATAAACGTGTAAAGCCCGTAAAAGCCGAGGATTAAACCGTTCCGGAAGAAAAAATACTGGATGAAACCCAGAATGTAGCCAAGCAGAAAAAGTGACGGAAATGCAAACGAAATTTTCACGAAGTTCGGGTGACGCTGATTGAGGATCGGCCGCGCGCAACCAAATTGATACACCTGTTTCGAGAACTTTCCAAAGTCCACGCGGCGTTTGTGGTAAACGCCAATATCACCAAAAAACGCTGTTGTAAAGCCGCTTTCCCAAAGTTTCATTGAAAGATCGGGATCTTCGCCGATGCGCATTTCGGAAAAACCACCAACTTTTTCAAAAGCAGTTTTTCGCACGCCCATATTAAAACTTCGTGGCTGGAACTTGGTTACGGCTTTTTTGTTACCGCGGATTCCGCCCGTAGTGAAAACCGAAGTCATGGAATATGAAATGGCTTTCTGCATGAGATTAAAACCTTTGTGCGCTTTATCTGCGCCGCCAAAAGCATCGCAAGGAATTTCAGCGAGGTTTTTTTTAATGTTTTGAATGTAATCTGTCTCCACGATCACATCGGAATCCACGAAAACGAGCCAGTCATTTTTCGCCCTTTTAGCACCGAAATTTCGCGAAAGTCCGGGACCGGAATTTTCTTTGCGGAAAAATTCGATCTGCAGACTATCTTTAAACAATTCGGTTGTGTGGCGCAAATCAAGCAACGAACCGTCATCGACAATAATTACCTCGAAATCTTTATCGGTTTGATGCGACAAAGAATTCAGCAATTCGAAAAGTTCGTCTTTCCGGTTATAAATGGCGATGATGAGGGAAATGGAATTCAATCTGAGAATGTGCTAATATGGAATTATTTAATTTGAGAATTTGAAAATCTGAGCGTGTAATTTCATTTTCAAATTATTTCTAATTTTCGTCTTGTAATTTATGTATTTTCTTAGTGCCTTCGTACATTTCGTACTGCATAAAGCGGCATTCTAATTTTCCGTTGTAAAGCTTGATTTTTCGCGAAGGTCGCAATCCTACTCTTTTCAAAGAATCCAAGTCGGAGGAAATTAACCACGCCAAAGTATTTGGATAATTTTTCTTGAAAGTATCACCGATTTTGCTGTAAAATTCATCATCATTGATGACGATTCTTTCATCATACGGTGGATTGAAAACCATCATCAGCGGAAATAATTCTTTTTTGGATTCGAAGAAATCCTGGTGACGAACTTCAATTACATCTTCAAGCTCGGCAGATTCAATGTTAGTGAGCGCAGAATGCAGCATATCCGGATCGATATCGTAGCCCACGATTTTCCCGGTAAACTCTTTTACGCGGTTGATGCGCACTTCTTTAATTGTCGTAAATAATTCAGCGTCGTAATTCAGCCAATTCTGGAAACCGAATCTTTTACGGAAAATCTGTGCCGGCAAATCCAGCGCGATCATCGCGGCTTCGATCAACAAAGTTCCGGAGCCACACATTGGATCCAGAAAATTGCCTTTTCCGTCCCAGCCCGCAAGTTGCAACATTCCGGAAGCTAAGACTTCGTTTAACGGCGCTTCGCCTTGCTCTTTTCGGTAACCTCTTTTAAATAAAGGCTCGCCGGAAGAATCAAGCGAAATAGTAACCAATTCGCGGTCGATATGCAGGTGCAATTTAATGTCGGGCTGCTGTGTATCGACATTCGGTCTTTTGTTGTATTTAAATTTGAAGAAATCTACGATCGCATCTTTCATTTTTTGAGACATAAACTGCGAATGCGAAAATCTTTCCGAATAAATGGTGGTATCAATAGCGAAACTTTGGTCCACGGTCATATATTCGTCCCACGGAAAATCAAAAAGTTTGTCGTAAAAACGGTTTTCGTCCCAGGCTTTGAAAGTAAGAACCGGAACTAAAATTTTTAAAGCGGTTCGCGCCGAATAATTTATTTTGTAAAGAAAACCCAAATCGCCTTCGCAGTTTACGGCGCGGTTTTTTACCACGACATCTTTTCCACCTAGTTTTTTAATTTCTTCTGCCAAAATTTCTTCGAGTCCGAAAAATGTTTTAATCTGTATTTTTAAGTTTTCTGTATTCATAAATTTGGTTTTGCTACCCTTTCGGCTGTGTCATGATTTTGCAGCGGAATTATTTCGGCAAATTTAGTTATTTTTGCACTATGGCATGGTTTGAAACTTGGTTTGATACTCCTTATTATCACATATTATATAATGACAGAAATTACGAAGAAGCTGAAAACTTCATTAACCTATTAGTCAAAGAGTTACAATTATCGCCACCCGCGAAAATCATCGATTTAGCTTGTGGAAAAGGCCGCCATTCAATATTTTTAAATAAAATGGGCTTTGAAGTTTTGGGTGTTGATTTATCCAAACAGAGCATTTTTCATAACAAGGAATTCGAAAATCCAACTTTGAAGTTTGGTGTTCACGATATGCGAAATCCTATTATTCCGTTGGTTTCAGCTGAAAAAGTAGATGCCGTTTTCAATCTTTTTACAAGTTTTGGATATTTTGAAGATCCCGAAGACGACAAAAAAGTTTTCAGATCTATCAGCGAGTCTTTAAATGATGACGGATTTTTTGTCCTTGATTTCTTGAACGCGAAATGGGTGGAAAATACTTTGGTTCCTACAGAAAAATTTACAAAAGGCGGAATTGATTTTCACATCAAAAAGAAAATTGAAGACGAACATGTGATCAAGGATATTGTTTTCAGCCAAAACGGCAAAGAATTTCATTTTTTTGAAAAGGTGAAACTTCATACTTTGGAAAAAATAGGTGAATATGCGGCAGAATTTGGTTTTGAACGCCAGGCTGTTTTTGGTGATTATCATCTAAATGATTTTGAAGAAAATACGTCGCCGCGCTGCATCAATATTTTTAAAAAGAAAAAAGGTTTTAACCAAGATTGATGATTGTAGCTTTATTAATTTTAAGCGTTTTAGTGGGTGTTTTTCTGGGAAAATTTTTCGGAAACCGGGAAAAGTTTGCTAAAAATTTACTGATTGTCAGCGCCGGATTTTTAATAACAATCTGCCTGAACGAGGTTTTCCCGCAGGTTTATGCGCAAGAACACAGCAATATTGGTTTGTGGGTTATTGGCGGCGTTTTGCTGCAAATGCTTCTGGAAAATTTAACAAAAGGTTTTGAGCACGGACATTTCCACCATCATACCGAAGGTAAAAATATTTTGCCTCTGGCTCTGATGATCGGCATGTTTATCCACGCGTTTTTGGAAGGAATTCCCTTAGCGAATGAACGGGAAATTTTAAGTCCATATCTCACCGGAATCTTGGTTCACAACTTACCGATTTCATTTATTTTGGGCGCTTTTTTGGCAAAAAATCACAAATTTTCAGCATCGGCGCTTTTGATAATTTCGCTGTTTGCGCTGGCTTCGCCGTTAGGTTTAATTCTTGGCAGATACTTCAACCCAAACTGGGAAATTTATTTTTTGGCTGTTGTAGGCGGTATTTTTCTGCATATTTCTTCGGTGATAATTTTCGAAAGCAGCAAAAACCACAACGTCGACTGGCGAAAAATTGGTCTTGTTATGCTCGGGGTTTTGCTGGCAATGACCGGTCATCTTTTCCATCATCATTAAAAAAAAAGACCCTAAAAGGGCCTTTTTTCTTGAATTTCTATTTTGATTAAAACTTCCAACCTAAAGTTATAAAGAAATTATCTTTGGTGTTTTTTACATCAGAAACGATTGCTGCATCCGATTCTACAATATAATTATCTGAAAAATACGTATTGGCTAAAAAGGGACTTCTGTAATCTGAACTTACATTTTGGTACGCTGCATCGATATAAAACGATTTAAAATCATAACCTAAACCTGCACCGATTGTGGATCTTTTACCGACAAATAAATTATCGTAAGAAGAATTTGCAGACGTTCCACCATCATTATAAGCTAAAATACTTCTGGAATCGTAAGGGCTGGTTGCATAACCGTAACCTGCACGAAGACGTAAACCTGCGTAGCGATATTCCGCACCGGCTTTAATTTCGGAAAGATTTGCGGAATTATCGTTGATGAAACTGTTTAATTCTGTTTCGGCATCACCATAAACTTTGTATTTAGCTTTTGTCAAACCTAAGGAATAATCGACGTTTAGCGCCAAATTTTTATTCGGAACAAACGACGCACTTAAAGTTGCTTTTAATGGTGTGGTAAGATTTCTGTCTTCACCATAAGTTCCGTCGGTTGGATTTTCGTATTCGTTATAAACGCGCGCCATATTCCACCAGGTTGGTGTTTCTAAAGCGGCACCTAATCTAAACATCGGATTTATCTTCCCGATTACACCAACTGTTGCTGAAAAGCCGCTTGAAGTTTCAGAAAAGGGTGTAAACTGATTATTGTAAACTTCCGTTGTTGTAGCTTGATTTGAAGAAAAAGCCGCAGAGTCATACTGATCTAAAGTTGCGGTGTGGAAATTCACTCCGGCTCCTACATAAAATCTGTTATCATAATTTCCACCAACCGCGAAACTCATTTTTGATAAATTTCCGTAGCGGTTGTAAGCGTGACCGTTGAACGCGATATTGTCGATAAGCTGGTCGTTATTATCGTAGATATCGAAATTAATAGCAGAATTGCCCGGAGTTTCTGAATAATCTTCTAAAGATTGGTTGGAATAATTTACTCCGATGTTAATAAATTTCCATGGTGTAGCACCTTCAATTCGGAAAGCTGCGATACCGCCGATATTTCCGATGTCGGTTTTATTTATTTTGTAATCAAGGGAATTTCCACCAAAAGTGGTGTTATTTTTATTATTTTCAATTGCCAAAGTCCCGGAAAATTCACTTGCGATACTTACAGCGATACCTGCTGGGTTTGAGTTTAATACCGAAACATCACCACCCAGCGCGCCCATGGAACCTGCCATGGAATTATATTTTGCGCTACCGTTTAAAGCGGAATTGGAATAAACATCTACGGTATTTCTTAAAGTCGAAATATCCTGCGCATTCATAAAATATGCTGCAGAAATTCCGAGTACTATTAAAGATTTTTTTATCATTTTTTTCTACTTGCTAAAGTTATTATCTTCTAAATCCACCACTACGTGATGATGAACTGCTGGAAGATCTGGTGCTGGATCCGGACTCGAAACTACCGGAACGGCCAGATGATCTGTAAGAGTTGTCGTTTGAATTGTTTCGGTAAGAAGGTTCATAAGATTGTGGAACAGCTTGTCTTCGTGGTGAGCTCTGATTATCGTTTGTACGAGGCGCAGTTCTGTATCTCGGTTGCTGCGTATTTCTTTGCTGTGTGCTGTTTTGGTAGATCTGATTATTATTTCTAAAACCGTTGGTTTGGTTAGAACTTCTTCTTACTTCATTATTGCCGTCGCGGAAACTGTTCGTTGCACCACTTCTTTTGTACTCTAATCTTGGTGCGTTATAACTGTTGTAGCCGTAGCCATATCCGTATGGTGAATAATATGGGTTATAACCGCCATAATATCCGTAACCGTAAGGATTATAATAACCATAGTAAGGATTGTAGTAACCATAATAAGGGCTGTTGTATCCGTAGTAGTTGCTGAACGGACTATAACCAAATCCCCACGGGCTGTAATATCCGCCGTATCCCCAACCATATCCTAAACCAAAACCAAAACCTGGATACATTCCGTATGGATAACCCCAACTGTCATTGGAATAGTAGGTATCTGTACCGGTGAAATTACCCCAATCAGAGCCGTCGGACTCTTGCCAGCGCTGGTTTCTGTTTTCAACATTCAGATATTTGTTTTGATCGTCATTTGCCTGATAATCATAATATTCACCAATTCGGTTTCCCTCGGTGTTCATCATTCCTTCCGGCAAGGTATCTGTAGACGGGTCATAATAAACACCGTCGGTCTCCGTATAACCGCCCAAAGTGGTGGTACAGGAGACAAGAAATAAACTTCCGGCAATCGCCATTAAAGCGGTTTTAGGAAGTAAAAATCTCAAATTTTTATAGGTAATGTTTTTCATGATAATGTGAAAAAGTTTTAATTGATTTATATTTGCATTCCGCACCAAAAGTGTACCAAGTTATTGGTCACAAAAGTGCGTAAAAATACGCGTTTAAAATTAGATATAAAAAGCGCTTACAAGTTAAATTCAAAGGTAAAAATATAATGGCAAAACTTACGTCCCGAGCTGAGGACTATAGCAAATGGTATAATGAATTGGTAGTTAAAGCTGATTTGGCAGAAAATTCCGGCGTGCGCGGCTGTATGGTTATTAAACCTTACGGATACGCAATCTGGGAAAAAATGCGGGATGAAATGGACAAAAAGTTCAAAGAAACCGGACACGAAAATGCTTATTTCCCGATTTTTATACCGAAAAGTTATTTCGAAGCCGAGGAACAGAATGCAGAAGGTTTTGCTAAAGAATGTGCAGTAGTAACTCATTACCGGCTAAAAACCGATCCAGACAATCCAAAAAAACTCATCGTTGATCCTGAAGCGAAGCTTGAAGAAGAACTTATCGTGCGCCCAACTTCGGAAGCGATAATCTGGAGCACTTATAAAAACTGGATTCAGTCTTACCGTGATTTACCAATCCTGATCAACCAGTGGGCGAACGTCGTTCGTTGGGAAATGAGAACGCGTTTTTTCCTAAGAACTACGGAGTTTTTGTGGCAGGAAGGTCATACAGCGCACGCAACAAAGGATGAAGCGATTGAAGAAAGCGAAAAAATGCTTGATGTTTACGCCGATTTTTCAGAAAATTTTATGGCGATTCCGGTTATTAAAGGTCTTAAAACCGAATCCGAAAGATTCGCCGGTGCGGTAGAAACATATTGTATCGAAGCTCTAATGCAGGACGGAAAAGCTTTGCAAGCGGGAACTTCGCATTTTTTGGGCCAGAACTTTGCCAAAGCTTTTGATGTAAAATTCACCAATAAAGAAGGTAAAATTGAATATGCCTGGGCGACTTCCTGGGGAACTTCTACGCGCTTGATGGGCGCTTTGATTATGACACATTCCGATGATTTAGGTTTGGTGCTTCCACCATCACTTGCACCAATTCAGGTGGTAATCGTGCCGATTTTCAAAGGTGAAGAACAGCTGGAACAAATTAACAAAGTTGCTTTTGAAGTTCAGGCAAAATTGAAAGCTAAAGGCATTTCGGTAAAATATGATAACAGAACCGAATATAAACCGGGCTGGAAATTTGCTGAATATGAGCTGAAAGGTGTGCCGGTTCGAATCGCGATGGGTGCCAGAGATCTGGAAAATAAAACAGTTGAAATTGCGCGACGCGATAATTTAACCAAAGAAACGCAGCCGATCGAAAATATAGAAAACTATATTGAAGAGTTGCTTGCAACCATGCAGAAAGATATTTATCAAAAAGCTTTAGACTTCCGTAATTCTCATATAACAGAAGTTAACAGCTACGATGAATTTAAAAAAGTATTGGCTGAAAAAGGTGGCTTTATTTCCGCGCACTGGGATGGTACAGCTGAAGAAGAAGAGCAAATTAAAAATGAAACCAAAGCTACGATTCGCTGTATTCCTTTAGATAACAAACTTGAAGAAGGCGTTTCGCTAATTTCTAAAAAAACCTCAAAACAGCGGGTTATTTTTGCCAAAGCATACTAAACTTTACGAGAATTCCATAATAGATGTTAATTTTTGTATAAATCGCAATTCAAATACGGGATTGGATTAAGATTTGTATGCAAAATGCCATTAACATTTAAAATAAACTATTATGGCACTCAACATTATTGATCTTATTAAAGGACAACTTGGCCCGTCGCTAATTTCGCAGGCTTCCACGCAGTATGGTGAAAGCGAATCAGGAATTTCAAAAGCAATAAGTGCTTTACTTCCGGCAGTTGTTGGCGGTATGGCAAATAACGCAAACCGACCTGAAGTGATTGACGGAATCCGAGGTGCATCGTCCAACGATTTGCTCGGAAATCTTCTAGGAAGCACAACAGGAAATTCTACCATCACCAATATTTTGTCCTCTATTTTTGGCGATAAAATTACAGGTGTGGTAAATTCCGTTTCAACCTATTCCGGTGTTAACAACACCACTTCGAGCTCGCTTTTAAATATGGTTGTAGCCGCAGCAGTTGGGACAATCAGCAAGTACGCGGCAGACAATAATTTGGGTGAAAATGGTATTACCAACTTGCTTGAGGATCAAAAAGGAATTGTTTCTTCGCTTCTTCCCGCAGGTTTATCTTTAGCTTCGTTGGGAATTGGAGACGCTTATAATCCGACAGGTGCGGAGAAAGTTACCACCACAACTTACGACGAACCAAAAGTTGAGGTAAACAGAGCTGGCGAAACCCACGTCACCACTGAACCGACCAGAACCGACGATGGCGGCTCCATCTGGAAATGGTTACTGCCACTTTTATTGTTGCTTCTCGCGGGTTGGTTCCTTTGGAAACAATGCGATAAACCAACTGATGAAACCATGACCACCACCACAGATTCAACCTACGTTGATAGCGACACCGCGATGACAAATACCACAATGACTGATTCGTCAATGGTTGGAACCACCGGAACAATGTCCGATATCGATCTTAATGGTAAAAAGTTAAGAGGTTATGAAAACGGTATGGAAGCTTCAATGATCACTTTCCTGAAATCAGACAGCTATGAGAATGCTGCAGACGATGCCGCTTTAAAAGATAAATGGTATAGCTTCGATAATGTAAACTTCAAAATGGGTTCCGCAACTGAACTGGAACCAGGTTCGGAAGGTCAGATTCAAAACTTAGCAGAAATTTTAAAAGCTTATCCGGACGCAAAAATTAAAATTGGCGGCTATACCGACAATACCGGCGATGCTGCAGCAAATAAAAAATTATCTCAACAACGTGCAGATTTCATTAAATCTGAATTAACCAGATTGGGCGTTGCAGCACAAATTACCGGTGCAGAAGGTTACGGTAGTGAGTTTGCAACTGTTGCGGCGGACGCTTCTGATGCTGAAAGAGCTGTTGACAGAAAAATGGCCGTTCGTTTTACCAAATAATTTTTAACGGTTATATTTAAAAAATCTCGATTTAATCGGGATTTTTTTGTGCTCTAAACCAAAATTTTATTTACATTTGTTAGACTAATCTAACATTTGTGACATCTATTAAAAAAGCTTGGCGACAGGATAAACATTCCAATTCTTTACCGGAAGTTTTCTCGTCTGTAAAAATTCCAAAAAATGCCGGTTTTTGGCGGAAATTTTTTGCTTTTGCCGGTCCCGGCTTAATGATCGCCGTAGGTTATATGGATCCCGGAAACTGGGCAACAGACATCGCTGGGGGCGCGCAGTTCGGTTATAGTCTTTTATCGGTGGTGTTGATTTCGAATTTATTTGCAATGGTTCTGCAGCATTTATCTTTAAAACTTGGAATTGTTGCCGAGCGCGATTTAGCACAAGCTTGTAGGGATCATTTTAACCCGACCACGAACTTTATTTTATGGATTTTCTGTGAAATCGCGATTGCTGCGTGCGATTTAGCAGAAGTTATAGGTTCCGCGATAGCACTGAATTTGCTTTTCGGAATTCCGTTAACGTGGGGCGTTGTCATCACCATTGTTGATGTTTTTATTATTCTTTTTCTTCAGGCCAAAGGTTTCCGGATTTTAGAGAGCATCGTGGCGGGTTTAACCATTGTAATTTTAGGCGCTTTTGCGTACGAAATTATTTTAAGCAAACCCGATGTCTTCCCGATTTTGCACGGTTTGATTCCGCAAAAAGAAGTGGTCACCAATCCGTCGATGCTGTATTTAGCCATTGGTATTTTAGGCGCAACTGTTATGCCACATAATCTTTACCTTCACAGCAGCATCGTCCAGACACGGGATTATACGCGCGACAGCGCCGGAAAAAAAGAAGCCATAAAATTTGCGACTTTAGACAGCACTATTTCGCTTTTTTTGGCCTTTTTCATCAATGCAGCGATTTTGATTGTTGCAGCGGCAACTTTTCATACCACCGGAAACCAAGATATTGCCGATATTCACGACGCGCACGAAATGTTAGCGCCGATTTTAGGTACGACTTTAGCCAGTATCTTTTTCGCCGTCGCACTTTTAGCTTCGGGCCAAAATTCAACTTTAACCGGAACTTTAGCGGGTCAGATTGTCATGGAAGGTTTTCTGAATATCAGATTAAAACCATGGCTTCGTCGATTAATTACACGGTTAATCGCTGTAGTACCGGCTCTAATTGTAACCATCTTATATGGTGAAAAAGGAACGATGGACTTGCTGGTTTTGAGTCAGGTAATTCTTTCAATGCAGCTGAGTTTTGCCGTAATTCCGCTTGTAATGTTCACCAATTCAAAACTGAAAATGGGCGAATTTGTAAACAAACCGTGGCTGCAAATTTTGGTTTGGATAATTTCCGGCATTATTGTAATTCTCAATATTTATTTGCTGATTCAGACATTTTTTGAAAAATAAGACTTTATTTTAACAAATTTCTGCCGAATTGTCCTAATGTTGTATTTGGCTAAATCTTTGCGAAGCGTACGATATTAAAATTAATATTATGTCAGAAAATAAAGATATGCAGGACGAAAATTTAGATATAAATGAAAATCTAAATGAAAAAAATCAGGCTGAAAAGCCGGAAAATTCTGAAATTATGCCTTCTAATGAAGACCTTTTGGCGCAGGAAAAAGACCGCTATATCCGACTTTTTGCTGAATTCGAAAATTATAAGAAAAGAACGTCCAAAGAAAAAATGGACTTCTTTCAGTACGCAAATCAGGATTTAATGGTTTCCATGCTTGATGTTCTTGACGACTTCGAAAGAGCCATGAAGGAAATCCAGAAAAATGGCAATGAAGCTGATTTGAAAGGCGTTGAGCTTATCTACAACAAACTGAAAAATAAATTGGAAGACAAAGGTTTAAAAACCATTTCAGTTCAGCCTGGTGATGATTTTAATGTGGATATTCACGAAGCAATCACACAAATTCCCGCGCCATCAGAAGAGTTGAAAGGTAAAGTGGTAGATGTTATTGAAACAGGTTATCAGCTTGCCGACCGCGTCATCAGATTTGCAAAAGTAGTAACAGGAAACTAAAAACTTTGGTGGAAAACTTCACCCAATTATTCCTTAAAATTAAAATCGGTTCGTAATTGACCGGAAGAAATTCACCTCATACAATTATGTCAAAAAGAGACTATTACGAAGTTTTAGAAATTACTAAAAGCGCTTCGGCAGATGAAATAAAAAAGGCTTATAGAAAAATGGCTATTAAATATCACCCGGATAAAAATCCTGGTGACAAAACTGCTGAAGAAAAATTTAAAGAAGCGGCCGAAGCCTACGAAGTCCTGAGTGACGGTAACAAAAAAGCGCGCTACGATCAATACGGTCATGCCGGACTTGGTGGAAACGGCGGCTTTGGCGGCGGTTTCGGCGGCGGCGGAATGAATATGGACGATATTTTCTCGCAATTCGGGGATATTTTTGGTGGGCATTTCGGCGGTGGCGGCGGTCAGCAAAGACAACAGTCGCGCGGCAGTAATTTGCGCGTTCGCATCAAGCTGAATCTGGAAGAAATGGTGAATGGCACCCAGAAAACCATTAAAGTAAAAAAAATGAAGTTGGCCGCTGGCGCAACTTCCAAAACCTGCCCAACCTGTGGTGGATCCGGTGTTCAGGTAAAAGTGATGAACACGATGTTCGGACAAATGCAGACGCAAACTCACTGTTTGACCTGCCAGGGAATTGGGAAAGTTGCCGATAAAATTCCGGCGGGTGCCAATGCGCAAGGTTTAATTAAAGAAGACGAAGAAGTAACTATTAATATTCCGGCGGGTGCGCGTGAAGGCATTCAGCTGAACGTTCGCGGAAAAGGAAACGACGCACCATTTGGTGGAACTCCCGGCGATTTGCTGGTTGTTGTGGAAGAAGAAGTAGATGCTTCAATCAAGCGCGAAGGCGACAATCTTCATCAGGAACTGTACGTTTCTTTTGCGGAAGCAGCTTTGGGTACGCATAAAGAAATTCCGACCGTGGGCGGAAAAGTAAAAATTAAAGTGGATGCGGGAACGCAATCCGGTAAAATCCTGAGATTATCCGGCAAAGGTTTACCAAGTATTGACAGTTATGGTAAAGGCGATATGTTTGTACATATCAACGTTTGGACGCCACAAAATCTTTCCAAAGAGCAGCGTGAGTTTTTCGAAAAGCAGCTGGCAAACGGTGAAATGCTGGCGGAACCGTCCGGCAAGGAAAAAACATTTTTCGATAAAGTAAGAGACTTATTCGATTAAAAAATAAAAAAGAGGTTTCAATTGAAATCTCTTTTTTTTGCCTTTTTAGCGGCTAATTTTTTAACGATATAAACTGAGCTCTAAAAAATTATTAGTTTTCTTTAAAGCTTCTTTAGCACGCTGTTCGCGCGAGCGTATTATTTCGCTATTAGAAAGTTCTTTGCCGTTCTGGTCGGTAACTTTGATCTGCATTTCACTATCGGCAAGCATTTGCCGAATTTTTTTTGCCGGATCTTTTAGATATTCTCTCCAAAGTTGCTTAAATTTTTCTTTCGTAATAAGAAGTTCATCTTCTTTCGTTTCCGGAAAAATTACCGCCTTCTGAGGCATTTTTTTGCTTCCTGCAAATCTGAAAATATGATCACCTTTTTCATCTTCAAGATTTAAAATAAGACCTGGCAAACCGTGAAATTTGTACGGTCCGTCCTGAAACTGAATTTCATTCGTAAACCACGCAATCCATTTTCTACCACCAAAATCTGTTGTTGCTTTTTGCGCTTTCATTCCACCAATCTCGGAGGTTTCCGGTGAAATCTTCCAATTTTGCTTTTCGGTTTCTTTAATCACGAAATTATCACCATTAATGCTGGTATGAAAATCTGCTTCAAAAGCAGGATATTTTTTTGTAACCGTGTGCGAAACTTTCGCTTTGCGTGGGATTTTCGATAAATTGATATTGCTCGACTGCGTCGCTCTTGCACGCGAAAACTGTTCGTTCACTAGTGAATCATAAACAAATTTTTCCTGGCTGTAATAGTTTGAACCATTTTTGGTAATATCTAAAACCATTAATTCTTTCACGACATTTTCCCGGTGTAAAGAATCCATTTTGAAGGAATATTCGTAGAAAATTCTGTGGTTTTGCGCATTCAGTAAAAATGAAAAGCTTAGAAATAAAAAAGACAAAGCGTATTTAACCATATTTTTAAATGAAATTTAAAAATAACAAATAAAAAACAAATAACCTTTAACCATTTTCAGTATTTCTAAAGCCGGAAAATTGCCCCGAAATGCAGGTAAAAATTGACCAAAATTCCCTATTTTTGTTCATCTCAATTTTAATAAATAAAACCGATTATAATGGCAGAAAAATCTAAAATCTTTTACACCTGGACAGACGAAGCACCCATGTTGGCAACGCATTCTTTTTTACCAATGGTAGAAGCGTTTGCAAAATGCGCAGACATCGAAATTGTTCCGAAAGATATTTCCCTTGCCGGTAGAATTCTGGCAAATTTTTCCTCTTATTTAAGTGAAGATCAAAAAGTGGAAGATGCGCTTGCAGAATTAGGTCAGCTCGCAACCACACCGGAAGCAAATATCATCAAACTTCCGAATATTTCTGCCTCAGTACCGCAGCTCACCGAAGCAATTGCTGAATTGCAAAAAAAGGGCTTTGCAGTGCCAAATTATCCTGCGGAACCAAAAAACCCGGAAGAAGAAAAAATTAAAAGTGCTTACGCAAGAGTTTTAGGAAGCGCCGTAAACCCGGTTTTACGAGAAGGAAATTCTGACCGTCGTGCACCGCGAGCTGTAAAAAATTACGCAAAAGCAAATCCACATAAAATGGGCGCTTGGTCTGCAGATTCAAAAACCATTGTTGCTCATATGAAAGCAGGTGATTTTTACGGTACCGAAAAATCGATGACTGTTGAAAAAGATTCGCAATTTAAAATTGAATTTTTTGGTGAAGACGGTTCTGTAAAAGAATTGAAAGGGCTTTCTCCTTTGAAAGCAGGTGAAATCATCGACACCGCGGTGATGAGTCTTTCTGCGCTAAAAGGTTTTGTTGCTGATGCTATGGCGGAAGCTAAAGCGGCAAATGTTTTACTTTCAGGGCATTTAAAAGCTACGATGATGAAGGTTTCTGATCCAATTATTTTTGGTGCTATTGTAGAAACTTATTTCAAAGATATTTTCGAAAAATATAAAGACGTTTTTGCAGAATTAGATATCGATCCAAATTTCGGTTTGGCTACACTTTTTGAAAAAATTTCCGGGTATCCAAAAGAAAATGAAATTAAATCTGCTATCGCTGAAGCTATTGAAAACGGCCCAAGAATCGCGATGGTAAATTCTGATAAAGGGATTACAAATTTCCATGTTTCTTCAGATATTATCGTTGATGCATCGATGGCGGCATTGATCAGAAACGGCGGTAAAATGTGGAATAAAGAAGGAAATGAAGAAGATACTGTGGCGATGATACCAGACCGTTCTTACGCAGGATTTTACCAGGCAGCGATAGACGACATGAAGAAAAACGGCGCGCTGGATCCAAGAACAATGGGTTCTGTTCCAAACGTAGGTTTGATGGCACAAAAAGCTGAAGAATACGGTTCACATGACAAAACTTTCCAGATGAATGCTGCCGGAACAGTAAAAGTTTCTGATGCGGACGGAAATCTCTTTATGGAACAGCCAGTAGAACAAGCCGACGTTTTCCGTATGTGTCAAGTGAAAGATTTGCCGATCCAGGATTGGGTAAAATTGGCGGTTAACAGAGCCAGATTATCTGATACACCAGCCGTTTTCTGGTTGGATGAAAACCGTGCGCACGACCGCGAAATGATCAAAAAAGTGGAAAAATATCTGAAAGATTATGACACCAACGGACTCGATATCAGAATTATGAATATCGAAGATGCGATGACTTTCACCTTGGGAAGAATCCGTGAAGGTCTAGATACCATTTCAGTTTCCGGAAACGTGCTAAGAGATTATCTTACCGACCTCTTCCCTATTCTGGAGCTCGGAACTTCCGCAAAAATGCTTTCGATAGTTCCATTGATGAACGGCGGTGGACTTTTCGAAACCGGCGCCGGAGGTTCAGCACCAAAACACGTTGAGCAGTTTATCAGCGAAGGATATTTGCGTTGGGATTCACTCGGTGAGTTTATGGCTTTGCAGGCAAGTTTGGAACATTTGGCGCAAACTCAAAATAATGAGAAAGCCCAGATTCTAGCGGATGCCTTGGATGTAGCCAATGAAAAATTCCTGGCAAATGATAAATCACCTTCAAGAAAAATCGGTTCCATCGACAACAGAGGCTCACATTTTTATCTTGCAATGTATTGGGCAGAAGCTTTGGCAAATCAGGAAAAAAGCCCAGAAATAGCGGGAATTTTTGCACCTATGGCAAAGGCAATGCTTGAAAATGAAGCAAAAATCAATGAAGAATTGATTGGTGCGCAAGGACAACCTCAGAATATTGGCGGATATTATTTCCCGGATACCGACAAAACCGATGATGCCATGCGACCTTCAGAAACTCTTAATAAAATTATTGACGGAATTTAATTTATTAGAGAACTGCTTTACATTTAAATTTAATAATTCAAACGCTCCGAACGGAGCGTTTTTTTTGCTTTAAATCTTTCTTTTTTATAAGCACATTTTAAGCAAACCAGGAAAATTTTTCTAAAGATTTACTGTTAAAAGACCCTTTTTTTCCAAAATTATATTTTTGACCTTATGACTAATTAATGGAAATAGGACTGCAAATAAAAAATTTTTTCACAAAAAAAATTAAATTAAGAATTTAATCATATTAAAAGCTATAATTAATAAATAATATAGCTAATAAGCAAGTTACTGCTATATAATAAAGTCATAATCAAAAACATTATTGATTTCGCATTTTGGTATATTAATTGTTTCTGCAAAACTACCAAAACAACGTTCTAAGTTGTTTTCAGCTCTACATTAAAACTATAAACACATACGCTATGAAAAACCATTCAAAAAATGGATTCCAGAAGTATGACATGATTGTCTTCTGTCATCTTCGCTGGGATTTCGTTTACCAAAGACCACAACACATCATCAGCCGCCTGGCGAAAGATTATAAAATATTGGTCGTAGAAGAACCGCTCAAAAGAAATGAGGAAAAATCGGTTTTTTCTGTCCGAAGATTAAATTCGCAAATTGATGTTTGCCAACCTGCAGTCGATCACATCGACGAAATTGGCCCTTACTTAAAAAAGCATCTTAAACAAACCGATTTTGCACTTGGATGGTTTTATTCAGCGGCTTTTGTTCCAGTCTTAGAGACTTTAGATTTTGAAAGCGTCGTTTATGATTGCATGGACGAGCTTTCTTTATTTAAAGGCGCATCGAGCAAACTTTTGGAGCAGGAGCAGCAACTTTTAGCCGCTGCCGACGTTGTTTATACGGGTGGAAAATCGCTGTACGAATCCAAAAAGCAAAAACACCACAACGTTTTTTGTTTCCCTAGTTCGGTTGATATCTCTCATTTTTCAAGCAGAAACAATCCGAAACCTGCGGATTTAGAAGGAATTGCTGCACCAATTATTGGCTATTACGGCGTGATTGATGAAAGAATTGATCTGGACCTAATTCGGGAAACCGCAGCAAAAAGTCCCGATGCTTCTTTCGTGATGATTGGTCCCCTTTGTAAAATTGAAGAAAGCGACTTGCCACGCGCGCAAAACATTTATTATTTAGGTATGAAATCTTACGACGAATTGCCGAGCTATCTTCAATATTTCGACGTTGCGATGATGCCTTTCGCTTTAAACGATTCTACAAAATTCATCAGCCCTACAAAAACCTTGGAATATATGGCGGCAGAAAAACCAATTATTTCTACCAAAATTAAGGATGTAGCGCGCGATTACAGCAATTGCGTAACTTTAATAAACGACTCGGACGATTTCATCACCGCAATCAAAAATCCAAAACAGAATTTTAGGCGCGAATACCGGGAAATTTTACAAAAAACGTCCTGGGATTCCACTGCAGAAAATATGCGTCTAATGATAAAAAGAGCAATAGCATGACCGATTATGATGTTTTAATTATTGGCGCCGGTATTTCCGGTGCCACATTAGCTGAACGTTATGCGTCTATTGGAAAACAGGTTTTGGTTATTGAAAAAAGAGATCATATCGCAGGAAACTGCTTTGACGAATATGATGAAAACGGAATATTGGTCTCGAAATATGGCGCTCATTTATTTCACACCAATGATGAGCAGGTTTGGGAATATGTAAACCGGTTTAGCGAGTGGTATCC
This sequence comes from Kaistella treverensis, assembly GCF_900114045.1. Lineage (GTDB taxonomy): Bacteria > Bacteroidota > Bacteroidia > Flavobacteriales > Weeksellaceae > Kaistella > Kaistella treverensis. The sequence continues at coordinate 645,051 of NZ_FORQ01000001.1, forward strand.
TTGGCATCACCGTGTAATAGCACGTGTTGACGGTAAAACGGTTCCTATTCCGGTTAATATCACCACCGTAAATACCCTCTTCAATACCAACATAAAATCTGAGGAGGAAATGCAGCAATGGCTGGAAGAAAACCGAACGCCGTTTGAAAATGCTAAAAATGGTGAAGAAGCTGTCTTAAACAGCGTGGGAAAAGTGCTTTATGAAAAAATGTTCAAGCATTACACCAAAAAGCAATGGGACAAATATCCGGAAGAACTGCATGCCTCGGTTTTAGAGAGAATTCCGGTGCGCCATAATTACGATGACCGTTATTTTTCCGACAAACACCAGGCTTTACCAGTTGGTGGATATACGCAGCTATTCGAAAAAATGCTGGATCATCCGAATATTACAGTGCTTTTAAATACAGACTTTTTCGATGTTAAAGATCAGGTTGGCGACTATGAAAAACTATTTTATACCGGGCCAATTGACCGTTTTTTTGAGTTTGAAAAGAAATTGATGGAAAAGCTGGAATACCGTTCCATTAATTTCGTAACCGAGCACTTGGATCAGGAATATTTCCAGGAAAATTCGGTCGTAAATTATCCGGGTGAAGAGGTAGATTTTACCAGAATTATTGAATACAAACATTTCGGTCATCAGCAATCCAGCAAGACCAGTATTGTAAAGGAATATACGGTGGATAGTGGCGAACCCTACTATCCTGTTCCGAATGAAAAAAATCAGGAAATCTATAATAAATATAAGGAGGAAGCGGATAAACTGGAAAACATATATTTCGTAGGACGTTTAGCAAACTATAAATATTTTAATATGGATCAGGCATTTAAAAATGCTTTGGAACTATTTGAAACCTTAGAAATGCGGATATGAAATCAAATTACATTTTTAAAAGTTTTTTCATGGGTGGTTTTGAGTGTGCAGACCACATTAACCGCCACGGCGACCGCGTAAATCTGCTACAGGAAACACAGCACGATGTTAGGGCTTATGAAGATTACCGGAATCTGGCTGAAATGGGAATTTTCACCGTTCGAGAAGGCATATGCTGGAGCAATTTGGAAAAAACACCGGGAAACTACGATTTTTCTGAAGTTTTAACCCGAATCAAAGCCGCTGAAAAATTTGGTATCCAGGTGATCTGGGATCTCATTCATTTTGGTTATCCGGACGGTTTATTCCCTACACACCCGCACTTCGCGCAGCGTTTTGAAAATCTTTGCCGCGCTTTTGTGCAGTTTTACCGTTTAATGTCTGACGAAACCCTTTATGTGGTTCCAATAAACGAAATCAGTTTTTTATCCTGGTTATCGGGTGAAGCGCGCGGCACCGTACCTTTTGCAACTCATAATGGTTGGGACATCAAATACCATTTATGTAAAGCTGCAATTAAAGGAATAAAAGCTTTAAAAGAAGAAGATCCGACCTGTAAAATAGTGTTGGTAGAGCCGCTTGTGCTTATCCATGATGATGGTGATGATCCGGATCATTTATACCGACGAAATCAATACCAGTTTGAAGCAATGGACATAATCGCAGGCAGAATGTGTCCGGATTTAGGCGGTGATGAAAGTTTTCTCGAAATTCTCGGCTTCAATTATTACTGGAACTGCCAATGGCGCGGTGAAGATAAAAGTCTCGCTTGGCCGGATGAAAATAACGAACGGGTGGAGCTGAATGAACTGTTGTTACAAGCTTATACCAGATATGAAAAACCTATTTTTCTCTCCGAAACCGGACATTTCGGTGAAGGTCGTGCACAGTGGCTGGAAGAAATTACAGCACAGGTTTTATTGGCTCATCAGCGCGGTGTAGATTTTCATGGCGTATGCATTTACCCGATTACAGACCGTCCGGATTGGGACAATCTTTCGGTTTACAGCAACTGCGGACTTTTCGATTTGGATGAAAACGGGAACCGTATTCCTGTACTGGACTACATTGAATGTCTGGAGCGTCAACAGCAAAAACTAAACTTTTTGGCGACAGCGTAAAAAATTAAAAAACACTATTATGGAAAAAACAAATGATAAATCAAGGAATATGGTCGGAATCACTTTTAGCTGCTTCGATCTTCTACATGCCGGTCACGTAAGAATGTTGGCGGAAGCAAAATCGCAGTGCGACTATCTGATCGTTGGACTTCAAACTGATCCGACCATTGACAGGCCGGAAAAAAATAAACCGACTCAAACTGTAGTTGAACGTTACATTCAGCTTCACGCATGCAAATACGTGGATGAAATTATTCCGTACACCACCGAAAAAGATCTTGAAGATATTTTAAAACTTTATAAAATTGATGTGCGAATTATCGGTGATGAATATAAAGATAAAAACTTTACGGGCCGTGAATATTGCGAATCACAAAATATCAGACTCTACTACAACACGCGTCGCCACCGTTTTTCGAGCACCAATTTGCGAAAAGAAGTTTACGTTCGGGAACATTCCAAACGCCAGGCGGAAATCATCGATATACCGAAAAAGAAAAGTGAAATTAATTAAAAATTTGCCGCTTAAAGCGGCAAATTTTCGCTTTTACCAAATCATAAAATACAGAAATGAAAAAAAAGGTTCTTCACAATCAAAACCTGTAGATTCAGCACACTCGGAAACTGGTGATTAAATTTTAAAAAAATAGACCTTAAAAGCGCAAAAAAAGTGCTTTTGCGCTTTTTATTTTTTTAAATAAAGAATTGCTGAATCTTAAAAAAACGCCTGAAATGCGGCGAAAAATTATCATTTGGTATAATTTGTGAAGTTTCAGAACGAATTCTTTGGAATAAGCAAGAAAGATTTTCACGGCATTTACTGCAAAATTTTCCATTTCACCTCTTCGAAAATAACTGCCTTTTGATTTGGTGAAATGCTATCTAAATCTTGCCAATTTCATTATAAAAACACGAAAAAAATGAATGCAACTGCAGAAACCCATCCAAAATTAAAAAAGATAGAAGAAGATTTTAGAAATTTTATAGAGAACGAAGAACATCCGTGCATCATGGCGAAATCCATTATCAAAATGGAAAATTACCGACTCGGTGTTTATGACGATATGGAAGATCCGTCGGAATTGCAGCAACTGCTTTCGGATTTAAAAGACTATCTGGAAAACTATGATTTCGAAGGAAATAATTTTGAATCTTTTTTAGCGGTTTTTCCTAAAAATACATTCGATGATGAAATTAGTTTTGAAAAAGCCTTGTGGAATTCTTTGCAAAAACTTCACGAGCTGGACGATCAGGAATGGGATCCGCGTGTAAGTGACGATCCGGAAAATCCCAATTTCAGTTTCAGTTTAGGCGGAAGAGCGTTTTACATCATTGGAATGCATTCAAAAAGTTCAAGACTTGCACGTCGGGCGCCGTATCCGACTTTTGTTTTCAATCTTCATCACCAATTTGAAAAACTACGCGAAATGGGAACTTATGAAACTGTTCGGGATACTATTCGTCAGAATGATGCCGATTTACAGGGTGAAATCAATCCGGTTTTGCGGGATTTCGGTCAGGATTCCGAAGCTAAACAATATAGCGGCAGAAATGTAGAAAAAAGCTGGAAATGTCCTTTCCATCATTCTTAAATAAAAATTGATGAGCGAAATTTGTACAATTGAAAAACAAAGCGGCAAAGCATTTTACCTGAAAAAAGGTGAAATCCTAACGGTTATTGACCCGAAAGGAATGCAGGTAAGCGACATGGTTTTGTTTAATGCGAATGATTTTAATGAAAAATTATCTTCGGGAAAAACGCTGGATTTTGAAGAATCAATTTTAATTACAAAAGGGAATTTTCTCTGGAGCAACCGCTCCCGGAAAATGGCGGAAATCATTGAAGATACCAATGGCAGAAACGATTTTCTTTTAGCGCCGTGCAGCAAGGAAACTTTCGAAATTATGTACAATTACGGTGGTTATCACCCGAGTTGTTTAGAAAATTTATCAAAGAATCTCGCGCCAATGGGCATTAAACAGGATGATATTCCGACCGCTTTCAATATTTTTATGAATGTACAGTTTGATGAAAAAGGTAAAATTTCTGTTTTACCACCAACTTCAAAAGCCGGAGATTTTGTAAAATTTAAAGCTCAAATGGATCTTTTGGTCTGCTTAACGGCGTGTTCCGCGGAAGACAGCAATGGTGGAAGTTTTAAACCAATTCAGTATTCAGTTAGCTCTGCTGAATAATTTGAAATTTAAAAAAGTAAAAAAACCCACAAATAGCCGGTTTTTTTTGTCATGAATCAATTTTGATCCGATAAATGTTCCGGTAAAATTGAATTTTCCAGTACCGGAGGATTTTCATACTTAAAAACACTCAGTTCACCCGACTGCTCATAATATGCGTGCTCAACTTCAGATAAATATTGAATTCCGTGCTGCCGCAGAAGCATGAAAACTTCATTTTTATCAATATCATCTACTTCGAAATTTTCTTTAAGCAGCTTTCCGTGTTCCACCAATTTCATCACATTCGGGTGTGTGACTTTCCGCACGGGTTGGTATTTAATTCCGACATAAACGTACAATTTTTGGAAAGCAGCAATTAAGGTAATCACCGTAAGTGGGATTGAGAGCGGAATATCTGGGTATAGCATAGCATCCCCCACCGCGCTTCCCATGGCGACGATCAGCAAAATATCGGAGCTGCCCAGACCGCCCACTACTCTTTTGCCGATCCAGCGGATCATCAAAATGGTGTAAACCATAATGACGAGGATTCTCAGGATGACTTCCAAATAAATCAGCAATCCGAAATCTCCCCACAACATTTGCTTTAAATCAAATGAATATTCGCTGGCTTCTATCATATAAAATTTTTGGGTGTTAAATCCTGATATTTTTAATAACTAAAATTGATCCATTTATTATAAGGTCAAAGCATACCAAAAGTATCCGAAAATTCTTCGAATACTTTTAGCATATTTTTGATAGGGTTAAGGTTCTGTGTCCGGACGTTTTTCCTGCGGCGGCATTGCGGTCGGTCCGTTTGCGCTATCGATACTGTCACCCGCGAGAGAGTCACTTGCTCTGTTTTGAATTAAAGCATCGCGCGTTTCGGCATAATCCGCCGGCTGGGTATTGGAATTCGATTCATTTTTGGAACAGGCGCTGAGCACCATTCCAAATAAAACTGCGGTCATAATTTTTGTTTTCATCACCTTTAATTTTTTAATGTTTTAAAAGTTGCATCATTTGTTGTACCAAACCAGTTTTTTCAATCGCATTTCAGCGAAATTTTTTGGCTGTTAAATGACTGAATTTTCTTAAAATGTCGAAACATAATGTGCTGAATAGTAAAACATTATTTTTATTTCGCCAGGAAATGGCATAAAGTATGATGATTTTTAAAACCGTTTTCAAGCTAAAAAAGGAAAATTACCTTAAACAACACGGATATTTTCAAGCTACGTTTTAACCTTTACTTCTTAAAAAAATTTCCCCTTAAAGCAGGTAAAAATTTTATTTAAAAAAAATTTAAAATGAGTATGGACCGAAAAAAAATACTGATTATCGGCGGTGGTTTTGCTGGCGTAAACCTCGCTGAAAAGCTTGCTGATAAACCCGGTTTTGAAATCACGCTGGTGGACAAAAACAATTACAATTTCTTTCCACCTTTAATTTATCAGGTTGCCACGGGATATTTGGAAACGTCCAGCATTTGCTATCCTTACAGACTACTTTTCCGCGGAAAGAAAAATTTTCGGTACAGACTGGGTGAGCTTGAAGAAATCTTTCCCGCAGAAAAAAAAGTGATGCTTTCCACCGGCGAAGTTTCGTATGATTATTTGGTTATAGCAAGCGGTTGCGTCACGAATTATTTCGGAATCAAAAGTATTGAAGAAAACGCAATACCAATGAAAACCGTGTCGGATGCGCTTTCCATGCGGAACACTTTATTGGAACGGCTGGAAATGGCATCGCGCGAAACCGATCCGGAACAGTGCAAAAGATTGTTAACCGTTGTGGTTGCGGGCGGCGGTCCGACTGGCGTGGAAATTTCCGGAATGTTTGCCGAAATGAAAAAAAATATCATTGCCAAAGATTATCCTGAGCTGAAAGGTGCCGGCGGTGAGATTTATCTTGTCGATGGTTTAAACGCTGTACTCACGCCGATGAGCGAAAAATCGCAGCAATACACTTATAAAAAACTGACCGAGATGGGCGTTAAAATTAAGCTCAATACCATGGTCACCGAGTTTATAGATGAAGCTGTTCAATTTAAAAACGGCGAATCTATTCCGACAAAAAATTTAATTTGGGCAGCGGGTGTCACTGCCATTATTTTCAAAGGTTTACCGCAGGAAGCTTATGGCCGCGGAAAAAGATTAATTGTTGATGCTTACAACAGACTCGTCGGCTTCGATGATATTTTTGCTCTTGGAGACACGTGTTTAATGAACGTCGATCCGAATTTTCCGGAAGGTCATCCGCAGGTTGCTCAGGTCGCGATTCAACAGGCTGATAATTTAGCTGAAAACTTTCTAGAACGTTTTCAAAAGGGAACGCCAAAACCTTTCAGCTATCACGACAAAGGTTCGATGGCGATCATCGGCAAAAATAAAGCAGTCGCCGAATTTCCGAAACCCAAAATGTTTTTTTCCGGTTTTATCGCCTGGGCAATGTGGCTTTTTATTCACCTGCTTTCGCTTATCAATTACCGGAACCGCATCAGCACGCTGTATAACTGGACGACCGCATATTTCACCAAAGATATGGCGCTGCGTTTCATCGTTCGGACAAAACCAAAAAATACCGAGGAATAACGGCATATTTTTACCGTCTGAACTTTTCTAAATAATTAAAAATGATCGTCACTTCTCACCAAAAAGGCTGGAAAATCATCAATCAACGTTCGCACGGTTTGCTGGCAGCGATGTTGGCGTACCAATATGATATTGATTTACCGAATGACATTATGGTTCCAACGCTGATTGCAATTGCGGAACACGACGACGGCGCCGCAGAAACACAGCAAAGTAAAAACCTTACGGAAGCCGGAGCACCACGACATTTTGCAATAGACGACGGCAAGAAAAAAACCGATATTAAGCAGAAATTAAGCGTGATGGAACTTGCTACTGCAAAAAGCCAGCTGAACGCGCTTTTAACATCGATGCACATTGATTTTGTCTTTGGTGAAGAAGAACGGAAAAAAGATGAAAACCTGAAAAATTTCCTGAAAGAGCAGGAAAAAAACCGTCGGGATATTTTGAAATCTTTGAGCATAGACCAAAAATATGCGGAACGGCTTTACCGCTTTGTGGAATGGTGCGACGCATTTTCTTTGCTGATCTGCATGGATAAAATTCAGCCGGAAGGCCGAAAAATGGAGATTTCTGAAGGTCCGGACGGTGTGGTGAATCAAACTTTTTATAAAGGCGAGAATTTAATCGGCGTAGAACCGTGGATTTTTAAAAACGAGACTTTCAAAGCTTTTTACGAATATAAAATTATCGAACAGCTGCAGTTTTCTTCGATTGAAGAGTTTAATGAACTTTGCGAAAAAACACCGGTTCAGCGGGAAGAATTTACGTTTACAAAATAAAATTTTTTCGGCGTAACTCGTTTTAAAATATTTATTTAAATTTTTTCGGAGCTAAATGAGCACTTTTTTCTATTTTGTTTAAGTTCATCAAATCGAAAAATATTGCTGTTTTAGCGGCGTTTTTTTTGCTTTGATTTTACAAACATGCAGTTCTTTAATTAGTCGTAATCTAAATTAAAGAAACAGCACCAACTTGGTTTAAAAATTGTTCCGTGTTTTGCTTAAACTTTCTTCGGAAATTCGAAAACTTCAGCTGTTTAAAATCAAAGGAAGAAACGCAAAAAAATAGCTTTTTAACACCAAATAAATTCACAAATAATGGAAACAAAGAAAAAACCAGCACAAAAATCAGAAGTAGCAGGCACACTTCGGGAACTTTTTCTCGACAGTCTGAAAGACATTTACTATGCAGAAAATGCGCTCGTGAAAACTTTGCCAGTAATGTTCGAGCAGGCAACCAACCAAAAACTAAAAACCGCAATTAAAGATCATTTAGCGCAAACCAAAGAACAGGTTGTGCGTCTGGAAATGGTTTTTGAATCGCTCGGCGAAAAAGCAGAAGGCAAAAAATGTCCGGCAATTGAAGGAATTATTACCGAAGGAAATGAGGTGATGAATTCTACCGTGGAAGGTCCGGTTCGCGACGCCGGAATTATTGCAAGCGCGCAAAAAGTGGAACATTACGAAATTGCATCTTACGGAACTTTAGCTGCTTTTGCGAAAACTTTAAATGAACGAACTGCTTTGGATTTACTGCTCCGAACTTTAGGTGAAGAAAAAAAGTCTGACTCTTTACTGAGCTACATTGCGGATACCAACTTAAATTCTCAAGCTGTAGACGGAAAACTTCAATCAAAAGACCTGAACGCTGTTTAGCAAACCACCAAACATTAAAAAAAAACAAGATGAAAATAAACGAAAGTGAACCATTTGAAAACGGAGCTAATCCGAAGAAAGAACAGCTCGGCAAGTATACGACTGATAACCAGGGTGAATTTTTAAACACCAACCAGGGATTAAAAATAAATGACGACCAGAATTCCTTAAAAGCCGGTGACCGCGGACCGACGCTTTTGGAAGATTTTATACTGCGTGAAAAGATTACGCATTTTGACCACGAAAGAATTCCGGAAAGAATTGTGCACGCACGAGGTTCCGGCGCACATGGCGTTTTCGAGCTGTTCAAACCGATGGGAAAATATACAAAAGCAAAATTTCTGAATGATACTTCCATTAAAACACCGGTATTTGCCCGTTTTTCCACCGTACAGGGATCGAGAGGTTCTACAGATATGCCGAGAGATGTGCGCGGATTTGCAGTGAAATTTTATACTCAGGAAGGAAATTATGATTTGGTAGGAAATAATATGCCGGTATTTTTTATTCAGGATGCGACTAAATTTCCGGATTTGGTACATGCTGTAAAGCCCGAACCACACAATGAAATCCCACAAGCGGCGTCAGCACATGACACTTTCTGGGATTTTGTCTCTTTGATGCCGGAAACCATGCACAACGTAATTTGGAAAATGAGCGACCGCGGTATCCCACGTAGTGTACGAACCATGGAAGGGTTTGGTATTCACACTTTTAGATTTATTAATGATGAAGGAAAGTCGCATTTTGTAAAATTTCACTGGAAACCAAAACAAGGTGTTTTAGGTCTCGCTTGGGACGAAGCGCAAAGAATCGCCGGAAAAGACACGGATTATCACCGACGCGATCTTTGGGAAGCGATTGATGAAGGCCATTACCCCGAATGGGAACTCGGGGTGCAGATTGTGGCGCAGGAAGACGAGCATAAATTTCCGTTCGATCTTCTGGACCCGACGAAATTAATTCCGGAAGAAATGGTTCCGGTAGAAATCATCGGAAAAATGACTTTAAACAGAAATCCAGATAACTTTTTTGCTGAAACTGAACAGGTTGCTTTCCACCCCGGACATTTGGTTCCAGGCATCGATTTTACTAACGATCCGCTACTTCAAGGACGACTATTTTCTTATACAGATACGCAGATTTCCAGATTAGGCGGGCCGAATTTCCATGAAATTCCAATTAATAAATCCATTCCTGAAGTTACAAATAACCAGCGAGACGGAATGCACAGAATGCAGATTAACAAAGGAAAAGTGTCTTATAGTCCAAATTCGATTGGAGGCGGCTGTCCGTTCCAGGCAATGATTTCGGAAGGTGGATTTTCATCGTTTGAAGAACGCATCGATGCATCAAAAATCCGTCAGCGCAGCAAAAGTTTCTTCGATCATTTCAGCCAACCGGCTTTGTTTTACCAAAGCATGTCTGATGCTGAAAAAAGACACATTCAAAATGCGTTTTCGTTTGAGTTAGGAAAAGTGAAAATTGTTCCGATCCGTCAGCGTGTGGTGAATATGCTGTTAGAAGTTAATGAAGAACTTTCACAAATCGTGGGGAAAAATTTAGGTCTAACACCGGAAAGATTATCGCAGCCGATTACGGACGGAATTCCGGCAGGTGCAAATCTAGAACATTATCATTCATTTAAAAATGAACTTCCGTTGAGTGACGCGCCATCACTAAGTATGGCGACTAAATTGCCAACGGATATTATTGCGCGAAGAATTGCTATCTTAACTGCAGATGGGGTGAACGATGAAGCTTTTACAAAAGTTAAAAAACAGCTTTGTGATTTGGGTGCGATGGTTTTTGTCGTGGCGCCGCACCACGGTTTTGTAAAAACAATTTCGGGCGATGAATATCCGATTGATGAAAGTTTGCTAACGGCTGCTTCGGTAGTTTTTGATGCAGTGTATGTCGCTGGTGGAAACAGTACGGAAACGCTTGCTGGAAATCCGGATGCGCTGCATTTCGTAGCAGAAGCTTATAAACATTGTAAGCCAATAGCAACAGCTGAAGACGCTTCTGATTTTTTAAATAAAGCAATTCCGGAAGTAAAACTACCGGCGAAAGGTGTTACTACGAACGGAGATTTAGCGGAACTGGTAGAAAATATCAAACTGCACCGTTTCTGGGACCGTGAGGAAAATCCGAAAGTACCAGCGTAAATTTTTAAATTAAAAAAGAGACTTTGAAAAAAGTCTCTTTTTATTTTGATGAAAATATGGTTTTAAAAAATTCCGTGTTATTGGCACAAAAATCCCTTTTTGCAAATCCACAAAAAAGGTCGTTTTAGCTCCGAATTTTTAAAGCATTTTTAAATTGTTCACTTCCAGATCCGTGAGGATTCTCCAGTGACCACGCTTGATATTTTTCTTCGTTAAACCGGCGAACATTACGCGGTCTAAAAGTTCAACTTCGTAACCCAATTTTTGGAAAATTCGGCGTACTACTCTATTCCAGCCGATGTGAAGCTCGATGCCGACTTCGTTTTTCGGTTTTCCTTCGATGTAGGAAATATTATCAACTTCTGCGATGCCTTCTTCCAGACGGATTCCTTCCGCAATTGCGTTAAGGTCTGCACGGTCAAGTTTCCGGTCCAAACTCACGTGATAAATCTTTTTCATTTGGAATGACGGATGCGTAAGCTTTTTCGTCATATGACCGTCATTGGTAAGCAAAATTACGCCCGTGGTTGAACGGTCCAGTCTGCCGACAGGAAATAAGCGGTACGGCGAAGCGTTAGCTACCAAATCCATTACGGTTTTCCGTGCTTTTTCATCTTTGGTCGTAGAAATGTAGCCTTTTGGTTTATTCAATAAAACATAAACCGGTTTTTCCGGTGTAATCCCCTGACCGTCAAAAATTACTTTATCGGTTTTCTGAACCTGATAGCCCATTTCAGTCACTACCTGACCGTTCACCTGAACAAGTCCCTGCGTGATGAGTTCATCAGCTTCACGACGTGAACAAATGCCGGAATTCGCGATGTATTTATTTAAACGGATGGATTCTTTCGGAATTTCTTTTGCTAATTTATCGAACCTTCTTTTCTGTACATATGAACGTGTTTTTTCAGCTTGATCTACAGGAACAAAAGGTTTTTTGTATGGCTTTTTGTCACCAGTTTTTTCCAATTTTGAACTAGAATCAAAAGATTTCCCGATTCTTTTCCCCATTTTTCGGGAAGCCGGTTTGTTGAAAGTTTTTTCGTAAGATTTTGCTTCAGACTGCGATAAAAGGCGCGGTTCTCTTGGCGCTTTCGGTTCTTTTGCTTCCTGTTTTTCTACAGGTTTTTCAGCACGTGGTCGCGCAGACTTTGTCACACTCGGTTTTGCAGAACTTCCTTTGTTAGAAATTTTGCTAATGCGTGCTTTTTTATTACCGTTGCTGTCTCTGCTCATTTTTCCGAAAAATTTTATCTGCAAAGATACGTTATTTTTTAAATTATTTGTTGTAATGTTTGAGAAGTGAAATTCATTAAAACCAAAAATTCTGCCCTTTTTAGACTGTATTTTTCGAAATTATTAGAAGAAATAACTTTTAATACCGTTCGCGAGCATGGCGAGAATTCCAATAAAAATCCAAATCCTCATTAAATTTAAATTGAGGAATTTGCCATTTTTTACTTTAATTAAAATCAGAAAAACCGAAACAATCTGCACCAAAATACTGATAGCAAAATAATAGCTCATTATGGAACCCAAACCTTTAATATAAATAATACAACCGCAGGTTACCATTACAGAAATCAGCAAAAAAACGAGCAAATAGCGGGTAATTTTTTGAGAGAACGAATTTGGAATCGTGGCGTAACCGAAAATTTTATCCGCGTTTTTGGTGAGTGTATCTTTTATAATGTCGATGATGAGCAGCATCAAAAAGATAAAAACCGAAAGCAAAATGATGTACAGCGACAGCGTTCGGTAATAAACGAGCATGCCGAAAAACGGATACAGCGTGAGTCCGACAAATGTGATGTTGTTCAGCACCAGAATTTTGCTGAGTTTGTGGCTGTAAAACCACATCAAAAACTGGTAAATCAGGAAAAAAACAAAAACAAGTTCTGAAATAAGTACCGCCAGCGTAAGTGAAAATATGTTTAAAACCAAGTACGCGTACAGAAAGTATTTCTGTTTCAGGAAATTCTGCAGTTTCGTTCGGAAGGGTTTTGTGATCTGATCTTTTTCGCGGTCGTAAAACTGGTTGATAATTCCGCCCGCTAAAACGCTTAAAATAGTGCAGAAAATAATCCCGTGAACACGCAGATCAAAAACAAATTCGCGCAGGCTTTCTTCCTGGTTAAACAGAAAAAAAGTGGAAACGTATAAAGCGAATGTTAAAAGTAAAGTAACGAATACTTTAGCGCCCATTAAAAAGGCGATAAACTGCGATAAGCGGTAAACCAAAGGATTTCTCATGCGCCGGAAAGTCACTTAGGTAAATACATATTTTGTGGCTTTTTTGGCTCGAATTTTTAGAACCTGTAAATGACTTCTTTATGAAAACCTTCCAGCATCTTTTCGGCTTTCTTATAGTCTTTTGTAAAACCAAGAATATAGCCACCACCGCCGCTGCCACACAGTTTTAGATAATATGCGTTGGTATCCAGACCGTTTTTCCAGGCTTTATAAATGCTTTCGGGAATCATCGGTTTGAAGTGTTCATAAGCCCACACCGAAAGACTTTTTAAGTTTTTGAAGAGCGGCGTCATTTCTTTTTTCAAAAATGCATCGATACAGGCGTTGTTATAGCGAATAAACTCTTCTTTCATGGTTTTGCGGAAACCTTCGGTTTTCATTTTTTCAAAGAAAATCTGCACCATCGGGCCGGTTTCGCCGGTCATTCCGGAATCAATAAGGAAAATAGCTCCTTTTCCTTCCTGACTAGCGGGAATTGACACTTTATCTACGTTCTCTTTGCTTTCGATAAGAATCGGTAGATTCATGTAACAAATCAGCGGATCGATACCCGAACTTTTTCCGTGGAAATAACTTTCCATTTCACCGAAAACTCTTTTCAGATTCATCAGTTGATCTTTGGAAATATTGTCAGGTGTAAAATCAGTTTTAGAATATCTTTCGAAAATTGCTGCAACCATGGCACCGGAGCTTCCTACGCCATAACCCTGCGGAATGTTAGAATCAAAAAAAAGGCCCTTTTCGATGTCTTTTTTTAGTTCTGAAATATTGAGTAGAAAAGATTTTGGCAGGTCTAATTTCGTGAGATAATCAGAATATTTCTGAAGGGAAAGGTTCGATTTTTTTTCGAAATCGCTGCTTAAATGGGAAAACTTCAGTGTTCCTTTATAAAAGCTGTAAGGCACCGTCAATCCGTGAGAATTTTCGATGATACCGTACTCTCCAAAAAGGAGGACTTTCGCGTAAAATAAAGAATTTGCCATTAATTTAAACTGCTCAATTGTGTTGATGCAAAATTACAAAAAATTTGATTAGAAATTGCTATTCAACTAACAATACTTAAGCCAAAGATGTTGAATGTCAGTTATTAAACCGCAGCTTTATTATTCGATTTTAATTTTAAAAAGCGAATTAGAATAAGTCCGATCGCAAAAAACAACGTCATTGACAGTGCCGCGAAGCGCATATTGTGATATTGCTCAATCATCGTGGCAAAAATAAATGTTCCGATAATGATTGCGATTTTTTCCAAAACATCATAGAAACTGAAATACGTAGTGTTATCCATGCTGTTTTCCGGCAGAAGTTTCGAGTATGTAGAGCGTGACATTGCCTGCAGACCGCCCATCACCAAACCAATAATAGCGGCAATTCCGTAAAACTGATATTCAACATTCGGGTTTTCTTTGTTCAGATAAAATGCAGAAAGACAAGCGACAATCCACAAAGCAATTGCGATGGAAATTACATTTTTGTTGCCGATTTTTCGCGATAACCAGGAGAAAAAAAGCGCTCCAATGATGGCTTCAATTTGAATAAGCAACAAAACCATAATAAGCCGGTCCTGCTCCAGATTGATTTCGCTTTTACCGAAAAGCGTTGCCATAAGGAAAATGGTTTGCATGCCGACACTGTAAAAGAAAAAGCTGGACAGGAAAAACTTTAGATTTCGGTCTTCAAATAATGTTTTTCCAACCTTGAAAAGTTCGCGGAAACTCTGACGGCCAATGTCCAGATAAAAATGAAAATTATCCTTTAAAACCTCCCAAAATCCGCCCTGCTCTTCATGCTTTTTAAAAATGTTTTTGTAGTTCAGCAAAACCAAATCTTTCGGCAGCTGTTCTTTAATATTGCCGAATTGCGGTAAATGTTTAAAGGTATATTGTGCAAAAACAAACCACCACGCGCCGGTTAAAAGGAAAGAAATTCGGGTATAAGTTTTGGCTTCTTCGGCATTTTTCGCAAAAACCTGAATAAGCACAAGGCAAATAATTACAAGCACCACGGACCCCAGATAGCCATAAACGTAACCTTTGGCCGACAGCGCATCCTGCTTGTCGGGCGTTGCAATATCCGGTAAAAAGGAATTATAAAACACCAAACTTCCCCAGAAACCTACACTTGCGGTAATGCTGAAAAGCAAACCTAAAAAGACGTTTTCCATGCCGGTAAACATCGCCAGTCCCATACATGAAGTTGAACCGAGATAACAGAAAAACTGAAGGAATGATTTTTTATTACCGATGGTATCCGCTAACGACGATAGAAACGGCGAAAGTAAAACCACGATTAAAAATGAAATGGTGAGTGAATAACCATAAATCGCGTCGGGTTGATATTCTTTACCAAAAATTGATATCATGTGCCGCACCGGAACCTTTATCCATTGACCTGTTTCCGCCACATACTCGCTTTTTTCAGAAGCGGTGGTGAGAATGGAATAATAGATTGGAAAAATGGTTGACGTAATAACCAAAGAATACACCGAATTTGCCCAGTCGTACAGTGCCCAGGCTTTCATGATTTTCGGATTGTTCTTGATATTTTGAGGAGGTAAATCTTCTTTTTCCGGCATTATTTTAAAATTATTGTAACAAAAATAACAAAACCATTAAGATTCTGCGGAAAAAATCCACAGTAATTCTTAATGGTTTGATTATTAGGTGCTTATTGTTTATAAATTCTCAATTACAATAGCTGAAGCGCCGCCTCCACCGTTGCAAATTGCAGCAGCACCGTATTTACCGTTATTTTGTTTTAAAACATTAATTAAAGTCACAATAATTCTGGAACCAGAACTTCCAAGCGGGTGACCTAAAGAAACCGCGCCGCCGTTTACGTTTACTTTCGCAGCATCAAGACCTAAAATTTTGTTATTAGCTAAACCTACAACCGAAAAAGCTTCATTGAACTCGAAATAATCGATGTCGGAAAGTTTCATATTTACTTTCTTTAAAGCAATTGGCAACGCTTTCGACGGTGCGGTGGTAAACCATTCCGGTTCGTGCGCAGCGTCAGCGTAAGAGATAATTTTGGCAAGAGGTTTTAGACCTAACTCCTCCATCTTTTCTTTTGACATCAAAACCAACGCAGAGGCGCCGTCGTTTAATGTTGAAGCGTTTGCAGCAGTTATAGTTCCGTTTTCTTTTTGAAAAACGGTTGCTAAAGTGCCAATTTTTTCGAAATTAACAGCTTTAAATTCCTCGTCTGCGCTGAAAATTTTCGGATCACCTTTTCTTTGCGGAATTTCTACCGGCACCACTTCATCAGAAAATTTACCTTCGCTCCAGGCTTTTGCAGATCTTTTGTAAGATTCAATTGCAAAATTATCCTGATCTTCTCGCGAAAAACCATGTTCTGCGGCACATTTTTCAGCGCAAACTCCCATGTGAACTTTTCCGTAAACATCTGTTAAACCATCATGGACCATTCCGTCCACCATTTTTACATCACCTAACTTGGTCGATTTTCTCGCGTTAAAATAATGCGGAACTGAAGACATATTTTCCATTCCGCCGGCTACGATTACATCCTGATCACCAGCTTTAATGGACTGAGCAGCCATCATTACCGCTTTCATTCCGGAAGCACAAACTTTGTTGATAGTGGTTGTTGGTGTTTCATTAGACAAACCTGCGCCCATCGCAGCCTGCCTTGCAGGAGCCTGACCTTCGCCAGCCTGTAAAACATTTCCCATATAAACCTCCTGAACCTGTTGCGGATCAAGATTAATTTTATCTAAAGCACCTTTAATCGCAGTTGAACCTAGTTTTGTTGCAGGAACATCAGCTAAACTTCCAAGGAAACTTCCCATTGGAGTCCGCACTGCAGATACGATGAATACTTCTTTCATTTGATTTATTTTTAAATTTTAGATTTCGCCAAATTACAAAAAAAAACACACTTTGAAAAAAGTGTGTTATAAGGGGAAATAAATTAATGTGTTAAATCTGCAACAGCTTTCGGATCGTGTTTATGCTTAAACATTACACTAAATAGCAGCGCAATAACCAACGCGTACGCCGCAAAAACCAGCCAGATTTCATGCCACATTTTATCACCGTTTTCGTGGGTGAAAAATTCCTGAATAAGCCAGCCGCTAAGCAAACTTCCCATAATAGCACCAAAACCGTTGGTCATCATCATGAAAAGGCCTTGCGCTGAAGATCGAATTTTATAATCAGTAGTGGTTTCAACAAAAAGTGAACCTGAAATATTGAAGAAATCGAACGCCATTCCGTAAACGATGCATGAAAGAATTATCAAACCTAAACCAAAACCTTCCGGTCCACCATAGGCGAAGAAACCGAAACGTAAAACCCAGGCAAACATTGAAATCAACATTACGTTTTTAATACCATATCTTTTTAAAGCAAATGGAATTGCCAAAATAAACAGTGTTTCTGAAATCTGCGAGATGGACATGATTAAAGTTGATCTTTTTACCACAAAACTGTCAGCATATTCCGGTATTTTTCCGAAATCCGACAGATAGGTATCGCCGTACATATTGGTAAGCTGAAGCGCCGCACCTAAAAACATTGAGAACAAAAAGAAAAGCGCCATTTTGTAATCTTTGAACAGCGAAAAAGCATTTAAGCCTAACTTTTCAGATAATGGTGCATCTTCCGGAATTAAATTTTGCGGTGGACATTTCGGTAAAGTAAATGCGTAAATTCCTAAAAAAATCGCGACAACAGCGGCAATATAAAATTGAGAGCCGGAATCTTTATTACCTGTTAAATTGGTAATCCACATCGCGGCGATGAAACCAATAGTTCCCCAAACCCGAATCGGCGGGAAAACTTTCACCACATCATAATTGTTATTTTTCAGAATGTAATATGCAATGGAATTCGAAAGTGAAATGGTCGGCATGTAAAACATCATTGCCAATAGCATCACCCAAAAGAAATTGTCCGGTGAAGTAACCGACGGTAAAAAACACAAGGTGATTCCGTACAAAATATGGAGTATTCCGAAGAGTTTTTCTGCATTGATCCAACGGTCGGCGATGATTCCGGTAATAGCGGGCATAATAAGCGAAGCGATTCCTAAAGTAGCAAAAACCTTCCCAAATTCTTCTCCACCCCACTGTTTTGTACCGAACCAATAAACTCCAATGGTGATAAGCCACGCGCCCCAAACAAAAAATTGCAGAAAAGACAGAACGGTAAGACGTAATTTTAAATTCATATAATCGTTGTGATATTAGTCTATTTTCTTTTTGCGACGCTTAATTTCCTCCTGGATTTCCAGTGCAGCATCGAAATCTTCATCTTTTACGGCATCTTCCAGAAGTTTATGTAAATCTTCGAGCGTTAAACTCGATAAATTTCCTTCCGAAACCTCTTCATAAGGTGTATCCTGTTTTGAAACATCTTCAAGTTCCAGCAAAATACCGGCTTCGCTTAAAACCTGCTGAGTTGTGTAGATTGGTGCTTCAAAACGGACCGCCATCGCTACGGCGTCGGAAGTGCGCGCATCCATAATTAATTCTTCGTTGGATTCTTTATTTTTAAAATTGATGTTGGAGAAAAAAACACCGTCGATAATCTGATAAATGATCACCGAAGTGATTTCGTAATTAGCTGAAGAAATAAATTTCGAGAACAAATCGTGCGTTAGCGGGCGCGGCGGGTGAATATCTTTTTCTAAACCGAGCGAGATCGCCTGCGCTTCAAAATTACCTATGACTACAGGAAGTTTTACATTGCTTTCTTCGTGTTCCAGAAGCAGTGCATAAGCACCGGATTGCGTCTGGCTGTACGAAATTCCGCGAATGGTTAGTTTTTTATAATCCATAAGTACAAATATAATTGATTTTTTAGATTAAGAATTTTTTTTCGCGGTTTTTAATGCATTTTTGGCGGAATTTTCCGCTTCTGAGTCTTCCGGAAACTGGTTTAAATTAACGGTAATCATAAACTGCGTGCCCGCTGGACTGCTTTCTCTTTTCAGCCTCGCATTTAAAAATCGCACGCGCGAAAGAATATTGCTGATTCCAATTCCGTTGGAAACGGCATGGACGTCAAAGCCTTTTCCGTCGTCTTTTACCGTAATCAGCAAGTATGGCTCGTTATATAAAATTTCGACGCTGGCGGTTTTTGCTTCGGAATGTTTTACAACGTTATTCAGCAATTCCTGAATGATCCGGTAAACATGAATTTCGGTCTTTTTAGCAAGTTCCAGTTTCTCTTCGGGGAAGGTAAAATTTATTTTAATGTGATACAGCTGTTCAATGTTTTTACAGAGGATTTCTGTGGCGCCAAAAAGACCAAAATTAGCAATTGAAGACGGCGAAAGATTGTGAGAAATTTCGCGGATCTGCCGGCAGGATTTATCGATGGTGACTAAAATATCGTCTAAAAGTTCGGTTTTTTCCGAAATTCTATTTTCGACTTTCAAATTGTTCAAATTATATTTTATTGCCGACAGATCGCCAGCAATTCCATCGTGAAGTTCCTGTGCCAAACGTTTTCTTTCGGTTTCTTCACCTTCAAGCAAGCCCTGTAGTTTTGTAATATGCTGCTGATGTTTATGGCGCGTCACCAGATTCCGTACGCGGTTTCTTTCATCATTAATGAGTTTCACTTTATAAGCGAGCCCGAGGCTAAAAAATATGGTTTCAATCGCAATTCCGGTGTAAAAAAACGCCATCGGAAGAGGAATATTAAGCGACGGAACAAAACTTCCGATGAAAGAAGTCAGCGCAAAAGTTACGTACGCGCAAACCCCAATGAGAAAAAAATGCTTGTGTTTGTCGGAATATTTTGACGCTTTTATCACCGTAATCACAAATATCGTCAGCATAACGGGCAAATACAGGAAAGTGTACAGCGAAATATACAGATCGGAGTCTGTTAAGTAATACGTGATAATGCCGAAAACGAAAAAAAACAGCAATAAAGCCCGTAAAATTTTCACCACCGTGAAAAAATATTTCCTCGTTAGTCGGTTTAAATCCAGAAAATGAAGGGCAAAAAGCGAGTAAAAATGGTAAAAGATAATCTGAATAAAAAAGTTCAGAATATGCGTAAATACCTCGGCATTTCTAAAACCAAGAAAATCTGCCACCCAATATTCAAAAGTGAAGTACGTATAATCGTCGCGCGTTAACAGATACAACAGCAGAAAACTGTTGTAAAGCATGTAATATCTGAAAGTTTTGTCGCGCAGATAGGCGAAAATTACACTGCTTAAAATAATAAACAATATCTGGAATGAAATTGCCATATTCCAAACGAACATTCCCATTGTTTATATTTAATCAGTTAATATATTTGCTTCTTTAGTAAATGTACTATTTTTTTAGCAATAGTAAAAAAAACCTATTTTTAACCGGATATTTTTAAGCACAAAAAACGCCGGAGCAATTCCAGCGTTTTATTCATTATTAAAAATAGAAAATTTTAGCCTTTTAAAGCCTTAATTTTTGCATTTAATTCCGGTATAATCTGGAAAGCATCCCCAACTACTCCATAATCCGCAGATTTGAAGAACGGTGCTTCCGCATCATTATTTATCACCACGATGGTTTTTGAAGAGTTCACCCCAGCTAAATGCTGGATTGCACCTGAAATACCAACGGCGATATAAAGATTTGGTGAAATTGCTTTTCCGGTCTGGCCCACGTGCTCAGAGTGAGGACGCCATCCGATATCCGAAACAGGTTTTGAACAAGCCGTAGCTGCGCCTAAAGTTGCTGCTAAATCTTCAATCATTCCCCAGTTTTCCGGACCTTTCATTCCACGACCGGCAGAAACTACGACTTCCGCTTCTTTCAAGTCCAGTTTTCCGGAGCTTTGTTCATGCGACAAGACTTTGGTGTCTTCATTAGTTACTGCTAAATCTTTAACTTCTTCGGAACCTGCAACCGGATTTTCTTTCACGCCGAAAGCGTTTTGAGAAACCGTTACGATTACACCGGAAGCATCAGCTTTTGCGTGCATCACGCCTTTACCGGAAAACGCACGTCTTTTTACCTGAAAAGGTGAAAGACTTTCCGGAGTTTCCAATGCGTTGGTGATTAATGAAAAATCTTTCATCACCGCCAGCATTGGTGCTACCGAAGAGGCGTCTGTTGTATGAGGGAAAACGATAATGTTTCCCTCTGCCACTTCATTCATCGCCTGTGCGTAAGCTTTTGCGCTGAAGTTTTTCAGACCTTCATCTTTGATATTAAGAACTTTTTCCGCGCCATATTTATATAAAAGCTCGGAAGAGTCAGTTGGGTTTATTGAAACCGCAGTTACAGACTCGCCGTTTTTCTCAGCGATTGATTTTGCGTAAGAAACTGCTTCAAAAGCTGCTTTTTTATAAATACCGTTTATATTTTCAGCGTATACGAATATTGCCATTTTAGGTGTTTTTAAAAATTTAAAATTAAATTACTTTCGCTTCTTCGTGAAGTAATCTTACCAGTTCGTCCAGGTTGTCCGCAGAAATCATTTTCACCGCAGCTCTTGCCGGAACTGAATCGTACGAAACCGCTTCAACACGAACTTCAGTGCTTACGGGCTCCAAAACCTGCAAAGGTTTGGTTCTTGCCGACATAATTCCGCGCATGTTAGGAATAATCAGGTCTTTTTCATCCACCATACCTTTCTGCCCCGCGATAACCGCCGGAAGTTTTACCGAAATGGTTTCTTTACCACCCTCAATCTCACGGATTGCAGTTGCTTCAGCACCGTTAACTTCTAAACCAACACATGCATTAACAAAAGGCTGATCCAATAACTGCGCAACCATTCCCGGAACTGAACCGCCGTTGTAATCGATGGATTCTTTACCACAAAGAATAAGGTCATAATTGCCGTCTTTAGCAACACGTGCAATTTCTTTAGCTACAGAAAAACTGTCTTTTGGCTCGGTATTTATGCGGATTGCATCATTCGCACCAATTGCCAAAGCCTTTCTGATAACTGCTTCGGTAGAAGCTTCACCAACATTTAAAACCGTTACTGTAGCGCCATTTGCCTGTAATTTAATGGCTTTTGTAAGCGCAAATTCATCCAACGGATTAATCACCCACTGTATGCCGTTTTTGTCGAAAGCAGTTTTATCTGCTGTAAAATTAATTTTAGACGTAGTATCTGGAACACTACTGATACAAACTAATATTTTCATGTGCGAATTATTTTGTTTTAAGTTTTGCTAAGATAAATAAAAAATATATTATGCATGCATAGTACATTTAATATTTAATATTGATTACATAATTAACTGTTTGGTTTTGAAGGTCTAATTTCAATCTTGCTCGGTAAGGTGCGCGGATTCATTTTTAAAATATCTAAAACCAGCTGACCGATGTCTTCAGGCTGAATTTTCCAGCTGTCGGCATCGGATGGGGTATGCCCATTAAAATACGTTGCAACCGAACCCGGCATAATCGTAGAAACCTTGATATTATATTTTCGAAGATCTATCATCGCAGCTTGTGTAAAACCGACCGCACCAAATTTCGAAGCGTTATAACCGGCACCTTTTTCGAAAAAATTTGTGCCTGCAAGGCTGGAAATTGTAATGAAATATCCTTCAGATTTTTTCAGTTCTTCCACCGAAGCTTTCAGCGTGTGGAAAATTCCGTTCAGGTTGGTGTCTATCATCGCAGACCAATCGTCCAGCGAAAGTTCATCAACCGGTTTGAAAATTCCTACGCCCGCGTTGGCGATCACATAATCGATTCTCCCAAATTTATTGACGATCTCCGCAACTGCTTTTTCTTCATCTTCAAAATTTCGAACGTTGGAACTCAAACCAAAAACCGGAGCATCAGCTGATGACAATTCTGCAGCAACATTCAGCGCGTCTTCATTATTTCGTGCTGAAATTGCAACAGTTATTCCGTGATCGTGCAGTACCTGCGCAATTCCCAAACCGATTCCTTTTGTTCCACCTGTTATATAAGCGACTTTATTTTCCATAATATTTTTTTTAAAGTTTGAAAATTTGCCCTTTTAACGGCATATTTTTTCATTTTAGTTTAAAGTTAAATTGAAAAAAAACGCCCATTTCAGGCGTTTTTTTTATAATTATCCTTTCGCATAATTTTCGAAGAACAGCGGAATGCTTTCAATTCCTTTATAGAAGTTGTAAAGTCCGTAATGTTCATTTGGCGAATGTATCGCGTCGGAATCTAAACCAAAGCCCATCAATACCGATTTTGAACCTAAAACTTGTTCGAACATGGCGGTAATCGGAATACTACCACCGCTACGGTAGGGTAAAACTTCTTTACCAAAAGCAGTTTCCATGGCTTTTTTCGCGGCTGCAAATTCTTTAGTGTCGCTTGGCAAAACGTATGGCATTCCACCGTGATGCGGTGTAACTTTTACTTTCACGTTGTCTGGCGCAATTTTGTTGAAATAAGCAGTGAATTTTTCGGTGATTTCGTCCGGAGTTTGATAAGGAACCAAACGCATTGAAATTTTCGCAAATGCTTTGGACGGAATTACAGTTTTGGCGCCTTCACCAATATAACCGCCCCATATTCCGTTACAGTCTAACGTGGGACGAATCGAGGTTCTTTCTAAAGTGGTAAAACCTGTCTCGCCTTCTACTCCACTTAAACCAATTGATTTTTTAAAGCTTTCCGGATTGTCTTTTAGTTTGTTCATTTCCGCGCGCTCGTCCGTAGAAACCTCTTCCACATTATCGTAAAAACCATCGATTTTAATATGACCGTTTTCGTCGATTAAATTTGCAATCATTCTAGACAACACATGAATTGGGTTCGGAACCGCACCACCATAAAGCCCGGAATGCAGATCGCGGTTCGGACCTTCAACTTCAACTTCAACATAGCTTAAACCGCGCAAACCTGTGGTAACCGTCGGTTGCTCATTAGAATAAATGTGCGTATCGGAAATTAAAATAACATCACATGATAATTTCTCTTTATTTTCTTTAACAAAACCTTCAAGATTTTTGGAGCCAACTTCCTCTTCACCTTCGAAAACAAATTTCACGTTACACGGCAAAGTATCGGTTTTCATCATCGCTTCAAAAGCTTTAATGTGCATGAAAAACTGGCCTTTGTCATCCGCAGAACCGCGTGCAAAAATAGCGCCTTCAGGGTGAAGTTCGGTTTTTTCAATGTAAGGCTCGAAAGGTGGTTTTTTCCAAAGTTCCAGCGGATCCGGCGGCTGCACATCGTAATGGCCGTAAACAAGAACCGTAGGCAAAGATTTATCGGTGATTTTTGCGCCGTAAACAATCGGGTAACCTATTGTAGGACAAACTTCCACGGCATCGGCACCGGCTTCTTTCAAGAAAGTGGCAACTTCCTCAGCACATTTCAGCACTTCATCTTTATAAGCCGGATCGGCGCTGATGGAAGCAATTCGCAATAACTCGAAAAGTTCATCTACATAACGCTGCTTATTTTCCTGAATGTAATTTAATGTTTCCTGCATTATATTTTTATTAAATTTTTAATGTTTCACGAATCTTGTAAAAATAAAAAAAATGTCCTGCAGAAGCAAGACATTTCCTTAATATATTCCAATAATGGTTATTTCGTTTCTGTAGCAGCAGGTTCTGCGGGCGTTGTCTGCTGTGTGCTGTCTTTTGAGATTTCCACTGCGCCGATAGTCGCAGTTCGCAAAGAATCACCTGCCGGAAGTTCTGCTGTGGTTTTGGTGCTTTTCACCGCGGTAGATGGCGTATTGGTCACCATATCGTAACCGTAATGCTCCGTACCTTCCTCCATCTGCAAAATTGCCTTGTTGCCGCCTGGCTGAATTTTCTGGCAACTCATCACCAAACCCGCAATCGCAACGCCTAAAATAACTTTTTTCATATCTAATTGATTAAGATGTATCTTTAAAAATTTACTGCTCCAAAAGTATGAAATATTACCATTTTTCCCAAGAAATTTCAGTATTTTCTAAATAGACTTTAAAATAATTTTATTTTTTTGCGTTTGGGTGAAAATTAAATAGCGGCTGCCGCCATCTTTAATTTTGTATTTCTTTTTAATTTCTTCCGGCGAAAGCGGGTGATTTTTAGAAATTATATTGAAACTTTCACCTTTTTTTATTTGCTTTGAATCAATGATTTCCACTTCTAAAACTCTTCCCGGAAAATTTTCGATCAAATTATCTGATGTGTAAAAATGCGTGTTTGGCGCGAGTTTCAGCACATTTAATTTTTCGGAAAAAATATTAAATCCACCCGATTTTAAAACCGCGTTATTCGGGATGTATATATATTTTGATGGTTCTGAAAAAGCTGAAACTGCCGATTTTTCTTCGTCATAATTAAATGAAAAATTTGCGTCTTCGCTTTCTAAATTAGTACAAATTATTTCCGGTGAAACCAAATTTTTTTCCGGCTCCAAAACAACCAAAAGTTCCTTCACTTCATTTCTAACTGCGATAATCTGAATTTCCGAAATATTTTTAAGCACTGAAATCAGATAGGAAATATCGATCAACGGGGAAAGTTTCACCAAAATTTTCGGTGCTATTTTGAGCAGATTTTCCTGAATTTCTAAAAGGTTCGGCGAAAGATCTTCGAGCAGAAATTTTTTGTTTTTCTGCGCATCGCGACGTGCTGGGTCCAGATAAATCAAATCGAATTTCCGCTGATTTTCCGCTATAAACTGTTCTAAAGAATTATTAAAAAAAACGGCCTTTTTGCCCAGAATTTTCCAATTATGCTTCACGATTTCAAGCAGTCCCGAATTTTGTTCCACCAAAATAATTTCATCGAAATGTTGGGAAAGAAAGTAAGCGTCAATTCCAAAACCTGAAGTTAAATCAACAAAGCTTTTCCCGGAAAGATTTTTAGCTTTAAATTCCGCCGTTGCTTGTGAAGACGCCTGTTCCAAATTTAAGTTCGGTGGAAAAATAACACCTTCTTTGAGCAAAAAATTAAATTTTTTCTGCGCAACTTTTTTACCTTTAATCTGCTGCACAATTTCCTGCATCGAAACCTCGGGAAACGGCGATTTTTTCAGCAATAAAGAATGCAAATCGCTGGTGAGATTTGCATTGATATAATCCTGTATTTCTTTTTTAAGAATATTTTTCATATTGCCACGAATGCACGAATTTTACTTAGTTGAAAATAATGGTCGTAAAAATTATAAGACAATCCTTTTATAATTCAGTTTTTCTTCGCCAAAATTTATAATTAATGCTAATTTATTTTCAGAAACCTTCAAATAGTTGATAGCTTGCGCAATGTCAGTATCTGCAATTTCTTTTTTGCCTTTGATTTCCAGAATTATTTTGTCATATGCCACAAAGTCGGCATAAAATACGTGCGGCAAAATAATTCCTTTGTACTCAATTTCATATTTCACTTCTCTTTCAAACGGAACCTCTGAACGAAGAAATTCGATCTGCATTGCATCTTTATAAACTATTTCAGAAAATCCAAAACCTAAATAATTATGGATTTCCATGCAGATTCCAATTATTTTGTAAGATTCTTCCTTGTAAAAAATCCCCATCGAAAAAGTTTTAGATTTTCAACATATAAATTTTACCTAATCCAAGAAAAATATGCTTTCAAAGCATTAATTTTAGACTATTCAAAAAGAATCGTGCATTGTAGCAAAAAATATTCGTGCATTCGTGGCGACATTCTGCTAGAAATTATTCAAACATTTCCGCTAAACGAACCGCCTTAATTTCGGTGTTTGAATACATTTCTTCCGCAGATTTTTTCTTTTCCAGTTTCGGATACATATTCACACCGACGATTTTTATTCTACCCTCTTCCACCCAATTTTGTTCTTTTACCGCGTGTTCGTAAATTGCGTTTTGAAGCGTTCCGCTTTTCAAAAGTGCGCAATAACCGCCATTTTCTTCCATTTCCAGAAATGCTTGCCACGATTTTGTTGCGAGTTGCTGCGTGACATCTTCCACAAAATAACTGCTGTTTGCCGCGTCGTCGAAAACATTAATTATGCTTTCATACGCCAAAACGATTTGCTGTTTAAACGAAATTTCCTCGGAAACCGAATCGGACTTTTCAAGCTGATAATCGTTGCTGAAAACTGCGTCAGCACCACCGATCATCGCAGCGGAAAGTTCTAAAGTCGAACGTATTAAATTATTTTCCGGATCAGCTTTCGATTTATTTCGAAGGGAAGTTTCGACAAAAATAAACGGAATTTCTTCTAAATTATACGCTTTGCTAAACTGAAAAAAAAGCAGCTTTAAAGCCCGAATTTTTGCAATTTCGAAAAAGTAATGGCTGCCGACAGCTACTTTGAAAACTAATTTTGATAGAATTTCTGCACCAAAAATTTCTACCACATCTTTAGCTTTTCCCAAAGCAATTGAAAGTTGCTGGACTATTGAAGCGCCAGCATTTTGGTGCAGCGAAATATCAATTGCAATATTTCTTTCGAAATTTTTCGCTAAAAGTTCTCTGCCCAATTGCTCGTTAATTTCACCACTTTCACCGGAAAAAATATCGATCAGCGAAAAATAACGGTTGCTGTCTTCCAGCGAAATATGTTCAGCTAAATCGGCATTATTTACGAAAATTACTTTTTCGGTTAAATCTTCCACGTTTTCGTCGAGCAGAAAAGCGAAAACATTTTCTTCCGCACTTTCATGATATTTCGAAACTAGATGGGTCGATTCTTCAACTTTTGGTAAATTCGGTAACGGATTTTCAACCGTGTCGTAATATGGTTTTACGGTAATATTTTCTAGATTGTCTTTGGACAAAACCTTGTAAATATCGTCGGTTTTTAGCTGCTTTTTAACCAGATTTTCCCAATCCTGCAGCGCTACTTTTTCAAACATATTTTACTTTATAAATTCACAAAAAAACCTTCATTTTGCAGCCAAAAAATTGTTCTAATTTATTTTTTTACGGCATTCGCGCTGTCGACAACCAAAATAAAAATTTCTTCGTTCGGCTTTTTCATGAAATAATTTTCGCGCGCAAATTTTTCCTTCTCTTCCTTATTATTCATCAGCTTTTTGTAAAAATCGTCGTTTTTTTTGTACTCCGACTGGTAATAAGTGAGCTGCTCTTCATATTTATTAACCTCGCCATTCAGTTCATTGATAACCAAAAAAGACGTGCTGTCAAAAAACACCATCCAAACCAAGAACAAAAAAATGGTCACAAAATATTTATTGATGACAAACTTTTGAAAGAATTTCATACCGGCTGATTTCGGCTTGATTTCTTTAATTAAATCTTCCATTTTTTAATGTGTTTTTTTCAGCGTATTGTTGATGACGGTGGAAAGAAAATCAATAGCTACCGTGTTTTGCTTCATATTCGGCACAATAAGGTCAGCTTCATTTTTCGATGGTTCAATAAATTCCTGATGCATCGGTTTCAAAGTCGTCTGATAACGGTGCAGAACTTCCTGCAAATCGCGACCTCTTTCCTGCGTATCCCGACGAATCCTGCGAATAAGTCGTTCATCAGAATCTGCATGAACGAAAACTTTTAAGTCATATTCTTTTAAAAGATCAGGATTCGTTAAAACCAAAATTCCTTCGACAATCAACACATTTCTCGGTTCAATGGAAACATGATCACCGGTTCGCGAATGCGTTACAAAAGAATACAAAGGCTGGTCGATACTTTTGCCCATTTTCAGAGCTTTTACGTGTTTTATGAGCAATTCGAAATCTATGGATTTCGGATGATCGTAGTTCAGCATTTCCCTTTCGGATAAGGTAAGATGCTGGTTGTCATGGTAATAATTATCCTGGGAAAGCACGTTTACACCTTCGGTGTTGAGTTGCTGTAAAATTTTGTTGACTACAGTGGTTTTTCCGGAGCCGGTTCCGCCAGCAATTCCTATAACGAGCATAAATTTGTTTTTACAAATATAGGATTTTGCGCCAAATCTCCGCGGAAATCACCACAATTTACAGCTGATTTATCGGATCTTTTTCGATGTTGAAAATGTAATAAATCACCGCCACAACGCGAGCCAAAAATTCCCGTGACTGATTTCTGTAATAACTTTGATTTGCCAAAACGTCCTGCGCATCAAAGCTCAGCGCATTCATGCCGTTATTTCTGGCGTAAAACAAAGCGCGCAAATTGTGAAAACCCTGCGATACGATGATGACATTTTTTTCGTGATACACTTCCATGCAGTTTTTTATGCTTGCCTGGGTTTTAAAACCTTTTGGATCTTCAATAATTATATTTGGCGGGACGCCCTCCTGATAAACAAGGTAATTTTTCATCGCAGCAGGCTCGTCGTAACCACGGCTTTTTTCGCCGCTAACAATGACTTTCCGGATTTTTCCGTGATGGTATAAAAGCGCCGTAGCGTTCATCCTCGAAGTAAAATACGGATTGGAAAGTCCGGAGCGCATTTTTGGTGAAGTTCCCAAAACCAAAGCCGTCTCGCGAGGCGGAATTTTAGAAATCTTGGTATAAGTTCGTCCGTTGGTAACCGCGTAAACCCAAATGTTTGCGAGAATCATCAACAAAATTCCAATTTCTACCAAACTGAAAAATGATTTTATTATGTCTAAAATTTTCTTCAAACCACTTTAAACCAAATCGAAATTTACTTTAATTTTTTTACTTAAAACCACCGACATGCACGCTAAAATTTTACCGGCTGATTCCTCCTTTTTTGTCAAATATTCATTTTCCAGCAACTCAACATCGCCTTCTTCCAAAATACATTCGCAACTGCCGCAAATTCCGGATTTACAGGAATATGGCACCGGAAAACCCTGAATTAAAAGCTGCTGCAAAAGCCGCATTTTATTATTTGCTAAAGTGGTTTCGTGCTGAATTCCCAGAAGTTTAAATCCAACTTCGATGTTTTCAAGCAAAGGAAATTCTTTTTCAACCGGAAAAATATCTTCGTTAAATTCTTCAAAAAGCTCAAAATGAATATTTTTTTTCGGAATTCCGTGTTTGTAACACGCGTTTGCCAAAGATTTTATCATTTCACCTTTACCACAAATCAGCACTTCGTCCACGGCGTCCCAAATCGTGCTTTCTTCGTCGGTATCATCCAGCAAAAGAAATTGGTTAATGATAAGCGCAACTTTTTTTTCATCCAGTCTGCCTTCATAAATCCCGTTGCCGACTTTTTCACGGGAGAAGAAATGATAAACTTCAAAACGCTCGGGATATTTTAATTTTAATTGTTCCAGTTCTTCACCAAAAGCAACATCTGCCGCGGTTTTGTTTCCATAAAACAGAAAAAGTCGCGTGCGTGGTTCGTTGTGCAAGATATTTTTAAAATGGCTTAAAATAGGTGTGATGCCAATTCCGCCGGCAAAACCAACAATTGTCCGGAATTCGTGTGGTTTTGAAACCAAAGTAAAACGCCCGCGCGGCACTGAAACTTCAACGTCTCGCCCAACCTTAATATTTTCAATCAATGTATTAACAGGACTTTCGTCGCTGTTGACTTTTATTCCTAAAGCGATTTTTTTTTCAAAAGGCGCTGAAGTCATTGAAAAATCTTTCTGAATCGATTCACCATTCCACAAAAATTTTAATGAAACATACTGGCCGGCTTCAAAAGTGTATTTTGCTTTCAAGTCCGAAGGAATTTCAAATTCCAGCGAAAAGATGCTTTTGGTCAGTTGTTCCTTTTTCGTTAATTTTAGCCTGTGAAATTCTATTTGTCGGGCCTTAGATGAGAGATTTTCCATGATTTTAATGACTCAAAAATAACAAAAATAAAATGAAAAATTTAATTTCCAGCTTACTGCTTCTCACCATAATTGTGTCGTGTAACAAAGAAACGAAAGTTGCTGAAACTACCGATACAGCTACCGGATATTCAACCACAGCGCCGGCAAACGAAGTTGTAGAAGCCGCAGTACCTTTCAATAAAGTGGAATGGACACCCGAAGAAGCTTCGAAAATGCTGGGCAAGCAAAATAATGACACCTTGTATGTGACTAATTTTTTCGCGACCTGGTGTGGACCTTGCGTAAAGGAAATTCCGCATTTTAAAGCGAAAATGGCGGAGATGAAAGACCAAAAAGTAAAATTCACTTTTGTAAGTCTTGATGAGCGTTCGGATTGGGATGAAGTGGTACCTAAATTCGTAGAAAAA
This sequence comes from Kaistella treverensis, assembly GCF_900114045.1. GTDB lineage: Bacteria > Bacteroidota > Bacteroidia > Flavobacteriales > Weeksellaceae > Kaistella > Kaistella treverensis. The sequence continues at coordinate 675,937 of NZ_FORQ01000001.1, forward strand.
TTTCAACTTTCACCGAACGTGGTGCTTTTGGACGGTTCTAAAATTACCCCGGATTTTTTTCCAAAAAATTTCAAGCAATGGGACGGCGGCGCAATCCCGTTTACGCTGATGAGAAAAGGCGATAAAACCGATGAAACCTTAGGTTCCATGAGCGAAGAAATGCTTACCGAAAAATTAAATTCTTTTAATTAATTTCCCAAAAACAGTAAAGCCATTTTGAAAAAAAAGACCGTTTTTGCTCCAAATTTTTTAAATTGAGAAATCTTCAGCAATGACGAAAGATTTTAAAATCCTGACTTTATTATTGGTTATTGGAATTATCATTTCACTTTTGGTGAATTTGAATATCGGATTTCTCAATTTAAATTTTTCTGATTTTTACTCGTCAAGTTCTGAAAATTCGCAAATTGCGCTGTTGCGCGTAAACCGGGTTATCGTAATGCTTTTAGCGGGCGTGGCAATACCAACTTCCGGTTTTTTGCTGCAGGAATATTTTCAAAATCCGCTGGCAGGACCGTCGGTTTTGGGAATTACGTCGGTGGCGAGTTTGAGCGTAGCGTTTTACATCTTTTTTTCAAATGATTTTCTGCTGCCGGAATTCCTTCAAAACAGTTTTCTCAGCATTTCCGCAATAGCCGGAAGTTTGGTTTTGATGTTAATTTTACTGGCATTTTCGGGCAAATTTCAGGATAAATCTTTCCTCATCATTTTCGGATTTTTGGTTTCTGCTCTGGCGGGCGCGGTAGTTTCGATTTTGCAGTTTTACGCCGAAAACCAAAGTTTAAAAAATTATATTCTTTGGAGTTTTGGCGCGAATAACCAGGTTTCCACAAGCCAAATCTATATTTTATCTGCGATTGTACTCTTCGGATTGATGCTGAGTTTTAAAAGCATTAAACCATTAATTGGAAATTCTTTAGGTTCGGCGTATGCACAAAGTTTGGGTGTGAATTTAAGCAGGCTGAAATTTTTGATTATCATTTCATCGTCGCTATTATCAGCTTCGGTGACGGCGTTTTTAGGTCCAATTTTATTCATAGGGATTGTGGTTCCGCACTTTTCGCGTATGATTTACAACCCGGCAAAACTTTGGCAACAGTGGATTTTAAATATGCTTTTGGGAATTTTAATTATGGAATTTTTCTCCATCATTTCTGAATCGACGCAATTTCCTTTGAATGTAATTACGTCCCTTTTCGGGATCCCGGTCATTTTAATGATGATGTTGAAAAGCAGAAAAATTTAGCCAAATAGCGCCGAAAAAATTAAAGATGTTTTTAGAAATAAAAAATGCCACGATCGGTTACCGGACGCCTTTGATAAAAGAGGTGAATACTTCTCTGGACTTGGGAGAAATCTGTTTGCTAATCGGTAATAACGGTGTGGGAAAAACGACTTTAATTAAAAGTATTCTGCACCAAAATTCGCTGCTAAAAGGGCAAATTTTTATAAAAAGCAAAAATATTAAGGAAAGCTCCAACCAGGAAATTGCTGAAAGTGTGGCGGTTGTTTTCTCGAAATCGGATATCCCGCTGAACTATACGCTGCGCGATTTGGTTTCATTCGGGAAATACATTCATTATCCTTATTACTTTGAACTAAATCAAACTGACAAACAGGAAGTTGAAGAAATTATTAAAAGTTTAAATTTAAGCAGCTACGCCGATTTTCCTTTGCAGCAACTTTCCGATGGAAATCTTCAAAAAGCATTTATTGGCCGTGCTTTGGCACAAAATTCACCTTTTGTCATTCTTGATGAACCGACGACTCATTTGGATGAAGAAAACAAAGTCATTATTTTAAAACTGCTTCGCAATCTTGCAAAAGTTCAAAATAAGCTGATTCTTTTTTCCTCCCACGACTGGCGTCTAGCAAAAGAGTTTGCGGATAAAATATGGCTTTTAAACGACCAAAAAATTGAAGCCGGAATTGCGGAAGAAATTTTGCTTAAAAATGATGAATTGCTAAATCCCGGACTTTTCGATTTTACAGAAAGTTTCATTCCACCGAAAATCGCAGCGCCGGATTTACACAAAGAAATGCTGTACTCTTTTCTGCAAAAAAACTTCCCAAAAAACCTTTCTGAACTTGAATTTACATTTCAGAACAGGATTTGGGTAATTTCCACCGATGATTTACAAATAAACTGTGCATCTTTTACCGAAATCGGACAGTTTCTTTCAAAACGTTATTAATACTTGATTTTTTCAGCATTTTTAAAGTATTATGCATGCATAGTACTATGCAATTCATATCGATTAAAACGCTGAGCATCAACATTTAACAAATTATTAACTTCAGCGATATACTATGCATGCATAATATTTTCTATCTTTGGATTAAACCAGGTATTAAGATATTATGAACAAACCTACTGCTGATAAAGTTGAAAATGTAGATCTTATTTTGAAATCTACTTGGCTTGCCGTTTCGAAAATGTATTCGGAATTGGCGCAAGATCACGACGCGACCGCCGTACAGGCGCTTACCCTTTTAAAAATCGATCCGAAAGATGGCACGAGAAGCACGAATCTCGGACCGAAAATGGCGATTGAGCCTACTTCGCTCACACGCATCATTAAGCTTTTGGAAGACAACGGCTACATCTACAAAGAGAAAACCACCACCGATAAACGTGAAGTTATTATAAAACTCACTGAAAAAGGTTTGAATTCACGAAATCTTTCAAAAGACGCGGTGGTAACCTTTAATAAAAAAGTTGCAGAAAAAATACCGGCTGAAAAGCTGGAAATTTTTAAAAACGTAATGAACGACATCTTGAAAATTGCAAACGAATTAAATAACAAAAAATAAAAATCAATGAAACGACGAATTAAACACGTAACAGTTCTCGGTTCAGGAATTATGGGTTCCGGTATCGCAGCGCACTTCGCCAACATCGGTGTTCAAGTGCTTTTGCTTGATATCGTTCCTTTTGAACTGACGGAAGCAGAGCAGAAAAAAGGTCTGACCAAAGATGATAAAATTGTAAGAAACAGAATTGCGACAGAGAATTTTGTGAAATTACAGAAATCCAGTCCGGCGCTTTTGTATTCACCGAAATTTGCGGAGAGAATTACGGTCGGGAATTTCGATGATGATTTGGAAAAAATTAAAAAAACCGATTGGATTATTGAAGTTGTGGTGGAAAGACTCGACATCAAAAAATCGGTTTATGAGAAAATTGAACAGCACAGAAAACCGGGAACTTTGGTTTCTTCAAACACTTCCGGAATTCCGATTCATTTTTTAATTGAAGGACGCAGCGAAGATTTCAAAAAATATTTTGCGGGAACGCATTTCTTTAATCCAGTTCGTTATTTGCCACTTTTAGAAGTTATTCCAACGCCCGAAACTGATCCTGAAATTATTAAATTTTACATGGAATATGGGGCAAAATTTCTGGGAAAAACCACGGTTTTAGCGAAAGACACGCCGGCATTTATTGCGAACAGAATCGGTGTTTTTTCGATGATGAATTTGCTTCATGAAATTAAAGGTTTAGGCTTAAGCGTTTCTGATATTGATAAACTTACCGGACCAATTATTGGCCGACCAAAATCTGCAACTTTCCGAACTGCAGATGTAGTTGGACTGGATACTTTGGTCATGGTTGCGAACGGCGTTCGTGAAAGCAATATGGAAGCGACCGAATATTACGACGTTTTCAAACTTCCGGATTACGTACAGCAAATGGTAGAAAACAAATGGCTGGGTTCTAAATCTCAACAAGGTTTCTACAAAAAAATTAAAAACGCGGAAGGTAAATCGGAAATTCATGGGCTGAATTTAGACACCATGGAATACGAACTTCAGGGAAAGTCTGAATTTCCAACGCTGGAGCTGACAAAAAATATCGATAAACCGATCGACCGATTTAAAGTTCTCATCGGCGGAAAAGATAAGGCTGCAGAATTATACCGAAAATCACTTGGTGCTTTGTTCGCGTATGTTTCGCATAAAGTTCCGGAAATTTCTGATGAAGTTTACAAAATCGATGATGCGATGCGCGCGGGTTTTGGCTGGGAAAATGGTCCTTTCGAAATTTGGGATGCTGTTGGCGTTCAAAAAGGAATTGAACTTGCCAAGGAAGCCGGTTATGAAGTTTCGGACTGGGTAAGAAATGTAGAATCTTTCTATAAAATTAATGAAGAAGGACAGAGCATTTACTTCGATAAAAATTCCGGAAATTATAGCAATATTCCTGGACAGGAAGATTTTATCATTTTAGATAATATCAGAAAAAATAAAACACTTTGGAGCAACTCAGGTTCTGCAATTCAGGATTTAGGCGACGGAATTATCAATTTTGAAATCCGCTCGAAAATGAATTCGCTTGGCGGTGAAGTTTTGGACGGTTTGAACCGCGCAATCGACCTCGCCGAAAAAGATTATGACGGTTTGGTAATCGGAAATCAAGGCGCAAATTTCTCTGTTGGAGCCAATTTAGCCATGATTTTAATGATGGCTATCGATCAGGATTGGGATGATTTGAATATGGCAATTGCTTATTTCCAAAAATCAATGATGCGCGTTCGTTATTCCTCAGTTCCTGTCATCGTTGCACCACACGGAATGACGCTTGGTGGTGGTTGCGAAATGACGATGCACGCAGATCGCGTTGTTGCAGCAGCTGAAACCTATATCGGCTTGGTGGAAACCGGAGTTGGTGTAATTCCCGGCGGCGGTGGCACCAAAGAAATGGCGCTGAGAGTTTCAAGAGAATTCCACTCTGATGATGTTAAAAACAACAGACTTCGCGATATGTTCATGAACATCGCGATGGGAAAAGTAGCAACTTCAGCCTACGAAGCTTACGACATGGGAATTTTGGAAGACCATAAAGATATTGTGGTAGTCAATAAAAACCGACAGATAAAAACGGCAAAAATGCTCGCTTTAAGTTTAGCGGAACATGGCTACACGCAACCGATTGAGCAAAAGGTAAAAGTTTTAGGTCGCGACGCGCTGGGAATGTTCCTGGTTGGAACAGACCAAATGTTAACCGGAAAATATATTTCGGAACACGATAAACTAATCGCGGATAAATTAGCCAACGTTCTTGTAGGTGGAAACCTTTCGGAACCAACCGTTGTCACCGAACAATATTTATTGAATCTTGAACGAGAAACTTTCTTACAGCTTTGCGGCGAAAGAAAAACTTTAGAAAGAATTCAGTTTATGTTGACGAAAGGAAAACCATTGAGAAATTAATTTTAAAAATTTTAGAAATGTCAAGACAAGCATATATAATAAAGGGTTTTAGAACGGCCGTTGGTAAAGCACCAAAAGGAAGTTTGAGATTCACACGTCCCGACGTCATGGCGGCAACGGTCATCGAAAAACTAATGGCTGCCGTGCCGCAACTCGATAAAAACAGAATTGATGATTTAATCGTCGGAAATGCGATGCCGGAAGCCGAACAAGGTCTGAACGTGGCGCGATTAATTTCCTTAATGGGGTTAAATACGGATCAGGTTCCCGGCGTTACCGTGAACAGATATTGCGCTTCGGGTTCCGAAGCCATTGCAATTGCGTCCGCTAAAATCCAGGCCGGAATGGCGGACTGTATTATCGCCGGTGGAACAGAATCCATGTCATATATCCCAATGGGTGGTTACAAGCCGGTTCCGGAAAGCGATATGGCAAAATCCAATCCCGATTATTATTGGGGAATGGGTTACACTGCCGAAGAAGTTGCAAACCAATATAAAATTACCAGAGAAGAGCAGGATCAGTTTTCTTTTGAGTCGCATCAGAAAGCTTTAAAAGCAAACGAAACAGGAAGATTTAAAGATCAAATCGTCCCAATTCCGGTTGAATACAATTTTCTGGATGAAAACCAGAAAATGCAGACCAAGAAATTCGATTTTTCGGTTGATGAAGGCCCGAGAAAAGATACAAGTTTAGAAGGATTGGCAAAACTGCGTCCTGTTTTCGCAAACGGCGGAAGTGTGACTGCGGGAAATTCTTCGCAAATGAGTGACGGTGCGGCTTTCGTAATCGTGATGTCAGAAGAGATGGTGAAAGAGCTAGGTTTGGAACCGGAAGCAAGATTAGTCGCATACGCTGCCGCTGGTTTAGAACCACGCATCATGGGAATGGGACCTCTATATGCCGTTCCAAAGGCATTAAAACAGGCAGGTTTAGACTTAAAAGACATCGACTTGATTGAGCTAAACGAAGCGTTTGCTTCACAATCTGTCGCACTTAAAAAGGAACTTGGTTTAAATCCGGATATTTTAAATGTCAACGGTGGCGCCATCGCTCTGGGTCATCCGCTCGGCTGCACCGGAACGAAACTGACCGTTCAGCTTCTAGACGAGATGAGGAAACGCGGCAACATGAAATACGGAATGGTGACGATGTGCGTAGGTACAGGCCAGGGAGCAGCGAGTATTTTTGAACTTCTGTAAAAAGTCTAGATTTTAAATTATAAATTTTAGATGAAATGAGCAATAAAGAAGACAATCTGAATCTTTAAAACTACATCTGAAAAATTATAACAGCGAATCTAATTTAAAATCTATAATCTAAAATTTAAAATTACAAATAATGAGCGATACATTAAAAGGCGGTGAATTTATCATCAAAGATATTCCTGCACAAGAAGTATTCAGTTTAGAAGAACTGTCCGAAGAGCAAAAAATGCTTCGTGAATCGGTAACTGAATTTATAGAAAGAGACGTCATCCCACATCGAGAGCGTTTCGAGAAAAAAGATTACGCTTTAACCGAAGAAACCATGAGCAAATTAGGCGAAATGGGAACTTTAGGGATTGCAGTTCCCGAAGAGTATGGCGGTCTGGGAATGGGTTTCGTAAGTACAATGTTGGTTTGCGATGCGGTTTCCGGCGCAAACGGTTCTCTGGCGACAGCTTATGGCGCGCACACCGGAATTGGAACGCTGCCTATCCTTTTATATGGAACAGAAGAGTTGAAACAAAAATATCTGCCCGCCTTAGCAACAGGTGAAAAATTTGGCGCGTATTGTTTAACAGAACCCGATGCCGGATCTGATGCCAATTCAGGTAAAACGAGAGCAAAACTTTCTGAAGACGGAAAACATTACATCATCAACGGACAAAAAATGTGGATTTCAAATGCAGGTTTTGCAGACACATTTACCTTCTTCGCGAAAATTGATGACGACAAAAATATTACCGGATTTGTCATTAACCGTTCGGAACTGGAAGATCCAAACAGCATGACAATGGGTGAAGAAGAACATAAGTTAGGAATTCGCTCCTCTTCTACCCGCCAGGTTTTCTTTAATGATATGAAAGTTCCGGTAGGAAATTTATTGGGCGAAAGAAACAATGGTTTCAAAATCGCAATCAATGCCTTGAACGCAGGCCGTATCAAATTAGCAGCAGCAAATATTGACGGGCAGAGAAGAATCACATCATTGGCAATCAACTATGCGAATGAAAGAAAACAATTCGGCGTTTCTATATCCACATTTGGCGCGATACGTAAGAAGATTGCCGAAATGTCCACAGGAATTTTCGTTTCTGAAGCAGGAGCTTACAGAGCCGCTAAAAATGTAGAAGATAAAATTGAAGAATTCATTTCCAGCGGAATGTCCCACGCAGAAGCGGAATTGAGCGCTTTGGCAGAATATGCGGTAGAATGTTCAATTTTGAAAGTTTATGTTTCGGATTTGACACAACATATCGCAGACGAAGGAATTCAGATTTATGGTGGAATGGGCTTTTCAGAAGATGCTCCGATGGAAGCAGCTTGGAGAGATTCCAGAATCAGCAGAATTTACGAAGGAACTAATGAAATCAACCGACTTCTTGCTGTAGGAATGTTGATCAAAAAAACCATGAAAGGCGAGCTTGATTTACTGAAACCTGCAATGGCAATCGGTAAAGAACTGATGGGGATTCCGTCTTTCGAAGTTCCGGATTATTCCGCTTATTTGTCCGAAGAAAAAGCAATTATCCACAATCTGAAAAAAGTATTTTTGATGGTTGCCGGTGCCGCTCTTCAGAAATATATGATGGAAATCGAAAAACAGCAGCATCTTTTGTTGAATGCTTCCGAAATTTTGAACCAGATTTACATGGCAGAATCAGCAGTTTTACGTGCCGAAAAACATTTCGACACCGATTCTGTTGAGGCTTCAATGGCGCGCTTAAATCTTTACAAAGCTGTCGAAGCTATTACCGCTGCGGCAAAAGAAGGAATTGTTTCTTTCGCGGAAGGCGACGAACAGCGCATGATGCTTTCCGGACTGCGCAGATTTACAAAATATACCAATATCCCAAATGTGGTTGCACTTACCGAAAAAATTGCAGCGCATTTCGTTGAAAAAGGATCTTACTAGAAATAGTTTGACATGTGGTGAGGCGCCCCGAATTTCGGGGCGTTTTTTTTATTTAATTTAAATGAAGAAAAAATTCACCGCTAAAAGGCATGTTTTTTTCAAATTTTAATTGCTGATTTTTATTAAATCTTGCTGATTTGAATAAGAAAAAAATTCGCCGCTCTAATGGCATTTTTTTCGAATTTTAATTTCTGCTTCTACTAAACTTCACAAATCGTTTTTTGAAAAATTCGCCGCTAAAAGGCGTTTTTTTTCCAAATTTTTGCTTAATGCTTTTCGAAGTTTAAATTCAAAAATTGCTGGTAGAAAGTTTCGCAAACCGAATTTCTGTTTTTAAATATTAAAAACACTTTGAAAAGCTGATCCATTTCAGTATTTTTGGGAAAATACAGATTTTTACGAAAGATGGGACATTTACCGAAGTTGATTGAAGACTTAGCATTGATACTGATTGTTGCGGCATTTGTCGTGATTATTTTCCGGAAAATCAAGCAGCCGCTGGTTCTAGGTTACATTATCGCAGGTTTTCTTGTAAGTCCAAACCTCAACATTTTCCCTTCAGTTGTAGATGGCGCAAACATTAAAACTTTGGCAGAAATAGGGGTGATTTTTCTCCTCTTCAGCCTCGGCCTCGAATTCAGCTTTAAAAAACTGATGAACGTTGGTGGCTCCGCCTCTATCACGGCTTTTGTGGAAATTTTCTTCATCACCGTCGCCGGATATTTTACCGGGCGCTGGCTCGGCTGGAGCATTATGGACAGTATGTTTTTGGGCGGCATGCTCGCCAGTTCGTCCACAACCATTATTATCAGGGCCTTCGACGAACTTGGTGTAAAAACGAAGAATTTTGCGCGAACGGTTTTTGGCGTTTTGGTGGTTGAAGATATTGTGGTCATTCTCCTCATGGTTTTGCTTTCAACCATCGCCGTTACGAAGGAATTTGAAGGTTCTCAAATTCTTTTTACCGTGGTAAAACTGCTGTTTTTCCTTATTTTATGGTTTCTACTTGGGATATTTCTCGTTCCGACTTTATTAAAAAAAATAAAACCGCTGGTTGATGACGAAATCCTTCTGATTTTATCAATTGGTTTATGCCTTGGAATGGTTTTAATCGCTGTAAAAGTTGGTTTTTCTGCCGAACTCGGTGCGTTTGTAATGGGTTCAATAATCGCTGAAACCACTGTAGCAGAAAAAGTAGAACACACTTTAAAGTCTGTAAAAGACCTGTTTGCCGCGGTATTTTTCGTGTCCGTCGGAATGATGATCGATTACGAAGCAATGATTTTGTACGCGTGGCCAATTTTCGTGGTGACGCTGCTGACGTTGTTCGGCAAACTCTTCAGTTCGTCACTGGGCGCGCTGCTTTCAGGACAGCCGTTAAAACAGTCGATACAGGTCGGAATGAGTATGGCGCAAATCGGTGAATTTGCCTTCATTGTGGCAACATTAGGACTTTCGCTCGGCGTTATATCAGATTTTCTTTTTCCTGTTGCTGTGGGAGTTTCCGCTATCACGACTTTCACCACACCATATTTAATTAAGTTTTCGGAACCTTTGTACAACTGGATTGTAAAAGTGGTGCCGCCGAAATATATAGACAGAATTAACCAATATTCTTCGAACACTCAAAATATTCAAGCTGAAAACAGCTGGAAAACAATTCTGAAGAATTACGCGCGAATTATCGTGATTAATGGAATTGTAATCGTCGCTATATTTTTGCTTTTTGCAAGGTTCATTATCCCGGCTATTAATGAAAATTTGGATAGCAACAACCTGAAAAATATCATCGGAAATTCTCTTCCAATACTTTTTATCTTACCTTTTTTATGGGCTTTAATGGTGAAACGACCGAGTTCGTCAGCGTATCGTGAACTTTGGACGAAAACAAAATACAATCGCGGTCCGCTTTTAATCATAGAAATTGTACGTTTTGCAATCGGAATTGGTATTCTTGGTTTTTTCCTGAACCGTTTTGCTTCGACTTCACTTTCGTTTTTTATCACCATTCCGCTCGCTATTATTTTAATGGTAATTTTCTCCAAAAGGCTGAACAGATTTTACAACCGCCTGGAAAAACGATTTATCACCAACCTGAATGACCGTGAAAGTGTGGAAACAAGCGTTTCAACCTCTATTGCCGGAAATTCCAATATCAAAGAAAGTTTGGGTGCTTGGGACGTTCATATTATTGAACTGGAAGTGAAACCGCTTGCGGATTATATCGGGAAACCTTTGGTAGAACTTCAATGGCGCGAAAAATATGGTATAAACATTGGCTACATCCGCCGCGGCGGAAAACTCATTCATACACCTGATCGCCACCAGGTTTTGATGCCTTATGATAAAGTTGGTTTAATTGCGACTGACGATCAGTTTCAGGTTTTCAAACCTGTATTTGACAGTCAGCAAATTGTCGAGGAAGAAAATATCGATCATATCAAACTCGGGAAAATTCTCATCAACCATCATTCAGCCAAAAAAGGCCTTACCATTCAGGAATCCGGTATCCGTGATAAAACCGATGGTCTAGTAATCGCTATTCGACGCGGAGAACAGCGCATCTTAAACCCCGAATCTTCCGAAGTTCTACAACTTGATGATATTGTGTGGGTAGTCGGAAACCGGAAAAAGATTGAAAAACTTAATGTAGAAATTTAAAAAACTAAAATCATGTGGACAGAAAAAGACGGCAAATTGGAGCAAATTTTTAAGTTTAAAGATTTTTCAGAAGCATTCGCATTTATGACCAGAGTTGCCTTGGTTGCGGAAAGTATGCAGCATCATCCGGATTGGTCAAATTCTTATAACCAGGTAAAAATCAGTTTAGTCACCCACGACGCAGGAAATAGAATTACCGAAAAAGATCATCAGCTAGCAGAAGCAATTGATAAAATTCGGGGTTAAAAGGGCACTTTTTTTTAGACATCAAAACCGAGCAACATTCCCATTAAAATACTAAAGCTCTAATTCACCAAAACTTTCACCCTCATAGATTTTAAATAACCGCGCCAATATTTCCGCTTCGATTTATGTCGTACATTTATATTTCTAAAAAACCAAATGAAAAATTATGCTTTAGTTACCGGCAGTGCAGACCGTATTGGTAAAGCCGTTGCGCTCCACCTCGCAGCGCAAGGTTACAACCTGCTTTTGCACTACAATTCCTCCGCGGAAAAAGCCGAAAAACTGAAGAAAGAAATCGAAGAAATGCAGAACGGCGTTAAAGCCGAACTTCTTCAATTTAACTTTTTAGCGGATAATGATTTTGATGAAATTTTCCGCTCTCTAAAGCACAAAAATATCATTTTGGATATTCTCGTAAACTGCGCGTCAGACTTCGTTCCATCGAATTTTAGCTTGACTGGAAGTCAGCTTTTAGAAAAGGAATTCAATATCAATTTCAAAAATGCCTACCTTTTGACTAAAGCTTTTGCGCGGGTTTACGAAAGCGGAAATATTATTAATTTTATAGATACCAAAGTTTCTAAAAACCAAACCGTACACCTCGATTATATTTTAAGCAAGAAATTGTTGCAGGAATTCACCAAAATTTCCGCCGTAGAATTAGCGCCGAATTTCCGTGTAAATGGCATTGCGCCCGGCTTGATTTTACCGCCCGAAGGTAAAGACGAAAATTATCTGCTAAATCTTGCGCAAAATATTCCTTTGAAAAAAATCGGGAATTTGGGCGAAATAACCAAGGCGATTCAATTTATATTAGACAGCGAATTTTTTACCGGCCAGACTTTGTTCATCGACGGTGGCGAACATTTGGTTTAGAAAAATTTGCCGTTTAAACAGGTAATTTTTTCAAAATATATTTAATTCAGAAACCATTAAACTTAGAAAATATGAGCGCGACTTCTAACACTAAGTTGTCTACCATAAAAGTTGAAAATCTGCGTCTGCGCGCATTTATCGGCTTCATGGATTGGGAAACCGAAAAATTGCAGGATTTGGTGATTTCTTTTTCATTTAAATATGACACCTGCGCAGCTTCTGACTCTGATGACATTCAGTATGCGGTTGATTATAAATCGATTACAAAAGAAATCATCGAACTTGTCGAAAATAAAAGTTACTTTTTGCTCGAAACATTAGCCGAAAAAATTTACACTCATATTCAAAGTTCCGCAGCTGGTTTGGAAGATATTTCAGTGAAAATTGAAAAACCAAATGCTTTGCGTTTCGCCGATTCTGTAATGGTAAAAATCGACGGAAAAGACCGCTATAACACCGCAATAATTGCTTTAGGTTCAAATATAAACGCTGAGCAAAATTTTTCCGAGGCACTAAAATTGCTTCAGGATTGCGGTTTTATCATGCAGCGCACCGAATTCTTAAAAACAAAACCACTCAAATTTGAATCTCAGCCAGAATTTCTAAATGGCGCCATTCTACTACGGACTAAAAAAAGTCTTTCTGCGCTAAAAATGCATTTAAAACAGATTGAAGCACTTTTGGGCAGAGTCCGTACCGAAAATAAAAACGCGCCACGCACGATCGACCTTGATGTCACAACTTACAACGGATTTGTAATCGACGACGATATCCAGACTTTTCCTTTTCTGCAGGAATTTGTCCGGCAACTGCAATCTTCAATGCAGCTTGAGAATCGGGATTTAGCTTAATCGGTTGCCAGAAAATCAGCACATTATTTTTTGTATTTTTGCCACCGTTGAAAAATATCGAGATAAAAAGGCATTTTTTGCCAAAATACCCGAAAAAAATTCAATTAAAATTTAAAGTTCAAAGAAGCTTAAAGCTTAAACTTGATTTTCACACCGGCAAAAATTCCATGAAAATAGCACTCAATCTTTTTGATTTCTCTCAAAAAATAGATTACCGAACTGAAATTTTAGCGGGTTTAACGGTTGCTATGACCATGATTCCGGAGTCGCTATCATTTGCCATTTTAGCAGGTTTTCCGCCTTTAGTCGGATTGTACGCGGCCTTCATCGCTGGTTTAATCACCGCAGTTTTTGGCGGCAGACCCGGCATGGTTTCCGGCGGCGCCGGTGCAACGGTTATTGTGCTCATAGCGCTCATGCGTTCCCACGGCCTCGAATATGTTTTTGCAGCCGTAGCTTTAGCGGGAATCATCCAGATTTTAATAGGCATTTTTAAATTCAGCAAGTTCATTCGCCTCGTTCCGCAGCCTGTGATGTACGGCTTTGTTAACGGTCTGGCGGTGATCATCTTCATGTCGCAGCTCGACCAGTTTAAAGTGATTTCCAACGGCACTTTTTCCTGGCTGCAAGGCGAAGCATTATATATCATGTTGGGTTTGGTGACTTTAACGATTGCGATTGTCGTATTATTTCCAAAAATCACAAAGAAAATTCCGGCGTCACTTGTTGCAATAATTGTCGTTTTTGCCCTGGTTGTCATTTTTGGTATTGAAACAAAAACGGTACAGGATATTGCCTCTGTTGAAGGCGGTTTTCCTCCTTTTCACGTCCCGAATATTCCATTTAACCTCGAAGCTTTTCAGGTGATTCTGCCATACTCGCTTATATTTGCGGCAGTTGGTCTCACGGAAGGACTTTTAACTCTAAATTTAGTCGACGAAATCACCGGTACACGCGGAAACGGAAACCGCGAATGCATCGCGCAGGGAACGTCGAATATTGCTAATGGATTTTTCTTCGGGATGGGCGGCTGCCCAATGATTGCGCAGACGCTCGTCAATTTATCTGCCGGTTCCCGCGCGCGACTTTCCGGGATTATTGCCGCTGTTACCATTTTGCTCATCATTCTTTTCGGGGCGCCAGTAATCGGGCGTTTGCCGATCGCAGCGCTGGTTGGTGTGATGATTATGGTTGCGCTTGGAACTTTTGAATGGGCAAGTTTCAGGATTTTAAATAAAATGCCGAAACACGATATTTTTGTGGGAATTTTGGTCGCGGTAATCACGGTAATTCTACACAATTTAGCTTTGGCAGTGCTTGTTGGCGTTATTATTTCCGCATTGGTATTTGCGTGGGAAAGTGCTAAAAGAATTCGTGCGCGCACCTATTTCGATGCAGATGGCACTAAACATTACGACATTTACGGACCACTTTTTTTCGGTTCGGTGATGGCTTTTTCGGAGAAATTTAAAATTGAGGATGATCCGCAGCGCGTTGTCATCAATTTCAAAGATTCGCGCGTCGCAGATATGTCGGCGATTGAAGCGCTGAATACTTTAACTAAAAAATACAGCGGCGTTGGCAAAGAAGTGCATTTGCAAAATCTCAGCGCCGATTGCATACGGCTTTTAAACAATGCCGAAGCGGTGATTGATGTAAATATCATCAAAGATCCGGAATATTTGGTCGCTGTAGAAAAGTAAAATTTCTCTTTCCAGAAATTTGAAAAAAAATACCCAAATAGCAGCTAATAAATTTTCCATTAATTAAAAGAAAAGCTGCTTTTAATTCAGAAAATAAGTGGAGAGAAAGTTCATAAAACGGTTCATATCCTGGCGCATCGCAAAAGCCAGAAGATATTTTACCTGAGACAAAATCGGTTCAAAACCATTCGAAAGTTTCAGAAATTCGCGCTCCGGAATAATGCCGTAGCATTTTCCCTGATGAATTAATTTCAGCGTGTGGTCGCCTAAAGAAACCGTCATATTTCCCATTTTCTTGTAAAAAGTATAGTCGCTCACCTTCACAAAGCCGTCATCCAACATCTCAGAAATCAGTTTATTAAAAAGTTTTTGGCCTTCCGGTGATAAATTCATGGCGGGAAATTTAACCTGGTAAAATTAGTAAAAACAAATAAATATTTTTTGGGAACTAAAACGGCATTTTTTTCTGTTTTAATAAAAATCCGCGTTTCTGAAATTTAAAAAAATTTACCATTAAAAGCCCATTTTTTTTGTTTTTTAACTTTCAGAAAAAGTCCTATTGCAAACGCGGCAAAATTTAAAAAATTAATAGGCTTATTTTAAGCCCCGTAAAATCAGTGCTTTAAAGCAAAAAAAAGTACCAAATGTGGAATTTATATTTGTAATTTTATATTACAAAAAACACAACCATGGGAAAATTTATTATTTCGTCCAGAAAAAATGGTGCCTACCATTTTAATCTGAAGGCCGGAAACGGCCACGTCATTCTCTCCAGCGAAAGCTATAAATCTAAAACTGCCTGCCAAAACGGCATCGAATCGGTGAAGAAAAACGCCGTAAACACTGGGCGATTTGAAAAAATTACCGCTCCGAACGGCAAATTTTATTTCACCTTAAAAGCGTCCAACGGCCAAGTCCTGGGAACCAGCGAAATGTATGAAACACTAAGCGGACTCGAAAACGGTGTTGAATCAGTGCAAACCAACGCCGCAGAATCCACTGTTGTGGAAGAATAAAAAAGAAAAAATATGCTCTTTTAACGGCATTTTTTTATTTTAGTACTTCAGAAATTTACAGATGATGACTAAAACCGAAATGCTGAATAAAGCCATAAAAATAGCGCAGAAAGCACACAAAGGCCAAACCGATAAATTTGGTACGCCGTACATTGGTCATGTAATTCGAGTGATGAATTCCGGGAAAACGTACGATGAAAAAATCGTTGGTGTATTGCACGACGTGATTGAAGACTGCCCGGAAATTACGCTGGATTACCTTTTGGCTGAAGGTTTTCCTAACCATATCGTCTTCGCGATTGAATGTCTCACGAAATCACCTTCGGATATGGATTACACGGATTTTATTCGCCAAATTGAAAAATCACGACTTGCGGTGACGGTGAAATTTTATGATTTGGAAGATAATATGGACCTGAAACGATTTACGCAGCCGCTTACTGAACGAGATTTGAAAAGGCTGAACAAATATCTGACAGCTTATCTTTATTTAAAAGAAAAATATTAGATGGTTTTGTCGGAATCTTGCAGAAGTCTTTCCAGCTCGGCCATTTCAGCTGGTGTGATGTCGCGCCATTTTCCAACAGGAAGATCGAGTTTGAGGTTCATAATACGGATGCGTTTCAGCTTTTTCACTTCATAGCCGCAAAATTCGCACATCCGGCGGATCTGTCGGTTTAACCCTTGGGTGAGAATAATCCGAAAAGATAAATTATCGATTTGCTCCACCAGACATTTATTGGTCATGGTGCCTAGAATAGGGATTCCGCCGCGCATTTGCATTAAAAATTTGGGCGTAATCGGTTTGTCTACACGCACTATATATTCTTTTTCGTGATTGTTTCTGGCGCGCAAAATCTTATTCACGATATCGCCGTCTGAGGTTAAAATAATTAAGCCTTCGCTGGGTTTGTCCAGTCTTCCGATGGGGAAAATTCTTTTTGGATGGTTGACGAACTCTACAATATTATCCCGTTCCCGCTTGGTATCGGTGGTACACACGATTCCGACAGGTTTGTTGAGCAAAATATAGACGTGCTCGTCTTCGGTTTTGCGGATGGATTTATCGTCTACAAAAATCTCGTCTTCGTCGGAAACTTTGGTGCCGAGTTCCGGAACCACGCCGTTAATAGTGATCCTACCCTGCTCCAAAAGACGGTCTGCTTCGCGGCGCGAGCAAAAACCTACTTCGGAGAGGTATTTATTTATTCTGGTTTTTTCGGGATCCATTATTAAAAATTTACTGAGTTTAGCGGCGAATTTTTTTTGACCTTGAAATTTTTACTTTTTAAAGTTCTGAAAACTGTAGTCATTTTCCAAATATTCGGAGCTGGCGTTTTCGATGGAATATTCACCGATTTTGGTTCGTCTTAAATTGGTCAGATACGCGCCGACGCCTAATTCCTGACCAATGTCGTGGGCCAAACTGCGGATATAAGTTCCTTTGGAACAGCCTACGGTGAAACGTACAAACGGTAAATCAATTTCAATATTTTCAATGTAATTGATGGTGATTTTTCGGGATTTCATTTCGACTTCTTTTCCTTTGCGCGCTAAATCATAGGCGCGGTTTCCATCAATTTTGATGGCGGAGAAAACCGGCGGTTTCTGGTCGATTTCACCGATAAATTTAGCTAAAGTTTCGGTAATGTGATTTTCGGTAATACCGGAAATGTCTTGAGGAAAAATTTCCGGTTTTTCGGTATCGTAAGATTCGGTCTGTACACCGATTTTTATTTCGGCGTGATATTCTTTTGGTGCGTCCTGAATTTCGGGGATTATTTTGGTGAATTTTCCGGTGCAGACGATTAAAAGTCCCGTAGCGCGAGGATCTAAAGTTCCGGCGTGGCCGATCTTGAATTTTTTCGGCAGGTTGAATTCGCTTTTCAGTTTGTATTTCAACTTATTTACCGCCTGAAAACTCGTCCAATCCAGCGGTTTGTCGAGGAGAATGATTTGGCCTTCTAAAAAATCAGTGTCTGTCATTTTAAAAAATAATAGCTAAAAAAGCGAAATCTGCAGCCCGACCTGAGTGGATCCCGATGTAAAATCGGGAGGGAAAGGAGGGCGGAAAAAGCTGCCCAAAAAATCTACTGAAACTGCGTAAAATAAATTAAAAGCACTATTCCCACGATGATGCGGTACCAGCCCCAAGGCTTGAAACCGTATTTTGTAAGTACGCCTATGAAAAATTTAATTGCCAAAACCGCCACGATAAACGCCACAATATTTCCGACCGCGAAGAGCATCAAATTGTTGCCCTGCATAAGCAATTCGTACCCTTTTTGCGTGGCTCCGGCATGATTCCAGTCTTTTAAAAAGACAGAATATGCCGTAACCGCCAGCATGGTAGGAACAGCCAGAAAAAACGAAAATTCGGCAGCTGCTTTACGCGTAAGTTTCTGCTGCATTCCGCCGATAATTGAGGCGGCACTTCGGCTGGTTCCCGGCATCATCGCCAGACATTGCCAAAATCCGATGAGCAGGGCGCTTTTATACGAAATGTCTTTTTCGTCGTCCACCGTGTGAACTTTGAAAAGTTTGTCTATGAAAAGCAAAACGACGCCACCCAAAATCAATACAATCGCTATTGGAACGGGATCACCGAGAACAGCTTCAATTTTATCATCAAATAATTTCCCCAAAACGAGCGCCGGAATTACCGCAAGCGCGAGTTTGAAATAAAAGTGAATGTTTTTGAAATCGAAAAACTTTTTCCAGTACAGAAAAACCACCGCCAGAATGGCCCCAAACTGAATGGAAACCTGGAACATTTTTACGAATTCATCTTCCTGAATGCCAAAAAGTGAACTGGTAAAAATCATGTGTGCAGTGGAAGAAACCGGTAAAAATTCGGTAAGTCCTTCGATGATTGCAATAAGAATTGCTTTAAATAAATCCATGAAAAATTGTATGATTATAAAAATTTTGCCCGAGTTTAAAGCTCAGGCAAAACGGAAAATTTCAGTGTTTTTACGCCTTATTTCTTTTAAGAATCGCGTATACTTCTACCGCGAAACCTGCTACCACCAACAGCGGTGCAATGCGAATTCGGCGGATGGAAAAAATAGATTCGTTCCAAGCGTTAGGATCGAATTTTCCGTCTACGGTATTGGCATCAGCGCCCATCATCAGGAGAAATCCGAGCAAAATCAAAGCAAGCCCAATGAGCATCCATTTGTAATTTTCGCGGCCGAAGTAGAAACCGATGTTTTCTTTAGCCGGTTCGGTGTAAATTTTTTCGGCGTTATTTTGGTGTTTTTTGCTCATTTTATGAATAATAAAGGTCATCTACATTAGAACGTAAGAATCTCCATGTTGCAAAAATAGTGCTTAAAACGGTAATTAAAATTCCACCAAAGAATATGCAAACAACCAGAATGATCAGCTGGTTATTGTCCTGCGCAAACGGTGTCCCTATTTGGGTGATGAAATAATACCAAGCGCCAAACAAAACCGCCAAGCCCAAAACCGCGCCGATAACACCAAGAATGATGGCTTCTTTGATAAACGGTTTCAATATAAAACGCCGTTTTGCACCAACAAGCTGCATGGTTTTGATGATGAATCTTTTTGAGAATATTTTCAAGCGGATGGAGTTGTTAATCAGCACAACGGCAAGTATTAAAAACAGCACAGAAAATCCTAAAATCCATTTTAAAATATTGTTCAGGTTGTTGTAAACTTCCACCATCAGCGTACTGTTATTTTTAACATCGGTGATGCCTTTGGTAGATTTTATCTGTTTGATGGCTTCATCAATTTTCGCGGGATCAACATATTCCGGTTTCAAAGCAACTTCAACCGAAGACGGGAAAATATTTTCTTCGAAAAGCGCGCTGCTTTCAATTCCCATGCTTTTTCGGGCCTCTTCAGCCGCCATTTCTCGCGAAATATAAGTGGCTCTTTTCACAGGTGCTAAAGTCTGAATTTTTTTAAAAGCTTCCTGTTCCTGTTTCACAATTTTAACGGAATCCTTTACGTCGTAATTTTCATCGAAGTAAGCATTAACCACCAATTGCTCTTTGATATAATCGGAATACTTTTGAGCGTTGATCAAAATAAGCCCCATCAAACCCAGTAAAAATAAAACCAACGCGATGCTGATAACTACGGTAATATTGCTGGAGCGAAGTCGTCTCTTGTTAAAATCCTCAACTGTCTTAGCCATTAATTAAAAAATTTCTGCTAAAATAGAAAAAAACTTCCGTAATTTGCGGAGAAACGCGGAAAATAGGTGTTAAAAAAAACTTAAAGCCATTTCTGCAAAACCTTTTATTTAAAGGTTTTCAGCGCCTTTTTAATTATCAAAAAAAATCTTCCATGAGCGTAAGAGCGAAGAAACATTTGGGTCAGCATTTTCTGACGGATGAAAATATTGCCAAAAACATTGTAGAAGGTCTTACGTATAAAACCGGAAGCAAAACGCTGGAAGTGGGTCCCGGAATGGGCGTGCTGACGAAATATATTCTGGAAAAAAACACTGAACTTTTCCTGGCGGAAATCGATACAGAGTCAATTCAATATTTACTGAAGAATTATCCGACGCTGGATGACGCGCATTTTGTAGGCGATTTCCTGAAAATTGATATAGCTGAAACTTTCGGTGGTGAAGTTTCGATAATCGGAAATTTCCCGTACAATATTTCTTCGCAGATTTTATTTAAAATCATTGATTTTTACGAAAATGTGCCCGAAATGGTCGGAATGTTTCAAAAGGAAGTTGCAGAACGCACCGCCGCTGTGCCACGCACCAAAGATTACGGAATTTTGTCTGTTCTGGTTCAGGCGCTTTACGATGTGAGATATCTTTTCACCGTTCATGAAAACGTTTTCAATCCGCCACCAAAAGTGAAATCCGGCGTTATAAGACTCACCAGAAATCCGAAAGCTGGTCTGACAGGAAATGAAATTTTATTCAAGCAAATTGTAAAAGCAGGTTTTGGACAAAGACGGAAAAAACTGTCGAATTCCCTCAAAATTTTAAATATTCCGGAGGCTTTGCTAAATCATGAATTTATGGCAAAAAGAGCGGAAGAATTATCGGTGAAAGATTTTATAGATTTCACCATTCTATGGAAATCAAACTTGTAAACTAAAAAACCATTTAATGCTGAAATGGTTTTTATTTTTTGGCGGTTATTTGTCCTCTTTTTTCAGTTCTTCTAAAAGCTGCTCCAGCGTGGCGATTTTAGATTTTAATGAAGTAATCTGCGTTTTATTTGTCGCTACATTACTTTTCAGCATCACGTTTTTAGCGCGCTCACTGTGGTCTTCATCGTCTTCTTCTTCGGCGATGTCTTCGATATCTTCCTGAATATCATCGATATCTTCGCTGATTTCTTCGATGTCTTCCTGGATATCTTCAATATCTTCCTGAATTTCATTGACGTCTTCCTTCAAATCTTCAATGTGTTCCTGACTTCTGTTGACCGACATTTGAATGAAAATGGCGAGATATATTGCTTCGAGTGACAAAACCGTGGTTAAAACCAAAAGCATTTTGTCAAATTCCACCACACCGAAAACCGGCAGCAAAAAAGCCGTTAAAAACAACACCGAATGTACGATAAGCGAAGGAATGGAGCCAATCCACCACATGACACCATCGGTGACGCGGACCAAAAAATCTACTTTTTCTTTGTTTTTTTCTTCTCTCGTCTTCATTTTTTCAACATTTTTAAAAGTCTTTGGAAACGCCTAAACCGAAAAGCGCGAAGTCATATTTGGCGGGATCAACTGCATCGAATTTACGTAAAATAAGATCCATTTCTTCTACGGTTTTCCAGTCATTTTGCTTTCGCGAAATTAGGTTCAGTTTGCGGGAAATATTTCCGGTGTGCACATCCAGCGGAACGGAAAGATATTTCGGATTGATGTTTTGCCAAAGCCCGAAATCTACACCTTTTTTGTCCTGTCTTACCATCCAGCGCAGAAACATCATCAGCCGTTTTGCGGACGAATTTTTGTAGGTGGAACTTACATGCTTCATGCTGCGGTGCGTTTCATCATTTTGAAAAAATTCCGAGCGGAAACGTGCAAAACTGTGGTAAAAATTTGTTTCGTGCAGTTTCAGAAAAAAAAGCTCTTCAAGCGACGAATTTTTCCGGTAAAGCCGTTGCAGACTTTCGGTAAAATATTTTAAATCTTCTTTGTTGAAAGTTCGGTGAACCGACTGATGATTAAATTTTTCAAAATCCCTTTCCGTGTAATTCAGGATAAAATCGTGCGGTGAATTTCCCATCCAGGAAAGAATTTTTTCAGCATCATTGATGATGGATTTTCGGTTTCCCCAGGAAATTGTTGCCGTTAAAAAGCCCGAAATTTCGATATCCTGCTTCAATGAAAAACGATGCGGAATCTGGATTGGGTCGTCCTTTATAAAATCCGTATTATTGTAAAAATCTGCTTTTTCGTCGAGGAATTCTTTTAAAAAAGCTTCATCAGCAAAATTTTTTTCCGCGTTTTCCATTCAAAAAAAATTAAATCTGAACCGGTTGCAGCGCTTTTGGCAATTCGGTGTTCGGGAAAACTTCGCGTGCTTCATTTAAAAAAACATTCAAATCGTGGTAGCGGTTTGAAAAATGTCCAAGGATCAATCTGCCGACATTTGCTTTTCGCGCAATT
This sequence comes from Kaistella treverensis, assembly GCF_900114045.1. GTDB lineage: Bacteria > Bacteroidota > Bacteroidia > Flavobacteriales > Weeksellaceae > Kaistella > Kaistella treverensis. The sequence goes on from NZ_FORQ01000001.1 coordinate 698,251, forward strand.
CGAGCGGCTTCCAGCGCGGTTGTGTGTCCGGTGTAATCTGCCATTTCTTTCAAATCATGAAGAAAGGTTGATTCGTGGTACAACACATCAACTTCATTTATTAAAGGCAAAATTTGTTCGGTGTATCTGGTGTCGCTGCAAAAAGCGTACGAGACAGATTTTGACGGCTCTTTGGTTAAAATTTCGTTTTTCAGTACATAACCGTCGCTTAAAATAAAATCTTTTCCGTTTTTCAGATTTTGGTAATCGCAGGTTTCAATTTCCGGATATTTGGAAACTTCTGCCATATTTAGGTGTCGCTCTTTCGGTTTTTCGCGGAACAGATAACCATTGCAATAAATTCTATGTTTCAGCGGAATGGTGAAAACCTCCAGCCTGTTATCCTCATAGATTTTTTCAGATTCCTTACTTTGAAGTTCATGGTAAACAACCTCAAAACCGCGGTGCGTTTCGCTTAACCGAAAAATGGTTTCGAGCATTTCTTTAATTCCGAGCGGTCCATAAACATGAAGAGGAGTTTCTCTGCCAAGCAGCCGAAAAGAGGCGATTAAACCCGGCAAACCAAAGCAATGGTCACCGTGCAGATGCGAAATAAAAATGTGGTTCACCTTCGAAAAACGCACTTTTGCCTTCCTTAATTGCACCTGAGTTCCTTCACCGCAATCGATGAGAAAACTGCGTTCGTCCATCTCGAGAAACTGCGCGGTAGGCGCAGAATTCACCGTTGGAATGGCAGAATTAAAACCGAGAATCGTAAGAAAAGTGCTCAAAATGCAGGTAAAATTTTATTTTCCCAAAAATAAGGAATATTAAATGATTTTAAAATATTCTTTTTAGCGAAGAAAAAATCCCGAATGATATTTTCGGGATTTTGTTTTTATTTTTTCAAAGTTCTGTATTTCAGATAAGAAATGATGGCCAGTGCAAACATAAATGCAGTGCCGATATACACCCAAGCCGGAACCGGAATTGGATCGCCTGCGGCGTAAGAGTGCAAACCTGTGAGGTAATAATTCACTCCGAAATACGTCATCACGATACTGCTTATGGCGAATAAAGCAGCAACATGGAAAGCCCACCTGCCGCGCAAGCCTGGAACCAAACGCATGTGTAGAACAAATGCGTAAACCATTACCGAAATAAACGCCCAGGTTTCTTTCGGGTCCCAGCTCCAGTATCTTCCCCAGGATTCATTTGCCCAGATTCCACCTAAAAATGTACCGACAGTTAAAGCATAAAGTCCAATCGTCAGCGACATTTCCGAAACGATGGTCAATTCTTTAATTGTAGTTTCGTTATGTAATTTATAAATCTCTTTGTTGGAGAAAATATAGAAGAAAAGCACAATCATCGCGATCACCATGGAAAGTCCGAAGAAACCGTAACTCGAGGTGATAATCGCGACGTGAATAATTAACCAGTAAGATTTCAATACAGGAACAAGCGGCGTAATTTGCGGATCAAGTGCCGAGCCACCGTGCGCAAAGCCCATCATGATTACCGCAACCATAAATCCTGCTGCCGGAATAAGCGCGTTCGAGTTTCGGTATAGTAGTAAACCTGCGGTTATACCGACCCACGAAATGAAAATAATTGCTTCGTAACCGTTACTCCAAGGTGCATGACCTGAAATATACCATCTACCAACCAAACCTAAAAATTGAAGAAAATAACCTACCAACCCAAGAAGAATTAATCCTTTGATCGTTTTATTTAAAATCTTATTCGGTTTAAACAATTCGATGAAACCTAAAAGCAAGAGTAAACCACCAATTACCGAATAAAACATCAATAAATAAAAGTTGATGTTTGCTTTATTCATCAAAACTTCCAGCTTAACTTTTGACTCACTTGGCACTACATTTTTCCCCCAGGTTTTTTGGTACTGTTCCAGTTTTGCAAGTTCAGCATCAGCTTTTGCCCAGTTTCCTGATTTTTGCGCCGATAAAACTTCGCTGAAATAAGGTCCCATTACTTTCTGGGATTCCATATCCGGTTCGAAATTTTGGTCTAACCACGAATGCCACGTATTGTTTGGATCATTCTGTACCGGAACGATGCGCATAAACTGTCCGCTGAAAAACTCATTGAAAGCCTGAACACGGTCATTTACAGCAATTACTTCTTTGTCGTAATTCGTTTGGTCTGCCGGTTTTTTACGGAAAGCTTCCTGATAATCTTCTTCTAAAACATAATGCAAAGCACCAGTTTCATCAGCTGGGAAAAGGGACATCAACGCGGTGTAACCCTCTTCATTTGCTTTGGTTTTTTTCTTTAGTTCATCGCCACCTTTGGTTCCAACTTTAATTAAAGGAACCATCGTCCAGCTTGCAGTATCCGTATTTATTGATAGAAACCACTGGTTTGCGGTAAGTGATTTTCCATCAGTTCCGCGGAATGCATCTTTTTTGTACAGTTTTCTCAGAACGTCCAAAGCCTGGGTGTTCATCGGAACAATTCGGCCTTCGTAATTCTGAACCAATAAATATCCGAATTTGTCTGCGTGTTCTTTATCAATTGTATTTTTTGCAATTATCACATCAGCGGTAATTGGCGTTGGCGATCTTAAAGCCAAAGAATTTTGTGGTTTTTTTGGTGTTGGTTCCGCGGTCAATAAATCTGCGGCGCCGTGACCGTGTCCGTCATCAGCAGAATGTGTTATTTCACCTGAACCGTCGGTAGTTCCGTGTGTTTCGATTTTTTGTGCATTGAAGTTCAACGTCATTAAAACCAAAAGTACGGTCGCTGCTTTTCTTTTGCTCACGTTTTTCAACATTGAATTCAGTTTCCAGAAATGTGTTCCTTTCCAGAAGAAAATCACAAACATTCCACCAAACAGGAAGAAATAACCAATGTAAGTAATCAGTGTTCCCCAGAAATCGTGGTTTACAGAAAGTACGGTTCCCTGTCGGTCCGGATCGAAACTCGCCTGGAAAAACCGGTAGCCACCGTGGTTCAAAACGTGATTCATATAAATTTTGTAAGGCGTTTGTTTTCCTTTGTCAATGATCTGAACATGGCTTTCATAAGCACTTGGCGAAGAACTTCCCGGATAAGTTTCCATTACAAAATCATCTAATTTCAAGGAAAAAGGCGTCGTATAAACTTTCGGACCGAAACCTAAAATAATATTCATTCCGTCCAAAGTCACCTGTTTAAACGCGTTTGGATTTCCTTTTTCTACCGGCAAATCAACCAATAATTTCGATTTTGGCCCTTGTAGTTCTACACGCAAATTATCCGAAACATCTTTATCTTTTTTACGGTCACCTTCATAAGCGATGAGTTTTCCTTTCGCCAAACCTTCGGGAACGACAAGTTTCAGGTCATTTACAGTGTATAAACTCCGCAAAACCAAAGGCTGATATTCATCTTTCTTCGTTGTTCCTTTTGCCTGCGTCGCCATCGTCATATATTCTGCCTCAACCGGAGTTTTGATGAGCAAAGTTCCGTTGGTATTATTAAATTCCACTGCGCCGTCAATTGCTCTGTTGAAGGAAACCAAAGTTCCGTTCACCAGTTTGGAATCGCCCGGTTTGATATAAATATTTTCGCGGCCGTTTTGTCCTGTAGAAACGATGTGTAAGTATTCTGTTCCTGCCGGATCTAGTACCAAACTGTCTTTTTTTCTTTGAATATAATCCACGGTTTTCACGGAAATCTTTTTGCCGTGGTAATCGTAGCTTGCGTTAAAATTTTTGTGAAGTGGCGACATCATGTATGGCACATCCTGATAATTCAGCACATCACCCTTTTCTTCAATTTGAATTTTAAAGAAATTTTTGTCGGTCACAATTTCATTCGAAGTTTCGCCTTCGCGAATGTGCATAATTCCTTCAAAACTGATGTATCGCGTTACTGCACCACCCAGAAAAATTAAAACAAAGGAAAGGTGAAAAACCAAAACCGGCCATTTTTCGCGTCTCCAAAGGCGATAACGTCCAATATTTCCAATAAAGTTAAGAATCAGCCAGAGCATTAAAACTTCAAACCATTTCGCTTCGTAAATCAAAGCTTTTGCAGTTGGTGTTCCGTAATCATTTTCGAGAAAGGTGGCGCGGGCCATTGCGAAAGCATAAACTAAAAGGAGAACCGCCATCGTCCTGGTCGAAATAATGATATCTTGAAGTTTTTTCATGAGAATCAATAAATTTTTATTTTTTTTGGCTGAAGACGTATTTTTTTCGCCACAGCTTGATTTTATTTAGAATAAATCTGAACGCTTGCAAAAATACAACGTATAATTTGAATGAGCGAATTTGCCCAGTCTTTTTTAAATTAAATAAAATGACATTTATTAGCCAAACGGTCACAAAAAAAATTTGCCGTTAAAAGGGCAAATTTTTGATTTCTGAGAGAACACTCATCAAAAATACTTCAATATTTTTTGCAAATGATGTTGGGATTAATTTCAATCAAATTATGAAGAAAGGTTTCCTCATTTTGTGGCGTAATGTAAAGATCATTCTTGAATTTTGAAGAAATTGTTAATCCTTTGGTAGCAGTTCCGTGTTTGTGAAAGCCGACCCACATTGTCTTACCTATTTCTATGGTCGTAATTGTTTTGATATCCACCTCGTATAGATTAAAAAACCAATAAACGATTAAAAAGTTTCCTTTAATGATTAGTTTTAAAAACAAGAAACTTGTGAGTACATAAAGAAAAGCGCCAGTACAGAATGCTAAACCTATTATAAATATTGATTGCTCGATTTCGAAAAACCATTTTGCGATTAAAAAAAATAACAGCATAGCAAGAATTGCGAAATTTATGACAAAAAATTTCTTGCCAAGCTTGGTTTTGAAAACGATTATTTTACTCATTTAATGATTGGTATCGTTCAACATCGGTACAAATTTATAGGCACCAAATTCTTCCCGTTCAAACTCACGTTCAGATTTTTTGGTAAATCGCATTAAAATCTGTTCATCGGTTTTTCCTAACGGAATCACCATTTTTCCACCAATTTTAAGTTGGTGTAATAGCTCCGTCGGTAAAACTTCAGCACCGCAGGTAACCAAAATTTTATCGAAAGGTGCAAAAGTGGGCAAACCTAAAAAACCGTCACCAAAACTTTGAAATTTTGGTCGCAGACGCAGTTCGCGGAGTTTTTTCTGAGCAAATTCATGCAGTTCTTTCTGTCTTTCGATGGTGTAAACCGTCGCATTTAAAGCAACCAATACCGCGGTTTGATAACCACAACCGGTACCGATTTCAAGCACTTTTTCTTTTTCTTTAAGCTCCAGAAGCGCCGTTTGTTCCGCAACGGTGGACGGATGCGAAATGGTTTGATGCGCCAAAATGGGAAAAGCGCGATCTTCATACGCATAATCTTCGAAAACGCTTTCCAGAAAAAGATGCCGCGGTACCATATTAATTGCAGAAAGCACTTTTTCATCATTAATCCCGATTTTATTCCGGAGATAATCCACCAATATTTTCCGCTTTCCTTTGTGAACGTAAGAATCCTGCATGTAGCAAAAATAGGAATTAGAACTTAGAAAAGAGAATTTAGAATTTAGAATTTTCTACCTTCTGGTTTCTGGCTTTTAACTTCTTTTTTTATCTTTACCGAAATTAGTAATTTATGCTTAAAGCAGGGTTAGTTGGCGCGGGGCATCTAGGAAAAATCCATCTCAAATTATTGCAGCAATCCGAAAAATACGACCTGATCGGTTTTCATGACGCGGATGCAGACAACGGCAGAAAACTCGAAAAAGAATTCGGTTACCGTTATTTCGAAAATTTCGATGATTTGCTGGCAGAAATTGAAATGCTCGACATTGTAACGCCAACTCTCTACCACTACGATTACGCCATGAAGGCGATTGAAAAACGCATTCATTTCTTCATCGAAAAACCCGTAACGCAGACTTTAAAACAGGCGGAAGAACTTCTCTACAAATGCCGCGAATTCAATATTCATGCGCAGGTTGGCCATGTTGAAAGATACAACCCTGCCTTCATCGGTTCCAAAGATTATATTAAAAATCCCATGTTTATCGAAATTCACCGGCTTGCGGAGTTTAATCCGCGCGGGACGGACGTTTCGGTGGTTTTGGATTTAATGATTCACGACCTGGATATTTTGCTGTCGATTGTAAAATCAAAGGTGAAAAACATACACGCCAGCGGCGTTTCTGTAGTTTCAAAGTCTCCGGACATCTGCAATGCGCGAATTGAATTTGAAAATGGTTGTGTAGCGAATTTAACGACGTCTAGAATTTCGATGAAAGCCATGCGGAAATCAAGGTTTTTCCAGCAGGACGCTTATATTTCGGTGGATTTTCTGGAGAAAAAAGCTGAAGTTATACGCATGAAGCCGGCACCGGAAAATCCGAGCGATTTTGATATGATTATCGAAAATGCGGAAGGCAAAAAAAATCAGATTATTTTTGAATATCCGAATATTCAGCCAAATAATGCGATTTTGGATGAGCTTGAAAGTTTCGCCACAGCGATCACCGAAAATAAAAAAGTGGAAGTTTCGCTTGAAGACGGCACCGAAGCTTTGAAAGTGGCGCTGGAAATTGTAAGATTAATTAGTTAATTTGAAAATATGCTAATATGCTAATTCTGATGATTGCTTCGTCATTCATGCCTCATTCCTCGCAATGACTTTTAAATGAAAAAACTATTCACTTTTTACCTGCTTTTTTGCCATTTTTTTCTGTTTTCACAACAGAAATGGGACGTCAGGTTTTATAATGAAATTATCAATCGTGAGGTTTTTATTTACGCCGATAATCATGAAGTAATGCCAATGTCCGCGCAGTTTGATTTTAAACTGAAAAATTTCACATCGAGTCTGGAAAACAAATCAATTGTGGTAATTCCGGCGAAAACCAACAGATTCTTAATTGCGAAGCTCACGACCATAATACCGAGCGAAGCCAACCAGTTTTCGTATTCCACGATGTTTAATTTCGGAAATTCTTTACAGGAAAATTTTGATGAGAATCACGTGTATTCCCTGCCTTTTCCGACCGGCGAATCCCATTTAATTTTTCAGGGTTATAATGGCAAATTTTCTCATCAGAACACTTCAGCGCTTGATTTTGATTTAAAAATTGGCGACAAAATTTTAGCCGCGCGCGACGGAATTGTGGTCAGCGTTGTTGACAATAACACGGCGAATTGCCCGGAATTCAAATGTGTGGAGTTTAATAATAAAATCACCGTCATGCACAGCGACGGCACTTTCGCGGATTATGTACACCTGAAATATAAAGGTGCGCTCGTAAAAAAAGGCGATGCTGTGGCGCAAAACCAACTCATCGGTTTAAGCGGAAATACGGGTTTTTCCAGTGGACCACATTTGCATTTTGGCGTTTTCATCAACCACGTTGACGGTTCGCGGACGTACATTAAAACAAAATTTAAAACTTCGGACAGCGCTGCGGAGCTTTTAGTTCAGGGAAAAACCTACACCAAAAACTATTAGAAAATAATCAAAAAAAAGGTCTATAAAGCCGGTAAAATTTAAAAATAAATAAGAGAAATTTAAAATCTCAATCACTTAAAAATATGAGTAAAAATATTGTAGTTATCGGTGCCGGAACCATGGGAAATGGTATTGCACACACATTTGCGCAGAAGGGATTTCAGGTAAAACTGGTAGATGTTTCCGATGAAGCTTTGCATAAAGGTTTAAAAACCATCACCGCAAATCTTGACCGGATGATCACCAAAGGAAGTTTAACCGAAGCAGAAAAAACCGGCACTTTAGGCCAAATTTCCACTTTCACCAAACTGGAAGATGCTGCCGGCGACGCTGATTTAATCGTAGAAGCCGCCACCGAAAACCTCGATTTGAAACTGAAAATTTTCAAACAAATGGATGAACTCGCGCCGCAAAACTGTATTTTGGCAACCAATACTTCATCAATTTCAATCACCAAAATTGCGTCGGTAACTTCAAGACCGGAAAAAGTGATCGGCATGCATTTCATGAATCCGGTGCCAATTATGAAATTGGTGGAAATCATCAAAGGCTACTCTACTTCCAAAGAAACTTTCAACGAAATTTTCGAAATGAGCAAAACTTTAGGAAAAACTCCGACCGAAGTGAACGATTATCCGGGTTTTGTAGCGAACAGAATTTTGATGCCGATGATTAATGAAGCCATCGAAACTTTGTACAACGGCGTTGCTGGCGTGGAAGAAATTGATACCGTGATGAAACTCGGAATGGCGCATCCGATGGGACCACTTCAGCTTGCAGATTTTATCGGTTTGGACGTTTGCCTTGCGATTTTAAATGTTATGTACGATGGTTTTAAAAATCCGAAATACGCGCCAAATCCTTTGTTGGTAAATATGGTGACGGCCGGAAAACTCGGTGTAAAATCGGGTGAAGGCTTCTATGATTACGCCGAAAGCAAAAAAGCAGAAAAGGTTTCTAAAATGTTTTTGAAATAAAAAATCACGAGTTTCAGCAAAATTAGAAAACATTTTTTCGGCCTTATTTCGACCAATTTTTAGAAAATTTCGCAGAAATGTTTTCAATTAAAATGATTACCTTTGAACCAGTTTTAAACATAAGAAAAATGAAATTACCAAAATTTTTATTAGCAGACAATTCAGATTTTCCTGAAGATTTATTTGTGGTACACACGGAGTATCCAAGATTTGTATTGAATGTTGAGGAAGAAGAAGTTGAATGGTTCGATGACCTCGACGGTGACGACGAAGAAACCGTAGCTGATGAAGCAACCAAGGTTGTAGAAGCTGCCTTCAAATGGTGCGACGAAGAGCTCGCGAAATATGATGAAGAAGAAGAAGAAGACGAAGAATAAAAAAAAGGGACTCATTTGAGTTCCTTTTTTTTTGCCGTTATATTGCCTTTTTTTTAAAAAATTTACTGTTTCGTAAATTTCAAAAGCAGTAAATTATCTTTATAAAGTTCCAACGTATTTCCGTTTACCACGTACTTTGTAGTTTCGCCCAACATGCTGAAAAAGTTGCTTTCAACGCTCATATTTTCGCACGCCATTTTAGTGGAACCGATATTTTTTGTAGAAAAATTTCCAACCGTCGGCTCCAGCATCAAATCTCCGAAATAGCTGTTACAGCCGCCATTTCCCGTGATTCTAGCTGATTCTATATTCAATGTCGGTTTTTTACCTTTTACGTCATCAGCCAAAGTCCATTTTGTATTGGTAATATTCGCCTGCGAAGTCCCAACTTTCGATCTTGAAGAAGACATTGTTGTACAGGACGCAACTGTTGCTGAAAATGCAACCGCCAGCGAAATATTGCGGACAACCTGAAAAGCGGAGAAATTTTGAAATGCTTTCATTCTGTAAATTTTGTAAGTCAAATTTAAGCAAATAATCTTGAAGTGAGCGAGAACGAAGGCTATTAATGCAACAAAAAAAAGCATCCTAGTGAAAGATGCTTTAGATTTTAAATTTGAATTAAGAACGAAGTTCGGCGGCAAATTCTTTTTTGAAAGTGTTAATTAAAGAATTCATCACTTCAGAAATATCCTTGTCTTCGAGGGTTTTTTCTTCATTCAGCAATTCAAAACTCATCGCGTAAGATTTTTTACCTTCCGGTAAATTTTTGCCTTCGTACACATCAAAAAGATTGATGCTTTTTAAATATTTTGATGGATTTTTCCGCGCGGATTTATACAGATCAGCATACGAAATATTTTTATCAACCAACAAAGCCAAATCTTTCCGCGTTTTATTAAATTTAGGAATGTCCTTGAATTTCAGATTGGTTTTTGCGCGAAGTTGCTGCGCGAATTCAAGCTCGATTTCGGCGTAGAAACATTCCTGGTCGATGTCCGCATCTTTAAGCAATTCTGGTGAAACTTTACCTAAACGTGCTAAAGTTTTACCATCCACAGAAAGTTCAACAACATCGGAAAAGCGAGAATCTTCTAGCACTTTTTCTTCAAGTTCTACCGGCAGCGAATCCAGCAAAATTTTCACATAAGATTTTAAATGGTAAAAATCGGTAGAGGATTTTGGCTGAAGCCAGTTTTCAAAAGCGTCGCGGCCCGAAACTAAAATCGCAAGCTGCTTGCGCTCTTCATATTTCTCAGTTTTGTGGTAAACTTTTCCGAGTTCGAAAAACTTAATGTTCGGATTTTTCCGCTTGATATTATAATCCGCGTTTTCCAAAAGACCTTCCAACAAAGATTTTCGCATAAACTGCAAATCGCTGCTTAAAGGATTTAAAATTTTCACCGCGTTGGTTTCATCTTTCACCGAAGTGAGTGAATTGTTCATCGCTTCGTAAAAACCGTTGCTTTGCAAAGTGCGCGCCCAGGAATTTTCCAACGCATCCTGATCGTTAAAGCTTAATTTTACCGGCGTAAATGAAAGTTTTTGTGGAAAATCTATTTTGTTATAACCGTAAATCCGCATGATTTCTTCAATCACATCAATTTCACGCGTAACATCGGCGCGGTATGGCGGTACAGAAATTTCCAGCCCGTTTTGAATTTCGTTTAAAACAACGATGTCCAAAGCTTTTAAAATTTCTTTAATTTTTTCTTTATGGATTTTTATGCCGAGAATTTGCTCAATTTTTGAAAATCTTAAGATGATATAATGATCTTCAATTTTTGTCGGATAATTTTCCAAAATTTCACCAACCAGATTTCCGCCCGCAATTTCTTCAAGGAGTTTCACCGCGTGCGATAAAGCAATTTTGGTCATATTCGGGTCAACGCCTCGTTCAAAGCGGAATGACGCATCGGTATTCAGCGCATGAAATTTTGCACCTTTCCGAACTCCAACCGGATTAAAATAAGCACTTTCCAGAAAAATGGTTTTCGTAGAATCTGAAACGCCAGACGTGGCGCCACCAAAAACGCCGGCAAGACACATGGGTGTATCTTTTCCGTCTTTAATCATAATTTCGGTGCCGTTCAGCGTGCGCTCCACTCCATCTAAAGTTGTGAATTTTGTGCCTGTTGCGCTTACACCAACTTTTACTTTTTTTCCGCTGATTTTATCAGCATCGAAAGCGTGTAACGGCTGCCCGAAGGAATGCAGAATATAATTGGTGATGTCCACGATATTATTAATCGGGCTTAAACCAATCGCCTGCAAACGCGTTTTCAACCAATCCGGTGAAGTCTCAACTTTCACATTTTCGATGATTGCGCCTAAATATTTCGGTGCTAAATCGCTATTTTCTATTTCAATTTTAAAGGAATGATTTCCTTCGCTTACCAAAGGTTTTTCAGCAACTTTATGGAAATCAGAAGCTATCTGATGTGTAGATAAATAAGCATTCAGATCACGCGCAACTCCGTAATGCGACATTGCGTCAGTTCTGTTCGGCGTTAGCCCAATTTCGTAAACCGCGTCACTATTTAATTCAAAATAATCAGCGAAATTTTTTCCGACTTCATATTTTGTTTCATCCAAAATCATAATTCCGCCGTGGTCGTCGCTTAAACCCAACTCGTCTTCAGCACAGATCATTCCCTGAGATTTTTCACCACGGATTTTGGCTTCTTTCATCACCAGTTTTTCGCCGCCTTTGTAAATGGTAGTTCCAACGGTGGCAACCGGTACGGTTTGTCCGGCAGCAACATTCGGTGCGCCACACACAATATGCAACGGCGTTCCGGAACCGATGTCAACAGTAGTTACTTTTAATTTATCAGCATTCGGATGCTTTTCGCAGGTTAAAATTTTGCCCACGACAATACCTTGCAAACTGCCTTTTACAGACTCGAACTGTTCAATTCCTTCCACTTCCAAACCGATGTCGGTAAGATATTCACCAATTTTTTCGGTTTTCAGATCCGTAGAAATATAGTCTTTAAGCCAGTTATTAGAGATTTTCATTGCTGTTGTAAATTGTAAATTATAATTCAGATTTCAATTAAAATTTTGAAATAAGAAAGTGGCAAATATCGTGATTCTGAAGGTTAAAAAAAAATTGAGATTCAAAAATATTGAATCTCAATCTGTATATTTTAAAAATATTGTTTGTAAATTTTACATTCCAATGACCGGCATGGAAAGCATCAGGATTTTTTCTTCGTCTTCCAGACCGTCTACCGGCTCGATAATTCCCGGGCGGTTCGGCTGAGACATTTTCATGGTAATATCGTCTGCGGATAAAACCGACAGCATTTCGGTTAAAAATTTCGAGCTAAAACCGATATTTATATCTTCACCATTATAATCACACGGTATCTGCATATCTGCTTTGTTCGCAAATTCGGTGTCTTCTGCATGAAGGTGCAAAATATTCCCCGAAAGTTTGAAGCGAACCTGATTCGTAGATTTATTCGACATAATCGAAGCTCTTCTGATGGAGCTTAATAATAAATTACGGTTGATGGTTAAAACATTCGGATTTTCTTTCGGAATTACCGCAGAATAATTCGGGTATTTTCCATCGATCAGGCGGCAAATCCAGATATTATTTCCGAAGGTGAACTTCGCCATATTTTCATTAAATTCAATCGCAACATCTTCGCTGGAAGACGCCAGAATGCTTTTGAAAATTGACAGCGGTTTCTTCGGCATAATGAATTCTACCGGCTCTGCGTTGATTAAATCGGTTCTTTTATAAACCACCAAACGGTGAGAATCTGTAGATACAAAATTGGTTTCATCTTCTTTAAACTGAAAAAGTACGCCAGTCATTACCGGACGTAAAGAATCGTTGCTGGTCGCGAATAAAGTATTGCTTAAAGCTTCGGATAAAATTCCTGCAGAAATGGTTACTTTTTGTGAAGCATCAAATTCCGGAATTTCCGGATAATCTTCAGCGTGGTCCAGGGCTACCGCGAAATTATCTTTTTCGTCTAAAATTTCGAGCAATTTTCCGTTTCCGTCTTCCGAATCTTTAATCGAAAGTGTAAGTGGCTGTTCCCCGTAAGTTTTTACAAATTCCTGAAAAATCTTGGCTGGAACGGCAATTTTTCCTTCCGCGTCAGATTTTACATCAAGTGAAGTTATCAAAGTTGTTTCTCCGTCCGAAGCCGTAACTTTCAAGATATCTTTTTCGATTTCAAATAAAAAGTTCTCAAGAATAGGCCGCGACTGCGAGTTCGAAATAACGCCGCTTACGGTTTGCAAGGCTTTTTGCAATTCACTACTGGAAACAATAAATTTCATAAAACTCAATTATTATTAATTTCACAAATATATAAATTAAACCCCGAAAAAATGCAACATTACGGCGCCTAAAAAGTTGAAGTCCTAAAAAGTTACTAACATTAATCTGCGGTCTGCAAATCATTTTTTTTCCAGGTTGATGGATCGATATCTACCGATAAGGCGAGGTAGAGAAAGTGCAGATTTCTATTGCCTTTTGATGAAAATTCTCTTTGCCAAAGGTAGCCGCCAGACAACGCAAAAACGTCATCAATCTGGTAACTCAAACCACTGAAAACGCGGTTCCGTGCAAACCAAACTTCATCAGCCGGTATGAAGAAAACTTCATCGTAAACATTGGCGGAAATGGTTCCCGGTTCTACAGTTTTGCTGTTCAGCGGCGCGGAGATGTTCAGGCGGTAACGCAAACGGATCCGGTCCGAAGTCGCATCTTTTTTTGGTTCATAAAACCAGCTTTTTTCCGCTCTTACCCGATTTTCAAATTTAAATCTTCCGGAATGCAAATCCTGAATATCCTGCAGCCAAATGCGGAATTCTTCCTTCACAAAAGAACGGTTAGTGTAATTCCCGTAGCGCCCAATTCCCACCAAAAATTTGTTGTTTGGCGTGATTTTATAACCTACTCCACCTTTCAGCTCGTAATAATCCGGATAAGAAAAATCTTCGATACCGCGAAGTTGACCTTCAACATAAGAATACCATTTATCATTGATTTTATAGTCAATGGTAATAACGTTATAGCTCGAAATATGTTCTTTCTGGGCAGAAACACTGAGAAATATTAAGAAACTGAGTAAAAAAAGAACACGTTTTGACATTCAGTAAATTTTACCTGTAAAATTAGCATTTTTTTTGCTTTTATCTAAAGTGCTAATTTATACGTGAAACCTACATGAAACCAGCGGCCCGGCATCGGAACACCGAAAGTTTCGGTATACTTGGTATTCGTCACATTATTAATCAAAAGATAAAGGTTTAAATTTTTGAAATCATAACTGAATTTTTCATCAAGCAGCTGATAACTTCCGGTCGTCACCCTTTCGTTATAGCGGTAAACTAGCTGATTTGTAAAATTTTTTAAGACCCGGTTTTCCAGTTTTGCTACAAATTGATGTTTTAAATTTTCCAATACATAACGAGAAATTAAATTCTGCGGATTTTTCAACGCGCTGTCGATGTAGGTGTAACCTAAAGAATATCCAGAAAATACACCGTCAAACCGCTGATTTATTTCCACTTCAAAACCTTTAGTATTAATCTCTCCGATGTTTTCCGCACGCCAAATATCATCAGCATTTTCTTTTACCCAATCGATGGAGTTTTCAGAATTTCGCGAAAAAAAGCTCATTTTGCCCAGAAAATTTTTCTTTTGAAAACGATAGCCGAGTTCTGTAGAAAGCGCATTTTCAGGTTTTAAATCTGGATTTCCTTTCTCCGTTTTGCTTACGTAATACAAATCGGTGAAAGTTGGGATGCGGTTTACTTTGGCTATATTTCCGTAAATTTTGTTGTTTTCATCGATGTCAAATCCGACATCCAGACCTGGATAGAAAAAATCTCCCACGCCGGCATAGTTCGCCCAGGAAATTCCGGGTGAAATCTGCATTTTTTCCTGAAATAACGAAAAGTGATGTTCAAAGAAAACCTGTGTTAAAAACCGTTCACGGTCGCCGAGATTATTACTTGATAAAAATTCCTTCCGCAATTCCACGCCCACACCAGTTGTACCTAAAGTTGAAGTAAAACTGCCGTTAACTTCTGCACCAACATTATTTCCGACGTGCATATTGCGGTAAATCTCCGGTTTTGCACGGTTGAACAAATATAGATCCTGTCCTCTGCGCCAGTACAGATTTGAATTTAAATTAAAGCGCTCGTACTTTTTCTCCACACCAAAACTTACCAAAGAAGCCTGAGTTTCTTCATATTGTTCGGTCGCGGCAGGTGACGCATAAAAGCCATTAGCACCGAACTTTTTCTCCTGAAATCCAGCCTGAAATTTCAGCTTTCCGTTCGAGATTTGGTATTGATTCTGGTAAAAAAGCTGGTTAATTTTATAATCAGTGTTATGACGGTAACCTTCGGAAGAGGAAGTATTTGCCTGAAAAAGATTCGAAAATTTTTCGTTCCCGAACTGTGCACCGAGGCCCAAACTGTACGTTTCGAAATCGCCGCCGCTGCCGGAAATATTCACCACATCTTCGGAGCTGGGTTTTGTAATAATATTGATGACACCTGCATAAGCATTCTGACCAAAACGCCGTGCTGCGGGACCTTTTATGACTTCAATTTTTTCA
Organism: Kaistella treverensis; assembly: GCF_900114045.1. Lineage (GTDB taxonomy): Bacteria > Bacteroidota > Bacteroidia > Flavobacteriales > Weeksellaceae > Kaistella > Kaistella treverensis. Next base: position 713,652 of record NZ_FORQ01000001.1, read on the forward strand.
ACAGCGGAAATATCGAACGGCAAACTCATGGAATTATGACCGGTCTGCGAATCATTAATTCGGATTCCATTCACCAAAATCAAAACCTGCTCAAAACTGCTTCCGCGCAGCGAAACATCAGCCTGAACACCATTTCCACCACGGCGGCGAATGTCAAATCCTGTAACTGTCGCTAAAAGTTCTTCCACGCTTTTTGCGGGCGACGCGCTGATTTCAGCTTTTGAAATTACGGTGATGTTTTCATTCACCTTCTGCACCGGAAGTTCCAAAAATTTTCCCTGCACGGTAACTTGCTCAATTTTGCTTTCTTTTTCCTGTGCTGATATTCCAAAAACGGTAAAGAAGGCCAAAACAGTTGGTGTTATTTTTTTCATATAGAAATTTTTTTGCCGTTATTTATGCAAATTTTTTAATTTTATAAAAAGCTCAATTTTCTTTATTTGATGCGGCTTTAATAAACTTTCGACGGCAAATATATTTCAGAAAAAGACAATAAAACAACTATTTTTTAATTAATTTTTATTTCAGAAAAATTGGGCCTTTTTGCCGCAAAAAAAATGCAACGCGCGTGCATTGCATTTTTTCTGTTTTAACCTTTATCTTTTTTTCATCAAATGTGTAATTAGATCATTCAGAATTTTTCTCATGATATTATTACTTTATTTGTCTAACAAAGATTGCAAAAATATATTTAAACTCCAAATTTGCCGCAGAATATTTCTCTCAAAAAATCCGTAATTTTGTAAGCTTTAATTCAACACATGATTGCACCTGCAGATATCGATATAAAAAAGTTCCTGTACGTAAAAAACGCGCACCTTAACAATCTGAAACACATTGATGTTCTGATTCCTAAGAATAAGCTCGTCGTGATTACTGGAGTTTCGGGAAGTGGAAAATCTTCGCTGGCTTTCGACACGATTTACGCCGAAGGACAGCGCCGGTACGTAGAAAGTTTAAGCTCTTACGCGCGCCAGTTTTTGGGAAAATTAGAAAAACCGAAAGTTGACGATATTAAAGGTTTGGCGCCTTCCATCGCCATCCAGCAAAAAGTAATTTCCAGCAATCCGCGCTCTACTGTCGGAACTTCTACGGAAGTTTACGATTATCTGAAATTGCTTTTCGCGCGTGTCGGACGTACATTTTCGCCGGTTTCCGGAAATGAGGTTAAAAAAGATTCGGTTACGGATGTTATTAATTTCATCGAAAGTAATGAAAACCAGACTTTTCTGCTGCGTTCACCATTGCAATTTGAAGTTTCAAAATTTGCCGAACAAGTCAACACGCTGAAACTTTCGGGTTTTACACGATTGGAAGTCAATGGAAATGTCGCCGGAATTGAAGATTTGGAAAGTTTCGGTTTCATCCCGGAAAAAGATATGGAAATCCAGCTTGTTCTAGACCGTTTCAGCTACGAAAATGATGAGAGTTTTCTTCAAAGATTGGCAGATTCCATCCAAATGGCGTTTTACGAAGGTCACGGTTACTGTTCACTGAAAAACATCGAAACCGGAAAAATTACCGAATTTTCGAATAAATTCGAGCTCGACGGAATAGAATTTATGGAGCCAAACGTGCATTTTTTCAGCTTTAATAATCCTTACGGCGCGTGTCCGGAATGCGAAGGTTACGGAAAAGTCATCGGTATTGATGAAGATTTGGTGATTCCGAATAAGAATTTATCCATTTTTGAAGACGCCGTTGCCTGCTGGAAAGGTGAAAGCATGAGCGAATGGAAACGGAATTTCATTAAAACCGCGAAAGATTTTCCGGTTCATAAACCCTATCACCAGCTGACTAAAGATCAGAAAAATTATCTGTGGAAAGGCGACCAAACGCGAAGTTTTCCATCGATTAACAGTTTCTTCAAAATGCTGGAGGAAAATCTCTATAAAATCCAGTACCGCGTTATGATTTCTCGCTATCGCGGCAAAACGCTGTGCCCAACTTGTGAAGGTTTGCGCCTGCGCGAAGAAACAAAATGGGTAAAAATCGATGGATACAGCATTCAGTCAATGATTGAACTGCCTTTGGATGAATTTTTACCATTGATCAAGTCCATCAAACTGAACAAACACGACGCGGAAATTGCAAAAAGACTGCTTTACGAAATTACCACGCGGCTGGAATTTTTAGATAAGGTTGGCTTAGGATATCTCACCATTAACCGAACTTCAAATACCTTGTCCGGCGGCGAAAGTCAGCGAATTAACCTGGCAACTTCGCTGGGAAGTTCACTCGTTGGCTCTATTTATATTTTAGATGAGCCTTCTATAGGTTTACACTCGCGCGACACCGAAAATTTAATTGAAGTATTGAAAAATCTGCGTGATTTGGGAAATACCGTTATTGTGGTAGAACATGATGAAGATGTGATGAAAGCTGCTGATTACATCATCGACATCGGACCTGAAGCCGGGTTTCTAGGCGGTGATTTGGTATTTGCCGGTGATTTTACGGAGCTTGAAAGTGCTGATACTTTAACCTCGAAATACCTTACCGGAAGACTGGAAATAAAAGTTCCGGAAAAGCGCCGTAAACCAAAAGAATGGATTCACATTAAAGGTGCACGGCAAAATAACCTTAAAAATATTGATGTAGATATTCCGCTTGAATGTCTGGCGGTGATTACGGGCGTTTCCGGCAGCGGAAAATCAACTTTAATGAAAGAAATTCTGACCACCGACATTCAGATTCAGCTCGGAATGGGCGGTAAAAAAGGTGATTATGACTCAGTAGAATTTCCACCGAAACTCATTAAAAATATCGAGCTTATCGACCAAAATCCGATTGGAAAATCTTCGCGCTCGAATCCTGTAACCTACTTAAAAGCTTACGACGACATCCGCGATTTATTTTCGAAGCAAAAACTGGCAAAAATGCAGGGTTTAATGCCAAAACATTTTTCGTTTAATGTAGATGGCGGGCGTTGCGAAGAATGCAAAGGTGAAGGCGTAATCACCGTCTCCATGCAGTTTATGGCAGACATCGATCTTGAATGTGAAACCTGCCATGGCACGCGTTTTAAAAACGAAATTCTGGAAATTAGATTCGATGAAAAAAATATTTCAGATGTGCTGCACATGACTGTGGACGAAGCTTTGGAATTTTTCACCGATAATGATCAACATAAAATCGTTACCAAATTAAAACCTCTGCAGGAAGTTGGTCTCGGTTATCTTCAACTTGGCCAAAGCTCTTCTACCCTTTCCGGCGGTGAAGCGCAGCGCGTGAAATTAGCTTCGTTTTTGGTGAAAGGCGTAACGACGGATAAAACGCTGTTTATATTTGATGAACCTTCTACCGGACTGCATTTTCATGACATCAATAAACTTCTGAAATCGCTGCAGGCATTAATAGAACTCGGACATTCGGTGATTGTGATTGAGCATCAGCCGGATATTATAAAAACCGCCGATTATATTATCGACATCGGCCCGGAAGCCGGAAAATATGGCGGTGAAATTGTTTTCGTCGGCACACCGGAAGATTTGGTGAAAAATAGGCAATCTTTTACCGGAAAATATTTGCTGGAAAAGCTGCAATAGCAAATTTTAAGCTGCTGTTAAAAGGTCGCACCGCCGCTTGTGCCGCAAAGTTTAGGCGTGCTTAATATTAAGCAAAAGCAAAAAAAAGCCGCTTTTAAGCGGCAATATTTTCAGCTTCATAGTTCAACGGATAGAACAAGAGTTTCCTAAACTTTAGATCCGGGTTCGATTCCCGGTGAAGCTATTTTTAAAAAAACCGGTAAAAAGCAGGAAATTTTTCCAGTTTTTACCGGTTATTTCAAGGTTTTTTTATTTTTTATCTACGACAATCCTGTCTTTTCTGTTTGCCAATTCCCACGCGGTTGCAAAAACCAGCTGCGCCCGTTTCTGCAAAGCTTGGTAATCAATTTTGTCCGGTGTGTCACTTGGTTTGTGATAATCTTCGTGAATACCGTCAAAATAAAACGCTACTGGAACCCCGTTTTTCGCGAAATTATAATGGTCGGAGCGGTAGTACAAACGGTTTTTATCATTTGGATCGTCGTATTTGTAATTCAGTTCCAGTTTTACCGTTTCGTTATTGGCTTTTTCATTTATTTTTTTGAGTTCTGTACTTAGCATCTCAGAGCCGATGACATACACGTAATCTTTACCACAATTTTCTGCATCGCATCTGCCAATCATATCAATGTTAAGGTCGGCCACGGTATTTGCTAAAGGAAAAACCGGGTTTTCAGCATAAAATTTCGAGCCTAAAAGTCCGTGTTCCTCTCCTGTAACGTGAAGAAACAAGATTGAACGTTCCGGACCATTACCGGCTTTTTTTGCGATTTGAAAAGCTTCCGCCAGTTCCAGAAGCGCCACCGTTCCGCTGCCGTCGTCATCAGCGCCGTTATAGATTTCGCCGTTCTTCATTCCGACATGATCGTAATGCGCAGAAATCACGATAACTTCCGAAGGTTTTTCGGTGCCTTCAATAAAAGCCAAAATATTGTCAGACGGCGGCAAAGCGACACGTCGTCCTTTCAACGCTTCCGAGGAAAGCGGCTGATAGAAAGACGTCATGGATTTCGGGTGCGAAATATCCATTTTTTGATATTCGCCGATGAGATAGCGGCCGGCTTTTTTCTGGCCTTCACTTCCCGTGTCGCGGCCTTCCATTTCGTCGCCGGCAACTACGTAAAGGTGAGTTTTCAGTTCATCGGCGGTGATGGAGTTGAAGGATTTCTTAAACGCCGAACCGGAATAAGACATATTCACCGCGCAGCTTTGGAAAAGCGCCAAGGCGAGCGGCAGAATAAAATAGCTGGATTTTTTCATGTTTATTTTTTTGAAGTCTAAATATATGTTTTAATTTTCAGATTTCGATTTGCAATTTACGGGTTCACTGCGGCGCTTTGCTAAAACTAAAAAATTGGTGATTTTAGCGGGAAATTTTTGCCTGAACCAAATTTGTTAACCACAAAAGAAAACAAAGCAGAGGTCTTTTTTGAGAAATAAAGTTCAACAAAGGTGTTTGGTTAAAAATGAGAATTTTGGCTGTTTTAGCGGGAATTTTTAGCGGCGCGAGGTTGCAGCCCGACTTGAACGGAGCTCTTTTTGCGTAGCGCAGCGGAGCAAAAAAGCGGGAGTGGAAGGCGGATAAAGCTGCCCAAATAATAAGTAAAAACTATTTCTGGCGATACCGGAAATAAGCCGCTAAAAGGGCAAGATTTACCAAAACGGCAAATGCGTTGGACAAAATTATCGGGAGCTCGTCTTTCAGAAATCCGTACCAAACCCAGAGCGAGAGGCCGATTATGAGCACGGCGATCATCATTAAAGAAATATCTTCTACATTTTTTTCTTTCAGTACTTTGAGAAGTTGGGGCAGCATTGCCACGGAAGTAATGCCGCCGGCGACGAGACCTAAAATATTTTCATTCATGTTTTTGATGTAAAAAACGAATTTAGGGAAATTCGAGGAAAGGGAAAATTGAAAAATAGGCCTCTAAGACGGCAAATTTTCTGAAGACAGCCACCGGAGACTTACATCACATGATAAAAAAAGGAGGCGGGCGCTCCATTTCCCGACTTTGGTAACAATATGTAAAATTGCCTTCAGTTTAAAAAAATCAAAATCATAAAACAAGTTTAAACAGGAGAAAGGAAAAAGAGCTTTTCAGATCCATATAGCTTATTTCGCTGATGCGACATTGGCCGGTTTCAAAACATCTTTACGTTCAAGTTGAAAAAACAGGTCCAGAGCGTTCCTGAAAGCCTGGTCCATATTAAAATACTTATAGTTGGCGAGGCGACCGACAAAGAAAACATCGGTGAGTTTATCTGCTTCTGCCTTATACTGTTCGTAAATTTCCTGGTTTTTATCGTTAGGCACCGGATAATAAGGTTCACCTTCATCAACTGTAAATTCCTTGACGATACAGGTTTTCTCTGACTGTTGATTACCAAAATGTTTATATTCTACAATTCTGGTATATTCCACTTCAGGTCCGGGATAATTGACCACTGAGTTTTCCTGGAAGTACTCCTGATCCAGTTGTTCTGTTACGAAATTAATAGATCGGTATTCTAATTTCTGAGTTAAATCAGATTTAAACCGGAAAAACCGGTCAATCGGACCTGTATAAAAAAGTTTGTCATAGTCGCCCAACTGGTCTTCCACCTCAAAATAATCTGTATTTAGTAACACCATTATGTTAGGATTATTCAGCATTCTTTCAAAAAGCTGGGTATAGCCGCCTTTTGGAAGAGCCTGATACTTGTCTGAAAAATAACGGTCATCGAAATTATCACGAACTGGAATACTATCCAGTACTGATGCGTGCAGCTCCTCGGGGTATTTATCCCATTGCTTTTTGGTGTAGTGCCTGAACATTTTTTCGTATAATACGCAGCCGACCTTATTCAGTACTGCCTCCTCGCCGTTTGAGGGTTCGTCAACAGGTATGCGGTGGGATTCTAGCCAGGTTCGCATTTCTTCTTCCTCTCGCATATGAAGGTTAAACAGTGTATTCACTGTAGTGATATTTACTAGAATAGGAACTGTTTTACCCTCCACTCTTGCAATTACGCGGTGCTGCCATGAATACCATTCTGAAAATTGGTTCACATAATCCCACACGTCTTCATCATTGGTATGGAACAAATGGGCTCCATATTTTGAGGTTAAAATGCCGTTCTGATCTACAAAGTCGTAACAATTTCCGGCGATATGATCTCTCTTCTCAATGATTAAAACTCTTTTGCCCAGAGCAGCATACCGCTCTGCCAGCACAGCTCCGGAGATACCGGCACCAATAATTACAATATCAAAATTTTTCATGCTAAAACTTTATTAATAATGTGAGACATTTTTTCTACCGTATTATCCCAGGAAGTTTTTTCCAGAATCTCACGATAAGCGTTTTCGAAGCCCGAAACCGGATTGTCGATTGCGTTGCAAAAGTACGCTTCATCGGATACCAGATTTATACAGGAACTGAAATCGCGAACTACATCTTTTATTTTTGTCGAAATGATTGGTTTATTTGCAGCCATATACTCCAAGGTTTTGGTAGGACTGATATACCTTGTGGCTTCATTTAAGGCGAAAGGCATCATCGCAAAATCAAAAAAATGCAAGTACCGGGGCAACTCATCGTATGTTTTCATTCCCAAATAATATATATTGTCTGCCTGCGGCAGATCACTGGTTTCAATTTTACAAAGCGGGCCAATCATTACAAAGGCAAATTCCGGCTTTCTGGCCGCGGTTTTCCGAATAAGGTCCAGATCGATACGTTCGTCGATGACGCCGTAGTAACCTATTATAGGCTCTCCAATCCGTTGAAGGTCAAATGGTTTATTGAATTTCTCTGCGGTTGCATTTGAAAAATGGCCTACATCTACAGAACTTGGAAAACAAAACACATTATGATGATTTGTCGCTTTAACGTCGTACAGCGATTTCCCGCCTGCGTACACGATGTCAGCAGCAGCCAGAAGTGTCTTTTCCTGATTTATTAGATGAGGTGAGGCTCCTTTGAACAGACTAAGTTCATCCATGCAGTCGTACACCACAATATCAAAGTCCACCGACTCCAGAACAGATACAAAAGCAGGTGAATAAAACCATCCCACCGGATGGTTAGTCGTACGCAGATGCTTTTTAAGATATGAACCCAAATCGCCCAGATCTTTTACAAGCGGCTTGCAGATGTGTATGTTTTCATGGATTTTAAAAATGGTGATATAGGATTTATCTTTGCTGTACACCTCCACGGGTTCTTCTACAACAAGAATTTTAAATGTTTCAGCTAGGCGGCTGATAATATGCTGCGGCCTCTGATATACAAAATCCCACCGCAAATGGCAAAAAACTATAATATCATAATCCGGTAAAATTCGCGGGTTGTACAAATAATTATTCATGCTGTTGATTTAGTAAGATCAGCGCGAGTTTATTCAAAAGATTCATGCTGGAGGGGATTCTGTGGGTGAAATATTTTTGTTTTCTAATGGCGCATACGTTGTAAACGCTGTAGCCATGGAAGAATGTTCTGTATTTAGGCTGCCAACAGCCCAATTTGTGCAGCTTTTAAAATCCAATTTCGAAATACAGCTTCGGTTTCTTCGATATCTTGCAGAAAACACTTATCAAAGCTACCTCGTTCTAAACAGTTTAACCACTAAAGATGCCACTCAACAGCTGCTGAATCTGCTGGAACATCTAAAGGGTCCCGAAAACACAAAAAGATACTCATACCGAATACCTTATACCAGAAAAGAAATAGCACATTTAACCGGACTGCGGATTGAAACTGTAATACGGACTTTTAAAAAGATGGAAGCGGACAACGTAATAAAAATCATGAAAGGACGCGTATATTACTGAGTTAAACAATATTAAATTGCACAGACCAAGCGCTATGCTTCTTGATGAAACCCACTGGTAACTAAAAAAATCTGTAAAGCCTTAAATTAAGGTTACCGTCCGCTCTTCAATACTTTAAACTTGTTCATCAGCGTTTCGCACGTAATGTTTTTCTGTTGTTTAAAAGATAGCTGAAGGTTTCAATATTTTGGTCGTAAACTTTCAAGGAATGTACTAAATAAATTTGCAAAAGAGCGGTGAGTACCTCGTTACATTTTGCAAGTACTCCCCTCGGTACTCCCTTTTGATTTGTATTAATTTGGTATTATTTGATACCTCCTTAAATACAAAAAAGCCTTTAAACACTAGTATTTAAAGGCTTTTGATGTATTCTAGTTTCTCAACCAGCGGAGGAATAGGGATTCGAACCCCAGGACCTGTTACAGTCAACAGTTTTCAAGACTGCCGCAATCGACCACTCTGCCATTCCTCCAGTGAAAGTGATTTCTCATTTTCAGTGGTGCAAATATAATTAGCTTTTCCCTTGTGACCAAATTTTTTATTGAAAAAAGTGGTAAACACCTCACCGTCAAAGGAAAAAATTAATTTTTAGCTACCTGAAAACCCAGGAAAACCGCCAATAATCCCAACGCCACACTCACAAAAATATAGATCAGCAGCATCGAATAATTTCCGCTTTGCCATAAAGAATAATTTTCAGCAGAAAAAGCAGAAAATGTGGTAAAACCACCACAAAAACCGGTGATTAAAAGAAATTTGAGGTAATTGTCAACTTTCAGAAAGTAAGAAGCTAGAACACCGATTAAAAAACACCCGACGATATTTACCACAAATGTTCCGAGCGGAAATGAGTTGAAATTCCCCAGCTTTTGGGTATAATTCGAAATTAGGAAGCGCAAAACGCTTCCTAATCCGCCACCTATGAATATGTAAAATAGGTTTTTCATTGCTTTTACCGGCTAAAATTTATTCCAAACCGGCTAAGTATTTCTCCGCATCCATCGCAGCCATACAGCCGCTTCCAGCCGCTGTAATCGCCTGACGGTAATGGCTGTCCTGAACGTCACCCGCTGCAAAAACTCCGGGAAGATTGGTTAAAGTTGTGCCCGGAATGGTATTGATGTAACCGTTTTCGTCGAGGTTGATTTGCCCCGCGAAAATTTCGGTGTTCGGTTTGTGACCGATCGCGATAAAAATTCCGTGAACATCAATCGTAGATTTTTCCTGAGTAAGATTATTGATCACCACTCCCCTTTCTACTAAGTTATTTTCACCTTGAATTCCGATGAGTTCGTGGTTGAATTTCACTTCGATATTTGGGGTGTTGCTCACACGGTGTATCATCGCTTTTGAAGCGCGGAAATGGTCTTTACGAACCAACAGCGTTACTTTATTGGTCAGTTTTGCGAGGTAAGTCGCTTCTTCAGCTGCGGTATCGCCGGCACCCACCACGATGACGTCTTTACCTTTATAGAAAAATCCGTCGCAGGTTGCACAGGCAGAAAGACCGCCGCCGGAATATTTTTTTTCGTCATCTAAACCCAAATATTTCGCAGTTGCGCCAGTAGAAATAATTACGGTTCGTGCCAGAATTTCTTTTTTACCTGCCCAAAGTTTGTGTACGCCGCCAACCTCCGTAGAAAATTCAGCTTTGGTAATCATCTCGTAGATAACTTTGGTGTCGAATCTTTCAGCCTGCTTTTGCAGGTCCATCATCATCTGCGGACCGGTAACGCCGTCGGCATAACCCGGGAAATTATCCACTTCAGTAGTTGTGGTAAGCTGGCCGCCTGGTTCGAGGCCGGTATATAATTGGGGTTTTAAATCTGCTCTGGCAGCGTAAATTGCCGCGGTAAAACCGGAAGGCCCGGAACCTACAATTACGCAATCTAAAATATTTTCTTCCATTAATAAAAGTTAAGGTTGAGGTAGAATTTTTAAAGTTTCAAAAATCGTGATTTATTTTCGGTTACCGAATTATTTACCGATGAATTTTTTCAATGATTAAAAAATTGCGGCTTTTGCTAAAACTGAAAAATTTGTCGTTTTATGCCGATATTTTTAAAAAAGACGGCTTTGCGACCCGAGCTGAGTGGAGCTCTTTTGCGGAGCGAAGCGGAGCAAAAAAGCGGGAACGGAGCGCGGATAAAGTCGCCCGAAAAATACTTTACTACAATTTCACCTTGTATTGATCCACGTGCAGAATTTTGTAAACCAGTTCTTTCAGCAGTTCATTTTCGGTCATGTTGATGGCGCCCAGACCTTTGCTTTTCAAGTCCATTTCGCGCAGAACCGAAATAATACGCGTGGCGCTTTTCAGGTTGTAAAACCGTGCAGCTTCGCCAAAATCCTTGATGAAATATGGATTTATTCCCATAGCAGCGGCCTGGTTTTGCGGTGCTTCACCTTTCATGGTGTGGAAAATAATAAGGTTGGAAAAGAAATTATACAAATTTCCCATCATCATCGGAAAGGGATTTTGTTTTGCCGATTTCCCCAGAAAATGCGCGATTCTATACGACTGCACCGCATCTTTTTTGCCTAAAGATTTGATGAGCTCGAAAATATTGAAATCTTTGCTGATACCAATGTGCGTTTCGATGGTTTTTTCGTCCAGAATCTCGCCGTTTTTCAAAATCATTTTCAGCTTCTGAAGTTCGTTTGAAATCCGCGAAAGATCGGTGCCTAAGTATTGCGAAAGCAAAGTCGGGATATTTGGTTTTGACTTTAGGTTTAAAGAGCGCAACTCCGTTTCAATCCAGTTCGGGATGTGGTAATCTTTAATTTTTTCGCTTAAAAACAGCATTTTTTTCTGATTCAGCACTTTGCTAAAAGCTTTGCGCGAATCCACTTTTTTGTATTTGTAACCAATCACCAAAAGTGTTGATTCTACGGGATTTTCGCTGTATAATTTTAAAGCTGTCGCTTCGGCTTCAGTGAGTTTTATTTCCTGTGCTTCCTTTAAAATAATTACCTGTTTGTCGCCCATCATCGGGAACTGGCGCGCCAGCGAAAGCACTTCGCTGAACGTGGTGTCTTTGCCGTAAACGACGGTCTGGTTAAAAGCTTTTTCGTCTTCCGAAAGCACCTCGTTTTCAAAAGCTTTCAGGGCAACATCTATGAAAAAAGGTTCTTCGCCATGGAAAAAATAAATCGGCAAAAGCTCTTTATTTTTGATATTTTTGAGGATTAAATCTAATTCTTTCATAAATGGACCTGCCGAAACTGAGTTTTGAAAACACCTTTGACTTTGAAATCAGGAGAGACAAAGATAAGTTTTTTATTTATGATTTGGCGCGCAAATCCTGGCTTCTGCTAACGCCGGAAGAATGGGTACGACAACATTGGCTGCATTATTTCCACATCATTAAAGGCCGGAATTTGTCATCACTAATTCTGGAAAAAAAGCTGGTTTTAAACGGAACCACGAAAAGAATTGATTTGCTCGTCACTGAAAAAACGGTTGCTAAAATTTTGGTGGAATGCAAAGCGCCGCACATCAAGTTAACCGAAAAAACATTTGAGCAGACCGCGCGCTACAATTCCATTATCGGGGCAGAAGAAATTATCTTAAGCAACGGCATTCAACATATTTTTGCGAAATTTGCCGATAATCACTACCAATTTTCACCTGCAACTTTTTAATTTTTAATGAAAAACGCTTCTTTTATTTCTATTTTGCCACTGCTTGTTTTTGTTGCTTGTTTCCTCGGTTTCGGCATTTACAACAATGATTTTTACGCCTTTCCCTCGCCTATTGCAGCGATGGTGGGCATTGCGGCGGCGTTTATCATTTTTAAAGGAAAAATTCATGATAAAACCGATATTTTCCTGAAAGGTTGTGGCGATGGGAAAATCCTCACCATGTGCATTATTTATCTTTTGGCTGGCGCTTTTGCTACGGTTTCAAAAGCTTCGGGAAGTGTTGATGCGATTGTAAATCTGGGCCTTACCTACCTTTCACCGCAATATTTTCCGGCCGGCGTTTTTCTGGTCGCGTGTTTTCTGTCTTTTGCCTCCGGAACTTCGGTGGGCTCAATCGTCACGCTGGCGCCAATTGTCATCGATCTGGCGGAAAAAAGCAATTCACCCTTAGGTTTAATCGGTGCTGCGCTGCTTACCGGTTCGATGTTTGGCGATAACCTTTCCATTATTTCCGATACGACGATTGCCGCGACACAAAGTTTGGGCTGTGAAATGAAGGATAAATTCCGCGAAAACTTTAAAATAGCAATTCCCGCGGCGGTGCTCAGTTTAATCATTTTGCTTGCTATCGGATTAAATACCGAAACTCAAGCGACGTCTTTTCAACCAAGTGGTGAAATTAATGTCTTACTGATTGTCCCGTATTTATTCGTAATTGTTCTGGCAGTGGTTGGCGTCAACGTTTTTGTTACTTTGTTCGCGGGGACAATTTTTGCCGGTATTATGGGCATTTTTTTAGGAAATTTCGATGTGATGGGTTTTTCAAAACTCGCTTACGAAGGTTTCACCAGCATGACCGAAATCTTCTTTCTTTCGCTGCTTACGGGCGGTCTGGCGGCTTTGGTGGAACATTACGGCGGCATTAATTTCCTTTTGAATAAAATCAGCAAGATTATTTCTTCGAAGAAAACCGCGCTGCTCGGCATCGGCGGTTTGGTGAGCGCCGCAAATCTTTGTGTCGCCAACAACACGATTTCGATTTTAATTTCCGGAAAAATTGCCAAAGAAATCACCGATAAATACGAACTTTCACCGAAAGCTTCAGCGTCGGTGCTGGACATTTTTTCCTGCTATATTCAGGGTTTAATTCCGTACGGCGCGCAAATCTTGATTTTAATTTCTTTAAGCAAATTCCAGATTCAGTATACCGACTTGGTTTTCAACTCCTATTACCTGCATATTCTGGTGATTTTCACCATTTTATATATTCTGTATTCGAAAAAAACCAGCTTTGGAAATAATTAACCATTAATAATTAATAATTAAAAATTATTCTTCGCGGTTCACCAGCTCCATTGAAAAAGCCGGCAGACAAATCGCGATATAATCGCACGGATTTTCAAACGGATTGCTGTAACGAACGCGCGCGCCCTTTTCAATTAAAATGCTTTGTCCGCTTTCCAATACCAGTGTTTCGCCATCGATTTCAAACTGCTTTTTACCTTTAATGATGTACGTAAATTCATCGAAGTCTGGCGTTTGAAAAGGTTCGCTCCAGTTTGGCGGCGCCACCATGTGCGCGATGGAAATTCCGGAATTTCCGGTGGAATTGCCCCAAACTTCTTCGATGAGTTTCCCGTCGGTGGTTGGAACGACGAACGGTGATTTCTGGATTTTATATTTTGCCATGATTTTAAATTGAATTTAAAATTACAAATATTTTAAAAAATTAGCTTTAAATTTAAACCACGAAACCGAAAACTTTCGGGATGTTTCTCATCAGATTTATCAATTTCGATGATTGTCAACTCACAAAAGGAAGTTTGTGTGTAATTTTATCCTCAACAAAATTTACCATTATGATACGATCACTCTTATTAGCAGGATTATTTATGATTTCAGGAAAAATGTACAGCCAGGATTTAAAAAAAGTTGCGTACAAAGACGGCGCGCAGAAATTAAACGGTTTGGTGACTTCGAACGCCGGTAAAAAACTTCCCGGCGTGCTGATTTTACCAGCCTGGAAAGGTATTGACGACGAAGCAAAAATGGCAGCAGCCGAGTTGGAAAAAGAAGGTTACATCGCCTTTATCGCAGATATTTATGGTGAAGGAAATATCCCAACGGACAACGCTTCTGCCGCAAAAACTGCGGGTTATTATAAGCAAAATTACGAAGCGTACCAAAAACGAATTATGCTTGCTCTGGAGGAATTGAAAAAGAGTGGCGCAAACCCGGAAAAAATTGCGGTGATTGGTTATTGCTTCGGTGGTAGCGGCGCGCTGGAAGCCGCCCGCGGAAATTTACCTGTTGTTGGCGCGATTTCCATTCACGGGGGAATCGGGAAAGATAAAACCAGAAAAAACGGTCCGATAACGGCGAAAATTTTGGTTGAACATCCCGCAGAAGACGAAAGTGTTTCTGCTGAAGATTACGCACAGCTGGTCCAGGAACTTCGCGATGGAAAAGCTGACTGGCAAATTATTACATACGCAAACTCCAAACACACTTTTACCAATCCGGCATCAGCAGATTACAATCCGGTGATGGCGAAAAGAGCCTGGGAGCACACTTTGATGTTTTTAAAAGAAATTTTAAAATAGTTTTAAATTAAAAAAATTCGGGCATAAAACGGCAAATTTTTTCAAAATTAATAATTGAAATTTTTCCGCCTTTTTAAGCAGATTTTCCAGAAAATTCAATTGAGTTAAAACCGAAAAAAACCTCGTTTTAAAGCCAAAAAAAATCCTTTTCAAAATTGAGAAGGATTTTTTTATTGCAAAATGATTTGATTAAAATTGCATTTCCGGGATTTCACCTTCGATGATTAAATCGGCTTCGGTGGCTTTTTTAATGTCTTCAACCGAAACGCCTGGCGCTCTTTCCAGAAGCTTAAAACCTTGTGGTGTAACTTCCAGAACCGCCAGTTCGGTAACAACTTTTTTCACACAACCCACACCGGTCAGCGGCAAGGTGCATTTTTTCAGGATTTTACTTTCACCGGCTCTGTTTACGTGCATCATCGCAACTATGATATTTTCGGCGGAAGCCACAAGATCCATCGCGCCGCCCATTCCCTTCACCATTTTTCCCGGAATCTTCCAGTTGGCAATATCGCCGTTTTCGGAAACTTCCATCGCACCGAGAATGGTTAAATCCACTTTCTGGCTTCTGATCATGCCGAAACTAAAAGCTGAATCGAAAAATGAAGCGCCCGGAAGCGTGGTAATTGTCTGTTTTCCGGCGTTTATCAAATCCGGATCTTCTTCGCCTTCGAAAGGAAAAGGTCCCATGCCAAGCACGCCATTTTCACTTTGAAATTCTACCGAAAGGTCGTGCGACACGAAGTTTGCAACCAAAGTCGGAATGCCGATGCCGAGGTTTACGTAATATCCTTCTTTCACTTCTTTGGAAATTCTGTGGGCGATCTGTTCTTTTGTGAGCATAGTTTTTAAGTTGAACTGCAATTTATTGCTTTTTCGTTGGTTGTACAAATGGTATAGCGACAATCTATGGTGTGACCAAAACAAATCCATAAATAACTCTAATTTTGCACTACAAATTTTTTGATGAAAACACTTTTAAAATATTTAAAACCGCACAAGTGGTTGCTCATTTTATCGTTATTTCTGGCGACTGTAAACCAGGTTTTTTCTTTGTTTGGTCCGGCGATTACGGGAAATATTCTGGATCAACTCGTGACGCACCCGAACTTTTTCGATAAAGAAAAACTGCTTGCTCGCAGCCTGAACGACTATCTGTACGGCACCGATGTTTACCACGGCGTTTTTTATTTTTTGGGTTTGCTCATCGGAACTGCGATGGTGAGTAGAATTGCGAAAGCTTTTCAGGATTATGTGGTGAATGTGATCACGCAGAAATTCGGTGCGAATATTTTCACCGATGGTTTGCAGCATTCCATGGCGCTGCCTTTTCAGGAATTTGAAGATCAGCGAAGTGGTGAGACTTTATCTATTTTAACGAAAGTCCGCGAAGATTCGGTAAAATTTATTACCAACTTTATCAATATATTTTTCGGAATTTTAGTCAGCATTATTTTCGTCTCCATTTACGCGATACAGCTACATTGGTCTATTATGCCGGTTTATGTCGTGGGAATTTTCATTATTTCGTTCATCACCAATTTATTAAGTAAAAGGATTAAAAATATCCAGAAAACCATTGTTGCTGAAACCAATACTTTAGCTGGAAGCACGACCGAAAGTTTAAGAAATATAGAAATCGTAAAAAGTCTGGGACTTACGAAACAGGAAGTGAAACGCTTGAACAGCAATACGTATAAAATTTTAGGTCTGGAACTGCGGAAAGTGAAAAGCATCCGTTCGCTGAGTTTTATTCAGGGCACGATGGTGAATTTTCTGCAGCAGATGATTACGTTCACTTTGCTTTATCTGATCTTTAAAAATATCGTGACGCCGGGACAATATTTGTCCTTAATGTTTTACGGTTTTTTTATTTTCGGACCGATGCAGGAAATCGGGAACATTATTATTTCTTACCGCGAAGCTCAGGCATCACTGCACAATTTCGATACTTTAATGAAAAAACCTGCGGAAGAAAAACCACAACTGCCGAAAGAAATTGGGGCAATTGAGAGACTGAAGTTTGATAAAGTGTCTTTTCAGCATCAATCCGCGACTTATAAGGCGCTTAATGATATTTCCTTTGAAGTAAAAAATGGTGAAACCATCGCTTTTGTGGGACCAAGCGGCGCCGGAAAAAGTACCTTGGTGAAACTGCTTGTTGGCCTCTACCGCCCGAAAGAAGGCGCGATCTATTACAACAATATCAACGGAAATGAATTTGATTTCGATGAGCTGCGGAACCAAATCGGTTTTGTAACACAGGATACGCAGCTTTTTGCGGGAACAATTAAAGAAAATCTGCTGTTTGTAAGTCCGGGCGCGAGCGAAGCAGATTTGGAAATGGCTTTGAAAAAATCCAGCGCCACGGCGCTGATTGAAAGAGCTGAAAATGGTATCAATACAGTGATTGGTGAAGGTGGATTAAAATTAAGCGGCGGAGAAAAGCAGCGAATTGCTATTGCGAGAGCTTTGCTGCGAAAGCCACATTTGTTGATTTTCGATGAAGCGACTTCTGCGCTGGACAGCATTACAGAAGAAGAAATTACAAGGACAATCCGGGAAATTTCTGATCAGAAGGAGCAAATAACGGTTTTGATCGCTCACCGTCTCAGCACAATTATGCACGCGGACCGAATTTACGTTTTAGAACGCGGAAAAGTCATTGAAACCGGTTCGCATGAAAATCTGTTAGATTTAAAAGGTTTGTATTACGCGATGTGGCGACAGCAGATTGGGGAAAGGAAAGTTAGTACAATTGGTTAAAACCAAAAAAAACGGGCAAAAAGCCCGTTATTTTTATTGATTTAATTATCTCTTTTTCTAACCGTGCGTTGCTCAATTCTTTTTTCGAATTTTTCACCCTGGAAAATCCTCTGGACCATAATTCCCGGAATGTGAATTTCGTTTGGATCAAGTTCGCCCGGTTCTACCAATTCTTCAACTTCGGCAATGGTGATTTTTCCTGCGCCGGCCATCGGTGCATTGAAATTGCGCGCCGTGCCTTTGAAAATAAGGTTTCCGGCATGGTCGCCTTTCCAGGCTTTTACGATGGAAAAATCGGCTTTGAAAGCGTGTTCTAAAATATGCATTTTACCGTCGAAATCTTTGGTTTCTTTACCTTCAGCGACTTCAGTACCGTAACCTGCTGGTGTATAAAAAGCCGGAATCCCAGCCTGTGCCGCGCGACATTTTTCAGCTAAAGTTCCCTGTGGCGTGAGTTCCACCTCAAGTTCGCCGGAAAGCATTTGGCGCTCAAACTCCGCATTTTCGCCGACGTATGAAGCGATCATTTTCTTGATTTGTTTTTTCTGTAATAGCAATCCGAGTCCGAAATCGTCCACACCCGCATTATTGGAAATGCAGGTTAAATCTGTAACATCGCTGTCTGCCAAAGCATTAATGGAATTTTCCGGGATACCGCACAGGCCAAAGCCACCCACGATTACCGTCATACCATCATTAATTCCGGCAATGGCTTCCTGCACATTTTTTACTCTTTTATCGATCATGAGAAAGTATGAAAATTTGTGGTAGAAATTTACGCTTTTTTTTGGAATTCCCCCAGACCTGGTGCAGAAATGCGGAAATTTACCGCGGTGCTGCCCGCGTGAGGGATAGAAGCGGCATCCTTTTTTTGCCGGGTAAAACCCGGAAAAAAAAGATAGAGCGGAGAGCCCGGCCCGAATGAGGGAATGGAGCGCGAGCGTAGCGAGCGCGTAATGACCGAGTAAGGGACACGCTGTAAACAGTGGATAGTTGAGAGAATAAAGGATGAATGATGACGGATGACGAATGAAGTAAAAAGTAGGAAGTGCGGAGAATGAAAAAAATGGCAAAATAACCGGGAATTTTTCTGGTGTAGATTTTTTTGCTAAAGTGTTGGCAGAAAGTAATATTTATAGTATTTTTGCAGCCTGTTAACCAACCTCTGACGAAGGGCGTGAACGTTGCTTAGCTTGACAAAACAAATTTTTTTACAAGAAAAATGGATTTATTACAGTACGTGCAAGACAAGTACATTGCAAAAAAAGAATTCCCAAAATTCAAAGCCGGTGATACAATCACCGTGTACTACGAGATTAAAGAGGGCGCTAAAACAAGAACTCAGTTCTTTAAAGGTGTAGTGCTACAAATCAGAGGAACTGGAGCTACCAAAACTTTTACCATCCGAAAAATGAGTGGTGATGTAGGTGTACAAAGAGTTTTCCCAATGAATTTGCCTGCTTTGCAAAAAATTGAAATCGACCGAAGAGGTAAAGTTAGAAGAGCAAGAATCTACTACTTTAAAAACCTTAGAGGTAAAAAAGCGAGAATTAAAGACGCTTCTTACAAAAAGTAATTTCGGTTACAATACAAAAACCCATCAATTCGTTTTGATGGGTTTTTTCGTGCTTAAAAGGGAATTTTTTTGGTTTTTAGTTTGAGCTTATTATTTTTGAAAAAAAATGCCGCAAAAACAGCCAAATTTTTCATTTTTAACCAAACAACTTTAATGAACTTTTACTTCCAAAAAAACCAATCTTTTGACAATCTTTTGTGGTTAATAAATTCCTCAAGGAAAAATTTGCCGCTAAAACGGCCAATTTTTTATTTTTCTAGATTATTTCAAAACCATTTTATTTCGTGGCAAACCAATTTCATGTTCCTGCGGGTAAGGTTTTCTCCACGTCATACTTACATCTTCGTTGATTTTTTTGTGCACTTCATAGCTTTTTTCCTTGTCTTCTGCATACCGCGGATCCGGGATAAAGGGCATTTTTGCCATTTTGAAAACCGTAATCGTGGGAAAATGAAAATCCACTTCCACCTGGCCCAATAACAAATAGCAGCCGCCACCCTGAAAAGGATATTTCTGTAAATTATCTGGGAAATGTGCCGTATCGAAAAAGTTTCCTTCAACATCAATCCAGGTTCCGAAAAACATCGTTCCTTTCTTGGTGGGAACGTGTTTGCGCGAAATCAGGTAGGCCAGCATTTTCACCTGTTTTTTATGAAATTTCACTAAATCTGTCGCCATTATTTTTCCCCGGAATTTGGTCTGTAACAGATCGAACGGGCTACAGGAAACGGCAAATCCCAAAATTTCTATTTCATCAAAAGCATCTTCAAACTTATTGCGGTTTAGTTGCGGAAGTTGATATTCCGGCACGGGCGTCTCAAAAAAAGCGGGCAGGCGATATTCCGGCTGGAAGTGGATCATCAACAATCTGCCTTCAATCAGCAACTCATTTTTTGGTTTTCCGGTAAAGCGGAAAGCACCCACAAAAATCAACGTCTGCAAAGTTTCAATTCCCACCGGAACGCGTTTGATAAAATTTTCCAGCGACGTAAAATCACCATTTTTCGCCCTTTCTTCCGGGATAAAATCCGCAATGCGGCTTTCCAGCTTTTCAATGTGCATAAAACCTAAAAAAACATCGTCACCAAAAACCGTGGTTTCAAATAAACTTCGGTTCACGCACGGATTATGAATTTTTCCGCCGCCCATTCTACATTCATGCACATACACTTCGGTACGGTAAAAACCGCCACCGTTATTGATGGCGGAAACCATAAATTCAATCGGATAATGCACCTTTAAATATAAACTTTGGTAGCTTTCCACCGCATAGGACGCGGAATGTGCTTTGCAGAAAGAATAACCTGCAAATGACTCTATCTGGCGGTAAACTTCCTGCGACAATTGCTCCGGATGACCTTTTTGGGCGCAGGATTCAAAAAAATTATCTCTTACTTGCTGCAGTTTTTTCAACGAGCGGCTTTTGCCACTCATGGCTCGCCGCAAAACATCACCGTCATTGGCAGATACGCCACCGAAATGCAGTGCAATCTTAATCACATCTTCCTGATAAACCATAATCCCATACGTTTCACCGAGCTGTTCTTCAAAAACCTCATGAAAATATTCGAATTTCGTGGGATTGTTGTGCCGGAAAATATATTCTTTCATCATGCCGCTTTTCGCCACGCCGGGGCGAATAATGGACGAAGCCGCTACCAAAGTGATATAGTCCTGACATTTCAAACGGCGCAATAATCCGCGCATCGCAGGACTTTCAATATAAAAACAGCCGATGGTTTTCCCGATGCTTAAAAAATCATTACAGCTTTTATCATTTTTAAAAAGATGCGTGTTGTGAATATCAATAGTGATTCCTCTGTTTTTGTGCACGAGTTTCAGCGTATCATTTATGGTTCCAAGACCGCGCTGAGATAGAATATCAAATTTTTCAAAACCGATATCTTCCGCCACATTCATATCAAACTGCACCATCGGAAAACCTTTTGGGGGCATTTCCAAAGCACTGTAATTGGTAATAGGTTCTTCAGAAATAATTATTCCGCAGGAATGCATGCTGCGCTGGTTTGGAAATTTTTCGAGCAAAACGCCGTATTTTTGTATAAGTTTCACCACTTTATTATCGTCGTGCATCTCCATAGGATTTTTTGCCAAAACATCCAGTTCTTCTTTCGGCAAACCAAAAGCTTTCCCCACTTCCCGAAAGATAGAACGGTATTTAAATTCGACATTGGTACCACAAAAAGCCACATGCTCCCTTCCGTATCGATCTAAAATATACTGTATAATCTCGTCCCGCTCGCGCCAACTCCAGTCAATATCAAAATCCGGCGGATTATTCCGGTGTTTATTCAGAAATCTCTCAAAATAAAGATTAAGCTCAATGGGGCAAATTTCTGTAATTCCCAGACAATAACTGATGATGCTGTTGGCGCCACTGCCGCGCCCAACATGCAAAAAACCACGGCTCATACTGTATTTAACAATATCTAAAGTAATGAGGAAATAACCCGAAAAACTCATTTCGCTGACGACTTGCAATTCTTTTTCCATACGGTCCAGAACGATTTGTGATTTTTCCGGATATCGTTTTTTCAGGCCTTTATAAGCCAATTTTCTTAAAAGCACATCATCCGATTTTTTATCCGTGGTAAAGCAAATTTTGTTTTTCGGTGTTTTAAAATCAAAATTAAAGACGCAGACATCTAAAATATTCCGGGTGTTCTGAATGATTTTCGGATATCTTTTAAACTTTTCCAAAAGCGTGGAAACCGGTTCAAAAACTTCATTCCGGGAACAACAATCGTTTTTAGCAAGTTTAGAAATCAAGGTATTTTGGTCAATCGCTCGTAGAATCCGGTGCAGATTGAACTCCTTTTTTGTCTTGAAAGTTATTGGGTGCAAAATGACTATTTTTTCTGAAAATTTTTTCAATTCCGGCCGGATTAAAAAATTCAGTTCTTCTGCCCGAACGCCGATAAATTCATTTTCATTGAGTGTTTCTGGGAAATTGCTTAAAGTATAAATCACAAAAACCTGGTCAAAATGCGGCGAAAATTCGGGCAATTCCGCTCCTTCGCAATTGTGGTTGGTAAGCAAACGGTTGATTTCAGCAATCCCGGTTTCATCTTTCGCGATGGTAATATAAAGCAAACGTTTTTCTTTCCGAATTTCTACACCTACAATAGGTTTAATGCCGGCTTTTTCGCATTCTTTTTTAAAATCATAGATCGCGGTGACCGTGTTGATGTCAGTTAAAACCAATTCTTTCACGCCGGCTTCGGCGGCTTGCTTCACAAGTTCTTCAACGGAAAGCGTGCCGTAACGTAAACTATGATAAGTGTGGGAATTGAGAAACACGGTTTTAGATTTTAGAGGTTGGTGTGGAACCAAGATTCAAGAACTAACATGATGAACAAATTTTCGGGGCTTTTTCAGGTTTTTTGAAATCCTTTGATGAAAAAAATGGTGTTCTTTTAAGACATTAGTTTAAATCCCGAGGCACGGCCTAGTGCATTTTCGCCAAAACGGTTTTTCATGCGGTCCATGGCCTGATAGAGATTCATCAACTCTTCGCTGTCTTCAAATAAATTCATCTGATAGGTCCCGTGCACCAGATTGGTAAAACGCAAACCGATGAGGCGCAGGCGCATTCTGCGTTTATACAATTTATCAAATAAATCCAGCGCAACCCTTGCTAAAGTATGATCAATAGAGGTATAAGAAATCTTACACTGTTTGGTTTCTGTATCGAAATTGGCGTAGCGGATCTTCAAAACTACCGTAGAAGTCAGCCATTTCTCCTGGCGAAGTTGGTATGCTAAAGCTTCTGCCATTCCCGAAATTATTCTTTTCACCTCGAAAATATCCATCGTATCATTGGTAAAAGTATGTTCACTGGATACAGATTTTCTTTCGGAATACGGAACCACGGGCGTCAAATCAATTCCGTTGGCTTTTTTCCAGAGCTCGCTGCCGTTTTTACCCATCATTTGCTGCAAAACCAGCACGGGCATTTCTGCTAAAGTTTGAATAGTACGAATTCCCACGCGAGAAAGCAGCTGAAAAGTAGCGTCGCCAACCATAGGAATTTTCCTTACAGAAAGCGGATTGAGAAAAGAATGTACATTGTGGGCGGGAATTTCAAACCTGCCAAGCGGTTTGGCTTCGCCGGTACCGATTTTAGAAACGGTTTTATTAGTAGACAAAGCAAAACTGATGGGCAAACCGGTATTTTTGGTGACGGCTTCGGCAATTTCCTGCGTCCATTGGTAACAGCCGAAAAACCGGTCCATGCCTGAAAGATCCAAATAATATTCATCAATACTGGCTTTTTCTAAAACCGGAACTTTTTCCTGAATGATTTCGGTGACCTCGCGGGAGAATTTGGAGTAACGTTCGTAGTCACCACGGATGATTTTCGCGTCAGGGCATAACTTCATTGCCATCTTGATGGGCATGGCAGAACGTACGCCGAAATAACGTGCTTCATAGGAACACGAAGCCACCACGCCACGCTCGCCACCACCGATGATTACAGGAATTCCTTGAAGTTTAGATTCCTGTAACCTTTCACAGGAGACAAAAAAAGTGTCTAAGTCCATATGTACAATCGCTCTTTCCATGGGTTCAAAATTAGTATAATTTATATCTAATTTATGTATATTTGTTGCTATAATTTATAGCAATGTCAATTTTATCAGAAAATATGCGGTATTTGAGAGGTCAGCAGAAATATTCGCAACAGAAGATCGCGGATGCCCTTCTTATCACGCGCGGGCGCTACGCTAAATATGAAGATGGCGGTACAGAACCACCCATAGAAATCCTGATACGCGTGTCGAAATATTACGGCGTAAGCATTGATTTATTGGTGGGCACAGATTTGCGGAAGTACCCTTTGGAAAAAATGATGAAATTGCCAGACAACCGGATTATCCTGCCGATTACCGTAGACGAAAAAGGTGAAAATAAGATAGAAATTATCTCAGAAAAAGCCAAAATGGGCTATTTGCAAGGATACAGCGACCCGGAATATATTGAGAAACTTCAGACCATTTCCCTGCCTTTTCTGCGCAATGGAAAATTCCGCGCTTTTCCGGCAAGCGGAGATTCCATGCCGCCTTTTAAGGACGGAACTTTCATCGTGGGGAAATATGTAGAAAACATCAATGATCTTAAAAACAACAAAACTTATATTTTCATTACCCGAAATGAAGGAGTGGTTTATAAAAGATTGGGCAAAAAAACCGGAAAAAATATTATGGTAAGTTCGGATAATGATTTTTATGAACCGTACGAAATCAAGCTTTCACAAATCCTAGAAATCTGGGAGTATGCATGCAGCATCAATACCGAAGAACCCGACCAAAGTCCGTTGGATATGATTGGAATTAAAGAAATTCTGTTATCGATGAAAAAAGAAATTACCGCCTTAAAGCCCTTAAAAATTCCTAAATAGCAATGGTGAAAAATTCTAAATCATTTTAGCAAAACTCCACCCCAAAGTTTATTTCAAAAAATTACCTGCTATTTGCACCTTTTTTTTGAAAATACTTTTACTGATTAATTTAGGCAGCTTTGAACTACGTTCGTAAATTTTGATAAAAGCCTTTGCTTTTAGCTCATTTATGCCTGCACTCCCGTTTTTTTGTGCGCTATACTGCGCAAAAACAACTCGTTCAAGTCTGGCTGCAATATCACGCCGCAAAAAAAATCCCGCAAAAACAGCCAAATTTTTTCATTTTTACAAAGGCGCCACGTCAAAGTTTATTAAAAAAAAATGCCGCTAAAACGGCAACTTTTTTTTTAAATTATTTCAAAGCGTCATTTTCCTGATTTTTAACCGGTTTTGGTAAATAAAGCTGGTATTTGTTTTTAGCGTTTTTCACCTTTTCGATGTAGAAATTTTCAGCGTTATATCTGATCATCCCGCTCATCGATTTCGGTTTTACGGTTAAAGTGAGGATTTTCTGTCCGTCCGCAGAAGCACCGCGAAAGGTATAAAATCCCGGAACTCTTTTTTCGCCAAGATTGTATTCCATCAGCTTAAACTCTTCCTCGCCAGCCGGCGTCGGTAAAGTTATTTTGATGTCTTTTATTTGCTCTACTTTTGCCGCTTTTTTCTCAATTTCCCTGAACAAATTTTCACCTGAAAAAGAAAATTCCTTGACAATCTGCATATCTTCAGTTTTTTGCGCGGTTGCGCAGGATGTTAAAAAAAGCAGGAAAAAATTGATAAAAAGTATTTTCATTTCAGTTCATAAACAAAAAAAGAGCCACGTGCTGTGGCTCTGGGTTAGACTATTCTTTAATTATTTTCTGCATTTTCACCGTTTCGTTTTTATGCAGGATTTTCACCACGTATACGCCGCGCTGCAGCCCCGTCACAGAAATACTCTCGGACGAAAGAACCTGCGCATTTACAAGTCTGCCAGCCATGTCGTAAATCTCGATTCGGTCCGCCGGTTTGGATGTTTTAATGTACAAAACATCTTTTACCGGATTCGGGTACAGCACAAAATCTTCAGCCTGATCAGGATCTACGGTTCCCATGTTCGCGAGCGTAAGTTTTACAGTATCCGAAGTTACGGTACAGGTCGCGTTGGAAACCACAACGTAATAAGAACCTTCATCTGTTTTCTGAACGCTGTTGATGGTTAATGTACTGCTAGTTTGGTTTGCAAGCGCAACGCCGTCTTTATACCACTGGTAAGTTGCAGGTCCGCTTGCGATTACAGTGAACGTCTGTTTGGAACCGATATTTCCGGTAACCGAAACGGGTTGTTGTGTAATTGCCGGCGCGGTACAGCTTAAGACTAATGTTCTACTGTTATCACTGGTTAAGGCGCAATTCATCAAGACCTCATCTTTGGTTTTTCCGACAAAGGTTTTCGGATCTTCGGTTTTCAGGTAAGACAGACCATAAATGGTGTACGTTCCACCTACTAGTGTTCTGAAATCTGCTGTTGGGCTTTGCGCGACAATTTTGTTATTTGCATCCACCGCGATGAAAGTGTACGCGTTGCTTGTGGTCGCAAAATCGGTAACTTCATAGAAAGAACCGTCGCCGCTGAAAGACAGATTATAAGTTGCTGCAGGATCACCACTTGAAAAATTATTAAAAGTGATGTAGTAATCCACACCTTCGTTCAGCGTAACAGTTAAGGTGTTGAATGCGCTGTAGGTATTCGGCGTGGTAGTTTCGTAAGCGTTGGAAGCTACAAAACTTGCCAAAGCTTCTGTACTGGTTCGCACTGCAGAAGTTGGATCAGCATTGTAAATCGACATAATAAGGAAACTGCCGCTGTTTGTAATGGTGTACTGACCGGTTTTCGTAACGCGTACTCTTTTCAAAACAGAATTTGCACTTCCGAGATATTTCGGCGTGGTCATGCTTTCGTCGGTATATGTCACCAATCTTGTACGCACCACCGTGGTTGTAGAAACATTTATTGCCGAAGTTGCAAAATACCCCAGGTTTCCTACCGTTGGCGCGGTCATATTTAAATTAGCAAAGGTATTTCCGGTTGTGGTATTTACCGTTGTTGTTGGACTGATCAGTGTTGACTGGGCGCTGCACGCCGCATTGGTAACAGTAAAATTAGCTGCTGAAACATCGAAAAATTCGGCACCGCCACCTACTAGCGCGGTAACTTTAATTCTTGCTTTATCGGTTCCCGGTACGTTTGGAATTGTTACGGATTCCGCACCGTCATTTGCCGTATTCTGTTTCAACATATAAGGAAAAGTGTAGCCACCATCAACCGAAAGTAAAATATTCACCTGGTCTTTGATGGTTTGCGTATTGTTAACGTCCCACGTTACGTTGATCGCGCTATTCGCAGCAGTGGTTGAAGCGGTGCCTTGCGAAGTTACTTTTAGCGGACCTGAAGCATCTACACGGACAACCATTTCATCTGAATCCACACCGCCGCCACCGATTTGGTTATCACGAACCGTAAAGCGAAATTTCATATTTCTCGCTACTTGTGGCAAAGCTTCTGCATCGGTATCCGGCGCGATATTATTGTTATTGATGATATACGTAATTTTCGGAAAAGTTCGCTCGGTGCTTTCCAAAGTCTGTTCACTACGGAAAAGCGGTGCAGTTGTACTGTTTACGGCCGTGTATCCACCTACGCCCACAACAGTATAACCAAAAGCACCTTTGTCTGAAGCAGTTGCCACGTCCGCCTGTTCCCAGGTATAACTTAAAACGTTTCCATCTTTATCGCTGGCTGCACCTTTTAGTTTAAACGGTGTATTTTTCGGAATTACAATATCCACTCCAGCATTGGCAGTTGGTGGTGTATTTCCGGTTGGTGTAGTGGTGAAACAGGTAGCTCTGTTTGCTAAAGAATAGAGGATTTGGTCTAAACTTTTAGCATTGAAATAATTAAGCTGGTTTTTGCCGGAATTGGTTTGGTCTACCGGTACTTTACAGTTGCTCGCGTAGCTCATAATCGTGGTTCCGGAGCCCGGCTCTACAGCGGAAGTACTGTCCCAACCGTTTGTACAGAAAGTTTCTGAACCTACAGTTCCGCCCACGGCATTATATGTATGCCAGGCTGAAAACTGGTGCCCCATTTCGTGAATAATGAGGTTGGCAGTAGCACCGCGCGGCATAGAAACCGTCCATTGGCTCCAGGCGCGCGCGCTGGAACCGGGAGTACAAGGATTCGGACCGGCCTGCCCCTGCGCAGTTCTTTCGGAACTCTCCATAATATTGAAAGTGTGCCCAATATCGTATTTTGAATACGGCAAAGTTGCGTTGTTGTTCATCGTGGTAAAACCTGCCTGCGAATTGTTGGCGCTCGCAAAAGTAGAACTCACGGTAAACGGATCGGTAGTAGGATTCGGGAAGATTAAAGTTTTGTTTAAAGTTTCCGCAATCGCCACAAAAGACACTGATAATTCTGTTTCGTAAACAAGATTGATAAGATTCAGCATATTCAACGCTTCGGCTAAAGCATTATCCTGACTTCCGAATTTCTGAGTGAATTCTCCCGTGGTCGCAATCGCCATGCGGAATTTCCTTAAAGTATTTCCGTACGGAAAATAAGGCGCAGAAGCTAATTTTAAAACACTTGCCTGTTTTTTGATTTCCTCAAACTCGCTTTTCAGCTCCAAACTTTGATCGATGCCGCAGCTCACTTTTCCGCCGAGGTCATCAAACATATTGTACAGGCGGTATTCGTTGGCTTTGGTTTCGTACGGCTCCAGCATAAAATATCCGTCGGCAGATTTTATAATCGCATTGATTTTATCTCCGAAAAAGGAAAGTTTTAATGTGGTTTTTCCGTCTTTTGAAATTCCGTCAAAAGTTTTGATGGAAAGGCTGGTGTTTTTCGTAAGGTCGTTTTGGGTAAGTGTAAAAGTTTCTAAACGTCCGTCTTTCAGCGGCAATTTGATGGTAAGATCAGATTTGCCTTTAGCTGAATTTGCGCTTTTAACTTGCGCAGAAAACTCTGTGGTGTTGAGTGGAAATACTTTCCCCGGCATTGCATTTTCCGGCACTTTTTGACCGAAGAGCAACAGTACAAAACATATTAATAATGTTGAGAGTAATTTTTTTGTCATAATTGTTGGATTTCGCTTTCAAAATTAGTGAATAATTTGGTTCGGCGGAGGTTTGTTGCGTTTTTTTTAAGGGAATGTCTTTACATTTACGACTTGTTGTTGAAATGAGATTTTTGATGGTTTTAGCGGCGAATTTTTTCCCAGGAGAAAATGTTTTAACCACAAAAGATTAATCAAAGGAGAAGGCTTTTTGGAGGTAAAAGTTCATTAAAGGTGTTTGGGTAAAAATGAAAAAAATGGTTGTTTTAGCGCGGAATTTTTTCCCAGGAGAAAATGTTTTAACCACAAAAGATTAATCAAAGGAGCAGGCTTTTTGGAGGTGAGAGTTCATGAAAGGTGTTTGGGTTAAAGTGGAAAAAATGATGGTTTTAGCGGCGAATTTTTGCGGTGTGATGTTGCAGCCCGACTTGAACGGAGCTCTTTTTGCGCAGCGAAGCGGAGCAAAAAAGCGGGAGTGGAAGGCGGAAATAGCTGCCCAAAAAAAAACGCCTCATAAAAATGAGGCGCTCTGTATATAGAATTTGGAAAAGGCTTATTTACCTTCCATTTTCTTTTTCAATTCTGCCAATACGTCTAAATCTCCTAATGTGGATTTTTCTTCGTTGTTTGAAGATCCTGTAGATTTATTAGAGTTATTGTTGGAAGTGTTTTCTCTCACGTTTTTCTTCTCTTCGTCTCTGAAGATGCCGGTGTGAGATACTACTACTCTTTTGAATTCTTTGTTGAACTCGATCACTTTGAACTCTGCGCTGTCGCCTTTTTTGATTTTAGAGCCGTCTTCTTTCTCTAATAATCTTGACGGACAGAAAGCTTCAACTTCTGCATCCTCGAACTGAACCTGAGCTCCTTTGTCGAATACTTCTGTTGCTGTTCCTGCATGTACAGTTCCTTCAGCATATTTGGTTTCAAATTTATCCCAAGGATTTTCCTGCAATTGTTTGTGACCTAAAGAAAGTCTTCTTGCTGCTGTATCCAACTCAAGAACTACAACTTTCAATTTATCGCCAACTGCACAGAATTCTGATGGATGCTTGATTTTTTTAGTCCAAGAAAGATCAGAGATATAGATCAAACCATCAATACCTTCTTCCAATTCTACGAATACACCGAAGTTTGTAAAGTTTCTTACAATTCCTGTGTGCTCTGAACCTACCGGATATTTAGTTTCAATGTTAGACCAAGGATCCTGGCTAAGCTGTTTCATACCCAAAGAGATCTTACGGTCTTCTCTGTCTAAAGTTAAAACCTCAGCTTCAACTTCGTCTCCTACTTTTACGAAATCACCTGCACTTCTTAAGTGTGTTGACCAAGACATCTCTGAAACGTGAATTAAACCTTCAACTCCTGGCGCAACTTCTACAAACGCACCGTAATCTGCAAGTACAACTACTTTACCTTTTACTCTGTCGCCAATTTTCATATCAGCAGAAAGTGCATCCCATGGATGAGCTTCCAACTGTTTCATACCTAATTGGATTCTTGTTTTCTCGTCATCGAAATCAAGGATAACCACTTTTACAACCTGACCATCTTCTAAGATTTCTGATGGATGGTTTACACGGCTCCAAGAAAGATCGGTAATGTGAATCAAACCATCAACACCACCAAGATCTACGAATACACCGTAAGAAGTAATGTTCTTAACAGTACCTTCCAATACCTGACCTTTTTCTAACTGTGCGATGATCTCTTTTTTCTGACCTTCGATATCTGCTTCGATCAATGCTTTGTGCGATACTACAACGTTTTTAAATTCAGGATTGATTTTCACAACTTTGAATTCCATTGTTTTACCTACAAACTGATCGTAATCTTTGATTGGTTTCACATCAATTTGTGAACCTGGTAAGAATGCTTCGATGCCTAAAACATCTACGATCATACCACCTTTGGTTCTTGATTTTACAAAACCATTTACGATTTCGCCGGTTTCGTGAAGTTCATTTACTCTATCCCAAGCTTTAAGCGTTCTTGCTTTTTTGTGAGACAATTGTAACTGACCTGATTTATCTTCTCTCCTGTCAACCATTACCTCAACTTCATCACCTACTGCAAGGCCTTGGTTGTAACGGAATTCGTTTAAAGAAATAACTCCTTCAGACTTAAAGTTGATGTCAACAATCGCTTCTTTGTCGGTAAGTCTTACAACTTTTCCGATCAGCACGTCGTTGTCCTGAAGATTGTTCAGCGATCCGTTGTAAATTTCTTCCAAATCACTTTTTTCTTTTCTTGATTCAGCATCAAGTCCAGATTCAAATGAATCCCAGTCGAATTGTTCCGGAGCTACGTTTTGGTTCATTAGAACCTCTTCTTTTGTTGTCGTTTCTGACATAATAAAAAAATTTGTATCCTGTAATTTCAATCAATGGCTTAATGTGGGATATTGAAAAATACAGAAGATGTTAGTTGTTAATGTTTTAACTTCGCCAAAGGCTTCCACAAAAAGTGGTGCAAAATTACGACAAATATTGATAATTTGCCTTATTTACCTGTAAAATTCTTCACCAATTTTAATTAAAAAACACTTTTAGCAAAGCTTTCTCTTAACTTTGCAAAATGGACTTACAGAAAATTTACGAAAACCTGCAGATTCAGGACATGAATCAAATGCAGAAAACCACCTATAAAGCCGCAGAAAAAAGCAAAGACATCATTTTGCTCTCGCCCACAGGCTCCGGAAAAACATTGGCTTTTTTGCTTCCTGTCCTTCGGAATTTAAGTAAAAACAGATCGGAAATTCAGGCGATGATTTTGGTTCCGTCTCGCGAACTGGCGTTACAGATCGAACAGGTTTTTAAAAGCATCGGCAGCGATTTTAAAGTTACCGTGTGTTACGGCGGCCACGATAAAAAGATTGAGATGAACAATCTCGTCGAAGCACCCGCGGTTTTAATCGGCACGCCCGGAAGAATAGCCTATCATTTAAAAAATGAAAATTTTGATCCTTCGAGCATCGAAAATTTGGTGCTTGATGAATTTGATAAGGCTTTGGAATTCGGTTTTCATGATGATATGAGTTACATCATCGAAGCGATGCCGAATCTTTCCCAAAGAATTTTGACTTCCGCAACCGCGATGGCAGAAATTCCAAAGTTCACCGGAATTGAAAACGCGGAAAAAATAGATTTTCTGAAAGTTCAGGAATCAAAACCGGATTTTCAACTTCGGAAAGTGATGACGACATCGGAGGAAAAGCTCGACACATTATTTCATCTGCTCTGTAAAATTGGCAACAAAAGGACCTTAATTTTCTGTAATCACCGCGATGCTGTGGACCGGATTTCTGCTTTATTAAAGGAGAAAGGAATTTCGCGCGAAACCTTTCACGGCGGCATGGAACAGGACGAAAGAGAACGCGCCCTGCTGAAATTTAAAAATGATTCTTCGCGAATTTTAATCACCACCGATCTGGCCTCACGCGGTTTGGATATTCCGGAAGTGGAATCGATTGTGCATTACCAGTTACCACCGAAAGAAGATGCTTTTATTCACCGAAACGGACGAACCGCGCGAATGAACGCGAAAGGTTTCGTCTATTTAATAATGACCGAAGACGAAAATTTTCCTTTCATTAAAAAGACCGTTGCCGAAGAAAAACTTACGCAAGACTACAAACTGCCCGCGCGAACGCCGTTTCTCACGCTTTACATCAGCGCTGGAAAAAAAGACAAAGTGAATAAAGTGGATATCGTCGGTTTTCTGATTAAAAAAGGCGGTTTGGAAAAAGACGATATCGGCTTGATTGAAGTGAAAGACACAACTTCTTACGTTGCGGTGAACCGCCAAAAAATGGTGGCTCTTTTAAAAACTTTAGAAAATCAAAGGCTGAAAAACAAAAAACTGAAAATAGAAATCGCGTATTAATTGCTGATTTTCAGCATATTTTTTCGGCGTTATTTTATGTAAATTTGCTCGGTAACCAGCGAAAAATGAAACTTAATTTACCAGATAAACTCTACTATTCCATTGGCGAAGTTGCCAAAGCTTTTGATGTCAACGCTTCTCTGATCCGCTACTGGGAGCAGGAATTTCCGATCATTAAACCCAAAAAAAACAAAAAAGGAAACCGATATTTCACGCCGGAAGACATTAAAAATCTGCAGATAATTTATCATTTAGTAAAAGAAAAAGGTTATACGCTGGACGGCGCGCGCGTTGCGCTGGCAACCAATTCCAAGATCTCGGAAACAGTTTCGATGATCGACCGACTGAATTTTGTAAAAGCAGAATTAATAAAACTCAAAGACTCTCTCGCGGACAAACCCGAATAATTGGGTGTTTTCACCGGTAAAAATTAAGTGAATCTCGCAGTATGGCAATTCATTTAACATAATATTTTTACCAAAAATACCCAATGAGATTACAAATACAATTTTCTTCCGCGAAAAACTATATTCTTGGTTTCGCGACTTCCGGCGTTTTTCTGGTCGCCGGTTTATTTTATTTCAACAACACGCAGGCTACAGAAAATGCGCCTGACACATTTTCTGAAATCAGAAGCGACACGAAATCTTCGCTTTCGGACTTTAATCCAAATGAATTAAGCGCCACAGAATGGCAGCAGCTGGGTTTTTCGGAAAAGCAAGTGCAAACCATTTTGAAATATAAGTCGGTTTTAGGCGGAAATTTTCAGTCTAAATCAGAACTTCAGAAATGCTACGTGATTTCGGAGGAAAAATTCTCGGAGCTGGAACCGTATATTTTGCTGCCCGACGAAGTTTCCGGACACCAAAAATCTGCGCGCTTTGTAAGCAATTACAATAGCGACCGTCCAAATTTTGCTTATTCCGACAATTCATTTTCTAATAAAAAAACGCTCAAAATACCCGGAAAATTTAATCCCGACCACTACTCTGCTGCTGATTTTGTGAATTTAGGATTTTCGGAAAAGCAGGCAACTTCCATTTTAAAATATAAAAATTATCTCGGCGGAAGTTTTCAGAGCAAAGAAAAATTTGGTGAATGTTTTGTAATCAGCGCGGAAAATTTTCAAAAACTCGCGCCATATCTGCTTTTACCGGAAAAATCATCGGCGGAAGCTGCAACATCAAAAAATTTCATTTCTAAAGATTTTAAAGCAGAAAAAAAGGATATCAGTTATGAACCTTTCGACCCGAATATCACCGATCTGGTCGGTTGGAAAAATCTTGGTTTTTCGGAAAAACAAGCGCAGGTTATTATAAATTACCGCGACCGGAATCTGAAAGGCAGTTTTAAAAATTTAGAAGACATCGCGCGCTGTTTTGTGATTTCACCTGAAAAATTTGAAGCTTTGAAACCGTTTATCGTTTTAAACCCTGAAAATATAAAAGAGAGAAAATTTGCCTCAAACACCACCGAAAATTCTGCAAACCGCACGGAAAACAATTTACAAAAATTTGCCACAAATCCAACCGATTTCAGCAAAACAGATTTAAACCAAATTACCTTTAACCAGCTTATAGAATTTGGTTTTGATGAAAGAAGCGCCGCAAGCTTTTTAGGTTTCAGAAAAAAATTGGGCGGTTTTATGGCAAAAAATCAGATTTTGGAAACTTATAATATTGATAAAAATTTAGCAAAGAAACTGGTGGAAATAGCACCTTTAAACACAGAAAATGTAGAACGGTTTTCGCTCCTCGACGCGCCGGAAGAATGGCTGAAAAGTCATCCGTACTTCAGATATTACGCCGATAAAATTGTTTATTACCGCATTTCATCAAAAGATGAAAAGAAAATTTTTAAAAGCCTGAACCTAAAAGCTGACGCTGAAAAAAAGATGAGGCTTTATCTGAAATAACTTTTACTTTAAAAATTTAAAAGCAAAAAATTAGGTGTTTTAAGGCCGAAAAAATAAACTGGTCGCAGCTGTAGAAATATTTTAATGCTTTGTTCATTTTATTTATCTTTGGGAGCAAATATAATTTATGAATAGCGAGATAACTCACAACCTTGATATGATTGCAGAAACCGCGCGGGATTTTGCAGAAAAAAACATCCGTCCGAATATTATGGATTGGGATGAAAGCCAGACTTTTCCGGTAGACTTATTCCATCAGCTCGGCGATATGGGCTTTATGGGAATCGTAATACCTGAAGAATACGGCGGTTCTGGTTTAGGTTATCACGAATATGTAACGATTTTGGACGAAATTTCGCAGGTTGACCCATCAATCGGTTTGTCGGTTGCGGCGCACAATTCATTGTGTACAAACCATATTTATGAGTTTGGAAACGAAGAGCAAAGACACCGATGGTTGCCACAATTAGCGTCCGGAAAAGTAATCGGCGCGTGGGGACTTACAGAACACAACACTGGTTCGGATTCCGGCGGAATGAGCACAACTGCTGTTAAAGACGGCAACGACTGGATTATCAACGGTGCGAAAAACTTTATCACACACGCGATTTCCGGTGATATTGCCGTGGTAATGACAAGAACAGGCGAAAAAGGCGCAAAAAATAATTCCACCGCTTTTGTTTTAGAAAAAGGAATGGCCGGATTTACTTCCGGAAAAAAAGAAAATAAATTAGGAATGCGCGCCTCGGAAACCGCTGAGCTTATTTTTGATAATGTTCGCGTTCCGGATGCAAACCGTTTGGGCGAAGTAGGTTCCGGATTCAAACAAGCGATGAAAATTCTGGACGGTGGTAGAATTTCTATTGCGGCGTTAAGTTTAGGAACTGCAAGAGGTGCTTACAAAGCGGCTTTAAAATATTCGTTGGAAAGACATCAGTTCGGGAAAGCGATTAACCAGTTCCAGGCGATCAACTTCATGCTTGCAGATATGGCGACCGAAATTGACGCGGCGGAACTTTTGATCCGAAGAGCTTCTGACCTTAAAAACGCAAAAAAACCGATGACGAAGGAAGGCGCGATGGCAAAATTGTACGCTTCTGAAGCGTGTGTGAGAATCGCAAACAACGCGGTGCAGATTTTCGGTGGATACGGTTATACAAAAGATTTCCCGGCAGAAAAATATTACAGAGATTCCAAATTATGTACAATTGGTGAAGGAACTTCCGAAATCCAAAGACTGGTTATCGGCCGCGAGATTTCAAAATAAGGAAAATGAAAAACTGAAAAAAACATCGATTTATCGGTGTTTTTTTTGTTTTATAAAATCAGTAAAATGAAAAAAAAGGCTGAAATAGCAGCTAAAAAATTATTGTTCACCTCTCACATTATCGACTTCGTTGTTTATATTTGTTTAAAATTATTGAATGGAAAAAATAGATTCACTGAACCAGGTTGCTGAATTTCACCGGACTTTTAACGCACCGATTTTAGATGCACCACAAATCCCAAGCCCGGAAAGATGCGAACTAAGAATTTCATTGTTGCAGGAAGAACTAAACGAGCTGAAGGAGGCAATTGCCGAAAATAATTTAGTGGAAATTGCGGATGCGCTTTGCGACCTTCAATACGTATTAAGCGGCGCGGTTTTGGAATTTGGTTTGGGCGAAAAATTTGTTCCGTTATTTAACGAAGTTCACCGTTCGAATATTTCGAAAGCTTGTAACAGCGAAAGTGAAGCGGAAGAAACCATTCAGTTTTACAAAGAAAAAGGTGAAACTGCGTATGCGCAAAATTCCGGTGAAAAAATTAATGTTCACCGCAGCGCAGATCACAAAGTTTTGAAAAACAAATATTATTCGCCGGCAGATTTACAGTCGGTTTTAGAAAATTAAAAAAACAGAAATATTATATGAAAAAATTTACCAAAATTATACTTACAGCCGCTACCTGCATCCTGACTTTTCAATCTTGTGATTCGCAAAAAGTAGTGATCAATCGCGAAGTAGAAACCACAAATGACGGTAAAATGCTTTTAGGACACCAGTCAAAAGACCAATTGTTGAAAGAACCTTACAGCCAGTGGTATAATTTCGAGCACGACGAATACCAGCTCGACCAAAAAACCGTGGCGGAACTAAAAAAAGAAAAACTTAATTCTTACAATATGGTTTTGGTCATGGGAACCTGGTGTAGCGACAGTCACCGCGAAGTTCCGCGTTTTTTCAAAATTCTGGAAGCCACAGGTTTTCCGGATTCAAAACTGACGATGATTGCCGTGAACCGAAAATATGAATCACCAAGCGGTGAAGAAGGGCCGTACAACATCCAGCGTGTGCCAACGATCATCGTGAAAAAATACGGCAAAGAAATTGGCAGAATTATTGAAAGACCAAGCACCGGCTACCTCGAAAGAGATTTGCTCGCAATCATCAAAAAAGACAACACCTCAATAACCGACATTTTAAAATAAATTGAGAAAAAACCAACCACTTTTCTTCTTTCTGGGCGGCGCGGCGCTGATGCTACTCCTATTTTTGGTGTGGAATACCATGACCAAAAAAGTGGAAGACAAAGTGCAGAATGATTATTACATCATCACGAACCAAATTCGGAAAATGAACAAAATGGTCGTTATGGAGCAGGATTTTTCCAGTATGCAGAAAACCAAAATCACTTCACAGATTTTGGGCAGCTCCATTTTCCCGGCCGCGGAAAAAGAGCTCATCACTTTTACCAAAACCAACGCGCAGGTTTCTTATGATCTGAACAAAATGAAGGTAAAAGTAGATTCGGTCAACAAAAAACTAATAATTGAAGAATTGCCAACTGCTGAAATCCGTATTATTCCAAGCGTGGAAATTCAGTCCATGGACGATTCTTTTTTTGACCGTTTTACAGACAAAGATTTTCAGAAAGTCACCAAATCTGCAAAAGAAAACGCCTACAAAACCGTCAACCAAAACCGCTTGCGCGCAGAAGGCCGGAAACAACTTTTAGAAAATCTGGAGCAAATCTTTGTTTTGGCAAAGGCTTTGAACTACACCATCGAAGACCAAACCGGTCAACTTGATCTCAGCAAAACCTAAAAACAAAACAATGCACCACGACGAAACCAAAAAAACAATTGAATCCGACGTTAAAAAACAAAACCAGGACTTCCCGAATATTCCCGCATCTTCCGATAAAGTAAAATCTGAAGAAACAGTAAAAAAAGAAGTCAAAGAAGGTTCAAAATTAAATCCGGACGGAAAAACCGACAATACTGAAAAAAATCGCGAAAAGTAATTTTCGCTTTTTTTGTGCTTTTAACAGCCAAAAATTTAGTTTTAAAAAAAGCCGTTAAAGCAGCTAATTTTTTCATTTTAAAATTTTAAACATTCCTCAATTCAAAAAAAACGGCGCTAAAACGCCCCAAATTTTGATTTTTTGAAAACGAAAAAAAATGCCCGTAAAGCAGCTAAAAAATATTTCTGCAGTTGTTAAAAACTTCTAAAGTTTCCGCTAATTGAGCGCCTTGTCACGATTTTTGATGCACGTTAGTTACCAAATCACAAATTTTTAACGCAAAAATCAAAATTATGTCATACACCGTTGTGGGAATGTTCCCGACCAATGAAGATGCCGATCAGGCGGCAAACAAACTCAATAATTCCGGTTTCACCCAGGATAATTACAAGGTTTCGCGCTACTCCACCATCGGCGACCACGATAATCCCTCCGCCACATACAACTTCACTGAAGACAAAAATACTTCGGGTTTTTGGGACTGGCTTTTCGGTGACGACGATGATGAAAGACAAAAATACAGCTACGCCGGCACCAAAAGCAATATCGTTACCGTGTACGCGGATGATATGGACAAAGCCGAAAGAGCGCGCGACATTATGAACGAAAATGGCGCGATTGACGTAAATGAATTTACCAAAGACCGCTATCAGGATGAAGCGCGGACTTCCAGTGCAGATTTAAGCGAAAGAGAACGCGCCAGAATCATCAGCAAAGCAAAAAATAATCTCTACTTCATCGATGAAAACCGTACGTACACCAAAACCTACGACGGCATGGAAAACGACATGGATTCTCAGGGAAACGAAAATTAAAAACGAAAAAAACCATTAAAAAGGCCTCAAAATTTTGAGGTCTTTTTTTTTTAGGAGCAACACGATTTTGCATTCCTTCACCATTTCAACCCGCTTTCACTACTCGCTTCCCGATGAATCGGGAGAGCTCAGACACGCCGTTCAATCGGGGCTAGAAGTTTATTTTCCGCTTCTTCGAAAAGCTGTGCGAATACCAAAAATAATCCCGAAAATTTCGTATTTTTGCTGCTAAATTTTTCCCTAAAAAAATGATAAAAATCACTCTTCCGGACGGAAGCATCAAAGAATTTGACAGCGCGGTAACGCCGCTGGACGTAGCAAAATCAATCAGTGAAGGTTTGGCCAGAAATACCATTTCCGCAATTGTAGACGGAACGCAGGTAGAAATCACCACGCCGATAACCACAGATTCTACGATTCAACTTCTTACCTGGAATGATGATTTGGGAAAAAAAGCCTTCTGGCATTCTTCTGCGCACCTTTTGGCGCAGGCAATTACGGAGTTTTATCCGAACGCGAAACTTACCATCGGACCGGCAATTGCACAAGGTTTTTATTACGATGTAGATTTCGGCGACGAAACTTTGTCGGAAAAAGACTTTGAGAAAATCGAGAAAAAAATGCTCGAAAATGCCAAGAAAAATTCAACTTTCAGTTTATATCCGGTTTCAAAAGCAGATGCTTTAAAAGAATATGCCGACAATTTGTACAAAACGGAATTGATCAGCAACCTGAACGACGGTGAAATTACTTTTGTAACTCACGATAACTTCACCGATTTATGTCGTGGCGGCCACATCCCTGCCACCGGAATTGTAAAAGCTGCAAAAATATTGAACGCTGCCGGCGCATACTGGCGAGGCGACGAAAAAAACAAACAGCTCACCAGAGTTTACGGAATCACCTTTCCGAAACAAAAGGATTTAACAGAGTTTCTTGAAAGATTAGAAGAAGCAAAACGTCGAGATCACAGAAAACTGGGCAAAGAGCTCGGAATTTTTGCGTTTTCTGAAAAGGTTGGCGCAGGTTTACCACTTTGGTTACCAAAAGGAACTGCGTTAAGAAAAAAACTGGAAGAATTTCTTTCTGCAGCGCAGAAAAAATCCGGTTACGAATTTGTGATGACACCACACATCGGTGCGAAAGAATTATATGTGACTTCAGGTCACTGGGACAAATATGGCGCAGACAGTTTTCAGCCAATCAAAACACCAAACGAAGGTGAAGAATTCATGCTGAAACCTATGAATTGCCCGCACCACTGCGAAATTTACAAAGTCGGACAATGGTCTTATAAAGATTTACCAAAACGTTTTGCGGAATTTGGAACAGTTTACCGCTACGAACAATCCGGCGAACTTCATGGTTTGACACGAGTCCGTGGTTTTACTCAGGACGATGCGCATATTTTCTGTACTCCGGATCAGTTATTGGCGGAATTTGAAAACGTGATCGATTTAACGCTTTATGTTTTTAAATCTTTAGGTTTTGAAGATTTTGTAACTCAGGTTTCCCTACGTGATCCGGAAAATAAAGAAAAATACATCGGCAGCGATGAAAACTGGAAAAAAGCAGAAGACGCCATTATTCAGGCAGCACAGAAAAAAGGTTTGAACTATGTTATCGAAACCGGCGAAGCAGCTTTCTACGGACCGAAACTCGACTTTATGGTGAAAGATGCGCTAGGCAGAAAGTGGCAGCTTGGAACCATTCAGGTGGATTACAATTTACCGGAAAGATTTGATTTGTGGTACAACGGCAGCGATAACGAAAAACACAGACCGGTGATGATTCACAGAGCGCCATTCGGTTCTATGGAACGCTTCATCGCAATCCTTTTGGAGAATACGGCGGGTGATTTCCCATTATGGTTGGCACCAGACCAATTCACTATTTTACCGATCAGCGAAAAATATGTGGATTATGCAAAAAAAGTTTCACAATTGCTGGAAAATCACGATATTTGTGGCTTGATTGACGAGCGCAATGAAAAAACCGGCAAAAAAATCCGGGATGCAGAAATTAACAAACTGCCTTTCATGCTTATAGTTGGTGAAAATGAAGAACTGAACGGCACAGTTTCTGTTAGAAGACGTGGCGAAGGCGACCTGGGCGCTATGAGCGTGGAGGACTTCATTAATTACTTCAAAAAAGAAGCAAAAATTTAAAAAAATTTCAGAAATTAACCAATTAAAATAGACACCATAGCACAAAAATTTCATTACAGAGGTAGAGGTCCACAGAGACGTGTTCAAGAAGATTTGCACCAGATTAATCAAAAAATCCGTGCAAGAGAAGTACGTTTGGTAGGTGATAATGTGGAACCCGGCGTTTATCCGCTAGAAAAAGCTCTAGAAATAGCAAAAGATCAGGACTTGGATTTGGTGGTTATTTCAGATAAAGCAGAACCTTTTATCTCCAGAATCCTGGATTATAAAAAGTTCCTGTACGAGCAGAAAAAAAAGCAGAAAGAGCTTAAAGCCAAGCAGGTAAAAGTTGTCGTAAAAGAAATTCGGTTTGGTCCACAGACTGATGAGCACGATTACGAATTCAAAAAGAAACATGCTGAAAAATTCTTAGAAGAAGGTTCCAAACTGAAAACTTACGTTTTCTTTAAAGGACGTTCAATTATATTCAAAGACCAGGGCGAGATTTTGCTTTTAAAATTAGCGCAGGAACTGGAGCACGTTGGAAAAGTTGATCAATTGCCGAAATTAGAAGGTAAAAGAATGATTATGATGATGAGCCCGAAAAAACCAGCAAAATAGGTTGATATGCTGATGTGATGATTTATTAATTTGATGATTACACAGTACAAATTAAAAAATAAAAAAAAGAGGCTTTTTTGCCTCTTTTTTTTGTGATTTACTTTCATAAACATCTCATTCATTCATAAATCAAGTTTCTTTCTTGAATCATTTTTAATTAGCAATAACCATTAATCATTAATAATTAAGCTAAAAAAGCTTTTTTAAATTCCGGTTTTACACGGTGTTTCGTCGCCTGTTCAAAAGCGTAGGCCATCGCGATAATTTCACCTTCGCGGTAAGCGCCGCTGAAAAAGGATAAACCAACTGGCAAATCATACACTTTACCACACGGCACGGAAATGTGTGGATAACCGCTCATTGCAGCCGGTGCGGTGAGCGAAACTTCACCCCATTTATCGCCGTAAATCACATCGATGCTGCAGGCAGGTCCCATTGTTAAACCGGCGAAAGCGTCGAGGTTATATTTCTTCATTGCAGTGTCAATAATTTTTTTCGCGCCTTCGTGGCTGTTTTTTACCGCTTTTAGGTAGACCGGATCTTTCAAATCTTTTTTAGCTTCACTCTGTTCCAGCAATTCCTGTTTAAAAGTCGGCATCGCGGTGTCTTCATTTTCTTTATTGAATTTAATGACATCGGCCAGACTTTTCATTTTAGCGTTCGCATTCGAAAGATAATCATTCACACCGTCTTTAAACTCATATTTCAAAACTTCAAATTCATCATTTCCGAGTTTATTGATCCTGTCGACATATTCGAGCTCCACAATCGTTGCGCCCTGATTTTTCAGAACTTCCATTGCTTTTTGCTGTAATTCATTCAAAAACTGATTGGTAATTTTTTTCTTTTCTACGCCAATTCTTTTTCCTTTCAGGCCATCTTTTGTTAAAAATTTCGTGTAGCCGGTATTTTGACCGCGGCTTTCTTTGGTCACGGCATCAGCGTCGTCAACACCTGCTAAAACTTCCAGCAAAATAGCTGCATCTGCCACGTTGCGTGTCATCGGACCTGCGGTATCCTGAGTGTGGGAAATTGGGATTATTCCCGAGCGGCTAACTAAACCAACGGTCGGTTTTATTCCTACTCCACCGTTTATCGAAGCCGGGCAGGTTATTGAACCATCGGTTTCTGTGCCGACTGCAATTGCACACAGATTTGCAGCAACTGCAGAACCCGAACCTGCGCTTGAGCCGCACGGCGAGTGATCTAAAATATAAGGATTTTTGGTTTGCGCGCCCCTGCTGCTCCAACCAGAAGACGAATTCGTGGAGCGAAAATTTGCCCATTCGCTTAAATTCGTTTTCGCAATAATTACAGCGCCGGCATTTCGGAGCTGCGTTACAATAAAAGCATCTTTCTTGGCATAATTTCCGACCATTGCAAGCGCGCCAGCCGTTGTCATCATTTTGTCTGCCGTATCAATATTGTCTTTGATGACAACCGGAATACCGTGCAGCGGACCGCGTATTTTACCTTCTTTTCTTTCTTTATCCATCACTTTTGCAATGTTTAAAGCGTCTG
Source organism: Kaistella treverensis (assembly GCF_900114045.1). Lineage (GTDB taxonomy): Bacteria > Bacteroidota > Bacteroidia > Flavobacteriales > Weeksellaceae > Kaistella > Kaistella treverensis. The sequence continues at coordinate 756,317 of NZ_FORQ01000001.1, forward strand.
GATTTATTTCTATAATTGAATTTAGTATCGGGCCGTTTTTATCAATTGCTTCAATCCGGTTCAGGTAAAGTTGGGTAATTTGCGCCGAAGTGTACATTCCTTTTGCCATTTTTTCCTGAAGTTCAGCAATCGTGATTTCATCCAGTTCAAAATTATCGTTAGATTCCTCCATGATTTTTTCCGGGCTAGAACCGGCTTTTTTTTCGGTAAAGGAGTTTGTGGCAAATATCGTGGTGACACCAAGCGCGGCCAAAGCTGAGTTTTTTAAAAAATCGCTTCTTTTCATCGGTTTTTTTTGAATTTAAAATTTCAGATAATTAAAAATACAAAAAAATCGCACGCGCCATTATTTCTTTTTATATATCGTGAGTGATTTGCAATTTCATCATAATATCGGTCTGTTCGTCGGTGCCAAGGAAAAAGCTGTGCTCACCGAATTTTTCGAAGCCGTTTTTGAGGTAAAAATTAATAGCGCGCTCATTTTTTTCCCAGACGCCGAGCCAGACAAAACCGACCTTTTTTTCTTTTGCAATCTGCATCGCGTGGTTGAATAAAATTTGTCCGACTTTTTTACCCAAAAATTCTTTTAAGACATAAATCCTTTCAATTTCGAGGGAATTTTCGTGTTGAAGCTCTGTTTGGGAATTTCCGGAATTTAGCTTGATATAGCCGGTAATTTTTGTGCCGCTTAGCGCGAAATAAAATTCTGAATTCTCCTCTGAAAGTTCCGCTGTCAAGCGCGACGTGCTTAAGGCTTCCGCTAAATATTTCTGCATATCTTCTGCAGAATTTTGCTCTGCAAAAGTTTCCTCAAAAGTTTGCCGGCTGATTTCCTGCAATTCTTGGAGGTTATTTAAGGTGACTTTTTTGAGGGTTATTTGGGGCATTTTTTCATTATTTTAAAGTTCTTTTATTCCGGTACGTTTTAAATATTCATATGTTGTGTCGTAATTTTCATGTGGTCTCGTATGGTCCGTATCCGAACCTTCTGGAATGAATAATATTAAACCTTCTCGCCCACGTGTTAATAGAACACGATACTTGTTTTTAATAAGCTGCTTTCTTTCATCTTGTCTTTCAAGTTGCCATTTAGTACCTTTAAATGCGTGAAAAGACCAACCCATATCTATTTTCCTAAAGTCATCTCCCCAGCAAAGACAAACCCAGTCAAGTTCCAAACCTTGCACCGCAAATTCAGTTGCTGGCAATTCTAAGAAGCAAGATGAACGAACATCTTCTTTAGGATTTAGAAACCAGTTTGCAACATCAATGTCTGCGGTTACATCTAGCCCAAAAGGCTTTAAACGTCTGGCACCAGAACTTGCTACTATACCAGTACGTCTGTGTCCTCGATTTTTATTTCTTAAAAACTTTCTTGCTGTTTCAAGATTGCGAGTTAAGAAAATTGGATAGTCTTTTAAATGATTTTGTAAAAGCTCCTTCGCTGTTAAAGGTTCATCTTCTAACAACGCTACGACCCATTCAGAAAGTTTTTCTGCTTTATATGATCGAATAGAAACTTTTAAATGTAGTTCTGGCAATTCTGTTATGGAAAGATTAGGCGGTACAATTTCGAAAAGCTTATAGTTCGCAATATTTGATGTTCCATCTTTAAGTTCTGGTGAAATGTAAATTTTCCAATTTGGAAACTTTTCATTTATTGTTTTTCCCCATTCTGCGAGTCCTGCTTCTCCGGTATTAATCTCCTGCCCACTTCCTATTAACGCAACAATAACAGCCCAACCTTCATTTCTATTCATTATGTTGAACAACATTTCTGCTTCTGAAAAGTTTCTGTCAAATTTTCTTTTTGAATGTTCCGCGTTCCAAGCTCTTTGAGCTTCGTCAAATAAAGTAATTTTGTCTTGTGGTATCTGGTCATTATTGTGGTAGAAGTCAAGAAACTGATGAACGTTCTGAACGAAAGCAATTTCTCTCCTTGATTGGACCAACGGAATCTGATTTCTTTTTGAATTATCTCTCGCTAATGCTTCCGTTAATACCTTTACTAATGGTCCGTTTCCAGAAAGGAAAACTCCTTTTCCGGAATGATTTTCAACGTTGTGAACTATATTTAAACCTGCCAAAGTTTTTCCTGCACCAGGAACACCTGTAATAAAACATATGATTTTTTCATCTTTCTCTTGAGCTTCTATAATTGCTTTTAATATCGCATTTGTGGTATCAGTTAAATTTTCTGAACCGGCGTGTGAACGAGAAATTTCCCTTACATCTTGTCTAGAAAATAGATGTTGAGCTGCTTCTATGATAGTAGGAGTAGGCAGATATTCACTATTGTTCCAACCAAGAGGATCTAGCTTCGTATTGGTTTGATCTGTATAGAACTCAAATGCGAATTTTATTGTTACATGTAAATTCTGTGTATTTGAAAACAATGTTGGTTTCACAAAGTCACCGTTGTCAAAAAATTGATTTAATTTTTCGTTCGCATGAGAGGCCCAAAGAATTGGTATTAGAGTACGTGAGGATGATTGTTTATGAAAATCTCTAAGATCTAAAGAATAGTCTTCAACTTGACTAACAGCGTCAGGTGTATATCTTGTTTCTTTGTCTTTAAATTCAATTACGAAAATTAATTCGTTAGCCAAAAGTATAACGTCAATGCGTTTCGATCGTCTTGGAATTGGATATTCTAGAATTATATACCAGTCCTCCGGGAGATATTGCAAGGCTTCTTGTAAAAATGTCACTTGATGAGACCAAGAATCTCTTGCAGTTAATAATAGCTGCTGATTTCTAACGCCAATAGCTAAATGACCAACAACAGTTTCATTGTCTGCTTTTAAAAATTCTGAAATTTTGTTTTGGTATTTTCCTGGCACTATGTTGTGGTATTTTTTAATTTTGGTGTACTCTCAAATATAAGCAATTTTAACAAATTGTTAACAAGAATGTTAATACAAATCGCATCCCGAGTTAGGGATAGCAGCGGCTACCCCGCAGGTCCAGCGCGGCCTAAAGGCCGCGCCGGACCGAGGAGTATGAGCGAATAGCCCGGCCGGCGGAAGTGAATGGTCGCGCGAGCGCAGCGAGCGCGATAATGAATGACCAACGGACACGCCCAAATACAAAAAAAAGAGACTTCAAGAAGTCTCTTTTAATTTAGAAATATGTTTTATTAATCTATCAGTCGTTTTTGTCTTTATTCGAGCTCAGGACACTTACGGCAACTGCTGTTACCGCAGCTGCGACCGCGATTTTTAAAATAAAACCTTTCTTGTTGTGTTTCCATTTACCGGGCCAGCCCAATTCGGCCGCAACGTTCGGAATATGACCTTTCGTGAAATCGTCGATAATGCCTTCCACTACTCCAACCCGGTCCGCCAACATAAGCGGAAGCCATCTGCCGTAGCTGGATTCACTGTACTTGAAAGCATATTCCCGGATTTTCCCGGCCACACCATGTGGCGGTGCTGCGGTACCAAAAACTGCAGTTAAGTTTGGTCTTTCCACGGATTTCAGGATTTCAACATCGGTTTCTTGCTGCACGGGCCGATCCCACGCGTAGCCTTGATGTTCTTCGTTCGTCCGCTTTTTAATGGGATAGGTGGGATCGTTCTGCGGGTCGGCATCTATGCCCCAACCTTTTATATGACTATGATCTGCCGGTTGACTTTTTTTAAAGTCTGAAGGCTTGGTTTCATCTGTATGCATGTTGTGATATTTTTAATTTTAAACACTTCTTAAGCTGTAGGCGGAATTAAAACAGTTTTAATACAGCCATCTAGCTTGTTCGAAAATATATGGTAAGCATCCGCCATTTCTTCAAGCGGTATCCGATGTGTAATAATTTCCTTCGGATTAATGATGCCGTTTTTCACATGTTCGATCAGTTTTGGAAGATGACGTTTCACGGCTGTCTGATTGGCGCGAATGGTAATGCCTTTGTTGACTACATTTCCAATGGGAACCAGCGCATCGATAGGTCCGTAAACTCCTACTATGGAAACGATTCCACCTTTTTTAACGGAGTTTATTGCCCAGTGAAGTGCTGTAGTAGAACCTCCCTGCAACATCAGTTTAATTCCCAAAAGCGTGTTCATCGTGTTACCTTTTGCCTCACAGCCCACAGCATCAATACAGACATCCGCACCGAGCGATTCGGTTTGTGTCTTGATGAAAACCACGGGATCGCCAATGCTGTTGAAATTGTAGGCTTCGCACTGCGCATATCTGGCGACAAACTCCAGTCTTTCTTCAATATGATCAATTACGATAACCCGTCCGGCACCAAAAAGCCAGGCAGATTTTGCAGCCATAATCCCAATTGGTCCGGCACCGAAGACCACCACTGTATCTCCTTTCTGGATTCCCGCCATTTCCGCCGCCTGATACCCTGTCGGCACCACGTCGGTCAAGAGAACGGCATCATCAGGATCCATCCAGTCCGGAATTACAGTTGGACCGACATCGGCATAAGGAACCCTGGCATATTCTGCTTGTCCGCCCTGATATCCTCCAGCGGTGTGTGAATATCCGAAAATTCCTCCGACTGCTGTAGCCATAGGATTCGATTCGTGGCAGTTGCCATAGAGTTCCTGTTTGCAAAAGGCACATTTTCCGCAAGAAATATTAAAAGGCACCATGACTTTATCTCCTACCTTTAATTTCTGTACGCCAGAACCAATTTCTACTACTTCGCCAATAAATTCATGGCCGAAAGTACTCCCCACACGGGTATCGGGAACAAGGCCATGGTATAAATGCAGATCGGAGCCGCAAATGCAGGATCTTAAAACCTTGACAATTGCGTCTTCCGGATGTTCGATTTGCGGCTCGGGCATATTGCGGTCGGCACGCACGCGGTATGGGCCGCGAAAGTTCATTGCTAACATATTCGTATATTTTTTTGGTGTATGGTGAAATCCGCATCAAAAGCAAGACCGCCATAGCGCAAAGTTTTAAACTTTATGATTTTTTATGAAATGGCTGAATCGGAGTACGTTGAGGATTTAAAAAAAATTTAGATTTAGATAAATTCGTTGTAATTGACCCGCGTGAGGGATAGCAGGGGTTACCCCGCAGGTCCGGCGCGGCCTAAAGGCCGCGCCAGACCGAGGAGTATGAGCGGAAAGCCCGGCCGGCGGGAGCGAATGGTGGCGCGAGCGCAGCGAGCGCCATAATGAGCGACCAACGGACACGCCCAAAACCCGCAGATATTTAAACCAAATATCTTTTCGTATTTGCACGGAATTTCGTACTTTTGCAGTCTGAAAAACGTGGAAATTCCCCTCAAGGTGCTTTCTGCGCGCGACAGAAAGAAATTGATAACAATATAAAAGCAGCAAGAAATGCCAAAATTAAAAACTAAATCAGGTGCTAAAAAGCGTTTTAAGCTTACCGGAACCGGTAAAATTAAAAGAAAAGGTGCTTTCAAAAGCCACATCTTGACCAAAAAAGAAACCAAGCAAAAGAGAAATCTTACGCAAACTTCTTACGTGGCTGAAGTGGACAAAAAAAGTGTTTTACGCCAATTAGCTTTAAAGTAGTTTTTATAAATCAACCGGTTTATAAGGATTCCAGAAATTCAAAAATTTTAACCCTGAAACGGTGCAAAAAAGTTTCGCCACGGCGAACGCCCTTTTCAAAAAAACAAATGTAAATTATGCCAAGATCAGTAAATGCCGTAGCTTCCCGAGCTCGCAGAAAAAAAGTAATTAAGCTGGCGAAAGGTTTTTTCGGTAGAAGAAAAAATGTTTGGACCGTAGCGAAAAACGCCGTGCAAAAAGCAATGCAATATGCTTACCGCGGTAGAAAAGAAAAGAAAAGAAGCTTCCGAAGCCTTTGGATCACGCGTATCAACGCGGGTGCAAGAGAACACGGGATGTCTTACTCCCAGTTTATGGGCGCTCTAAAATCTAACAATATTGAATTGAACAGAAAAGTTTTAGCTGATTTAGCAATGAATCACCCTGAAGCGTTCAAAGCAATTGTAGATCAAGTAAAATAAATGTAAAATTTTTGTTATCAATTATAATCCCGCATCTTATGATGCGGGATTTCTTTTTTTTGGGCAAAAAACGGCTATTTTTTTATTTTTTATCACGAGCAAGCAAAACTTCTTCAATATCGCTTAGCGAAAATGATTTTGCTTTCAACAAAATTAAAAAGTGATACATGAGATCGGCAGCTTCATTTTTAAAAAGCTCTGCATTATCGTCTTTTGCTTCTATCACAAGTTCCACGGCTTCCTCTCCTACTTTCTGCGCCACTTTGTTGATGCCGCGCTGAAACAAATCGTAGGTGTAGGAATTTTCGGATTTTTGGTCGATTCTACCCGAAATTTTTTCTTCTAATTCATACAGAAAACCTTTGGAATTTTTTTCACCAAAGCAGCTGAAACTTCCGGTATGACACACATTTCCCGCCGGTTTTACCTGAATTAAAAGCGCATCGGAATCGCAATCTTCCGCAATGCTTTCTACGAAAAGATAATTTTCCGATGTTTCACCTTTAAGCCAAATCCGGTTTTTAGTGCGGCTGAAAAAGTTAACTCTTCCTTCGTTTTTTGTAAGTTCCAGCGCTTCTTCGTTCATATAACCCAACATTAAAACCTGCTGCGTGCGGCTGTCCTGGATGATTGCCGGAACTAAACCGTTTCCTTTTTCAAAATCTAAGTTCATCTTACATTTATTTTGTTCATTTTTAAATTGCTTTTCAAGTCAGAAATCGTGATTTCGTTAAAGTGGAAAATGCTGGCTGCCAAACCGCCGGTAACATTTGTCTGCGTAAAAAGTTCAGTAAAATGTGCCATATTTCCCGCACCTCCCGAAGCGATGATCGGAAGCGGACAAATCTCTGAAACATTTTGAAGCATTCGGATATCGAAACCATTTTTCGTTCCGTCGAAATCCATGGAAGTGAGTAAAATTTCACCCGCACCAAGTTCTGTTAAGGTTTTTACCCAGTCTAAAGTTTTCCAGCCGGTTTTGATTTTGCCGCCGCTGATAAATACGTAATCTTCACCCGCAATATTTTTCGTATCAATGGCAACCACAACGCATTGATTACCGAATTGCTGCGCGATTTCCCGAATCAGTTCTGGCCGACGAACCGCCGCGGAATTGAGCGAAACTTTATCTGCACCGGCTTTTAATAAAGCTTCTACATCCTGAACAGATGAAATTCCACCGCCAATTGTAAACGGAATATTGATTTCTAAACTGAGTTTTTCCACCAGTTCAATCATCGTTTTTCTACCTTCGATTGTCGCGGTGATATCCAGAAAAACCAATTCATCAGCGCCGTCTTTCACATATTTTTTTGCGAGTTCTACGGGATCGCCGGCAATCCTTAGATCTTCAAACTGAACTCCTTTCACCGTTTTCCCGTCTTTGATATCCAGACACGGAATAATTCTTTTTTTAAGCATTTATAAAAATTTTTGGAGTTCTTTTAAGGAAATATTTCCTTCGTATAAAGCTTTTCCAATGATTGCACCGGAACAGCCGATATTTTTCAATTCTTCCAAATCTTTGATGGATGAAATCCCGCCGCTTGCGATTAAATCAATTTTAGTTTGTTTTAAAATCTCCGTATAAAGCTCAAAAGACGGCCCTTGCAACATTCCATCTTTGGAAATATCGGTGCAGATTACCGACTGAATTCCGTTCTTCTGATAATCCTTTATAAAATCTAAAACGTCCAAATCTGACTCTGTAAGCCAACCGGAAATTTTAACTTTTCGATCTAAACAGTCGGCGCCTAAGATTAATTTTTCAGCGCCAAATTCTCCTAGCCATTCGGCACAAATTTCCGGATTTTCTACGGCAATACTTCCAACCGTAACCTGACTTGCGCCGGCACTAAAAGCGTTTTTTAAATCCTGTCTTGATTTTATTCCACCGCCGAAATCGATAATTAATGCCGTTTTAGCAGCCAAAATTTCAAGCGTTTTCAGGTTTTTAATAGTCTTCGCTTTCGCACCGTCGAGATCAACGACATGTAAATATTGAATTCCGTTGGCTTCAAATTCTTTTGCAATGTCGAGCGGATTTTCATGATAGATTTTCTTCGTTTCGTAATCGCCTTTCGAGAGGCGCACACATTTTCCGTCGATAATATCTATAGCTGGAATTATTTTCATTTTATTTATTTATACCACAAAAGGCACAATAGTCTGCTATTCTTAAAGTAAATCACAAGAGCAAAAAAGTTTAATTAACGCCAATCTTTTTTGCGTACTTTATTTCGACAAGATTTCACCATTTTTTTGTGATTTTGAGGTTCCTGAATTATAGTTTTAAAAAATTTTCTAAAATTTTCGCCCCTAAAACCCCGGATTTTTCCGGGTGAAACTGCGTTCCGTAAAAATTATCTTTTTGCAAAGTCGCGCTGAAAGGCAAAATATAATCACAAATCGATGTCGTGCTTTCCCCGATTTCACAGTAATAGCTGTGCACGAAATAAAAGTTATCCTCGGCGGAAATTCCAGCTAATAATTCACCGTTCATCTGCTGCAAATTATTCCAGCCCATATGCGGAACGATGTCCGTCGCGGGGAATTGTTTTACTTCCACATCGAAAATACCAAGACATTTGGTGTTTCCTTCTTCCGAAAAATTACAAAGCAACTGCTGGCCGAGACAAATTCCCAAAAAAGGCTGCTTTAAGCTCGGAATTAATTCGTCCAGTTTCAAGTTTTTCAAATATTTCATCGCCGTGGAAGCTTCGCCAACACCAGGAAAAATAACTTTTTCAGCGTTTTTAATTTCCTCAAAATCTGAAGTGATGATGGTTTCAAAACCCAGTTTTTCTACGGCATTTTGTACAGATTTTACATTTCCGGCGACATAGTCAATAATTGCAATCATAAGGTTCCTTTTGTGCTTGGTATGGAGAAATTATTTTGATTTTGCTTTACGGCATCTCGCAGAACTTTAGCAAAAGCTTTGAAAATTGATTCTATTTTGTGATGTTCATTTTCTCCTTCACACTGAATGTTCAGGTTACATTTTGCGGTGTCGGAAAAGGATTTGAAAAAATGAAAAAACATTTCAGTAGGCACATTACCAATTTTTTCACGTTTAAAATCCACGTTCCAAACAAGCCAGTTGCGTCCGCTAAAATCCAGCGCCACTTGCGCCAGACAGTCGTCCATCGGTAAGGCAAAAGCATAGCGTTCAATTCCTTTTTTGGAACCTAAAGCTTCCGCGAAACATGTTCCCAAAACCAAAGCTGTATCTTCAATAGTGTGATGTTCATCAACTTCTAAATCGCCTTTTACTGTGATTTCTAAATCGAAATTACCGTGCTTTGAAATCTGTTCCAACATGTGATCGAAAAAAGCCAAACCTGTATTGATGCGCGATTTTCCGCTACCGTCGAGATTAAGTTCCACTGAAATTTCTGTTTCTTTGGTTTTTCGCTGAACTTTTGCTTTACGTGGAATTTGCTTTAAATATTGATAAATTTCGTCCCAGCTTTTCGTAGTTAAAGTAGCATCTTCAAGTATTTCTTCACCAATAAAAATGGATTTTGTTCCTAAATTTTTCGCCAGCTCAACATCCGTTTTTCGGTCACCAATGACGTAGGAATTTTCCAAATCATAATTTCCATATATGTATTTTTGAAGCATTCCGGTGCGCGGTTTCCGGTTTGGAGAGTTTTCCGATTCAAGACTTTTATCGATTAAAATGTCTGAAAAAAAAATATTTTCATTTTCTAAAGTTTTCAGCATTTTTTTGTGTGGAAGGCTGAAATTTTCTTCCGGAAAAGATTCAGTTCCCAAACCATCCTGGTTGGTCACCATCACCAGTTCATAATCCAGTTCAGTTACGATTTTTGCTAAATTCTGGATGACTTTTGGGTAAAATTCCAGTTTTTCTAAAGAATCTACCTGAAAATCTGTCGGCGGTTCAATAATCAATGTGCCGTCGCGGTCGATGAATAATACTTTTTTCATAATTAAATTTGTGCTAAAACATTTAGTAATTTGGAATTTTCTTCAGCTGTTCCGACGCTGATGCGAAGACAATTTTTTAAAGCCGGATGTCTTAAGCTTGTCAGAATTTTATTTTCAAGTAAAACTTGATACGCTTTTTCAGCATCTTTAAATTCGATCAGAAAAAAATTGGCCTCCGAAGTGTAAACTATTGTAATTTCTGATATTTGATTTAAACCATTTTTCAAGCGCACTTTTTCAGCCAGAATTTTTGAAATTTTTTCCTCAATTTGCACCGATTTTTTTAGCTGCTCTAAAGCAAGTTTTTGACTTTCTGAATTGATGTTGTACGGCGGTTTAAAACGGTTGAAAAAATCTGCAATTTCTTCAGACGCAATTCCGATTCCGATGCGCAAACCCGCCATTCCATAAGCTTTTGACAAAGTTTTCAGAACGATTAAATTTGGATATTTTGCTAAAAGTTTCACAGCTGAATCCTGTGCTGAAAATTCAATATAAGCTTCATCAACAACCACAATTCCATTAAAGTTTTGAATGTAAAATTCCAGATTTTCAATAGCATTTCCGGTTGGATTGTTCGGCGAACACAGAAATAAAATTTTGGCTGCTCTTTGAGCATTTTTTTCCAAAAAAGTATTTTTTTCCAGCTGAAAATCTGAATTTAAATCGAGTTTTTCAACCTTCAGATTATTCATTTTCGCATAAATCTCATACATCACAAAACTCGGACTCATCACCAAAATAGCATCTTTCCCAGGTTCGCAGAACAGCCGCTGAATGAGATCTATAAGTTCGTCGCTTCCGTTTCCTAAAAATAAATTTGCGGCTTTAACGCCATTTATTCCAGCTAATCTATTCTTTAATTCCAGGGGATTTCCGGTCGGGTAACGGTTGAATTCACCATATGGATTTTCATTAGCATCTAAAAAGGTCATTTTTTCGCGCATGTAAAAATCGCGCAAAGTCTGGTAAGATTTTAAACTTGCTAGATGTGGTCGCACCAATTTTTCTAAATTAAATTCCATTTTCAAGTGATTTTAAGCGCAGTGAAACTGCATTTTTGTGTGCTACTAAACCTTCCGCATCTGCCATAATTTCGATGGTTTTTCCGATGTTTTGGATTCCCTTTTTCGAAATTTCCTGAACCGTCATTTTTTTCACAAAACTGTCCAGCGAAACGCCGCTGTAATTTTTCGCAAAACCATTCGTCGGCAAAGTGTGGTTGGTTCCGCTCGCGTAATCTCCGGCCGCTTCCGGTGTATAATTTCCAAGAAAAACCGAACCTGCATTTGTAATTTTGGAAACGTAATTCCGTGGATTTTCAACAGCTAAAATTAAGTGTTCCGGCGCGTAAAAATTGCTGATTTCAATTGCTTCTTCCACGGACTTCGCCAAAATAAATTGGCTGCTATTCAGGGCAATTTTTGCGATTTCCATTCTTGGGAGTTTCAGCAATTGATTTTCGATTTCTTTTAGAGTTTTTTCTAAAATTTGCTCATTTGTGGTCAGAAAAACAACCTGAGAATCAGCACCGTGTTCCGCTTGGGACAGCAAGTCGGCCGCGCAAAATGCTGGATTTGCACGTTCATCGGCAATCAACAAAACTTCACTTGGACCGGCCGGCAAATCGACTGCAACGTTGTATTCCGTTGACAACTGTTTTGCCTGCGTTACAAACTGGTTTCCCGGACCGAAAATTTTGTCAACTTTGGGGATGCTTTCGGTGCCGAAAGTCAGTGCAGCGATTGCCTGCGCGCCGCCCACTTTAAAGATTTTTGTAACTCCACATAAATTCGCCGCATACAAAATAGCAGGATTGACGGTGCCGTCTTTTTGCGGTGGCGTACACAAAATTATTTCTTTGCAGCCCGCGATTTGCGCGGGAATAGCCAACATCAAAACCGTTGAAAATAGCGGCGCCGTGCCGCCTGGAATATACAAACCAACTTTTTCAATCGGTCGGGATTCGCGCCAGCAAACCACCCCTTCTGTCGTTTCGATTTCTACGGATTTTTCCCTTTGGGGAAAGTGAAATTTAAAAATATTTTCCTTTGCCTGCGCAATTGCATTCTTCAATTCATCGGAAACCTCTTTTGTCACAAATTCAATTTCTTCCGGTGAAACGGCCAAATTTTCCAGGTTTACCTGATCGAATTTTTCGGAGTATTTTTTTAAGGCAAAATCACCAGCATTTCTAACTTCACTGAAAATTTCCTGAACGGTATTTCGCAAGTTAGCTTTCTCAAGAACAGGCCGCTGTAAAAGAGTTTCCCACGTATTTTTTGCCGGGTATTTCAGTATATTTTTCATAATTGCTGAATTTACAAAACCATTTTTTCGATTGGAATAACCAAAATTCCTTCAGCACCGCACTTTTTCAGCTCATCGATAATTCGCCAAAACTCATTTTCGCGCACTACGGAGTGAACGCTGCTCCACCCAGATTCCGCCAGTGGCAAAACGGTAGGCGATTTCATGCCGGGTAAAATGTTAATGATTTGATCAAGCGATTCATTTGGTGCATTAAGCAAAATGTATTTATTTTCGCGCGAATTAACCACCGCCTGAATCCGAAACAGAAATGATTCCAGAATTATTTCGCTTTCTGCAGGCAAATTTTCGTTGGAAATTAAAACGGCTTCGCTACGCAGAATTTCTTCTACTTCTTTCAGACCGTTGTGTAAAAGTGTGCTGCCGGAACTCACCAAATCTGCGATAGTATCTGCCAAACCGATGCTCGGAGCAATTTCTACACTTCCGGATATTTCCACGATTTCAGCAAAAATATTTTTATTTTCAAAATAATTTCTGACAATGGTCGGATAAGAAGTCGCAATCTTTTTACCTTTGAAAAAACTAAGGTTGCTATAGTCCGTTTCTTTTGGAATGGCGAGCGAAAGGCGGCAATTTGCAAAACCAAGTTTTCGGACGACTATCACATTTTTGTCCTGTTCCAGCACTTCGTTTTCGCCGATGATGCCGATATCTACTATTCCCTGTTCCACATATTTGGGAATATCATCGTCGCGTAGAAAAAGGATTTCTAAGGGAAAGTTGGTAGCAGAATTTTTAAGTTTGCTTTTAAAATCGGGAAATTTTATTCCACATTCTTTTAAAAGTTCAAGAGATTTTTCGCTTAAGCGTCCACTTTTTTGAATTGCGATTTTTAATTTGCTCATATCAATCTGGAAATTGGTGCCTGAACAAATGTTTTCAATTTTGCATAAAAAAAACCGTCTTTGTTCAGACGGTTTTTATTATTTTTTTAGTCACTTTCGACCACAATTAATCAACTCGTCTTTTGGATGAGATGATGATGATGGATTGAAGTGAATGTATTTTTCATGCTTTTTAACTCTGCAAAGATATCTAATAAAAATTTTAACTCGCAAGAAACAATTTTATTTTATTTATAACCTGCTGATTTTCTGATACTTTAATTTTAGAAAATAAAAAATTTGACTTTAAAAGTAGCTTTTTTTGAAATTCTATTTAATTAAATTATAATTTTTTTAAAAAAAAATCCCAAAAAAAATGGGATTTTACCAGCTATTTTTTTTAAAAAAAATTCTATTTTAAACAGCGACGTTATTTTCTCTCAAAGCGTCGTTCAAGGATGTTTTTTTGTCAGTAGATTCCTTTCTTTGTCCGATGATCAGCGCGCAAGGCACCTGAAATTCACCTGCCGGGAATTGTTTCGTATAACTGCCCGGAATAACCACAGAACGCGCCGGCACGCGGCCTTTAATTTCCACCGGCGTTTCGCCTGTGACGTCGATTATTTTTGTGGAAGCGGTAAGCACAACATTTGCGCCTAAAACCGCTTCTTTTTCCACGTGAACGCCTTCCACAACGATGCAGCGCGAACCTACGAAAACGTTATCTTCGATGATTACGGGAGCGGCCTGCAACGGTTCTAAAACACCGCCAATGCCTACTCCACCGCTTAAATGTACATCTTTACCGATCTGCGCGCAGCTTCCAACAGTTGCCCACGTATCTACCATGGTTCCGGAGTCCACATAAGCGCCGATATTCACGTAAGATGGCATTAAAATTACACCAGACGCGATGTATGCACCTTCACGCGCCACTGCATGCGGCACAACGCGCACGCCTTTTTCAGCATAATTTCTTTTTAAAGGCATTTTATCGTGAAACTCAAACGGGCCAACTTCAATGGTTTCCATTTTCTGAATCGGAAAGTACATTACGACGGCTTTTTTCACCCATTCGTTTACTTTCCAACCGTTTTCAGTTGGTTCCGCTACGCGGAGTTCGCCCAAATCAAGCTGGCGAATGACTTCGCGGATGGATTTTTGGCTGTCTTCATTTTGAAGCAATTCCCGGTTATCCCAGATATTTTCTATGGTTTGCTGTAACATCAGTTTTTATTTATTTTATAAAGATTTTCAAGCGGCAAATTTACAAAACTCTGCGCGCGAAAAGGTAAGCGTTGTTCCAATATTTTTCGTTAAGCGAAGAAATAATGACGCCTTTGGAAGTTGAAGCATGAATAAATTTCACTTCGCCGTCGCGGCCGATATCATTTACGATGCCCACGTGTGTTACGCGGCTGCCGCCGGAAGTTGCGAAAAATACAAGATCGCCGGGTTTTGCTTCTTTGATTTTGATTTCAACGCCTTTTTTGGACTGGTCTTCGGAGCGGCGTGGCAAATCTAACTTGTTTTCATCGAAAACTTTGACTACCAAACCCGAACAGTCGAAACCAGAAGAGGTATTTCCCGCATATTTGTACGGCGCGCCCAGATATTTATGGGCATCTTTAATTAATTCGCTTACTAAAGCTGAGTTTTTTCCGGAATAGTAAGATTCCAGCACTTTGAGGTTTTCAGCACGCTTTACGGTTTTTGTTGGTGCTTCTCTTTTTACCACCGTAGGTTTTGCGGAACCGCACGAAACCAACACCGCGGCGGAAAAAGCGATCATCAGGTATCTCTTCATTTTCAATCTCTCAATTTTTTCAAAAATACTGAAATTATTTTTCAAAAGAAGCAGTTTATGAGCAAAAAAGAGTGTTAAAAAATGAATATGGAATTCCGGAAATAGCTTTGGTTTTCAGCAAAAAAGAAATTATATTTAAAAAAATAAAAACCGCAGAAAATGACGCTGGAAAAACTGAAAACCTATTTTATAAAAGAAATTTCCGGGCAATATTCCGAAGCTGAAAGCAAAATTTTGTTCGAAGTTTTTACTGAAAAATTTTTGGAATTAAATACGATTCAGCAACGCGCACAAAAGCAGCTTAAGCTTTCAGCACCGCAAACTGCCCTATTTGAAAGAGCTATTTCGGAGCTTAGAAGTGGTAAACCGTATCAGCAGATTTTGGGCGAAGCGGAATTTTTTGGGTTGAAGTTTTTTGTGGATGAAAATGTGTTGATTCCGAGGCCGGAAACTGAAGAGTTGCTGGAACTCGCGATTGGAAAAATAAAAAAATTCGGTGCTAAAAGGCCAAATTTTTCGGTTTTGGATATTGGCACCGGCAGCGGAATTATTCCGATTATGCTGAAAAAACATTTTCCGGAAGCCGAAATTTCCGCGCTGGATTTTTCAAAAAATGCGTTGAAAATTGCTCGAAAAAATGCAGATTTCCATAATGTTGAAATCAATTTTATGCACCAAAATTATCTGGAGGAAAATTTAACGGAAGCTTACGACATTATAATTTCCAATCCACCATACATTGGTATTGAGGAAGAGGACGAAATCGCAGCGTCCGTAAAAGAGTTTGAACCCAAAATGGCGCTTTTTTCGCCGACTTCAAATGCTTTGGTTTTTTATGAAAAAATAGCAAAAGACTGCCGAAAAAATCTAAGCGCAAATGCAATGGTTTTTCTGGAAATCAACCAAAAGCTTGGTAAAGAAACCTCGGAACTTTTTACTGATGTTTTGAGTGAAGTGGAACTTGTAAAAGATATTTCGGGGAATGAAAGATTTGTCTGGGGAAGGAAGACAGTTGACAGTTGAGAGTTGAGAGTTGAGAGTTGAAAGCTGAAACTAAGGGTTAATGGTTATAAAAAACCAAAAAATTTGCCGCTAAAGCGGCAAATTTTTTTGGTGTAATTAAGGTTGTTTTCTGAATTTTTGGACTTTTCAAGGGGAAAAAATGTGGAATTCTAGCCCCGATTGCAGCGGCATCCTTTTTTGAGGACTAAGGACGAAAAAAAGATACAGCGGAAAGCGGGTGTAATCTTCGGGAGGTGCGAAAACCTTGTTGCTCCTAAACTACCCGATTTTCTTTTTCACGAAAACCTGATACGCCATATACAGCAGCGGAAGCGACATAATTCCTAAGAACAAAATATTATGTAACGCACGCTCCGGCTGCACCAAAATCGCGTAAACCAAGCCGAAAAATGCACCACCCAAATGCGCCGCGTGGCCGATATTGTCGTGCTGTCGCGGATTCAGCATCATATACACCGAATAGGCAAAATACAGTGTACCGAAAATATAACCCGGAATCGCGATTGGGATGAAAAACAGGTACAATCCGAGATCAGGAATCATCGCAATTGAAGCAAATAAAATCCCGGAAACTCCTCCGCTCGCGCCAATCGCAGAATACCACGATTGGTTTTGGTACAGATAAAGCGAGAAAATATTTCCAAGTAAAATAGACCCGAAATAGACCAATAAAAAGCCAACAGTTCCGAAAACTTCAATAACGATAGGCCCGAAGAAATAGAGCGTCATCATATTGAACAAAAGGTGCATTAAATCTGCATGAAGAAATCCTGCGGAAAGCAAGCGAATATATTCTTTGTCGCGTTTGATGGCGCCGACATTAAACTTGTATTTTTCGAAAATACTTTGGTTGCTGAACGCGTAATAGCTGATAAGCGCGGTTGCCGCGATGATGATTAATAAAACAGGACTCATATTTTTATATAAAATAAAAGTTTCGAAATCCGAAACTTTGGTTTAAACAATTTCTGAAGTTAAACTTCGTGCTAATAATTTTTCGTGCATGGGTTTGAGTTTTTCCAAACTTCCCGTTTTCACCGTGCATTTGCCTTTGTAATGCACGAGAATTGTGCACTGTTCGGCTTGCTCCAGCGTGTGTTCGCAAATTTCGACTAAAGCTTCGATGACATAATCGAAAGTATTGACATCGTCATTCCACAAAACGAGTTTGTAAACTTCGTCTTCTCTTTCGAGGAGCGCAACTTCTTCTTCGTACTCGCGCTGTGGATTTTCGTAATCTCTGATATTTTTTGGTTCGTACATTTTCCTTTTCATTTTTTTAATTTTAAAAACTGGTATTTTTTAAATTAAATTTCGCCCATCTCGTTTTCCAGGTCGCTTAAAATATTGGGTTCTTCATAGACCAATTCGACCAAATCTACACTTTTATTCTGCATTTTCAGAATTTTTATCTGATAATGGTTGATAACAAATTCCTGGTTTTCGCCCGGAATATCTTCCAGTTCATGTAAAATATAACCCGCCAAGGTGTTATACTCACCATCTTCAGAAAGCGGGAACATCTTCGGCAGTTTTTCGTTGATTTCGTCCAAAGGCTGCGTAGCTTTTACCCAGAAAACATTTTCTCCGACCTTATCGACGATTTTTTCCTCGTCGTCTTCCTCATCCTGAATTTCGCCCACCAATTCTTCTAAAATATCTTCCAAGGTTACAATTCCTTCGGTACCACCAAATTCATCAATAACCACGGCTAAATGCTGCTTTTTTTGCTGGAAAACCTTCAATAAATCAGAAATTTTCTTGCTGCCCACGACAAAGAATGCGTCGCGCATTAAATTTTCCAAATCAGCGTGCGTGATATTACCTTTGCTTTTTACATATTCGCGGATAATTTCCTTGGCGTAAAAAATCCCAATAATATTATCGATGGAATCGCGGTACACCGGAAGTCTGGAATAACCGCCATCCATAATTACCGAAATAATATCTTCAACCGGTTCGTCTAAATCGATAGACGAAATATTTTGGCGCGGCACCATAATCTGTTTCGCGGAATGATCTGTAAAATCAAAAGCATTTTTGATGATTTCGTAGTTTTCCTCTTCAATTTCGCCGGAATCTGCGGACTGTTTTACCAAAAGCTGCAATTCTTCGGTAGAGTGAATTTCCTGATCGGATGCGGGATGAATTTTCATTAAACGTAAAACGCCGTTCGACATTTTATTCATCGTCCAGATGAACGGTTTGAAAATCGTGTAAAAAATACGCAACGGCATGGCAATCGCCATCGACGTAGCTTCTGATTTACGAATCGCGATGGATTTCGGAATTAATTCACCAAAAACAATATGCATTACCGTAATTAAGAGGAAACTGATGACCAATGAAATGGTAGTAACAGTCGCTGCTGGCACCGCGATATCAAAATAATGGAACATATTTTCAATGACGTGATGCATGGCGCTCTCTCCCACCCAACCTAAAGCAAGAGAGGCTAAAGTAATCCCCAGCTGCGTGGCAGAAAGGTATTCGTCCAGATGTTTGATAATGTGTTCCGCCTGCTTTGCCATGGAATGACCTTCGGCGGCTTTCAGCTGAATTTGGGAATAACGAACTTTAACAATTGAGAATTCTGCGGCTACGAAAAAACCATTGAGTAATACTAAGAATACAGCTAATAACAGCTTGAGTATGTCCGAATCCATTTAGAAATTTAAAAAATATTGCTACAAAGATACGTTTTTTTGCGAATAACGATTTAGATATTATGCTGTAAATAAATTTTGAGTAGAAAGAAAAAAGAACATCTAAATGAATAGATGTTCTTAAATTTTTGCATTTAAAGCAGGGGATTTTTTACGAATTCTTCAATGCTTCTGCACCACCAACAATTTCCAAAATTTCATTGGTAATTGCTGCCTGTCGCGCTTTATTGTAAAATATTTTCAGCTCGTTTCTAAGCGCTTCTGCGTTATCAGTTGCTTTGTGCATCGCCGTCATACGCGCGCCGTGCTCTGATGCTATAGAATCTAAAACCGCTTTGTAAATTTGGGTTTTAATGGATTTTGGCATTAAAACGTCAAGAATTTCTTTAGCATTTTTCTCGAAAATATAATCGGTGTTTAAAGCCTCTTTTATCTCCGGCATCTTGATTGGCAAAATCTGCTCAGTCTGTACTTCCTGTGTTGCTGCGTTGATGAATTTGTTATAAATCACATACACTTTGTCGAAGTGCCCTTCACGATAATCGCGCATCACATTTTCCACAAAATTAGAAACTACCTCGAAAGACATACCGTCGAAAATACCGCTTTGGTTGTCGTACACTTTTCGGCTGCGACGAACGGCATCAAAAACTTTTTTACCAACGGTAAGGATCTCAACTTCTTCTGCAGTATTTGCCAAATTCTGGTTCAGCTGCTTAATCACAGAAGAGTTAAAAGCACCAGCCAAGCCTTTGTTAGAAGTCACTACGATATAAAGTACTCTTTTAACTTCGCGTACTTCGGTGTAGGTAGAAACACCTTCAAGATCTGTTGTAGAACTTACATTCTCAATGATTTCCTGAAGTTTTTCCGAGTAAGGGCGCAACATTACAATGGCATCAGTGGCTTTCTTCAGCTTTGCTGCAGAAACCATTTTCATTGCACTTGTAATTTGCATCGTGGAAGAGATTGAAGTAATCCTGCCGCGTATTTCCTTTAAGTTTGCCATAAACTATAGTTGTTGGTTGTCGGTTGTTGGCTGTTAGCTTTAGAAAAATTCCGTCAACTATCAACCAAAAACCATCAACTAAAATTAATTATATTTTGAAGCCAATTCTGTAGCTGCCTGTTTCAAAACTCCTGTAATATCGTTGTCGATTTTACCAGCTTTTATAGCTGCCATAGTTTCAGGATGTTTGGATCTTAAAAATTCCACGTATTCTTTCTGGAATTCTTTAACTTTATGAATAGGAATATTTCTCAATAAATTTTCCGTTCCGGCGTAAATCATTGCTACCTGACTGTCCACAGGAAGTGGAGAGTTTACAGGCTGCTTCAGGATTTCCACGTTTCGTTCACCTTTTGAAATTACAGCTTGCGTAGAAGCATCAAGGTCAGAACCGAATTTCGCGAACGCTTCAAGTTCTTTATATTGTGCCTGGTCTAATTTCAGGGTTCCGGAAACTTTTTTCATTGATTTAATCTGCGCGTTACCACCCACACGAGATACTGAAATACCTACGTTGATCGCCGGGCGAACACCAGAGTTAAATAAATCGGTTTCCAGGAAAATCTGACCGTCGGTAATCGAAATTACGTTGGTTGGAATATATGCGGAAACGTCACCAGCCTGAGTTTCAATAATCGGTAAAGCAGTTAACGAACCACCACCTTTAACCAAAGGTTTCAAAGAATCTGGTAAATCATTCATCTGAGCAGCAATTTTATCATCTTTAATGACTTTTGCAGCTCTTTCCAATAGTCTGGAATGAAGGTAGAAAACGTCACCTGGATAAGCTTCACGGCCTGGTGGTCTTCTTAACAATAATGAAAGCTCACGGTATGCTACCGCTTGTTTTGATAAATCATCATAAATAATCAAAGCCGGTCTACCAGTGTCACGGAAAAACTCACCAATTGCAGCACCCGCCATCGGCGCGTAAACCTGCATTGGAGCTGGATCAGAAGCGTTAGCCGCAACAATCACAGTATACGCTAAAGCACCTTTATCTTCTAAAGTTTTAACGATTTGCGCAACGGTTGAACCTTTTTGGCCAATCGCTACATAAATACAGAATACAGGTTCACCTGCATCATAAAATTCTCTTTGATTGATGATAGTATCGATCGCTACTACGGTTTTCCCGGTCTGACGGTCACCAATAATCAGCTCTCTCTGTCCTCTACCAACCGGAATCATGGAATCAATCGCTACGATACCTGTTTGCAATGGCTCAGTTACCGGCTGACGGAAAATTACACCCGGAGCTTTTCTTTCTAAAGGCATCTCGTAAGTTTCACCAGCAATTGGTCCTTTACCATCGATAGGGTTACCAAGGGTGTCAACTACTCTACCCAACATTCCTTCACCTACGTTGATCGAAGAGATTCTGTTGGTTCTGTTCACGGTGTCACCTTCTTTTACCAATTTAGATTCACCCAAAAGAGCGACACCTACATTGTCTTCTGCAAGATTCAAAACGATACCTTCCACACCACTCTGGAATTTTACCAATTCCCCGTACTGTACGTTTTCCAGACCGTACACCAAGGCAATACCGTCACCGATTGTCAATACGGTACCTACTTCTTCTACATTTGATTGTGTCTCGAAGTTGGCGAGCTGTTGTTTAAGAATTGCAGATACTTCTGCCGGATTTATTTCTGCCATTTTATGGTTTTTTTTGTCTTTTAGTTTAATTGAAATTCTTTTTTCAGTCGGTTCAATTTCGATTTTACCGATGCATCAACCTGCTGGTCACCAACGCGTAAAATATATCCTCCTAAAATTTCTGGGTTGATGATGGATTTTACCTCAAACTGATTTTGATGATTCACTAAATCAGTGGATTTCAAAATATTTTGAATATTTTCCTGTGAAAGTGCTGTCGCCGATGTCAAAGTAATTCTCTGTACACCGTTCATATCTTCCACTTTATTGATGAATTCCTGCCCGATATTACGCAAATGAGCTTCCCGGCCGTGCTTAATCACCATCTCCAAAAGATTGCGCGTAACCGGAGAAAAATCTTTAAAAATTTCCCGGGCTATACTGACCTTTTTTTTCAAATCCACGATTGGAGAACCGAAAAAGTTCTGCAACTCGCGTGATTTCTCAATGGTATTTACAAGATCTTTCATTTCCGGCAAGACAGAAGCAGTAATGCCGCTTTCCTGCGTGAAATTCAGGAGACCCTGAGCATATCTTTTTGCTACTTTACTGGTAACCATTTTAGTTTAAGTTAGAAGTATTAAGGATATTTGCTACCAAGTCATCCTGTGCGCTGTCATTATCCAAATTCTTTTTTAAGATAGATTCGGCGATGTTAACAGATAAAGTACCGATTTGGTTTTTAATGTCGGCAACCGCAGCAGATTTTTCTGCCTGAATGGTTTGTCTCGCTGCTTCAATCATTTTATCACCTTCATTTTTCGCAGCATCTTTTGCTTCACCTACAATACGGTCTTTGATTTCTCTTGCTTCTTTCAAGATCTGATCACGCTCAACTTTCGCTTCGCGGATGATGATATCGTTTTCAGCTTTTAGGTTTTCAACTTCCTGACGCGCTAATTTAGCCTGGTTTAGTGAATCTACAATCGTAACTTCTCTTTCATTAATAGCACCTAAAATTGGTTTCCATGCAAATTTCGCCAATATCAGTAAAAGGATTAAGAAGGTTAAAGTCATCCAAAACAATAAGCCTATTCCCGGTTCTATCATAATTGTAATTTTTTAATTTTTTTCTATATGGAATTTTAAAAAATCCTTAGCAGAGCCAACCGCGCTGCTAAGAATTTGTTTTTGAGGTTTCTTATTTTACGAACGCTCCGAAGATAATCGCGATCAAACCAGCACCCTCGATAAGACCAGCAGCAATAAGCATTGCTCCCTGGATTTTACCTGCTTGCTCCGGTTGTCTTGCGATAGCATCCATTGCGTGTCCACCGATTTTACCAATACCTAGACCTACGCCTAATACTGCTAAACCGATTCCTACGTAAATAAGTCCTACCCCTTGTGAAATCTCTTCCATAATAAAAATATATATAGGTTAAAAAAATGTTTCTAAAATTAATGTGCTCCTTCGTGCTCGTGCTCCTGCACGGCAATTCCGATAAATAATGCCGAAAGAACCGTAAAAATATATGCCTGTAAAGCTGCTACCAACAATTCCAGAATAGAAATAAACAATCCCAGTGGAACGGAAGCAAAACCTAACAACGGCGTTTTAAAAATAAAGATCAAAGACATAATCGCCAAAATCATAATGTGACCCGCAGTAATGTTCGCAAAGAGACGCATCATCAAGGCAAATGGTTTTGTGAAAACTCCGATGATTTCAATCGGAACCATAATCGGATACAGCAATAACGGAACTGGCGGCATAAAAATGTGCTTCCAGTAATCTTTGTTCGCGCTGAAAATAGTAATTAAAAGCGTGATGATTGCTAAAACGGCTGTGGTTGCAATATTTCCGGTTAAGTTATAGCCAAACGGTGCAAACGGAATCAAACCAAACATGTTGTTAATCCAGATAAAGAAAAATACCGTCAATAAATAAGGCATGTATTTCTTGTATTTTTTAGCACCGATGTTTGGGATTGCAACTTCATCACGGATGAAAATAATTAAAGGCTCCATAAATCTACCAGCACCACTCGGCACCAAAGATTTAGCATAACCTCTCGCCATTCCGACAAAAATCAACAACATGAAAAGAACTGAAATAAAAATCGCTGCTACGTTTTTTGTAATTGAAAAATCGTAAAAAGCATTTTCTGAAGTATGTTTTCCGCTTAAAACCGAAAATAATTTAGCTTGCTCTAAACCTTGGGTAGATTTTACAATTCCGTGATCCAAAGTGTAACCGTCGTGCTCATGACCGTGTGCAATAGCGCTTGACATAAAAGTGTGAATACCGTTTTTATCTTTAATGATTACCGGTAGCGGAATAGAAACGTGTTTTTCGTCCGGCGTTCCTTCATTCAACGTCCACAGGTGCCATTCATTAGCATCGCTAATATGGCTCATGATCATATCTTTGGCATTGAATTCCTTATTATCTTCCTGAATTTTCTGTTCCAAAGTTTCCGCTCCGTGTGCTTCTGCCGGCTGCTGTGCAAAAGTAGAAACACCTGAAAGCGTTAGAAATAAAACCAAAAATAAAGAAGAAATTCTCTTGTTCATAAGTCAAATTTATCGGTTTGCAAATATATTGAATTAATTAAAACCTACCAATACTAAAAATTGATTTTTATCAGGAAAAAATTATGACCTGTTCAGCATCTGTATTACTTTAAAATAAAGGAAAATAGACATCACCAAAAACACCCCGATTACCGCCAAAAAACTCTCCGTAGTATTTTGCAGTCTGCTCAGCCAAAAAACCACCCAAATCAAATCTTTGATAATATTAAGTCCCAAAAATTTCATCGCAGGATTTTCCATGCGGAAAATGAATTTTTTGAACAGAAAGAAAACCGCGACATTAAGAATCGCAGCAGAAATAATTAAAAATATAAATTCCGTAATATTCATGGTCCAAAAATAAGCAACTTTACCATAATTGAACGAAAATCCTTATTTTTGCAATTCTTAAAGATAAATTATGTTCAACAGTTTACAGGATAAATTAGATAAAGCGCTTCATAATATTTCCGGGCGCGGAAAAATCACCGAAATTAACGTTGCCGAAACGGTAAAGGAAATTCGTCGCGCGCTTGTAGATGCCGATGTTAACTACAAAGTTGCTAAAGACCTGACGAAAAGAGTTCAGGACCAAGCTTTGGGTCAAAATGTTTTGACCAGTTTAACGCCGGGACAGTTGATGACCAAAATCGTTCATACCGAATTGGTGGAACTGATGGGTTCCACACAGGAAGGCATCAATCTTTCCGGAAAACCCAGCGTCATTTTGATCGCCGGTTTACAAGGTTCCGGTAAGACCACTTTTTCCGGGAAACTGGCAAATTATCTGAAACAAAAACGCAATAAAAAGCCGCTTTTGGTAGCGTGTGATGTTTATCGCCCGGCCGCGATTGAGCAGCTGAAAGTCTTAGGATCGCAGGTTGGAATTCCTGTTTACACCGAAGAAGGCGCTTTAAATCCCTCTTCAATTGCGGAAAACGCCGTAAAATTTGCCAAAGAAAATAATCACGATGTCGTGATCGTGGATACGGCAGGTCGTTTGGCGATTGATGAGCAAATGATGAACGAGATTAAATCGGTTCATTATTTCATCAAACCAGATGAAACGCTTTTTGTGGTAGATTCCATGACCGGGCAGGATGCTGTGAATACTGCAAAAGCTTTCAACGAAGCTTTGAATTTCGATGGTGTTGTCCTCACCAAGTTAGATGGTGATACGCGTGGTGGTGCTGCATTAACCATCCGTTCGGTGGTAGAAAAGCCAATAAAATTCATTTCTACCGGCGAAAAAATGGAAGCGCTGGATGTGTTTTATCCGGAAAGGATGGCAGACCGAATCCTCGGAATGGGCGACGTGGTTTCCCTTGTAGAACGCGCGCAGGAGCAGTTCGACGAAGAAGAAGCAAAAAAACTTCATAAAAAGATTGCCAAAAATGAATTTGGTTTTGATGATTTCCTCAAGCAAATCAATCAGATCAAAAAAATGGGTAATATGAAAGACTTGATGGGAATGATTCCCGGAGTTGGAAAAGCGATGAAAGATGTTGATATTCAGGACGATGCATTCAAACACATCGAAGCAATTATTCATTCCATGACACCGGAAGAAAGACGCCGACCGTCAATCATCAATACCCAAAGAAAAAACCGTATTGCGAGAGGCGCGGGAAGAAAAATTGAAGACGTCAATGCTTTGATGAAACAATTTGAACAGATGGGCAAAATGATGAAGATGATGCAGGGACCACAAGGAAAACAGATGATGGAAATGATGAGCAAAGGAATGCCGAAAATGCCTGGAATGGGTGGAAATCTTTTCGGAAAATAGCTTTCAGAAAAAATTCCGAGCTAAAAACATATAAAAATCCCGAATTGCTAAATTCGGGATTTCTTTGTTTAAATATTTAAATTAAAGTCTTAAACCTAAACCTACATTAAAAAGATTGAAATGAAGTTTCTGCCCGCTTGCCGGACTTTTAAATGCGTTGTTCAGCTGAAAAGAGTAACGCGCTTCAATTAGCAAACCTGAAATGATATCCGCGCCAAGTCCGAACGCAACTCCAAAATTTGTTTTGTTTATCGTGTCGGGAACATCACCGAGACGAAAGGCAAACTGCGGCCCTACCTGTACATTGATTTTTGGTAGAAAATAAAATTTCGCCATCACGGGAATCTGCACGAAAGAATCGTCATTAAACCTTACATAATTCAGCGCGGGCTGCATCGTCGCAAAACCACGAATACCAAATTCTGTAAATACGCCGGCGTAATATCCTGCGCTGAGATCCTCAAAATCATCGGAAACCGTCGCCGAAGAAAAACCTCCGTTAATCCCGAATTTCACCTGCGCATTCGCCAATCCACAAAAAATGATGGCAAAAGCAAGTAATACTTTTTTCATAAATAATTAATTTTCCTCAAAAATATCATTTTTAATTTGAGGACGAAAACCAACTAACATTACGAAAAAAATTCCGTGTTAAAACGGCAAAAAATTCAGTTTTTCAAAATGAAATTTTCTACTTTAATTCGATAAAATTTTGAAAAAGAAAATTGGAAAAATTTGCTGCTTTTTATCCTTTTTTTTCAAAATTCCCAAATTCCCAAATTTTCAAATTAAAATCTTACTCTTCCCGCTGCCGCGCTTCTTCTTTTCCGTAAGCATTAATGATTTTCCGGACTACCGGATGACGCACCACATCTTCTTCGGTTAAGTGTACAAAACCGATTTCGTTCACATCTTTCAAAATCCTCATGGATTCTTTTAAGCCGGATTTTTGCCGCATCGGTAAATCCACCTGACTTGGGTCGCCGGTGATAATGAATTTTGCGTTCATTCCCATTCTCGTTAAAAACATTTTCATTTGAGAATGCGTGGTATTCTGCGCTTCATCCAGGATTACAAAAGCTTCGTCCAAAGTTCGGCCACGCATGAAGGCAAGCGGCGCCACTTCAATCACTCGCTTTTCCATAAAACCTTCCAGTTTTTCATGCGGTATCATATCACGCAGCGCATCGTAAAGCGGCTGTAAATACGGATCGAGCTTTTCTTTGAGGTCGCCTGGCAAGAAACCCAAACTTTCACCAGCTTCTACCGCCGGACGAGTCAGAATAATTCGTTTTACTTCCTTATCGCGCAAAGCTTTCACCGCGAGCGCGACACTGGTGTAGGTTTTTCCGGTTCCTGCGGGCCCGATTGCAAAAACCATGTCTTTGGTTTCCGAAACTTTCACCAGTTTTTTCAGATTGGTGGTTTTGGCTTTTATTATTTTGCCGTTTACGCCTTTTACAATAAAATCCTGGTCAAATACCAGCTGTTTTTCCTCTTCGTCTTTGAAGTTCAGAATTCCCTCAACATCTTTTAAAGTCATGGAATGGTTTTGAGCCAAAAAGCTGACGATATCATCGAGTTTCAGGCGGAAAATGTCCAACGTGGCCTGATTTCCTTTTGCAAAAATTGAGTGGTCTCGGCCGGTAATTTTTAAAGTAGGAAACTGCGATTTCAGCAAATTAAAATATTGGTTGTTTACGCCGTAAAAATTTTTAGAATCTACTCCGGTAATTTCGTAGCTGAGTTCAAACATATAAATAGAATTTTGAATAAATTTTTAATAAAAGTATCATTTTTATTTTAAATAAAATTGTTACTTATCCACAATGGTGCCTAAAATATTATATTTAAACTAAATTTGTGAATCCCAAAAAACATACATGGCAGTTATCACTTTTACCTCCGATTATGGACTGGTTGACCATCGCGTGGCCGCGGTGAAAGGTAAAATCCTAACTCTGAAACCAGATGTTAACATTGTAGACATCACCCATGAAATCCAGGCTTATAACCTGCTGCAGACCGCGTATATCGTAAGGAACGCTTATCCTTTTTTTCCGAAAGGCACCGTGCATATTATCTCGGTGGATAGTTTTCATACGCCGCAACGCAAGTTTATTTTATACAAATCCGGCGACCATTATTTCATTGCCGCGGACAATGGAATTTTAAGTTTGATTTTTTACGATGTTAAACCCGATTCGGTGTATGAAATAACCTTTAACAGCGGCTACGAAGATGATATTCACTTCACCTCTACCGATATTTTCGCGCCGGTTGCAGTTCACCTTCAAAACGGTGGTTTGCCGGAAGTTATCGGACGCAAGTTTAAAAACCCGAAACAGCTTTCTTTTCCTCACGCAGTTTTTAATGAAAGCGAAGGAATTGTGGTGGGCGAAATTCTGTATGTGGATAATTTCGGAAATGTGGTATCAAACATTAACCGGAAATTTTTCGAAAAATGCAGTGTCGGCTATGATAATTTCATGGTTAAATTCCGCAATCTCGCACTGCCGAAAATTCATACGCGCTATACCGATATTGTCTACGACTGGAGCAAAGAAAATGAATTTCACGGTCGTGCTGCCGCCGTTTTCAATGATGCCGGTTTGCTGGAACTCACGATCTATAAAGGAAACCGCGATAATGGCGCCCGTACTTTGTTCGGTCTTCAGGTAGGTGAAAAAATCTTTGTGGAATTTCAGAACTAAAATAGCAGCTAAAAATTCCGCCTTGTTTGGCTGTTTTTTTAATAAATATAAAACCGAAAAATTTGCCGTTATAAAGGCAAATTTTTTCGATTTTAATAAAGATTAGGAAGTTCTTTATTCCTCAGATATATATTATCTTTGTGCTCAAATTTTTCCATGTTATATACCATACTCAAAGCTGTACATATCATTTTTATGGTGAGTTATTTTGCCGGGATTTTTTATCTCGTCCGGCTTTTTGTATATTATAAGGACACCGACGAATTTGAAAACCAAAAAAAAGCAATTCTTCGCCAGCAATATGTTTTTATGACGACGCGTTTGTGGAACATCATCACCGTTCCGGCGGGTGTCATCATGCTGGCTTCGGGACTTGCATTAATTTTTTTGAATTTCGGTTTAATGAAAACGCCGTGGTTTCACCTTAAACTTACCTTTTTGCTCGGTTTAGCGGCTTATCATTTTTGGTGCTGGAAAAAAGTGCTACAAATGAAATCACTGAACGGCGAAAATTTCCCGATGGCGAATATAAAGCTTCGTCAGGCGAATGAAATAGCGACATTTATTCTTTTTTTGGTGGTTTTTACGGTTATTTTAAAATCGATGGTGATTGAATATTGGTGGCAATTAATTCTCGGTTTTGTCGTTTTGGTCGGAAGCATCATGATGACAGTGAAACTGGTAAACAAAAAAAAATCTAATTAAGCTAAAGCTTACTGCATATGTTTGCAATATTTAAAAAAGAACTTTGGACGTATTTTGGAAACTGGAGTGCGTGGATTATCATCGCGGCGTTCAGTTTAATCGGCACTTTATTTCTGTTTTTTTTCGAAAACGATTTCAATATTTTCGATATTGGTACCGCGACTTTACAAAGTTATTTTGTGCTGGTTCCGTGGTTAATGCTATTAATAATTCCGGCACTTTCGATGAAAACTTTAGCTGAAGAAGAACAGTCCGGAACTTTAAGCTGGCTTTTTTCTCAACCTTTGAAAATTTCTGACCTTATATTGGGCAAATTTTTCGCAGTTTGGGTTCTCGGAATTTTATGCTTAATTCCTTCAATCATTTACCTGTACACGGTGTACGTTTTGGGTATCACCGAAGGTAATATTGATATGGGCGCAACTTTTGGCAGCTATTTCGGCACAATTTTGCTGATTGGCGCGTTTGCTTCCGTCGGAACTTTTGCTTCAGCTATTTCTCCGAACCAGATAATGGCGTATTTGCTCGGCGTGATTTTGTCTTTTCTGCTTTATTTTGGGATTGAACAGCTGGCGAGTTATAAACTACTGGGCGCCGCAGATTATTACCTGTCTAACGTCGGTTTTTACAAACATTTTCTGTCTTTCACGAGAGGATTAATTGATTTTAAAGATGTCGCTTACTTTTTTCTGGTAATCAGTCTGAGCATTTTATTGGCAGTTTATTTTGTAAACAAAAAGAAGTAGACAATGAAGAATTTTGATACTAAAAATACATATTATAAAGCGTTAGTAATTATTCTCCCGGTTTTTATTCTGCTCAATTATTTGGGATTACGTATAGATCTTACGCAGGAAAAAAGATACACCTTATCAGATTCCACGGTGAAAGTTCTAGAATCGGTAAAAAATCCGCTGAAAATCGACGTTTATTTAGAAGGCGACTTTCCGGCAAGTTTTCGCCAGATTCAAAATGAAACGCGCTTTATGCTCGAAGAGTTTCGGAAAATAAATCCGAAAATCGATTTCCGCTTCATCGATCCCATCAAAACAAAAATGTCGAAAGACACCTTGCTCGCGATGGGCATGCAGCCTTCTATTCTCCCGGACATGAAAGATGGGAAAATTTCCGAAATCGTGATGTTTCCGTACGCTGCGCTGAAATATAATTCGCACGGCACTTCTATTCCGCTAATCATCACACAATCGGGCATTAATGCTGATGAACAGCTGACGCGTTCGGTGGAAAATCTGGAATATAATTTCATTTCCACCATTAAAAGTTTAACCACCGAAAGCAAAAAGAATGTTGGTGTACTGATAAATCAAGATGAATTGCGGCCAGACCAATTTTCAGGCTTTATGGAGATTGCGCTGGAAAATTACAACGCAGGGCCGATTATTCCACAAAATAAAACCGAACTCACCTACGCAGATTTGCCAGTGCTGAAAAATATGGACGCGCTGGTTATCGCAAAGCCGCGAAAAGCTTTTACCGAAGGTGAAAAAGTGCTTTTAGACCAATATATCATGAACGGCGGAAAAACGCTTTGGATGATTGATGCCGTAAATGCTGAAATGGACACGCTTTTTCAGGCTAAAAAAATTATGGCATACCCGAGCGACATCAATATGACGGATTTCTTTTTCAATTACGGAATCCGGATCAATTCTGCTTTGGTTAAAGATTTTAAGAAATCGGCGCTGATTCGGATTGTTTCCGGTGAAGTTGCCGGAAATCCGCAATACAGCAGCTTTTTGTGGCCATATTTCGCTTTGGGAATTGCTGAAACCAAAAATCCGATCACCAAAAATATCAATCCTGTAAAGTTTGAATTTCCCACCGCAATTGATACGCTTGGAAGACCAAATATCAAGACAAATGTTCTGTTTGAATCCAGCGAACGCACTACGGTGAAACAGGTTCCGAATTATGTTGCGCTTGGTGAAATTGTTCGCACCGATTCTTTAAGTGAATTTGAAAGACCAACAACGCCGAAAATTTTTGCGGTGAGTTTGGAAGGTAAATTTAAATCTGCTTATTCCGCGAGAAGTGAACGAAACAATTTTCCGAATTTTAGGTCAGAAAGCCCGGAAAATAAAATGATTGTAATTTCTGACGGCGACGTTGGCCGAAACCAAATGTACAAAGGAAATCCTTTGCCGCTGGGTGAAGATATGCTTACGAAGCAAACCTATGGCAATGCGCAGTTTTTGCGAAATGCGCTTGATTTTTTGCTTGATGACGCCAATTTAATGGAATTACGCAACCGCGACATCGAAGCGCGCCTGCTGGACCGGAATATTATCGATGAAGAAAAATCCTATTGGCAATGGCTGAATTTGCTTTTACCTTTAGGAATTATTGCCTTTTTAGGC
Organism: Kaistella treverensis; assembly: GCF_900114045.1. Classification (GTDB taxonomy): domain Bacteria; phylum Bacteroidota; class Bacteroidia; order Flavobacteriales; family Weeksellaceae; genus Kaistella; species Kaistella treverensis. Next base: position 787,670 of record NZ_FORQ01000001.1, read on the forward strand.
GGAATTTTTTATTGGTGGCGAAAAAGAACTTTTGAATAAAATTCTGTTTAAATGTCTTTGATGAAATCTTCGTATTCGTAATAAATTTCTTCAAAACCTGCCATTTTATCCACGAAAAATTCGAAAATAGCTTGCCAGGTGTTTTTATTCAGAATCGAAACATTTTCTTTGGTCACCCAAAAACGCGCGATAATTTTGCCGTTTTCCAACGTGTAAAATTCGTCTTTCTGCACTTCGCCTAAACGCTCTTCAAGCAAAGCTTCCAACGACCAGAATTTTTCGAAATAGGCATTCCGGAAAAGTTCATCTTTCATTTCAATATCCAGCGAGACTTCAGCTTTTTTGTTATCTGCATAAAATTTAAAGGAAAAATCCTTGATTTTTGTATCATACAAAATCCATTTTCTTGGAAAACTTTTGCCAAAAGCAATCCAGAATTCTTTTCGCAGCTGCTGTGCTTCGTGTTTGCTGAACATTAAATTTTGATTTTATTGCGCTAACATAGTCAAAATTTTCAGCTTTGAAAAAACTTTCCGTTTCAGAAAATTTCAAAAAAAACCATAAAAAACCCTCAAAAAATGAAGGTTTTATTTTATGACTTTAATTCAAACTAAATAACTTCGAGCTCCTTCCCAACTTTTTCAAAAGCTGCAATCGCTTTGTCCAGTTGTTCTCTGGTATGCGCTGCGGAAAGCTGCACACGAATTCTTGCTTTGTCGCGAGGCACAACCGGAAAGAAAAATCCGATTACATAAATGCCTTCATCCATTAGTTTTTCCGCCATTTTCTGTGCTAAAGGCGCGTCGTAAAGCATTACGGGAACAATTGCTGCATCGCCATCCGGAATATCAAAACCTTTGGCTTTCATTTCAGTCCGGAAATATTCCGCATTTTCCATGACTTTATCGCGAAGCGAAGTATCATCGGAAATCATATCCAAAACTTTAATCGCTGCACCTACAATTCCGGGAGCTAATGAGTTCGAAAACAAATAAGGGCGCGAACGCTGGCGCAACATATCGATAATTTCTTTTTTTCCGGATGTAAATCCGCCCAAAGCACCACCCAAAGCTTTTCCTAAAGTTGAGGTGATGATATCTACTCTGCCCATCACGTCGTTGGCTTCATGTGTACCGCGGCCGGTTTTACCTATAAATCCGGTGGAATGCGAATCATCAACCATCACGAGACAACCGTATTTGTCTGCAAGATCGCAAACGCCTTTTAAATCGGCTACAATTCCGTCCATCGAAAATACGCCGTCGGTAACGATGATTTTAAAGCGGTGATTTTTTTCGGAAGCTGCTTTCAACTGCGCTTCCAAATCTTCCATATTGTTGTTTCTGTAGCGGTAGCGCGCGGCTTTGCATAAACGCACACCATCTATTATCGAAGCGTGGTTCAGCTCATCAGAAATAATCGCGTCTTGTTCGGTAAATAACGGTTCGAAAACTCCGCCGTTCGCATCAAAACACGCCGCGTATAAAATGGTGTCTTCAAGACCCAAAAATTTAGAAATTTTAGCTTCCAGCTCTTTATGAATATCCTGAGTTCCACAGATAAATCGCACCGACGACATGCCGTAACCGTGACTGTCCACCATATCTTTCGACGCCTGCATCACTTCTTTATTGTTGGAAAGTCCGAGATAATTGTTGGCGCAGAAATTCAGCAAAGTTTTGCCGTTGGCTTCGATTACCGCAGATTGTTGCGAAGTGATGATGCGCTCGGTTTTAAACAAGCCGTCCTTTTTTATATTTTGCAATTCATTTTGCAGCGTTTCCAGAAATTGTGTAGATATCATACTTAAAATTTTTCAAGGGCTAATTTAAGAAAAAAATGCCCTCAAAATCATATGAATTGAGGGCTGTTTATGATATACAAAATATTTTTCAACCTATCTATACACGATGCCCCACTTTTTATTAATTTTTTCATATTGTTCCTGAGATTTTGGCTGCCATGGTGTACCGGCGGGTGATCCAAATTCTCTAAAATAACCTTCAAAGCCTGCGGGAGTGTAACTAAAAGCCATGATGAAGATTTGACTACCAGTATTATTAATACTATGCCAGCAATTTTTCGGAACTAAAGCTACAGTACCCTTTCTGACCGGGATTTCTTTATAGTCCACGGTCAAAATCCCTTCCCCTGCATGTATAAAAATTAACTCGTCCTCATTCAAATGCTTGTGAACCGGAATGCCTTCGCCTGGCGCAATATCCTCGGTGCAGAAAGATACAGCTTTGTTTTTATTTTTTTGTCGCGAAATTTTTATGGTTAATGGAGAATTGCGTCGCCCAATCCAATAAGTTTCCCCTTCATCTGCATGTACAATTACCGGTTCATTTTGATCGGTGGCCGACTGCAAATTTTCAGGAACGAAAAAGCCCACGAAAGCCCACGATACTGTGTTAATAAATTGTTTTCGCGACTGTATCATTTTGGAGTTTTATTAAGATTGGATTTACCACACTAGTTTATAAGACTTGTATGATCACTTGCGAGTACCCATTTACCATTATGATAGAACCAGGTAGAGGTATAACGTCCTTTTTCAGTAAAAGGTTTGCCTTTGAATGTTCCTGATACATTAAAGACTCCCGTTTCTACAGCGGTACTGCGATGAATTCGGAATTTTTTTTCCTCGGATTTTACGGAAGTTATTTTCAATTCGGGAGATTTAAACTGTGCGATTTCTTCTGCTTTAGACCTCATTTTACCATTTTCATTAACCGAGGTAAATTCATCGGACAGTAAAGAATCAAATAACTTGGAATCCTGTGTCGCTATTGCCTTCTCAAAATCGTTACTAGCTATTTGAAGGGACGGCATTAATTCTTCGGGTGTATGAGCTTTTTCGGTCGAATGATCTGAAATTAACATCCATTTGCCGTCTCTGTTTTCAAATGCTGCGGTGTAAAATCCAGTATCATTATGTGGTGATGCATCTGCTTCAAGACCGGAAGTTGAAGAATTCCAAAGGCCAGTCACAAACGCCAGATTACCATCCATTTTAACATTTACATCTTCGCTCCTAACATTCAGTAATTTATAAGATGGTTTTTCTTTTTCCATCTTGATACGTTCAAGAACTTGTGCACGGGTAACTTTGGATCCGTCCGGCTGATAAGAAACAAAATCGGGAGCCAAGGTATTCTCAAAAAATTGTAAATCTCCGCTTAGCGAGGCCTTATCAAAAGCAGAATTTAGTTTTTTTACATTTTCAATTTCGCTCTGTGCATTAGCTGCTGTGCTAAAAGTAATGATCAAAATAAAAGCGATCAGGTTGTGTAGTTTTTCCATGGCTTTAAAATGTTTAATTAGTATTTCAACATCAATAAATTTTATAAATCGTGAAAATTTTTGCAGTTTTCAAACGTAAAATTATAATAAAATACTTTTGTGAAGTACCGCGAAAACACCCTTTATCAAGAATTTGCCTCACTTCTGACTATAAAAAAAGTCTTCATTTCTGAAGACTTTAATTTAATTCCTAATAAATTTGATATTTTGATTTTCAATATTTAATAAGTAGACTCCTTCCGTGAGTGAACTGACATCAATATATTTTCCGGGGTTATATGTGCCGCTTTTAATTAACCGCCCGTCCACACTATAAATTTCGTATTTCTGTACTTCTTTCACACCTGCAACTGAAAGATGTTCTGATACGGGATTTGGGTAAATCGTTACTGCTACTTTAGGAAAATCACTCGCAGCAAGAATTGAAGCGTCTTTAATAACAGTCGAGTTAGCTTCCACAATTTGCTTTTCCGAATTGAACTGAACGGAGGCGACCGTGAAATTCACCGGAATGCTGAAGGTTTGATCATTAAACTGATTGTCCAAAGAATCCTCCAAAATTTCGCCCAAAGAGCCGGTAATTTTTATAGGTAAAGGCAGCTCAAAAAAACTGACGGATGAATGACTTTGCGTTTGACCAATTTTAAAACGAAGGTTTTTATCGGAAGTTTGGTTCCATTTAATTTGATAGGATGGATAACCTTCACCGTAAATCCAGTCCTGAAAAAACCCGGTGAAATCTTTCCCGGTAGATTTTAATAATGAGTTTTTAAAATCTTCGGTAACCGCGTAATGGTAAGCCAAATTGGGTTGACTATGATAATCTTTCAGTGCCTGATAGAAAACTTCTTCACCTAAAATCCATTTCAACATCCGCAACACAAAACCTCCTTTGGAATAGCTTAATCGGCTGTCGAAAATTCGGTTAACATTGCCCAAATCACTTTCTGGCACATACACACTTCCGTTGGGAGCGCTAGTAATATAATTGATTTCGGAAGTTAAAAAACTTCGGAACTGGTCGCTGGTCATCAATAATTTTTCGTTAGCGAGTTGCGCGCCGAAAGTCGCAAAACCTTCGTTGAGCCAAATGTCATTCCACCTGCCACACGTCACTTTGTCACCAAACCACTGGTGTGCAAGTTCATGCGCAATCAGCGACTTCTGAAATGATCCCATGGACGACATCGTTGCGTGTTCCATTCCGCCGCCCCAACCGAACTGCATATGACCGTATTTTTCGTTTCGGTACGGATAAGCGCCAAAATATTCTTCATAAACGTTCATCATGTCTTTGGTCCAGTTGATATTGCTCATCGCCGTAGAATTCGCGGCTGTGGACGGATAAACATAATTCACAAACGGAAATGGCGGACTTCCCATCGTGTCATTAAACTTGGTATAATTGGTAATTCCCAGCGCGATAAGGTAAGCTGGAATTGGATAATTTGTTTGCCAGAAGGTGAGTTTTTTGCCGCCCGTAAGCTTTTCGGAAAATAATTTTCCGTTGGACGCAACGCTGTACTGATTTGGCGTTGTGATTTTAAGGTCGACCTTTTCAATCTTGTCATTCATGCTTTGCTTTGTCGGAAGCCATTCCTGCGCGCCATAAGGTTCGGAAAGCGTGTATAAAACTGGCGTTCCGCTTTGAAGTGAAACGGTAAAAGCATCGCCGGCACTTCCAGAAGTATCCGGAACACCTGAATACGTTATCGACAGAGAATCGGAAATTTTAGCCGAAATAGCAGCTAAAAAATCTACTTTAATTTCTTTGGTTGGCAGCTGCGTAAACTTCAGATTTACGCCGTGGTATCTCACTTCCGAAACCGTCAGCGTATTGGAAAAATCGAAATAAATAGAGGAAATATTTTCGGTCGGAACAAAATGGCTGGTGACAGTTCCGCTTACATAACGCACGGCTGGATCCAAATCGAGTTCCAGCCGCTGATATACGAGATTATAATTTAATGTATTTGGATTTACATTATAATTAATCATCTTCGAATATTGGTCAGCTTCATTTTTGCTGAGGTTTTGCAAAGCAAAATTTGCTGTCTGCGCAAAATTCAAATTAAATATGAAAATGAGCGCAAAAAAATAAAGTTTTTTCATCGGTGTATTTTATATAAAGATAAAAAAAACCTCCCAATTATTATTGGGAGGTTTTTGCACGTATTTTTTTGATTTACAGACTTAAAGCCGGTTCCAGGATTTGTTCCATCTTGGTTTTAACCTGGTCCACCGAACCTGCATAATTGTTAATTAATAATGAGAAAACCAATGTTTTACCCGAATTGGTTTTCATATATCCGGCGAGCGTTTTCACTTTATTTAAAGTTCCAGTTTTTGCAAAAATTTGCCCATTTCCCACGGAATAAAACATTTTTTTCAATGTTCCGGTTTGTCCGGCAATCGGCAAGGAATCGAAATACGACCTGTAGTATTTCTCGCCCATCAAGTTGGTTAGAAATTTCACCTGTGAAATTGGCGTCACCACGTTACTGCGGGAAAGCCCGCTTCCGTCGTAATAATTCAAGCCTTCAACATCGAAGTGAACACTTCTTAAATGCGTCATCACGGCATTTCTACCACTTTCCAAAGTTTGGTCACCGAATTTCTGGAAACCAACCATCCGCAAAGTTGCTTCTGCCAAAGCATTATCGCTGTGCTGATTGGTGTACATCACGATTTCAGCTAAAGTTGGAGATTGGTATGCGGTTAGGAGATTTCTGCTTTCCGGTTCCGGATCAGCCATCTTTGTAACGACTTTTCCGCTGATGCCAATGCCGCTTTTCAGCATTGTAGTTCTTAAAGTATTTGCTAAATATGCGGGTGCATCTGGTAACTTTGTGGTTAAATAACCGCCATCAAACTTATCGGCGTACACCATTTTACCAATGTATGGTGAAATGTAATAGTAGTTTTTATTTTCAGCAAAAGGATTTGCCTGTTTTGCGATGAGCCGCTCATTTTGCGGATTTATTTCTTTCGTGGTACCAACCGGGAGATAATAGCTGCCGTTTTCTAACCAAACGATATTTTCCGGGAGATTTTGGGTTTTATTTAATTTAAATAAAGCCGTCTGGATAATAATATTTCCGTTGACTTTTTTAATTCCTTTTGCAGACATCGCCCCAATAAAATCGGCAACGATTTCGCGGTAAGAATAAGCGCCGGCTTTATTGGTGCCAAGCGACGGATCACCACTGCCAACCACGTAAAGATTTCCTTCCAGAACACCTGCCTCATCGATGGTACCGGAATATTCCAGTTGTGTTACCCAACGGAATTTTTCACCAAGCAAGCCCATAGCGGTATCAGTGGTCAGCAATTTTGTGGTAGAAGCCGGAATTAAAGAAGCGTTTTCGTTGTAAGAACTTACGATTTTTTTTGTTTTTGGGTCGTAGACAACAAAACCCCAGTCAGCATTTCTTAAAACCGGGTCATTCATCATCGAATTAATTTTAATATCGACGAGCTCCTTTGCGGTTAAAAGTTTTTCAGCGGACGTATTGGCGTTTAGGTTGTCGTAAGATTGCGGATAATTGGAAGAAGTAAAGGTTCCCTGTCCGAAAGCAATTGCAGAAATTGCGAGAGCGGATGAAACCAGCGTTTTTTTAAGGTTAATCATTTAAAAAATTATTTGATTATCGAGTTTTAATGACTTGTCAAAAGCAGCTTTTGAAAAGTCATTTTAGGAACGCTCAAAAATATAAAATATTGTTGATTAACAATGAATTAGGAATTGTAAAAGAACCGATTTTCTGTTAAAATTTGTTAAAAGTCAACAAATATCAGCTTTTTGACAGAGTGATAAGCCTTAATTTCAGCAAATTCCTCCAGACTTTTTAACACTAAATTTTTAAATTCCTCATATTTCTTACCGCGCGGCAATTTTAAAAGAATTTGGTATTGATACATTAAATTCAGTTTTCCAATCGGTGCTTTTTCCGGACCAAGAATGCATTCTTCCGGTAAATATTTCCGCAAAACCGAACCTAAAAACTGCGAAGCACGGTCCACTTTGTCTTCGCGGCGGTGCTTCAGCTCAATCATAATCAGCTTTACGAAAGGCGGATAATTAAATTTTCGGCGTTCCGTAAGCAAATGTTCATACAGATTTGCTGAATCATTTTCCTGCAACATCTTGAAAACCGAATGTTCGGGATTAAAAGTCTGAATCAGCACTTTTCCTTCGCCAGACAATCTTCCGGCACGGCCGGAAACCTGCGTGATAAGTTGATACGCGCGTTCTTCAGCACGGAAATCCTGGACATAAAGCATAGAATCTGCTTTTGGAATCGCGACAAGTTCGATATTATCGAAATCGAGACCTTTGGAAATCATTTGAGTTCCTACCAAAATATCTGTTTCCCCGGTTTCCAGTTTTTCGTAGAGTTTTTCGTAGGCAAACTTTCGGCGCATGGAATCAACATCCATCCGGTCGATTTCAGCTTCGGGAAAAATATTCGAAATTTCTTCATGAATTTGTTCCACACCTACGCCACGCACATTCAGCTTTTCCGAATTACATTTCGGGCAGGTGCGCGGTTTAGCCGCTTTCTGGCCGCAATAATGACATTTCATCTCATTCGAAAACTTATGGTAAGTCATCACCACATCGCAGTTTGAGCAATAATTTACGTAACCGCAAGATTCACATTCCACCACATTCGCGTAGCCGCGGCGGTTATGGAGAATCATGGTTTGCTTTTCATTCTCTACCTGCGAACGGATTTCTTCAATGAGTTTAAAAGAGAAATTTCCGACTGTATTTTTGGAGTCTTGTGCTTCTTTAAAATTAATCAGCTCAAAAGTCGGGACTTTCACCGCGCCAAAACGCTCTTTTAAATGAACATATTTTAAAATTCCTTTCTGAGCAGCATAATACGTTTCCACTGACGGTGTCGCGGAACCTAAAATGACTTTCGCATTATAAAAATCGGCTAAAATCTGCGCAGAATCTTTAGCATTAAAATACGGTGAAACTTCTTTCGGTTTGTAAGCGGAATCGTGTTCTTCATCGACAACGATTAAGCCTAAATTCTGAAAGGGAAGAAAAAGTGCGCTTCGTGTTCCGATTAAAACCGAAATCTCGTTGTTTTTAATTTTTTGCCAGACTTCTACACGTTCGAAATCGGTGAGTTTTTGGTGATAAAAGCCCAATTTTTGCCCGTATTTTTTTTCAAGCCGCTGTACGATTTGCTTGGTAAGCGAAATTTCGGGCAGCAGTAAAAGCGCATTTTTACCAGCTGCAACGGTTTCTTCAATTTTTTCGGCATAAATGTGCGTTTTTCCCGAAGAGGTCACGCCGTGAAGCAGGACATTTTTACCTTCCGCAAAAGCTTCGTCGATATCGGCTTTTGCTTTGAGCTGCGTTTCAGAAAGCGTTTCCAAATCTTCAACTTCACCTTCAAAACCCTGCAAACGGTCCTTTTGCAAAACATATTCGATGACCAGCTCTTTTTCAATTAAACCTTTCAGCTGCGCATGCGCGTAATTTCCGTCTTCAAAAAGCTGTGATTTCCTGATGAGTTTTTCAGAATTTTCGGTTTCCAATTCCAGAATGGTCAGAAAAAGTTCCTGCTGTTTGGGCGATTTTTTCAGTTTTAGCAAAATTTGCGGCAAATCGTTCATCGCCACTTTTTCGCTATTGATTTTTACAAATGAAACTTCTTTTGCTTTGTACTTTTCCGCAATTTTTTCATCGATCTCAATATATTGAATATCAATGAGCGATTTGATGGTTTTTACGATATCTCGCTTTGGGATAAAAGCTTCAATCTCGGTGAGGTTAATGAGCTGACGCACTTCCAGCGCCTGAATGAGATACATTTCGTTTACATCCAGATTCTGAAAATCTATGGCCGTATTCGGCTTTAATTTTAAATAGGTTTCGCTTTCAAGTTTTAATGAAGCCGGAAAAGCAAAACGGTAAATTTCGCCGATATTGCACAAATAATATTCCGAAAGCCAGGACCAAAATTTCAGCTGTTCAGGCGGTAAAATCGCCGATTCATCCAGAATATTGATGAGCTCTTTCGGTTCGAAATTTTCCGGTCTGTCCGCATGAATTTTCTGAATAATGCCCGTGTAGATTTTTTTGCCACCGAACGGAACCAGCACGCGCATTCCCGGCTGTACCACCTCCACAAGCTCATCGGGAACTTTATAGGTAAAAGTTCCTTTCAGATTAAGCGGTAAAATGATCTGGGCAAATTTCAAGTGACAGTAAAGAATTTTGAAACTTCAACTTCAGTGAATTACAAATTTAAGAATTATTTACGGCAAAAATTCATTAATTAAAAGCAAAAAAAACGGGCTAAAACCCGCTTTTTTTTCATTTTGGAAAAGTAAATTTATTTATTTTTTCGTCTTTTCAGTTCTTTTGCGATGAGTGCGAGTTCGCGTCCGGTTTGTCCGGCAACGGAGGTATTTTCCTGCGCACGACGTGTTAAATAGGGCACCACATCTTTCACCGGCCCGTATGGCAAATATTTCGAAACATTGTATTTTTCTGAGCCAAGGTAATAGGTAATATTGTCGCTCATGCCGTAAAGCTGGCCGAAATTAATCTGTCTATGATCATTTGGCAAACCGGCAGCTTTCATCTTGTCCATCACCAATTCGGTAGATTTTTCGTTGTGTGTGCCAAAAAAGCCGGATACAACGTCTAAATTATTTAAAACAAAATCGATGGAAGCATTGTAATTATCGTCTGTCGCCTGTTTTGTTGGCTGAATTGGATCCGGATAATTCATTTCTGCCGCGCGCTCACGCTCTTTTTCCATATAAGCACCGCGCACGAACTTGTAACCTAAAAAGTAATTTTTCTCTTTTGCTTTACGCAAATCTTCTTCAAGATATTCCAGTCTGCCGGTACGGTACATTTGCAGCGTGTTCCAGACGATGGCTTTTTCTTTGTTGAATTTTTCCATCATATCGGTCACGAGCTGGTCGGTAGAATCCTGCATCCAGGTTTCTTCAGCATCGATCATCAAAACAACATTTCGGTCGTAAGCCATCTGGCAAACCTCAGTGTATCTTCGGACAACTCTCGCCCACTCCTCTTTCTGAGAAGTGGTGAGTTCTACATTTTTACCAACTTCTTCATAAATTTCAATACGGCCAAAACCTGTAGGCTTAAAAACCACAAACGGAATAGCTGGATTTCCTTCGGCAAATTTGATATTTTCCTTGATTTCTTCACAAGTGTGATCAAAAACCGCTTCTTCCGCTTTTCCTTCAATTGCATAATCGAAAATACTGCCGACGTGATGCTTGAACATTTGTTTTACCACCTTCATGCTTTCCTCGCGAGTTTCACCACCGCAAAACTGCTCGAAGAGCGTATTTCGCACAATGGTGTTTACAAAAGGAACATTGTTTTTTACGGTAAAATTCAGCACAGAGATTCCCATGTTGGTTACAGCAGGCTGTTCAATAGCTTTGAACATCCAGTAGGCTTTTTTCAGCTGGGCGTCGGTTCTGTCGGCAAAGGCAATTTGGGTATTATCGAAAATGCTCATATTGATTTTTAATTGAAACAAATTTAACAATACTCGGTGAATTGCTAAACTAAATTAAAGTTTAATTTTGTGATAAAATTCAGGTAAAAATGATTTCTATTTTAGACGAAAATTTCACTCAGCTAAACACTTTTATTCAGAAATTAAATCCAACGCAGCTTTTGATTTTGGTGGACGAAAATACACACGAATTTTGCCTGCCGATTCTGTTGGGAAACCTTGAGACCGAAATTCCGTTCGAAATCATTGAAATCGAAGCCGGCGAAGAAATGAAAACGCTGGAAACCGCCGCCCAGCTGTGGGAAATCCTGACGGAATTTAAAACCGACCGCAAAGCGCTAATGATTAATCTCGGCGGCGGCGTAATTACCGATATGGGCGGTTTTGTGGCTTCAACGTACAAAAGAGGAATCAAATTTATCAATATCCCAACGACGCTTTTGGGAATGTGCGATGCTTCGATCGGCGGTAAAACCGGTATCGATCATCAGTTTTTAAAAAATATCATCGGAACTTTTGCAGAGCGGGAAGAAATTTTTGTCTATCCTGATTTTCTGAAAACTTTACCTTTTGCGCAATTGTGCAGCGGTTTTGCGGAAATGCTAAAACATGGTTTGATAGCAGATAAAAAGCATTGGCAGGATCTGAAAAATTTGCCCGAATTGCAGCCAGAAAATATTTTCCCTTTTATTGAAACATCGATGAAGATTAAGGAAAATGTAGTTCAGCAAGATTTTCGCGAAGAGAATATCCGCAAAACCTTAAACTTCGGTCATACCATCGGCCACGCGCTGGAAAGTCTTTTCCTGAAAAACAGCACGCCAATTCTTCACGGCGAAGCGGTAGCGCTTGGAATGATCTGCGAAACGCAGCTTTCTTTTCTTCAAAACCTTTTATCTGCAGAAGAAACCGAAGAAATTATAGCTGGAATTCTGAAGTTTTTCCCAATAATTTCAATTGCGCAGTTTACTGACAACGAAATTGTGGATTTAATGAAGAATGACAAAAAAAATGCTGCTGGAAGCATTAAATTTTCATTAGTAACTTCGATCGGGAAATCCACTTTTGACGTGTCGGTTTTGCCGGAAAATATTCTCCAAGCTTTGAATTTTTATAAAAATTTGGGCTAAAAAGCAGCAAATTTTTCATTTAGATAACATCAATTACCAGTCCCGGAAATGTTAAAATTACATCTATAAGTATTTGAATATCAAATACTTACATAATTGTTATTTTAAACATACGTTTAATTTTGAAGGAAATTTGCAATTTTTGGCACAGCGTTTGTCAATACTCTGGCGTAAAACAATTTAAAAAAATGAAATGGTGATGAAGATTTTTAAGCAGAAAAATTTTAAACTTTTTAAAATTTAAAACTAAAATCTTTATTATCAAAATCAAAAAATTAATTCGAAAATTTAAGATTATGAAAAAGTTATTTTTAAGTGCAGCAGTAGTAGTTAGTTCATTAACATTTGCACAACAATTTGGTATTAAAGCGGGTATGAACGTTTCATCTTTATCAAAAGATGCTGACTTAAGTGACCAGGGATCAAAAATAGGCTATAACGCAGGTATTTTTATGAATGCGCCAATTGCAGAAAATTTCAGCATTCAGCCGGAGTTAATTTATAACAACTTGGGATCTAAAGTTACTGTAAATGAATTTGATGTGAATAACACAACTTACAGAACAGAGTACGCAAGACATTTAGATTATGTTGCATTACCAGTAATGTTCCAGTATAACGCAACTCCATCATTCTATCTAGAAGCTGGTCCGGAATTCGGATTATTAGTTAGCGCGAGAGATAAGAGAAAAAATACTGAAAATGGTACAACTCAAAACAGTGTGAAAAGCGAGTTAGACAAAGATAATTTCAACTCATTTAACGCAGGTATTGGTTTAGGTGCCGGGTATTATTTCACTCCGCAAGTAGGTTTAACTGCGAGATATGTTGCAGGTTTAACAGACATTATGAAAGACAGAGCAAGTGGTGACGCTGTGAAAAACAACGTATTCCAAGTAGGTTTGGCTTACAAGTTCTAAGAAAAAACACTCCATATATATCAAAGAAAAGGTTGGAAATAATTTCCAACCTTTCTGCATTTTATTCGTCTGTATAATCAGGAACCGGGCCTGCCGGAACCGGATAAACTTCGGTAAAGCAACCAAAACAATGGTTAGAGCTACCCAAAATTATTTTTAGATTCTCCATGCTCAAAAATTCCAGCGTATCAACGCCTAAATACTGTCGCAATTCTTCTACACTCATATTGGCTGAAATCAAATCGTCTTTCGAAGGTGTATCAATTCCCAAATAACATGGGGCTATAATCGGTGGTGAAACGCTTCGGAAATGAATCTCTTTTACCCCTGCTTCTTTCAGAATTTTAACCAAACGTTTGGAAGTCGTGCCACGAACGATTGAATCATCAATTATGACGACGCGTTTGCCTTTAATTTCAGAAATAATTGGATTTAATTTCAGGTTAACAATCCGCTCGCGCATTTCCTGCGTGGGAACGATAAAGCTTCTGCCGATGTACCGGTTTTTAATCAATACCGGACGGAATGGAATTCCCGATGCGATTGAAAAACCGATTGCCGCAGGAACACCGGAATCCGGTACGCCGATGACAATATCTGCCTCAACCGGTGCCTGTTCCCAAATTTTAGCTCCGGATCTTTCCCGGATTTCGTGAACATTAATACCTTCCATTACCGAATCGGGTCGCGCAAAATAAATATATTCAAAAGCGCAGATTCTTTTTTCGCAGTTTTCCTTCACCAAAAAGCTGTGCAAACCGGTTTCGTTTTCGTTGGTATACACAATTTCTCCCGGTAAAATATCTCTCACGTACTGCGCTCCGACGGCGTCTAAAGCTACAGATTCAGAAGCTACAACATAAGTTTTCTCATCAATTGCACCTAAAACCAGCGGGCGAATCCCGTGAAAATCACGGAAAGCAAAAAACTTATTCCGTGTCATACCGACAACGGAATAAGCGCCTTCAATTTTTTCCATTGTGGTTTTAATTGCTGCACGTAAACCTAAATCCAGGTTTTTCTGGATTAATCTTAAAATAACTTCGGAATCGGAAGTCGCCTTGAAAACAACACCTTCAGCTTCCAGTTCTTTTTTCAGCTCGTAAGCATTGGTGAGATTACCGTTGTGCGCAATAGAAAGAATAATCTGATCATATTCGTTTTTGGCGAAAAATGGCTGAAAATTATATTTCTTTTTGTCGCCGGCGGTCGTATATCTGGTGTGCCCGATGGCAGAATTTCCCATAAAAGTTTCCGGGTGGCGGATGTCTTTGTAGACATCGAGCACCAAACCTTCGTCTTTAATATTGAAAATTTTGCCGTGATTCATCACAGAAATTCCGCACGCTTCCTGACCGCGGTGTTGCAGCGCGAAAAGCCCAAACTGCGAAAGCGAAAAAGTATCGACATCATTATCGGAATAAAGCCCGAAAATTCCGCATTCCTCCTGCGGAGCATCGAACGGATCTTCTTTTTTTAAGATATTCCGCTCGTAGACATGGTCTTTAAAATGGTTTAAATAATCTTCTCTGTGCTGGTGTATATCTTTCATTTTTGTCCTCACCCCAACCCTCTCCACTGGAGAGGGAGTAAGGTATTTTTATTTGTTAAGAACTTTTTTTAATCGTTCGTAAATTTCCACATAGGCTTCGGTAACTTCACCCAGATCGCGTCTGAAACGGTCTTTATCCAGTTTTTTCATGGTGTCCTTGTCCCAAAGTCTGCAAGTATCGGGAGAAATTTCGTCGGCTAAAATTATTTTGCCGGAGGAATCTTTCCCTAATTCAATCTTGAAATCGACCAAAATAATATTCATTCCATCAAAAAGTTCAATCAGAATATCATTGATATCAGAGGTCAATTCATACATTTCATCAAGTTCTTCATAAGTGGCAGCACCTAGAAAAACCGCGTGGTGATCATTAATCAGCGGATCACCGAGCTCATCTTTTTTATAGCAGATATCAAAAATGGTAACCGGCGATTTGATGCCTTCAGCAACGCCAAGACGCTGCGCCATGCTTCCGGCAGAATAATTACGCACCACCATTTCCAAAGGAATGATGTGCACTTTTTTCACCAGCTGTTCTCTTTCATCAATTTTCCGGATGAAATGCGTAGGAATTCCTTTTTTGTTGAGGTATTCGAAAATCAATGTCGTTATGGCATTGTTCATTTCACCTTTAAGGTCCACATTTCCTTTTTTCTGTGCATTGAAAGCGGTGGCATCATCTTTAAAACGAACAATTACCTCGTTGGGATTATCTGTTTCAAAAACCTGCTTTGCCTTTCCTTCATAAAGCATTGCTCCTTTTGTCATTTTTACTTTTTATTAGATTTTATTTTTTTTAAATTTTAACCCATATACCCGTTAAAATTGCTATTCCGAAACTTAACAAGGTTCCAATCAGCACATATTCGGTGAGTTTTCTCTGTTTTGCTTCTGCCAAATCGCTGAATCTGAAGACTGATTTCGCCGCGATCATAAAACCGACGCCTTCCCAATGATCCACAAGAATAAAAACAAAAACGAGCAGTCTTTCTAAAATTCCGATGTATTTTCCGGCGTTCACCAGCGATTCCGTCTGTAATTTGCTGTGCTCCACCGGTACCGGCGTCCAAATGGAAATGATGGTTTTTATAAATATTGAAGCTGGTACGGTGAGAAAAATTATCGCCGTTATTAAGCCCAAATTTCGGGAATTTATAAAGTCTTCCCATCTAAAAAACGGAAAATAAGTAATGGATAATATCGCAATTACCAAAATATGCGCGGCCTGATCGATAAAAAACCAGTTTCTTTTGGTTTTTGAATTTTGAAACTGAAGTTTTGCCCAATCGATAAGCAAATGCGAAACACCGATAATTAAAGCAATCCACCATAAATCCCTATCCCAGAGCAAAATATAAGTGAGAAAGGCGTGTATAATTACGTGGAGGTAAAGATAAATGCTTTGCCCTTTTTTCCGTTCTTTATCGGCTACCCAAGAATTGGGCTGAAGAATAAAATCTCCTATTAAATGTGCCAATATGAGGGGAATAAAAATCATTTATAGTTCGGCGATTTTCTTTCGAAAGAATTGGTCGGTTTCCTGTAGCAAATCGAAGTTCGCCCTTTTAAGCCGCTGGCTGACTGATGATTGCGTGATATTCAGCGCTTTGGCGAGTTCGTCCTGTGTAAGCGCGGGATTCACTAAAAGTTGATGGATGATTTCTGCGGTTGCGGCTGTCCAGTTGTCAAAATCGATTGCCGCCCATTTGAACAAAATATTCAGATCGCGGTTAACTTTGTCGTTTTCGGTTTGTATTGCGAGTGTTTTTCCCTGCGATTTTATTTCCGTGAGCAACCTTCCGGAATTTACATACGCAGAACCGTTGGATTCTGTAATTTTTTCAGAAAGAAAAACCTCATTTCCAATACCGATTGCAAGGCGGACATCCAGATTTTCAAAAGTTCTGATGAGTGATTTTAGCAATAGTGCTTTGCGGAAAACTTCGTCCACGCTGCATTTCAGCTGAAATTCATCGCCGCGGTAAATTTCCCAATTTTCGGGGCTTTCGGACCAGCTTGCCATCAAATCTTTCAGTTTGGGCAGCCAAAGTTCCGAATCGGACATTTGGGAATTAATGATGTCACCGGTAATAATTGCAATCATAAGACAAATATAAGCAATTCTCCTAATAAACTGAAAATATAAGGTTTTTACCTAATAATTTTTAACTGGATGAGCTTTTAAAATATAAGCTAAATTACTAATAAATTGTAATTATAAGCAAAATAACTAATAACAAAATTAAAACTATTTAAAATATTCCACCCCATTTTTAAAAATGTTGTGGTAATTGGCACTCGGAATATTTTTCATCAATCCTTCAGAAAAACGCTCCGGATGCCCCATTCTACCAAAAATTTTGCCCGATTTAGAGGTAATTCCTTCAATTCCGAAAAGCGAATTATTTGGATTAAACGGCATACCATGCGCAATATTTTCCGCATGATCGATATATTGTGTAGCAATCTGGCCATTTTCATACAATTCTCTAATCACCGCTTCCGAAGCCATAAAGCGTCCTTCACCATGCGAAATCGGAATGGTAAAAACCTGATCTTTCATGCCCTTCAACCACGGTGAATCATCATTAGTTACTCTCACATCCACCATTTGCGAAATATGGCGACCGATTGCGTTGTGTGCTAAAGTTGGTGAATCGGCATTTAAATCCCTGATTTCACCATACGGCAGCAAACCGGATTTCACCAAAGCCTGAAAACCGTTACAAATCCCGAGAATCATTCCGTCGCGTTCCAATAATTGGTGTACGGCATTTTTCATCTTCTCGTTTTTCAAAACATTTACGATGAATTTCGCTGAGCCGTCCGGTTCATCACCCGCAGAAAAACCGCCCGACAAAACCAAAATCTGTGCTTGATTAATTTCCGAAATCCACGCCTCCAAACTTTCATTTAAAAGCTGGTGATTAAGATTAATTAGGGGCAAAGATGAAACCTCCGCACCTTCTTTTCTGAAAGCATTTTGAGTTTCGTATTCACAATTTGTTCCCGGAAAAATAGGTGCAAAAACTTTCGGTGCAGCTAAATTGTGTTTTAAAATATGAATCGTTCTCGACTGAACAGAATTTAGTTTCTCTTCAATTTCAACTACAAGTTTTCCTTTTTCTGTAGTCGGAAAAAGTTCTTCAAAAGTTCCGGTCCAAACCTCAAGTAATTTATTGATATTAAAACTTAAACTATTGATTATCAAATTTTCATTATTTGAAACTTCACCAATAACTTTAAGTAAATCACTTTGTAAATTTTCAGAACTTTCTATGATTAGACTGCCAATATTTTTGGTTAAAAGTAATTCCTCAGCAACATTCATTTCAGCTCCAAGATGGTTTCCAAAACTCATTTTTGCTAAAGCCACCGCAACTCCACCTTCCTTAACCGTCTTTACCGAAACGATTTTTTTCGACTTAATATTTTCAAAAATAAAATCGAAAATCTGTTTTAAATCCCCATAATTCGGCATACCATTTTCCTGCGGCATATGCTGAAATAAATACAGTTTGTTACCCGCTTTTTTGAACTCCGGCGAGATGATATTTTTCTTGTCACCATTTGCACACGCAAACGAAATCAAAGTTGGCGGCACATGAATATCCTGAAAACTTCCACTCATCGAATCTTTTCCACCGATTGCAGCCAGTTCAAAATTCATCTGCGCATCATAAGCTCCAAGCAACGATGCCAACGGTTTACCCCACTTTTCCGGGTTATTTCCGAGTTTCTCGAAATATTCCTGAAAGCTTAATCTAATATTTTTATAATCGCCGCCCATGGCCACAATTTTAGCAACACTTTCTACCACGGCATTTGCAGCGCCCACCAAAGAATTTTGTGCGGAAATATCAGCATCAAAACCCCAGCTTGCCAGCGACACGGTTTCTACGTTTTTCGCATTTAAAACCGGCAAAGTTTGCACGCTTCCTTCCATTTCGGTCAGCTGATGCATTCCGCCAAACGGCATCGCAACGGTTGTTCCGCCCACAGAAGCATCGAACATTTCCGCCAAACCTTTTTGCGAAGCCACATTTTTGCCTGAAAGTATTTTAAAGAAATTTGCCTCATTAAAGGCCAAATTTTTATTTTCAACCGGTTTCAAATGCGAAACTTCAGCATGTTGTCTTTTCGCGCAGCCGTTGGTATCTAAAAATTTCCTGCTTAAATCAACAATTTTTTGGTTTTGCCAAAACATCTGCATCCTGCCAGAATCGGTTACTTTTGCAACTTCAACTGCTTTAATATTTTCTTTTTCACAAAAACTGATGAACTTTTCTTTGTCGGCAGCTTCAATGACGACCGCCATTCGCTCCTGAGATTCCGAAATAGCGAGTTCAGTTCCGTTTAAACCTTCATATTTTAAAGGCAGAATATCAAGGTTAATTTCCAGTGAATCAGCAATTTCACCAATTGCCACGGACACACCGCCTGCACCAAAATCATTCGATTTTTTAATTAATCCGGTTACTTCCGGATTTCGAAAAAGTCTTTGAATTTTTCTTTCTTCAACCGCATTTCCTTTCTGAACTTCGGTTGACAAGGTGTGAATCGACGTTTCGTCCTGAACTTTAGAACTTCCGCTCGCGCCGCCCACGCCGTCTCTTCCGGTTGCACCACCAAGCAAAATTACGAGATCACCGCATTTTGGTTCTTCTCTTTTCACCCAGTCTTTTTTCACCGCACCCACGACAAAACCAACTTCCATTCTTTTTGCTTTATAGCCGTAGTGGTAAATTTCATTAACCAAAGTTGTGGCTAAACCAATCTGGTTTCCGTAGGAAGAATAGCCGTTTGCGGCCTGTTTCGTGATTGTTCTTTGCGGAAGTTTTCCGGGTAAAGTTTCAGAAATCGGTTCCAAAACATCAGCTGCGCCGGAAAGACGCATCGCTTGATAAACGAAGGCACGGCCGGACAACGGATCGCGGATGGCGCCGCCCAAACACGTGGAAGCACCACCAAAAGGCTCAATTTCAGTCGGATGATTATGTGTTTCGTTTTTAAAAAGCAAATACCACGGTTCTTTTTTACCGTCGAATTTAGCCTCGATTTCAATGGTGCACGCATTTATCTCCTCAGAAACGACCAGATTTTCCAGTTTTCCTGTCTTACGGAAATAGCGCGCGCAAACGGTCGCCAAATCCATTAATGAAATCGGTTTTGCTTCCCGACCTAAAAATTTTCTCTTTTTTAAATAATCATTAAAAATATTTTCTAAAGTCGATTTAAATTCACCATTAAACTGAATATCAGTAAGTTCAGTTTCAAAAGTGGTATGTCGGCAATGGTCGCTCCAATACGTATCGAGAACTTTTAGTTCCGTTTCAGTCGGATTTCTGCTTTCTGATTTGAAATAATTCTGGATAAATTCTAAATCATCAATACCTAAAGCAAAACCATGATTTTGGTAAAAATTTGCCAATTCCGCGGCAGAAAAATTGATGAATCCTTCGTGAACCAAAACCGGATCCGGCGTTTCTTCCTTTGGAATTTCCAGTTTCGATAAATCTTTAAGCTGGGATTCAACTTTATTAATCAAATGATCTTTGATTTTTTCAACCTCTGAATCAAAAACACCAAAAAGTTCGATGAGTTTGCCGCTTCGTACTTTACCGTTCTCATTTCCAGTCAATAATGCGATGCATTGCTGCGCCGAATCTGCGCGTTGGTCATACTGTCCGGGCAAAAATTCCGTGGCAAAAAAGGTATTTTTTGCAGGATTTTCTTCGTGCAGAATATCGGTCACCGGGTCAACAAAAGTGTTGGTGACCACTTTAGAAAATTCATCATCGTTCACGCCGAAAACATCGTAAATATTATAAACTTTTACATTTTCAACCGTCGAGACAATATTTTTAATTTCATTAAAAATCAAAGGACTTTCAACATCGAAAATTCCTTTTTTTTCTACGAAGATTCTTTTTTTCATTTTTACTTTTTATAACAGGAATTTGTCTTTACTAATTTTTTGGGCGCTTTTTGGGCAAATTTCCAATAAAATTATAAAAAAAAAGCAGCCAAAAGACTGCGTATTTTTTAAACTTTAAGGTCGGCCTTTAGCCCGATAAGGTCGCCGTACTTCTCCAGAATCGGAGTAACTTCATTTTCAATGAATTCTTCCGTCTGAATTGGCGCAAAACCGATGAACCTTTTCGGGTCCAGCACTTCCATCAATTTCGTTTTGTCCAACTTCAGCGTGTCATCATTTAAAATTCTTTCCAGCAAATCATTTTCTTTGCCTTCCTCCTTCACTTTTTTCGAAGCTTCCATCGAATGCACACGGATGGTTTCGTGAATTTCCTGACGGTCGCCGCCGGCTTTCACTTCTTCCATAATGATATATTCCGTCGCCATAAACGGAAGTTCTTCCATAATATGCTTCTTGATGCGGTTTTCATACACCACAATTCCGTTTATAATATTGTTCCAAATCATCAGAATCGCGTCCACCGCGAGAAATGCTTGTGGAATGGTTAATCTCTTGTTGGCTGAGTCGTCCAAAGTTCTTTCAAACCATTGTGTAGAAGCAACCATAGCCGAACTTGTAGATAAAGACATCACGAATTTTGCCAAAGCACCAATCCGTTCAGATCGCATTGGATTTCTTTTATAAGCCATCGCCGAAGAACCGATTTGGTTTTTCTCGAAAGGCTCTTCAATTTCTTTTAAATTCTGTAAAAGCCGTAAATCATTGGTAAATTTATGGGCGGACTGTGCTATATTCGACAGCAACGCTACCACTTTCGCATCAATTTTTCGGTCGTAAGTTTGGCCTGAAACACCGAAAACTTTGTCAAAACCAAAACGCTTTGAAAGTTCCTTATCCAGATGTTTTACTTTGGAATAATCTCCGTCGAAAAGCTCCAGAAAACTCGCCGCTGTTCCGGTAGTTCCTTTCACACCTCGAAATCTTAAAGTTTCAAGGAAAAATTCAAGTTCTTCAAAGTCCAAAAGCAAAGATTGCAACCACAAGGTTGCACGTTTTCCCACGGTCGTAAGTTGCGCCGGCTGGTAATGTGTAAAACCTAAAGTTGGTAAATCTTTGTACTGAAGCGCGAAATCCGAAAGATTTTTCATCACGTTGACCATTTGTTTCCGAAGTAACAAAAGTCCGTCGCGAATCTGGATCAAATCCGTATTATCGCCAACAAAAGCGGAAGTCGCGCCGAGGTGAATAATTCCTTTTGCCAAAGGTGCCGCGTCGCCGTACGTGTGAACGTGTGCCATCACATCATGACGAAATTTTTTCTCGTATTCTGCGGCTTTTTCGTAATTTATTTCTTCTGCGTTTTCTTTAAGTTGAATGATTTGCTCGTCGGAAATGTCGAGGCCTAAATCTTTTTCGATTTCAGCCAGAGCAATCCAAAGTTTTCGCCAGTTCCGAAATTTGTTGTTGGGAGAGAAATTATAAAGCATTTCCTCGCTTGAATAGCGTTCCTCGAGAGGATTTTTGTAGGAATTCATTCTTTCTTTTTACTTTTACTGGCACAAATTTAAGGAAAAAATCCGAGCCTTAAAACTTATTTGCGCCCGGTAAATTCCTTCATCGTGTCGTAAATTCCGAAAACGTTTTCCATTACCCAGTCAAAAGTCGGAATTGGTAAAATGCCCTGCGAAAAACGGATAAACCAATACGGAAGCGGCATCGCCAGCATTTTGGTTTCTGTTTCGATTGCGGAAATTATTTTTTCGGAGGTTTTTTCAGGTTCTAAAATCGGTAAAAGTTTTGATTTTACACCATCGAACATTCCGGTATTAATGAAAAACGGCATGATGGTGGTTACCGAAATATTTTTGTTTAACTGATTCATCTCCAGACGCAAACTATCGCCCCAGCCAATTACTGCCCATTTTGATGCCGCGTAAACCGACATTCTCGGGTTTGAAATTAAACCGGCGGATGACGCAATATTGCAGATTGCACCAGAATTATTACCCATCATTCCGGGTAAAAATTCCAAAGTGGTATGCATTAAAGCATTGGTGTTAACCGACATGCTTTTCTGAACCTGATCGTGCGTATGTTCATGAAAATATTTTCCTACCACAATTCCCGCGTTATTGATGAGAACATCAACGGCGCCAACGTCGTTTCGAACGCGCTGCGCCTGGATTTTAATGCTGTCCAAATTTGAAAGATCTATTTGGTACGTGAAAATTTCACCACCGATTTTAGCAAATTCCTCTTTGGTTTTGCTTAAACCTTCTTCGCTGATGTCCCAAATTACCAATTTTTTACAGCCTCGTTCAAGCGATTTTCTCGCCATAATTTTTCCGATTCCGGAGCAAGCGCCGGTTATGAGTACGATTTTGTTGGTGAAATCCATTTGCCGGTGATGTAATTTTTTTGAGGTAAATTTGTTATAAACAGAAATTAAAAGTAATGAATTTTCAAGATATTTTAGCGGAACAGAAAGAATTTTTCAATTCCCAGCAAACCAAAGCATATAAATTCCGGAAGAGAAATCTGGAAAAACTGCGCGATTTGCTCGTAAAAAATGATGATTTGCTTTACGAAGCGATTTACGCTGATTTCGGAAAGTCGAAATTTGATACTTTAACTACCGAAATTTCGTTCGTTTTAAAAGACATTGATTATTTCCTTGGAAATTTAAAATCGTTGATGCGGCCCACCGGCGCGAAAACCAATCTTGCGAATCAGTTCGGTTCAAGCAAAATTTATTCAGAACCGCTCGGAAACTGTCTGGTGATCGGCGCTTGGAATTATCCGTATCAGCTTTCATTATCGCCGCTTGTTGCAGCTATTGCCGCCGGAAATACCTGCATTGTGAAGCCAAGCGAAATTGCGGAAAATACCATGAAAGCGATGGCAAAAATTATCAATGAAAATTTTCCGAAGGAATTTCTCTTCGTTGCTGAAGGCGGTGTAGCGGAAACTACTGAAATTTTGAAACTGAAATTCGATAAAATATTTTTTACCGGCAGTCCGCGTGTTGGTCAGATCGTTTACGAAGCTGCGGCGAAGCATTTAACACCGGTAACGCTAGAATTAGGTGGAAAAAGTCCGGCAATTGTAACAGGTTCGGCAGATTTCGAAGTTGCAGCAAAAAGAATTGTCTGGGGCAAGTTCCTGAATGCCGGACAAACCTGTGTTGCGCCTGATTATATTCTCGTTGATGGAAAAGTGAAAGACAGCTTTTTGGATTCCTTAAAATCTTATATCCAAAAGTTTAATTACCAACCCGATTCTGAACATTACACTCAAATCATCAACGACAGAAATTTCGAACGCTTAATTAATTTAATTGACAGAAATAAAGTTTACCTCGGCGGAAGTTCCATCCCCGAAAAAAGATATATCGAGCCGACAATTTTAGATAATGTAACCTGGGACGATGCCGTGATGCAGGAAGAAATTTTCGGACCCATTCTTCCCGTGCTGACTTTCAAAAATTTCAATGATGCCTTAAGCCAGATTGCTGCTTATGAAAAACCACTTTCAGCCTATCTGTTTACCGATAATTCCGAGGAAAAAGAGCAGTTTGTCTCCAAAATTTCTTTTGGAGGCGGCTGTATTAATGATGTGGTGATGCATTTAAGCAACGACCATTTGCCGTTTGGCGGCGTAGGAAATTCCGGAATGGGAAATTATCACGGCAAATATGGTTTCGACGCCTTTTCACATAAAAAAGCAGTTTTGTCGCGTGCAACATGGGGAGAACCAGACCTGAAATATCCGCCGTACACAGCGAAAAAACTGGAATGGATTAAAAAATTGTTATAAAAAAAAACCGTCATAATTGGCGGGATTTTTAATATTTAGGAAGCTTTTGGCGCCCATTTTTCAAAAAACGCTTTCACCTTTTCCAGGCTGTAGCCTTTTCCTTCTTCCAAAACCGCGCTGTCCTGCGTATGAATCATTTTCCCGTTCTGGTCCAGAACAATGAAAACCGGATAACCATATTTTGCTCCCGGATTGTCATATTTAGCAAAAACTTTTTCGTTTTTGTTTTCCGGCGAATAATTCAGGTGGTAATAAATATAGTTTTTGTCAACAACCTGCTTCAGTTCCGGCGTGGTTTGCACATAATTGTTAAAACGTAAACACCAGATACACCAGTTTCCGCCGGCCTGTATCATTACATTTTTATTTTCAGCTTTTGCCTGTTTTACAAGCTCTGCAATTTTCGCCTCGGCATTTTCTTTATCATTATATGGTTTCGGAAGTTTTGCAATTTCTGCTGCTGCCGCTTTCTTTTTCGCTTCTTTCAACGCTACACTATCTACAGGAGCTGTCGCAGAATCGGCGGAAGTTTGCGTAACGGTGTCTTTAGAAGTTTCTGTTACTGCTGTTTTTTCACTTTTTTGAGAACATGCAATTCCGGAAATCAAAAGTCCGGAAAGCAGAAGACTTCTTAAAGTTTGTTTTTTCATCGTAAATTGATAATTATTAATCTCTGCAAAATACCAAATTTTGGTTAAAGGATAAACTTTATTATCATTAAATTTGCACTCCACTATGAAGTTTATTTTCCAGATTATTTTACTTTTTTCCCGCTTGCCACTGCGCGTACTTTACGTCGTTTCCGATGTATTGTTTCTGCTCAGTTTTCACATCATCGGGTACAGAAAAAAAGTGGTTTTAACCAATCTGCAAAACTCGTTCCCGAAAAAATCTGCCGAAGAGCTCAAAAAAATTCAGAAACAATTTTATATCAATTTCTGCGATTATATTGTAGAAACATTCAAGACTTTTACCATTTCTGCTACGGAACTGCGCGTCCGGGTTCAGCACCTCAATCAGGATATTTTTAAAGAGGCGATGGCCGAAAATAAAAATGTAATTCTGCTTTCCGGACATATTTTTAACTGGGAATGGTACAATACGCTGGCGCTGATCGTTCCGCAAAAAAACAGTTTTCCGGTGTACAGAAAAGTGAATAGTGGTTTTTGGGAAGAGCAAATGAAAAATTTGCGAAATCGGTTTGGAAACACCGCATTGGAAGCAAAAGAGGTCATTAGACATATTTTTCGAAATCCAAATGACGGTAATTCCATTTATATGTTTGTTGCCGATCAAACTCCGCATCATTCGGAAGTGACGTACGGTTTGAATTTTCTAAACCAAAAAACACCCGCTTTCGTCGGTTACGATAAACTTTCCACTCGGATGGATCTTGCGTTTGTTTTCTGTGAAATGAAAAAAGTGAAAAGAGGATTTTATCAGATTAACTATTACCGCATTTATCCCGACGGCGAAAAATTCGTGGAACACGAAGTGGTGAAAAAATTCTACAATCTGCTTGAAAATACCATCGAAAAAAGACCGGATAATTATCTGTGGTCGCACCGGCGCTGGAAATATCAGCACGCTATAAAAGAAATGGGAAAAAATGCCTGAATTGCCCCGAAAATTTTAAAAAATTGAATTTAGCAATCGTCATCTTAAACTGGAACGGAAAATCCTGGTTAGAACAATTTCTGTCCAACGTCATTCAGCATTCTGCCGGCGCCGATTTGTACGTCATCGACAATAATTCTACCGACGATTCTGTCGAATTTTTAAAAGCTGAATTTCCGGAGGTTTCAGTTATTTTAAATACCGAAAACCATGGTTTTGCCGGCGGCTATAATAACGGTTTAAAACAGATTAAGCACGAATTTTACTGCTTGCTGAATTCGGATGTTGAAGTTACCGAAAACTGGCTGCAGCCGGTTCTCGAGCTTTTTGCAAAAAATGAAAAAATTGCCGCTATACAGCCGAAAATTTTAGATTTTAACCGGCGCGATTATTTCGAATTTGCGGGTGCCGGCGGCGGCTTGATCGACAATCTCGGGTTTCCGTATTGCCGCGGGCGCGTTTTTGAAAACATCGAAAAAGACGAAGGTCAGTACGACGATGAAACCGAAATTTTCTGGGCGTCGGGCTGCTGTTTTTTTATCCGTTCCGCTGATTTTTGGGCTCAAAAGGGTTTTGATGAAAGGTTTTTCGCACATCAGGAAGAAATTGATTTGTGCTGGCGCTTGAAAAATTCAGAAAAAAAAGTGTATTACACCGGTAAATCCACGGTTTATCACGTGGGAGGCGGAACATTAAATAAGCAGAGCGCACAAAAAACTTTTCTGAATGTCCGTAATAATTTATCGATGTTGCTGAAAAACCTACCGTTTCCCAAAGCGTTCTGGATTTTATTTTTCCGATTTGTTTTGGATGGTTTTGCGGGAATTTATTTCGGTTTAAAAAATGGTTTTCCGCATTTTCTGGCGGTTATTCGGGCACATTTTTCATTTTATGCGCAAGTTCCCGGAACATTGAAAAGACGCCAAAAAAACCAGATTTCGGAATTTTATCAGGCTAAATGGTTGGTTTTTAAAAATTTCCTTAAAAGCTAAATCGGAAAAATTCGCCCAAACAGCACGGAATTTTTCTGTTTTGTTTCCAACAAGATTTTCTTTTTGAAAAAATTGGTCATTTAGCACGGAAAAATGTTAGAGATTCCATTTTTCAAAAATTAAAAGCTAATTATCCAACCAAAATTTAATAAAATCAAAAAAATTATCTTTGTGATAATTAAAAATTTGAATGGAATTACTCATCATTATTTTACTTATTCTGCTGAACGGTATCTTCGCGATGTCGGAAATGTCGTTGGTTTCTTCGCGGAAATTCAAGCTCGAAAGCGCGGAACGAAAAGGCAGCGCCGGTGCGAAAAAAGCGCTTCAGCTAGGCGAAAATCCAACCAAATTTTTATCGACCGTTCAAATTGGAATTACCTTAATCGGGATTTTGCTTGGCGTGTATTCCGGCGATACGCTAACCAATGATTTTAAAGGATTCCTTGATCAGTTTTCTTTTTTAGCACCATATTCAAAACCTTTAGCAACCGTTGGAATCGTAATTTTCATCACCTATTTATCGATTTTATTAGGTGAACTGCTGCCGAAAAGAATTGCGATGACTTTTCCTGAAAAAATCATCACGACGCTTGCAAAACCCATGGATATTCTGTCCAAAATAACGTCGCCGTTTGTTTGGTTATTGACTACTTCCAATAACATATTTTTGAAACTTTTCGGAATCGACAGCAAATCGGACAGCATTGTAACCGAGGAAGAAATAAAATCTATCGTTCGCGAAAGCGCGATGGAAGGTCAGATCGACAAAATTGAGCACAATATTGTTGAACGCGTTTTTGAGCTTGGCGACCGGAAAATCAACACACTGATGACGCACAGAACTGCGATTACTTTTTTCAGCATCGAAGAAAATCTGGAATCAATTTTAGCAAAAATAACGAAAGAAAAACACAATTTTTATCCGGTTACAAGCGGAAATAATTTGGATGACATTATCGGTATTGTGACGATGAAAGATATTTTTCCGGTTGCGGATGCGCAAAATTTCCAGCTTAAAAAATTGCTGCGGCAGCCGATTTTCCTTAATGAAAATTCTTACGCTTACAGAGTGCTGGAAATATTTAAAAAAGAAAAAAATCACCACGGAATTGTTATCGACGAATACGGAAATACTTTGGGAATCGCCACAATGCATGATGTTCTGGACGCTTTGGTTGGAAATACGGCGACATCCGAAAACTTCGATTACCGAATTGTAAAGAAAAATGAAAATTCCTGGATTGCTGATGCGCAATTTCCGCTGGTTGAATTCCTGAAATATTTTGACCTCGATTATCAGTTCGATAATAAAGATAATTACACCACTCTCGTAGGCTTCTTTCTGAATGAACGCGGCGGCTCGCCCGAAGTTGGTGATAAAATTGAAGTTGACGATCTGGAGCTGGAAATCATCAGTAAGGACAAGCAACGCGTGGATAAAATCCTGATTTCTAAAACTTCATCAACAAAATAATTTCAAAGAAAAATTCCGAATGAAATTAATAGAAAAATACGCTTATCTACATGCTTAATTTTTGCGCCATCGATTTTGAAACCGCCACTCACGAGCGTAATTCTGCCTGCGAAATGGGCATTTGCGTTGTAGAAGACGGCGAAATAGTTTCCACCAAAACCTGGCTTATCAAACCGCCGAGTTTCCCTTATTTTCACCCAAGAAATATCGATGTTCACGGCATTCGTCCGGAAGAAGTAAAAGACGCACCGACTTTCGAGGACATTTGGCACGAAGCACAGGATCTCATGTACGGAAACTTAATGATCGCTCATAACGCCGGTTTTGACGCTGGAGTTTTGCGAAGCTGTCTGGACCATTATGGCTTCTTTAAACCTAAACTTACCTACTTATGCAGTATTTCTTTAGCTAAAAAATCCTGGAAAAATCTGCCAAAATATGGGCTAAAAAGTTTAGCGGAACAGCATAACCTTTCGTTCAACCATCACCGCGCGGGCGATGACGCAGAAGTTTGTGCTAAAATTTCTTTGTTGGCTTTCAACCAATTAATGTTGACGAGAAACGATGAAGTTCACGATGTGATGAAAAAGAATTTGAAGATTTTATAGCGAAATAACGGCTAATTTTTATTTTTAATTGGTCAGAACATCAGCTACAAGACTGAATTTTGGAACCACGATTTCCAACTCTTCATTATTTGCGAGATTTTTACAGTAGTAAATTCCGCTCATATTTCCTACGCCGGAGCGCAGCATGACATTGGAAAAGTAGGTGAAATCTTCGCCAGGCAGAATTTCGGGAGTTAAACCGATGACGCCCTCGCCTGCCACTTCCGTAAATCCAAAACCCAGATCGTAAATTAACCATTTTCGGCGAAGCAGCTGTATTGGCTCTTTGCCGAGGTTTTCGATTGTAATGTTATACCGGAAAACAAAGCGGTTTTCAGAAGGAAAGCTGTTCTTTATATCATATTGAGGAAAAACAGAAACCTTTATGTCAAAAGATATAGTAGAAAACATGGCAAAAATTTAGATTCAGATTATACAAAAATCCCGCCTTTATAGACGGGATTTATATATTTAGAAAAAATATTTTAAAATCTTAAAGTTCGAGACCTCTTTTCTCGTCTCCATCCATTAAGAATTGTACCGGATTGTCGATTGCTTCTTTCACTGCAACCAGAAAGCCAACAGACTCGCGGCCGTCGATAATTCTGTGGTCATAAGACATTGCCACGTACATCATCGGGCGGATAACAACCTGTCCGTCTACAGCAACCGGTCTTTGAATGATGTTGTGCATTCCTAAGATCGCAGATTGTGGCGGGTTGATAATTGGGGTTGATAACATGGAACCAAATACTCCACCGTTGGTGATTGTAAATGTACCGCCGGTCATTTCATCAATAGTAATTTTACCGTCGCGAACTTTTTCCGCAAGGTTTTTAATATTATTTTCAACTCCACGGAAAGACATGGTTTCGGCATTTCTCAACACCGGCACCATTAAACCTTTTGGTCCGGAAACCGCGATTGAGATATCACAGAAATCGTAATTAATTTTGAAATCTCCATCGATAGATGCATTTACATCAGGATACATTTGCAAAGCGCGTGTAACCGCTTTTGTAAAGAATGACATAAAGCCTAAACCGATGCCGTGCTTTTGTGCAAATTCTTCTTTATATTGCTTTCTAAGGCGGAAAATTTCCGTCATATCAACCTCGTTGAAAGTTGTCAGCATTGCAGTTTCATTTTTTACTGAAACCAAACGTGCCGCCACTTTTCTTCTTAAAACTGAAAGTTTGGTTGTGCTGCTTGCTCTGGAACCTGAAGTAGAATCTGCAGAACCCATTGCCGGAACTGATGCAGTTTCCGCATCTTGCTTGGTGATTCTTCCATCTTTTCCGGAACCGTTTACCTGATCAGCTTTTACGCCTTTTTCGTCCAATATTTTTTTTGCCGCCGGGCTTGGAGTTCCTGTTGCATAAGTAGCTGCCGGTTTTTCTTCAGCCTTTGGAGCTTCCGTTTTTGGAGCTTCTGCTTTCGGTGCTTCTTTCGCAGGTTCTTCAGCTTTAGCTTCGGTTTTTTCTGGCGCCGAATCCGCAGGTTTAGCACCATCACGGTCAATCAGACAAACAACCTGACCAACTGCTACCACTTCACCTTCTTCGGCTTTAAGGGTGATAATACCGCTTTCTTCGGCCGGAAGTTCCAGCGTAGCTTTATCAGAATCTACTTCTGCGATGGGTTGGTCTTTTTCTACATAATCGCCGTCTTTAACTAACCACGTCGCGATTTCAACTTCTGTGATTGATTCTCCCGGAGATGGAACTTTCATTTCTAATATTGACATCGGATATATTTTTTTTAGTTTATTTAAAATGATTTATTGAAGTAACTTTTTTCTAAATTAAGCAGTTACAGGCCTTTTCGCGGGTGCATCCTGACGGCCGAAAACTCGGTTTATCACGTCATTTTGGTTTCTTTCGAACATTTTATGACTTCCCGGCGCCGGCGTACCGCTTTGAACCGGTGCTATAACATCGATTCCAGTGTTTCGGAAATTACGTAAAATATAGCTCCAAGCGCCCATATTTTCCGGTTCTTCCTGAACCCAAAGCAATTGCTTTCTGGAGCTGTATTTATTTAGAATTTCTTCAATCTGATCATTCTGTAAAGGATAAAGCTGTTCTAATCTTACCAATGCAATATTTTCGCAGTTTAATTCCTCTTTTTTAGCCAAAAGTTCGTAGTAAATTTTACCGGAACAAAGCACTAATTTTTCCACTTTAGCTGCGTCGATAGTCGCATCATCGATGATCGGCTGGAAATGACCGGTTGCCAATTCTTCAAAGTTTGAAATTACTTTCGGGTGACGCAACAAGGATTTCGGAGACATTACCACAAGTGGTTTGCGGAAATTCCATTTCATTTGTCGACGCAAAAGGTGGAAATAGTTTGCCGGTGTCGTGGCATTTGCCACCACAATATTATCGTTTGCACAAAGTGTCAAAAATCTTTCCAGTCTCGCGGACGAGTGCTCTGCACCCTGACCTTCAAAACCATGTGGTAAAAGCATGACCAAACCAGCCTGAATTTTCCATTTTTCTTCGGCAGCAACCAAATATTGGTCGATAATAATCTGCGCTCCGTTCATAAAATCACCAAACTGTGCTTCCCAAACCGTTAACGTGTTAGGTGACGCCATCGCATAACCATAATCAAAGCCTAAAACTCCATATTCTGAAAGGTGCGAGTTGTAAATATCAAATCTGTTTTCGGAAATGTGACGAAGCGGAATATATTCTTCTTCGGCATCTTCAGTTTTGATTAAAGCGTGACGGTGAGAAAAAGTTCCTCTTTCTACATCTTCACCGGAAATTCGTACGTTGTTACCTTCGGCTAGCAAAGTAGCGTACGCCAACCATTCCGCAAGTGCCCAATCCAAATTATCAGCTTCAATAGCTTTCAACCTGTTTTCAAACAGCCGCGAAACTTTGCTGATGAATTTTTTATCTTTTGGTAAAGTGGACATTTGAACCGCCAATTCTTTTAACTTGGAAATATCAAATGTGGTATCAATTTTCGCCACCATTGCACCTTTTACCGAAGTTGGATATTGCTTCCAGTCATCAGCCATAAAGAGGTCCATGGTATTTTTTTCAATTTCCTTCGAAGCATCAAAATCTGCATCCAAAAGTTCTTTAAACTGCGATTCCATTTTGGTAAGAATTTCTTTTGAAACAATACCTTCGCTGATTAGCTGCTCTTTGTAAATCTCTCTTGGATTTGGATGTTTTGAAATTAATTTATACAAATGTGGCTGGGTAAATCTTGGCTCATCACCTTCATTATGACCGTATTTTCTATAGCCTAAAAGATCGATATATACGTCTTTACCAAATTTCGCCCGGAAATCTGCCGCAAACCTCATCGAATGAACCACAGCTTCCACATCGTCTGCGTTTACATGCATCACAGGAGATTCTGTAACTTTTGCAATATCGGTACAGTACGTTGATGATCTTGCATCCAAATAGTTGGTGGTGAACGAAACCTGGTTATTTACAACGATATGCACCGTTCCGCCGGTTCTGTAACCTTCCAAAGTCATCATCTGCGCAACTTCATACACAATTCCCTGACCCGCAATAGCGCCGTCACCATGAATGACGATCGGTAAAACTTTCGCGAAATCTTTATATTTATTATCAACTTTTGCGCGGCAAATTCCTTCAACCAACGCACCAACCGTTTCAAGATGTGACGGATTTGGTGTTAAATTAATTGCAACCTCTTCGCCGTTTGCGGTTTTAATTTTTTTCGAAGAACCTAAGTGGTATTTTACGTCGCCGGAGAATACGTCTTCTTCAAATTCTTTGCCTTCAAACTCGGAAAAAATCTGTTTGTAGGATTTTCCAAAAATATTCGTCAGCACATTCAAACGGCCTCTGTGAGCCATTCCCAAAACCACTTCGTCCACGCCATGCTGAGAAGATCTTGTGATTAACTGATCAAGTGCCGGAATTAATGATTCGCCACCTTCAAGTGAAAATCTTTTCTGACCCACAAATTTGGTGTGCAGATAATTTTCAAAAGCGACAGCCTGGTTTAATTTTTCCAGAATTTCAGTCTTTTCACCGGCATTTAATTGCGGACGGTTTTTATTCACCTGCAAAAACTCACGGATAAATTTGCGCTCTTCAACGTTATTGATGTGCATATATTCCACACCAATGGATTTGCAATAAATTTGCTCTAAATGGTCGATAATTTCCTGTAAAGTAACCGCAGTTGGAAGACCGATTTCTTTTGCAGAATTAAACTTCGTTCCTAAATCTGCTTTTGACAGACCAAAATTTTCAATAGCTAAAGTTGGTTCGTACTGTCTTCTCTCGCGGACAGGATTGGTGTGCGTAAATAAATGACCACGATGACGGTAACCTTCAATGAGGTTTAAAACTTTAAACTCTTTTTCGATTTCATTCGGAATCTTACCATTTGCCGCCGCCTGGTTTGCCATCTGAACCGGAGCAGAAACTGCCTTTTCCGCCGAATCGGCTATCATATCTTCCCCGTAACCTTCCAGTGCAAAATCAAATCCCTGGAAAAATGCTTTCCAGGAGGGCTCCACCGAGTCGGGATATTTTAAATATTGTTGATATAAGTCTTCTATTAACTGCGAGTGTACAGCGTTTAGGAATGAAAATTTGTCCATTATTTACAAATTAACTGTTGGTTTTTATTTAAAGAACAAAATTAACAAAAATAAGTGAAGTACCGAAGGCAATCCGCAGATAAAAAGGCGCGCGGCGCTTTTATTTATAGACCGGCAAAGATAATTTCAGCACCACTTCCGAAGCGGAATTTGGCTCTTCTAAAAAAGTCTCCTGTAACGTTCCGTTACGTAAGGTGTCTTTTTTTGCTTTATTGACGAGTTGCTGTATAGATTTCACGCGCCCGGCGTAACTTCCGCGATAATAAGTAACAAATGTCCGCGTAGAATTTAAAGTTCTGAAAGTAAAATTATTGTCCGAAACAGGCTCTTTTTTCGGCAACGGAACGCCATAAAAATAAGAAACCTCTTTATCTTTATAATATTCCGGAGTCGCAATTAAAACTGGTTCGCCAAACTCGTCATCTTTTTTACCTAAATCCATCTTCACAAAGTTTAAAACCTTGTTGTGATTAACAACGATATTCTTGAAAAAACCATCTCTGCTGTTTTTGGTGGAAACATTGATCCCGACCAAAATCAGGCTTTCCTGATTTTCTTCGGTAATGGTGTCGAATTTCAGGTTTTCGCGCTGCGCTTCTTTCTGGATTTTTTTGCCAAGTAAATTCGATAAATTGGTCATGCTTTTATCGACAGATTCCAGCCAGACATCTTCCGAAATTAAATTCAGTGAACGTTTAAGAAATGATTGTTTTGGAGTGTGGATGAACCAGGTGATTTTCGTTTTGTTGCCCAAAGGCACAAATTTAAAATTCAGCTGGTAAGGCGTATTTTTTTTGCCTTCATAAAGCTGAAATTTTAAAGTTTTATGTGGGTTTGAATATCTGATGAAAAGTTCGCCGCTGACGTCTTCGTCTTTTGGATCGTGAAACGTAAAAGAACTTCCCTTTCCGTCATAAGGCGTAAAAAACTCCAACGACAGATTTTTATTATCAGAAAAATAGCTGTTCCAAAGGGCAAAATTTTGAAGATTATTGAACTGAGGGAAGACTTTTTCTACGGGATAATTAATTTCCTTTTCTACGGTAAAACTTTTGTTCTCAGGAGCGAAAAACATCAGCACCGAATAAACGATACCTAAAAGCAAAATAAGGAAAAGAGCAATTTTTATCCAGCGCATGGCGCAAAAATACATAAAACGTACGCAGAAAAAAAACGGCGATAAAATTACCGCCGTTCAATTTTATTTAAAAATTTTTATGGAATTTGCACTCCCGGATTAATAACCGCATTTTTTTTAACCACCACAATTCCATCTTTAATAGAATGCGTTTCGAAATCACCGTCCTGTAGATGATTACCGCCAATAATCCGCGCATTATCACCGATTCGGCAGTTTTTATCTAAAATTGCTTTTTCAATGTAGCAGTATTTTCCCACACCAACATTTGGACTCCCGTTCTCATCGTTCTGCACAATTTCTTTGGTGTCCTGATAAAAATCCGCGCCCATCATATAGGTATTTACTAAAGTGCTTCCTTTATCAATTCGACTTCGGTTTCCAACAATTGAATTTTCGATTTTATCGGCCATTACGATACAGCCGTCACCAAAAATAGCTTTACTTACGTACGAACCCAGAATTTTCGACGGCGGCAACATTCGCGCGCGTGTATAAATGGGTCTGTTGCTGAATAAATTAAAATCAGGGAAATTTCTGGTTAGATTTAAATTTGCCTCGAAGAAAGACTGTATAGTTCCGATATCTGTCCAGTAACCTTCATACTGAAAGCTTAAAGTTTTATACGTCCCGATGCCGTTCGGAATAAGTTCACCACCAAAATCGTCGCCGGGATCACGTTCAAACATGGTTTTAAGAACGGCTTTGCTGAAAACATAAATTCCCATCGAAGCCAGATATTCCTTGCCTTTTATCTTATTTTCTTCAGAAACTTCAGATTTCCATTCGTGAAGCACATCTTCACTTGGTTTTTCAATGAAAGAGGTGATATTTCCGTCATCATCAGATTTTAAAATACCAAAACCTGTCGCGTCCTGCCCGTTTACCGGAATTGTTGCAATGGTGATATCTGCTTTATTATGGCAGTGAAAATCGATCATTTCACGAAAATCCATTTGATACAACTGATCGCCGGAAAGAATTAAAATATAATCATATTCATATTTATCCAGATGTTTCATGGACTGGCGCACCGCATCGGCAGTTCCTTGGTACCACTGGTCATTTTCCACATTCTGTTCAGCTGCTAAAATATCAACAAAACCTTTGCTGAAAATATCAAAGTGAAAAGAGTTTTTGATGTGCGAATTAAGCGAAGCCGAATTAAACTGCGTAAGCACCAAAATACGGTTGAACCCAGAATTCAGGCAATTGGAAATCGGGATATCCACCAGGCGGTACTTTCCTGCGATGGGCACCGCGGGTTTTGACCGGGTATTGGTGAGCGGAAACAATCGGCTTCCCCTACCGCCGCCGAGAACTATCGATATTACACTGGGTTTCATAGAAGACTTTTTAGTTAGATGGTGTGATTGCTAACAATATTAGTCAATTTTGGCAAGAATTACAAATAAAAACCGCGGAATAATCGGGCTTTAAGAAAATTTAACGCATGTTGCCAAATGAAAAAATCTGCTCATTTAGGCCGTTATTTTTCAAAACAATTTAAAATGTAATTTCTGAAACAAAGTGTTGCAAATTTCAAAAGGGAAAAATTCACCTAAACAGCACTGTATTTTTTTCGATGAATTTTAAAATAAAATCGTTTGAAGCTAAAAAAATTTAAAACTAAAAAAAATGCCTGAAAAGCAGCAAATTTTTATGGAATTTTCAAAACGGTTTTAGTAGAAAGTGGAAAAAAATAAAAACGGAAAAATTTGCCCAAATAGCAGGAAGAAATATCAAAATTCAGAAAACTTTTTAAAACAAAAAAATCTCCCAATAAATTGAGAGATTTTCGCGATCCGGACGGGATTCGAACCCGCGACCTCCGCCGTGACAGGGCGGCATTCTAACCAGCTGAACTACCGGATCAATTTTTTGAAAAGTAATTGTAAACTTTTTGCGATCCGGACGGGATTCGAACCCGCGACCTCCGCCGTGACAGGGCGGCATTCTAACCAGCTGAACTACCGGATCTTTAGAATAAAAAGAACTTCTTCCTTTTTGGTGAGTGCAAAAATACACTTTTTATAACAGCCTACAAATATTTTTAAAAGAAAATGCTTCCCTTATTAGGAAAGCACTCATTTTCAAGGTTCTTATTTTCTATAAATGTGCAGATAATTTCTCGGTGATTACTTCTTTTGAGGCTACACCCACGATTTTGTCCACTACTTCACCATTTTTAAAGATCAAAACAGTTGGGATATTTCTAATTCCGTAATCCACAGAAACCTGCTGATTGTTATCTACATCAACTTTTCCAACGATTGCTCTACCTTCAAAATCTGTAGCAACTTCTTCAATAATTGGTCCCAGCATTCGACACGGTCCGCACCAAACTGCCCAAAAATCTACCAACACCGGTTTATCTGAATTCAATACCGTTTCTTTGAACGATTGATCTGTAATCTCTAATGCCATTTTTATTATATTTTAAGTTATTTCGAAAGACAAATTTACAATTTTCCCTTTAATTGCACGATGTCCCTATCTATGTTCAATATCATGATTTTCTATTTTGAAATTTTCCGCGATGCCTTGAAGCGCCGCAACCAAAGCATCAATCTCCTTTTTCGTCGTCAAATGACTGAAGGAAACTCTGAGCGGAGTTGTATTATTCATTTCTTCTTCATCCAAAATCATCATCATCACCATGGAAGGTTTTGAAGCTCCCGAAGAACACGCGCTTCCCTGCGAAATTGCGATTCCTTTCATGTCGAGCTTCAAACCGATCATCGGATCTTTGAAAGGTAAAAGTACGCTTAAAACCGTATATAAACTCGCGTCCATTTCGGCGCTTCTGCCGTTGAATATTACACCCTCGATTTTTTGCTGAAGCTGCTCAATCGCATATTTTTTAATTTCTTTGATGTGGCTGGAATATTCTTCCATATTGTTCACCGACAGTTCCAGCGCTTTGCCAAGACCGGCAATTCCGCACACATTTTCAGTGCCTGCCCGCAAGCTTCTTTCTTGCGGGCCACCGGTGATAATTCCTTTTAAACCTGAAGACTTTCGCACAAACGCAAATCCGCTGCCTTTCGGACCGTGAAATTTATGCGCGCTGCAAGAAGCAAAATCTACTTTAATATCGGAAAAATCAAGCTCCATATGCGCCATAGACTGTACGGTATCTGAATGGAAAAGCGCATTATTTTCTTTGCAAATTTCCGCAACTTTTTTAATATCCAGCAAATTACCGATCTCGTTATTTGCGTGCATCAGCGAAACCAGCGTTTTCTTATCAGATTTCTGAAGCGCTTCGGTTAAATCATTTAAACTGATATCACCTTTGTTGTCCGGGCGGAGATAAACTACTTCAACACCTTTTCTCTTCTTCATATCGAGCACCGTTTCCGCGACACATTTATGTTCGAGCGGTGAGGTGATGATGCGCTCCACACCCAAATGATTGACGCACGATTTGATAATCATATTGTTCGACTCGGTTCCACACGAGGTGAAAATAATTTCTGCCGGCGAAACGTGCAGATAATTTGCAACTTCCCGGCGGACATTTTCCAAGAGAATTTTCGCCTCCTGACCGAAACTGTGCGTGGAAGACGGGTTGCCGTAATTGGTTTTCAATACCGCCACCATCGTATCTATAACTTCCTCGGAAAGCGGTGTTGTAGCCGCATTATCCAAATAAATCTTATTCATTGAGCCTTTTTCTTAATATATTTTTCGGAGGTTAAATTTAATGAAAAAATTTATAATGACCTTCATCTGACCAGTTCAACATGGGCCGGTCCGCTTCGGTATCGCCGAAGGCAATTATTTTGTCAAATTTTCGGCCCGAAATAGCCATTTTTATCCGATTTACCTTTTCGTCACCATTACAGTTTTTTCCGAGAAAATTTCCGGTGAATTTCTCATCGATAAATTCGCCTTGTGTGGCAAGTAAATTCATTTTTAAATAATCAGCAAAAGGTTTTACCCAAATGTCCAGCGAAGCCGTAACTAAAAAACTTTCCGTTTGTGATCTGTCTATATTTTTAATGAATTCCAACGCGTGTTCGCGCAGAATTTTTCCGTGAAATAAATCGAAGAAAATTTGGCTTTTTAGCTCGATATTTTTTCGGCTTTCACCTTTTAAAACCGATGAAATAAAACTTTTTTTCACCTTTTCAGCGTCCATTAAATTTAATTTTAACAAAATAAAAAGCGGAATATGTTTCGCAAACTGAACGTAAAATTTGTTTGAATTGTAAAATTTCAAAAACAAAAACATGGTGTCTTTGTAAGTTAACGTTCCGTCGAAATCAAAACAGTATAATTTTTTCATTTTAAAGCTTTAATTTCTTAAAAATAAATTCCGGTATATTTCTGATAACCAACATTATTAAACCCCAGACCGGCAAAACATAAGCAGTATTTCGACCGTTTTTATACGCTTTATAAATTGCGTCGGCAGCTTGTTTTGGTGTTGCAGTTAATTTCGGATTCAGCGGAAGTCCTTCGGTCATTTTTGTCGCCATAAAACCGGGTTTTACAGTTAAAACGTGCACTTTTTTAGAGTGCAGATAATTTCGCAGACCGCTGAGATACGCCGTCAAACCAGCTTTTGCGCTGCCGTAAATAAAATTGCTTTGCCTGCCGCGATCGCCCGCAACCGAGGAAAGCACGATCATCATTCCGGAACGTTTTCTTTCCATTTTATCAGCAAAATAATTTAAAACCGGAATTAATTTTGCGTAATTGATATCGATGATATTTTGCGTATTTCGGTTGTCGTAAAGACCTTCTTCGGTTCCTAAACCTAAAAATCCGGTGGCACAGAAAAGCAGGTTCGAATTGATATTTTCAAAAATTGAATAATCTATTGGCTGAAGCAAATCAAGTTCGATAATTTCAGATTGCTGAACGTATTTTACTTCAAGGTGTTTCGCGAATTTTTCCGTGGTTTCGCGGTTAGAGGTAAACAGAAAGATTTTGGAGTGCTTTTCATCCGAATTTAGCAACTTTTCTACGAAGGCCTGCGCAACGTCGGAATTGCTTCCTAAAACAATCATATCTTTCTTTTCATTTTTAAAAAATTAACGGCTTTTTGGGCAAATTTTCCGCTTTTAACCATTGTGAATTCTTTTCGACTGAAGTGACACAAACTTCGAATTATTCACGTTTTTCAGATAATTTACAAGGGACGGCTTGCTCATGGAATCTTTGGTGAGGTAAATTCTGCCGCCATAACTTTCCACAATTTTATCGAGCTTTTCGACCTGATTTTTCAGTTTTGCATTCATTTTAAAATCCAGCGCCAAAGTGTAACCTTCGATCGGGAACGAATTGTAAGCATCTTTATTTTGCTTTCCGAAAAGTTTCAGTACCGCCAGAAAAGAGCCGTTTCCACTTTCTGCGATGGTTTCAAGAATTATTTTCATGCCTTCTTTGCCGGTTTCTTTGGGTAAAACAAGTTGGTATTGGATAAATCCGTTTTTACCATAAATGCGGTTCCAATCCGTCACCACATCCAGAGGATAGAAAAACGCCTCATAATGCACGAAATTTTTCACCACCTTCGGCCTTTGTCTTCTGAAGTAGAAGAAATTAAACAGTTTCACCGTGAGATTATTCAAAACGAAACCCGGGAAAAAAAAGGGGATTTTAGGGGATATTTTTTTTTCGAGCTTTAAAGGATTTTTTTGAAGATTTTTCGGCAGTTCCTGTTTAAAAGCGTGTTCGCCGCGGATTAAAATACTGCGGCCTAAATTTTCACCGGTTTGCAGGCAATCAATCCAGGCGACGTTGTATGTCCAGGATTCGCTTTCATCAAAAAGCTGGAAAATTTCATCGAGATTCTCCGCTTTTATACTTTCCTGGCGGATGTAAGCAGTTTCAATATTTTTCAGTTTGAATTTCGCGGAAAGAATAATTCCGGAAAGTCCCATTCCACCTATGGTAGCCCAAAATTTATCAGCATTTTCGCTGCGCGAGCAA
Organism: Kaistella treverensis; assembly: GCF_900114045.1. Lineage (GTDB taxonomy): Bacteria > Bacteroidota > Bacteroidia > Flavobacteriales > Weeksellaceae > Kaistella > Kaistella treverensis. The sequence goes on from NZ_FORQ01000001.1 coordinate 828,251, forward strand.
TTCAGAACTTCACCGTTTTCATTTAATAATGAAAATTCCAGAACATATTCCGAAAAGCATCCTTCTGCGTGATGATTTTTTCCGTGAACATCGGACGCAATCGCACCACCGATGGTGATAAATTTGGTTCCGGGCGTTACATACAGAAAATAACCCTGCGGAATGATAACTTCTAAAACTTCGGAAAGTAGAACACCGGCTTCGCATTCAATAATGCCGTTCAAACGATCAAAACTTATAAATTTATTTAACCTTTTAGTGGAAAAAATATTTTCAGCCAAAGCTGCATCGCCGTAGCAGCGGCCGTTTCCACGCGCGATAATTTCGTGGTTATTCCGCACAAATTCCTGAATTTTTGCTAAAGAATCTTCGCTCCGCATTTCTTTTTCCACCACGGGAAAATTACCCCAATTCGATACCTGTCGCTTGAAATTCGGTTTCATCTGTAATTATTTATTTAAAATAAATTTGAAGTAAAAATGCCGCGAGCCAAAAAACCAATGTCACCTGAATATAACGGTCTTTGTAGATAATTTTGGTCGGAGATTCGGTTTTATTGTACACCAAAGTTTGCTGAAGATAACGTAAAAACGCAAAAACCACAAAGAAAACGGTATAAAAAACGCGCGGATGAAAGCGCTGCTGCACTTCTGGCGACAAGGTAAACATTAAATAACACACAATCGCAAGCGCACAACTTATCGAAAGCGCGATGTCTGCAAACTGAACATTGTAACCGTCCAGCGATTTTCTGGTTCGGCCGGAAACCTGAGCATTAACAAGTTCGCCACGTCGTTTTCCCAGGGCCAAAACCAGGGCTAATACAAAAGTCAGCAAAATTGCCCATTGTGAGATTAAAATTCCGCTGGCATAACCGCCGGCAAGAACTCGCAAAACAAATCCAACCGCAATGATGCAGACATCAACGATTGCGACGTGCTTCAGCTTGAAAGTGTACGCGAGATTCATTACAAAGTAAAATAATATAATCACCGCAAACTGCCAATAATCTGTAGCGAATAACGTTTGCAATGTGAAAATCGTTATTACAACGAGTGCAAGTAAAATTACCAAAAAAACCTTTGCGGTGGCTTTGGAAATGGTTCCGCTCGCGAGCGGACGGTTTTTTTTCTCGGGATGTTTGCGGTCTGACTCAATATCCGAATAATCATTGATGATATAAATACTGCTGGCAACAAAAGAAAAGGTAATAAAAGCAAAAATGCTTTTAATTAAAAGCTCTAGGTTGGTAATATTTCCGGAAAAAAACAAAGGTGCGAAAACAAAAAGGTTTTTCACCCATTGCTCCACGCGCAGCAGTTTTAGATATTTATTCATTCAGATAGAATCAGTTGCGAAAATAGTGATTTTATAATAAAAAAATCCGCCGAAGCGGATTTAAAAATGATCTATTTTTAAGGTTTAATTTGCTGTTTTAGCGTCATTAATCATGTTTTCATTTGCGGTAATTGCAAATTCAACACGTCTGTTCTGAGCTCTTCCTTCTTCAGTGTCGTTAGTAGCAACAGGTTCCTGCTCGCCGCGTCCCATGGTAATCATTCGGGATGCATCAAGACCTTTGGAAACCAAATACGATTTTACAGCAGCTGCTCTTCGATCGGAAAGTGAAAGGTTATAGCTGTCTGTACCTTTGCTGTCTGTATAACCATAGATATTAATGTTGGTATCCGGGTTATTTTTCAGCACTTCAGCTAGTTTATCAAGGTTCATCTGTGCAGCGGATGAAAGCGTAGAAGAATCGAAACCAAAGTTCACCATATTTTCTTTCATGGTTACTTTAATACCTTCGCCAACTCTTTCTACTTCGGCACCAGGTAAAGTTTCTTTAATTTCTTTGGCCTGTTTGTCCATTTTTCCGCCGATTACGTTACCGGCAACTCCACCAACTATACCACCAAGAACTGCTCCTACGGGTGCATTTTTACCTTTTCCTACATTATTACCGATAATACCTCCGATTACTGCACCTGCAGCTGTTCCGATTACGGTACCTTTCTGTTGATTATTTGCGTTTTTTACAGTGTCACAACTGGTCATCATTAAAGATGTTGAGATGAATAACGCTGCAATATTTGTTTTATTAAAAAGATTCATAATTGTATTTTTATAGATTATTTCGCTGAAGTTCTTTCGAAGTTGTAAACGATTCTTACATTTTGTCCGTCTGCAGGAACACTTTGTTCCAGACTGAACTGATTATCGGTTTGGTTTATTAAATTCAAAGAATATCCCGAAACTACTTCTTTCGCTTTTGAACCTTCTACCAGTTTTTTAAATTTAAATTCGTTGCCGTTTACCACTTCAAATTTGATAGGCTGAATAACACTCGGGCAATCTGCACCTCCGTTAATCATATACGTTCCGGTCCAGTTATTAGGAACTAAAGTCCAGTGGCTGCCAACGAAACATTGGGCATCAGCATTTTCATCAAATGGTTTTACTTTATAGTTGTTATCGTAATTAACGCTGGTTATTTCCCAATCTCCTTTCAAATTCATAAACTCTGCACGGTTTGCCTGTGCGGTTTTTGCAGTGGAACAGGAAACAGTAAGAGCTGCTCCAAATATTCCGGCTAATAGTAAATTTTTCATAGTGTAAAATTAATTGTGCTTTCTAACTACAAAAAACCGTGCCATTATTAGATAAGCAAAAAAATCCGACGAATCGGATTTTTTGGTAATTTAAGCTCGGAATTTTTATTTCTTCACCTTCGCTCTTTTGTTTTGAGCCGGAATTATTTTCGTTGGCATTGGCTTATAGAAATGCGTATAAGCATATTCTGCAGCCTTGCGAACATCGATCACACCACCAGATTCAGAAATTAAATCAAATCTGTTATTTTCGTTAGAATTAATCATTGCGTTTACCGATGACTTGTTGCTGGTTTTCACCAATGATTCAATCACTTGCGCCGGCGTAAGATTCGGCATATAAGCCATTAAAATTGAAGCTGCGCCAGCAACTACAGGTGAAGCCATTGACGTTCCCTGCAAATAATCATATTTACCATCCGGAACGGTTGAATAAATTTTTGAACCTGGTGCAAAAACATTTACCATCTTCTGGTTGTAGTTAGAGAAATCTGCACGCAAAAACTCGTTATCGTTTGTTGACGCACCTACCACAATCATATTATTGATGAACGGTTTCTCGTCTGTTGCTTTTTTATAATTCGTAGGAAAATACACATTTTCTGCGATATTTTCATTTTCATTTCCTGCGGCTTTTACAAGCAAAACACCTTTGTCTTCGGCATATTTAAAAGCATCCCACACTACATCTCTCCCGGGTGACACAGGTTTTCCGAAACTCATATTTAAAATTTTAGCACCGTTATCTACCGCATATCGAATGGCATTTGCAACATCTTTATCACGCTCATCACCATCCGGCACTGCGCGAACGGTCATAATTTTTGCAGTTTTATAACCTACACCATATTGTACATGTTCACCGTTTGGCAAGCCGGCGATGATACCGGCGACGTGGGTGCCGTGCGTAGCGTCCGGACCTTCGAAATGATTATTGCCATAATATCTTTCAGAGTAATCGTCGTATTTATCGCCCACAATTTCAGCACGCGGATCATAGTCTAAATTATACTGTTTTGTTGCCTGCGGACCATAATAATCCAAAGCTTCTTTCATCTGAGAAGTTAAAAAAGTCTGAACTTCAGCAGGTGATTTTCCGGTAATTTCGGGATCACGCACAACTTGACTTAAAACCGAAACCGCCATAGCCTGTTCCGGTGTTGTTGGCTTTAATGCGGCAACTGCGACGGGAGATAAATTCTGTCCGTTCAACATTGAAATGATGGCCGGAATATTATCACTGATTCTTTTATAAGTTTCGTAGTTTTGTTTTGCGTCAATGCTTTTTTTGGTAAAAATCTGTTTTGACTTCATATACATGTCAAAAATTTCCGGCATTTTAGCCTGATTTTCTTTATTTTTAGCAGAGTCAGGACCTTCGAAAACTGACTGATATTTTTTCACCACGCGCGTTACTTCCATATTATCTACGTCGATATCACCGTTTTTTCCGCCGCTGAAATTCCAGCCATAAACATCATCGATGTAACCGTTTTTGTCATCATCTTTACCGTTATTCGGAACTTCATTTGGGTTTTTCCACATATTTTTTATCAAACCCGGATGATCCACTTCCACCCCGCTGTCCAGAACACCAACAATAACAGGTTTTGGCTTCAAACCTTTAGATTCCAGATATTTATAAGCGTTCTGTGTATTCACACCATAAACATTGGAAGAACCGAAATCCTCATGATACCAGGTCATTAATTTTTGGTCCTTCATCGGATCCAAAGGGGTCTCCGTTGTTTGTGCGAAAGTGGCGAAACCTGTCATGAAGTACGCCGCAATAAGTATTTTTTTCATATGATTGATTTATGTTGATTTTTAATATAAGTAAGAGATTCCGGACCTTTGTTACAAATTAAATCCAGAATTGAAAGATCCGGAAGAAAGCCGTATTTATCTGAAAATGACTGGAAGTATTCTTCAAAAACCTGCTCTGAAGCCTGTTTTGCTGAAAAGTGATTGCGATAATCCACGGCATCCGGTTCAGCAAAATATTCCGAGCTAAAAGTATATTTTTTTTCAGTTTTCAGAATCTTTTGGATGACTTTCAGCGCGTGTAAGTTAAATTCCTGCAGCGATTTTGTCTTAAAAGTGTAGATTTCTTCAAGCTGATCTTCATAAAATTCAAAATACGGTGTGGTTTGATAAGCAGTTTTTACCGACTTCCAGTGCAGTTTTTGCCATTTTTCCCGCGTTGAAACTTCAATATCTTTAATCACGCGAGTGCCATTATGATTCATCGGAATGATTAAAGATAATTTGCCGTTTGCACCGTAAATATTTGTACGGTTACGGAAAGTCTGTTTCGGAAAATTCTCAAACTGTTCAAAAATAATTTCATTTTCCGGCGCTAAAAAAACACTGAACCAGGAAACTGGCGGCAAATAAAATATGGGTAATAAAATTTTCATTTTGTAAAATTATGGTAAAAAAAGCGCGAATAAACGCGCTTTAATCTTATTGTTCTGTATCTTTTTTCTTGAAGAGTTTGATGATGTAATCCCAGCCAAAGAACACGAGCAGCAGCAGCGCGGCGACCCACCAATAGGAAGTTTTTTCTGCTTCCCCGGTATTTGTAGCTTTAAACATGCGGTCCCAACGAATGGTTTTTCCAGCTGGTTGGTAAGTAGAACTGTTATCCGCGAAAAGTCCTTCCACACTTAACCAGGTGAACATGGGCGAACCCACGATATTTTCTTCCGGTACGAAACCAAAAAAACGCGCGTCCAAAGAGGCATCACGGTTGTCACCGATCATCATATAATAATCTTGTTCGATGGTATATTGTGTGGTTTCTTTTCCGTCGATATAAACTTTACCATTTTTATTTTCCAAATGATGATGTTCATATTCGGAAATTATCCAGCGGTATTCGGGCAAAGTTTCCTGATTCAACTGTACAACATCACCTTTTTTCGGAATTCTGAGCGGACCGTACCAGTCCTGATTCCATTTTTTGTTAATCGGGAAAATAGATTGTGTAGTGTCGATATTTTTGGTGTAGGCATCGCGTTCAGCATTAATTTTATAAGAAATTGCAGCTGAATCTTTGTCCCAGATATGTTCTTTTAAATCGATAATTTGCGGAAGCTCACCAATTTCTTTAGCAGTTTTATCCGTAAGTCCCTGAAAATCATAAATAAAGCCGCTTTCGGTCTGAATTTCCTGCACCGGCAGAAAACCATAAATTTTATACAAAGCCGGAATATCCAGCTGACTTCCTGTAGTTGCGATATATTTATGCTGTTTTTGCTGATCACCTAAAACCACTTCAGGTTTTCCATTCACAAAAAGTCTACCGGCGCGCATTTCCAATACGTCGCCCGCAACGGCCACACATCTTTTCACATACGGATCCTTTCGGTCTGTGGCGACGTGCACGGAATCCCGCGGATAGTTGAAAACCACAATGTCATTTCGCTGTGGCTTTTTAAACTGAAAAATTCTTTGGTAAGGTAATTTTACAGCTTCAACGTAAGATTTTGGATCATCTTTCGGATTACCTTTTTCGCCTGTATCCATAATGGTTCCCTGCAAAAACGCTATTGCTAAAGGACGCATCGGCATGCGGAAACCGTAGGTCCATTTATTTACAAAAAGGAAATCACCAACCATTAACGTTCTTTCCATAGAACCTGTCGGAATACCGAAAGGCTGCGTAGCGAAAACATGAATTACCGTTGCGAAAACCACCGCAAAAGTGATGGAACCAACAAAAGTTTCCTTTTTCTTGTCTTCTTTTTCTTCAGTTGTTAAATATAAATCATCTTCAGTTTCAACCTCCGGTTTCTCGAAATAGTTTACGTACGCCATGTAAAAAAATGGCAAAATAACCGTCAATAATTTTTGTACGAAACTTGACTTACCGAAATGTTTCATTAAGAACAAGTGGAAAACTGTCATCATTATCGGTCCGACGATCGGTAAATATGCAAGCGCCACCCACCATTTCGGGTGACCGGTTTCTTTTTGTACGATATAATAATTGTAAAACGGAACAAAAGAAAAAAGCGGATTGTAACCCATTTTTTTGAAAAGCTTCCACGTAGAAATCCCCATTAAAACGGAAAGGATAACCACATAGATTAAATAAGTAAGAAAGTAATTCATATTGTTTTGCTTACGCTATTAGTTTAGAAAAGCTATATATTGTTACAGAAAGCAAATCTACTTGCTGAAAAGTACATCCTGCATTGAAAAATTTCCGGTTTTACCGATAATCCATTCAGCGGCGATTACTGCGCCAACAGCAAAACCGTTTCGGTTGTAAGCCGTATGTTTGATTTCAATTTCATCCACTTCACTTCGGTAAAAAATGCTGTGTGTGCCCGGAACATCGTCTTCGCGAAGGGCGAAAATGCCGAGTTCTTTATTTTCAGTTTCTTCCAGTTTCCAGCTATTGAAGCGCGAATCATTTTTGATTATTCCTTCAGCTAAAGTGATCGCGGTGCCGCTTGGCGCATCTTTTTTCTGGGTATGATGAATTTCTTCCATTTGGACCTGATATTCCGAAAAATCTTTCATTAAAGCAGCTAATTTTTCATTTAAAGCGAAAAATAAATTAACCCCCAAGGAAAAATTTGAACCGTATAAAAAAGCGGTGTTATTTTGCTTTGCAATTTCCTCAACTTCGCTTTTGCGGTCCAGCCAGCCGGTGGTTCCGCAAACTACTGGAATCTGGTTTTCAAGGCAAATCTTTATATTTTCAAAAGCAACTTCAGGATTCGAAAATTCAATCACGACATCCGGATTATTCAGATTTTCAACCGTCGGTGTCTCATTCAGGCGCGCGACAACTTCATGCCCTTTTTTTTCGGCAATTTCTCCAATGATTTTGCCCATTTTTCCGTATCCAACTAATGCTATTTTCATGATTTTATATCAAAAAGATCTTTAAAAATTATAACTCAAACTAAGACCAGCGTTGGAGGCGTTTTTTCCGAATTCATCGAAAATCACCGTAGGTTTTACCGCCAGATCCGGATCTTTTCTACCTTCATAAAGATGCGCATCCACGACAGCATCTACGATATTTAAAACATATAAAAGACTGGTGATGGCAATGGCGTAATCTCGCTGTCTTTTTACCCGGTCCTGCGTGCGGCCCAAAACCTCTTTTGTAACACCCGGGATATCTGAAAACTCGTGCTTTTGGCCGTTTAATTCGGCTACAAAAGCATTTCGGTACCGCGTATATTGTTTTTGATTCCACATCGTAATTCCTACTCCCGTACCAATTGCGCCCCATACAATCGGGATTTTCCAGTATTTTCTGTTGTAATATTGCCCTAAACCAGGTAAAACTGCAGAATACAAGCCGGCGCGCGTCGGGTTGAATTTCATGGTCTTTGTCGACGCGTTCGCTGCTTTAATGTCTGAATATACTTGGATTTCGCTTGGTTTTTTCACCGTAGAAACCGAATCGGTTGGATAATTTTCTACCCGAATGGTATCCTTCGGGCTTATCTGCGCGAAAAGCATTGTGGAAAATAAAAAACAGAAAAAAGCAAAGTTTTTATGCATTAATTAAAGTGTGAAAGAATTTGTTCCAACTGTTCTTCGTTTTTAAAATCGAGGACGATCTTACCTTTTTTGCCGTTTGAAGCGGTTTTAATTTCCACTTTAACGTCTAAAATATCAGCGAGATTTTTTTCTGCCTTTTTATAAATATTGGGCAAAACGGCCGTTTTTTTCTGATTTGCTGTTTTCGGATTTTTCAGATTTGCCGCTTCCTGTTCGGTTTGACGGACACTTAAGTTTCCTAAAATTATTTTTTTAAATAAATTTTGCTGATGTTCCGCATCTTCAATGCTGACAAGCGCCCGACCGTGTCCAGCAGAAATTTCGCCGCTGCGAATCGCGTTTTGAATGTCTGGTGAAAGTCTTAGTAATCTGATGGAATTGGTGATGGTGCTTCTTTCCTTACCAATTCGGTGGCTTAAGGATTCCTGCGTAAGACCGATTTCTTCAAGCAAACGTTGGTAAGTCAACGCAATTTCAATCGCGTCCAAGTCTTCTCGTTGGATATTTTCCACCAAAGCCATTTCGAGCAATTCCTGGTCATTCACCAAACGGATATACGCGGGAACACTGGTTAAACCAGCCAATTTACTGGCGCGGAAACGTCTTTCACCGGAAATAATGATAAAGCGGCTGCCTTCTTTCCGAAGCGTTATCGGCTGAATTAAACCTAAGTTTTTGATGGATTGTGCTAAATCATTTAAAGCTTTTTCATCGAAATAAGTTCGTGGCTGCGCAGCATTGGGATCGATATCATCCAACGCAACTTCCATAATATTTCCAACAAATTTATCTGCACCTTCGTCTGTCGCTGAATTTACAGAGGCTTTTGATTCGGCGCTTAAAATTGCACCTAAACCGCGGCCCATTGCTCTTTTTTTATCTTTCATGATGGAGTTTTTTCCGGAGTTTTGCTGTCAAGCAAAATCCAATGTACAAATTTGGTTACAAATTCATTAATTTTTTGTGTTTTTAAGCAAAACCTCTTCGGCAAGTTGCAAATACTGAATCGCGCCTTTACTTTCGGCATCGTAGTTCAAAATACTTTCACCAAAACTCGGTGCTTCACTTAAACGCACATTTCGGCTGATAATTGTTTCGAAAACCATTTCGGGAAAATGCAGGTGAACTTCTTCCACCACCTGATTTGAAAGTCGCAGGCGCGAATCGAACATCGTCAGCAATAGACCTTCAATATCCAAATCTTTGTTGTGAATTTTCTGAACATTTTTAATCGTATTCAGCAGTTTTCCTAAACCTTCCAATGCAAAATATTCACATTGAATCGGAATAATCACCGAATCAGCCGCTGTTAAAGCGTTTACTGTAATGAGACCTAAACTCGGTGCACAGTCGATAATAATATAATCGTACTGATTGCGAATTGTATTCAATGCTTTACGAAGCATATATTCGCGGTTTTCGCGGTCAACCAGCTCTATTTCAGCTGCCACCAAATCGATGTGTGACGGAATGATATCCAAATTCGGCGAAGCCGTTTTCTGAATGCATTGCTGCGCATCTGCGCTATGTTCCAGTAAATTGTAGGTGGAAAAATTTGCCTCATCAATACCCAAACCTGAGGTTGCATTCGCCTGCGGATCTGCATCAATGAGCAATATTTTCTTCTCTAAAACGCCCAATGCTGCTGCAAGATTTACCGCCGTGGTGGTTTTACCTACACCACCTTTTTGATTAGCAACTCCGATGATTTTCGCCATTATAAAAATTTAATTTCCAAAAGTACACTTTTTTATCATTTTTAAAGAAATGACAATGCTGATGATAAAGTTAAAATCCTGTAAAAAAGCACGTTACAGCACCAAATAATTATCCACAAAAGTTAATCTTTTGTGGATAAGTAAAAAAATGCCGTTTTAGCCCGGAATTTATTCAAACTGCATGGAGATTGGAAAATTAAAAAAGCTTCTCACATTGTCGCCTTTTATTTTTGCCGGTGTCCATTTTCCTTTCACGGAACGGATGGTTTTTTCTGCGGCGCGGTTAAAATCTGCGTTTGGTCCGGTTGCTTTTACTTCGCTGATGGTACCGTCTTTTTCAACGATGAAAACCACGGTTGTTCGCACAACTTCGCCCGTTCCTTCCATCACCGAAGTATCAAAATTGTTGATGACCTTGTTGCGGAAAGCATCAATTCCACCGTTAAAAACCGCCTGAACATCAACCTGCGTTTTTGGTGAATTATCAACTGGTTTTGGGACAGTAATTTCAGGAAAAGCAGTACCGATTGTGGTTGTTGGCGGCGCCTGATAGGAAATTTCCGGTGCTTTACCGCTGATATTTTCAGTTCCTAAAACAGCATCAACTTTTTCGGTTTGCTTTGGCATTACCGTTTCAACTTTTGCATTTCTAGTGGGTGTCACAACGCGCGAATCTACTGTGTTTACGGGAACTTTAATTTCGGGTTTAACCGGCTGAATTTCAGGATCGTCCACCCGGTCAACATTTTTTAAAATTGTTGGCGGAGCTGTTGTCGGAATATTTTCCACTGCGGGAGCAGAAAATGCGTTGATGGCCAACGGCGTGATCGCGAATGCGGCAAAAAGCCCAATTCCTAAAAATAATGCTTTGGTTAAAATCCGGTCAGCGTCATGTCTTAAAACATAAGCACCGTACGCTTTGTTTCTGTTCTCGAAGAGGATTTCGTCGAGCTGAAATTCCTGGTTTTGAAGTAGAGGTTTCATCATTTAAAATTTAAAAGGTTTAGAAAATTGTAAAAACACTACGAATTATTATATTTATTGAAATATAAACTAACTGCTAAATATTTATCAAATTTTAAACCACTTTTTTACCAATTTTAAATAAAATAAAGCAATACATAACGAATAAATAATTTCAATAAAAAACAGCAAAAAGCCACCAGGAATTGGTGGCTTACATTGAAAAATCGAAAAAAAAGTGGCTTTTACCTTAAAATAATTCTTTTCGGATAATATTCTGACTTCTTTCGGGGCCTACGGAAACCAAATAAACATTGATTCCTAAATAATCCTCGATAAATTCGATATATTTTTTCGCGTTGTTTGGAAGTTCATCGTAAGTTCTTGCGTGGGAAATATCTTCATTCCAACCTTCCAATTCTTCATAAATCGGTTCGTAATTATAAAGCTTTGTGGTGGAAGAAGTGAAATAATCGATGATCTTTCCGTCTTCGGTTTTATATTTTGTCGCGATTTTCAAAGAAGAAATCCCGGAAAGCACATCGAGTTTGGTAATTACAAGATTGTTAATTCCGTTAATCATTGTCGCGTGCTTTAATGAAACCAAATCCAGCCAGCCAGTTCTTCTTGGTCTTCCAGTAGTTGCACCAAATTCTTGCCCTACTTTGCGCATTTTTTCTCCAAGTTCATCATTCAGTTCCGTTGGAAAAGGTCCGTTACCAACGCGTGTTGTATAAGCTTTTGCAACACCGATTAAGTTCTGAAGGCTTGTCGGCGGAACACCTGCGCCTGTGCAAACTCCGCCAGTAGACGGCGATGACGACGTTACGTATGGATAAGTTCCAAAATCAATATCAAGCATCAAAGCTTGTGCGCCTTCGAATAAAATATTTTTACCGTCGTGAATGGCTTGGTTTAATTCAACTTCGGTATCTACAATTCTGTGTTTTAATTTCTGCCCGATTTCCAGGAATTCTTTATAAATTTCTTCAAACTCAATGCCTGGTTTTTCGAAATATTTTTCGAACAGCGAATTTTTAATTTTAAGGTTTTTGCGGATTTTCTCGGCTAAAACTTCAGGATTCAGCAAATCCACCATCCGGATTCCGACGCGCGCAATTTTATCTTCATAACACGGCCCGATTCCTTTTTTTGTGGTTCCGATTTGCGTGCCGCCTTCTTCCTCTTCCCGGTAAGTATCAAGCAAAATATGGTAAGGCATAATTACGTGTGCTCTGCGGCTGATAAAAACGTGGTCGGTGCGCATTCCTTTCTCTTCAATCTGGGAAATTTCGTGCATAAAAGCTTTCGGGTTTACCACCACTCCGTTCGCGATGATGCATTTGCCCGGGCACTGTAAAACTCCCGAAGGAAGCAGGTGCAAAACAAATTTTTCCTCGCCAGCGTAGACGGTATGACCCGCGTTATCACCACCCTGGAAGCGCACTACGTAATCGGATTTTGCCGAAAGTACGTCCGTAATTTTACCCTTGCCTTCATCACCATACTGAAGACCCACCACAACGTAAGTTGCCATATTTTTACTTTTTTTAGATTGCTACAAAAATAGATTTAATAATAAAGGTGAACAAATTTAATAGCGCTATTTCGGCAGAAACGCTGTAATCGAATACATTTAGAAAACTTACGTTTCGAATAAATTCGCTAAATTTGCGCTTTAAAAATCAAATGAAAGTAGTAAAAGTTCACGATAAAGAATTCGTACCCTATCTTACTCATGATGAAATACAAACCATCATTAAAGATCTCGCTTTAAAGGTTTACGAGGATTACAAAGATGAAACACCAGTTTTCATTGGAGTTTTAAACGGTGTAATCATGTTTTTTTCCGATTTTCTAAAGCATTATCCGGGAAAGTGTGAAATCGCTTTTATCCAGATGAGTTCATACTCCGGCACCACTTCTACCGGAATTGTCTACAAAAAAATGGATTTGACCAAAGAAGTTGAAGGCCGACACATCATCCTTATGGAAGATATTGTGGACACGGGGAATACGATTGAAAGTTTATTTGAATATTTTAAAAATACGCAGCGCCCAAAATCTTTACGTATTGCTACGCTTTTGCTGAAACCCGATGTATATAAAAAGGAATTTAAAATCGACTATGTGGCGAAGGAAATTCCGAACAAATTCGTACTTGGTTACGGATTAGATTACGATGAATTGGGTAGAAATCTTCCGGATTTATATCAATTGGCAGAAGGAAGAATCAATCACTAATATAATCTGATAAAATGATAAACATCGTTCTCTTTGGTCCTCCCGGAAGCGGAAAAGGCACACAAGCGCAGAATTTAATTGAAAAATTTAACCTGAAGCAAATTTCAACCGGCGATCTTTTCCGGTACAATATGAAAAATGATACGGCTTTAGGTACCTTGGCAAAATCGTATATTGAAAAAGGTGAGCTTGTTCCGGATCAGGTAACCATCGACATGCTGATTGATGAATTAAACAAACCGTGCGACGCAGAAGGATATATTTTTGATGGTTTCCCACGCACCGCAACACAAACCGAAGCGCTTGAAAACATTGTAAAAGACGTCTTAAACAGCTCCATCGATATTTGCCTTTCGCTGGTTGTAGATGATGAAATATTAGTAGAAAGATTGCTAAAAAGAGGCGAAACAAGCGGTAGAAAAGATGATTCCAACAAAGAAATCATCGCAAACAGAATCGCCGAATATTATTCTAAAACTGCCGAAGTTGCAGAATTGTACAAACAACAGGGAAAATATGTGGAAATAAACGGAGTTGGTGATATTTCCGAAATTTCCGAAAAACTTTTTGCCGAAGTGGCAAAACTGAAAAATAAATCCTCAGTGCAGGATTAAGGATTTAAAATCTCACTTAAAGATTTAGTCCGGCTAGAAAACAAACACAAAATGTCAAATTTCGTAGATTACGTAAAAATCCATTGTAAAAGTGGTCACGGCGGCGCAGGTTCCGCACACCTTAACCGGGAAAAATATGTTCCAAAAGGCGGTCCCGATGGTGGAGATGGCGGCCGCGGCGGTCACATTATCCTACGAGGTGATTCCCACGAGTGGACCTTACTTCCGCTGCGTTATACCCGACATATTAAAGCTGAACGCGGCGTGAATGGAAGTAAAAACCAACTGACCGGCGCTTATGGTGAAGATGTTTACATCGACGTTCCTTTGGGAACCATTGCAAAAAATGAAGAAGGTGAAATAATTGCTGAAATCATGGAGCATGGGCAGGAAATTATCATCATGCACGGCGGTAAAGGCGGCAAAGGAAATGAGCATTTTAAATCCTCCACAAACCAAACTCCTCGCTACGCGCAACCCGGATTGCCCGGCGAAGAAGGTTATGTGACTTTCGAGCTTAAACTTCTTGCTGATGTAGGTTTAGTAGGCTTCCCGAATGCCGGAAAATCCACCCTTCTAGCGGCGGTTTCTGCAGCAAAACCAAAGATTGCAGATTATGCCTTCACCACTTTAACACCAAACTTAGGAATTGTAGATTACCGGAATTACAAATCTTTCGTAATGGCAGATATTCCGGGAATTATTGAAGGAGCGGCTGAAGGAAAAGGTTTGGGACACCGTTTTTTACGACATATCGAGCGAAATTCCATTCTTTTATTTTTAATTCCGGCTGATTCTGAAGATCATTTTCAGGAATTTAAAATTTTAGAAAACGAGCTTAAAGAATACAATCCGGAATTGGTAGATAAAGATTATATCATTTCCGTTTCAAAAGCTGATTTGCTTGATGACGAATTGAAAACCGAAATTTTAAAGGAATTTCCGGAAAACAGACAGCCGATTTTCTTTTCTGCGGTCACGCAGGAAGGTTTGATGGAACTGAAAGACGCCATCTGGAAAAAATTACACGGCTAAAACGGCATTTTTTTTAAAAATACAGATCTGCATCTTGCAGGTCTTTTTTTTTTGGAATAATAGTTGAGTTTCCACCAAAAACTAATTTTATGAAATACCTATTCAGTCTGCTTTCACTTTTATTTTTAACAACCTGTACTTCGCGAAAAAATACCGAATATATGACCATTAAGTATGAAAGCGGCGCGTGTTTCGGTTTTTGTCCGATTTATAAAATGACAATTAATGCCGACAGATCAGCAATTTTCGAGGCTGAAAGATTTAATTTCTCCCGAAATTCGGAAACTCAGGAAAGCGAGGGAAATTTTAAAGGAACAATTGATGCGGAAAAATATTCAGAATTAATGGAAAAATTCGCTGCTTTAAAGACAAAAAATTTGAAAAATTTCTACGGCAATAAAAACGTCACCGATTTACCAACTGCTTATTTAACCATTACTTACGCCGATGGAACGGTAAAAAAAATTGAAGATTATGGAAAGCACGGCACACCGGAACTGCAAAAGTTGTATGAGTTTTTCGATAGTTTAAGAACCAGCCAAACCTGGACAAAAATTGAATAATTCCCAAATAACCGCTGCTAAAAATAATTAAACTATATTTGCACCACCAAATTCCTTCCTCGCGGAAGGATTTTTTATGGACGTAGTCATTCTTAATGAATCCGCTTTCCTGCGGAACTGAAAACTCTAAAAGTTTTTTACTTCATTTTCTTCGTCACATACAAAAAGAATGACACGAGTTTCATTTTAATTAAAAACATTTCATTTGAATTTTTCCGACTTAAACTTAATTGATCCTATCGCAAAAGCGCTTCAGGAAGAAGGTTACACGCAACCAACACCCATTCAGCAAAAATCAATTCCGCATATTTTACAGGGCAAAGATCTGCTTGGTACCGCACAAACCGGAACCGGAAAAACTGCAGCATTTGCAATTCCGATTTTACAAAATTTGGCGCAAAAGCAGCAAAAAAATAATAATATCAAAGTGCTGATTCTTACGCCAACGCGCGAATTAGCAATACAGATCGACGAAAGTTTTAAATCCTACGGAAGACATCTTAAATTGAGACATCTGGTAGTTTTTGGTGGTGTAAAACAAGGTGCTCAGGAAACGGCGCTTCGTCGTGGCGTTGATATTTTGGTTGCTACTCCTGGCAGATTGCTCGATTTTATTTCGCAGGGAATTATTTCATTAAAACATCTTGAAGTTTTTGTTTTAGACGAAGCCGACAGAATGCTGGACATGGGATTTGTTCACGATGTAAAGCGCATTATTAAATTGCTTCCACCAAAAAGACAAACTTTATTTTTCTCCGCAACTTTTCCGGATGAAATTAGTAAACTCGCAAACTCCATGCTGACCAATCCTGTGAAGGTGGAAGTTGCGCCGGTTTCCGCAACGGCAGACACCATTCAGCAGAAAGTGTATTTTGTCGATAAAAATGACAAGCTGGAACTTTTAACGCATATCCTTCAACAGGATATTAAAGAATCTGTTCTGGTTTTTTCACGTACAAAACACGGCGCGGATAAAATTGCCAGAAAACTGCAAAGTCATAAAATTTCTGCAGAAGCCATTCACGGAAATAAATCGCAAAATCAAAGACAAAACGCACTGACCAACTTTAAATCCGGGAAAACCCGAATTTTGGTAGCAACCGACATCGCCGCGCGCGGAATTGATATCGATGACTTGAAATATGTCGTAAACTTTGAATTATCCGATGTTTCCGAAACCTATGTTCACCGAATTGGCAGAACCGGAAGAGCAGGCGCGGAAGGAAGTTCCATTTCTTTTGTTGATGGTTTGGATCTTTTGAACCTGAAAAACACAGAAAAACTCATCGGAAAAAATATTCCGGTGGAAAAAAATCACCCTTTTCACACCGATAATTTGGTGGTAGAAAAAAGAGATTCCAACAATAAACCTTTCCGTCCGAGAACTCAGGCACCGGCGAATAACAGCCACAGTAAAAAGCCTAATAACAAAAGCAATTTTACGCGGAACAGATAGAATTTTTAAAAATAAAAACCGGCTTTTTTACCTGTTAAAAGCCGGTTTTTTTTGATTTTAACTGAAATTTATGCGAACAACTTTTCTGCGTTTTCGGTGGTAATCCGGTCAATTTCGGAGAAATCTTTGTTGTAAATATTCACCAGTTTTCCTACAACCAAATCGAGGTAAGAACTTTCGTTTCTTTTTCCGCGGTGCGGCACTGGCGCCAAGTACGGCGAATCAGTTTCGAGCACAATTTTATGTACAGGAATTTCGCCTAGAAACTGGTCAATTTTTCCATTTTTAAAGGTAACTACTCCACCAATTCCGAGCAGAAAATTCAGGTCAATTGCCTGTTTTGCCTGTTCCAGAGTTCCGGAAAAGCAGTGAAAAATTCCGCGCAATTTGGGGTGTTTTTTACGATTTAGCACTTCGAAAGTTTCAGCAAAACTTTCGCGCGTGTGGATGACAATTGGTAAATCTTTTTCAATTGCCCAGTCGATCTGCTGCTCGAAGGCTTTTACCTGAACATCCAGCGTGGTTTTGTCCCAATATAAATCAATACCGATTTCACCAATCGCGGCGAATTTTCTTAGGTTCAGATATCTATAAACAACTTCCAGTTCTTCTTCCCAATTTTCGCTTTTCACGTAACAAGGGTGAAGTCCCATCATCGAAATAATCTGCCCCGGAAATTCTGCCTCTAAATTGAGCATTTTTTCGTGAGTTTCAGAATTGATCGCGGGCAGGTAAAATTTAGAAACACCTTTTTTCAAAGCTCTTTCAATCATTTCGTTTCGATCTTCATCGAATTCTTCGGAATATAAATGCGTATGCGTGTCAATCATAATAGTAGTTTTACTGCAGCCCGACTTGAACGGAGCTCTTTTTGTGTAGCAAAGCGGAACAAAAAAGCGGGAGTGGAAGGCGGATAAGCTGCCAAAAATTTAAAAAATCTTATGCTTCACTTTAGTTTGCTGTATTGCAATTTTTTGATTGAGCTTTTCTAAAAATTCTTGGTATTTTGGGTTCTTTTCGTCGGAATTTCTGTGGCTTAAAGCTTTATTTATTTTGAAATTTTCTTCCACAAAATCCATGGTTTCATCAGAAAAATAAGCATTTCCGAATTTTTCCCAAATATAATTGATAGCTTGAGTATTCGGGTGAATCAAATCTTCTTTGTAAAAACGGTAATCGCGCAAATCATCCATTAAAATCTCATAAACCGGCACGTAATGGCAGTTTTCAAACTGTGGTAAAATTTCATGAATCGCGGTGATGAGTTTCGCTTTGCTTAAACTGTTTTCAGCCAAACCGTCTTTGGTGTGCCGAACCGGCGAAACCGTAAATAAAATCTGAACATTCGGCTTCGCGATATCTTTTAAATTCACAATGGTTTCGTAAATAGAATCCGTCAATTCCAGATGCGTGAGCAACCTTTTCTCGAAATATTTTCCGGGAATTTTGTGGCAATTAGCAACTATTTTTTTTTTCGGCAGAAATTCATAGATAAATGAAGTTCCGTACGTTATCAGCACCCAATTTGTGTTTTGAAGAAATTGATTTCCGGCTTCAATCTGCGAATTTATTTTGTGTAAAGTCTGGTGTAAAAACCGCGAATTGAACGAAGTGTGATGATCAAGCGAAATCACTTCTTCATTGAAGCTGATTAAATCTTCTTCGGAATAAAATCGGGCGTCATGCAGTCTTTTTACCGAATTATTTATTGAAAACGAATTAAAAATTGTCCCGAACGGATTGTTGAATGTCTGAATTTGGCCGGTCTGCAGCAAATCGCTGATTTCCGTGGCAAAACAGGAACCTATGGAAAATACCTGGTCTTCAATTTCTATTTTGGTTTTGGAATTTGTAATTTCTACTTCTGTTCGGAATTTCATTTTGCTAAATCTTAAAAATTAGGTGTTTTAAGCGGTAATTTTTTGAATTTACATTTTAGCTTTCCCGGCGCAAAAGATAATTTGCCAGTTCGATGAACGGTTTTTTCTTCGCATCACTTACGCTGATTTTATTTAAATATTCCTGCGCCAGTTCATTGTGTTTTTGAATCAGCTGCAAGGCTTTTTCATCAACTTTTGTACGACGGAAAATCTTTTCAACGCTGTAAACTTTATCAATATTATCGGTTTTTTTCGAATACCAGAATTCCAGCTCTTTTCGCTCTTCTTCGGTTCCGTGTTCTTTCGCTAAAAGGTACAAAACGGTTTTTTTATTTTCGTAAATATCACCGGCGTGCTGTTTCCCGATTTGTTCCTGATTTCCGAAAACATCCAGATAATCATCCATAATCTGGAAAGCAATCCCAACATGTTTCCCGAAATTGAAAATAGCTTTTGCATCTTTAAAATCAGCACCGGCGATTAGTGCTCCGATTTCAAACGAAGACGCGCTTAAAATTCCGGTTTTATAGGTAATCATTCGGATATAATCGTTGAAGGTTACCTCTTCCTGAGTTTCAAAATTAATATCGTATTGCTGTCCTTCGCACAGAAGCAATCCGGTGTGGATAAAAACGCGCATACACGCTTTGTACAAATGCGGTTCAAGATTTTCGAAAAACTTCAGCGCTTTGAACATTAATGCATCACCGGACAAAATTCCGACGTTTATTCCATGCAAAGTGTGAATGGTTGGTTTCCCGCGGCGCAGTGGCGCTTCATCCATGATATCATCATGAATCAAAGTGAAATTATGGAAAAATTCAATGGCTAAAGCAGGTTTCAACGCTTTTTTAAGGTCGCCGTCAAACATTTCACACGCCATCAAAACCATCATCGGACGCAGTCTTTTTCCACCGTGCGAAATGATATAATTCATCGGTTCGTAAAGCTCTTCAGGTTTATCTTTGAAAATATATTTTTCAATAGCATTCGCGACCATCGCCTGATATTCATCTAAAAACTGCATAAAATTCTTCTTTGTGCAAAAATACAATTTAAAATAATTCTTTGCTTATTAAAATGCCAACAAAAAAGCCACTTCGGATGAAATGGCTTGTAACATTTATTTAAAATTTTTAGCTGACGAAAGTAACGATCAGATAAGTTAGTCCTGCCACGAAAGCTGAAATTGGAATGGTTAAAATCCACGCCCAAAGCAAGCTCACGGTAATTCCCCAGCGAACTGCGGAAACCCGTTTTGTAACGCCAACACCGATAATTGAACCGGTAATGGTGTGCGTTGTAGAAACCGGAATACCGAAATGTTCCGAAATGAAAAGCGTAATTGCACCCGCAGTTTCCGCGGCAACACCTTCCAATGGCGTAACTTTGGTAATTCTGGTTCCCATAGTTTTCACGATTTTCCAACCACCGCTCATGGTTCCCAAAGCAATCATTAAAAAGGAGGTAAAAGGCACCCAGAAATAATGTTCTACGAAATAATTAAACTGGTGTGTGCTGTCTAAGTTCAAATATGCCGGATCCTGCAAAGTTTGCGTGTGGTGGTATATTACCGCCGCACCGATGATTCCCATTACCTTTTGCGCGTCATTGGTACCGTGTCCCAAGCTGAAAAGTGCTGAAGATGCCAATTGTAGCTTTTTGAAAACGTTGTCCGCTTTACGTGGACTCGCGTTTTTAGAAACATTTACGATAAATAGTGTAATTAAAATCGATATGACTCCACCAATCATTGGTGCTAAAAATATAAAGAGGAAAATCGGAATTACTTTGTCATATTTCACCACATTCTGGGTAAACAGCTGCTTAAATGCGAGCATCAGGTTATCCCAAAATCCCAAACCAGGATTGGCAAGCGCGACCGCATCATAATCTGAAACCAACGCAAACATAAGCGCTGCGCCGAGAAATCCACCGATCAACGTATGTGAAGACGAAGACGGAATGCCAAACCACCAGGTTAGCAAATTCCAAAAAATTGCCGCAATTAGCCCGGAAAAAATAACTTCAAGATTGATGAAATTTTCATTCACCGACTTCGCAATTGTATTACCTATTTTAAATTCACCGATAACATAAGCGGCCAGGAAAAAAGCAGCAAAGTTCCAAACTGCAGCCCAAAGAACCGCCTGAAACGGCGTTAAAACTTTGGTTGAAACGATGGTCGCGATTGAATTCGCAGCATCGTGAAAACCATTGATGTAATCAAAAATTAAAGCTAAAACAATGATGATTACAAGTAGAATTGGTAAATCCATTCTTTATTATTAAAATTTAGGGAATAGACTAAGCGTATTTAATTAAAATACTGTCAATCGTATTTGCAACATCCTCTGCTTTATCGGTCACTATTTCCAGATATTCAAAAACAGATTTTACTTTAATAATGGTAATCGCATCATTGGTTTCAAACAATTTTACAATTCCCTGGCTTAGGACATCGTCTGCGATGTTTTCAAAGGAGTTAATTTTAATACAAGACTCTTTCACCGCTTTCGGATCTCTGAAATCATTTAGGTTTTTAATTGCGTTCTGAACTTCTAGACACGATTTGTAAATCAAAAGTGTAAATTCTGTATAAGCCGGATCAAGTGGCGCTTTATAAAGGTAAATGTATTTTGCTGATGCATACATATAATCGGCAATATCATCTAAACCGCTTGCCAAATGGCTGATATCTTCACGGTCAAACGGCGTGATGAAATTCTCGCCCAACTGCACGAAAATTTCGTGGGTTAAATCGTCCATACGGTGTTCGTAATCGCTCATGTGCTGCAACATCGTGTCGTCATTGATATCGAAATCCAGCAAACTTTCATGAAATTCTTTTGACATGGCAACAAGTTCTGCCGCTACTTTTTCGAAGAGTACAAAAAACACTTTGTCTTTTGGCTGGAACATTTTAAAAATATTTCCGATTCCCATTTTATTTCGTTTAGAGATTAGTTTTGCAAATTTCGGAAAAAGACTGATACGATGTGCCTTTTTATATTAAGTTTCCTTAACATTGATATTATAATTTAAAACAAAAAAAACCAGCTGCTTGAACAAACTGGTTTTTTAGTAATTATCATGAATGAAAATTATTTCGATTCTTCTGCGCGCAGCTCTTTACCTTTAAATTTCTGCGTTTCTAAACCTTTCAAAACTTCATCTTTATAAGATTTTTCTACTTCAAAGAAGGAGAATTTTTCCAGGATTTCAATATCACCGATATCGGGTCTTTTTTTCGATTTTGTTGTTGCTTTATTAATAATCTCCAACATATCGATTTTTTTCAAATGATCTCTTTTGCCGAGATTAAAGAAAAAACGCACCATATCACCGTTATTTTTTCGCGGCTTTCTTTCCTTGAATTCGCGGTTTCCACCATCACGGTCTCTGCTAAATTCACGACTTCCGCCGTCTCTGTTTGAAGAAAAACGGTTTCCACCATCTCTTTTGTCACCACCACGATCGCGGTCGCGGCCTCTTCCGTCGCGGTCTCCTCTGCCACGGTCACGGCCTCTATCGCTGCCACGCTCATCGCTGTTGAATTTAATCTCAAGCAAATCGTCTTTATCTTTATAATAAAGCGCCATATCTCTTAACTGCAGCTGCAACATCTGGTGTGCCAATTCCTCTTTGGTAAAAGCAGATAAATCTGGGATTAATTCATTATCAAATTCTACCAAATTTTCGTGCTCGGTAAACAGTTTTTCGAAAACGCCGGCAACCTGTGCTTCGATGATCGTTTTTCCGGTCGGAATTTTCTTCTCTACGATTTCAATTTTCGTAGATTGTTTAATCTGCTTTAACTTTCTGGATTCTTCCGGTTTAATCAAAGCAATTGAAATTCCATCTTTTCCGGCACGGCCAGTTCTACCACTTCGGTGAACGAAAACCTCCGGATCATCAGGCAACGAAAAGTGAATTACGTGAGTCAGTGAATTCACATCCAAACCTCGCGCAGCAACATCAGTCGCCACCAAAATATCGATGTTTTTCAGTCGGAATTTTTTCATCACCGTGTCGCGCTGCGCCTGTGACAAATCACCATGAAGCGCATCTGCAGCATAACCGTTCTGCATCAAAAAGTCTGCGACTTCCTGAGTTTCCATTCTGGTTCGGCAAAAGATAATTGAATATTGATTTGGATTTGCATCGATCAATCTTTTCAAAGCTTCTTTTTTGTTTCTGTAACCAACCACGTAAAATTCGTGCTTGATGTTTTTCTTCACCTCATTCAACGATCCTACCACAATACGGTGCGGATCGGTCAAATAGTTTTTAGAAATTCTTTCAACTTCTCTGTTCATCGTTGCCGAGAAAAGGAAAGTTTGTTTTGTGTCAGGTGTTTCGCGTAAGATTGTTTCCAAATCATCTTTGAAACCCATTGATAACATTTCATCAGCTTCATCAAGAATCATCCATCTGATTTCCGAGAAATCAAGTGCTTTTCTGTTAATCAAATCGATAACACGTCCCGGAGTTCCCACCACGATTTGTGGTTTGTCCCGCAACGATCTGATCTGATCAGTGATACTGCTTCCACCATAAACCGCTGTAGTTTTGATGTTTCGCATGTATTTCGAATAATTAGTAATGTCTTTGGTAATTTGCAAACAAAGTTCTCTGGTTGGACAAAGCACCAATAATTGGATTTTGCGACTCCCGTCGTCAATCATATCCAAAATCGGAAGCGTAAAAGCTGCTGTTTTGCCTGTTCCCGTCTGCGCAAGTGCGATAAGATCGCGTATATCTGTAGAGATAAAAGGAATAGTCTGTTTTTGGATTTCTGTTGGGCTTACAAAGCCCAGTTCGCCAATTGCCTTCAAGATTTCAGGACTTAAATTGGTCTCCGTAAATAAATTCATGTAAAAGATCGTCTATAAATTGGGTGCAAAGATACGTTTTTAAAATTGATAATATTAGCGCGCTTTTCTTCAATTTTCAATAATTGAAAAAATTGGGCGTTTTAGCGGCTATTTTTTTTATTAATTTTAAAGATTAAAATTCATCATGAAATCGCTTAAAAGTTCCACCCTCAGTTTTTTAAATTTATTAAAGCTAAATAACAACCGCGACTGGTTTAATGAAAATAAAGAACTTTACCTGAAAGCCAAAGACAACGTGGTTGATTTTGTCGATGAACTCATCACGGAAATTGGTGAATTTGATGAAGACATCTTGAAAATTGACGCGAACAAAGCCTTGTTCCGAATTTATCGCGACACGCGATTTTCACAAAATAAACAACCATACAAAACCAATTTCGGCATCAGTTTAGGAATGGGAAAAGGTAAAAAAGCCGGTTATTATTTACACATCGAGCCGGGAAAATCTTTTCTTGCCGGCGGGGTTTACCAACCAGAATCTGCGGTATTAAAAGAAATTAGAAAAAATATCGAGCTAAATGACCAGATTTTTCAAAATATTCTGGAAGAAGAAACTTTCCGAAATAATTTCCGTGGCTTGAGTGTGGAAAGCAAACTGAAAAGAATCCCTACAGGTTTTGAAAAAGACCATCCGATGGCCGAATTTCTGAAACTGAAAAGTTTCACCGTAAGTCATCCGGTTTCCGATGAAGTTTTGATGAAAACCGGCGCTGTAAAGGATTTTGCTAAAGTTTACAAAGCGATGAAACCTTTAAATGATTTTCTTGGCGAACCTTTTCAATAAAATAAGTTTTTAGAAAAACAAAAAAATCTGCCTAAACAGCACCGAATTTTTATTAAATAAATACCAAATTAAAAGCGGCAAAATTTCCGCTTTTAATTTATTTTAACTCGTTAATTTTTTTCTGAATATCAGGATCACTCGGGCTAATTGCGTAATATTTTGCAATTTTTCCGGTTTGGTCAATGACCATAAAACGCGGCACCCAATTCAAATCGATGTAATTATTGAAATTATTTTTCCAGCCCTCATCAAACCAATAATTTTCTTCGCCAATAATCTCGTACTTTTCTAAACCGCGTTTCCATTGCTCATGCGAACGATCCAGCGAAAAATAAACGAAATCAATTTCGGGATTTTCTTCCTTTAGTACTTTCGTCGATGGCAAAGCCAAAATGCAGTCACGACACCAGCTTGCCCAAAAATCAATGATTAAAATCCGGCCTTCATGCTTTTTTAGGATTTCTGCAATCTGCAATTTTTTGCCGTTTAAGGCGGTAATTTTTTGCGTTAAAGCTTCTTTTGAAAATTCGGTTTTACTTGTGGTCGGAACTTTTTGAGCAAAAAGCGAAACCGAAAAAAGCAAGGTTAAGACTGTTATTTTTAAATTCATTTTATGTTTTTCTAAAAGCTTTTTAGTTTTTAATTATTTTATATTTTTTCAAATAAAACGATGGTAGAATCGCTGCTGATTTTTGCGGAATTATCTTTCGAAACTACCGTCGTTTCTCCGGAATACGCATCGCGTAATTTGGTTCCCGCAGGAAAAATTCCGCCCAAATTCACCATTTTTTCACCTTTTGGCAAATCCAATCCAACTACAACTTTATCGGTGAAATTGTCTTTCGTAAAACTTCTGGAAAACCAATACTGCGCGTTATTTTCTAAATTTTTGTGAACGCCCGCGCCCACCGCCGGATGATCCGCCCGGAATTTCCCTAATTTCTGGTAATGTTCTTCGAGTTTTTGCGTCGCCGCATTATTTTGCAAATCATTCCAGTTCATATTGCTTCTCAAAGTAGCGTCGCCTTCGGCGCCTTCAATTGTTAAATCGCGTGCGCTTTCATCACCATAATAAATTTGGGAAATTCCCGGTGTTAAAATCAGTTTTGTGGCTGCTTCGAAGGTTCTTTTTCGATCTTTATCGAAAGGCGAACCGTCGTCATGCGAAGTAAGGTAATTCATGACTGTTTTTCCGTTCAGATCGCCGTTCAGCAAATTTGAATAATTCGAAAAAAGTTCTTCGTACGGTTTATTGGCGTCGCCTTTAAAATCAAAATTAATTAAAGATTTAAAGCCGTTTTGATAATAATTCACTTTTTTATCACCAAAATTATAATCCTGCTTTTGGGAAATTCCGTAGCCGTAAACTTCGCCAACGGTGAAAAATAAGTTGTTATCCAGCACTTTTTCCGGATTTTTTCTTTTGTAAATATCAAAAGCTTCCTGACAAACTTTCTGGAAATCTTTCCAAACATCTTCGTTGGTGTGTTTCACTGTATCTACGCGATAACCGTCGATTCCGTAGTCTTCCACATAATCCGCCAGCCATTTCATAATATAATATTTTGGGCCACGCGGATAACCGGTGCGCGCAAAAAATTCGTCAAGCGATTTCATTTCTGCCTCATATCTCCCCTCTTTTTTCCATTTTTCCACCAACATTTGCGGCAATTCCACCGGTTGGTCAGATTCGGTTAAAATATCCGGAAGGTTGGCGACCAAAGTACAGGCCGTCGTATTTTGATAATTATTGTAGGTACAGGTTGGCGAAGTTCGAACCCAGGAATTTGGGTAAGCCGCGTCAACTGTTGTTACCGGTCCGGTGTGGTTGATGACGGCATCTAAAACAATTCGAATACCTTTTTTATGCGCTTTTTCCACTAATTCCTGCAAATCTGCTTTTGTACCGAAATTCGGATCAAGCGCGGTCCAGTCTTTTGCCCAATAGCCGTGAAAACCGTACGTTTTTCCCGTTCCCTCATCTGTCGCACCGTGAATTTGCTCCACAAGCGGCGTCATCCAAATGGCGTTTACACCTAAGTCAGTAAAGTAATTTTCATCAATTTTCTGGATAATTCCGCGTAAATCTCCTCCCTCAAAACCGCGTAAAACCGCAGCTTTTTCTGTGCGATTAAAATTCACATCATTGTCCGGATTTCCATTTTTAAAACGGTCGGTCAGCAGAAAATATACATTGGCGCCTTCCCAGACAAACGGTTTTTCGCTGGTATTTTTCAGCGCAGAACATGAACTTAAAAGGCCAATCAGCAGTAAAAATAAATATTTTTTCATTGTATTTTTTTAACGTTTAAATAAGAAAAAGTGGCATTTTAGCAGGTATTTTTCCAATCTTTAAAAATAAAGTAATTGCCCGTAACCACGAAATATTCTGTGGCAAGTCTTCCATTTTAACAAATATTTAACATATTTTACTATATTTGTTTTTTGCTTTTGAAAATCCAGTTAATGCCGCAAACATTTTTTTTCAGTTTAATAACATTTGGTTCTCACCAAAAATTCATCGCAAAAGCGCTGCTCCTAGGCAATTTCACCACTCAAAATAGAATGAAACGATGAGCGTAGTTGCGAGGCAAGGATTTAAATATTCTTTGATTGGATATTTCGGTTTTTTACTCGGAACCATTTCCGCGATTTTCGTTTTTCCGTATGACATGGAATTTTACGGAAAACTACGCTACATTATGCCGACCGCAGAAATGCTTTTACCCGTCGTGGTTTTCGGACTTTCTTTCTCAAATGTTAAATTTTTTCTGCAGGCTAAAAAAGCGGGTAAAAATCTAAATTTGCTCTCACTTTCGCTCGTCGGGATTGTAATTAACTTTCTAATTTTTAGCCTCTTTTTCTTTCTTTTTTTCCAATTTTTCCCTGGTTTTAAAACGCTGGAACTTTGGAAGATGAAACGGCTCATTTTGCCGCTCATTTTAATAATGGCGCTTTCCGCGGTTTTCAATAAATATATCACCAATTTTAAGCGGATTGCTGTTCCGAATATTTTCGAAAATCTTTTTCCCAAAATCGCTAATTTAGGTGCTTTTGTGCTCTTTTTCTTTTTGGGAATGTCCGAAAAAGGTGCGTACGGATTTTTCATCGGAATGTTTATTCTGTCTTTTGTCGGCTATTTTTTTTACGCCAATAAGCTCGAAAAATTTTCACCGGATTTTAGCACAGATTATGTTCGGAAAGACAATTTGTGGAAAGAAATCCTGAATTACAGTTTCTACGGATTTCTCGGAAACATCGGAAATTACATCGCTTTCCGCGTTGATAATTTCATGATCGGCGAATTTTTAAACTTCGAAGAGAACGGCGTTTACAGCATTATTCTCTCCATTTTGTCTTTTATCATGATTCCGCAAATGGGAATTTTCAATATTTCAGCGCCGATTATCAATAAAAATATTTCCGACAATGATTTCGAGGAACTCGACCGTTTTCATAAAAAAACGTCGCTGACTTTGTTCTTTTTAGGTGCGGTTTTATTTGCATGTATTCTCGTTGGCTTCCCGTATTTAAGCAACTTTATCAAAAACGGCGAGCAGCTTCGTCAGGCCGAACCTGTCGTTTGGATTTTAGGTTTCGCGATGGTTTTCGATCTTGCTACCGGCTTCAACGGACATATCATTTCGCTCTCGAAATACTATCGTTTCAACATTGTGGTGATGCTGTTTTTAGCGATTACCACCATTGTTTTAAACTACCTTTTCCTCACAAAAACCGAATTAGGAATCATCGGAATCGCAATGGCAACGGGCATTTCGCTCACCTTGTTCAACCTGATCAAAATTTATTTCAATTTCGTAAAATTCAAGGTTTTTCCGCTAACCATCGAAATGATGTACGTTTTTATTATCTGCACTTTAGCGAGTACCGTAGCGATTATTTTGCCGGACACGAACAGCAATTTCCTGAATTTAATTTACAAACCGGGATTTGTTTTACTCGTGATTTTCGGCGCTAATCACGTGATGAAAATTTTCCCGTTGGAGGAATATCTGAATACAAGGTTTTTCCGAAGCTTATTTAAATTCTAGAATTTAAATTAAAGAATGTAAGACTTTTTCCAGTTCCGC
The DNA here is from genome assembly GCF_900114045.1 of Kaistella treverensis. Classification (GTDB taxonomy): domain Bacteria; phylum Bacteroidota; class Bacteroidia; order Flavobacteriales; family Weeksellaceae; genus Kaistella; species Kaistella treverensis. The sequence goes on from NZ_FORQ01000001.1 coordinate 856,641, forward strand.
GGCCACTTTTTCGCGGTTGAATTCTCTTTGAAAATCGAAAAAATTTGCCGTTTTAAAGGCTAAAATTTTCTCCAGCGAATCTTCGTTTTTAATGAATTCGTACGCCGAAGAAAAATTCTCGGGGAAAAAAGCTACTTTTCCAAATTTTATCGCATCACCAATATTTCCGCTCATTTTTGTTTCGCCGTAGATTTCATGATTGCTAAAAAATTCCGTTTCACGCTGAATTGGGCACCATAAAACATCCGCTTTTTGCATCCATTCATCAAAAATATGCTGCGGAACTTTTTCGGTAAAATATTGAATTGAAATATTTTTTGATTTGGTTTTCTCAAAGCTTTGCAGCCAAAGCAATTCTTCATCTTGCGCCTTTCCAAGAAAAACAATTTTGAGCTTTCTTTGCGGGTTATTTTTCGAAAATTTGGACAATGCGCTCAGTATTTTTTTATAGTCACGTCTTGCCTGCGAAACCGCGCCCGGAACAACGATGGTAAAAATATTCGTTTCTTTTTTAGCATATTTTTCTGTAAAAAAAACCGGCAAAAAGACCATATTTTTCGATTTTAGATTTTGGTCCAAAACCAGCAATTTTTCTGCATTTTTAAAAACCTGCGGTGCGAAAAGCAAGTCTTCTTTAAATGCTAATTTTAGGCGGTATTTGAAGTCTTTTTTAAAAATATTCTGAATGAGCTGAAACTTCGAAATTCTGGAAAAATTTACATTATGAACAATGATTGCTGTATTAAATTTCGCTGAAATTTCATTAAACAAATTAAAATACCGATGTACCGTTCCGATGATGACCAAATCGTACTTTTTCTCTTTTAAACGTTGTAAAAGCCCACCATTTTTAACGACAAAAATATGCGGATCGTTCTTGCCAATTTGCTTGAAAATTTTTTCGGAAAAGTAAAAATCCACCGAAAACTGCGATGAATTTTTCATTAATTCCAGAAAATTACCTGCAATTTCGGCGTGTGTATCAAGCTCGATATAAGCGATTTTTTTCAAACCTTTTAGAAAATTTTTTTACCGTTGCTGAAAGTTTCCAGAACTTTGGTATCTAAAATTTTAACCTCCGGAACAGTCATTAAATCCTGATCCATAATGATAAAATCCGCTGATTTACCAACTTCCAGACTTCCGATTTCATTCTCCTGAAAAGCTGCTTTTGCCGCCCAGATCGTCATGCCGCGCAGTGCTTGCTCACGTGTCAAAGCGTTTTCAGGTTGAAAACCGTTCGCGGGAAAATGCTGTGAATCTTTACGCGCCACCGCCGAATAAAAAGTTTTCAGTGGATTGATTTCTTCCACAGGAAAATCGGTACCGAGCGGCAGCCAGCCGTTTTGTTTCAATAAATCTTCATACGCGTAAGAAAATTTCAACCTTTCTTTTCCTAATCGGTCTTCCGCCCAATACATATCGGAAGTCGCGTGCGTTGGCTGTACAGACGGAATTACGGAATAATTTCCGAACAACTCGAAATCCTTTTTATCGACAATCTGCGCGTGCTCGATTCTCCATCTTCGGTCATTTTTAACGCCCAAAACTTCACCATAAATCTGCAGAATTACGCGGTTTGCGGAATCTCCAATTGCATGGGTAGCCATTTGCAGATTGCTGTTTTTTAGTTTTTTAGCCAAATCGCGGAAATGTTGTTCATCACTTAAAAGAAATCCTTTCCAACCTTTTTTGTCGGAATAATCGTGGATTAAACAGGCGCCACGCGAACCCAGCGCGCCGTCGGAATACACTTTAAAGCCACCAACTGTGACATTTTTATTCGTGTAACGTCCTTTTTTAACCCATCGGTCATAGTACGCCGGATTATCTTCCAGCAAAGCAAAAACCTTCATCTGCAAGGCGTTTTGCGACTGCGCCTTTTCTAAAAGCTCCAAAGTTTTTTCGGTAATACCGCAATCGTGCACCGAAGTTAAACCATAGGAAAAGCACTCTTTCTGCAACTCAGAAAAATACTGGATCGCCATTTCATCTTCGATTTTCGGAATGTGTTTTTCCACCAAATCCATCGCATTATCAACTAAAATTCCGGTTAATTTGCCGCTTTTTTGCTCAATTTCTCCGCCGGAAATTTTGGTTTTTGTGGTTACTCCGGCAATATCCAAAGCTTTTTGGTTTACTACAGCTGCGTGTCCGTCAATTCTTTTCAGGAAAACCGGACGATCGGGAAATAACTGATCGAGTTTTTCTTTGGTTGGAAATTCTTTCACCGCCCAGTCATTCTGGTCCCAACCGCGACCGTAAATCCATTCTCGTGGTGCAGTTTTAGCATATTCCGTGATTCTGCCAACGATTTCGTCCCAGGATTTTGTGCCCCATAGCTGGCTTTTCCATTTATCAGTCGCAAAACCAGTAAAATGACAGTGCGCATCAATTAAACCCGGGAATACAATTTTTCCTCGTAAATCCTGTGTTTTTGCTGATTTATAATTCTTTAAAATTTCTGCAGATTTACCGACAGCAAGGATTTTTCCGTTTGAAATCGCCATGGCTTCCGCGATATCAAACTTGTCGTTTACAGTATAAATTTTCGCGTTTGTAATGATTAAATCTGCATTTTTTTGTGCTGAAAACAGCAGCGAAAAAAATACCGCGCTAAAAGATATAATTTTTTTCATTTTTATTTTCTTTGAAATATTTGATTCCAACGTAATTTTCTGATGTATTTTATTTCCTCCTCCGAGAGGCTTTTTTTTCCTTTTTGCTTTAAAAAAGAATTTAAAGTGGTGAAAAATTCGGAAAGCGATTTGTTCTTATAAGCTGATTTTCCGGAAGAAATTATGGTCAAAGGCAAATTTAAACCAATATTGTAGAAATATTCGCCCAGTTTTTCAGCTTTTTGGTTTTTATACTGAAATGCCGTTGGTCGCAAATGTTTCACCCACAAATCTTTGATTGTAAAAGTTTCCCAGCCGTTTTTTTTCGCGAGCATCACATCGATATTATCCCAACCTAACACCGGTCGCAAACCGTTCATTTGCTGAAAACATTCTTTCCGATAGGATTTTATCGGTCCGCGGACATGATTTTTTGAAGACAGATTTTCAAATTTCCACTGATGTTTTTCATCTTTAAAATCAAAAGCTAAGGCGAGTTCGAAAACCGCTTTTTTAATTTTAACGATTCCGGAAACCATTCCGGCTTTCGGATTTGTTTCATAAACCTTCTGTATTTTCTGTAAATAATCAGCAGGAAAAATAATATCCGCGTCGAACTTACAGATGATATCGAATGTATTTAAATCTACGCTCTCTAAACCTTTGTTGAAAGTTCGGACTACTTTTGCGCCGGGTTCGTGTTGTGATTTTTCTAAATTTAAAAGCTTAAAATTCTTCTTTTGCTGAATAAATTCCTGCACGATTTCTCGCGTTTTGTCGGTGGAACCGTCGTTCACGACCACGCAGAAAAAATCCCGGAAAATCTGTTTTTCCAGTGATTTCAGGGTGAAAAGAATATTTTTCTCTTCGTTGTGCGTGGGAATTACAATCAGGAATCTCATTTACTTCGCCATTTCGTCGTCCCACTCTCTGATGGTGACTTTGGTGTAATGACCTTCCGCAGCGAAAGGGTCGCGGCTTACAAATTCTTCAGAAGAATTTCTGTCTACGAAAATCGCCATGGCACCTTCACCCGGATTTGTAAAAACACCGATGCCGAGGACTTTTTCGGCATTTACAAACTCATCTTCCACCGCCTGATGCCGCGGAAAAGCTTCCATAAACTGCTCCATTGTGGACTCCGGATTTTCATAAAGAACTACTGCTTTCATAATTTCAGAATTTAAATTTGAAGAATTTATTTACTTTTATAATCAAAAAATTCCGTGTTTTAAGCCCGAAAATTCAATTTTAATGTGCTTCCAGCCAATTATCGCCCACGCCAACTTCCACCAAAAGCGGCACGCTGGTTTGGTAGGCGTTTTCCATTTCGTTTTTAATTAAAGCCGTCACGGTTTCCAGCTCGTCTTCCGGCGCTTCAAAAACAAGCTCATCGTGAACCTGAAGTAACATTCTGGTTTTCAGATTTTGATTCTTCAGCTCTTCGTGGATTTTAATCATCGCTAATTTAATGACATCGGCAGCGCTTCCCTGAATTGGCGCGTTCACCGCATTTCTTTCAGCGTGTGCTTTTACCACAAAATTAGCGGAATTGATGTCTTTTAAATGTCGTTTACGATTCAGAATCGTTTCCACATAACCCATTTCCTGCGCTTTTACAACCTGTCCGCCCATGTATTTTTTTAAGTTCGGATAAGTTTCAAAATATGATTCTATCATTTCCTTGGCTTCCTTGCGTGAAAGTCCGGTTTGTTCCGCCAAAGCAAAAGCGCCCTGACCGTACAGAATTCCGAAATTCACCGTTTTCGCCTGCGAACGCTGGGCTTTTGTAACTTCTTCGAGCGGAACACCAAATAATTTTGATGCAGTTGAAGCATGAATATCTTCACCGTCCTGGAAGGCTTTAATCATATTTTCTTCCTCGGAAATCGCTGCAATTAAGCGCAATTCGATTTGGGAATAATCCGCTGCGATGATTTTATGACCTGGATTGGCGACAAAAGCGCCACGAATTTGCTGTCCGCGCACCGTCCGGATCGGAATGTTCTGGAGATTCGGGTTTACACTTGCCAAACGTCCAGTCGCTGCAGTCGTCTGCGAAAAATTGGTGTGTACCCGGTTATCATCTTTGTCAATTTGCAAAGGCAAAGCATCGACATAAGTGGATTTTAATTTCTGGTAAGTTCGGTGTTCTAAAATATGTGGAATTATTTCGTGCTTCACGGCAAGTTTTTGCAAAATATCTTCCGAGGTCGCATACTGTCCGGATTTTGTTTTTTTAGCTTTCGGGTCAAGCTGCATTTTTTCGAATAAAACTTCGCCCAACTGTTTCGGTGAGTTCATGTTAAATTCTTCACCCGACATTTCAAAAATCGTTTTTTCGAGGATTCGCAAATCGTTTTCAAGGTCTTTACTTTCCTGCTCCAGCCAATCTTTATCGAGTGAAATTCCCGCAAGTTCCATATCCGCCAGGACTTTCATCAAAGGCATTTCCACTTTAAAAAATAAATCTTCAAGATTTTCTTTTTTAAGCTGTGGTGCGAAAAGTTGGTAAAGCTGAAAGGTCAGATCAGCATCTTCAGCAGCGTACTGTGTTTGTTCTTCAATTGAAAGCGAATCGAAACTTCCCTGATTTTTACCTTTTTTTCCGATTAAAGACTCCAACGAAATCGGTTTGTAATTCAGGAACATTTCGGCCAGATAATCCATGGTGTGGCGCCCGTCCGGATTCAGCAGGTAATGCGCAATCATCGTATCGAAAATAGCGCCTTTCACCGAAACTCCGTACAGTTCCAGAATTTTATAATCTTCTTTCAGATGGTGCGCGATTTTTACAATGTCTTCTTTTTCGAAGAAAGGCCGGAAAATTTCCAAAGTTTCCAACGCTTCGTCGCGGTTTTTCGAAAGCGGAACGTAATAAGCAAGACCTTTTCGGTAGGAAAAACTTATGCCGATGATTTCTGCTTCCATTTCGTTCAGCGAGGAAATTTCAACATCGAAAGCAACTGCTTTTTGTGCCAGCAAATTTTTTGCGAGCAAATACTGCCCTTTTTCCAAATTAATATATTGGTATAAATGGTCGTTGTCCGCAACCGTATCTTTGGTGGTCATCGCCTGGTTCAGTTCTTCGAAATTCGCGAATAAATCCAGCTGCATGGACTGTTCTCCACTTTTTTGCGTTTTTGCCTGAACTGGAGTGAAACTTTGCGTTTCAAATTCGGTTTTTGGAGCAAAAGCGCGGTAAAGATTTTCGTATAAACGCCGAAATTCTATTTCGTCGAAAACCTCTTTAACCTTTTCAAAATCAGGTTCTTCCAGATCGTACTGCTCTTCATGAAAATCAATGGGCGCGTCGCAAATAATGGTAGCTAATTTTTTGGAAAGAATACCGCGTTCCGCAGAATTTTCAACTTTTTCTCTAATTTTACCCTTTAAATCTGCCGTATTTGCGAGAAGATTTTCGATGCTGCCGTATTCTTTCAGGAATTTTTTAGCCGTTTTCTCACCAACACCTTCCAAACCGGGAATATTATCAACGGCGTCGCCCATCATCGCGAGAAAATCGATGACCTGTTTCGGATCTTCGATTTCGTATTTCGCTTTTACTTCTTCAACGCCCAGAATTTCAAATTCCGCGCCTTTTAAACCCGGTTTATAGATTTTAATATTTTCGGTAACGCATTGTGCAAAATCTTTATCCGGCGTTACCATAAAGATCTGATAACCTTCTTTTTCAGCTTTGCAGGCTATGGTTCCGATGACGTCATCTGCTTCATAACCTTCCAGACCAAGAATCGGCACATGCATGGCTTCGAGAATGCGGTGAATATATGGAATCGCGGTTTTTATGGCTTCCGGCGTTTCGTTTCGGTTGGCTTTATATTCGGCAAAATCATTGGTGCGGACACTTGCCTGACCAACATCAAAAACCACGGCTAAATGCGAAGGTCTTTCGCGCCGGATAAGTTCAATTAAAGAATTGGTAAAACCAAAAATTGCGGAAGTATCCTGACCTTTGCTTGTTATACGCGGACTGCGTATCAGCGCGTAATAGCCGCGAAAAATCATGGCGTAAGCATCAATGAGGAAAAGCCTTTTATCGTTATTTTCTGACATAAAAGCAAAGATAGGAAAAAGATAGAATGGTCTAACCTTGCGGAGAAAATTTAAGCTAAAGTGAAAAAATTTGCAGTTATAGCAGGTATTTTTTTAAACCGATTTCTGGCGGTGAATGACTTTAAAACAAAGTGTGCTGAAAAAACCGCCCAGCAGGAAACCAACCGCGGCGCCCATTAAAATATCCATCGGGAAATGTACGCCCAAATAAATTCTGCTGAAAGAAACCATGGCTGCCCAAAAGAATAAAATATAGGGCAAAACGGGCATTTTTTTCGAAAGTAGAAAACTCATCACAGTAGCGATGAAAAAAGTGTTTGACGCGTGGCTTGAATAAAAACCGAATTTTCCGCCACATTTTACAGCGCGCATTAAACCTGTAAATGACGGATCGTGACACGGCCGCAAACGCCCAATCCCGGATTTGAAAACTCCCGCCAGCTGATCGGAAACCGTAACGCCAAGTGCGACGAAAATTAAAATAAATATGAGATTTCGGACGGAAAAATTTTTAATTAAAAGGTAGAAAAATATGACGTAAAGCGGAACCCAAATCCAGGTGGCAGACATCATAATCCAAAACTGGTCGAAAGAAGCGGAACCCAAATTATTGAGTTCCAGGAACAGATTTCTATCTTGCTGAATAAGCTCGTACATTTTAGCGGCTTACCGGTCCGTCGTGGGAATCGTCGTCAGCAAGATTAACTTTCGGTTCTGCGGGAACTGCATAATCTTTCGGTAAATCGGCCATTGGATTGTAATCCTGAGCGGCTTTTTTAACTTTATCGATCTCGCGCTTAATTTCGGCTACAGGATTATCGGTTTCCTTTAAAATTTCAGTTTTCACGTCTTCCACGGCGCCGCGCATTTTCCGAACTCCCTGACCAAGATCGCGCGCGATTTGCGGCAATTTATCGGGACCAAATAATACAACGATCGCCAGCGCAATCATAAGCATTTCACCTAAGCTTAATTCCATGGCGTAAAATTACAAAAGATTATGAGATCTGATTTCATTTTTAAATTTTATTGCAAAAATTAAGGCTTTTAATTTTAAATAATTTACGGGAAAACCAAGCTTTCAGTTTTTAAAAAATGAAATTTATTTGCCGCTGTTTAAAGCTTTTTTCTGCTTTCAAATAAATAATAAACCATCACAGCGCTTATGGACATTAATATAAATCCGAGGAAAAACGGAGCGCCGGCGAATTTAAATGGCGCATCGTCGTGCGTGAAATAATAGAAAATATTCGTCATCAAAGGCGGACCGATAATAGCGGTAAAACTGATTAAACTTGCCAAAGCACCCTGCAATTCGCCCTGTTCGTTTTTCGGTACCTGTGCTGAAATAACGGACTGTAGCGCCGGGCCTGCAATTCCACCCAAACCATACGGAACTAAAAATGCAAACATCATCCAACTTTCACTGGCAAAAGCAAAAAGTATCATTCCCACCGCGTAAAGCGACAAGCCGTAAATTATCGTTCGCTCATTGCCCAGTTTCGGCTGAATGAAACGAATTAAATAACCCTGAACCAGCGCCGCCATTACACCAACTGCTCCGAGAGAAAGCCCCACTATTTTCTCCGTCCAGCCGAATTTATACATGGTGAAGAAAGTCCAGTTGGTTTGCACGGCGTGTCCGGCGATATAAACAAAAACCAAGGTTAGAATTAAGCCGAGAATTTCCGGATGTTTCCGCAGCTGCAGAAGCGAACCAACGGGGTTTGCACGTCGCCAGTTGAACTCGCGCCGGTCTTTTTTTTCTAAACTTTCGGGCAAAATAAACCAGCCGTAGAGGAAATTTACTAAACATAAAATGGAAGCTGCATAAAACGGCACACGAGCGCCATATTGGCCAAGAATACCGCCTATCACCGGCCCAACAATAAAGCCAATACCGAAAGCTGCACCAATTAACCCGAAATTTTTTGCGCGGTCTTTTTCGGTGGAAACATCAGCAATATAAGCACTCGCTGTTGTAATACTGGCGCCGGTGACACCCGAAAAAATACGGCCTACAAACAGCCAAAAAATCGTAGGTGCCAAAGCCTGAATTAAAAAATTTATTGAAAATCCGAGCAGCGAAAATAAAATAATCGGTCGTCGGCCGAATTTATCGCTGAGTCCGCCTAAAATTGAAGCAAAAATAAACTGCGTCCCCGCATAAGCAAAACTTAACCAACCTCCATATTGCGACGCAACGCTGAGATCGGAATTATGAATGAGCTCCTGGATGAGTTTCGGAACGACCGGAATGACAATTCCCCACCCTGTGATATCGATAATCAGGGTGATAAATATAAAACCGACAGCGGCAGATTTCTGTTTTTTTTGCATTGCGGAAGTAAATATCGCTTTTTTTTGAAAAAATAGGCTGCTATTTAAGCAAAAAAAGTCCTTCGGATGAAGGACTTCAGATATAATAAATTTAAGATTACTCGCCAGTTTCTACCACTACAGGCTTTTCAGCGATAAGACTTTTCTTGGTTCCTTCCACACCCTTTTTCTTAAGCAGATCATAAGATACAGCAGAAGCAATAAACCAGGTGGAATAGGTACCAAAGCCGACTCCGATCAGAAGCGCAAACATAAAGCCTCTTAAATTTTCTCCACCAAAGACAAAAATAGCGAGAATAACGAGGAAGGTCATAAAGGCGGTGTTAAAGGTTCTACCTAATGTACTCGAGATGGAATCATTAAACAAACCTTCAAGAGTAACCGCTTTTTTCTCACCTAAATATTCCCGGATTCTGTCGAAGATAATTACAGTATCATTGATGGAATAACCTAGTACGGTTAAGATCGCTGCAATAAAATCCTGATTGATCTCCATATTGAATGGCATCACGTTTTTCAAAAGTGAGTAAACTCCTAAAATTATGATGGCATCATGAAGTAAAGATGCAATAGCTCCTGTAGAAAACTGCCATCTTTTGAATCGCAAAAGAATGTAAAGGAAAATACCGGCAAGTGCGACCAGCAAAGCAATTACTCCGCCTGATTTAATATCATCTGCCACCGTCGGTCCTACTTTCACTGAGTTGATAATTCCATAATTACTACCCGAATCTTTGAATTCGCTAAGCTTTGCATTGGTCGGGAGATAAGGTTTGAGACCAGCGAAGAGTTTACGTTCTACATCCTGATCAGCTTCGAGGCTCTCCTCATCAATCCTGTAATCGGTTGTAATTTTCAGCTGGCTGCTGTTTCCGTATGTTTTAACGTCGACTGCATTTCTCTGCCCTTCTGCGTCTACAAATTGTTTTTCTAAATTTACAGCGGCCTCATCAGCCACCACCGGATCCACAAATCGTACTACATAACTTCTTCCGCCCTGAAAATCTACTCCAAATTTAAACCCTTGCGTGAAAATAGAAACTAAACAGACTATCGTTAGAATTCCGGAGAAAATATAAGCGTATTTTCTTTTTCCAATGAAATCGAACCATGAGTTTCTAAAAATATTCTTACTGAATTTAGTCCAAACTGAAAGTGTTTTTCCTTTTTCCAATCTGCTGAAAATAAGAACTCGTGTAAGAAGTACACACGTAAACATCGAAAGGATAATACCGATTCCTAATGTAACCGCAAATCCCTGAATAGGTCCGGTTCCGAAAATATAGAGAACCACCGCAGTAAGCAGTGAGGTAATATTACCGTCGATAATCGCAGAAAGCGAGGATTTGAAACCTTCATTATAAGCTTCACGAATATTTTTTCCGGCAAAGAGTTCCTCCTTGGTTCTTTCATATACAATTACGTTCGCATCTATGGACATCGCCATGGAAAGCACGATACCTGCGATACCAGGAAGTGTGAGCGTGGCATCTACTGAATCCATAATTCCCATCAGGTAGAACAGGTTAAAGGAAATGGCAATAATCGCGTAAACACCGGCTCCACCGTAGTAGAACAACATATATAAAATAATAATAAGGAAAGCGATGATGAATGAATACATTCCCGCACTTACGGATTCTGCTCCAAGTGATGGCCCGACCACCTCTGCCTGAACCACTTTCGCGCTCGCAGGAAGTTTCCCGGCATCTAAAACATTCACCAAATCCTGAGCTTCTTCCTGAGAAAAGTTTCCGGAAATTTGGGTTCTTCCGTTCGGAATTTCGTTCACTACATTCGGTGCGGTGTACACCACATTATCCAGCGTAACCGCAACAGATTTGTTTACGTTTTTCGCGGTCATTGCTTTCCAGTCTTTAGATCCTTTGGAGTCCATCTGCATATCCACAACTACTCTACCCATTTCGTCGTAGTTTACACGCGCAGATTCTACAGCACCGTCAACCGGAGCTTTCTGATTGATATTACCACGAATCGCGTACAGCGTTAAATTATTGGGATCGTTAGATTCCGGTTTATAGCCCCACATAAACTGGGTATACTTAATGTTTGCCGGACGAAGTTCTTTCGCAACTGTAGAATTTAAAATTTTGTTTACAGCCGCAGTATCAGATAATTTTACGTTACCAACTCCGCTGGAACGCAAAGAATTCAGCTGAAGCATACTCATCAAATCCGTATTTTTCGCCACGCCAATAGAATCTGCTTTTAGCGGAACTACAGTTGATAATTGCTGTAAATACGGAATAGTTTCCTGAATAGTCTGTACTTCCCAGAACTGAAGTTTCGCTGAGGTTGCCAGCATTTTCTTTACACGGTCTATATCTGTACTTCCCGGCATTTCCACGGAAATTCTTCCGGTTCCCGGCACACGCTGCACATTTGGCTGTGTAACACCCATTTTGTCGATACGCGTACGGATAACTTCGTAAGCAGCACTTTCAGAGGCGCTGATTTTATTTCGTACGACATTTTTCACCTCTTCGTCGGTAGAGTTGTATTTAATTTCGGTAAGATTGGTGTTCCCGAAAATTTCCGGGTCTGCCAGTTTCAGGTTGGTACCTTTTTCTTTATTTACCGCATCAAACTCAATAAAGAAATTATCGATATAATTTTTGGTTGAATTTTTCTGCGCTTTTTCCGTTCTGTCAAGGGCTTCCAGAAGAATTGGATTGGTAGAGTATTGTGTTAAATCATTAACCAAATCTCTTTGGTTAATTTCCAACAGCACGTTAATACCACCTTTCAAATCCAGACCCAGCTTCATTTCTCTTTCTTTCGCCCGCGAATAATACAATTTTGTAAAACCCAGGTTCAGCGTGTCTTTAGAAAGACGAGCCATTTCTTTCTGATATTTTACAGGGTCACCGCCAGCCAGTGCAGTTGCCTGCCTTTCGATTTTACCAGCATACCATGTTGGTAACAATTCATTTAGACAAATAAGTCCCAGAATAATCGCAACCAGCGTAATAAGTCCTTTTCCTTGCATTGTTAATAGTTTACAACATTAAAATTATAGTCGGCAAATATAATGATTTTCAATATAATTAAGAATGTTTTAACAATTTCCTTTCGAAATTAAAATATAAACTTGTACCTGTTAATTTTAAAGTATAAAACCAGAAAAATTTGCCGGTGTTTGGGCAAATTTTTCCGATCTGGAAGTAGAACTATTTTCAGATTTAAATTCCATCAGCTAAAAATTTCCTGCTATAATGGTATTTATTTTAAATTTTTAAAACACCTAAATCTGAAAATTTTACCGTTTTAACGCCCAATTTTTTCGCGTTTAAGTTTAATAATAAAACCTCCGAAAGCTGAAAAACAGAAAGTTGCATAAAAATTGATGCCTCTTTTGCAAACAAAAACCCGGTATTATGAAAGATAAAGACATCAGTTACGGCGCTTTACACGGCAAAACGGTGGTTATTACAGGCGGCACCAGCGGCATCGGTCGCGCAGCTGCAGAAGCTTTCGCTCTGGAAGGTTGCAACGTCGTCATCGGCGCGCGCGGAAAGCAGGGATTAGATGAAACAGTTTCGCTCTGCCACGATTTGGGCGTTGTCGCTCTCGGTGTTCAAACTGATGTTTCAGACGCGTCGCAGGTTCAGAATTTAGCTGAAAAAGCTTTGCAGTTCAATGGCAGAATTGATGTTTGGGTGAATAATGCCGGAGTAATGGCAAGCGGAAAATTCGAAGAAATCCCGATTGAAACCACCGATCAGGTCATTAAAACCAATCTTCTGGGTTTTGTTCACGGCGCACACGCCGTCATTCCGATTTTTAAAAAGCAGGGCGAAGGTGTTTTAATTAATAATGTTTCCATCGGCGGTTGGATGCCGGCTCCCTATTCTACCGCATATTCCACCACAAAATTCGGTATCCGCGGAATGGTGGAAGGTCTGCAGGGCGAACTTTCCAATGAACCAAATATCCACATCGTCGGTTTATATGCCGGAATCCAGCGTTCTACCGGAAATATGCACTCCGCAAAATACAGCGGCCTCAATTTTAAAATTCCACCTTTTTCCGTAGATCCTCGACAGCTGGCAGCGCAAATGGTGGAAGCAGCAAAAAATCCGCAAAAAAGCATTATCACCGACGGTTATGCGAAAATGGCGAAAATTATGTATAGCTTTTTTCCGGAAACCATCATCAATACAGCATCGGCGCTTTTGCGTCTCAATATGAAACCCGACGCAAATACCAATACCGATGGAAATGTGCGGCGACCCTCGAAAGATCCGCACCGGATTTACGGTGAAATGGCGGTAAAATTACCATCGAAAAAAACGCAGACTTTAATGATGACCGTTGTAGGTGTCGCACTCGGATTTTTACTTGTAAATGCAGCAACCAAAAATAAAGTTCAACAAGAAGAATAATAAAAATTTGGCCCTTTAACAGCGAATTTTTTTTAATTAAATTTCTCTCATTCTAATATGAAAAAATATGCCGCTTTAGGGGCATATTTTTTTTGATTTGCTGATGATAAATTTAAAAATTTATTTCACTTTTTCCAGACATCTTTTAGCGAATCGACGTCATTATCCCGAAAAGCTTTTACCATAGAAAGTCCTTCGATAAAATGATTGGCGTAGATCGAAACGTTATTAAACATTTCCGAGCGCTCAATTTCGGCAGTTGTCTGGTTTTATTTATCTCAGTTAGTTTTAATAAAATTTCGTCGGTGTTCATCAATAATTTATTTTGAAAAAAACACCCATTTAGCCGCCAATTTATTTTGTACGCCAGCGCGTCTCGCGCCATTTTTTCTGATCTTCTTTGGTAAGAAAAGTCCAGGCGATAATGCGGCTGGATTTATTGCCGGTGCCGAGCGGAATGGTTTTCAGTCCAGTGACTTCAAAGTCATTTAAAGTTTTATAAATTCCCTTCAAATTCGATTGTTTCGAAACCAAAGTCGAAAACCAATAGCAGTTTTCCGAAAATTCCTTACTCTCGGCCATCATTTTGTGGATGAAAGCCGCTTCGCCACCGTCGTAAATCAGCTCGCTCTGAAGTCCGGAAAAATTTAGCTCTGCTTTTTTTACCTGCTTTTTGACCAAATTTTGCACTTTTCGGCGCGAGCCTTTTTCAGCATCTTCATTCGACGCGTGAAATGGCGGATTGCAGAAAGTCAAATCGATTTTTTCTTCATTTTCGATAATGCCTTTAAAAATCTGATGCGAATCTTTCTGAAACCGAAGAGTGATTTTATCTTTCAGCTTTGGATTTTCGTCCACAATTTTCTGGGCTGAATCGAGGGATTTTTCGTCAATATCTGAACCGATAAAATTCCATCCATATTCGGCAACACCGATGATCGGGTAAACTGCGCTGGCACCAACACCGATATCAAGACAGGTGATTTTTTCACCTTCCGGCATCGTTCCGAAATTGCTTTGCGAAAGCAAATCTGCCATAAAATGGATATAATCTGCGCGGCCAGGAATTGGTGGTGTGAGGTTTTCATCCGGAAAATCCCACTTTTCAATGCCGTAATAATGATGAAGCAGCGCTTTATTTAAAAGTTTCACCGCGGCGGGATTTGCGAAATCCAATGAATTTTCGCCGTATTTATTGGGCTTTATATGCTTTTCCAAGTCGGGCTGAACTTTAAGCAAAGCTTCCAGATCATATTTTTCGCGGTTTTTATTTCGCGGGTGAAGGCGTGCTTTTTCAGTTATATTTTTTTCTGATGACATTTTTTGGGCGTTATTTGGGCAAATTTTTAGTAAATATAAAGGAAAACGAGGCGTTTAAAAATAATCAAATTAAAAAAGCGACTTTTCAGCCGCTTTTATTTTAAATCGTCATTGAAAATATTCGGGTTTCGGGTTTATTCCGAAGCATGCGAAGATCAAAAGTCATCGCGACATTTCTGGTGAAAGCGCGGCCTCTTTCGGTAATTTTAATGGAATTTTCAGAAATTTCCACCAAACCGTCGGCTTCCATTTCTTCTAAGGCTTTCAAGGAATTTTCAATTTCGGGGAAGCTGTTCTGCAAATCCCAGGAAGTTTCCAGACGGCACATCAAGTTCAAAATATGTTTTCTGATAATTAAATCTTCTTCATTTAAAACATGACCTTTCACCACAGGAATAATGCCTTCTTCCACGAGTTTCTGGTATTCTTCAACGGTTTTATTGCTTTGCGCAAAGGCGTACCAGGAATCGGAAATCGCGGACATCCCCAGACCAACCATCAGTTTGGTTTTGCTGGAAGTGTAACCCATGAAATTCCGGTGAATTTCGCCTGAAATCATGGATTGGTAAAGGTCATCGTGCGGCAAAGCGAAATGGTCCATTCCCACTTCAATGTAGCCCAATTCTTCGAGCAATTTTTTACCGTTGGTATATAGTTTACGTTTTTCTTCGCCGCTTGGCAAATCATTTTCATCGAAACCTCTTTGCCCAACGCCTTTAATCCACGGCACGTGCGCGTAAGAATAAAACGCCAAACGGTCTGGCTTCAGCTCTAAAGTTTTGCGGATGGTGAATTCCATTTTTTCCCAGGTGTGGAAAGGCAAACCGAAAACCAAATCATGAGAAATGCTTCTGTAGCCAATTTCTCGGGCCATTTCGGTCACATTTTTTACATTTTCAAAAGGCTGGATTCTGTTGATGGCTTTCTGAACTGTCGGGTCATAATCCTGCACGCCAAAACTTGCGCGGCGGAAACCGAGATCATATAAAGTCTGTAAATGTTCCCGCGTTGTATTATTCGGGTGACCTTCAAAAGAAAATTCCGGATGCTCAGCGATTTCTGCTTTTGCAAAAATACCTTCAAGCAAAATTCTCAGGTTTGCGGGAGAGAAAAATGTCGGTGTGCCGCCGCCGAGGTGAAGTTCTTTAATTTTCGGTGTTCTGCCGAATACTTTTAAATATAAATCCCATTCCTTTAAAACCGATTCCAGATACGGCGTTTCTACGGAATGCTGTTTCGTGATTCGCTTGTGGCAAGCACAAAAAGTGCATAACTGCTCGCAAAACGGCAGGTGAATATAGAGCGAAATACCTTCGGTATCGTTGGTTTCATTAAAGGTTTTAATTACAGATTTTTGCCACAAATCGCCGGTAAAACTCGCGTCGTCCCAAAAAGGAACGGTTGGATAAGAGGTGTAGCGCGGGCCGGGAATATTATATTTGTCGATTAAAGAATTCATCGGAAGTAGATTTTATTTCGGAATTTCGTTTTGAAATTTCACTGTGCAAAAGTACAAAATAAGTTAACGATGCTGAAAGGAAACACCGAAAGTTCTACCGCGCGATAATGAGTTTAGTCAGGTTTAAAATAAATTTTGGAAAAGAATTTATTTAGTTTTCGTGTTGATTTTCATTTTAATAATGCGGTTTTTACCGGCAAAAACGAGGTTATTTTCATCAATCCAATCGCAGACGTACAGGCCTTTTTCTTCGGAAATGGTTTTCCACGTTTTGCCGTAATCCTCAGAAAATTCGATGTTTAGGTCGCCGACGGCGATGATGTCTTTTCCGTTGGAATTCGGGCGGAATTTCACGCAGGTTTTGTAGCCGCCATTTTTTCCGGAAGCCTGAATTTGCCAGGTTTTTCCGCCGTTTTTAGTTGTAGCGATATTGTTGATGTTTTCCGCTTGTTTCATATAATCGCCGCCTACAGCAATTCCAAAATTTTCATCTAAGAAATCGATGGAATAAATTCCCTGCGAAGAAGTTCCCTGAACGAACGGCGTTTCAAAAATTTGAATTTTTCCCGTTGTAAGGTTTAGTTTTAAAGTCCTTGAAGCAATGCCGCCGGTCGCAATCCAAATTGCATTATTAAAGCCGGCAATGTTTGTATTGCTTGCAGCAAAAGCGGCTTCGCCTTTTTTAAGTTTAACCTCATCGTGAAGAAAATTTATTTCGAACTTATTGTGATCTGAAAATTTTGCCAGTTTTAACTTTAAATTTTCTTCGGGATCGCTAAAGCTGAAAAAATTTTCACCATTAAAAAATAAGGCGTCGTAGAAGGCATTTTTTGCAGAATCGGTGTAGATGATTTCCGACTGCATTGTTTTCTTATCGATTTTAAAAAAGTACGCCGGACTTTCAATATTGATGGCGTAAAAATGCGTTTGGTTTTGAGCTAAAGTCCGGAACTGCAGATTTTTTTCGAACAATTTCACCTGTTTTTTGTCGGTTGAATCGCATAGATTTACATAACCAAATTTTGAATCCGTTCCGGAATACCAAACTTTTCCATCCCAGATTTCTAAAGCACGAATGGAAATATTGTCATTTAACAAAGTTTGAATTTCAACTTTTTGAGCGAAACTCCACATATTTAAAAAAGCAAAAATACACAGCAAAAATTTTTTCATTGTTGATTATTTTTAAAAAATCCCGCTAAAAAGGCGGGATCTTATTTTATTTTTGATTCATTTTCGAATGCTTTCTACTGTAAACAAAATAGATTATCAAGCCGAGCAAGAGCCAAATTCCCAAACGCTCCCAGCTTTCGATCGGTAAACCTGCCATCAAAGCGACGCAGATGATAACGCCGAGAATGGGTAAAAACGGAACAAAAGGAACGCGGAAACCACGCACGGCATTCGGATTCGTTTTTCTCATCACGATCACGCCAATACAAACCAAAGCAAACGCAAACAAAGTTCCGATACTTACCATGTGACCCAGATCGGAAACCGGCACAAATCCCGCGAACAAACTCACGAAAATCATGAAAATAACGTTGGTTTTCCATGGGGTGTGTCTTTTTTCACTAACATCGCTGAAGAATTTTGGCAACAAACCGTCGATACTCATACTGTAGAAAACGCGGCTTTGGCCCATCAGCATCACCAACATTACCGAAGTGTAGCCCGCAATAATCGCGATGGTTAATGCTGAATTAAGGAAAGTATAACCAGTTTTAGCAAACGCAGTAGTTACCGGACTTGCATCACCTTTGAAATTCAGATAGTTTTCTAGACCTGTCAAAACGTATGAAAACAAGACATATAAAATGGTACAGATGATCAGGGAACCAATGATACCGATTGGCATTCCTTTCTGTGGGTTTTTTGCTTCCTGCGCAGCCGTACTTACCGCATCAAAACCGATGAAAGCAAAAAATACAACTCCAGCACCGCGTAAAATTCCGCTCCAGCCGTAGTGCCCGAAATATTCACTGTTGAAAAACTCAAAAAAGCCCATTTGACCTTGATTCATCAAAACTTCACCTTGATTCACTGGAATGAATGGCGTATGATTTTCGGGATTGATGAAACCCCAACCAAGTGCGATAAACACAAGAACTACGGTTACTTTTAGGATTACGAGAACGTTATTGATAAATGCAGATTCTTTAGTACCTCTAATTAGAAGCAATGAAAGTAGGCAAATAATTAAAATCGCAGGTAAATTTACATAACCTGGAGTTTCATCCCAGGGACCATGTAGAACTGAATTTGGTAACTCGATGCCAAATGTCAAGAGGAATTTCGCCACATATTGTGACCACGAAGCGGCTACCGTAGCGGCGCCCAAGGCATATTCCAGCACCAAATCCCAACCGATAATCCAGGCGATAAATTCACCCATTGTTGCGTAGGAGTACGTGTATGCGCTACCCGCGATCGGAATCATGGAGGCAAATTCAGCGTAACATAAACCTGCAAACGCACAACCTAGCGCAGCTAAAATAAAAGAATAAGTTACCGCAGGACCAGCATTATCTGCAGCGGCGATTCCGGTAAGAGAAAACAGTCCGGCTCCGATAATTGCACCGATTCCTAAAGCTACAAGAGAAGTCGCGCTGAGCGTTCTCTTAAGACCTTTTTCTGATTCTTCGGCAGTTTCTAAAAGCTGACTGAGGGATTTCGTTTTCCAAAGATTTGACATTTTTTATTTGTTTAAGATTTCCAAAAATATAAAAATTTAGTAATTATTAACGTTTTTACCTCAAAAAACTTTTACAATCGCCAACTGAAAGTAGTAAAAAGCTGACTTTCATGATAAAGAATGAATTTGCGCATTTTTCATTTTAAAACTTAAAAGATTTAATGGTAAAAGCTGCTTTTGAAAATTGGTTAACTTTATTGGATGATTTTAAAAGATATTTTTGAAGAAGAATTGGTAAAGGAAATCGAAGCATCGGGAAACCTGAAACATTTTACCGCCGGCGAAACCATCGTAAATATGGATGCTTATATCAAAAGTATTCCGGTGGTGTTTTCGGGCAGCATCAAAGTCATCCGAAGCGAAGAAGACGGCAGAGAAATTTTGCTTTATTATTTAACGCCGGGCGAAAGTTGCATCGTTTCAATTCTGGCCGGAATGAAAAATGAAACTTCAAAAATCACAGCGATTGTGGAAGAAGACGCAGACATCATGCTGATTCCGACAGACAAAGCCAAAGAATGGGTGAAAAAATATCCGGCTTGGACGGCATTTATTTTCGATTTGTATCAGAAGCGTTTTGAAGAATTGCTGGATGTGGTGAATTCCGTGGCCTTTCAGAAAGCAGATACGCGTTTGCTGCACCTCATTAGACAGAAAGCGCAGCTTTATAATTCCAAAGAAATTTCGGTGACGCATCAGCAGCTGGCGGACGAACTCGGCATTACGCGCGAAGCAACGAGCCGCGTTTTAAAGCAAATGGAAAAAGAGAAAATTCTACAGCTTTCGCGGAGTAAAATTAAGCTTCTGTGATGTAGATTACGGTACGCGCAGTTTCAGCAGTTTACTTTTGCATCATCAATCAATTAAAATTTAAAAAATGTTAGATGCAATTAATAATTTTTTCGGTTTCAGTAAAACCGATTTTGCCGAACTGGTAAAAAACGGTGCAACAATCGTAGACGTGCGCAGCAAAGGTGAATACGCGGGCGGTCACATCAAAGGTTCGGTGAATATTCCGGTGGATCAGCTGGAAAATAATTTGGGCAAACTAAAGGATAAAAGTAAAACCATTATCACGTGTTGCGCTTCCGGAATGCGAAGTGCTTCAGCGAAGACCATCCTTCAGAAAAATGGTTTTACGGATGTGCACAATGGCGGCGGTTGGGCAAGTTTAAACCAGAAAATATAAAAATATGCCCAAAATGCGCCGAAAAAAATGACGCGTTCTTTTTCAAATAAAAATATGCCGCTAAAACGGCATTTTTTTCTTTTATAGCTATTTAGAATTCTGTTCGTAAGTTGAAATTTATTTTTCTAAAAACTTATCTTTGAAGTCATGAACTTCTACGAACTCTTCCTAAAACCTTACGAATCCTACGATAATTTTCAGATCGCGCTTGAAGCTATTGCGACAATTTTCGGAGTTCTAAGTGTATATTTTTCGATAAAGAAAAATATCTGGGTTTATCCGACTGGGATAATTTCTACGGTTTTATACGTTTATATTCTGTTCAAATTCGGTTTGCTGGGCGACATGATGATCAATTTCTATTACACCGTGATGAGCATCTACGGCTGGATTCTTTGGTCTAAAAGTTCGGAAGACCACATCCATGTCGAAGTTTCCTGGGCAACAAAAAAAGACTGGTTTTTTGCCGGAATTTTATTTGCGCTGAGTTTAATTCTCGTCACTTTGGTTTATTATTACAAGCCTTTTATCGACAACGAATTTTCAATGCAAAACGTGGAACTTGGTTTATATCATTTAGATTGGGCGAACTGGCTGGATGTTTTCACTACGGCAATCTTCCTCGTCGGAATGTGGCTGATGGCAAAACGCAAAATCGAAAACTGGATTTTCTGGATCATCGGCGACATTATCTGCATTCCGATGATGATTTACAAAGGTTTGGGAATCACTTCTATTCAGTACGTAGTTTTTACAGTGATGGCCATCGCCGGCCTGATCGAATGGAAAAAGGCTCCTAAAGCCAATCACGCCAACTGACGAAATCTATGCGTCTGCTCGGCTTTTGATAAAGAATTGAGTATCTTTGCAATCCCAAAATTTCGGGCTAAAAACCATAATTTTTATGCAAAATACCATCGAATTTTTTAAATATCAGGGCACCGGAAATGACTTTGTCATGATCGATAACCGCGATCTTCAATTCCCGAAAGAGCGCGAAATCATTGAAAATCTCTGCGACCGACGCTTCGGCATCGGTGGCGACGGACTTATTCTGCTTGAAAACGATCCCAAAGCGGATTTCAAAATGGTGTATTACAACTCCGACGGAAATGAAAGCACCATGTGCGGAAACGGCGGCCGCTGTCTCGTGGCTTTCGCACATTTTCTGGATATTTTCGAGAATCACACCACTTTTACTGCCATCGATGGTTTACATGAAGCCGAAATTCACAACGGAACTGTTAAACTTAAAATGATCGATGTGGATTCCATTAAAAAAATTGATGCTGATTTTGAGCTAAATACAGGTTCGCCCCATTTCGTGACGTTTGTAGAAATGTTAAAAGATTATAAAGTTTTCGAAAAGGGTAACAAAATCCGAAATTCAGCGTCTTATTGTGAGGATGGAATTAATGTGAATTTCGTGGAAAAAATTGCGGAAAACGAAATTTTTATCCGAACCTATGAGCGCGGCGTGGAAGATGAAACTTTCAGCTGTGGAACAGGCGCGACAGCCGCAGCCTTGGTTTTTCTGAAAGATAAAAAATTGCCCTCGGTGAAAGTGAAAGTTTTGGGTGGAAACCTGAAAGTTTATGCGGAACGTGACGGTGAAGGCTTTAAAAATATTTGGCTCGAAGGTCCTGCAAAACAGGTTTTTAAAGGAAAATTCGATTTATAAGATATCAACAAAAAATGAAACAAAACGCGCGAATTATTTCAATTATTGCAATTCTGCTTTTGGTGGTCGGCGGTTTTTTCGGCTACAAATATTACCAGAAATTTTACGGCAATAATGTGGCAAAAGAAGGCTATGTATTAATTCCGCACAGCGCAAATTTTGAATCGATTTTAGATTCAATTTCGCCTTTCCTGAAGAATAAAGAAGATTTCGAGGAAGTTGCCAAAAGCAAAAATATGGACCGCTTTTTCCAGGCCGGACGATATAAAATTGAAGCCGGAACAGATAATACGCATTTGGTAAATATGATTAAAGCCGGGAACCAAACAGAAAATTCCTTCCGGATTGGGGATTTTTTTACGGTTTACCAAATGATCGGAAAAGTGGCTAAAAAAACGGAACTGGATTCCTTACGATTTGCCGAAGATTTAAATAAAATAGCGGCAGACAAAGGTTTAAAAAACGCCGAAGATTTGAAAAAATATTTCTTTATCGATACGTACAACTTTTTCTGGACCGTTACGCCGGACGATTTTTTTAAAAAATTCGAGGATGAATATAACGACTTTTGGACTCCGGAAAGAAAAGCAAAAGAACAGCAACTCGGTTTAAGCAGAGACCAGATTTATGCGCTCGCATCGCTGGTTTATAAAGAAACTGGCGGTAAACCAGATGAAATGAAAACGGTTGCAGGATTATATTTGAACCGCCACCGAAAAGGTATGAAACTGCAAAGTGATCCGACGGTAATTTACGCGGTAAACAAGGCGAATAATTTCGAAGGAACTCCGATAAAAAGGGTTTTATATAAGCATTTGCGCGAAGCTTCGCCATACAACACTTATTTTTCAGCAGGCATTCCGCCGGGGCCAATTTGTATGGTCGATAAAAATTCGGTAGACGCGGTTTTGAATGCTGAAAAAAATGATTTTATCTTCATGGCGGCAGATCCTGACAGGCTTGGTTTTCACCGCTTCACCGCAAGTGACACCGAACACGCAAAAAACGCGAAGGATTATCAACAGTGGTTGAATTCTAAAAACATCAGATAATTTTAAAAAATGAAAAATTTCGGTGTTTTAAGCCGTTTTTTTTTGAATTTGATAATTTTCAAACAAACATTTATTTTAACTTTTATAGAAATAAGTAATCAGTACAAGGATAAACTAATATTATGAGGAACAGGATTGAGATTTCATCCATCATTAAGAAACGAACTTTAGGACTAGCTTTCGTTTTAGGTGCAGCAAGTTTAGCTTTTGCACAGGAAAAAATAAACGTAAGCGGAAAAGTAGTAGGACCGCAAAACGCGGCAGTGCCTTACGCATCAGTAACTTTCAGCAACAAAGCGAACAAAATGTTCAGCGATGCCACTTTGGCAGATGAACAGGGCGCTTTCCAAATCGCTTTAACTCCCGGAAACTACGACATTATCGTTGAAGCTATCGATTTTAAAAAATCAACGCTTAACAAGCAAATTTCTACATCGGGCAACCTCGGAAACTTTACCGTGCAGCCGGAAGCTTCCATCACCAATACCAAAACTTCAGACATTCAGGGTGTCGTAATTACCGCGCAGGCTACCAAAGCTTACCGCGTGGAAATCGATAAAAAAGTGTATGATCCATCTTTGGACATCGTAGCAAAAGGTGGAAATCTTCAGGATGTTTTAGCAAACGTTCCTTCCGTGGATGTGGATACAGACGGAACCGTTTCCATGCGTGGAAATTCCAATATCAGATTTTTGATCAACGGAAAACCTTCCTCAATGTTAGGAATTGATGACGGTGCGAACGCATTACAGTCTATCCCAGCAGACCAGATCGAAAGAATTGAGGTAATTACAAATCCGTCGTCAAAATACGAAGCGAGCGGAACTGCGGGAATCCTGAATATCATTCTGAAAAAATCCAAAAAAGTCGGTTTTAACGGTAGTGTTGAAGGAACTGTTGGTTATTTGCCGACAACGCGTTTGAATACCAATTTAAGCTGGAGAAAAGGCGCCTGGACGTATTACATCAATGGTGGTGGCGGCTACAGCCGAAATAAATCTCAAAATAATTCCGAATTTAATTCTTTCCTCGACCCTGCAGGATTGAACGACGGTTTTTCAATGAAATCCATTCAGCGCGGAAGCAACGATGGTGAAAATAAAAATTACAACGTAACGACAGGATTTGTGGTTGATTTAACCGACAAATCTTCGCTAAATGCGTCGGTAATGTTTCGAACTTTCAATAATGAATCTACGGGCGAAACCAATTACTTCGACAGCGTTATTAAAAAAGACCGTAACAGTGCAACTTATCCAAACGTGCCCTACACTATTGAGGAACAGTTTACCAACAGATTAAATACCGGAACCAGCGTAAACAACTCTTTCCAGGGTGATTTGGGTTATGACTTAAAAATTGACGATAACGGTCAGGCAATCTCTTTGGCGGGAAGTTATCAGAAAAGCAAAAGCGACGGAACATCTTACATTACAGAAAACGGTTATGATAACGAATTTGATGTTGTTACAAGTAGTTTTAATAATATTCTTACCACTTCGGAAAACACCAAATATTTAGCAAAAGCAGATTATGAATTGCCGATTGGTGAATCATCTAAAATTGAAGCGGGCGCGCGTTTCGATGCAAATAAAAACGATTACGATTACTTCGTAGACGAGAGCAGAAATAACGGTCCGGTAGAAATTTTACCAAATTTCACCAGCACCACTTCTTATAACGAAAACGTGCTTGCGGGTTACGCACAGTTCAAAAGCAAAATCAATAATTTCGGTTATCAATTGGGTTTAAGAGCTGAAAATACGGACATCAGCGTAGATTTCCAGCGTGTAAGCGATGCTGAAAAAATCAGTGTTGATAAGAATTATCTTAAATTCTTCCCTAGTGCATTTTTAAGTTATGATTTAAACAAAAACAATCAGTTGCTTTTAAATTATTCCCGAAGAATCAACCGTCCGCGCTCGTTTTTCCTAATTCCGTTTATGTCGTATAATAACAACAGAAACTTATTCAGCGGAAATCCGGATTTGAACCCGACTTACGAAAACTCTTTCGAATTAGGTTACAGCTTATCGAAAAGCAAAGTTACTTTTAACCCAACTTTATATTACAAAAAGTCTGAGGACGAAGTTAACTTCTACCAATACAGCGGCCTGAACGCAGACGGAAATACAGTGATTTACACAATGCCGGTAAACGCTGGTACAGAAACACAATATGGTGTAGACATCAATGCGACTTTTGATCCGTTCAAATGGTGGAAATTGATGGCGAGTGCAGATCTTTACGGATATAAAAACGAAGGTTCTTATGAAGATTTCGATTTCTCCGGAGACGGATTTTCTACCAGATTCCGTTTGACAAGTACTTTTAAACCAACAAAAACTACAAGTTTCCAGATCCAGGGTTTCTACCGCGGTGCCGAAAATACAGTTTCGCAAACCAGAGAGCCGATGTATGCTGTGAATCTTGGTGCAAGCCAAACCATTTGGAAAGGAGACGGAACAATTTCTTTCAACATTCAGGATATTTTCAACACCAGAACGCGTGAGAATTTAACCACCACGCCAACGTATTCGCAGTACAGCTTTATGCAGTGGCAGCCGCGCCAGTTCAGCATTTCACTGAGCTACCGCTTTAAACAGGGTGATAAAGTGGAAGGTCCGAAACGTAAAAAAGACATCAACAGCAATTCCAGCGGCGACGAAGAACAAGGTCCACCAATGTAATTGATGAATTAAATTAAAATTAAAGTCCCGCTTTTTGCGGGACTTTTTTTAGGCGTTAAAAGGGCATTTTTTTTTGTTTTAAATTTTTCAAAAATTTGCTGCTAAAGCACGGAATTTTTCTGTTTTAAAATTTTCAAAAAATTCCTCCTAAAACAGCATTTTTTTCTTTTTTAAATATTAGTTGAACTCAATAAGCCAAAAAAAATCAGGCATAAACAGCCTGATTTTTCAATTTTCTAAAAGGTTTTTTAAACAGCGAGGTAACCGCCGTCCACCGCGTAATAACTTCCCGTCACAAACGAAGCGTCATCTGAAGCTAAGAAAAGACACATATTTGCAATTTCTTCCGGTTGTCCCAAGCGCCCGAAAGCGTGTTTGCCTTCCAGCATATTCAGCGCCTCTTTACCCATGGTTTCTTCACTGACCAATCCGGTGTAAATAAATCCTGGCCCAATAGCGTTTACACGCAAATTATCTTTACCATAATCCCACGCCGCAGTTTTCGTTAAACCTACAACGCCATGCTTCGCGGCAACATAACCGGCAGAACTACCGAAACCAGCTTGCCCCAAAATGGAAGAAATATTAATGATACTTCCTTTCCCGGATTTCAGAATTTCGGGAATCTGATATTTCATGCCGTAGAAAACTCCGGATAAGTTGATCGAAATTACTTTTTCCCAACCTTCGGTTGACATATCTCCGACTTTATTACTTTCACCACCAATTCCGGCGTTATTTACCGCGATATGCAAACCACCAAATTTTTCTACCGTTTCTTTAACCAATCGTTTGTGATCTTCGATATTAGCAGAATCTGCTTTTACAAAAAGTGCTTCACCACCTTCTTTCTTTATCATATCCACCACTTCATTTCCGTGCTCTTCGTTAATGTCACTCACCGTCACTTTTGCACCTTCTTTCGCGAAAAGCAATGCGGTTGCTTTTCCAATTCCAGATCCGGCGCCTGTAATAATTGCGACTTTATCCTGTAACTTTTTCATAATAAATTGTTTTAAGATTTACTCAAATTTACCGCTATATAAATGGTTGGACGTTGATGTAGGTTAAAATTCAGCTATTTATGATTTTTATCGTGTGCCGCATTTATCTGTTCTAAATCTTTCAGCGCCGGACCAATCAGCACTTTTCCCAGCGCGTCGAAACGTGAGCCGTGGCACGGGCAATCCCAAGACTTTTCGCTTGGGTTCCATTGCACGTGGCAGCCCATGTGCGTACATTTCGCATCGAAGAAATGCAGTGAGCCACTTTTATCGCGATATACAGCACACGCGTCACCATCAACATCTGCGAGTTTTCCTTCGTCGTTCGGAATTTGATTTAAATCTGAAATTTCATCAGGGTTAAAACGGTCTTTTATAAGGTTGGAAACGGTGTCTACGTTTTCTTTAATTACCTGCTTCGCGCTCGCGACAGGTTTAATGCGCGACGGAGACAGCATTTTTGAAAGGTCAGTTTCTACACCATTTATTAAATCCGGGATAATTAATGAAACCATTGTTCCGAAGGTCATTCCGTTTCCGTTATAGCCGGTGCACAGGTAAATGTTTTCTTCGCCCGGCATTTTCCCGATGTACGGCAAACCGTCCGCCGGAACATAATATTGCGCCGACCATTGGTTTTCAATATGCTCAAATTTTATGCGGTCGCGCACATACTTTTCAAGTTCTTCAAAACGGTTTTCGGTATCCGGTTCTTCACCGGTTTTATGGTCGAATCCGCCCGCAATCAAATAATATTGGTTGTCGGATTTGTGGTATCGCAGGTAATGATATGGCTCTTCCAGGTCGGCTGTTTGCGCTAATTTGCTTGGCGGACCGGAAAGCTTCGCGCTCATCGCATAACTTCGGTATGGTGCTACAAGCAGATTAAAGCGACTGTCACCCGTGGCGTGATGTGTCGCCCAAACCACCGATTTTGCTTCAAAGGTTTTTCCGTCTGAAGTGTCCACTTTTACAACGTCGTTTTCTTCTGTACAATCCTTAACCTGAGTTTGGTTTAAAATTTTTCCACCTTTTTTCTCATATTCTTTCAAAAGAGCTCTGATGTATTTTAAAGGATGAAACTGCGCCTGACCGTGGATTTCAACTGCTTTTACAAACGGAAGGTTAAAGGGAATATTCTGCGTAGGTTTTGTTTCGATACCAACTTTTTGGTGTGCTTCCAGAATGTCCTCAAGCTTTTTATTCTGATTTTCTTCACTGCTGAAAAGGTAAAAATCTACTTCGGCAAATTCGCAGGCAATGCCATATTTCTGTACATTTCGCTTGATGTATTTCACGGTTTCCTTCGCCGCGTCTGCTAAAACTTTTGCATTGTCTTCACCGAAATTGCTGATGACATCATCGTAGGAAGAATCGAAAAAATTATTGATATGCGCCGTAGTTCTGCCGGTCGTTCCGAAACCAGGATGCTCTTTTTCAATGATTAAGCACTTTTTGCCATTTTGCTGTAATTCATTAGCTAAAGTAATTCCCGTAATTCCGGCGCCGATGATGATTACATCAAATTTTTGGTTGTCAACATCGGTGTTTTCCGGGCTGATATGATTTTCCCAGAAGCTTTTGGTATTTCCTGCCTGATTCATAATTTATTTGGATTTAGGTGTGATTTTTTACGGCGCAACCATGGATTTGGAACCATAATTGTAAAAAACTTTTGCAGCAATAATTGGGCAAACCACAGCATATTACTTCAAGATTTAAAAAGCTTAACTAATTTTTAAGAAATGAAAACTGCCGACCAGAAAGTATTAAACGAATTGTCACAAGTGCTGCGCGACCAAAAACTCACCATTGCGGTAGCGGAAAGTTGCACCGCCGGACTTCTGCAGAATACACTATCGCAAGCAGAACAGGCGATGTCTTTTTTTCAGGGCGGAATGACGGTGTATAACGTTGGACAAAAAGCGAAACAGCTGAACATCAATCCGATTATCGCGGAAGAAAACAACGCGGTTTCCAAAGAAATTGCCGAGCAAATGGCGCTTGAAGTCGCGGAAAAATTCAACGCCGAGCTTGGTTACAGCATCACGGGTTTTGCGCGGCCTGTTCCGGAAGAAAATGTGTCAAGTTGTTACGCCTACATCGCGATCTCACAGGATTCGAAAATAATTCTGTCGAAAAAAATTACCGGCGACGCCGAAAAAGAATTGCAGGACAATCAAAGTATTTTTATTGATAAAATGATCAAAGAATTACTTACGACCGTAAAAAAAAGCTGGTAAAATGGCATTTTTTTTCATTTTATTTAAATAATAAAAAAACACTGTTTTTACCGCCAATTTTCTATTATACAAATTCAAAAAAAATGCCGCTAAAACGGCATTTTTTAATATTAAATTCTTGTTTCGAGATACTTCTGCCATTCCCACGTTGTTCGTAAGGCTTCTTCCAAAGTGGTTTCGGCTTTCCAGCCAAGTTCACGTTCAGCTTTATCAGCATTCGCATATGCGATGGTAATGTCGCCGGCGCGACGCTCACAAATCTGATACGGAACTTTTACATCATTAGCCGTTTCAAAAGCGTTCACGACTTCCAAAACCGAAGAACCTTTTCCTGTTCCCAGATTGTAAATATCAATCACCGTTTCTTCGGTTTCCGCTAAAAGCTTTTGCAAAGCTTTCACATGCGCTTTCGCTAAATCTACCACGTAAATATAATCGCGGATCGCGGTGCCGTCTTCGGTTGGATAATCATTTCCCCAAATCGACAGTTTTTCGCGGATTCCGGACGCGGTTTGCGTAACATAAGGAACCAAATTGTTCGGAACACCAATTGGCAATTCGCCTAAAAGCGACGTTGGGTGCGACCCAATTGGATTAAAATAACGCAGCAATGAAACTTTCTTTTTGTACGCGACGGCAAAATCTTTCAAAATTTCTTCGCCCATTTGCTTCGTTTTTCCGTACGAAGATTCCGGCATTTTCAGCGGCGTATTTTCATCAATCGGCTGCTCATCCGCCTGGCCGTAAACCGTGCACGATGAGCTGAAAATAAAATTTGAAATATTTCTGGCTTTGAACTCCTGCAAAATATTGATGAGTGAAAACAGGTTATTTTCGTAATAATCCAAAGGTTTTTCCTGACTTTCACCAACTGCTTTAAAAGCTGCGAAGTTGATACAGCCGTCAATTTGATGAGCATCAAAAAGTTGCGCCAGAAGCTCTTTTCTTTTTAAATCGAAAGGATAGAAAATCGGTTTTTTGCCGGCTACTTCGGCAATATTTTCCAAAATAAATTTTTCAGAATTCGATAAATCATCGACGATGATGACTTCAAAATTATTCTGTAAAAGCTCAACAACCGTGTGTGACCCGATGTAACCGAGCCCGCCCGTAACTAATATTGTTTTCATAAAATGTGTTTAATCTTTATTCATAAATTCTAAAACGGCTTCCGAAATATATTTCAGCTGTACTTCATCAAGCTCCGTATGCATCGGCAAAGAAATTACTTCTTCCAGCAATTTATCGGTGTTTTCAAAATCAGCATCGTCGCTTTCCTGAAAATAGGCTTTTTGTTTGCGCAAAGCCACGGGATAATAAATCATGGCAGGGATTTCCTTTTCGCTCAGAAACTGCTGCAGTTCGTTGCGCTTTCCGTTTAGAATTCTTAAAGTATATTGGTGAAAAACGTGCGTGGAATAAGCGGCTCTTTCAGGCGTCAAAATATTTTCGTGGCCCGAAAAAGCTTCGTCATAAAAATCAGCAGCTTTTCTCCTTGCTTCATTATAACTGTCCAAAAGCGGTAGTTTTTTTCGTAAAACCGTCGCCTGTATGCTGTCTAAGCGAGAATTTACACCAACTTCATCGTGGTAATATCTCTCGTACATTCCGTGGTTTACAATACCGCGGATTTGGTGCGCTAAATCATCATCGTTGGTCATAATTGCGCCGCCGTCGCCGTAGCAACCTAAATTTTTCGAGGGAAAAAAGGAAGTTGTTCCCAAAGTTCCCATCGTGCCGGATTTTTTTACCGTTCCGTCGGAAAAAGTGAAGTCAGCACCAATAGCCTGCGCGTTGTCTTCAATCACTGCAAGATTGTGCTCTTTGGCAATTTTCAGGATTTCTTCCATATTCGCGCATTGCCCAAACAGGTGCACCGGAATAACAGCTTTGGTTTTATCCGTAATAGCAGCTTTTAATTTCTCTGTATCCATGGTGAATGTACCGTAATCTACATCCACCAAAACTGCTTTTAATTTAAGCAGGTGAATCACCTCCACGGTGGCGGCAAAAGTGAAATCTGCGGTGATAATTTCATCACCTTCTTCTAACTTCAGCGCCATAAGCGCGATTTGAAGCGCGTCTGTTCCGTTCGCACACGGAATGACATGTTTTATATCGAGATAGTGTTCTAATTCAGACTGGAAAAATTTGACTTCTGGGCCGTTGATAAAAGCAGCGGAATCAATTACATTTAAAATTGCGTTATCAACCTCGGATTTTATCTTATAATATTGACTTTGAAGGTCAACCATTTGAATTTTTTTCATAAAAAATTTTCCTCAAATTTAGCAAAATTAAATTTTCAAAAAAAGTAAACCTCAGCTTAATATTCCCAAGCTTTTTAAAACGGAAGCAAAAATTTTAGCTAAATCGTATTTAGCCAAAAAAGAAAAAAATGCCCTTAAAGCACCAAATTTTTAGAAATACTAAAAGAAAAACTCCAAAAAAATGCTCAAACAGCAGCCAATTTTTATTTAAAAATAAAATAGGAGGAAATACGAACTTTTCTTTAATTTTATTCCTTAAACACATTATATGAAAAAAACACTATCGGTTTTTATCCTGCTGACTTTCAGTTTGGTGGCTGCGCAAAGCGAGTTTGTTTTTGTTTATTTTAAAGACAAACCGAATAAAGCCGCGTTTTACGCAAATCCGACTTCCGAACTTTCGCAGAAATCTTTGGACCGGCGCGCACGTTTAAGCATTCCGCTGAACGATCAGGACGCGCCAATTGAAGCGGCTTATATTAAAAACATCACCGATTTGGGCTTCACGGTGAAGGATTATTCGAAATGGATGAACGGTGTGGCACTGCACGCGACGCCGGAGCAGATTGAAACTTTAAAAGCGGAAAGCTACGTACAGTCTGTCGAAAGCTTTATCAAACATCCTGCGCCCGCGAAATTAATCGCGCAAAAAGTAGATAAATTCGCGGAATTCAAAAAAGCCACAGCTAAAACCGATTTCAATTATGGGGTAGGCTTGGCGCAGATTAACCAGGTTAATTTACGGCCACTTCATATTTCCGGCTATACGGGAAAAGGTATCACGATTGCGGTGATCGACACCGGATTTCCACAGGTTGATACAGGTTCGGTATACGCCAGACTTCGCAATAACGGCCAGATTAAAGGCGGCTACAACTTTGTCGGTAAAAATAATTTTATCTACAGCAACACTTTGAACAATCACGGCTCTTATGTTTTGGGCGTAGTTGCCGCTTATGTTGAAAACCAATTTGTAGGTTCCGCGCCGGATGCGGATTTTTACCTTTACGCAACCGAAGATGCTGATAATGAAGTCCCGGAAGAGCAACTGTACTGGACGGAAGCCGCTGAAGAAGCTGACCGTAAAGGCGTTGATATTATTTCGACTTCGCTCGGTTATTATGAATTTGATGATCCACGCTATAATCTTGTTTATTCCGATATGGACGGTAAAACCTCGTTCATTGCTCGCACGGCACAAATCGCAACAGAAAAAGGAATTTTCGTGGTCGCAAGCGCCGGAAATGAAGCGCTGCAGCCGTGGCATTACATCATCACACCAGCTGATAACGAAAAAGTTTTCTCCGTAGGTGCGGTTACGGAAAGCGGTACGAGTTCCTCGTTTTCCTCTTTCGGACCGAATGCTTTAGGCCATGTAAAACCAGATGCCAGCGCTCGCGGAACGGCAACGTATATGGGCTATGACAACTCGGTAGTTTCAAGCAGCGGCACCTCATTTTCGGCACCGTTGGCAGCGGGTGGAATTGCGTGTCTTTTGCAGGCGCTACCACAAAAAAAAGTTGACGAAATCAGCCAGCTTTTGCGGGAAAATGCATCAC
This sequence comes from Kaistella treverensis, assembly GCF_900114045.1. GTDB lineage: Bacteria > Bacteroidota > Bacteroidia > Flavobacteriales > Weeksellaceae > Kaistella > Kaistella treverensis. The sequence goes on from NZ_FORQ01000001.1 coordinate 889,244, forward strand.
TTTATCCTGATTCTACACCCCAAATGGGTTATGGAATATTAAACTTTTCCAAAACGCTGCAAGCAGCACTTTCAACCGTGGATGGAAATGATAAAGGCAAACTTCAGATTTATCCAAATCCGGTGGTGAAAACTTTTACCATTAAAACCGATGAAATAATTAAATCTGTAAATTTATATGATGTTACCGGTAGAAAAATTCACGGCTTTAAGCAGGAAAAATTTAATAATATTGAGCAGCTCCCGCCTGGACTTTATTTCCTACAGGTGGAAACCGACAAAAACCAGTACGTTGAAAAGCTGATTAAACAATAAACATAGGACCTTCATCGCTGAAGGTCTTTTTTTATGCTGAATTTCTGCTCGCATTGATATTTCCAAAAAGCGATCGCATGACGAGTTTTTCGTAAGCTTCGCGGTTGCCTTCTTCTTTCTGAATTTTAATTAAAGCATATTGCTGAATGCTCAAAAGCGGCAACACAATTTTTTCGCGCATTTTCACCGATAAGCGTGACAATGGCTCTTCTTCCATTAAAGTCTGAAAATCCGTCAGTTCCAGCATCAGCTTTTCCGAAAGTTTATATTCTTCAAAAATTATCGCCCAAAATTCACCAAATTTTTCGTTTTTCTTCATGTATGAAGTCAGCGGAAAATACGATTTATTCATGCTCATCATCGAGTTTAAAACCAGGGTTTTGAAGAAATCGGAGCCTTTGTATAAATCTTTAACTTCCTGAAATCTGCCGGCGTCTTTCAGCTCATTCAATGCAAAACCAAACCCGAAAAATCCGGGAACATTTTGTTTAAGCTGGCTCCACGAACCTACAAATGGAATGGCGCGCAAATCTTCAAATTTTAAAGCTCCGCCTGCGCCGCGTTTCGTTGGACGGCTGCCGATATTGGTTTTTCCGTAATATTCCAGTGTGCTCATTTCCTGCAAATACGGCACAAACCGCGGATGCGCTTTCAGATCCGAATATTTTTTGAAACTTATTTCCGCAAGTTCTTCGATGAGTTTTCGCTCGTTTTGATTCAAATCTTTTTTAGAATTTTTAAAAACATCATTTTCAATTCCGGCGGTTAAAAGCTGTTCAAAATTATATTTCGCCTGATCTTTATTGCCGAAAACACTCGTAATTGTTTGCCCCTGAATGGTGAGTTCAATCTGGTGATTCGCGATGGTTTTTCCCTGCGAAGCATAGAAATCATGCGTCTTGCCGCCACCACGCGCCGGCGGACCGCCACGACCGTCAAAGAAAACCACTTTAACACCGAAATCGTCGGAAATTTTGGTGAGCTGTTCCTTGGTTTCATAGATTTCCCAGTTGGCTTTCAGGTAGCCGCCATCTTTGGTTCCGTCGGAAAAACCAAGCATAATCGTCTGGGTTTTTCCGCGCTTTTCGAGGTGACCTTTATAAACCGGAAGTTCATACAATTTTTTCATGATATTTTCTGCGGCGTCCAGACCGTCCATCGTTTCAAAAAGCGGAACGATATCGATGTTGATTTCCTCATCTTTATAACCGCAAAGGCGGAAAAGTGCGAAAACATTCAGCACATCTTTAATGTGTTCGGAGTTTGAAATGATATAGCGATGCAAACCGCGCTCACCGTTTTTCTGCTGGACTTCTTTAATATTGCAAACGTTCTGGAGCGTGTCTTTGGTCAAACCTTCGAAATCGTCCGGATTCAGCACGCAATCTGTGGTCAACAGCCAATTCAGCTTTTCTTCGGAGCTAAAATTTTCGCCGCTAAAACCGGCTTTTTTTGCTAAAATCTCATCGATGATTTCCTGATGAATTCTGCTGTCCTGGCGGATATCCAAAGTCGCGAAATGCGTTCCGAAAATTTTCACCCGGTCTTTAAAATCATCTAAAATATTTTTAAAAAGTCCGTTGTGCTTTTCTATCAGAATTTTTTCAGCTTCTTCTATTTTAGCTAAAATATGTGCGCCGGTAACGGTGGATTTTCCTGCAAAAATAGCGGCGTATAAATCATCGCTTAATCCATCTAAAACCTCCGAAACACCGCGGAAACTCAGCCGTCGGCGCAGCTTTTTCAAGTGTGCATAATAAGATTTTAAAATAGAAATATGCAGCTCGTGAGCCACTTTTTGGGTGATTTCTGCCGTCACAAACGGATTGCCGTCGCGGTCGCCGCCGGGCCAAAAACCCATTTGAATTAAATCTGGCGCCGGTGAAAAATTGGGCGTTCCAAAGGCATTTTTTATCTTTTTGAAAAGTTCGCCAATCGTGTCGTAATAAACGTAACGCAGGTAAAAAATAATACTCAGCGCTTCGTCCAGCGGTGTTGGTTTTTCGATATTTAAAAACGGCGTTTTGCCAAGTTGCTGCAGCAGCACATCGATTTCGCTCACCGAATCATGGGTAATCGCAAATCGCAAATCGTGGAGAATTCTTTGAACCGAATTTGGATAAAACTGCGTCGGGTGCGCGGTGAACACCACTTTTACAGCAAAATCAGCAAGCTTTTGTCGCGTCGCGCCGAGCTGATGTTCCTGCAAAGCGCGTTCGTGCAGCTGCAAAATTGTTCCGGCGTCGCTTTCAGAATGAAGTTGTGGAAAAGCCGCGTCCTCAATGCTGTCGTACAAAACAACCTGTCTTTCAACGTACTGTATAATTTTGAAAAGCAGTTCAGTTTTCTGCTCTTCAGTCTTCAAATCGGTGTGTTTGTGGAAAAATTCTTCTACAATTTCTTCAGGACTTTTTTCCGCCTCATAACCGGCTTTGCTTTCCTCGTATAAAAACGGCAGCAACATACCGATATTAGACATTTTGTCGTAAGGCAAACTCATGAAAAGCGAGTTATAAATCTGGAATTTATTTGCCACTAACTGGCGGAATTTTTCTGTTTGAACTTCGTATTGCATTTCACAAATTTAAGTTAAATTTTGCCGTGACATTGTAAAAATTCAAGTAAAAAATTATCAATTTTATAGGAAAATCGTATCTTCATTAGATGAAATTTTTCAGCATGCTGTTTCTTTTTCTGTTTTCTATTTCATTTTGCCAAGGCAATTTTGAAATTAAAAATCCAAAAAAAACGGTGATTTCTTTTCAGCTTATCAATAACCTCATTTTTATTCCGGTGAATATTAATGGTGTGGATCTTACATTTCTTCTGGATTCGGGTGTTAAGGAAACCATACTTTTCAGTCTGGACAGCAAAGAAGTAAACTTTAATGATGTTGAAAAGACAACATTTTCCGGCCTTGGCGGAACTGGAAAAATTGTTGGTTTAAGCTCGGAAAATAATCTGGTGCGCATCGGGAAAGATTTTACCGATTATAACCACGCTATTTTTATTATTCTCGATGAAAGCATCAATTTTTCTTCACATGTCGGCATTCCGGTGAATGGAATTATGGGTTATCATTTTTTTAAAGATCATGGGGTCGAAATCAATTACATCAGCAAAAAAATCACGGTTTATAACGACGAAAAAACCTTCGAAAAAAGGCTGAAAAAATTCGCTGAATTTCCTATTTCAATCGAAATTTCGAAACCATATCTTATGGCTGATGTTGAAATGAATTCAAAAAAAGCCTCATCTAAAATGCTTTTGGATTTAGGAAATAGCGATGCAGTCTGGCTTTTTCCGAAGCTTATCAAAAATTTCGAGTATAACCGCCCGAATATTGATGATTATCTCGGACGCGGCTTTAATGGTGATATTTTCGGTAAACGCAGCCGGATTCATGAAATTAGCCTGGGCAATTTCGTTTTTAAAAAACCTTTGACCGCTATGCCGGATGAATATTCAATTCAAAGTTTAAAACTGGTTCCCGACCGCAAAGGTTCTATTGGCAACGATATTCTCCGCCGGTTTACCATAATTTTTGATTATCCGGGCAAGCGTGTTTTTCTGAGAAAAAATACCCATTTTAATGATCCGTTTCTCTTCAATAGCAGCGGACTCGATGTTCAGCACGACGGCATGGAATGGCAGAAAGACCTTGTAAATGTGGAAACAAAACGCGAGACCACAACAACTGAAGGTATTCTTGTGCTGGATCGTTCCGAAGGTTTCAAATATAAATTTGTTTTAAAGCCGAAATTTTCGGTCGCCGGCTGTCGTCCTGATTCCCCATGTTTTGTGGCCGGAATCCGGAAAAATGACCAGCTGATCTCTATAAATAAGAAAAAAGTTGGCGATTTAAACCTCGAAAAAATTAACAGCTTTTTTAAAGAAGAAGATGGTACAAAGGTGAACCTGGAAATAGAACGCGCGGGCGAAAAAATGAATTTCACCATAATTTTAGTTGATCCAATACCTTACCACGAATGAAAATAGAGCAAAGCGTCATTGACCAAATACGTTCGCGTCCGCGATTTAAAATTTTTACCGACATCTCTCGCGAGCAATATACAGTTTATCTGAAAAAATTTTTGAAGGAAAATGCAGATCGTTTTGAAGGAAATGTAAATAACGAGTCCGCGATTATCACCGTGAAAAGCACCAATAACCACTACTGGAAACCGTGTCTGGCGCTAAGAACCGAAATCGATCCGGAGGAAAATAAAACTTTGGTGCGCGGAATTTTCGGACCGACTTCAGCGGTTTGGACATTTTTTATGTTCCTGAATTTCATTTTCGGAATTTTATGGATGATCGCAATTACGCTTTGGTATGTAGAAAAGCAGATTAAAAGCAGTGATTTCACTTGGGCACTGCCGGTTTCATTTGTAATGCTGGCATGTCTCGGACTTACTTTTTTAGCCGCCAGAATCGGTAAATTTCAGGCAAAATATGAAATGGAACAACTTCGCAGTTTTGCAGAAGAATCCATCAGGAAGTTTGAAGATTATGAAATTCCGGAAGAGGAAGTTTCCTGAGAATTTTTAAAACCTAACCGTTTTTGCTGTTCTTCGAGAATTTTTTCTAGATGAGGTTCAATAATTTCAGTTAATTCTTCAGCTGAAATATCGGTAAGTTTCGGTTCGTTTTCCAGGTATTTCCACGGTTTTCTTTTGCCCCAGGCATAATCACCAAAAACAATTACAGGCGTTCCGTTGGTTTTTACCGTTTCACCATTATCGGTTAATCTCCAGGGATCGGCCCAATTATAAAGAAATTTCGCATCTTCCCGAAGCAATCTCAAACACGAATGCGACGCCGGAAAGCCGGGCAAATCATATTCGTGCCAGCCGATGCCGAGACGATTATGAATGTTAAAGTTATAAGGCAACTTCCATTCGCTGTCCACAGTAGAAATAGCGAGTTCTTTTTTCCAGTTCGCGAACATCAAACCACGTTTTGTCTGCGCCGTTTTTTTACCTAAACTTGTGGGTCCCCATTTTATAAGATTTCCGAATTCGTAAAGCGCGTACGCCTGAATCGGATAAGAAAACAGCACCATTTTATCCACTTTTTTCAAAATTTCTAAAGTGAGTGGAAACGGCGAGTAAATCATCAGCGTTTTGTCGAATTTATCCGGAATTGAAAGAGTATCGGCGCGCCATTTATTTTTGGTGTCAAGGCGGTTCAGCGCTAAAATAAGGTATTGCTCGTCTTTAGAAAATTTCTCGGTAAAAACTTCCATAGCCGAATCTTTCTTTTTTTCGGGAAAAATGAAAGTTGTGTAAGTGATTTTATTTTTTTTGATGGAATCTTTGATGAATTCTGCTTTTTCAGCAGCAGCTATGGAATCGGTGTTTACAGCAATATCTTTCGTAGAAACGGTATCTTTTTCACAGTGCCAAATGATGGAAAGAAGGAGAAAAAAAAGGGAATATTTAAGGTAGTTTTTTAAAGAAGTCACGTGCATTATCAAATTTTAGCTTTCGGATTTGCAATTTTGGTACCACAACTTTTTTGAAAAGCCTTTTTTCCGGGTTATTTCGGGCTTTTTTCCCGATTTTTATTTAACAAAAATTCGCCGTTAAATTGCCTAAATTTTATACATTTCCAAATACTTCTCAGCAGATTTTTCCCAAGAAAAATCGAAGTTCATATTAGACTGTACGAGGTTTTTCATGAAATCTTTCTGGTAATAAATATGCAGCGCGCGGTGAACGGCATGCACAGCAGAATCGGCGTTGGCTTCAGTAAAATTCAAGCCGCTGCCGCCAGTGGAAACATCTTCTACAGTGTCGCGTAAACCGCCGGTGTAACGCACAATCGGCACCGTTCCGTAGCGCATTGCATACATTTGGTTGAGTCCGCACGGTTCTACGCGTGACGGCATCAAAAGAAAGTCGGAGGAAGCGTAAATTAAGTGTGACAGAGATTCTTTATAACCCAATTCCAGCGCGAAATTCGAGAAATGATAAGACAATCCGGAAAGCTGATGTTCGATATTTTTATCGCCGGAACCGAGAATCATGATGTTCACCGCACCGAAAGTTTCCTGAATACTTTTTCGCACAATTTCAGGTAAAAGATCTGCTCCCTTTTCAATGGCAAAACGCCCGATAAAGGAAATAAGCGGCAAGTCGGGATTTAAACCATATTCTTCGCACAGCGCTTTTTTATTTTGAAATTTTCCGTGTGCGGCAGTTTGTTTTCCGTAATTAAAATCCAGAAAAGCATCGGTCTGGGGATCCCAAACTTCGGTGTCGATGCCATTAATAATACCAAAAGCTTTGGCGTGTTCGTGCTGAACAAGAGTTTCTAAACCGCGGAAATTATGGTAAAGTTCCGCCAGATAACCAACAGAAACCGCGTTGAAAGCATGGCAACATTTAATCATCGTCGCCAAAGGATTTAGCAAACCATCCCAATCGAGCAAGCCACGTTTTGTACCGTCAAACCACGGAAAAAACTTTGCCATTTCCCAGGTCATCTGACCTTGATATTCGCCATTGTGAATGGTTCCGATGGTTTTTATACCTTTTAAAAACGAAAATTCCGGGCAATGTTCCACCATAAAAGGCACCAGACCCGTGTGGTAATCGTGGCAATGCAAAACATCCGGCCGGATTTTCATCTGTGACAGCCAATGCAAAACACCGTGCTGAAAAGCCAGAAACTGCTGACTTTCATCCCAATAACCGTACGGATTGTCACGGTCTAAAAGCCCAGGAATTTTTACGAGATAAAGATCAAAACCTAAAACTTTGGATTTTTCTTTCAGGATATTAACCTCCAAAGTCTGGTCATATTCATGAATCCAACCGGTAAAAACCGTTTCAAACTGATTTTCGTGCGCAAAAGGTTTGTTGTACCACGGCATGATGACGCTTGCTTCCACATCTTCAATTTGATTCTGATATTTCGGTAAAGCTCCCACCACATCTGCCAGACCTCCAACTTTGGCAACGGGATAACATTCGATAGAGAGGTGGAAAATCTTCATAAAAGTACAAGCTGAATTTTTTTTGACGTCTAAAATCAGTTTTTTTCCGGTTTATCCAATTCCGGATTTCCTGCTGTTTTAGCAGGTAAAATTTGCTTTAAAATAACACCGGCCAAAGGCGGTAATTCTAAAATTATAGAATTTGGTCTGAACATCCATTCATCATCCATTTCGTCTAAAATGGTTGCCTGCACGCCGCTTCCGCCGTATTTTTCATCATCAGAATTCAACACGACTTCCCAGTTTGTTCCTTCATTTATACCGATTTTGTACGGATAAACATGTGGTTTAAGATTTAGTACAACCATCATGACCTCAGCTTCCGCTTTCGCTTTTCGCAAATAAATATAAACGGAATTGTTGTCGTCATTGGCTTCTACCCATTCGAAACCTTCGGGTGAAAAATTGTTTTCATAAAGAGCAGTTTCGGTGCGGTAAAGGTGATTGAGGTCGTTAACCAAAGTCTGCATTCCTTTGTGCAGCGGATATTCCAGCAAATGCCAATCTAAACTGTTTCGGAATTTCCATTCGCCCGTTTGAGCAAATTCATTTCCCATAAAGAGCAGTTTTGCTCCCGGATTGGTGAACATATGTAAAAATAACGCCCGTAAATTGGCAAATTTTTGCCATTCGTCGCCGGGCATTTTGTAAATCAAACTTGCTTTGCCGTGCACGACTTCATCGTGGGAAAGCGGCATCATGTAATTTTCATTGAAAATATAAACCGAGCCAAAAGTAAGTTTATTATGCTCATATTTCCGGTTCGACGGTTCTTCCTTAAAATAATCCAGCGCGTCATGCATCCAACCCATCATCCATTTCATACCGAAACCAACGCCACCGTCGTGCACAGGTTTTGTAAGCATCGGGAAATCTGAACTTTCTTCCGCAATGGTCATTATATCGGGATAAGCGCCGTACACAGCTTTATTGAAATCCTGCAGAAAAGCTTTCGCTTCCAGGTTGATATTTCCACCGTATATATTAGGTTCCCACTCACCTTCATTTCGGGAATAGTCCAGATAAAGCATTGACGTAACAGCATCTACACGCAGACCATCAGCGTGATAACGGTCAAGCCAAAACATGGCGTTGCTGATGAGGAAAGATTTTACTTCAGGCCGCCCGTAATTAAAAATATAAGATTTCCAGTCAGGATGAAAACCTTTTCGCGGATCTTCGTGTTCGTACAAAAAAGTGCCGTCGAAAAAATGAAGACCATTGGCATCACCCGGAAAATGAGACGGAACCCAATCCAGAAAAACACCGATATCGTTGCGGTGCAGTTCGTTAATTAAAAACATTAAATCCTGCGGCGAACCGAAACGCGAAGTTGCCGCAAAAAAACCGGTCACCTGATATCCCCAGCTCGGATCATACGGATACTCCATCACCGGCATAAATTCTACGTGCGTAAAACCCATTTTTTTGATGTAGGGCACCAGTCTTTCCGCAATTTCACGATAGCTGAAAAACCGGTCGGGATCGTCGGTGCCGCGCATCCAGGAGGCTAAATGCATTTCGTAAACCGAAATCGGCGCTTCTAAAGAATTTTTTTCAGCGCGGTTTTTAAGCCAGTTTTTATCAGTCCAGTCGAAATAAGTGGTTGAAATCAGCGAGCTTGCCTGAACATTTTGTTCCCAGCTCAGCGCAAAAGGATCGCCTTTTTCCAGCAAAATATCATCTTTGGTGCGAATACCGTATTTGTAAGTATCACCCCAGTTCAAACCTTTGATAAAACCTTCCCAAATGCCGGAACTGTCCCAGCGCGGAAACAAACGGTGCGTTTCAGAGTTCCATTCATTAAAATCGCCGATTACCGAAACCTCTTTCGCAAATGGCGCCCACACAGCAAAATATACGCCTTCAACACCATCGACATTTACAGAATGTGACCCAAATTTTTCATACAAACGGTAATGCGTTCCTTCCCTAAAAAGATAAATATCATCATCGGTGAACAGGGAATAAGGAAGTACATTTTCCATGACAAAAGAATTTTGAAAGGTTATTTTCAGCTGAAACAGGAGCTTTTTGGTACAACATTAATTGCACCATCAAATATATCTAAAAAAAAGGAGCTTTTTGAGCAAAAAAAGCGAAATTTTAACCTCGCTCGTTTACAGATTTTTCTCTTCTTTCACCTCGCGCCACTCGTTATCCTTCAGTTTAGCTTCAATTTTTTCAGCTTTTAAATTCTGTCTCAACAAGCCGAAAAGCGTCATGTACAAATTGGCGACCAGCACAAGTGCGAAAAAAGAAATGAGGTAACCGCGCCAGTCATCAAACAGAAGTTGATATTTGGTAATAATCAGAAAAATTGCCGTCACATAATGGCTGAAGCAATATTCGCAGGTGAAAAGGTAAAAGAATTTCCTTTTTAAAAGCGTGTCGGAATTTTTCGATTTTTCCACGCAAAATTCCCGCGGTTCACGGAAAATTTCTTCATGGGTAACGGTCCACGCGACACACGCGATGGGAATTGCAAGCACAAAAAGCCAAACAAGCTGCGATAAAAGTTCTGCCATGTTTTTTTCGGTGTTAAATGATGGTTTTTTTTATTTTAGTGAAGCACCAATTATTGTGCAAAAGATTTACACTAAAAAAATTCCGGCTTAAAACGGTGTTTTTTTTTGGTTTTGCAAAACCGAAAATTTAGGGCAAAAAGCAGGTATTTTCTGTGAAATATAAATTTCTTATTTTTAGGGAAATTTTTAATAATGAATAGAAAAAATATTTTGCTTTCGGCAATACTTTTTCCGGCTGTGATGGCTTTTGCGCAACAGTACGGTGGAATGTGGATTCCGACGGAGCTTAATGAGAAGGAAATGAAAGATTTAGGAATGAAAATTTCTGCTAAAGATATTTTCGATCCTTCAAAACCGAGTATTAAAGATGCCGTTGTGCAGTTTAATGGAGGTTGTACCGCCGAAATTATTTCACCACAAGGTTTGCTTTTAACCAATCACCACTGTGGTTACGGTCAAATTCAAAAGCATTCTTCGGTAGAACACGATTATTTGACCGACGGTTTCTGGGCTAAAGATATGAACGGTGAATTACCAAATCCGGGCGTAACTGTAGATTTTATTGCGGACATTAAAGAAGTTACAGGACAGGTTTTGGCAGGAACGCAAAATCTTGAAGGAAAAGCTTCGGAAGACCTCATCAATAAAAATCTCGAAAAAGTAAAAGCTGGTTTTAAGCTGGAACCGTGGCAAAAAGTGGTCATAAAACCGGTGTATTACGGAAATAAATATTACGCGTATATCATTGAAACTTACAAAGATATCCGTTTGGTAGGCGCGCCGCCAAGCTCCATTGGTAAATTTGGTTCCGACACCGATAACTGGGTTTGGCCAAGACATACCGGAGATTTTTCGATGTTCCGAATTTACGCCGACAAAAACAACAAACCTGCGGAATATTCCAAAGACAACATTCCGTACAAACCGAAATATTTCCTGCCGGTTTCCATTAAAGACAAGCAGGAAAACGACTTTACTTTCGTTTTTGGCTTTCCGGGCAGAACGACCGAATATTTACCGGCAATTGCGGTAGAAAAAATCATGACCGAAATTGATCCTGCAATGATTTCCGTTCGCGAAGTTGCGCTGAAAACGCTGAATGAAAAAATGCGTACCGACAACGAAACGCGCATTAAATATGCTTCAAAATACGCCTCTGTAGCCAATTACTGGAAAAAATGGATTGGTGAAGTGGAAGGTTTGAAAAAATCTGACGCGGTTGGTAAAAAACAGAAATATGAACAATCGTTGATCGCGAAAAATCCTCAGATTAAATCCACCATCGATCAGCTGAACCAATTGTACACCGAGCAAGCGCCGTACGCTTTGAACCGCGCTTATTATTCTGAAGTTACGCGAAATGCGGAAACTTTGGCATTGGCGAATCATTTCCTGAATTTCATTCAAACGTATGAAGCAGGAAAAATGACGGATCAGGCGATGACTGCTTTCAAAAACAGATTAACGAATATTTACAAAGATTACAGCGGCGAGCTCGATGCTAAAGTAACTGCAGAATTATTGGCGCTTTATGCGGCAAAAACTCCGGAAAAATTCCTTCCGAATAATTTCAGCCAGCTAAAAGATGTCAACCGAAATCTCGAAATCGTGGAAGGTTGGTCTAAAAACTCGGTGGTTACGGGACGCGGAAGCATTAACGGTGCGACTACAATTTCGAACATCGATAAGGTATTTGAAAACCCGAAAGAGCTTATTAAAAATCTGAAAAATGATCCGATTATCCAGTGGGCCTCTGCAATGCGCGAAGCTTATATGACGACAACTGACGGAAAATACGCGGAACTTCAGACAAAAATCGATGCCTTGCAAACGAAGTTTATGACGCAGCAAATGGCAACCGACAAAGACCGAAAATTCTTTCCGGATGCGAACTCTACTTTGCGTGTAACTTACGGTCAGGTGAAAGGTTCGAACCCGAGAGACGCAGTATACTACGGCTACCAGACGCATCTTGAAGGTGTGATGGAAAAATATGTGCCTGGAGATTATGAATTTGACGTACCGAAAAAGTTGGTGAATTTATACAACGCGAAAGACTATGGCGTTTACAAAGACAAAACCGGCGATGTTCCGGTGAACTTTACCGCGACAAACCATACAACCGGTGGAAATTCCGGAAGTCCGGCGCTTGATGCGAACGGAAATTTAATCGGACTGAATTTCGACAGACAATGGGAAGGAACGATGAGTGACATTAATTTCGACCCCCGTTTCAGCCGAAATATTATGGTTGACACCAAATATATTCTGTTCATCGTAGATAAATACGCTGATGCCAAATGGCTTTTAAAGGAAATGAAAATTGTAAAATAAACCGTTTCCACATTTTAATAAAACCTCGAAGTTTTTCTTCGAGGTTTTTTTTCGGCCTTAAATGACCAGATTTTGGCAAAAAAAATTCCGGAAAATAATCCGGAATCGGGGTTTTCATCACTATCAGTTTGTGTTTTTTGTGCAATATCTAAAAAGATAACTCTACTGCCTTACAAACTTCGGCAAAATAAAAGTTACGGCTCCAGCGTAAAACGCCCAAAGTTTTCAAGTGAAATCACCCATTTTATAATTTTGAAAAAAAGCCGCTTTTAACGGCTAATTTTTTTATTCTAATACCCGAAAATTTCTTCCAAAGTTAGCTCTTGAAAATCACCTAAACCTTTCAATGCCGTAAAATCCAGATTTTCCTTTTTACCTAAAATAGCGGTATTGTATTGCAGCGGTTTCATTTGGGTATTATAAAAACCCGTCAAATCTTCGAGAGTTAAATTCTGAATTTCCTGATACATATCTTTCCGGATATCATAGTCAATTCCTAATTTTTTCAGGTTTAAACGGTTAAAAAATATATTCGTCCGGTTAATTCTTCCTGCACCAATTTGCTTTAAAGCAGAATTTTTTGCGTTTTGAAACTGCGCCGGAATTTGTGGTAAATCTGCCATTAATTCTTCCATCGCGTTCACCGCTTCCGCCAATTTATCGGCTTGTGTTCCGATGTAAGTGGTGATATAATCCGGATGATTCAGCTCGCCGTTCGCGGAATAGGAAACATAAGCGGAATACGCTAAACTTTTGCTTTCGCGAATTTCCTGAAAAACGATTGATGAGAGACCGCGGCCAAAATATTCATTAAAAACATTTACTTTTCCAAAGTTTCGGATGTTCACGTTCGGGCCTTTTGCAACCCTACTGATTTCGGTTTGAACCATGTCGTAGCTCGTGAAATACACTTTATTTTCTGTCGGCGGTTCCGGATAAATTTTTCTTTCCGGAATTGGCAAAGCTGCTTTTTCCACAAACGGTTGAACGTACTCTTTAAAGTTCGAAAAATCTTCACCATAGAAGAAAATTTCGTACGGCATTTTAAGCAAATTCTTCATTTTTTCGGTCATTTCCACTGAATCTATCGCTCTCAATTCAGCTTCGGATAAAACATCCGAAAAGCGCGAATTTTTACCGTATTTCGCGTAATTACTCAGCGCGGTCATAATGCGGTCTTTATTTTTTTTCGCAACCTGGCGGCTTTCCAAAATGGTTTCAACATTTTTTTCATAAACCTCCTGATCAGGTTTCGCGTTTTGCAGCCAGTTTTTTAAAAGTTCGATTCCCGCCGCCATATTTTCTTCCAAACCACTTAAAGAAATTTGAAGCTGATCTTTCGATGTTCGGAAATCATTGCTGATTCCCAGTTTGAAAAACTCTTCTTTAAGCGCTTCAGCACTTAAATTTTGAGTTCCCAGATACTGTAAAACCTGCGTCGCTAAAACCAATTTTTTATCGTGATCGCTGCCAAACGGAAAAATAAAATGCACCTGCGCGATATTGTTGTATTTGTTTTTTACAAAACTTACCGTTTTGTCACCTATTTTTTCAGTTAAAATTGAAGCGTTATAATCAATAAAATTCGGCTCAATTTCCGCAGATTTTTCCTGAAGAAGTTCTTTAAGGAAATCAGACTGAACATCGCGGTTCAGCTTTATCGGCGTAATTCCGGGATTTTCAACGCGCACTAATTTGTCATTAATGCCTTTTTCTTTTCTAATGACCACATAATTATCAAGAAAAAATTCCTTGGCAAAATCCACGATTTGCGCTTTTGTAATCTGCTCGTATTCGTTGATTTCGTTCAGTTCTTCTTCCCAAGTCGTGTCGTTGATGTAAATTCCGTACAAAGCAGTTGCAAGACCGTCGGCGGTTTCAAACATTTTCATGCGCTGGATTTTCATGTCGTTGATGATCGCCGGAATCAGCCAATCTTCGAAATCACCTTTTTTAACCAACTCGATCTGGTCCAGCAAAAGCTGTTTTGCTTCGTCTAAAGTCTGGTCATTTTTCGGAACAATAATCAGCGAAAAGCTGCCGTAATTTTTAAAAGCCATATCGAAAGCCATCGCGCGCAGCGCTTTTTGACTTTGGTTGATGTTGATGTCAATTAAACCGGTTTCACCAGAATTGCTTAAAATATTCGCGACCATGTTCGCTAACCGCGAATTTTCGGTTCCTGCGGAATCGCTGCGCCACGCGAGATGCAGCCGTTCCGCGGACGGACTTTTCACCACTCTTTCTACAACTTCGGTGAGCGGATCTTCTTCTATTTTTTCTTTTTTCGGCAATTCTTTATATTCGAAACTCCCGAAATATTGATCGATGAGCGCAATTGATTTTTCGAAATCTAAATCTCCGACCAAAACCATTGCGTAATTATTGGGCACATAATATTCATCAAAATATTTGTGAATTGCGCGCATCGACGGGTTTTTCAGATGTTCAGGTTTCCCAATGGTAGTTTGCTGCCCGTTCGGATGATTTGGGAACAGCGCGTCCATCATTTCGTAGTTTACCAGTCGCGCGTCATTGTCTTGTGCGCGGTTAAACTCTTCATAAACCGATTCCAGTTCGGTGTGAAACAAACGCAAGGTAAGTTCGGAAAAACGCTCTTTTTCAACTTTCAGCCATTTTTCCAGCTCGTTACTCGGGATATTATTTTTATAAACCGTTTCGTCAAGCCACGTATGTGCGTTTGTTCCCGAAGCACCAAGCGAAGAAATGGCTTTGTCATATTCATTCGCAATAGCATATTTGCTGGCTTGCTGTGAAATTTCATCGATTTTACGGTAGATGACTTTCTTTTTTTCGGGATCATTTTCAGCTTTATGCTGCTCGTAAAGTGCCGCGATTTCATCCAAAAGCGGTTTTTCCTTTTCCCAGTCGGCGCTCGCTAGTTTCGATGTTCCTTTAAACATCATATGTTCCAGGTAATGCGCCAAACCGGTATTGTCCGCAGGATCGTTATTGCTGCCGGTACGCACGGGAATATAGGTTTGGATTTTCGGTGCGTCGTCATTTTTCGCGAGAAAAACCTTCAAACCATTTTTTAAAGTATAAATGCGTACACCGTTTTTATCGTTGCTAACCGTTTCGTAAAAATTACCTGCTTTATCGGTTAATTTTATGGTTTTATATTCCGGTGTGCTGTTGCTGTTTTCAAACATAAGTTGTTTTCGTTAATTTTATTTCTGCTTATTTTAAAAATTAAAATTTTGGGCTAAATAAGCGGTAATTTTTTGATTTTTTAAAACCAAAAAACGCGCTGTATTTGTTGTCATTTTTTGGTGAAACAAATGCGGCGCGCTTTTTATGATAAAAGAAATTTTACATCGGTAAATGCGGTCTCAGCATATTTTCCGGATCTAAAATCTCGTTAATTCTTTCTTCGGAAAGAATGCCGCGTTCCAGTACCAAATCATACACGCTTCTACCCGTTTCCAAAGCTTCTTTGGCAATTTCGGTGGAGTTTTTATAGCCGATATAAGGATTTAAAGCAGTAACAATTCCAATAGAATTTCGCACCATATTTAAGCAGACATCTTTATTTGCGGTGATTCCGGTGATGCATTTTTCGCGCAGCGTATCCAAAGCATTTCCAAGGAAATTGATGCTTTCCATAATGGAATGTGAAAGCACAGGTTCCATTACATTTAATTGCAATTGTCCGGCTTCTGCCGCGAAAGTTACAGTAAGATCATTTCCGATTACTTTGTAACACACTTGATTCACAACTTCCGGAATAACTGGATTAACTTTTCCGGGCATAATTGAAGAACCGGGCTGCATCGGCGGCAAGTTAATTTCAAAAAAACCTGCTCTTGGGCCGGAAGAAAGTAAACGCAAATCGTTGCAAATCTTCGAAAGTTTGACGGCCAATCTCTTCAACGCGGAAGAATAAATGACGTAAGAACCGGTATCCGGAGTAGCTTCAACCAAATTCGGGGCAGAAACTATGGCGCGACCGGTGATTTGAGCCAAGTTTTTAGCACACAGATTCGCGTAACCGACCGGCGCGTTAAGTCCCGTACCGATTGCCGTTGCGCCCATATTAATTTCAACGAAAAGATTGGCGTTGTTATTCAGTTTTGAAATATCTTCTTCTAAAGTTGCTGCAAAGGCTTCAAATTCCTGACCTAAACTCATCGGAACCGCATCCTGCAGCTGTGTTCGTCCCATTTTAATGACGGAAGAAAATTCTTTTCCTTTTTCACGGAAAGCCGCAACGATTTTTACCAGTTTTTTCACCAGTTCGGCATTCATCGCCAGCAAAGCCATTTTCAGCGCCGTTGGGTAAGCATCGTTGGTTGACTGTGAAAGATTGATGTGGTCGTTCGGTGAACAGTAGCTGTACTCGCCTTTCTGGTGGCCTAATTTTTCGATGACGCGGTTTGCGATGACTTCATTGGCGTTCATATTCACCGAAGTTCCGGCGCCGCCCTGAATCATATCAATCGGGAATTCTTCGTGCAGATTGCCGGAAATAATTTCGTCGCAGGTTTCGGCGATGGCGAGGTACAAATTTTCGTCCAGCAAGCCCAGTTCGTAATTGGTTTTTGCGGCAGCTTTTTTCACCGCAGCCAAGGCGTTGATCATATGAGGATACGAAGAAAGTTTTTGGCCGGAAATCTTGAAGTTCTCAATTGCGCGCTGCGTTTGCACTCCGTAATAGGCGCTAACAGGAACATTTAAAGGACCTAACAAATCACTTTCTATTCTGAAATCTTCCATAATTTTTGAAAAGTTTTAATTTTCTTTTTTTATTAAAATTGTATTTATTCTGCCGCTTTTAAGCTTCAGAAATTTGCAAAAAAAGGGTTATTTAACCGGATATTTTTGGTTTAAAGCCTGCAGGATCGCCCAGGTTTCAGCATCCATTAAACCATTATAATTCTGCGGACGGAAATGGTACTGGAAAGCTTCCACGGTTTTTTTCGTGGCGTCATCATACGTTCCGTTTGGTAAAATATCGTAACCGAAATTTTTCAGCGCCGTTTGAATTTTAAAAACAAAAGACGGAACCGTCATCTGCAGCGCATAATCTTCTAAAACCGCGGTGTCGTAAAAAACCTGCTTTGCTCCTTCATCATACCACATTCCGATCTGATGTTCTTCGTAAAGCTGTTTCCATGGAAATTTCGGTCCCGGATCGGACTTTCTGGTCGGTGCAATATCGGAATGTGCTAAAATATTAGTCGGCGGAATCATATAACGCGTGGCGATATCTTTTACCAAAGCTGCAATTTTCTGAACCTGTGACGGCGAAAAATCAGGAAACACTTTAGTTCCGGAAGAATCCACTTTATAACCACTGTTTACGATTTCAATACCAATCGAGGTATCGTTTAAACTTTTATCGTTTCTCCAGGCGCTGATTCCGGCGTGGTATGCGCGTTTATTTTCGTCCACCAACTGGTAAATTTCGCGGTCGTTCTGGTCATTAACCAGGTAATGTGCGCTTACACTTTGCTGGGTTAGCACCGTAACTGATTTATCCTCGTCTAAAGCCGTATAATGTAAGATGATATATTTTTGGCGAAAATTCTGTGCTATAGCAGGGAAAAAAGTCTTCACCACTTTATAGCGTTGCGGTTCTGCCGAAACGATGGAACCGTAACTGATGGTATTATCATTTTTAGTGATATCAGCGATATTATCCCGAAAAAAATCTTCACCACTCTCGCGGTGAATTTTTGGTCTTGGCGGCGCTTCTGCGGTCTTTGCCGGTGCGAATTTGGGTAATGTGGGCTTTGTTTGAACATTCTGTGGAGTTTTTTGTGTTCCACACGAAATTATTAAAAAACCTAAGGATATGAAAGCTAACGAATTACGCATAAATTTCTTTATAATTTGAATTTAGAGGTAAAAATACGAATATTTTTTAGGAAAAATCTTTGGATTATTACTAAAACTCTTTTATATTTGCACTCGCAATTACAGAAAAGAAGCTCTTTAAAAAATTGCAAAGGAGAGTTGCCTGAGAGGCCGAAAGGACATGTTTGCTAAACATGCGTACTGGAAACGGTACCAAGGGTTCGAATCCCTTACTCTCCGCAACAACTGCCAAAAAAATTACTCGGGGCGTAGCGTAGTCCGGTCATCGCGCCTGGTTTGGGACCAGGAGGTCGCAGGTTCGAATCCTGCCGCCCCGACTTTATAGAAAGCACGAAGGTGTTTTCTTTTTTTAAAACTCAGTTTTCCCAAGACGGAGTTTGAAATCACCCAGTTTTGGGTATGTAGTGAAAATGAAAAAATACCCGTTTTAGCGGCAAATTTTCAACTTTACGAAACACAATGTTAGGGTGCGTAGCTCAGCTGGATAGAGCATCTGCCTTCTAAGCAGACGGTCACAGGTTCGAATCCTGTCGCGCTCACAAAAAGACTGAGATATTTCTCGGTCTTTTTTGTTTTAAACCTCTCCCACTATTCCAGAAAAATTTGCCGCTATTTAGGCAAAAAATTTAAAATCATCCTGCATTAATTTACTGCGCGGGATTTCCTAAATTTGCACCAAATCATTCACCTTCCATGTCTTTAGAAATCATCAATCTGACTAAAAAATTTGGCGACCAAACCGCGCTGAAAAATATCAATATTAATATCAATACCACTGAAATCATTGGACTTTTAGGCCCAAACGGTGCCGGAAAATCAACTTTAATGAAATCCATCGTAGGTGCTTTAAAAATTGATGAAGGACAGATTTTATTCAATGGAACTGATATCACCGAAAAGGAAATTGAGGTGAAAAAAAACATGGGCTTTTTGCCGGAAAATAATCCGCTTTATAACGATATGTACATTAAAGAATATCTGGCTTTCGTGGCGGATATTCATAAAATAAGTGCTGACCGAATTGATGAAGTTATCGATTTGGTGGGAATTACACCCGAAAAATCAAAGAAAATTTCGCAGCTTTCCAAAGGTTTTAAACAAAGAGTTGGTCTTGCGCAGGCGATTTTGCATTCACCGGATTTGCTGATTTTAGATGAACCAACAAACGGTTTGGATCCGAATCAAATCATTGAGATCAGAAACGTTATTAAAGAAATCGGACAGGAAAAAACGGTGATTTTGTCCACGCATATTATGCAGGAAGTAGAAGCACTTTGCTCGCGCGTCATTCTGATTCACCAGGGAAAAATCATCCAGGATTCGTCGATCGACGAGTTTAAAGGAAAATATTCAAGCCTGGAAGAAGCTTTTTCAAACTATACAAATTAAAAAAAAACCTCAAAAAAACAGATTATTTTTTGAGGTTTTTCAATGGGATTTTTAAAGTTTTTCCAGATTGTCGGTTAAAGTTCCGAGGAAATTGTTCAAAGGTTTTTCCACCATCATTTTGATAAAAGGATTAAATTTTCCTTCAAATAAAAGTTGAACTTCGGTTTGGTTTTCATTGATCGGGTTCATTACGCCGGTTAAAGAAAAATCCAGGCTGGAACTGGCGGATTTTAAAACAACCTGCTTTTCACTCACCTCATCAATTTTCAAAGCAATTTCCGGCATGCCTTTCAGACCGAATTTAAAGCCGTCTCCACGCGCTTCAAAATTCTGCAAAGTCTCCGGCATTAAGCTGCGGTAATCCTCTGGATTTTTTAACATTTGCACCAGTTCGGCGGCAGATTTATTTACAATTATCTTACGTCCTTCTAAATTCATTTTTATATTTTTGTATTATTAAAGCCCTACAAATGTATAAAGTTTTTGTGAATGAAAAAAAATTAACGATTAGTAAATATCCCGGTGATATTGAAAAAAAGTTAAGATTTGAGGGCTTTGCTACCCTTGAGATTGCGGTGGATCTGCTGGAAAATACCTCATGTCCGGAACTGAATATTTACGGCGACGAGATTGAGGAAATCTGGGAAGATTTTACGCATATGTTCAAGGTAATTGAAGCCGCCGGCGGTATTGTTCACAACAGCAAAAAGGAAATTCTGTTTATCCGACGACTCGGAAAATGGGATTTGGCGAAAGGCAAAATCGAAAAAGGTGAATCGCTTGAACAGGCCGCATTGCGCGAAATTGAAGAAGAAACCGGCCTGAAGGAACTTATTTTAGAAGAATTTCTCAACACCACTTTTCACATTTATACTGAACGAAATGGCGACCGTATTCTGAAAACAACGTATTGGTTTTTGGTAGAATATGTAGGCGAGGCAGAACCTGTTCCACAAACTGAAGAAGGCATTTCTGAAGTCTGCTGGAAAAACGAAGAGGAAATAAAAAGTACGGTTCTGGGAAATACCTTCCAGAATATCAAACTGATTTTAAATCAATACTGGAGTTTAAATTAAACGATAAAATTCAGCACTTTTTCTAACGCAATTCCGCGCGAACCTTTTAGCAAAATATTTTCCGAGCTAATTGGGGCTTTTTTTACGTTTTCACTTAATTCTGCTGCGTTTACGTACGCGTTAACAGTTCTATTTACACTTTGAAATATCGGCCCGACGGTAATAATTTCATCAAAATCAAGACTTTCCGCGAAGGCTAAAATTTTGCTGTGTTCCGAGGTTGATTCTTCACCTAATTCCAACATATCGCCGATTATTATCGTTTTAGTACCATTGAATTTCGCAAAGTTTTTCAGCGATTCCACCATCGAACTTGGGTTCGCGTTGTAGGTGTCTAAAACTAAAATTTTACCGTTTTTCTCTACGATTTGAGACCGCATGTTGGTCGGTGTATAATTTTCAATTGCCGTTTTTATGTGGTCTAAATTTACTCCGAAATGAAAACCTAAAGCTACCGCCGCGCATAAGTTTGTAAAGTTATAATCGCCGGTAAGTTTGGAAAGCAGCGTGTTTTCACCATATTTAAAACCGACAAAATTGTTCGAGGAATAAGGTTCGAAATAGTAATCGGACGCTTCTAAACCGAAAGTAATTTTTGTTTCATAATCAGCGGTTTTTTCCGCCTGTAAAGCATCTTTTTCGTTGACAAGAATGGTTTGTTTTTCAGCTTTTAAATAGGAATATAATTCAGATTTTCCTTTAATTACACCTTCAAAACCGCCAAAACCTTCCAAATGTGCTTTGCCAAAATTGGTAATGTAACCGATATTCGGCTGCGCCAAAGTACACAGAAACTCAATTTCCTTTTGATGATTTGCGCCCATTTCAATTACCGCCACTTCATGCTCCGGTTTTATTGATAAAATCGTTAATGGAACACCGATGTGATTGTTGAGATTTCCCGAAGTGTATTGCACTTTGAACTTTTGAGAAAGCACTGCGTGAATAAGCTCTTTAGTCGTGGTTTTCCCGTTGCTGCCGGTTAATCCGATGATTGGAATTTTAAGCTGGTTTCTGTGGTAAACTGCCAATTCCTGTAAAAACTGCAGCGTGGACGGAACGTGGAAAATATTTTTTTCCGGATCTGCATATTTTTCATCTTCCACAATTACCGCTAGCGCGCCTTTTTGAATGCTTTCTTCTGCCTTTAGCGCCGCATTGTAGGTTTCCCCGGAAAAAGCAAAAAAGAGGTCATTTAGCTCGATATTTCTGCTGTCGATTGTTACTTTGTTGCACTGTAAAAATAGCGGGTAAAAGGTGGCTGCATTCATAGGGCACAAAAATAAAAAAATCCCTCTGTAAAAGAGGGATTTTATATAAAATAAACAAATTATTATCGTTTTGTTCTTCCTTTAGAATTTGATTTAGCATCCTGCGCTACGCGGAAACCAATCCAACCGTACGCTTTTGCTTCATCGCGGTATCTTCTTTGTCCCGGATCAAGCCAGTAAGCTGCATCCAACCATGAGCCACCTTTTACAACACGTACATCGTTAGAAACGCGTGTAGTTCTCATTTTATCGTCTTTTTCTACGATAACACGACCACGGTCATCAACAAAGAATCTTTTCTGTTTCGAGTTGTACATATTATAACCAATAGTAGAACTGTCTTCTTCTCTACCGTAGCCAGCGTCCAATGAAGATTGGAAATCACCGTCTCTATAGTTTTTGCTGTCCGCAACAACTTCTCTTTCAAATTGGCCAGGCAAACCTTTGTAAATCAAACGGCCGTCAGCTAAAGTATCGAATTTCACGTCTTCGATTTTTTTGATGGAACCGTCTTCATTTTTCACTACTTCGCGCGTTACATTTCCTCGGAAATAATTGAAGTCACTCGCTTCCTCGTCGATAATTGGTCTGTACACGTCGGCAGTCCATTCAGAAACGTTACCGAACATGCCGTAAATACCTAAGTTATTTGAAGGATATTGTTTAACGTCAGCAGTTGTTGGCGAACCGTCGTTTTTCCAGCCAGCAACGCCTGAATAATCACCACGTCCCTGTTTGAAATTTTCAAGATACATTCCTTTATTTCTACCTTTTTTACCTTTCAATTTTTGAATTTCAGGCTGTTTGTTGGTATAAAGGTTATATTCTCTTTCTTTTTGCATTCCAAGAGCGGCAAATTCCCACTCAACTTCTGTTGGTAAACGGAATTTTGTTACAATACTTGCATTTGCATTTCTATTCGCGGCTAAAATTCGCTCGTTGCTGGTTTTAATACCGGTTTTCTGTTTCAATCTTTCCTGGTTCAGGTAAGCATCCATTTCTGGATCGCTGCTTTTGAATTTATCAATATTGAAAGCAGATGCACCTTGGTTATTTGCATCGTTTAGGTACAAATCTTTTGAAATAACACCTTGATCCATCAAAGTTTTTTCTGCAGCACGGTCAGTTAACCAATCACAATATCGTGAAGCTTGTAACCATGAAACCCCTACTACAGGATAGTAGTCAAATTCAGGTGAACGGAAATAAGTTTCCGCAAAATCATTACGGGAAAGTTCATTATTCCAAACCAAAGTATCAGGTAAAGCTCCTGCGTAAATATCTTTGTAACTCGGATCAGATGGTGGAAAAACAAATTTCAGCCATGTAGTATATTCGCGGTATTCGTAATTCGTAATTTCGGTTTCACCTAGGAAGAAAGAACTAACCTGCATTCTTTTTGGAGTATTGTTCCAGTCATGCATTACATCATCTTTTACCAAGCCCATGGTAAAGGTACCACCTTCCACATAAACCATTCCGGGCCATCCTTTCTGCTTTTGTTGTTTGCCTGTGAAAAACCAACCTTTTTGATCGTTCGGTTTCCAGCCAGTTTTACTTGTAAAACGTTTAGTCCCACCGCCTTTTTTAGTATTACCGCCTCCGCAGCTTACTAAAAGCATGGTAGAAGTCATCGCCATTAATGAAAACAACTTTATTTTGTTCATAGTCCTTTTTAAATTTATCAATGCACAAAGAAATAGAAATTATTTAAAAAATCAAATTCTCAATTGCTTTTTTTTTGGAAAACGCAAACAAATTAATTTTATTGCATCACCACGCTATTTATAATTTTTTGTTTAATTTGTAGCAGGTAAACAAACAGCTGATGAAACGCTTTTTAACTCTATTTCTAATCTTTCTGTGGAATGCTGCAATTTTTTCACAAACGGTTAAAATATCTTGGGTGGGAAGTACAATTTTAGATTACGGCAGCGAAAAATTTACCGTTCCCTTTTTTACCGATAAAGGCTTTTCTTATGAAAATGCAAGCATTGCCTATCGGCTGTCGCAGCCTTTTACCGAAACAACGAAAAAAATCACCAATTTTTCCTGGGAAAAAATTTCCAGTAAAGATTTATTCGACATTCAGTTTTACAGCTTACCAACTGAAAATAAATCTGATATCAGCAATTACACCAATCCATATTCTCAGGAAAAAACTACAAATTTTCGGGTAGAAACGTTAAAATATGAAAATGGAAATATTTACCGCCTGACTTCTTTTCAAATTACTGAGGAAGCCAACAGTGAAAAATATGCCGTTACATCGGCAAATTTTTTAAATTCGGAAAACCCGCTGAAATCCGGCACGTTCTATAAAATCAAGGTTGATAAATCGGGTATATTTAAAATAACTTCGAAATTTCTGCGTGACAACGGTATAAATATTTCCTCTTTTAATCTTAAAAATTTCCGGATTTACGGTAACGGCGGTGTGATGTTGCCAGAAAACAACCGCGATTTCCGATATGACCGACTTCAGGAAAACGCAATTCAGGTTGTAGGCGAAACCGATGGCGTCTGGAACGAAGAAGATTACGCGCTTTTTTATGCACAGGGACCGCACGGTTTTAACCTCTATAAAACCTCACCGAACACCGCTTACAATGCAAACAAACGCATTGAAACCCGCACCGATGCTTCCGCGAACGTTATTAATATTTACGAAGATTTCGCCTATTATTATATTAATTTTGACAAAGGCGTCGGCAAAAGAATTCAGATTTCAGATGAAGAATTGGGCGGTGAAACAATTACGCGTTATGATGCTTTCCAATACCTCAACGAAGAAAAATTCAACCTGATGAAAATCGGGCGCATCTGGACTGGCGATGCTTTTACCGGTAACAAATCAGTGAGCTTCACTACCAATTCATTGATTCAGCCGACCGACGTAATTAAATACCGCAGTCGTGTTATCGGTTTTCAATCACCCGGAAATAAAATTTCCATCAACATCAATAACCAAAATGAGCGTTCGTTTTCGCTTTCTTCCAGTGACAGAAGGCAGTTTGCGCCGATAATTTATTCCGGAACAGTAACAAACCTGCAGGGAAACCAGCTTACTTTCAATTATACACCCGACACTTCCAGCAATCCAAATGGTAAATTTTATTTCGACTATGCTGAAGTTCAGTATAAGGAAGATTTAAAATTTAACAATACCCAAATGAATTTCCGCAGCTTCGATATTGAAGCCGGAAGTGCAAAAAAATATACCTTCAACCTCACCGATGCAGGGGCTTTAGATCAAATCTGGGATGTTTCGGACCTGACCAATGCGGTTAAAAAAACAAACAAAAGCGCGGGTTCAAATTTTAATTTTGCCTACACCGCCAACAATCACCAGTTTTCGAATGAGTTTGTAGCTTTCAAAAATTCCGAGGCATTTAGCCCTTTTTTTGTCGGAAAGATTGAAAACCAGGATTTAACAAATCTTCAGAATAACGATTATTTGATGCTAACTGTGCCGGAAATGACTGCGCAGGCGCAGCGTTTAGCAAAAACTTACGAAGGACAATATAATGTTGCGGTGGTTGATATAAATAAGGTTTACAATGAGTTCAGCAGCGGAAGCAAAGACATTACAGGTATCCGCGATTTTGTAA
The DNA here is from genome assembly GCF_900114045.1 of Kaistella treverensis. Classification (GTDB taxonomy): domain Bacteria; phylum Bacteroidota; class Bacteroidia; order Flavobacteriales; family Weeksellaceae; genus Kaistella; species Kaistella treverensis. The sequence continues at coordinate 914,611 of NZ_FORQ01000001.1, forward strand.
CAAAGCTGAACACTGGAAAAAAACTGAAATATGTTTTTCTCCTCGGCGATACTTCCTATGATTTCCGAGGAAAAACTTATCCGGGATCTGATATCGTTCCAAGTCATCAAAGTGAAGAAAGCGGAAATTATTCCGATTCTTTCGTTACGGATGATTATTTCGTGATGACAAGCCCGCAGTCCACAACTTCTACTTCCCTGTCGTCAACGCTTCCTGATTTACCGATCGGACGCTTGCCTGCCGCAAATGTTGCCGAAGCACAGCTTCTTATCGACAAAACTTTAGCTTATAAAAATGCTCTGCCGGGACAGTCCACGCCGTTTGGTGAATGGCGCATGAAACTTGATTTCGTGGTTGATGACGACGCGGACAATGGCACACCGTTTCACAACACCATGAATGCTTCTTTGGTAAATGTTTTTGAAAAAGGCCAGCGAAGTGAATATAATGTCCGGAAATTATATCTCGATGCTTTTCCCGCTGAAAATTCCGCGGGCGGTCAGCGTTATCCGCAGGTAAACCAAGCCATTTCAAATGATGTCGGGAACAGTCTTTATCTCTTCTATTTTGGTCATGGCGGGATTAATGGTTGGGCGCAGGAACGCGTTTTAACCATCGATCAAATCCAGAATTTCAGCAACTTCAATAATGTGTATTCGCGCTTTCCTTTGGTTTCTACCATCACGTGCGAGTTTACGCTTTGGGATGATCCCGGAACTTTTTCTGCCGGTGAACAGGTGATAAAATTAAAGCGTGGTGGCGCGGCTACCATGATTACCTCGAGCCGCGCGATTGGTGTAAACTACGGTGAAGAATTCACCACCATCTTCACCAAACATATTTTCGAGCTTAAAAACGATGATTTTTTAAATTTAGGTGATTCTTTTTTACAGGCGAAAATTGAAAAAGGACCGTCATCCGACCATTTAAAAGTAAATTTTTTGGGTGATCCTGCGTCAAAATTAAGCCGCCCGGAAAGGTTAATCGCTATCGATAATATAGATTCGCCAGTGAAAGATAAAATCCGCGCGCTGGATTTTGTAAAAGTTAACGGACATATCAAAAAAGCTGACGGAAGTATCGACACCAATTTCAATGGCAGAGTGGCGGTAAATATTTTCGACAAAAAGCTTCAAAAGAAAACACTGAACAACGATGGCAGCCCGCTTTTAACACCGGTTCTGACCTATACCGAAGAAGGCAGCCCGATTGTGAAATCTTCGGGAATCGCAAAAAATGGTGCTTTTAGCGTCGAATTTTATGTGCCGAAAGACATTAACTATGAAGACGGAAACGGCAGAATGTTGGTGTATGCAGACAACAAACAATTCGATGTTTTTGAAAATCAAACTCAGAAAATCGGTGGAATTAATCCGGCGAGCATTAATGATCAGGATCCTCCGAAAGTCCAATTATTCATGAACAATACCAATTTCGCCGATGGCGGAATTACCGACCAAAACCCGCTTTTCTTAGCGTGCATTACCGATAATACCGGAATAAATTCAACCGGCGCAGGAATTGGCCATGATGTAACGGTAATTTTGGACGGAAAAATTATCGAAACAGTGGTTTTAAATGATTTTTATTTTTCCGGTGATGGCAATGGCTGCACAAACCCGTCACTTTCGGATTATCAGAAAGGAAATGTGAGTTATCCTTTCCGTAATTTGGAACCCGGAAATCATCAACTTACGTTTAAAGTCTGGGACATCAACAATAATTCCACCACCACTACGTTAAACTTTATAGTTAACGACGAAGCCGAGCAGAAATTAATTGTTAACAAACTCTTAAATTGGCCTAATCCTTTCACTAACAAAACATATGTTCAGTTTGAGCATAATTGCGACGATCTTTTAGATGTTAATGTGCAGATTTACACCATAACCGGCAAGTTGGTCCGAACTTTGAGTAACGTGGTGACCGCAGAACCGTTTTTACAGGGTTTCAGAACACCAAGAACGGCAATTGAATGGGACGGCAGAGATGATTTTGGTGATGCGGTAGGAAAAGGAACTTATATATTTAAAATTTTCGCGCGGAGCCAAAACCAGGACAAATGTAAGGGCAGCGCCACCGCGGTAGAAAAAATGGTTTTATTGAAGTAAAAAAGACATTTAAAAAAATAAACTATATGAAAATAATTACAAAAGCTTTCCTAACCTTGGGATTGGGGATGGGAATGCTGACTTTCGGGCAGCAAATCAGCAGAATTCAGCCGGTGCTTACCGGTGCACCATTCCTCCGCATTTCGCCGGACGCGCGCGCGGGTGGTATGGGAGATCAGGGTGTTGCTACAACAAGTGATGCTTTTTCGCAGTTCTGGAATGCCGCAAAATATCCCTTCAGCAAAACAACGTCTGCAGTCGGGTTTACGTACACCCCTTATCTGAATAAACTTACCAACGACGTATTTCTTTTGTATGGCGCATATCACCAGTTTTTGGGTGAAGAAGAACGCTCTACCATTTCAGCAAGTATTTACTATTTCAATATGGGTTCGGTGGACTTAACAAGCTATGTTGGTGGTGAAATTCAGCAGGGCGGAACAATTAAGCCTAATGAATTTTCATTCGATTTGGCTTATGGATTGAAATTATCCGACACCTATTCAATGGCGGTTACCGGACGATACATCCGCTCCGATTTATCCGGCGGAATTGGTTCCGACAACACCCTGAAACCTGCAAATTCTTTTGCGGTAGATGTCTCCGGCTACTACGAGGGTCGTAAACATCAATCTTTTGGTGATTATGAAGGCCGCGCACGGGGTGGTTTTGCGATTCAGAATTTAGGTCCCCGACTCGACTATACCGGTGATGAAGAATCCAGGTCTTACCTGCCGACCATGGCGAGATTAGGTGCGGGTTACGATGTTTATATCGATGATTTAAACCGTGTTGGTTTAAGCGTAGAAGCTTCAAAATTGCTTGTTCCCGGACCGGATGAAAGCGGAAACGTTCCGAATGTTGGTGTTATCGAAGGCATCGGTAATTCCTTCAGCAACCCAAAAAGCACCATGATCAGCGGCGCTTTGGAATACGAATATGACAATGCATTCGCTCTGCGCACCGGCTATTTTCAGGAAAGTCCGGAACAGGGCGGCCGACAGTATGCTACTGTTGGTATCGGTTTGAAATACCAGTCTTTCGGTTTGGATATGTCTTACCTCATCAACACTTCCAAAGTAAATTCCGCACTTGACAATACGTTAAGATTTGGTCTCACGTGGAATATTGGCGAACCATCCGCAAATTCAGATTTCTAAAAATTAATATTTAAAATAGAAAAGCTCCAGAAAATGGGGCTTTTTTTAGGACTTAAAAGTTTAAATTTGTGTTATGAACTACGCCACGGAACTAAAAAAATTTGCCACAAGCCAGTCAATTTACTCGGCAGTACGAATTTCTTTTGCTATAGTTCTACCAAGTCTTATTTTGGCGCATTTCGGTTTATTAAAAGAATATTTTCTGTTTCCCCTCGCTACGAGTTTTGTAGGATTAACCGATCAGGCGGGACCATTTATTCGCCGCAGAAATGCCCTAATTTTGGCAATTATCTCATTCTTTATTGTCTCGGTTATTGCGGGTTTAATTAAAAATTTTCCCATTCTCATTTACCCTGAAATCATCATTTTCGGAATCTTTTTTACCATGATTGGTGTGTACGGGCAGCGGCTTGCAGCAGTCGGCGCGCTCTCACTTGTGGTGCTTGGGATTTTTATTGACGGACATTTAACCGGTGAAAATATCGTTAAAAGTTCGCTGATTTTTTTGGCGGGTTCCGTGTGCTATTTTCTCATTTTTCTGTTGGTTTCTAAAATTCAGCCCTACAAATTAGCCGGCCAGATGATCGGCGAAAATTACCTGGAGTTGGCAAAATATCTTTCTTTAAAATCAAAATTTTATCTGAAAGATCCAAATTACGACCAGCTTTACGCCCAAATAATTTCACAGCAGATTTCCATTAAAAACCTTCAGGAAGAAACGCGCGAAACCGTTTTTAAAACCCGGAAAATCGTCAACGAATCCACCACAACAAGCCGCTTGTTGATGCTGATGTTTCTGAATTCCATTGATTTACACGAAAAGTTGATGACTTCTGAAAGCGATTACAGAAAGGTTCAGGAAAATTTCGGCGCTTCGGGTTTCCTTTTTTCTCTAGGTGAATATCTCGAAAAACTTTCCGAGGAAATGAGCAATATCGGAATCGCTTTACAGAGCGGCGCGCGCGCAAAACCTTTGCGAAATATCGATGAATTGCTTGAAAATATTTACAACGAATATTTCAACCTGCGCAACAGCAAACTTAATCCCGAGACGCTGGAGGATTTTATGACGCTGCGCTTGATTTTGAACAGAATTACCGGAATTTCGGACGATATCAAAACCATCTACAGAGTTTTCAGCCAGGACATAAAACTTGCAAAAAGTCTTTCAACCGGCTTGGATTATCAAAAATTTGTCACTAAGGAAGAAAAACTGAACATCAAAGTTTTGCTTGCGAACATTTCACTGAAATCTTCGCATTTCCGGCATGCTGTTCGCGTGACGGTTGCGTTGGTCATCGGTTATTTTATTTCACAGCTTGAGTTTCTTGGCATCGGGCATTCGTATTGGGTTTTTATTACCATCGTAGCGATTTTGCGCCCTGCTTACGCAACAACCAAACACCGAAATCTACTGAGGTTGTACGGAACTGTAGCGGGCGCGGTGGTGGCTTATGGCATCCTTTATTTTATTCCAAATCAAAACGCGCTTTTTTTCCTTTTTCTATTGGCGATGATTTTGTGTTTTACATTTTTGAAAACCAAATATTCCTGGGCCGTATTTTTTATGACGATTTACGTGTTTCTCGCTTTTAATATTTTGAAACCTGGAAATCTCAATGCCATTTTTAAAGACCGGATTCTGGATACTGTAATAGCTGGAATTGTTGCCTACCTGGTTTCCTATTTTGTGCTTCCGGTTTGGGAACATACCAAAAATCTGGATTTTATGAAAAGATCGGCGAAAAGCAACCAAAAATACTTTTCAGCAGCAATGGCTTATTTTCTAAATGAAAAAATCGACGTTCAGGATTACAAACTTTCGCGAAAATATGCGATGATTGATTTGGCAAATCTGTCGGACAACTTTCAGCGCATGATTTCCGACCCGAAAAACCAGCAGAAAAAACTGGAGCAACTTCATCAGTTCGTCATCACTTCGCATCTTATTACCGCCTATATCGCATCTTTTTCCCAATATTCCGAAACGGCAAAAAACTATTCAGAAATCGATTTTGAAGGCTGGGATTTAAAAATTTCCGCAGAACTCCGCAGAATAAATCTTTTGCTGGAACAGAAAAGTGCTGACAAAACCATTCTGGAAGAAAGCAAATTAGACCCGAACGACACGGTAGAAAATCTTTTGGAAAACCGAAAAAAAGAGCTTCAGGAGAACGAATTTTTTGACCGCCGGGATCCCGGCAGAATCACGCATTTAACCGAATTAAAAAACCTGAAAGAAATCCTGGAACTCATCTACGACGTAGCAAAAGAACAACGGAAAGTTGTTGAAAAGCTTGACATTGAACCTCAGACCACGATTGTGATGCAGTAATTTTCGTAAAACTCCACCCGGGCTTCAAATAAATCAGAAACTTTGTCATCATGCACGCGGCACTGGATATTGTACGGAAAATCCAGGCTGAAAGGTTTCACCTCGTAATGTTTTTTCAATGACCAGTAATTGGAATGATGGATTTTGTACAGACTTTCCTTTAAAGACCAAATCACGGTTAAATAAGCCGTTTCTTTTTCTTTTTCAATGAAGTGCGTTTCCTCTTCATAAATAAATTTGTGCTTGATCCGTTTGATTTTATCGTTAAATGGCTCGATATCGATTCCGATTTTTTCTTTAGAAATAGCAAGCGCCGCGTACGGAAAAGAATGCGTTACAGAAATTTCATAATCTGCCGGCTGCAGAAAAGGCTCGCGGTCTTTGTACAAAATTTGGTGATCAGGCAAAATGGATTTCAAAATTTTACGTACCAGCAAAAGTTCTTTCAGTTTTATCGGATGATAATCTTTTACTTTTTCAAAATTTTCTTTTTCAAGAAGCAAATGCGGATCAAGTGATTCTTTTTCGTTGAATTTCCAAAGCAGTACAATTGCCTTTTCATCGGAAAAATCTCGGTACAGCGGCATATTTTGTAGTGGAGGATTTAGTTCGTAAATTTGCAAAAATTATTTCAATTAGATGGAAAGCACAACACAATACATTCCTTATAAAGTTAAGGACATTTCATTAGCCGAATACGGCAGAAAAGAAATACACCTTGCAGAAGCAGAAATGCCAGGATTGATGGCGATTCGCGAAGAGTACGGTCCAACCCAGCCGCTGAAAGGCGCCAGAATTGCGGGCTGTCTTCACATGACCATCCAAACTGCGGTTTTAATCGAAACTTTGGTCGCTTTGGGCGCTGATGTTACTTGGTCTTCATGTAATATTTTTTCCACTCAGGATCACGCAGCAGCAGCAATCGCAGCAGCCGGAATTCCGGTTTACGCGTGGAAAGGTATGACCGAAGAAGAATTTGAATGGTGTATCGAACAAACCGTATTTTTCGGTGAAGACAGAAAACCATTAAACCTTATTTTAGATGACGGTGGAGATTTAACCAACTTGGTTTTCGATAAATATCCGGAATTAACCGCTGAAATTAAAGGACTTTCCGAGGAAACCACAACCGGAGTACACAGACTTTACGAAAGAATGAAAAACGGAACTTTGGTAATGCCGGCAATCAACGTGAATGATTCCGTAACCAAATCGAAGTTCGACAACAAATACGGCTGTAGAGAATCTGCAGTTGACGCAATTCGACGCGCTACCGACACCATGTTGGCGGGAAAAAGAGTTGTAGTTTGTGGTTACGGTGATGTTGGTAAAGGTACTGCGGCTTCTTTCCGTGGCGCTGGTTCAATTGTTACCGTTACCGAAATTGATCCGATTTGTGCTTTACAGGCTGCGATGGAAGGTTATGAAGTTAAAAAACTCGACACCGTAGTTGGAACTGCTGACATCGTGATTACCACCACCGGAAATTACAATATCGTTCAGGCAGAGCATTTCAAAAAAATGAAAGATAAAACCATCGTTTGTAACATCGGCCACTTCGATAACGAGCTTGATATGGCGTGGTTGAACAAAAATTACGGCGATACCAAATACGAAGTAAAACCGCAGGTTGACGTGTACAACATCGACGGTAAAGAAATCATCATTTTGGCTGAAGGCCGATTGGTAAACTTAGGTTGTGCCACCGGTCACCCAAGTTTTGTGATGAGTAACTCTTTCACCAACCAAACTTTGGCACAGATCGAATTGTGGACAAACAACGATGCTTACGAAAATGCAGTTTACACTTTGCCAAAACATTTGGATGAAAAAGTTGCGGCTTTACACCTGAAAAAATTGGGTGTTGAATTGGAAACTTTAACCGAAGAACAGGCAAAATATATCGGAGTTACGGTTGACGGTCCTTTCAAACCGGAATATTACAGATATTAATTCTGAGATTACAAAAGCAAAAAAAACGGTCAATTAAGGCCGTTTTTTTTGTTTAAAATTCTATGAAGTGATTTTTATTTGGTTTAAAATTCCCGTGTTCATCAAAATTTTGGTAAATTTAAACACCTGAAAAATTCCCTGCTATTTGACCATTTTTTTCAAATTTCATTTTTAAAGCAAAAAAATTCGGTGCATTTTAACCAATTTTTTCTAAAAAAATGCCGTTTTAACCCGGAATTTTTTAAAATTACAAAAATAAAAGTTTATGAAAAGACACGAAGCGTTGGTACAACTCAGCCGCGATCACCATTTTGGCTTACTGCTTTGCTGGAAACTGAAAGAAGGTTTGAAAAGAGAAATTTCCGTGGAAAGAATGGAAAAATATATCCAGCTTTTTTATCAGCAGAATTTAAAACCACATTTTGCGGAAGAAGAAGATTCTATTTTTAAAGTTTTGGGCGAAGACCATCCGATGATTAAAGAAGCGATGTCGCAACACCAGACTTTCCATAAAATGATTGATGAAGGTTTTTCCACACCGGAAGAAATTGAAAAATTTCGGGCTTTGCTGGAACTTCACATCCGAACTGAAGAGCGCGAAATTTTCCCTGAAATCGAAAGACAGGCAACCTACGAGCAGCTGCAAAATCTTTTGGCGATGAATTATCCCGAACTGAAAGAACCCGATTACGACGATATTTTCTGGAAATAATCTGAACTGAAATCCAAAATCAAAAGCTTATTTTTTTCTTTTGGCTTTGGATTTTGCTTTTTCCTGCGCGCGGTTTGCACCAATTTTTTTCGGAGCTTTTCTGGCATGAGGTCCGCCCCAGTTTTCCTTTTTATTTTTGTCTTTTTTCTCGTGAAATGCGCCGCCGCCATCTTCAAGTTTCACGGTGTGTGCATTTTTCATCACCACTTCATCTTTTTCTGAAGCAATTTTCACTGGATTTATTTTCACTTCGGCTGGGAAATCGATCATTTTCACCGCGCGATCCATTAAAAATTCGATATCAAACAATAAATCCTCTTCTTTTTTAGTGACGAATGAAATCGCGATACCATTTTTATCCGCACGACCTGTACGGCCAATACGGTGAATATATTGCTCCGGAACCTCCGGAATTTCAAAATTAATGACGTGCGTAATATCTGAAATATCCAGACCACGCGCCATAATATCCGTCGTGATCAAACCGCGCACTTTTTGCGATTCAAAACTGCGCATCGCGTTTAAACGGTAATTCTGCGATTTATTAGAGTGGATGACATCAAATTCACCCGGAAATAATTCATCAATTTTTGTGAAAAGATAATCTGCATTTTTTTTGTTATTGCAGAAAATCAATACTTTAGAAAGATCGTCATTCGTTTCTAAAAGATGTTGTAGCAAATTAATTTTGGTATTGAAATTTTCAACTTTATAGCCAATTTGCTCGATTTTTTGTAATGGTGTTCCGGATTTTGCTAAGGAAATTTCCACCGGGCTCGAAAAATATTCATAAAGCAAGGCATCTACAGCTTCAGTCATGGTTGCGGAAAAAAGAATATTCTGTCTTTTCTCTTTCATCATCTCGAAAATATGCGTCAGCTGCGCTTTGAAACCCAAATTCAGCATTTCATCAAACTCATCGATGATCAGTTTATTGACTTCTTTCAGCGAAATGGCATTGTCAATCGCTAAATCCATTACGCGGCCCGGCGTTCCGACTAAAATATCGCAACCGTCGGCAAAAAGCAGTTTTTGGGTTTTAATATTTTTACCACCGTAAATTCCGATCACTCTTGTGGTCAGATTTTGTGTTAAATTTTCCACCACGCCGGCAACCTGAACCACAAGTTCGCGCGTAGGAACCAGAATTAAAACCGTAGGGTTTCCGGTTTTGTTATATTTCCAGGTTTTCAGAACAGGAAGAAGATAAGCCAAAGTTTTTCCGGTTCCGGTTTGCGCAATTCCCATGACATCGCGGCCCGACAGAATAGGGCTTATGGTTTTCTGCTGAATCGGTGTTGGTTCAAACAGATTGGAATCTGCTAAAACATCAAGGATTTTTTCCGGAAGATTAAAATCGGCAAAAGTCATTTTTTCCATTTTGCAAAGATAGTTTTTTTGACAGGATTAGAATATTTCGTAATTTGGAGGAATGAAAGGTTATATTCTGTTACTCTTTTTGGTATTTATTTCCTGCGAAAAGCAGGAAAAATCTCAAAATACCGAAACTTCTGCAACAGCTTTAAAAACGGAAAAATCTGACAAAAAAACCCAGAATTTTTTAGAATTAACCGACTGGTTTAAATATTATAAAGAAAAAAATCCGGCATTTTCAGCCGAAAAATTTACACTTCAACAAACTTCACCATTATCCTACGGTGAAACGTCGGTTAAAATTTTGAATCAAAAAGGTTTCAATGAAATCTATGCGCCCTTTTTTATTTTTAATGAAAGCAAAGATAATTACCTCGATATTGATAGCTATCACTGGATTATTTCTCCTGATGGTTACGCCGGCTTTGAAGCCGACCAGCAAATTGTTTTGGTGGATATAAAGAAAAAAGAAGCCAGACAAATCGCGTTTTATGGACCGTCGTTCCGGATTGAAGATGCAGTTTGGAAAGGCGATTCCGTGGCGGTTTTGCTTGGAAATTCATATGAAAAAGTTCCTTTTAAAGTGGAATTCAATTTCCCAAAAAACCTGGTAAAAAATTACCAATATTCCGACACTTTAAAGTTTGAAAAACCTTTCTCTGAAATTCGCTTAGAAAAAAAAGGAATTAAAATAAATTAACCCCTTTTTTGATGTTTTTTTCTGAAAATTATTCCCATTCAATCGTTGCCGGCGGTTTGCTGGAAATGTCGTAAGTAACGCGATTGATGCCGCGAACTTCGTTTATAATTCGGTTTGAAATAGTATCTAAAAATTCGTACGGCAAACGGCTCCATGTTGCCGTCATAAAGTCGGTCGTGTTTGCGGAGCGTACCACAGCGGTGAATTCATAAGTACGCTCGTCGCCCATTACACCGACAGATTTTACCGGAAGTAAAACTACAAAGGCCTGAGAAACGGTATCGTAGAGTTTATTTTTATATAATTCTTCGATAAAAATATCATCGGCTTCCTGTAGAATTCTCACTTTTTCTGCGTCTACAGCGCCCAAAATCCTGATTCCCAAACCTGGTCCCGGAAACGGATGACGATGAACCAAATGATGTGGAATTCCGAGCTCCTCACCTACTTTGCGAACCTCATCTTTAAAAAGTTCGCGCAGCGGTTCCAAAAGTTGCATTTTCATATGTTCAGGAAGTCCGCCTACGTTATGATGCGATTTTATAACCGCGGAAGGACCTTTCACCGACTGACTTTCAATAACATCCGGGTAAATGGTGCCTTGCGCTAAAAATTTTGCACCTTCGAATTTATGCGATTCTTCATCGAAGACGGCAACAAATTCATTACCGATGATTTTACGTTTTTCTTCTGGATCGGAAACGCCTGCAAGTTTTGCTAAAAACCGGTCAGCAGCATCTACCATATCAATTTTCAGGTTGAAATGTTCGCCGTAGTTTTCCATCACTTTTCTACCTTCGTCTTTGCGTAAAAGTCCGGTATCCACAAAAATACACTGAAGCTGATCGCCAATAGCGCGGTGAATTAGGACCGCCGCTACAGAAGAATCTACACCGCCAGAAAGTCCCAAAATTACTTTTTGATGACCAACGGTTTCTTTAATATGGGCAATTGCGGTATCGATATAATTGGTAAGTTTCCAGTTCTTTGGTGCTTCGCAAATATTGAAAACAAAGTTTTCGATCATACGCCAACCTTCCTCGGTGTGCGAAACTTCGGGGTGGAACTGTACACAATATATTTTTTTAGTTTCATCGGAAATGGCGGAAATTACGTCCGTAGTTCCGTTGATGACAAATCCTGGTGGCACGGTTTCCACCTCATCGAAATGGCTCATCCAAACAGTGGAAAATCTGCCGACACCTGAAAGTAAACGGTTGGATTTCTGGATTTGAAGTTTTGCTTTGCCGTACTCGCCCTTCACGCCTTTTTTTACGGTTCCGCCAAGCAAATGCGTCGTAAGCTGCATGCCGTAGCAAATTCCCAAAACGGGAATATTTTGCTCGAATAAGGCTTTGTCGACTAAATTAGCGTTTTCTACATTCACGGAACTTGGTCCGCCGGAAAGGATAATTCCGGATGGTTCGCGCTCGAGGATTTCCTGTAAAGGTGTATTGAAAGGCAGCACTTCTGAATAAACGCCAAGCTCGCGAATTCGCCGGCCGATGAGTTGATTATATTGTGATCCAAAGTCAAGGATGATGATTCCGTTTTGCATAATATTGAAATTCGAAAAATAATTTTATTTGCTGTTATTTTGCCATTTTTTTGTGAAATGGCTGTTTTGGCATTTTTAAAAAACCTGCGCTTTTAGCTGCGAATTTTTTAGCCCTGATTGAAGCGGCATCCTTTTGCGGCGCAAAGCAGAGCAAAAGATAGAGCTGAAAGCAGGTTCCCGGCTCCTGAAAAATTCTAAAAAAAGACGTGGAAAAACCACGCCTTTTTTTTAAAACTTACCGATGTCTTCGCGGTAATATTCGTAATCGTAATGGATGATGTTCGCATCTGCATATACTTTCTTGCACGCTTCGTCGTAGGTTTCGCCGGTCGCCACCAAGCTTAAAACGCGGCCACCGCTAGTTACTGTTTTGTTGCCACGCATTTGCGCGCCGGCAAATAAAACTTCGCTGTGCGAAATTTTATCGATGTTTCTGATCTCAAAACCGGTTTCGATCTGGCGCGGATATCCGCCGGAACACATCACGAGACACACTGCTTTTTCGTCACGGAATTTTAGTTCGATGTCGTTGCCTTCCAGACAATCCATAATCACATCGTAGAGATTATTTTCCAACAACGCCATAATCACCTGTGTTTCCGGATCGCCGAGACGCATGTTGTACTCCAGCAGATAAGTTCCGTTCCCGGTAACCATGAGGCCGAAGAAAATAAATCCTTTGAAATTGATTTTGTAAGAATGCAGACCTTCTAAAGTTGGCTTTAAAATATTTTCCTCAAAATCACGCTGATGTTCTTCGGTAAATTCCGGACTTGGCGCCACACTTCCCATTCCGCCGGTGTTTGGACCCATATCGCCGTTTCCAGCTTTTTTATAATCTTTTACGGGAATACACGGGAAAAGTTTTGTACCATTTGAAAAAGCGATAATTGAAGTTTCAAAACCTCTCAGATATTCCTCAATAACCAACTGAATTCCGGCGTCCCCGTAAATTCTTTCGATCATAAATTTGTGAATCGTAGATTCTGCTTCTGCCAAATCGTCGGCGATCACCACGCCTTTACCACCAGCAAGTCCGCTGGCTTTGATGACAATCGGGAATTGCTGTTCACGAACATAATTGATCGCGCTTTGGTACGCATCAAAAACTACAGCTTTCGCAGTTTTGATGTTGTGCGTTTGCATGAATTTTTTCGAAAATGCCTTACTACCTTCAAGCTCCGCCGTTCTTTTGCGCGGTCCGAAAATTTTCAGGTTGTGCTTTTTAAATTCATCTACAATTCCTGCAACTAAAGGCGCTTCCGGCCCTACAATCGTAAGATCTATTCTTTCTTTGATGGCGAAATCGCGTAAGCCTTCAATGCTGTCTTCATACACGTTTTGTCCCAGTAAGTCTGTAGTCGCGTTCCCTTTTGCGAAATACATTTTAGAAATTCTTCGGTCGCTTTTCAGCTTCATCGCGATGGCAGATTCTCTGGCGCCGTTTCCTACGATTAGTATTTTCATTTTATTTGATTGTTTTTTTTGAATTTAACAAATTTAGGAATTTGAAAATCATTTTCAAACTTGCCTAAAAAATCACTGTTTTCTGGACTATAGCAAAATCAATGCAGAAAATGGCGCATACCTGTAAGCATCATCGGAATTCCGTATTCATCCGATGCCTGGATGCTTTCCTCATCGCGCATACTTCCACCCGGCTGAATGATGGCTTTAATGCCTTCTTTCGCGCAAAAATCCACCACATCGCGGAAAGGGAAGAAAGCATCGGAAGCTAAAACCAGATCACCGCCGAATTTCTCTTTGGCTCGTTCTACAGCGTGTTGCGTTGCCCAAATTCGGTTCACCTGACCGCCGCCGATTCCCAATGCCTGAAAACCGTTTGAAACCACGATGGCATTTGATTTTACGTATTTTACAACGCGTTGTGCAAACAAAAGCGCTTTTTCCTGTTCTGATGTTGGCTGCGAAGTCGTGACCGTTTTAATATCTTCGGAAAATTGGCTGTCGGTTGCCTGAACCAACATTCCGCCATCTATTTTCACCCAGGTTTGCGTGTCGGAAACCGGATTTTTTATCTTGATAATCCGCAGATTTTTTTTCTTTTTTAAAAGTTCCAGCGCATCATCATCAAAATTAGGCGCCATTACAATTTCCAGGAACGTTTTGTTGAGTTCTTCTGCAGTCGCCAAATCAACGGTAAAATTCATGCCGATAATGCCGCCAAAAATTGAAACCGGATCACATTCAAAAGTTTTGGTATAGGTTTCTACTGCAGTATTTCCGATCGCTACACCACAAGGCGTGGAATGTTTCACCGCGCAGCACGCCATTTCATTCTGGAATTCATTTACGACTTTCCAGCATAAATCCATATCGCGCAGATTGTTAAAAGACAGCTCTTTACCGCCTAAAATTTCGAAATCTTTCATGGCGCCGTTTTCTGTGGTTGAAACGTAGTAAGCTGCGCTTTGATGAGGATTCTCACCATATCGAAGATCAGAAACTTTTTGATAAGAAGCGTTCAGATACTGCGGATATTCTTCATCTAAAAGCATTTGCGAAATCGCCGCGTCGTATGCTGACGTCATGTTGAAAACTTTTCCGGCTAATTTTTTCCGGGTTTCTAGAGACGTGTCGCCGTTTTGTTCCATTTCACTTTGAACCAAAGCATAATCTTCTACATTGGTAATTACGGCAACTGACTGGAAATTCTTCGCACCCGACCTTAACATGGAAGGTCCGCCGATGTCGATAAATTCTACTTTTTCTTCCAAAGAAATATCGGTATTTGCGTGTGCAAAAAATGGATAAAGATTTACCACTACCATGTCAATCAGCGAAATATTGTGCTCCGCAACAGTGCTCATGTGCTCCTCGTTGTCGCGAACTGCGAGCAAACCGCCGTGAACTTTCGGGTGCAACGTTTTCACGCGACCGTCTAACATTTCGGGCAAATTGGTGACTTCATCAATTTGAATCGGGCTTAAACCCGCATCTTTTAAATGTTTAAAAGTTCCGCCTGTGGAAATCAGTTCGTAGTTATTGACTTCCAAAAATTTTGCAAAATCAATGAGTCCGGATTTATCGGAAACGGAGATCAGCGCTCGTTTTTTTAACATTTTCTTTCTTTTTTACTTTTTATTAGATTCCGTTCTTTCACCAACGGTTATTTTTAAATTTTCGGCCCTTTTTGAGCCAAATTTTTAGTTTCTCATTTGTTTCCTAAAGCTAAATTTATCGCCTCCGGATAAATCTCAAATTCAACCTCGTGGATTCTCTTTACTAAAGATTCTAAAGTTTCCTCCGTGGAAATTTCGAATGATTTCTGAAGAATAATTTCGCCTTCATCGATGCCGGCTGTAACGTAATGCACCGTCGCACCACTTTCTATTTCACCGGCTTTTAAAACCGCTTCGTGCACGTGATTTCCCCACATTCCCTTTCCACCAAATTTTGGCAGCAATGCCGGATGAATATTGATAATTTTTCCGGAAAATGAATTGCAAAATTCTGCCGGTAAAATGGACAAAAAACCTGCAAGCACGATCAAGTCGGTGTTTTTTGGCAAAATACTTATCAATTCCTGGGAGAAATTTTTCCCACGCGGAATTTTTTCGGCCTTAATTTGATGTTTTTTTGCTCTTTCTAAACCGTAGCAGTCGCGGTCTGCAACCACCAAACTGATTTGTGCGTCAGCAATTTCGCCACTTTCAACGCAGTCGATAATTCGCTGCAAATTGGTGCCGCCACCGGAAACTAAAACAACAATCTTTTTCATTTTACAAAACATAAAAATTTGCCGTTTAAAGGGCTAAAAATTTTCAATTTTTTAAATCAGTTGGATTTTTTCCGGTCCTTCGGTGATTTCGCCAATTTCGTACGCATCTTCCACCAAGTTCATGACTTTTCCGGCGTGTTCCGGATCAACCACAACCACCATTCCGACACCCATATTGAACGTTCCGTACATTTCCATTCGCTCAATATTTCCTCTTTTTTCCAGTTCCAACATTACGGACGGAATTCTAATTTTCGAAGTTTCAATTGTGGCGCACAAATTTTCGGGGATAATTCGGGGAATATTTTCAATAATTCCACCGCCGGTGATGTGCGCAATTCCGGCCAATCTCACCTCTTCCAAAATTTTATGAATGGGTTGAAAATACAATCTTGTCGGTTCCAAAAGCGTTTCGTAAAGTGGTTTTCCTTCAAATTCTTCATTAAAATCCGGGAAAATTTTTCTCACCAAAGAAAATCCGTTGGAATGGAAACCGGAACTCGGCAAGGCGATAATTTTACAGCCTTTCTTTATTTTAGAACCATCGATAATATGGTTTTTTTCTACAATTCCAACGCAAAAACCGGCGACATCGTAATCACCAGGTTTGTACATTCCGGGCATTTCCGCGGTTTCACCACCAATCAGCGCGCAATTGTTGTCTTTGCAAGCTTTCACCATTCCCATCACAATTTCTGCCGCAATATCAGCATCAAGTTTTCCGCAGGCTAAATAATCAAGGAAAAATAAAGGTTTTGCGCCGTGGCAGATGATATCGTTCGCGCACATAGCAAAACAATCAACGCCGATTGAATCATATTTTTTAGAATCGAGTGCGACTTTAAGTTTCGTTCCTACTCCATCCGTTCCGCTGACCAAAACCGGATTTTTGTAACCTGCAATTTCATAAAAAGCACCGAAGCTTCCCAAATTATTTAAAACATTCGGGTTGTGCGTTTCTGCGACAGCAGATTTAATTTTATCTACGGTCTTGTAGCCTTCTTCTTTGTCTACACCGGCAGATTTATAGGTATTGCTCATGGTTGCTTTTTTAAATAATGTACTATAAAGTTACGGAAATAAAAAAGCCGAAAGTCAGTCTGACCGTCGGCTTTTCATTATTTTTCAGCGTCAATTTTCTCTCCAAAACTTTGGTTTATTTCTTTTGGTGAATAAAATTGAGGCGCTTTCACTTCTAAAAATTTGGTTTTGCGAAAATAATGATTTTTAAATCGATGATGAAATTTCGGCTCACAATTTTTTATTAATGTTGCTGCGCGGAAAATAATTTTAAAGAAATGCTTATAAAATTCTCTATTTTTGCTTCAAATAAATTTTATGGCTTCAGGATTTTTCGCAATATTAGATGATATAGCAGCATTAATGGACGACGTGGCGGTCACCGCAAAAATAGCAACTCAAAAAACTGCGGGGATTTTGGGTGATGACCTTGCAGTGAATGCGGAAAAGGCAACGGGTTTTCTGGAATCTCGTGAAATTCCGGTGTTGATGAAAATTATGCAGGGATCCTTCATTAACAAACTCATCATCGTTCCCGTGGTATTTTTGTTGCAATGGCTTTATGAGCCGGCAATCAACATTATTCTGATTTTTGGCGGATTTTATCTGGCGTATGAAGGCATTGAAAAAATTATTGAATATGTTTTTCACCGTGGCAAAAAAGGACACGAAGTAATTGAAGAAGCAACAAAAAGCGACGAAAATGCCGCTGAGCTTGAAAAATCAAAAATAAAGTCCGCCGTTACGACAGATTTCATACTTTCACTGGAAATCGTAATTATTTCTTTAGCGTCTGCGAAAGATGGTTACGAGGCCTTAAAATCACAATTCAATCCGCTGCTTGTGGAAATTGTAACCGTTTCTATTGTAGCGATAATCGCAACAGTAGGGGTCTACGGCATTGTTGCACTCATTGTGCGTATGGACGATGCGGGCTATCGACTTATTAAAAAATCGAAAACAGAAAGTGGCGTATTGGTTTCAGTGGGAAATTTTCTGGTGAATGCTTTGCCGTGGGTTATTAAAGGCCTGGGCGTGGTGGGTACTGTCGCATTAATTTTGGTCGCAGGCGGAATTTTCGTTCATTATATTGAGTGGGTTCATGATCATTTTTTACCAAACTGGAATTCTATTGCGAGAGAATCTTTGGCCGGAATTATTGGCGGCTTAATCGCCATTCCTGTTTTTAAAATTGGCAGCAAGGCATTTGCGCTGATAAAAAAATAATATATCATTATCAAAATAAAAAAAGCAGGAAAAATTTCCTGCTTTTTTGCTCTTCTTTTTGATTTTTAATTCATCGGAACTTCCATCATTAAAATTTCGGAATTTTCTCCGGCTTCAATGGTGAAATTTTCGGTTTCCCAAATTCCGAAACCGTCTCGTGTTTCTAAAACCTGATCGCCAACTTTCGCGGAACCTTTTAAAATAAAAATATAAACACCGTTGCCTTTTTTGTGCAAATCATATTTTTTGGCGGTTATTTGGTCGAATTTCCCCAAATTAAACCACGCATCCTGATGAATCCAAACGCCGTCGTCATCAGCATTTGGTGAAAGAATCTGCTGAAATTCATTCATCTTTTCATTTTCTTTAATGCTGATTTGGTCGTAACGCGGCGTCACATTCATCTTGTTCGGAATTACCCAAATCTGCAGAAATTTCACCAATTCATCTTTATTTTTGTTGTACTCGCTGTGCTGAACTCCGGTTCCGGCGCTCATCACCTGAATTTCACCGTTACGGATGACGGCAGAAGTTCCCATGGAATCTTTATGTTCCAAATCTCCTTCGAGCGGAATGGAAATTATTTCCATATCGCGGTGCGGATGCGCGCCGAAACCCATTCCAGAAGCGACCTGATCGTCATTTAAAACCCGCAAAGCACCAAAATTCATGCGTTCCGGATTGTAATAATTGGCAAAACTGAAAGTATGGTAAGATTTTAACCAGCCGTGATCCGCAAAACCGCGGGAATCTGCTTTGTGGTATACTGTTGTCATTTTGTTGCGTTTGATCATTTAATACTACAAATTTAAAATATCAGACTTTCCCAGTCATTGATATAAGATAAGAAATTTTCAGTTTAAAAGAAAGGCTATTTATAATAATAATTTTTTTTAAAATATACTGCCTTAAACAACATTTGATATGCTGAAAATAAATTTAAAATTTTAATTTTTTTAAACAAATATAAAAAATTGCTAAAAAAAAAGCACGTTTATTCAGTTTTGGACATTCATAAAGATTTTTTTGATATTTTTACTATAAGAATCAATTAAATAATTTATTATGAAAACACTTTTAAGTTTCTCATCAACATTATTATTGATAATGATGTTATTTTCTTGCGAAGCAAGAGTGACAGCATTTACAAAGATTGATACTTCAAATCCGCTTTCAAATCGGTTTACTGTAAAATCTGATTTAAATAAAGACATCTCTGGCGGTGAAATAATTAACAGAATAGGCAGAGATGCTGGACTTGAAAAAAACCAAAAATTATCTGATATTAGGTTAAGAAAACTAACACAATCGGAAAAGAATGAAAAAGACGCTGATAAGCCTATTTATGTATTACAGGCAAAAACAACAAACGGAATAAGTATAGCGCATATATTCTCTACAAACGGTGATGAAACAGCATTGATTAGTGAAAGGAAAACTTGTAAATGCACATCAACTCAATGTGCACACGGATGCAATGCAGAAATATTCGGAGGGAATTGTAGCTGTTCGAACTGTTCTGCTAAATGCAAAAAAGAATCTACAGTTACGGAGGAACCAGAGGGACCGTAAGAAATTTAAATCTACACTAAAGCGGGCATTTTTTGTTCGCTTTTTTTATTTACTATTTCTAAGGAATTAAATGTTGCCAATTGAAGTCGCGTCTTGAGAGAAGAAGTAAAATAGATTTTATCATGGAAAAACAAACTGCTTTTTAATCCAACTACATTTCCTTAAAACGCAAATAAAAAACGGACAAAAGCCCGTTCCTTACTATCTATATCTACTGTATTTTAAAAGTGAACCTGCTGAATTTCTTCCTGCAATTCCTGCGGCGATTCATCGGGATCATTTTTGATTAAAAACATGGTTACGGCCGCTGCAATCAGCATACAGACGCCACCAACAACCACATATTCAATTGCCATATTTCCGAAGAGATTTTTCACGATCGGTCCACCAAAAATCCCGTTAATGATCTGCGGAATTACGATGAAAAAATTAAAAATTCCCATATAAACCCCCATTTTTCTTAAAGGAATTGCGTCAATCAGCATTGCGTATGGCATCGCTAAAATACTCGCCCACGCAAAACCAAGACCGACCATGGAAATCCAAAGCATGTTCGTGTCTTTAATAAAAAACATGGAAATCAGTCCCAAACCTCCGCAAAATAAAGCCAAAGCATGCGTCTGTTTTTTACCGATCGCTTTTGCAATTGGTGTCAGCAAAAATGCAAACGGAATCGCAAATAAATTATACAAACCGAATAAATGTCCGGTTAAATCACCTGCTTTATTGAATTCTAAAGATTTGGTATCGTCCGGAGCAAGTCCGAAATGATGCGTCGCCAAAGCACTTGTGGTGAAAACCCACATGGTGAACAATGCGAACCAGGAGAAAAACTGCACTGCACCTAATTTTTTCATTAAAGGAGGAATTTTCGCAAAATCTTTGAATATATCAGAGAATTTTGACTTTTCAAGGTTTGGTTCGTCATCAGAAAAATCGGCAAATTCCTGTGGAGAATATTCTCGCGTGCTCAAAACTGTATATAAAATTGAAATAATTAAGACCGCCGCGCCTACGTAAAACGCGTAGATCACGTTATCGGCCACATAACCTTCCGGCGCCACATTTGAAACGCCCATTTTGGTAAGCCAGTTTGGCATTTCAGAACCGATTACGGCACCAATTCCAATTAAAATCGTCTGTACGCTGAAACCCAGAGTTCCCTGATGTTTCGGCAACATGTCGCCCACCAAAGCGCGAAAAGGTTCCATCGCCACATTAATTGAAGCATCCATCATCGCAAGGAAAATCACCGCCAAAAGCAAAACGCTGGCGCCCATCATAGCTGTTACGGAAGCGGCATTAGGTAAAAATACAAGACCAACGGCGCAAAGCACGGCACCAATTAAAAAATACGGTTTTCTACGCCCAAGCGGACTCCAGGTATTGTCGCCCATATGCCCGATAATCGGTTGAACCAAAAGTCCGGTGATTGGTGCCACGAGCCAAAACCAGGAAAGTTCGTGGACATCAGCACCGAAGTTCGCGAGAATTCTACTGGCGTTCCCATTTTGCAATCCGAAAGCCATCTGGATGCCGAGAAATCCCATACTCATGTTGATGATCTGAGCCAGACTGAGATTGGGTTTTATTCTTTTAGCCATATTTTTTTTATTAATATTGGTATAATTTAAATCAGATTATTTTTTCAATTCGGTCATTAAAGCGTCTTCGATGGGCGCTTTTATTGCGGTTACCTGATCATTAACGTCATTAGGAACGGTCATGGATAACACGTACTGGCGGATTTTCCATTTTCCACCGATTTTTTCCAGAACGCCGGAGCCGCGGCAAATTTTCATCTGCGTATCCAAAAGTTCATCAAACCAGGCATATTTTCCGTCGGCGCTGAAAGTGATATTTCTTTTTAACGAAGTAAAATTCCAGGCTTTTCCTTTGTCAAAGTAAGGTTTTGCCCAAACCATAAATTCTTTTTTATTCCATATTTCTGTGGCGTCGGTACCATTAAATGTTGATTCCTCCGCGTAGAGGTCGAAATATTTTTCGTAATCCGTGGTGGCGGCGAAAGTGTTTAAATCATCTAAAACTTTAGAAACATTTTTCTTCTGCACATTTTCATAGAAACCTTTTGTCTGGGCTGATAAGGAAATAGAAAATCCGAAGACAAGCAACAGGATTCCGAGGGTAGTATATTTTTTCATTGTTAAATGGGCATTTTTTTGGAAATTATTTCAGTTCTAAAATTAAAGAAGATTTCTGAGAAACCGTTAATTTTTTTTCGCTGCTAATTGGGTGTTTTTTTCCGGAAATTACATCGGTTCCAGAGGAAACTCCGTTTAATGATTTTGCGAAACGGTTTAAAGCAAAAGTCTGGTCTTTTTCATTGTTATTAATGACCACCATTACTTTTTCTTTGTCATTATAGCGGAAATAAACATACACCTTTTCTTTTGGCATATAATGTTTGGTTTTTCCGATGTGGATGACGTCTTTATTTTTCCGCCAGTTCAAAAGTTTTTGGGTGTAGTCGTGAAATTCTTTTTGTTCTGCAGTTTGCGTTTTCGGATCGAAAGCATTTTGTTGATCACCTTTCCAGCCACCTGGGAAATCGCGGCGGATGTCGGCATCACCTTTGGATTTTTCACCACGCATTCCGATTTCGGAACCGTAATAAATCTGAGGTATTCCGCGCACGGTGGAAATCAGCGACAGTGCCATTTTGTAATAGCGCGCGTCGCCGTTGAAAATTTCATTAAACCTTTCGGTATCGTGATTTTCGAAGAAAACCAAAATATTATTAATGTCAGGATAAAGAAAATCGTTGCCGAACGAATTGTAGATTTTAATCATTCCTTTGTCCCAACTTTCCTCTTCCTTCAGCGCGCCTGGCAAATCGGTGTACAACGTAAAATCCATAACAGACGGCAGATTGGAATTATAACCGTCTATTTCGGCAATTTTTGAGTCTTTTTGCCAGTAAGAAATATGTGCGGGATTGTACATCCAGGCTTCGCCGACGATATTAAATTTCGGATATTCATCGGTGATTGCTTTCGCCCATTTTGCCATCCCAGTTTTATCATTGTAGGGGTAGGTATCTACGCGCATTCCGCCGAGTTCTGCGTATTCAATCCACCAAATAGCGTTTTGCGTTAAATATTTCAAAACCAAAGGATTGCTTTGATTTAAATCCGGCATGGTGGTATCAAACCAACCGTTTAAAGCTTCTTTTTTGTCGATTTCCGCAACATTGGTGTCGAACTGCGAAGTTGTTCGGTAATTCGATCTTTTGAAACCGTATTTACCTTCACCATCCGGGAACTGATGAATCCAGTCTTTAGTCGGCAAATCCTGAATAAGCCAGTGCGAAATTCCCCAGTGATTCGTGACATAATCCTGAATAAGCATCATGCCGCGCTTCTGAAGTTCACGGGAAAGTTCCAGATATTCTTCATTGGTTCCGTAACGGCCGTCGATTTTGTATAAATCGGTTTGCGCGTAGCCATGATAGGAAGTTTGTTTTTCGTTGTCTTCATTCGCGGGCGTGAGCCAAAGCGCCGTAACACCTAGATTTTGCAAATAATCCAAATTATTGATGATGCCACGTAAATCTCCGCCATGACGACCGTTGGGTGCATTTCTATTCAATTTATCTGTGAGATTTTTCTGAGAATCGTTTTTCTCATCGCCGTTGGCAAAGCGATCCGGCATGATCAGATACATGACATCTTTCGAAGTAAAAGAATTTCGCTCCGCGGAATTGGGTTTGCGGCTTTTCAGTTCGTAAGTGTAGGAATAAACGGTTTTATTCTTGTCTTTAAAATTGATTTTAAAGGTAGGCGAATTAATCTCATCCGTGTTTACCGTAATGAAAACGTAGTTTGGATTTTCGGTTTTCGTAAGGTCTTTGATGGAAATTTTATCGGATAAATCGACCGAATATTTGGAAATGTCTTTCCCGTACACCATAATCTGGAGTTCGGGATTTTTCATGCCTTTCCACCAAAATGCGGGTTCTACCTTTTGGATTTGGGCAAAGGAAAATACCGAGATAAAGAGGCAAAAAAATGCGATTTTCTTCATTGTAATAATTTTTGGGGCGCGAGCGAAGCGAGCGCCAATGTTCACCGATTTGTCATTAGCCCCGATTGCAGCGGCATCCTTTTGCGACGCGGAGCGGAGCAAAAGATACAGCGGAAAGCGGGAAAAAGCTCCTGAAAAAACTGATATTGTTTTTCGACAAACTCAAAAAAAACGTCCAAAAAGCGGCTAATTTTTTGAGATTTTTAGGAGCTGAAATTTTCGCGCTTAAAAGCACTAATTTTTTGGTTTTACCGAAATGGCGTAACCGCCACTGCGCGCGAGTTTTACCGGAATTTTGGTTTTGCTCGTTACGGTTTTTTTGTAAATTTTATAAGACTGCGGATTGTTGATGTAATCTGCTGTGTCACCGTCTGCATACACGGTAGCTTCGTATTTTTTGCCTTTCGGAAGGAAAGAAAAATCTACGGTGAAATTGCGCGCGTTTTCATCGGTAATTCCGCCCACATACCACTCGTCTTTTCCTTTTGCTTTTCTAGCTGTATGGATAAAATCTCCCGGTTCAGCGGCTAAAATTTTGGTGTCATCCCAATCCACCGCAACATCTTTGATGAACTGAAAAGCGTCCATATGTTTCGCGTAATTTTCAGGTAAATCAGCCGCCATCTGCAACGGTGAATACATCACGACATAGAGCGCAAGCTGCTTCGCCAAGGTGGTTTTCACGAAACGCGTGTCGCCGGGGAAGTAATAATCAAGCTTGGTTTGGAAAATTCCTGGCGTGTAGTCCATTGGTCCGCCGATAAATCTTGTGAACGGTAAAATCGTCTGGTGATCCGGGTTATTTCCGCCAAAAGCTTCGAATTCTGTTCCGCGCGCAGCTTCCGCCGCGATCCAGTTCGGATAAGTTCGGCTTAAACCTGACGGACGCACGGATTCGTGTGAATTGACCATGATTTTATAATTGTTGGCTTTTTCGGCGATTCTGCGGTAATGATTGATCGTCCATTGTGAATAATGGTGCTCGCCGCGCGGAATAATATTGCCGACATAGCCTGTTTTCACCGATTCGTAGCCATATTTGTTCATCAATTTAAACGCTTCGTCTGCCCATCGTTCGTAATTCGTGGCAGAACCCGAAGTCTCGTGGTGCATCATTAATCTGATGTTTTTTGAATGCGCGTAGTCGTTGAGCATTTTAATATCAAAATCCGGATATGGCGTGATGAAATCGAAAACGAATTCTTTGCTGTGACCGAACCAGTCTTCCCAGCCGGTGTTCCAGCCTTCAATCAAAAGTGCATCGAAACCGTTTGCGGAAGCAAAATCGATGTATTCTTTGACTTTGGTATTGTTGGCAGCGTGGTTTCCATTTGGAGTCAGTTTGGTGAAATCGGTTTTGCCGATGTGAACATTGTTCGCCGTAGAATAAGCCCATTGTGATTTTCCGATAATCATTTCCCACCAAACGCCCATATATTTGGTCGGGTGAATGTAAGAAGTGTCTTTGTACTCCGTAGGTTCATTGAGGTTAAAAAGCATTTTGGATGCTAAAACTTCTTCCGCTTTTGGAGAAACGATGATGGTTCGCCACGGGGAAACCGCCGGAGTTTGAATATATCCTTTTGCCCCCTGCGCGTCTGGTGTAAGATGTGTTTTAAATTTAAAATTTTCCGCGTCCAGTTCCAGATTTGAAGCCGGATAATTGATAACTGCAGCTTCCGCGATATTAATGTATAACTGATCTTTTCCTTCTTTTTTCAACATTAATGGCGTCTGAACCGCGTTTTTAATTAAAGTTTGCGATGCATTACCGTCGTAAGAAGTTGGCCATTTCGCCGGAATTTCGGATAAATTGCTGGTTTGAGTTTGGTATTCCTGAGAATCATAATCTCCGGCGAGCCACCAGGCTTTCATATCAGTTGGCAGATCGATCTCGGAATCTTCTTCTTTGATAATGAAATAATTCAGATTTTTCTGCTGCGGGAATTCATATCTAAATCCTAAACCGTCATTGAATAATCGGAATTTTACGACAATATATCGGTCATTCTCCGCCTGGTTTAACGTAACCGCCAGTTCGTTATAATGATTAAGGTAAGACTTTTTTTCGCCCATAATCGGATCCCAGGTTTCATTTTTGGTATCGAATTTTTCAGCAGTTTTGGTAAAACCAGTGTCAAGATTTTTCCCTTTCTGGTCTTTATTTTCAATTTCGGAGGCGAACTGAATATTTCCATCGCGCAAAAGTCTTAAACCTAATTTGGAATCTTCAACCACGGTTTTTCCCTGATATTTCAGATCATAATAAGGCACACCGGCTTTCAGCTGAAAGTTCATTTCAAATTTTCCGTCGGGTGATTTCAGAGATTGCGCATTCAGCCCGAGCGTCCCGAGCAAAAGGAAAAATGCGGAGATTTTTATATTTTTCATAAGAAGTAATTGTCTTTTTTATGGCTTATGGAATCGCCTGTCTGGATTTTTTTTGCTTGTTAGAGGTTTAATATTGGCGATTTCAAAATGATTTTACGAATCAATAAATTTAGAGAAAATGTTATGAACCGCCAATTTTTCGGGCTTCTTTATCTTTTAAAAGCATAAAAAAAACTGCTGCTAAAAGCAACAGTTTTTTTTCGGTCTTATTTGGTGGTTTTTTTACAATTTTGTTTTAGTCCACAACTGATTTTCTTCGTCGAAAGTAATTTTGTAGTTACCAGCTTCCGTAATCGGGATGTTGGCAGCACCTCTCTCTAAAGTTCCATCATTTCCATTGTCTCCGTAATCTACTGTCCAAGCGTTGTTCAATCTGAATTTGATTTCACCAACGGTTAGTGCAATGTTCTCAATTTCCCATTTCTGAGTGGTGCTGTTGAAAACCATATCGGTGTCGTTATCCCAACCGCCAGGGCTTGCGCTACCAATAATTCCCCAAGAATAAGGAGTTAGTTCGTAAGTCATCTCGTTAAGATCAACAGTAAGTTTTTGCCAACCTACGTTTGGTGCAACTAAATCATTTCCATCATTATAGGTAAGGTTGTTCCCGCCTGTAGAACCATAACTGTTTGTCCAGTTTCTTTCAGGTGTAATTTTAAATGCTGAGTTTGGAGCAGTAAAATTAATATAGCCTACATAAACGCCGTTGCTTGTTGCAGAACGGATGGCCACAGCAGTTGCAGGATCCCAATTCTGGTAAGCACCTGGAACGTACATGAAAGATTCCAATTGGTAAGGTGTAACTTTAAAGGTTACAACATCTGAAGTTTTAACGATGGTTCCACCAATTGAAGATGAAGTTGCTGTAACACGAACTTTTACATCACTTGCTACGTTTGCAACCGCACCGGTTTTCAAAACTGCCTGATCCATTGCAAGGTTTGTAAGTGCTAATTCTTTAGCATTTTCTACCGTTCCAAGCGGGAAATAAACGTCAGAATTTGCTGCAGCCATTTCTACTAAATAAGTCACTTTTACACCATATTTTGTGTAATCGTTCCATTTAATTGTAGTTGCAGTAGCATCCGGAGCGTTTTCATCTAAAACCAAGGAAGAACCTGCAGCTGGATTTACAATCATCGGGCCGTCTTCCGGATAGGTAGTTACTGCGAAAGTAACCGTGTTTGAAACTTCGGTTCCTCTTTCAACGCGTACATATGCTGTTTCAGAAGAATAAGGATTTAAACCTGCTTTCAGCATTGCTTCATTTAAAGCACCAATGCTTGATTTTAAAGAATTGGTCTCAGATTTTCCAAGCTCAACCTTGCTCTTAAAATCCGCTGTTGAAGAAAGATAAACGGTATAAGATCCACTTCCGGAAACTGCATCGTCCCAGCTTAAAACAAATGGATTGTTTTCCATAGTTGGGTACAGAACGTTGCTGCCCAAAGTAGTGTCATGTAATTTGAAAGACGGCTCTGGCGAGGTCCAGTTGCGGTCCGCATCTTCTCTACACGCATTTACCAAAAGTAAAGGCAGGAGAAGCAGGCTTAATAATTTTAAAATATTTTTCATTTTTGTTTAATTAAAATTTGATTTTAAGAAAGCTTCACGATGGTATAGATTCCTGCTTTTAGGTTCACAGTAATTTTATAAGAACCGCCATCACCTACGAATTTAATGTTTCCATTGTCACCTTTTGGACCGAGGAAACCTGTATTTCCGTCACCGGAAATATTACCCCAATCAAGATCACCCCAAGATTGCTGACCTAAAATTTTAAATTCAGTATCAGCACCAAGTGTGGTGGTGTATTCGTATACTCCGTCTCCTACCGTAGTCATTGCTACAGCACTTTCAGGTTTCCAACCATTTCCAGCGATGTTACCTACCAGATAAATTTCTGGGAAGTCAAAAGCTGGAATTGCAGATGGTTTTACATCAATTGTCTGAACGCCTTGAGAGGCATTGATTACAATTTTGTAGATACCTGTATCGCCGGTAAACTGAATATTTTCATCATCATCTGCCGGAACCGAAAGGTTGCTGCTCCACTGGTTGAAATATTGGTTGGATGCTTTTGTAGCCGCAGTATTCAACGCGTAGTTTTTACCGTCCCAAGCCAATTGTCCTAAAAATCTAAATTTCTCTCCACCTTGCAGGTAAGTATAGATGTAAGACAGATTATCGCTTTTGTGTAAAACCTGTGCTTTTTCTGGTGTCCAACCTACATAAGAAGCCGCACCAACGATATAAAAGCTTGGGTAAGTTAATACATATGGTGTAATTTTCAGCGAAGTTACATTTGAAACTGTAGCTAAAGATTCTGCTGATCCTACGTATGAAATAACACGCATAAACATGTTTGCTTCTTCACTTGGTTTAAAACCCAGTGCCGCCGAAGCATCGTTCATCTGAAGTGTAGTAAATGTAGCAGATCTCTCGGAACTTGCTACCGTAGCTAAAGTTACAGGTTTTGTAAACTTATCATCTGCAGACGCTTCAATTTTATAGCTGATTTCCGTCGGTACCGTGTAAGAAGCCGGTTTCCAGGTAACTGTAAGTGCCGGGTTTGCCGGGAAGTTTTTATCCAGGAAAAGACTGTTTGTAGAAAGATCCATCACTGTAGCCGACGTACTATTGTCGATGGTAATGATATCCCGGTCCTGACAAGAAGCCAGACCTAAGATCACCATCAGTGCTAAAAAAATATTTTTAAAGATATTATTTTTCATTGTTTCTAAATTATAATATTAATAACCAGGGTTTTGAACCAAGTTCGGGTTAACCACCAAATCGTTGTTCGGGATTGGGAACAGGTTACGGTATTCACCTACTGCAATACCGTCTTTAGCATTACCTTTCCAAGGCCACAAATAAGCAGCTGAGGTAAATTTACCAAATCTGATAAGGTCGGTTCTGCGTGTGTTTTCCCAAGATAGTTCACGTGATCTTTCATCTAAGATAAAGTTTAGATCGATGAAAGTTACCGGAGATGCATTTGCTCTTTTACGAAGCGCATTTACATAAGAAACGGCTGTTGCCATGTTACCGCCACCGCCTCTTAAAACTGCTTCAGCATACATCAAATAAACGTCTGCTAAACGGTAAAGTGATAAATCAGCTTCTACCCAGTTGTCGTGTGCACCTGGTGTTCCGTTACTTTTTACGTTTTTGTATTTAATGAAAGCATAACCGTCATTAAAGCTTCCTAAATCATTGATTTCCAATGACTGACCATCTGTATAAAAACGGCCTCTAAGATCACTTGCTTCAAATTTCTGAACGAAAGCTTTAGTCGTTCTAAGACCGCCCCAACCGCCGTTGATCCCAAAATCAGCAGGTTTCATAGTTCCACCTACCGCAGCGTGAACCATAAATGTCGTTCCACCGTTGGTTTGTGTTTTTAAACCGTCATATACGACTGAAAAAATATTTTCCGGGTTATTTACATTATTATCCGCTAAAAATAAGTTTGCGTATTTGTCATTCAATTTATATCCTGCATTAATTACTTTTTCTGTGTACGTAATTACCTCAGCATTTCTTTCTGTACCGGTGTACACTTTTGCATTCAAATATAATCTAGCAAGCAATGTCCAGGCAGCTGCTTTGTCAAGACGACCATATTCGTTAGTTTTTGGAGCTTTTAAATCTTCTTCAGCAGCTTTTAATTCTTTTTCAACATAAGCGAAAAGATCTTTTCTTGACATCTGCGTTGGTAAAGTGCCAAAAGTTGTCTCGTCAACAAAAGGTACATTTCCGTAAAGGTCTAGCAAGTGATAATAAGACTGTGCACGCAGGAATCTTGCTTCAGCTCTCATTGCTTTTGCTTCATCCAAGTTAGCACCGGAAATACCGTTTTGACTAAGCATTTCATCAGTTGTATTTTTTATAAACTCGTTTGTGAAAGCGATTTCCGTGTAAAGTCTATAATACATTGCATTATTAAACTCATTCGTTGGAGTCCAGATCATTTTGTGGAATTCATGTAAAGTACCGTCATTCCAACCGATTACCGCTTCATCAGTAGTAATTGTTTGCATAATATAAAGCAATCGCATGTAGTTTGAGAAACCGCCATCAATATCAGCGATATCACCGTTTCCATCACCACCAGACTGACCACCCACAGCTAAACCACCGTAAAGTTTTGCCAAAAGTCCTTTGTAATTATCAAAGTTTTTGTAGAGACTTGCTGCAGTAACTTCCGTAATCGGCTCCTGTCTTAAGTCATCTATACAGGAGCTCACCGTAAACGATGCTCCAAAAATAGCTAACGCTATAGAAATATTTTTTAAACTGAAATTTTTCATTTTTCTTAATTATTAAAATTGAAAGTTTAATCCTAATGAATATACTTTTGGTCTTTGATAAAAGCCGTTATCAATATTTCCAAAAATTTCCGGATCAACACCTGAATAATCTGTTACTACAAATACATTCTGCGCCATACCATACACTCTAAGATTGCTGTTTTGCCCGAAAACAGAACCGAAGTTGTAACCTAAAGTAAGGTTATCCATTCTCAAGAATGAAGCATCTTCTACAAAAGCATCGCTCCAATATTGTGGAGTTCCAAAACCGTAATTTACAGTTGTTGTTGAAACATTCTGTAAATAATCATTAGTTGCGATACTTTGAACGTTTGATTGTGACGCAAAGTTGTTATACACATAGTTTCCTAAAACCGCGCGTAAAGCTGTGGAAAAATCCCAGTTTTTATAGGCAAATTTTGTAGAGAAACCGAATGTAGCATCAGGAGTTGTAGACTGGTAGAAATATTTGTCGCCAGAAGCGGTAATTTTTCCGTCTCCATTTCTATCAACGTAAACTCCTTCTAAAGGTTTACCGTTGTTATCATACGTTTGTTGAAATACGTAAAAGCTGAAAGGCGTATAACCCACGCTGTGTGCTTGAACGGTATTACCAACACCACCGGAAATTCCACCCTGCTGAATTACATAACCTTCCGCAACATCATTAAAGCTGGTTACTTTTGGGTTGTAATGCGCAACGTTGAAACTGAAATCCCATCTGGTATTTTCATTTTTGATAGGAGTTACGTTAATTAGGAATTCAAGACCATCAGTTTCCATCTCACCGATGTTTTTGATGTTTTTATTGCTGAATTCACCTGCTGGCACCTGAACTTGTGCTAAAAGATCTTTGGTGTTTTTCTTAAACCAATCAAAAGATCCGGAAATTCTGTTATTCCAAAAGCCAAAATCCAAACCTGCGTTAATAGTTTCAGTAGTTTCCCATGTTAAATTCGGGTTGTACTGCGTTGGTCGGTACATGAAATAAAACTGGTCACCAAAACCGTATTGCGCCGTAGGTTCAGAAACGTTGTAAGATGCAAATGAATTATACGGTCCACCTACTTCCTGCTGTCCTGTTTCACCCCAACCTGCGCGAAGTTTCAAATCAGAAAAAACATTGGAATCTTTCAAGAAATCTTCATTGATAATTTTCCATGCTCCGGACGCGGCGTAGAACGTTCCCCAGTTGTTTTTCAAATCAACACCGTTATAGAATCTGGAAGAAGCATCTCTTCTTACTGATCCTGTCAGGATATATTTGTCTGCGATGGAGAAAATACCTCTACCATAGAAACCTAATAAAACCAAATTGCTTTCGTAAGCGTTGCTTGGAGTGGAAATACGATCCGGATTTCCGTAAACAGTAGTACTGGAAGGAACTTTATTATGAAACTCCTGGTAAGAATAACCTGCCAATAAATCAATCTGGGTATTGATTGGCGTAAGCATTTTTACGTAATTCAAATAAGTTTCCAATAATTTATTGGTTTTTTCCTGGGTGTACTCGTTTCTTGTACTTACATCTCCAGATGCCAACATTCCGGCATAACCAGGATACTGTGTAACGGCGCCGTTTCCTTTCTGGTGATCATAACCACCGATTACATTTAAGTGCAAGTCTGGAAGGAAGTGCAGTTTATAATCTAAATGTAAGTTACCGATACCGCGGAAAACAGTAGAAACGTCACGTCTGCCATATAATGAAGCCAGGGGGTTTCTGGTTGCGTTCACGTTCACATTGTCCGGATTTAAGAACCATTCCCAATAATTGTTCACTTTATCACCTTGTGCAGTGTAGTCATAAACTGGCTGCGTAGGATCAAAAAACTGTGCTGCTCCAATTACACCCGCAGGAAAACGGTTTTCTGTCATGGAACCTTTTAAGTTCGCAGTTACGCTTAAATGATTGTCAAAAAATTTCGGCGTCAGGTTTAATGATGCAGAAGTTCTTCGGAATTCATTAGTACGTACGATACCGTTCTGTTCGGTGTAGCCTAATGACAAACGGTACGGTAATTTTTTTATTCCTCCGGAAATCGCCACGTTGTTGTCCGTTCCCCAAGCTTCCTGATAAATAAGGTCTTGCCAATTGGTATTAGCACTTCCTAATTTATCAATATAACCCTGGGAAGCATTTTCCTGTACGAAAGCACGAAACTGGTTCGCGGTAAGTACATCCTGATTTCCCATTTTCGTAGAAACCGAACCTGTCGTAGAAAAGTTCACTTTCACTCTACCTGCAGAACCTCTCTTCGTGGTGATAAGGATAACACCATTGGAAGCTCTGTTACCATAGATTGCCGCAGCGGAAGCATCTTTTAAAACGTCAAATGACTCAATATCATTCGGGTTGATTAAAGCCAGCGCGTTGGACGCTCCACTAACCCCACTGAAATCCATTGGGATGCCATCAATTACGATTAATGGATCGTTACTTGCTGTTAAAGACGCACCACCTCGAATTCGAATGGTCGCACCAGAACCCGGATTACCACCGTTCCCTGTTACAGTCACACCCGGCGCTTTACCTTGGATCAGCTGATCGGCAGATGTAGAACCTGGGTTAAAATCCTTGGAAGTAATAGAAGCTATGGATCCCGTAAGATCTTCTTTCTTCTGCTTACCGTAACCAATCAGCACTACCTGCTCGATCTCAGCAGTTTTTACACTATCGGTAGTCTGTGCCTGCAATATTGATCCGGCCAATAAAAAAGCGGGAGCAATCTTTAAAACTTTAGTATAGTTTCTCACGAAAATAAAATTTGAGGTTTATAATCAAAAATTCACATTGTCCTCTTAAAGGAGCGATGCAATTTAGCTTTTTTTTGAGATATCATAAATAATTAATGCAAATTGTTAATTATTGCTGATAAGAATCATCAAGCTTATTTCTACACAAACGGTAAACACATAAAAACCACTCATTTGTGAATATAACGGAACGCTACAATTTTCTCCAAAATTAACATAAAATCAAACAGACGTTTAGCAATTTTAGCGGCTAAAACGGCTTATTTTTAAAAATCTCAGATTTTAGCTGCATATTTTTTAAATCCCTGGCATATCACCTATCTTTGCAGAAATTTAGACCGAAGATTATGTCAGA
This sequence comes from Kaistella treverensis, assembly GCF_900114045.1. Classification (GTDB taxonomy): domain Bacteria; phylum Bacteroidota; class Bacteroidia; order Flavobacteriales; family Weeksellaceae; genus Kaistella; species Kaistella treverensis. The sequence goes on from NZ_FORQ01000001.1 coordinate 947,938, forward strand.
TAGAAAGATGATTACGGCTGCGCTGCCCTACGCCAACGGCCCGGTGCATATTGGGCACCTCGCCGGCGTTTATATTCCGGCCGATGTTTACGCCAGATTTAACAGAAGACTGGGAAAAGACGTTGCTTTTATTTGCGGTTCCGATGAACACGGGATTCCCATTACCATCCGGGCAAAAAAAGAAGGCGTTACACCGCAGGATATTGTCGATAAATACCACGAAATCATCAAAAAATCATTTTCGAATTTAGGAATTTCATTTGATGAATATTCCCGCACCACTTCGCCGAAACATAAGCAGGTGAGTCAGGATTTTTTCACTACGCTATATAATAAGGATAAATTTTTAGAAGAAACTTCGGAGCAATATTTCGATGAGCAGGCCAACGAATTCCTTGCCGACCGCTACATCGTAGGAACCTGCCCGAATTGCGGAAACGAAAATGCCTACGGCGACCAGTGCGAAAAATGTGGCTCTACCCTTTCACCTTCGGAGCTGATCAATCCAAAATCCATGTTAAGCGGAAATGTTCCCATTTTAAAGGAAACCAAAAACTGGTATCTACCTTTAAATGATTACGAAGATTTTCTGAATGAATGGATTATTGAAGGTCATAAAAATGATTGGAAACCCAATGTTTACGGACAGGTAAAATCCTGGTTAACCGATGGATTGAAACCACGCGCCATGACCCGCGACCTGAACTGGGGCGTGCCCGTTCCGCTTCCAAACGCAGATGGTAAAGTGCTTTACGTTTGGTTTGATGCGCCTATAGGCTACATTTCTTTTACCCAGGAATGGGCAGAAAAAACCGGCAAAAACTGGCAGGATTTCTGGCAAAGCGAAAATTCCGACCTCATTCATTTTATCGGTAAAGACAATATCGTTTTCCACTGCATTATTTTCCCGGCGATGATGAAAGCGCACGGCGACTACAAAATGCCGACAAATGTTCCAGCTTTTGAATTTTTAAATTTAGAAAACGACAAAATTTCCACGTCAAGAAACTGGGCGGTTTGGGCGCACGAATATGTGGAAGAATTTCCAGGTCAGCAGGATGTTTTGCGTTACGCGCTGCTTTCTTCAGCGCCGGAAACGAAAGACAATAATTTCACCTGGAAAGATTTTCAAACAAAAAATAACTCCGAATTGGTCGGAATTTTTGGAAATTTCATCAACCGCGTTGCGGTTTTAATTCATAAATATTACAACGGAATTGTGCCTGCCGGTGATGAAAATGCTTCGGAACTGAACGAAATCAGCAAAGCCGCGACCGAAGTAGAAACTTTCCTTGAAAATTTTGAATTCCGAAATGCTTTGGCTTCGATGATGAATTTAGCACGGTTTGGAAACCAATATTTACAGATTGAAGAACCGTGGAAAACCATCAAAGTTCACCCGGAAAAAGCGGCAAATTCGTTATTTGTTGCCGCACAAATCGCGGCGGGTTTAGCACAGATCTGCGAACCATTTTTACCATTCAGTGCGGAAAAACTGCAAAAAATGTTCAATATGCCGCAAATAAATTGGCAGGAAATTGAAACCCACAAAGTGCTGTTAAAAACCGGACATCAGCTAAATCCGGCAGAATTATTATTTTCTAAAATCGAAGATGAAACGATAGAGTTTCAGATTCAGAAATTAGAAAACACCAAACAATCCAATAAAAAAACCAATCCAAAAGCCAGCCCGATGAAAGACGAAATTCAGTTTGATGATTTTACAAAAATCGACCTTAGAACTGCCACAATTTTAACCGCAGAAAAAGTAGAAAAAGCAGATAAATTATTGAAGTTTTCCGTAGACACCGGAGTTGACGTAAGAACTGTAGTTTCAGGCGTTGCCGAAAGTTTCACACCGGAAGAATGCGTGGGTAAACAAGTGATGATTTTGTTAAATCTCGCACCGCGAAAAATCCGCGGAATTGAATCTCAGGGAATGTTACTTTTAACCAACAATTCCGAAGGAAAACTGGTTTTTGTAACACCTGAAATAAAAGTTGAAAACGGCGTAGAAATCGGATAAAAAAAACAATCAGCAAAAGTTGTATATACAAAAGCCACCAATGAAAAATTCGTGGCTTTTTTACTTTTTTTTTCGAAACGTCTTCTATTTTTTTGTCAGTCTTGCTAAATAAGAATCCTCTTCCTGAAGGATTTTTTCAATGCTAAAACCGTTGTTTTCAGCGGCTCTTCTAAAGGTTTCGAAATCCAGATAAAGCCATTTCATCGGTTTTTCAGTATCCAGTTTGTAATGCATAAAATAATCGACTTCGCCGTAATAATGTCCCGCCGGTACCATCACGCCGCCATCTTCATCGAGGTCGTACATATAAATAATGTCTGTGCTGTCGATCAAAACCTGACCGTCATCATTTAATAAAGAATATAATTTTTCGAGGTAAGCATCTATTTTTTCTAAACTCTGAAAAATTCCCGTGCCGTTCATCAGCAATAAAATCGTGTCGAAAGTTTCATCCGAAAATTCCAGAATATCAGCGCAAACTGCATTTTTTACGCCGCGGAGTTTTGAAACTTCTACCGATTTCGGAGAAAAATCCACGGCTAAAACGGGCAATTTTTTAATATTTTGAAGATACAAACTGTGCGAGCCGGCGCCGGAACCGATATCCAAAACTTTTCCGCGCGCGAGCTCCAGCGCTTTCTGTTCGATGTCATTCATCTCCTCAAAATCGCGAAAAAGATATTCCACCGGCAAATCGTCAATTTCAGAAATTGACGTTTCCGTGAGGATGTTTTCGGGATTTTGACCGTGGTAAAAATCCCAGATGGCCTGCCCCATTAAATCTTTCATTCCATTTTTAATTTCCCCAAAATTAAGCAAATATTAAAAGTTACCGAAACCGGAAAATCTTTCGAAAAGTTTGAGTATTTTAGTTTATTAAACATGAAAAAAATATGAGAAAAATCGACATTCTCTTCGCGGAATACGCGCAAAGCCATCAAAACCACACCAATAAACTCATTCATTGGATTTGTGTACCGCTGATTTTCTGGGCAATATTGGGCTTTTTTTCGATAATTCCTTCGCCGCATTTTTTTCTCAGACATTTCGGCGCCATCAGCATCGTGTCGCTTGTCGCAATATTTTTGGTTTCCATATTTTACTTCCGGCTGTCCTGGCGCATTGCTTTGCTCATGATTTTAATTATGCTGCTGTTCGAACATTTCATTTATTTCATCAACATTACTTTCGGCGAAAATTCCTGGATGGTTTACTTGGCGGTTTTCGTGCTTTCCTGGATTGGTCAGTTTTACGGCCATAAAATCGAGGGTAAAAAGCCGAGCTTTTTGAAAGATTTACAGTTCCTGCTCGTCGGGCCGATTTGGCTTCTGCACTTTGTTTTGAAAAAATTTCATTTGAAATATTAATGACTTGAATCAGGTTGATTTTTAACAGTTGTAAAAATGACTGAAGCTTTTTTTAAAAGACTTAAATTTGAACGATAAATTAAAACCAAAAAAAATGGCAAAAAAGGCGGGAATTTTTATGCTTTTATTTTTCCTTTTTATTTCCTGTGGCACACGTGAGGAGGAAGCGGAAAACGAAAAATTCATCGGCGTGTGGGAATGGGTTTCTGCTACTGGTGGAATTTCCAACGAAAAATCCACACCAGAAAACACTGGAATTGCGCGTTCGTTAACGCTCACGGAAGATTATCTGTATTCCGTTACCGAAAACGGAAAAGTTGTGAAAGAGGGAACGTACCGTTCGGAGGATGATATTACCGATACCGATCACCGCGAAAAACAGTTTTTAAGGCTGGTTAATTACCACGATTACATCGTTTCCGAAATTACGGATACCGATATGTATTTAGCAGACGACGTTGCTGATGGTTATTCTTACCACTTCAAAAAATAAAAAAAGGTCAGAAATTTCTGACCTTTTAGTTTTCATTTGGCTTATTCGCCGTAATGCTTTTTCACGGTTTCCAGAACCTGTTCCGGGCTCATTTGCTGCGCGGTATCCAGTGTAACTTTTAAGTTTTTAAACTGTGCCGTGTCTGCTAAATGATGTTTGAACTGCTCCTGAATATCACCCGTTCCTGTTAAATAAAGCTCTTCGGTGTTGGTAATTAAACTTTCAAGTTCTTTAAAAAACTTCATTGTATTCGTCTGCTCAACATTATTTGCATTTTTCTCGCTCGAGTTGCCGCCCTGAACGTCTCTTTTCACGGGATCGCATAGAAAAAACTTGTAAGCGCTTTCAATGTCGTGATTTTTTACAACAATTGCGTTTTGAGTATCCATCCAGATTCCTGCTAATCTTCTTTCTGACATAATAATTTATTTTCGCAAAGTGTAACAACAATGGTGCTAATTAGCTGTTAATGCTTGTTAATTGTCTGCAAGGTTATTTTCCAAGCACGAAAACCGCCGGGATTTTATGTAGTTCCGGCTTATTTTTTTGCCAGTCTTTGATGGTTAGAGTACGGATGAATTCAGCTTCCGGATCGTTAACATTTGCTGCGACGCAGAGTTTGGTTGTCGGTGCTAGAAACTTGCACAAATCGTCGAAAAGCTGGTTATTGCGGTACGGCGTTTCCATAAAAATCTGAGTAAAACCTGTTTGGTTTACCTGATTTTCCAGCCGTTTTATTTGAGATTTTTTTTCGGATTTATCAATTGGTAAATAACCGTTAAAAGTAAATTCCTGACCATTGAATCCACTGGAAATCAGCGCCATAACAATTGATGACGGTCCGTTTATCGGAACTACTTTTACGTTATTTTCGTGACACCATTGCACCATTACATTTCCCGGATCGGCGAGACACGGCAAACCAGCTTCCGAAAGCAAACCAAAATCCTGACCTTTTTTCATCAACATCTGCGCTTCCTGCAGATCTTTTCGTTCGGTGTTTTTGTCCAGCAAAGATAATTTTAAGTCTGCCTGCTTTTTTTCCGGCGCAAAAAATTTGACCACTTTTCGGGCAGTTTTTTCATTTTCTACAAAAAAATAATCCGTTTTTAAAATATATTCTTTCACCGCGGGCGCAAAATAATCGAGCGGTGAATTTTCTGATAAATAAGCCGGAATTAGGAAAAGCATATTTTTTGATAATTAAATTGGTGCGCAGTAATTTTTAAAAATTTGCCGCTTTTTTGCCCTTTTTTTTGATTTTTAAATCTTTCGCAATTTTCTCACACGCCTTTTCTAAAAGCTGAAAAACCTCATCGAAATCTTTCATATCGCCCCAATACGGATCGGGAACTTCCAGGTTTTCCGCAAGCAGCGAAACTTTATTTCGGTCGTTTTCTGTTTTGGCTAAGGCTAAAACGTCGGCTAAGTTTTTTTTATCCATGCAGTAAATGCGGTCGAAGATTTGAAAATCCTCGTAGGTGAACGGACGTGATTTCTGCTCACAAATATCAATATTATATTTTGCCGCAATCTCGATGGAGCGGTGATCCGGCATTTCGCCTTCATGCATATCAATTGTTCCGGCGGAATCTACCGTAAAATCCTCGTGTAATTTAGCCTGTAAAATTCCTTCTGCCAGTGGGCTTCTGCAAATATTTCCGAGGCAGACCATTAAAATTTTCATATTATATTTATTAATGACAAAATACAAATAAAAAAAGGAATTTTAAAAAATCCCTTTGTTATGCTGCGTTTAATAACCAATTTATTGTTTGATTTTTTCCGTTAATTCCTTAACGTATTTTTTAACTTCTTTATCAATTTTCGAAACATCTTTAATTGTGTCGCACGCGTACATCACGGTTGAATGGTCTTTTCCGCCCATTTCTTCACCAATCTTATTGAAGGTTGCGTTGGTGAATTCTTTAGCAAAATACATCGCCAACTGTCGCGGCAAAGCAATTTCTCTTTTTCGGGTTTTAGACAGTAGCTGCTCGCGCTGAATACCGAAATATTCACATACAACTTCCTGAATATAAGGAATGTTGATGACTTTTTTCTGGTTCGCCGCAATCTTGTTGATGGTTTCTTTCAGCAATTCCAGTGAAAGTTCCGATTTATAAATCGTGGAATACGCGATAACTGAATTGATGACGCCGATAAGCTCACGAACATTGGTTTTCACCTCCGAAGCCAGAAAATCCAGCATATCTTCGGTAAGGATAATTCCGTCGCGGCTGAGTTTATCAACGATAATTTTTCTGCGCGTGTCGAAATCCGGAGATTTTATTTCCGCAGAAAGTCCCCATTTGAAACGGGAAACAATTCGGTCTTGGATGTCTAAAATATCAACCGGCGCCTTGTCGGAAGTTAGAATGATTTGCTTTCCATTTTGATGTAAATAATCGAAAATATGGAAAAAGCTGTCCTGTGTAGATTTTTTACCGGATAGAAACTGGATATCATCAATTATTAAAACGTCGACCATTTGGTAGAAATTCGCAAATTCTGTTTGCTTGTGCGCTTTCGCCGCAGACACAAATTGCTGGATAAATTTCTCCGAAGAGAGATACAATACCACTTTTTCAGGATACGCGTTTTTTACTTCCAAACCAACTGCGTGGCCCAGATGCGTTTTTCCAACACCGTAACCACCGTATAAAAACAGCGGATTGAAAGCGGTTGCGCCCGGTCTTTTTGCAATAGATTTTGCAACGGTAGATGCAAATTTATTGCTTTCACCTTCCACATAATTATCGAAAGAAAAATCAGCTTTCAGGTTAGAATCAATATTGATTTTCTTCATTCCCGGAACCACAAACGGATTAATCAGGTTCGCTGAAAATGACGGTGGCAAAGTTTCCTGCATTTTGGGTGTGGAAACACTTTTTCCTTTAACATTTAAAGTAATGGCCTTTTCCTGTCCCGTTGGTTTATTTTCCATGACAGAATACCATAATTTAACGCCTTTTCCGATGTTTTTTTTCAGCGCTGCAGAAAGTAAAGACAAATAATTATCTTCAATATATTCCTTGTAAAAGTCACTCGGAACCAAAAGGGTAAGATTATTGCTAACAAGCGAAACAGGTCGAATATTATCGAACAGTAAATCAAAAGAACTCTCGAGTTTTTTCAGGTCGGTATGATTCTCCGCGGCGTTGAGGTTGTCCCTCATAAACTGCAGACACTTTTCCCAAATAAGTGTTAAATTTTCGTCCATTTTGTTAAAGCAATTTTCCCTCCGGTTGTTAGATTTGGTGGGAAGACAAATATCTCATATTTAAAATTCAAAAAAAAATTTTTGTTCTATTGGTTATTTAGAAATATATTTGTATGAACAATTCTTAACATTAAATGATACATACAACTCACTCAATACGAGTACGTTACGCCGAAACCGACCCGATGAAATACGTCTATTATGGCAACTACGCGCAGTATTTTGAAGTCGCTCGCGTGGAGCTTTTTCGGGAACTAGGCATGCCATATGAAGCCATAGAACAGCGCGGAATCTGGCTTCCGGTATCACAATTTTCTGTTAAATATTTGAAACCCGCGCGCTACGACCAACTTCTCGAAATTCATACCTACATCACAAAAATTCCCGGTGTAAAAATTGAGTTTGATTATGAAATTTATAATGAATCTAAAGAGAGGATTACCGAAGCCAAAACCACTTTGTTTTTCCTCGATGCTGAAAAAAATAAAGTCATTTCATGCCCCGATTTCTTAATGGATCTACTTCTGAAAAAATGGAATACTGACTAAAGCGCTGTTCCCGGTTCAATTTCGTACGGTTCTTTTCCTTTTTCGAAAATCCGCGTTTTTTCTCCGCCTTCAACGGTGGTTTTTTCACCAATTTTTCGAATCCAGTTTCCTTCGCGAAGTCCGACTACTTTCGTGTCGTTTTGCGTCAGAAATTCTTTAATCCGTGTTTCGCGCGTTTCTCCGTTGTGTCTCAAATCCGGATTTGGATCCAGATAATGCGGATTCAAATTAAAATTCACCAAGCCCATACAGTCAAAACCCGGCGGATACACAATCGGCATATCGTTCGTGGTTTTCATATTCAGGCCAGCGATATTCGAGCCGGCACTCGTGCCGAGATACGGTTTTCCGCTTTCCACATTTTGCTTTAAAACCTGCATTAAACCTTTTTCATGCAGCATTTTCACCAAAAGAAAAGTATTTCCTCCACCGGTAAAAAATCCTTTCGCATTATTTAAGGCTGAAATTTGGTCATCAAATTCGTGCAAACCTTTTACTTCAATATTTAATATTTTAAAAAAATCCGCGGCTTTTGCCGTGTATTCTTCATGCGAAATTCCGCCCGGTCTTGCGAACGGTATAAATATAATCTCAGAAATTCCGGCAAAAAGACGTAAAATTTCCGGTTTTAGATATTCCAGATAATTGCCACCGAAAAGTGTAGAAGTTGAAGCAAGCAGGACGTTCATTGAATAAAGCTTTAAGTTAAGCTGTAAAGGTAATCAAAAACTCAATTTTAAATAATAGCAATCAGTGGGTTTCGATTATGACATTAATAATTAATTAGCTGATTTTTATCAACTTTACGTTAATTTACTACAAAACTTCTTTTTCGGAATAAATTGAAAGTATATTTGCATAGAATTTAATAACACAAATATTTTTATTATGAATTACACGATTGTTGGTCTTTTTCCAAGTCCGGAAAACATTAAAGACGTGGCCGAAGGTTTAGAAAAGTCAGGAATCAAAAACCAGAATTACCTTATTTACAAAAGCGCAGCGAAACATACTGCCGGCGCGAGAGGAAATTTCTGGAAAAAATTGTTGGGAACCGCAGAACGAGAAGTTTCTGCTTCAAATGACAATCTTATTACCAGCGTAGAAGTGCGCAACGAAGAGGAATTTGCAAATGTTCAGGATTCTTTCAAAAAAAATAAAGCGGTCAAAATTTATGAATTTAAAGATATGACCATCGAAGAAGCGAAAGATCTAAATAACATCAAGAAAATGGTGGAAATGCGTGCAAAATCTCAAATTTATGCGATGCCGGAAATGTCGGTTTCCGCGAATTCAATCAACGAATTATAAAACACTTTTATACTAAATTATTTTTTATTGTTTAAGAATCTGTGCCGCCGGCGCAGATTTTTTTTGGCTGCTTAAACATCATATTTTTTCATTTTAAGAAAATTGGCAGCTAAAAAGCTGTTTTTTCCCATTCTGGTAAAACACAAAAAAAGCCGGTTTTAACGGCTTTTTTCTAATATTTATCTTTCCATTTCTGTTTCAACTGTTCGGCAATTTTATTTTCTGTAGAATTTTTTCCTGGTGTGTAAAAACTGGTGCCTTTCAATTCGTCTGGAAGAAACTCTAAATCCACAAAATTTCCCTCGTGCGAATGTGCATAATCGTAATTTTTACCGTAATTCAAATCTTTCATCAGTTTCGTTGGCGCGTTTCGCAGATGCAGTGGAACCGGCAGATTTCCGGTTTTCTTAACTTTTGCAATCGCATCATTTATCGCGACATAAGTAGAATTGCTTTTTGGTGAAACTGCCAAATAAACCGCCGTTTCACTCAGAATAATTCTTGCTTCAGGATTTCCGATAACATTGATTGCCTGAAAACAATTGTTCGCCATGACCAAAGCGTTTGGATTAGCCAACCCGATATCTTCCGCAGCTAAAATCACCATTCTTCGGGCAATAAATTTAATATCTTCACCACCGACCAACATCCGCGCGAGCCAGTAAACCGCTCCGTTGGGATCAGATCCGCGCATTGATTTTATAAAAGCGGAAATAATGTCATAATGCTGCTCGCCATTTTTGTCGTAAAGCGCCATCGTTTCTTGTAAAACCGACAGCACATCTTCGTTTTTTATCGATGATTTAGCCGAATTTTTAAACTGATTCAACACATTTTCAACCGCGTTTATAAGTTTCCGCGCATCGCCACCGGAATACTGGATGAAAGCTTCGTAATCTTCAATTTCAAAATGTGTCGATTCTTCCTCGTTATATCTTTTCAAAGAAATTCCGATGAGTTCTTCCAGTTTTTCGTAGTCTAAAGCTTTTAAAATATAAACCTGCGAGCGCGAAAGCAAGGCAGAAACTACTTCAAAACTAGGATTTTCGGTCGTAGCGCCCATCAAAACCACCCAACCTTTTTCCACCGCGTGCAAAAGCGAATCCTGCTGCGACTTGTTGAAGCGGTGAATTTCATCGATGAATAAAATAGGCGATTTGCCTGAAAAAAGATTTTGCTTTTTAGCTTCTTCGATGATTTCCCTGATGTCTTTTACACCGCTGGAAACCGCAGAAAGTTTGTAAAATTTCCGTCCGGAAGTTTCTGAAATAATTTCTGCTAAAGAAGTTTTTCCGGTTCCGGGCGGACCCCAGAAAATAAGCGATTTTAAGGTATCATTTTCCAGCATTTTCCGTATCGGGCCGTTTTTTCCGGTCAGGTGATCCTGTCCCAAAACCTGATCTAAAGTTTTCGGGCGCAGTTTTTCGGCAAGCGGCGTGTTGGAATCCAAAACCTAAAAATTGAAATGTGAAACTGGGAAATTTGAAAAACAGAAGTTTCCTCGGAAACTTGGAACAAATTTAAACTATTTAGTTATTTTTGCAACGCATGTTGAATAAAATCATCAATTTTCCTCTTATTTTTCTTATCCGTGTTTATCAGATGGTGATCTCGCCTCTTCTGCCGAACAGCTGCAGATATACGCCAACATGCTCCTCTTACATGATTGAAGCGCTGCGCATACACGGACCTTTTAAAGGATTGTGGCTCGGCTCCAAAAGAATCGGCCGCTGCCATCCGTGGGGCGGCGAAGGTTACGATCCTGTTCCGCCAAGAAGCAAAAAATAGCCTCTTTTTACCTTAAAAAAACCAAAATATTATGCTCACATTTTTATACACGACCTGGGATCCTTCCACCGGAATTCATCTGGGACCAATCACACTCCATTATTACAGTTTGATGTTTATTTTAGCTTTCGGTCTGGGCTATATGCTGATGACGAAAATCTACAAGATTGACGGAGTGAATGTAAAATATGTAGAGCCGCTTTTTACGTGGACATTAATTGGAACCATTTTCGGAGCGAGAATCGGACACGTCATTTTTTACCAGCCGGAACTTTTTCAGCAGGATTTCTGGTCTGTATTTCTGCCAATCCGCACAAAACCGCAGCTTGAATTTACAGGATTTTCCGGTTTAGCAAGTCACGGCGCAACCATTGCTTTAATTTTCACGACACTTTATTACGCTTATAAAATCATTCATAAAAATCCGTTTTGGGTGTACGACAGAATCGGGATTCCGGTAGCTTTGGGCGGTGCTTTTGTAAGAATCGGAAATTTCTTTAATTCTGAAATCATTGGAAAACCGGCGCCGGAAAATTCACCATTCGCAGTTTTGTTTCCACAGCAAAGCTCCGAATATGGCGCAATTGTACCGCGCTATCCTACCCAACTTTTCGAAGCGGGCGGTTATTTTCTGCTTTTCATTTTGCTTTGGATTTTATACCGCTACACCAACAAGAAATATCAGCAAGGCTGGTTATTTGGCGTGTTTTTCATTTTGTTGTGGGCAATTCGGTTTTTTGTGGAATTTCTGAAAGAACCACAAGGCGATGAATTCATCCAGTTTGCTGGTTTGAATACGGGGCAGGTTTTATCAATACCGTTTATGATTGCCGGTTTTGTCATCATGCTGACGTCTAAAAAGCGAATGATTACTGTAGAAGAAAATTCTAAACCAGATTAAATTTTAATTTAAAATATTAAAATCCTCTCAGTTTTGCTGAGAGGATTTTTTTTCTAAATATTTAAAGCAATTTCCAAGTTCATCGATAAGATCGGAAGGCAGCGTGGCTTCTTTTGAATATTTTTCTGCCGCGAAATCGCCCGCTTTTCCGTGAAGCCAAACACCAAAAATTGCGGCATTTAGCGGTGAATAATTTTGCGCTACCAGTGCGGTTAAAATCCCGAGAAGCGCGTCACCACTGCCGCCTTTTGCCATGCCGGAATTTCCGGTAAGATTATAAAAAACTTCGCCAGCCGGTGAAATAATTTGGGTGTGATGATTTTTTAAAACGATAAAAATACCCAGTTCAGCGGCTTTTTTTTGAGCTAATGTTGTGCGCTCAAATGAATTTTCAGTTTTACCAAAAAGCCTTTCAAACTCCTTCGGGTGCGGCGTGATAATGGAATTTCTCGGTATAAACTGAAAATTTTCGGCGTTTTTAGCCAGAATATTTAAAGCATCAGCGTCCACAATAAGCGATTTTGAATAGCTTTTCAGAAAGTTCAAAAGTCCTATATCGGTTGCTTTAGCAGTACCAAGTCCGGGACCAATTCCAATACTGTATTCATCATCACTCACAATATTTTCAACTGACTTTTCACCGCCCGAAATAAACATCGCTTCCGGACAAGAAATTTGCAGAATTTCATAACCGCAATTTGGCGCAAGAATGAAAGTTAAACCTGAACCGGCTTTTAAAGCAGCTTTTGTTGCTAAAACAGCGGCACCAATTTTACCAAAACTTCCGGCTATAAGCAGTGATTTTCCAAAATTTCCTTTGTGGCTGAAATTTTTCCGTGGTTTATAAATTTGTTGAATTAAATTTTCATCAACTGTATTTTCTAAAGTTGGGTTTTCAAGACAATAATCCGGGTTTAAACCGATATCCATAATGTGGATTTCGCCACAAAATGGCGCGCTTTCGGGATGCAACATCGCTTTTTTCAGCACCTGAAAAGTCAAGGTGTAATCGGCCTGAAAAATTACGGCATTTTCAGCCGAAATTTCTTCAGCAAATAGGCCCGAAGGCAAATCAAGCGCGATTTTGGTTCCAGGCAATTCATTCAAAAAAGAAATGACTTCCGCGACCGGACCTTGAATAGCACGGTTAATTCCCAAACCAAAAAGCGCATCGATTATAACTGCGCTCTCAGTATTTTTTAGCTGCTTTAAGGCCGAAAAATCCTGAATTTCAATACCAGAAATTTCTTTGCAGCGCTGGAAATTTATTTCGGCTTCTTCGGTGAATTTTTTCGAGCTGTCGGTGAAAATTTTGATATTAAATCCGGTTTGGTAAAGCAGCCGCGCGAGCGCAAAACCGTCGCCGGCATTATTTCCGGCGCCACAAAAAATTAGCATTTCTGAAGTGGTAGAAAACCGGTCGGTGATCCAGTTACAGCAACATTTCGCAGCTTTTTCCATGAGCTGAAGTGCGGAAATATTACCTTTTTTTATCGTAAATTTTTCCCATTCGTAGATTTCGCGTGCTGAAAAAATATTCATATCAGGTAATTTGGATTATAAATTTACAAAATATCCAACTGCTGAAATATCAGCATAATAAATCAAAAAAAATTGGGGTTATTTAAAGCAAATTTCTAAATTTGATTAAATTATTAAATTAAAAACTAATATTATGGGAATTGTACAGGAATTTAAAGAATTTGCATTTAAAGGAAATGTAGTGGATTTGGCTGTTGCCGTTATAATTGGCGGTGCTTTTGGTAAAATTATCACTTCATTTGTAGATGATGTTATCACTCCACTATTGCTTAACCCTGCTTTGGAAGCGGCAAACTTGAAAAATATTTCGGAATTGACTTGGAATGGGGTGAAATACGGAAATTTTCTCTCTGCAATCATCAGTTTCCTAATTATTGCCATGGTATTATTCATGCTGATCAAAGCGGTGAATAAAGTAAACAAACCTGCAGTAGAAGCTCCAGCAGGACCTAGCAATGAAGAAGTTTTGCTTGCAGAAATCCGCGACCTTTTGAAGAATAAATAACTGTATCATTATAAAAAACTAAACCCGGAATCTTCCGGGTTTTTGTTTTTGCTACCTGTATTGAATACTAAAAAAACACGCCGTAAAGCGTGTTTCATTATTTGTTAAAACATATTTTTTCCTAATATACCTGCAAAATGCTGCAAATCTGTTCAGCCAGCGACAGTCCAATTCTGTCCTGCGCCTCTACAGTCGAAGCTCCCGTATGCGGAGTAAGGGAGATTTTCGGATGATTTAGAATCTCTTTTGACGGAGTGGGTTCGTTCATAAAAACATCCAGCCCTGCGAACGCAACTTTACCGGAATTCAATGCTGCAACCAGAGCTTCTTCGTCAATAACTCCACCTCGGGAACAGTTGACGATAGCTACGCCTTCTTTCATGAGCGCAAATGCCTCTTCACCAATCATGTAGCCATCTTTTTGCGCGGGAACGTGAAGGGTGATAAAATCAGCATGTTTTAAAACTCCTTCAAGCGGCTCGGTTTCAATATCAACATTAATGAACTGATTATTGTAAAACTTAACTTTAATACTTGCTCTGCCTACATTACTGTCTGCCGCGATTACACGCATCCCTAAACCGAGGGCTATTCTTGCCACTTCCTGGCCGATTCTTCCCATTCCGATGATGCCTATGGTTTTACCGCGGAGTTCAATTCCTTTTTCGTAACATTTTTTGAGTTTCGCGAATTCGGAATCGCCTATTACGGGCATTTTGCGGTTAGAATCCGGCAAAAACCTAGCACCGGAAAACAAATGAGCAAATACCAATTCCGCCACAGATTCAGATGATGCTGACGGCGTGTTGATTACGTGAATATTTTTCGATCGTGCATAATCCACATCAATATTATCCATTCCTACACCACCACGACCGATAATTTCGATCGACGGACATGCATCGATTAAATCTTTGCGAATCTGTGTCGCGCTTCTTACTAAAACTGTTCTGATATTATTTTCGTTGATGTAATCCACTAACAATTCCTGGGGAATCTTAGTAGTAATTACCTCGAAACCCTTTTCGGTTAGGGCATCGATCCCTGATTGGTCTAATCCGTCGTTTGCTAAAATCTTCATTCTTCCTTAATCATTAAATACTTCAATGGTGACCTGTTTTTCAACCAAATCGGTGAATTTTCCTTTGTATCTTGTTGCTCTGACCAAATGGTTATCGATCCAGTGATAATTTCCGCCGCGCGGTTTTCCGCACAAAACGCTGTGATATTTAAACCCGTGTTTATCTAACCAGTCGATGGTAATCTGCTTCAGGTTCTCTGTACGCGATGTAAAAAAGCAGATGATATGCCCCTGGTCGTACCAGCGGTTAATGGTTTCCAGCGCATCCGGATAGGGCTCGCAATCCACCATTCTTTCCGGCTCTTCATTGGGTACATCATCGGTTATGGTGCCGTCGATATCAATAAGATAGTTCTTGATATCGCCCTTCAACATCGGGCTTAAATGGTCTTTATATTCTAATTCCATCGCTTGAATTTTAAGGAGCAAAATTACAAATTTTCGTTGGTTCACAGGCATATAAATCTAAAATTCCGCAAATGGATGCCATAAAATCTGCCAGAAAACGTAAGATAACATTACTTGTAACCGGTGATTTTTAATGGTTGGGTTATTAAAATTTCACAAAAATTTGAGTACCTAATTTTTAAAACTTAAATTTGTGTGATATGGAAGAACAAGTGGTTTTAGTTTCTGAAAAGGACGAAATTCTAGGCGTCATGAATAAAATGCAGGCACACGAAAACGGAATTTTACACCGTGCTTTTTCGGTTTTTTTGTTTAACGACAAAGGTGAAGTTTTGCTGCAGCGACGCGCTGCGGGAAAATACCATTCGCCGAACCAGTGGACCAATGCCGTATGTTCGCATCCGCGGGCTGGGGAAAGTTATCTGAATGCTGCACAGCGGCGTTTAAAGGAAGAACTGGGAATTATGGCTGAATTAACGCCGAAATTCCATTTTATTTATAAAGCGGATGTGGGCGGAAATTTATTCGAACACGAACTCGACCACGTTTTTACCGGAATTTATAACGGTGAATTTCAGCTGAATGAAGATGAAGTTTCTGAAGTCCGCTATATTTCCATGGAAAAGTTGGATGAAGAAATGAAAGCCAACCCAGAGCATTTTACGGAATGGTTTAAAATAATTCTTCAGGAATATAAACACCACTTATAAAAAAAGGTTTTTGCCGTTCGGAAAGATGACGGACAGAACTTCCAGCCCCGATGGAAGCGGCATCCTCTGCGGGCGCGACAGCGCCAAAGAGATAAAGCGGACAGCGGGTTACAATCTTCAAAAGATGCTAAACTCAGGTTGCTCCTGAAAAAATAAAAATATATGAAAAGAACTCCTTTGTTTGAAAAACATGTTTCTCTGGGCGCGAAAATGGTGCCTTTTGCCGGTTTTGAAATGCCGGTGCAATATACCGGTGTTACGCAGGAACATTTTGCGGTACGCGAAAAAGTCGGAATTTTTGATGTGTCGCATATGGGCCAGTTTTTTGTGGAAGGACCAACCGCGAAAGATTTGCTTCAGTTTGTGGGAACCAATAATGTAGACGCGCTGGAAGACGGGAAAGCGCAATATACCTGCATGCCGAACGGAAATGGCGGAATTGTGGACGATTTGATCGTTTACCGCATGAACGCTGAAAAATATTTTGTGGTGGTGAACGCTTCGAATATCAACAAAGACTGGGAGCATATCTCGAAATACAATGAAAAATTCGGGGCAAAACTGACGAATGCGTCGGATGAAATGTCTTTGTTGGCAATACAAGGCCCGAAAGCGACTGAAACGCTGCAAAAAATTACAGATATAAACCTTTCGGAAATTCCGTATTACCATTTTACGGTTGGAAAAATTGCGGGCGTTTCTGATGTCATTATTTCGAATACAGGATACACCGGAAGCGGCGGTTTTGAAATTTATTTCCAAAATGAAGACGCTGTGAAACTGTGGGAAGCAATTGTGGAAGCGGGTGAAGAATTCGGTTTGTTGCCGTGCGGACTGGCTTCACGTGATACACTAAGACTTGAAAAAGGTTTTTGCCTGTATGGAAATGACGTTGATGATACCACTTCCCCACTCGAAGCAGGTTTAGGCTGGATCACCAAATTTGATAAGGATTTTGTGGACAAAGAATATTTTGCGAAACAAAAAGAGGAAGGAATTAAAAGAAAACTCGTAGGTTTTGAAATGCAGGAAAGAGCGATCGCAAGACATGATTATTTAGTTGTAGATTCCGAAGGAAATGAAATCGGAAAAGTAACTTCCGGAACCATGAGCCCGATGAAAAACATCGGAATTGGTTTGGCGTACGTAGCGACCGGACACAATAAAGTTGATTCGGATATTTTCATCCAAATCCGCAATAAAAATGTGCGGGCAAAAGTAGTAAAAACACCGTTTGTCTAAAATTTTTCGATTTATAGATTAAAAAAGCAGGTGATTCGTCAGCTGCTTTTTTTGTGTGGCATCTTTTTCGCTGTTTTCCCGACAATTAAAAATAATAAAATTATGTCAGCACTTAACAGAAGTATCGCCGGTTTGGCCGGTTCTTTAGCACTTACAGCAGTTCACCAAATTTTCAAAAAAAACATGGATAATGCACCGGATTTAGACCAGGTCGGTGAAAAAATGGTGGAAGAATCCATGGACAATCTGGATATTTACGACGCCGATGACGAGAAAGTTTACGCCGCGGCGATGGGTGGGAATATTCTGTCGAACGCCATGTTATTTTCAACTTTAGCAACTTCCACAAATACTTCGGAAATCATTGGTAAAACCGTAGGAACCGGGCTTTTAGGTGCAGCCGGAACTATTGGTTTGGCAGAACACTTTTTAGGAAATAATAAAGCCACAAACACCGACCAGAAAAAGTGGATGACGACTGGTTATTACCTTTTCGGAGCGTTGGTTACGATCGGCGTTTACAATATGCTGGAAAAGAAAAATCATTAATTAAACAGCATTTTTTTAATTTTTCGGTAAATGCTGGAAACGGAAATCGTTTCCTATCCGCGTTTTCCGCTTATAGCGCGCGCCGGTTTTGTGCGTTCTATACATTGGTTGGCAGAATTTACTCCAGCCTTTTTTTTGGTTTTAACATAATGCCGGAAACCGCGCGAAAGGGCGGATCACAAATTTTGCAGGGCTGAAGTCCGATTTTCAGTGCCTTTTCTAAAGGAAGTGAAGACGAGACATTTTTCACCATTCGGCAGGAGGCTAAATGGTATTTCGCGCCGCTTGGCGTTTTGTACACCGTTTGCGCGGACAGCTGAACAGAGAATAAGATAAAAAGGAAAAATCTCATCATTTAGCGCCGAAAAAATTTTCCAGGTTTTCTATATTTTTCTTTTCATTACCGATGAAAATTTGAACATCGGTAAGGAAAACCGGACGTTTTAGAAAGGAATAATGATCGAGAATAAGATTTTTGAAATCATTTTCTTTTAAAGAATTTACCTCGATATTTCTGGCTTTTATTTGGGTTGATCTTTTGCTGAAAAGTGCTTCGTAAGATTGAGTTTGCGCATACATTTGTTCCAATTCTTCTGCTGTAATCGGATCTTTTTTGATTTCGCGAAGTTCCCAATCTGTAAGATCGAATTTTGCTAAAATTTTGGTGCAGGTTCCGCAGGTTTTCAAGTAAAAAACTTTCTTCATATAGACAAAAATAGAAAATCCGGCTCATTAGCAGGTAATTTTCAGAAACTTTCCTGCTTAAATTCCTGATTAAAAAGGCTTAAATTTAATTATTAAAATTTTCCAATGAATACCAAAACAGTTTTTCAATTTATTTCAGAGCCGAGCGATGTGAATTACGGTGGAAATGTGCACGGCGGCAGCGTGATGAAATGGATTGACCAAGCGGGTTACGCATGCGCGAGTTCGTGGAGTTCCAGCTATTGCGTCACGGTTTACGTGGGTGGAATCCGGTTTTATTCGCCCATAAAAATCGGGCATATTGTGAAAGTGGAAGCTGAAGTCATCTATACCGGAAGAACCAGCATGCACATTGCGATTAACGTTTTTTCGCGGAATATTAAGCGGAAGGAATTCGAAAAGAAAACGCACTGCATTATTGTTTTTGTGGCGGTGGATGACGAAGGAAATTCGATGGAAGTTTCGAAGTTTGCGCCACAAACCGAGCAGGAAAAGCAAATGGAAAAATACGCGGTGAAATTGATGGATTTACGTAAAAACATCGAAGAAGAGATGAAACCGTTTTTTGAGTAAAAGCAAAAAAAAGCTGCTTTTAACGCGGAATTTTTTAGCAATCTATTTTAAATCTCTTTAGAAAAAACAAAAAAAAAGCTTCTTTTAGCTTAGAATTTTCTAAAAAAAACTCCTTTCAAAATTTTGAAAGGAGTTTTTATATTTTAGGAAAAAATGCCTTTTTACCTGGCAATATTTACCGCTCTGGTTTCGCGAATTACGGTAACGCGCACCTGACCCGGATAGGTAAGTTCATTTTGAATTTTTTCGGAAATGTCGTAGGAAAGCTGCGCCGACTGATCGTCGTTCACTTTTCCACTTTCTACCATGACGCGAAGTTCGCGGCCGGCCTGAATCGCGTACGCGCTGGAAACGCCATCAAAGCTTAAAGCTGCAGCTTCCAAATCTTTCAGTCTTTGGATGTAAGATTCCAAAACCTGACGTCTGGCGCCCGGTCTTGCACCAGAAATCGCATCAGCAACCTGAATAATCGGTGAAAGCAATGATGTCATTTCAACTTCATCATGGTGAGCACCAATGGCGTTAATCACTTCCGGGTTTTCACCAAATTTCTCCGCCCACTGCATTCCTAAAAGGGCGTGCGGCAATTCGGATTCCTGTTCCGGAACCTTGCCAATATCGTGTAACAAACCGGCTCTTTTTGCGAGTTTTACATTTAAACCAAGTTCTGCAGCCATTGTAGCGGCGATGTTTGCCACCTCGCGCGAGTGCTGTAATAAATTCTGTCCGTAAGACGAACGGTATTTCATGCGACCGACGATTTTCACCAATTCCGGATGAAGACCGTGTACTCCCAAATCGATAACGGTTCTTTTACCAACTTCGATGATTTCTTCTTCAATTTGTCTTTTGGTTTTGTCCACCACCTCTTCTATTCTCGCCGGGTGGATTCGTCCGTCGGTCACCAAACGGTGCAAAGAAAGTCTCGCGATTTCACGACGGACAGGATCAAAACATGAAAGCAAAATGGCTTCCGGCGTGTCATCAACAATAATTTCAACACCAGTTGCAGCTTCTAAAGCACGAATATTCCGACCTTCACGGCCGATAATTCTACCTTTAACTTCATCGGATTCAATATTAAATACAGAAACCGAATTTTCGATCGCCTGCTCTGTACCAATTCTCTGAATGGTCTGGATGACGATTTTTTTTGCTTCCTGCTTCGCATTAAGCTGCGCTTCTGCCATGATATTCTGTACGTGCGCCTGCGCTTTAGTTTTGGCTTCCGCTTTTAAAGCTTCTACCAATTCGTTTTTTGCATCTTCGGCGGAATAGCCGGAAATTCTTTCTAAAATTTCCACTTTTTGAGCGGTAACAGCATCTAATTCCTGCTGCTTTCTGTCGATAATTTCGTTCTTTTTGCTGTAATCGGCGATTTGGCGATCCAGATCTTTTTCAAGTTTTCCGGTTTTGCTCAGTTCATCATTCAGTTTCTGCTCCTTGTCTTTTACTCTTTTTTCCGCATCCTGCATCTTTTTTTCGCGAGCGTTGATGTCGGCGTCGTGCTGCGATTTCAGCTCCATGAATTTTTCTTTTGCCTGCAGATGTTTTTCTTTTTTAATGGATTCTGCCTGCACGGTAGCTTTTTCCAAAAGGTTGTCTGCATTTTTTTTAGCATCGTCGATGATGAATTTTGCCTTGGAATTCAGGGAGCTTTTAGAGAATGAATATCCCAAAAGCGCTCCTATTGCCAGACAAACAATGCCTATAATAATAGCGATTGTTGTTGTCATATATGTTTAATTTTTAATAGTTTTAATTTCTTTAATTGTAAAAAATCTGCTGTTTTAAGGCCGAATTTTTTGGTTTTAAAATAAAAAAGCCTACAACAATTCAATGATATAGAGTAAACTCCTAATCAACACGATTTGAACTGATTTTCACTTTTTGTAATCCGAGCAAGTCGGCGCGCCATTAAGTGAACTTTTGTCCGGTAATTGTTTAGCGTTGAGTTTACCTGTAATGTGTTAGAACTATTGTAGGCAGTTTTTTGCGGAAAAGAAAAATCTACTTTTCCAGCTCTTCCAGGATTTGGTTGATGTTTTTCAACCGCTCCACGGAAGCATTTATATTTTTATCGTTATTGAGTTCGGCGACCTGGGCGTTGGTTCCCAAACGTAGGGCACACATTGCCAGGGCATCCTGTTTATCTCTAACGTCAAAATTCTTTTCAAAATCTTTAATCATTCCGTCGATTTGCTTTCCTACTTTTCGCAGGATTTCTTCCTCGGAAGAAGGCACATTCAGCGGATAACTTCTGCCGGCGATTGTTATTGTAATTCTTCGTACATCCATTACAAACCGGTATTTTGAAGTTCTGCAATACAGTAATCCACTTCCTTGATCAAGCGGTTGATGTGGTTTTTCATCAATCTGTTGTGATCGGGATTACCGGAAATTGCGGAATAAAGTTTAATATTTTTCTGTTCTTCTGCTAAAACCTGACTTTTTTTCCTTTCCTCTTCGTAACGTTCCTTCAGCTCCTGGTGCTCATGATTCAGCTCTTTATATTTCTCGTTAAGGTTTTGAAAATTCTTACTTACAGCAAAGATTTTTTTCTCCAGCAACGAAAAATTATTTTCTAAATCACTAAGCATTTTTCAGGTTAATTTATTCTAACTCTGGAGCAAAAATATAAAAAAATAAATGGATTAGCGGATTTCTCCGGAACTAATTTTGAAATTTTGAAATAAAAAAAAGGGAAAACCCGCAGATTTTCCCTTTTGATATTTTTTGAAATTTCTTATTCAAATTTTAAAACAAACATCAAGGCGCGCGTTTTTACACTTGCCAAAGCATCTGTCCAATAGGGCGGCGTGGTCGGATTGTCGGCTACCAGCTCGTTGTTAACCATAAATGTGCCGCGGAAACCCGGAGTTAGTTTAAACCTGCTGAAATAGAATTGGATACCAACTTCTGCTGACCAAGCAAAATTGCCGCTTGTGGTACGGAAAATTCCCTGTTGGTTATCGTCTTCGCTGTTTGTATTCGACTGTAAGTTTAGCATGTAATTTACACCTGCTGCGGCGTAAGGTCGAGAATTGTACCAGCGGTCACCGTGCACTTCAAGCAAAATCGGAATGTCCACATAGGTGGATTTAATTTTTCGCAGTTTATCAGCATCGGACAAAGTAACAGGTGTGAAAGCTGGATTTGCTGGAGTCCCGGCAGCGTATTGGTCGTTGTTAGATTTGGTATCGAAATAGAGTTCGCGTTCTACAAACTGCAAACCTGGTTCTATCCGTAAATCGAAATTTTCACTTAATCTGAATTTTCCAATTAACCCTGCACCAAAACTATAGGTTGGTTTTGACTGAACCAAACTTTTGTTTCCGTCCATCCCAAATGTCGGATCAAGAACCAATTTGTAGTCAAAATTATTTCCTGCAAGGAAAAAACCATAGCTGAATTTCTGATTATCAAAACCTTCCAGATTGTCCATGCGGTTTTTGTTGCGGAACATCTGCGCCTCGTACAGCGTGCCGAAAAGCAGCGCCGCGATGATATTGATTTTAAAGAGTTTGTTCCACATACTATTTGGTTGCTTTATAAATTGTTGCAATACCCAGGCTTAATTTCTTGTATTCCACTTTCTGGAAACCAACTTTTAGCAGGATATTCTTCATTTTTTCACCGAAAGGAAAAGCGTTCACAGAATCCGGCAAATAAGTATAAGCGCGATTATCTTTGGAAACTAGCTTGCCAATTTGCGGCAAAATATTTTTGAAATAAAACATGTAAAAAGGGCCTAAAAAACCTTCAACCTTTGAAAATTCCAGGATGTAAACGCTTTTTTGCTCCTTCACTACTCTTTTCAGTTCAGCAAGACCAATTTCGAGATTTTCAAAATTCCGCACTCCAAAAGCAACGGAAACGGCGTCAAATTTATTATCTTCAAAAGGCAAATTTTCCGCATCGCCTTTCATCATATCAATTTGATTATCCAGATTGATTTTCTTGATTTTTTCAATTCCCACGTTCAGCATTTGCTGGGAAAGATCGAGGCCGGTAACTATTGCACCAGTGCCTCGTTGCACTGCAATGGCAAGATCTCCCGTGCCTGTTGCGACATCCAAAACAAGTTTTGGCTGGTCTTTATTCATCCATTTCACCAAGGTATTCCGCCACAGAACATCAATTTTCATCGAGAGTACGTGATTCAGCAAATCATATTTTGGCGCAATATTGTCGAACATATCTTCGACTTCTTTCTTTTTGCCGGCTTCTGTATTATAAGGCGTAACTTGTTTCAAGGTATCTGATTAAAATTGATAATATTCTTTGTAGTATTTCAGGAAATCTTCTTTCCGGAAAATTTTGGTGCGCGACTCCACTTTTTGGACATTTTTTATCACTTTATCGTAATCTTCATCAATATTATAGTAAAATTGGTCCGTATAAAGCTTATTAAACCGCTGCGGAGTGTTTACGTACAATTTTCCGTCTATTTCCGTGGGTTTTCTGGCAGCAATCAGCGAATCTCGGTTTAAGCCGTAGCCGTAAAACTGCTCATTAATATAATAATCCTGATGCGCGATATTCAGCAATCCGCGGTCTTTATTCACCACAAAACCGGAATCGTACAGCACTTTTTTCTGAGCATCAAAAACTTTAATATTGTTTTTGCCCTTATTTAAATCTACTTCTACTTTCTGGCCTGCGGAAATTATTTTTTCGTCGCCGTTATTAATTTTAAAATAGAAGGTATTTTCCGTAGGATTGTCAACCAGATAATAATTTTTTTTCGCCAAAAAGAGAAAATAAATCCCAAAAGCCACCAAAACGGTAAGAAGCGAAAAAATTAAACCTTTGGTTGAGGGACTGATTTTCATAACTGTATTCTGGTCAAAAAGTTTCACAAATTTAATAATAATTTTGTTTCTCGGCGATACAATATTAATTGTTAACTTTGCCTTAAATTTTTCATTTACATATGCCCAACACAATCATTATAGGCTCTGGAAGTTACCTTCCTACAAAGATCATCGGTAAAGATTATTTCATGGATTCCGTTTTCTATACCGACGAAGGAGAAAAGATTGAGAAACCTAACGAAGAAATTATACAGAAGTTCATTGAGATTACGGAAATTGAAAACCGGCGGTATTTGGAAGATGACGAATTTAATTCAGATTTAGGACACCGCGCCGCAGTAGCAGCAATCGAAGACGCTAATATTGATCAGGAAGAACTCGATTATATTATTTACGCAAGTAATTACGGAGAAGTAAATAAAGACGGAGCGCCTAATTTTGTGCCTTCAATGTCATCGCGACTAAAAAACAAACTTGGTATTAAAAACAGAAAGACCGTAAATTATGATATGGTTTTCGGCTGTCCGGGTTGGGTAGAAGCTTTGATTTTGGCTGACACGTTGATTAAAGCGAAAAAAGCCAAACTGATTCTCGTGGTAGGTTCTGAAACTTTAAGCCGCGTAACCGATCCTTTTGACCGCAATAAAATGATTTTTGCCGACGGTGCCGGCGCAGTCGTAGTGAAAGCAACTGATGAAGAAAATGTGGGAATTATTGCAGACTCTTCAATTTGTGATAATCAGGACGAGCTGCTCTATTTGGATTATGCGCCGTCGCTAAAAAAAGATGAGGATCAACGGCCACTTTATATCCGCATGAATGGGCGAAAAATTTACGAATATGCCTTGAAAAATGTTCCGGTCGCAGTAAAAGAAACGATTGAAAAAGCGAATTTAGACATCGCTGATATTAATAAAATCCTGATTCACCAGGCAAATGCGAAAATGGATTATGCGATGATTTCACGACTTTATAAACTATATGGAATTACCGATTACGACCATGACATCGCTCCCATGACAATTCAGCAATTTGGAAATTCTTCGGTTGCAACGATTCCTACTATGTTTGATCTCATACAAAAAGGAAAAATGGCACCGCACAACTTTAAGTCGAAAGACAATGTGGTTTTTGCTTCTGTAGGCGCCGGCATGAATATAAACGCGCTGGTATACAGGTTTCCATAAAATTATAACTAAAAAATACAGAAAGCACAAAATAGATTTTGTGCTTTTTTCTTGAAAAAAATGCAGAAAAATATATTAATTTTTACCGGAATTTTATTTGCGCTGGAATTTTACGTTTACCAGGCATTTAAAACCATTACCAACAACCAGTGGATTCGCGTGGGTTATTGGGTGGTGACCATCGCGGTCTATTTGTTTTTCATTTACGAAGTACTGAACTTTAAGAGAACAGACCGTGATCATCACCGCGTACAGTTGGTGGCATCGGTATTTTTGGTATTTTTCCTGCCGAAATTATTCGTTTTGTTTTTCCTATTTTTGGAAGATTTGGTGCGGGGATTTTTCTTCTTTTCGCAAAAATTCATTTCCGGTGATACTTTTCTTCCCGAACGTCGGACTTTTATCAGCGTGCTCGGACTGGGCAGCGCCGCGGTTTTATCGTTACTTTTTCTTGACGGAATTATTTTCGGAAAATACCGCCACACCGTCAGGAAAGTAAAAATTAAAATCAAAGGTTTACCGCAAAGCTTTAAAGGTTATCGAATTGTGCAGATTTCCGATGTGCATGCCGGAAGTTTTTTTCATCCGGAAAAACTAAAGCATGCTTTTGATTTAATTAATGACCAAAAAGCCGATCTGGTGCTTTTCACCGGAGATATGGTGAATAATTATTCTACGGAATTTGAGCCTTTTGTGCCGTTATTTTCCAGTATTCAGGCGAAAGACGGAAAATTTTCAATTCTCGGAAATCACGATTACGGCGATTACGGTGACTGGAATTCCGCACAGGAAAAAGCCCAGAATGTTCCGAAATTAATTGCTTTACAGAAAAAAGCAGGTTTTGAAATGTTGCGAAATGAACACCGCATCATTGATAGAAACGGAGAAAAACTGTTCATTTTAGGGGTAGAAAATTGGGGCGAAAAACCATTTCCGCAATACGGTGATTTGGATAAAGCTTCGAAATATATCCCCTTAGAAGCGGCAAAAATTTTAATGAGCCACGATCCTACGCATTTTGATGCAGTGGTGAAAAACCATCCGTCAAATGTTCAGTTAACACTTTCCGGGCACACGCATGGCATGCAGTTCGGTATCGACCTGAAAAACGTGCGTTGGTCGCCGGTGCAATACCGCTATAAAAAATGGGCGGATCTGTATGAAAGCAACGGCAAATTCCTTTACGTGAACCGCGGTTTTGGTGTCATCGGTTATCCAGGCCGTGTCGGGATTGAACCGGAAATTACGCTTATCGAACTTTCCTAAAATCGGTTTAAAATGTGCACCTTTAAAAAAGCAACTGCTGAAGACATTCCGCTTATCCAGGAATTGGCGGAGAAATCCTGGAATTCTGCTTACAAAAATATCCTGTCCAAAGAACAAATTTTTTATATGTTGCGGGAAATGTATTCCGCAGAAGAAATTTCGCGACAGCTTCAAAATCCAAATTACGTTTATTACTTGATTTCAGTCGGAAACGAAAATGCGGGCTTCATCGGTTTTGAATATCAATATGAAGAAAAAACGACCAAACTGCACCGAATTTATTTGCTTGAGGAATTTAAAGGAAAAGGTTTGGGAAAAAAAACACTTCAGTTTTTAAAATTGCAGGTTCAGCAAAATGGTGATACGCGCATCATTTTAAATGTAAACAAAAGCAATCCTGCTATAGAAATCTACGAATCACAAGGATTTAAAATCTATGAGGAAGGCGTTTTCGATATTGGAAACGGTTTTGTGATGGACGATTACCTGATGGAATGCTTTATTAATTAAGATCATTTTAAGAAAAAAATGTGTAACTGTTAATTTTGGTACGATTTTAGAATATGAGGTTGTAACAACATTAAAAACATAAAACAGATGACACGTTCCAATTTATTCACCAAGATTCAGATGCTTGCATTAGCAATAATGGCAAACTTTGCTGTAATTTTAGTTAAAGCTCAGGAAACCGCACCTGACCTAAAGGTAGATGTGAATACCGATGGTGGAATGGCTGGTGGGGACTGGATGAGCAATCCGTTAGTTTGGGTAATTGGTGCTCTTGTTTTAATCGTTATCATCGCGCTGGTTGCACGGGGAAACAGCAATAAATAAAAAAACACACGCTCTATAAAAGATGATTCAAAAACACAGATGATTCAAAAACACAGATGATCAAAGACGCAAATGATCGAAAAAAGATGACTTAAAAAACACAGATGAAAAAACAAAAAATCCCGATTATTCGGGATTTTTGTTTTTTATAAATCAGAAAAATTTGCCGTTTAAAAGGCTAATTTTTTTTATAATTGCAGTGCTTTCTGGTAGGCGTTTTCAATGCCTTCAAGATTTTTTCCGCCGGCAGTTGCAAAGCCCGGATTTCCACCGCCGCCGCCTTGGATTTCTTTCGCCAGATCCTTCACGACATTTCCCGCATTATACTTCGCTTCCAAATCCGCGGAAACACCAACGGTAATCAGCGGTTTTTGGTCTGCATCTGAAATGATGACGATTACAGAATTTGGTGTATCTTTTTTAAGTTGGAAAACGATATTTTTTACGCTCGCCGCGTCTAAAGAAACTTTTTTCACCAACAGTTTTTTATCGCCTTTTTCTACAAAATCGTTTTTCCAGTTTGCGGTTTCGCCTTTGGCTCTTTCTTTTTTAAATGTTTCAAGCTCCGCTTTTAAAGCTGAATTTTCCTCAATAAGTTTCTGAACAGATTTTGCTAAATCTTTTGATTTCAATAAACCGGAAATTTCCTTGATTTCATTTTCTAAACCACTAAAATATTCTGCGGATTTATCACCCGAAATCGCTTCAATTCTTCTGATTCCCGCGGCGGTAGAGCTTTCATTCTGAATTTTAAAATGACCGATTTCACCCGTAGATTTTACGTGTGTCCCACCACATAATTCTTTTGAAGAACCGAACTGAATCATACGCACTTTGTCGCCGTACTTTTCACCAAAAAGCGCCATTGCACCTTTGTCAATCGCTTCCGTCATCGGAATTTCACGAAATTCCTGCAAAGCTATATTTTGTTTAATTTTCTGGTTGACTTTATCTTCCACCAATTTCAAATCTTCTTCGGAAATTTTAGAAAAATGCGAGAAATCAAAACGCAGATATTCCGGGCTCACAAACGAACCTTTTTGCTCCACGTGTGTTCCGAGAACTTCGCGCAGCGCCTCGTGTAAAAGGTGTGTTACCGAGTGATTTGCCTGAGAATTTCGCCGTTCGGAATCATTTACTTTGGCGTAAAAAACCGCGCCCGCGTCTTTTGGTAAATTTTTAATTAAGGAAATAATAAGATTATTTTCTTTTTTTGTTTCTAAAACTTCGATGATTTCGCTACAATCCGTAATATTAAAAACGCTCGGATTCGCAATATCAAAACCTTCGGTATAGCTCGGAATCAGAATTCCTTTATCGCCGATCTGTCCGCCACCTTCCGGATAAAAAGGCGATTTTGACAGCACAATCTGGTAAAATTCGCCGTCCTTATTTTCAACTTTCCGGTAACGCGTAATGTATGTTTCAGTTTCTATTTGGTCGTAACCAACAAAAGTTTCAGCTTTTTCTTCAAGCACAACCCAGTCGTAAACTTTCTGCGCCGATGATTTTTTGGAACGTTGCTTTTGCTTTTCCATTTCCTCATCGAAACCTTTTTCATCCACGGTCAACTGCTTTTCTTCCGCAATAATTCGGGATAAATCCGCCGGAAAACCATACGTATCGTACAGTTCGAAAACTGCTGCGCCGGGCAAGGTTTTTTCGTTTTTAGACAAGGTTTCGGTGATGATTAAATCAATTCTTTTTAAACCATGTTCGATGGTTTTCAAAAATGAAGTTTCTTCTTCTTTAATAACTTCAGTTACCAACTTTTCCTGTTTCACCAATTCCGGAAAAAAATCTCCCATTTCAGCGCGTAAAACCGAGACCAATTCAAATAAAAATGGCTCTTTAATGCCTAAAAAACGATAAGAATATGAAATCGCGCGACGCAAAATCCTGCGAATTACATAACCCGCACCACCATTTGAAGGTAGCTGACCGTCGGCAATCGCGAACGAAACCGCACGGATATGATCAACCAAAACGCGGATGGCTATATCTTTTTCGTCGTCTAAAATTCCGGTGTATTTTTTACCGGATATTTCCTCCACTTTTTTAATTAATGGTGTGAAAACATCGGTGTCATAGTTCGAAGTTTTTCCCTGCAAAGCCATACACAATCTTTCGAAACCCATTCCGGTGTCTACGTGGCGCGCCGGTAATTTTTCCAGACTGCCATCGGCTTTTCGGTTATATTCCATGAAAACCAGATTCCAGACTTCCACCACTTGCGGATGGTCATTATTTACGAGCTCCAAACCGGAAATTTTTGCTTTTTCCTCTTCAGATCTAATATCAACATGAATTTCGGAACACGGCCCACACGGTCCGCTCTCGCCCATTTCCCAGAAATTATCTTTTTTATTACCGTTAATAATTCGATCTTCAGAAATGTGCGCTTTCCAGAAATTGTAAGCATCATTATCACGATCTAAATTTTCTGAAGTGTCGCCTTCAAAAATCGTTACATATAAATTTTCCTTCGGAATCTTATAAACCTGTGTCAATAATTCCCACGCAAAATCAATGGCTTCTTTTTTAAAATAATCACCAAAAGACCAGTTGCCCAACATTTCAAACATGGTGTGGTGATAAGTGTCGCGGCCAACATCATCGAGATCGTTGTGTTTACCGGAAACGCGTAAGCATTTTTGCGTATCTGCAATTCTCGGGGCTTTCGGCGTTTTGTATCCTAAAAAATAGTCCTTAAATTGCGTCATTCCGGAGTTTGAAAACATCAAAGTCGGGTCGTCTTTCAGGACGATCGGCGCGGAAGGAACAATTAAATGGCCTTTTTCGTTAAAAAATTCTAAAAATTTGTGTCTTATTTCTTGTGAAGTCATGAGGTTTGGCTTAATGATAAGTTCGCAAATTTACGGATTTTTGAAGTGATTCGGGAATATTGTTTTTTGAAAATTACCGCAGCTTTTAAATGCTTCAGCTTTTAGAAAAACCTAAAAAAAGTAATCTTTAGCACGGAATTTTTCGTAGATGACAATGAAGTAAATTTTATTTAATGAAATGACGGTCATAGAAAATTCCGTTTTAATAATTAAGAATTCTGCCTCATATTTGCACAAAGGAAACAAACGAAGGAAAAAACACAAACAAAACAATGAAAAATATTACAACACTTCTGGCTTTTATTTTTGGTGTCGGCATTTTTGCGGCGACCAATTTTTCTTGCTCTAAAGCCAAAGTTCAGACAGCAGAAAATAACAACAAAAAAAATGAGATAAATATGGAAGGGAAAAACATTAAAGAGATTTACTTTGCAGGCGGATGTTTCTGGGGAACCGAACATCTTTTTCAGCTCATAAGAGGCGTTGTAGCAACAGAAGTTGGTTACGCGAACGGAAAAATTGATAATCCAACCTATGAGCAGGTGGTAAGTCATACCACCGGTTTTGCTGAAGCTGTTAAAGTAAAATACGATGCTGATGAAGTAAATTTGCCGCTTTTAATCAATATTTTCTTTAAATCTATTGATCCAACAACGATTGACAGACAAGGAAATGATATCGGCGATAACTATAGAACCGGAATTTATACCACCGATGAAGAAGCTGCAGAAATTGTAAAAACAGAAGTTGCTAAACTGGCGAAAAACTACGATAAACCTGTGGTTGTGGAAACTATTCCGCTACAAAACTTCTATAAAGCTGAAGATTATCACCAGGATTATTTGGTGAAAAATCCAAGTGGATATTGCCACATTCCGCTTTCGGTTTTTGAGGAAGCGAAAAAGGCAAACCCGCTGCCAGCTACGAAATCGTAAACGGTAAATTATAAAAATCTGTGCTTTTAGTCCAGAAAAAATCCGCTCCAAAAAATTTTTGGCGCGGATTTTATTTTAAGGTAAAACGAACTATTTTTTCTCGTTGGCTTTAATTAAAATCTGAAGATTTACCTCATCTTTAATTAAACCATTGGCAACCGGCAGTTGAAACTTCACGCCGAAATCTTCTCTTTTAATATCTTTCGGCTCTGTCGCAATCGTTACGACGCCTTCTTTCACTGAAACATTTGCCTGAAATGCAACAGGTTTGGTAATGCCTTTGAGGGTTAAATTTCCGTCCAGCAAAGTATTATAATCGCCCTGGTCCTGCGCAGTAACTTTGGTAATTTCATAAGACGAGGTTGGAAATTTTTCAGTTTCGAAAAAGTCGCCGCTTTTAAGATGACCGTTAAGTTTGTTCAGATTTTCAACGTCATCTTTTAGATCAACCGACGTTAAAGAATTCATATCAGCTACAAAACTTCCGCTTTCCAGTTTGCCGTCGTGTACGGTGAGCTGTCCGCTTTCAAATTTTATGGTTCCGAAATGGCTGGTCTGGTCAGATTTCAAAACTTTGTAACCTTTCCACTCCACGCGGCTGTTTAAGGTGTCGATGGTGTACGCAACGCCGTCGGTTTTTGTGCTGACTTCGGTAGTTTCGCTGGTAACTGGTTTGTCCTTTGCACAGGCGGTTAAAAGAAAAGCGCCGAAAAATGCTGAAAGTGCGGCTAATTTTAATGTCTTCATCGTAAAGTTTGTGTTTTTAAATTGTTGACGCAAAATTATGAAATTTTAACGTATTTTGCTCAAATATGCTATTTTTGCAATATGCTATTAGAAATTAGGCGATTATTTTTCTCTCACCACGCGGATCAGAAATTATTCCAAAATTTCAACTTACGGGTTGAAGAAGGAAAAATTATTGCGCTCGCGGGTGAAAGCGGCTGCGGAAAATCTACTTTGCTGAATTTGATCTACGGCCTGCTCGATTGGGAGGAAGGTGAAATTATTTTCGATGGAAAACCCATTGCGGGACCGAAAAAAAATCTGGTGCCCGGCGAGCAGGATATGAAACTCGTGGCGCAAAATTATGATTTGATGCCCTATTCCACCGTTTCGGAAAATGTGGGAAAATTTATTTCAAACATAAATCTCGACGAAAAAAAGCAGCGCGTCGAGGAACTTCTGGATGTTGTAGGTCTGCTGGAATACCGCGATGTTTTACCGAAATATCTGAGCGGCGGCCAGCAGCAACGCGTGGCAATTGCGCGCGCCCTATCAGTGATGCCGAAACTTCTTTTACTGGATGAACCTTTCAGCAACCTGGATTTTTCACGGAAAATTCAGCTGCGGGAAAAACTCTTCAATTATGTGAAAGACAAAAAAATTTCGCTGATTATTTCCACGCACGAAATTCAGGAAGTTATTCCGTGGTTGGACCAGATCATTGTTTTAAAAGAAGGACGACTCATTCAAAATGATGACGCGAAGGAAACTTACATGCGTCCGTACAACCAATATGTGGCGGAACTTTTCGGTGAAGTGAATGTTTTTTCAAATGAAGAAAAAACAGCCTTTAAGCTCGGAAAAAATTTCTGGTATCCGCAGGAAATTCTCATTTCGGAAAACGGTGCGGAAGCGGAAGTTTTAGAAAGCCGTTTCGCCGGCAGCCATTACTGGAATAAAGTAATTTTAAAAGATAAAAAACTGACGGTTTACTCGCGGGAGAAACTCAATGGTTTAGTGAAAATAGCCTTCGAAAAACCAAACCGGTAAAAACAAAAAAAAGGTGCAATAAGCGCCTTTTTTTTTCGTTATTATTTAAATTCTTCTTAGCTTTGTTATTCGAAAACGTAAGGAAATTTTTGGTTAATTCTCTTTCTGCCCTGGGACGAAATTAGTGCATTTCTGTACAACTAAGTCTTTGAAACGGAACCCTGTCCAAATTTTTCCTTTTTTTAT
Organism: Kaistella treverensis; assembly: GCF_900114045.1. GTDB lineage: Bacteria > Bacteroidota > Bacteroidia > Flavobacteriales > Weeksellaceae > Kaistella > Kaistella treverensis. The sequence goes on from NZ_FORQ01000001.1 coordinate 980,757, forward strand.
GCCTTTCTCACAAATTCTGATTTCAGCGCCATTGAGCCAAAACCATCAATTTTACAGTCGATATTATGATCGGAATCTGGTCGCAATCTGATATTCTTCACTTTCGTACCGGATTTTACCGGCTTTGGAGCGCCTTTTACGGGAAGATCTTTGATTACCACTACGCTATCGCCATTTTGTAGTTCGTTGCCGTTGGCATCTAAAATTTTGTCTTCATCTGCTGTTTCTCCGGGCGTCCATTCATGGAAACACTGGGAACACACTATTTTTCCGGAATCTTCGTAGGTAAATTCTGATTGGCATTTCGGGCAAATAACGGGCTCGCTCATGGTAATAATTTTTTACAAATATATCACTATTCTGAAAAGGTTACAAGAAGCGGAAAACTGCAAGTGGTGCGAAATCTCGCGCCCCGGCTTGAGTGGAGCTCTTTTTGCGGAACGCAGTGGAGCAAAAAAGCGGGAACGGAAGACGGAAATAGGCGCCCAAAAAAAATTTTAAATTAATGCCATTCGATGGAGCCAAAAATGCGCCCAAACATCTGCAAAAATTATCGGCTAAAATACCGTATTTTTGCAAAAAATTTTTCCCGAAGGTTCGAGGTTAAATTAAACTTAAAAAATCCTATATGGAACTCATACACAGAAACTTATTGATCGGAATTCATGACGCGCTGCAGGAAACTTTTTTCGAAGACCGCAAATATGCCGATAAAGTCATCGAAAGATTGCTGAAAGGTCACAAACAATGGGGCAGCGAAGACCGAAAAGTGGTCGCCCAAATTTTCTACGACATCATCCGCTGGAAAAAACGCCTGGAATATTACATGGGCGAAGGCGTGAAACCTAACAATATTTATAAAATGATCCTGGCATATTGCCTTTGGACGAAAACGCATTACAAAAAATTTGAGGAATTCGACGGTATCAAAACCGCCGACATCATCAATAAACTGAAGAAAAATACGGTTCCGACTAAAGCCATCCAATATTCCATTCCGGAATGGCTGGCGGAAACACTGGAAAAAGAACTCGGCAAAAACTGGGAACGCGAAATGGAAGCGCTGAACGAACAGGCGCCGACGATTCTTCGTGTAAATACGCTGAAAACTACTGCTCGCGAGCTGGTTTCTGACCTTCGCGACGAAAACGTAGAAAGTTTCCAGATTGCTAATTATCCGGACGCTATTCAGCTGGAGCAAAAGAAAAACGTCTTTTTGACCTCAGCTTTTAAAGACGGTCTGTTTGAAGTTCAGGATGCTTCGTCCCAAAAAATCGGTGAATTGCTGGACGTAAAAGAAGGCATGCGTGTGGTGGATATTTGCGCCGGCGCGGGCGGGAAAACGCTGCATCTCGCGGCTTTGATGAAAAATAAAGGGCAGATTATCGCCCTCGATATTTACGAATGGAAACTTGCGGAGCTGAAACGCCGAGCGAAACGTGCCGGTGCGCACAATATTGAAACGCGTTTCATCGACGATAATAAAGTCATTAAAAGACTGCATGAAAAAGCCGACCGTTTGCTGATTGACGCGCCGTGTTCCGGCCTCGGAGTGCTGAAAAGAAACCCAGATTCCAAGTGGAAAATCGATCAGGAATTCATCGACCGCATTAGAAAGGAACAGGAAAAAATACTGCAGGATTATGCCAAAATTTTGAAAAAAGGCGGCAAAATGATCTACGCTACCTGCTCTATCTTACCGAGTGAAAACAACGAACAGGTTGAAAATTTCCTGAAAAACAACCCAGGTTACAAACTATTAAAAGAAGAAAAAGTAATGCCGAGCGAAGGTTTCGACGGTTTTTACATGGCGCTCATCGAAAGGACAGCGTAAAACTTTTTCAACCTAACAGAAGCCATTTCATTTTGAGATGGCTTTTTTTTTGGAAAAATATGGATTTCGCTTTCTCCCTGAGCTGGTTCCTGTTTGACTGCGCTTAACTGCTAAAAAAAAGGCGGTATTCTGCGGTTTTTTCAGAAAACGCGAAACTTGAACGAAAACCTAGTATTCTTAAAATATGTTTTTGATCAATTACGAATCTGTCCTTCAAAATTTTTTCAATCAGAGAGCGGAGAATATCCGTTTTAAATTAAATTTTTTCTTTTTAAAATTTTATTTAAGTAAAATATTCGCTTATTTAATATTTTTCTTCATATTCATAAACTTTAATTATACTTTTGAATTAAAATTTAAATCAATAATCAGCTTCTGATAAATATTGGAAAAATATAATATAATTATGTGCGGAATTGTATGCGTGTTTGATGCTAAACAAAAAACGGACGCTCTTCGTCCTCAAATTTTAGAAATGTCTAAGAGAATCCGTCACCGCGGCCCCGACTGGAGCGGAATTTTTCAGGACGAAAAAGTAATTTTTTCACATGAAAGATTGGCGATTGTAGATCCTACTTCCGGAAAGCAGCCACTTTTCACCAAAGATGGAAAAATTGTTCTGGCGGTGAACGGCGAAATCTACAACCATCAGGAACTTCGCGCTGAATTCCCCGATTACGAATTCTTAACCCATTCTGATTGTGAAGTCATCCTGGCTTTATATCAAAGAGACGGAAAAGATTTTCTGGAGAAACTCAACGGAATTTTTGCCTTTGCTCTCTATGATACGGAAAATGACGTGTATTTTGTTGGCCGTGACCACATGGGAATCTGTCCGCTTTATCAGGGCTGGGACAAAAGCGGAAATTATTACGTCGCTTCTGAGCTTAAAGCGCTGGAAGGTATTTGTAAAAAAATAGAAACTTTTTTACCGGGACATTTTCTTTACAGCAAAGATGGTTACGAAATGCAGAAGTGGTATCACCGCGAGTGGCAAGATTTTGATAATGTAAAAGACAATGTAACCGAAATTTCCGCCATTAGAAAAAGTCTGGAAGCGGCCGTGCACCGTCAGCTGATGAGTGATGTTCCGTATGGCGTCTTACTTTCCGGCGGTTTGGATTCTTCAATTATCGCCGCAGTAACGGCAAAATATGCAAGAAACAGAATTGAAAGCGGCGATGTCCAGGAAGCTTGGTATCCCAGGCTTCACAGCTTTGCCGTCGGCTTAAAAGGTTCGCCGGATTTAATTGCAGCTCAAAAAGCAGCAGATCATATTGGTTCCATTCATCATGAAGTTCATTTCACCGTTCAGGAGGGATTGGACGCTGTTCGAGACGTTATTTATCATCTGGAAACTTATGATGTGACAACGGTTCGTGCATCTACGCCCATGTATTTGTTGGCAAGAGTCATTAAATCAATGGGAATAAAAATGGTGCTTTCCGGCGAAGGCTCTGATGAACTTTTCGGTGGCTACCTGTATTTTCATAAAGCTCCGAATCCAAAAGAATTCCATGACGAAACAGTAAGAAAGTTGGGGAAACTACATCTTTACGATTGTTTGCGCGCCAATAAAGCTTTGATGAGTTGGGGAATCGAGGGACGCGTACCTTTCCTCGATAAGGAATTTATGGATGTTGCGATGACCGTAAATCCAAAAGATAAAATGACCAGCAAAGCGGAAGGAAAAATGGAGAAATGGATTTTGAGGAAAGCTTTCGAAGATTTACTTCCGGAATCTATTGCATGGCGGCAAAAAGAACAGTTTTCCGATGGCGTGGGTTATTCATGGATTGATTCTTTAAAAGAGTCAGCTGAAAATGAAGTGTCTGATGATATGATGGCAAATTCAAAATTCCGTTTCCATCTGAACACGCCACAAAACAAAGAAGAATACCGATACCGCGCGATTTTCGAAGAACATTTTCCGAGCGAAACAGCAGCAGCAACCGTTCCGTCAGTGCCATCGGTGGCATGTTCTACACCGATTGCGCTAGAGTGGGATGACGCCTTTAAGAAAATGAACGATCCAAGTGGCAGAGCGGTGATTTCAGTCCACGAGGATTCTTATTAACAGTTCATATTTAGTTAAACCTGCCGGAAATTTCGGCGGGCTTTTTGTTGGGAATGGTCCATCGTCACTAGATGATTACCTTTGCATATCCATTGCTCAATAACTATTTTGAATGAATTCTTCTACTGCTGCGAGCCCCGAAACCATTAAAAGATTCCTCCCGCTCATTCTGGCTACATCCATTTTTATGCAGATGCTGGATTCTACCATCTTAAACACTTCTTTACCGTCCATCGCTACAGACTTGAATGAATCGCCGCTGAATATGCAGAATGCGATAATTAGCTATGTGCTTACACTTGCGCTTTTTATGCCGGTTAGCGGTTTTCTCGCGGATAAATTCGGCACACGCAAAATTTTTATCACCTCGTTGGTAATTTTCAGTTTGGGTTCAATTTTCTGTGCGATGTCGCAGAATTTGAATCAGCTCGTTTTTTCGCGCGTGATTCAGGGAATCGGCGGAAGTTTGATGACGCCGGTCGGCAGACTCGCTTTGATAAAATCTTTTGAAAAAAATGAGCTGGTAAAAGCCATGAATTTTGCCATTATTCCCGCTTTGATCGGGCCAATTCTGGGGCCGCTTGTCGGTGGTTATATGGTGGATTATCTTTCCTGGCACTGGATTTTCCTCATCAATATTCCTTTTGGTTTACTCGGAATTATCCTGAGTTTAAAGTATATGCCGGATTACCGCTCTTCGGAAATCACTTTTGATTTAAAAGGGTTTTTGATTTTCGCTTCAGCTTCACTCTTGCTTTCCATTTCATTGGAGCTTTTTGGAAATGTGCAAAATACCACGCCTGTGCTGCTGATTTTCATTTTAGGTTTCCTCATGATCTACTACTATTACGTTCATGCAAAAAAGACAGAAAACCCGATTTTTCCGCTCAATTTATTTCAAGTTAGAACTTTTCGCGTCGGGATTTTAGGGAATCTCGCGACGCGCTTAGGCATCAGTGCCATTCCACTTTTATTGCCATTAATGATTCAAATCGCGTACGGAGAAAGTGCCGTGATTTCCGGTTGGATAGTCGCTCCTATGGCTTTAACGGCCATGATCGGAAAATCATTTGTCATTAAAATTTTGAACTATTTCGGATATCGCCGCACTTTGATGGGCAACACTTTTATCATTGGTTTACTCATCGCAAGTTTGGGAATTCCGGGAATTAATACGAATATTTACTGGTTCATACCGATTATCGCTATCTTGGGATTTTTCAATTCCATACAATTTACGGCGATGAATACCATTGCCATCGCCGATTTGCGCGATTCGCACACGAGCAGCGGAAACTCTTTGTTGGCGGTGAATCAGCAGCTTGCTGTAGGTTTCGGGATTGCCATCGGTTTGATAGTTTTAAAGGTTTTTGAAAACAACACTTCAATTACAAACGGCGTCATTCACCTGGCTTTCCGCTACACCTTTTTCACCGTTGGATTCCTTACGATTTTCACGGGTCTCGTTTTTAGGCGTCTGCATTCCAGCGACGGCGAAAACATGAGAGCTCAAGCATAAAGTTTATTAAAAATTCGCCGCTATCAGGCGGTTTTTTTTACTTATCCTAAATCAATGTGCAGGACTATTTGGTGACGTAAATTTGTATTATTAAAAAACAAAAGATGTCAACAAAAAAAGTAGAAGTTGTAGTTCAGCCGAAAACTCCGCATTTTGTGGGCGACGGCTTCCGGGTTCACAACTTCATTCCGAGCGGTTTCCGTTTGGATATGCAAAGGATGGATCCTTTTCTAATGCTCGATTATAATTCCAAATATCATTTCGGGCCGACTTCCACACCGCGTGGCGTTGGCGTGCATCCGCACCGCGGTTTTGAAACCGTGACGATCGCGTACCAAGGCCGCGTAGAACATGGTGACAGCGGCGGCGGCGGCGGAATCATCGGTGAAGGCGACGTCCAGTGGATGACCGCAGCTTCCGGAGTTCTTCACAAAGAATTTCATGAAACCGAATGGGCGAAAGAAGGCGGAATTTTCCAAATGGTTCAGCTTTGGGTGAACCTTCCCGCAAAAGATAAAATGAGCAAACCGAAATACCAGGCGATTAAAAATTCTGAAATGAAAATTGTCCATTTGGGTGAAAACGGTTTTGTAGAAGTAATCGCCGGAGATTTCAATGGTAAAAAAGGCCCGGCAACCACTTTTACGCCGGTGAACTTGATGAACGCCAAATTGAAAAAAGGCGGTAAAGCGAACTTCAGTTTTCCTGCAAATTTTAATACCGGAGCTTTGGTAATTGAAGGAAATATGCTCGTAAACGGGCAAGAAAATGTGCCGACCGACCATTTTGTTCTGTTCGAAAATGAAGGTGACGAATTCAGCATCGAAGCGACGGAAGATTCTATTATTTTAATTCTTAGCGGCGAACCTTTACATGAAACCATTGTGCCGCACGGACCGTTTGTAATGAATTCCAAAGCTGAAATCATGCAGGCTTTCGATGACTTTAACACCGGAAAATTCGGCTACCTCGAAGATTAAAATTTTGTTAAAACAGCAACGAAAATTTTTCGCTGCTTTATTTATAATTAAATTTAAAGTAAATATCAATCCAAAAAATCTTATCAAATGAAAATATCCGTGATTGGCGCTACCGGTTTTGTCGGAAACGCACTGCTTAACGAACTTTTAGACCGACATTATGAAGTGAAAGCGCTCGCGCGAAATACCGATAAAATAACCATTAACAACGAAAATCTGCAAAAGCAAAATGTGGATATTTTCAACAAGGAAGATTTAACCGAGGCTTTGAAAGGCAGCGACGCGGTAATCAGCGCTTATAATCCCGGTTGGACCAATCCTAATATTCATGAAGATTATTTAAAAGGCGCACAATCTATTCAAAATGCCGTAGAAAATTCCGGAGTGAAAAAACTTATTGTTATTGGCGGTGCCGGAACTTTGAAAATCGACGGCAATTATATCGTGGACGGTCCGGATTTTCCGAAAGAAATTTATGCCGGAGCCAGCGCAGCGAAAAAATATTATGTAGAAAATCTATCAAAAAACACCACTTTAGATTGGGAATTTTTTAGTCCTGCTTTGGAAATGAATATGTTCAGCCCGGAACAAACGAAAACTGGTAAATACCGACTTGGAAACGATTCACCCGTTTTTGATGCTGAAGGCCGCTCGCGTCATTCCGTGCAGGATTTGGCGATTGCAATTGTGGACGAGCTTGAAAATAAGAAGTTTAACCGCCAGATTTTCACGGCGGCTTATTAATTTAAAACACAGAAATGAAAAAAATAGAATTTGGTTTAATGACTTTCGCCGACGCGGCGCCGGAAACTGTTCCCGGAAAAGGAATTAATGCGCATCAGCGCATACAGGATCTTTTGGAAGAAATAAAGCTCGCAGACGAGCTCGGTATCGATGTTTTCGGGATTGGCGAACATCACCGCCCCGATTACGCAGTTTCGTCGCCCACAACAGTGCTCGCAGCAGCCGCAGCGATTACCAAAAACATCAAACTTTCCAGCGCGGTGACGGTTTTAAGTTCCGAAGATCCGGTGCGCGTTTATCAGCAATTTGCAACGGTGGACGCCATTTCCAGCGGACGCGCAGAAATTATGGCGGGACGCGGCTCTTTTATCGAATCATTTCCGTTATTTGGTTTTGATTTGAATGATTATGACCAGCTATTTGAAGAAAAACTCGATCTTTTGCTCCAAATAAATCGCTCAGAAAAAGTAAACTGGAGCGGAAAGCTTCGCGCGCCAATAAATGGTTTAGGCGTGTATCCGCGAGCTTTGAATGGTGAAATTCCGGTTTGGTTAGCGGCTGGGGGAACTCCAGCTTCAGCTGTTCGCGCTGCAAAATTACATTTGCCTTTAATGCTCGCCATAATCGGTGGAATGCCGCGACAGTTCACACCTTTTATTGAGCTTTACAAAAAGTCAGCATTGGAAAACGGCGTAAAACCGGAAGATTTACAGGTCGGAATTAACAATCATATGTTTATCGGTGAAGATGGCGAAAAAGCAGCAGACGATTTCTTCCCATATTACGCACAGATGATGGACCGTGTCGGCAGAAGCCGTGGCTGGCAACCGATGTCGCGCGACCAATTTGAGTATATGCGTGCGCCGGAAGGTTCTTTAATGGTTGGCAGCGTAGAACAGGTGGTGGAAAAAATACTGTATGAATACCGACTTTTCGGTTTTACAAGATTTTTTGCGCAGGCGAGTTTAGGCTTTGTGCCGCATGAAATGACCATGAAATCCATTGAACTATTCGGTACAAGAGTAATTCCGGAAGTGAAGCGACGATTGGAAGTGAACGGATAATTTTCTTTGCAAATTTTTAACTCCAAATCCTGAAAATCATGTCAAACATCGGATTAATAATTGAAGAAAAAGCGGCAGATATCGGCAATTTTTTGGTAGGAAGACTTTTGCCGTTTCGTGAAAAAAGAGCGGTTGGTCCATTTGTTTTTATCGATCACATGGGACCGGCGGCGCTGAAAGATTTTCAAAATCTTGACGTTCCACCGCATCCGCATATCGGGCTTTCAACTTTAACCTATCTTTTTGAAGGCTCAATTCAGCATAAAGATTCGCTGGGCAGCGACATAGAAATAAAACCCGGCGCTGTAAACTGGATGACCGCCGGAAAAGGAGTGGTACATTCCGAGAGAACACCGGAATACCTAAGAAATACTGAAAAAAATCTGCACGGTTTTCAAATCTGGGTGGGTTTACCGAAAAATTTGGAGCAAAGTGAGCCAACTTTTCACCATACCGAATCGGACGACATTCCCGTTTGGAAAGACGGAAATCTTCAGTTTAAGCTTATTGCAGGTGAACTTTTTGGTAAAAACTCACCGGTTCCAGTGCATTCAAAATTATTTTTCCTGGAAATTAAAAGTGTGGAAAGGCAAAAAATAAATATTGGACAGGATTTGTTCGGTGAAGTCGCGATGTATGTCTTAGACGGAAATGTAACGATTGAAGGAAACACTTTTGGTGGTAAGCAACTCATCATCGCGAAAAATGCCACTTTGTGCGAATTTGAAATCGGTGAAAATGCTACGGTTTATCTTTTCGGTGGTGAACCTTTCGAAGAAGAACGCTTTATTTTCTGGAATTTCGTGAATTCTGAAAAATCGGTACTTGAAACGGCTAAAATAAACTGGCACGAGCAAAACCATCATGCATTTCCTTTAGTTCCAGGTGATGAAGAAGAATTCGTACCGTTGCCAAAAGCGATTTTGAACGGAAAATTATCGAAGTAAAAAAGAAAAATTTGCTCTTTTAGCGGCAAATTTTTTTTTCAATATTAAAAAGTCAAGCAAAATCGCTGCATTAGATTTTATAGATAACACCGAAGAGTTATAATTTGTAACTTTAAAATATCAAAAAAATAATAATCATGGAAGACAAAAAGAAACTCACCAGACAGACCGGTGCGCCGGTGCCGGACAATCAAAATGTACAGACTGCGGGGCCACGCGGACCAATGTTGATGCAGGATTTCTGGTTTCTGGAAAAGATGGCAAACTTTGACCGCGAAGTTATTCCAGAACGGAGAATGCACGCAAAAGGTTCCGGCGCTTTCGGAACATTTACCGTAACTCATGATATCACCCAATACACTAAAGCTCACATTTTCAGCGAAATTGGCAAAAAAACCGAAATGTTTGCGCGCTTTTCTACCGTTGCCGGCGAGCGCGGCGCTGCCGATGCAGAAAGAGACATCCGTGGCTTTGCGCTGAAATTTTATACCGATGAAGGCATCTGGGATATGGTGGGAAATAATACACCGGTTTTCTTTTTCCGCGATCCGATGAAATTTCCGGATTTGAACCACGCCGTAAAACGCGACCCGAAAACCAATTTGCGCAGCGCAAATAACAACTGGGATTTCTGGACTTTGCTTCCGGAATCTTTGCACCAGGTAACGATCGTGATGAGCGACCGCGGAATTCCAAATGGTTACAGGCACATGCACGGTTTCGGCAGCCACACGTACAGTTTCATCAACCATGCGAACGAAAGACATTGGGTGAAATTTCATTTCAGAACGCGACAGGGAATTGAAAATTTAACCGAAGAAGAAGCAATAAATATTATCGGAACTGACCGCGAATCTGCACAGCGTGACCTTTTTGAAAATATTGAACAGGGAAATTTTCCGAAATGGAAAATGTTTATACAAATTATGACCGAAGAGCAGGCAAAAACCTACCGTTTCCATCCGTTTGACTTGACGAAAGTCTGGTCAAAAAAAGATTTTCCATTAATTGAAGTTGGTGAATTTGAACTAAACAAAAATGCTGAAAACTATTTCGCTGATGTGGAACAGGCCGCCTTTAACCCGACGAATATTGTTCCCGGAATTGGTTTTTCACCGGACAAAATGCTGCAGGGCCGTTTATTTTCCTACGGTGATGCGCAACGCTATCGTTTAGGTGTGAATCACTATCAAATCCCGGTGAACAAGCCGCGTTGTCCGTATCACGCTTTTCACCGCGACGGCCAGATGCGCGTTGACGGAAATTACGGCGGCACGAAACATTATGAACCAAATAGTTACGGTGAATGGCAGGAACAACCGGTTGCGAAAGAGCCGCCTTTGGAATTATACGGCGACGCTTATGCGCATAATTTCCGGGATGATGACGAAGATTATTTTACCCAACCTGGCGACCTTTTCAGAATTATTAAAGCTGACGGCAAAGAAGAAGCACTGTTTAATAATACCGCCGCGAACGTTGGTCAGGCAGAAAAATTCATTCAGATTCGACACATCAGACATTGCTACAAAGCGGATCCCGAATACGGCGAAGGCGTAGCAAAAGCGCTTGGACTGGACATGATGGACGTTTTCAATTTTGATATGACGCCGTACGACCAGTGGGCACCCAGAAAATCTTAATTGAAAAAAAAGCGGGAAAAAGTGGCAAATTTTCCCGTTTTTGCTGAAGTTCATTCAAAATGAAAAATTTTTCGGCGGACTTCTTGCTAAAGATTTGCAGATTAAATTTAAAACATTAAAAAATGGCAGAAATTAAGCACCAGAACAACGAAACAAACGGAATTTTCGAAATTTACAGCGATGGAAAAAAAGCGGGTGAAATGACGTACACCTGGGATGGTGAAGATCGCTTCATCATCAATCATACGGAAGTTGGTGAAGAATTCAGCGGACAAGGTCTAGCTAAAGAACTTGTTTATGCCGGCGTTGAGTATGCGCGTAAAAACAATAAAAAAGTGATTCCGGCGTGCCAGTATGCCAATGCAACCATCCAGAAAAATGCGGAATTACAGGATGTGCTGGCGTAAAAATATGCTGTTTTAGCAGCATATTTTTTCGATTTATATCAATGAAAACCTTTCGGTAAAGCTGAAAGGTTTTTGGTTTTCTTAAAACCAAAAATCATGGCGTTAAAGCTCGATATTTTTTCGATTTAAAGCAATAAAAATAGAAAGTTTTTTGGTTTTCTAAAACGAAAAATTTGCCCGGAAAGGCCGGTATTTTTGGAATTTAAAATGAAAAATTTTTGACTGGAAGTAAATAATCTTAAAAGAAAAAATTTATGAATTAACGCTTCCCCGCGCCCCGACCTGAGCGGAGCTCTTTTTTGCGAAACACAGTAAAGCAAAAAAAGCGGGAGCGGAGGGCGGAAATGGCGCCATAAAAAAAATAAGAAATCCACCATTCGACAACGTCAAAAAGGCGCCCCAAAAAAATAAGAAATCAATAACCCGAAAATTTCAAAAGGCGCCCAAATTGCCCAAAAAAACTATATTTGTGCAGCTTAAAAAAATAACTTTATGAATCCGTATGTGCTGCTGAGTATCATTATCGCCTATTTTGCAATTTTACTTTGGGTTGCGTACCGCACCGGAAAAGGCAGTAACAACGAGAGTTTTTTTATTGGAAACCGCAAGAGCAACTGGATGCTGGTGGCTTTCGGAATGATCGGAACGTCGCTTTCGGGCGTGACTTTCGTTTCGGTGCCCGGCGCGGTGGGCGCGGATAAATTTCATTATCTGCAGATTACCATCGGCTATCTGATTGGTTATATCGTGATTGCGTACGTGCTTTTGCCGCTGTATTACCGCCTGAAACTGACTTCAATTTACGGTTATCTGCAGGAAAGAATGGGTCAAATTTCGTATAAATCCGGTGCGTGGATTTTTATTGTTTCGCGGCTTGTGGGCGCTACCGCGCGGCTTTACCTGGTGGTGAATATCCTGCAATTTTCCATCCTCGACAGTTTGGGTGTGCCGTTTATTGTGACCACCCTGGTGATTTTGGGAATGATAATCCTGTACACCTACGAAGGCGGCGTGAAAACTATCGTATGGACCGATACTTTGCAGACAACGTGTATGCTTTTGGGACTGATTATATGCTCAGTCTACATGCTGAATCATTTGGATTTGAGCTTTACCGAAAGTATTTCGCAGATGAATAAACTGGGCTATACCGAGGTTTTTAATACAGACGGCAACAGCAAAGCTTTTTTCATTAAACAGATTTTGGCCGGTGCATTTATCACCATCACCATGACCGGAATTGATCAGGAAATGATGCAGAAATCGCTGTCGGTAACGCGGCTGAAAGATTCGCAGAAAAATATGGTTGTTTTAGGCTTTATTTTGGTGGGCGTGATTTCGCTTTTCCTTTTTATGGGCGGACTTTTGCACCTTTACGGAAATACGGAACACGTTACAAGCGCGGGCGACCAGCTTTTCCCGGATATTGCGTTGAACCATATGCCGCCGTTTATCTCAATTATTTTTATCATCGCTTTGATTTCCGCTTTATTCCCAAGCGCGGATGGTGCCATGACTGCGCTGACTTCTTCGTTGTGTATTGATATTTTCGGTTTGAAAGAACGAAAAATTTCTCCCAAAGAGCAGGAAAAATTTCGGAAAAGAGTTCACCTGATCGTTGCCGTAGCATTTTTAATTATGGTGATTATTTTTAAAATAATCAATGATAATTCAATGATCGGTTTGATCCTGAAACTTGCCGGCTTTACATACGGGCCGCTTCTTGGTTTATTTGCTTTTGGGATTTTCACGAAATTTAAAGTTCAGGATAAACTCGTTCCGTATGTGTGTGTCGCGGCGCCGGTGATTTCGTATTTCATCGACAAGTTCCAGGAAAATATTTTTGGTGAATTTAAAATCGGTTTGGAATTGCTGATTATCAATGGATTACTCACTTTTATCGGATTGTGGCTGATTAGGAAAAAATAATCTTTCTTTGTAAGAAAGCAAACTTTAAATTGAATATCTTAAAAAATTCCGGGCTTGCAGTCCGGAATTTTTCATTTTCCCGAGCCACCAAAAATTCGTAAATTCGCAGGCAAACAAATCTAAAAAATGAGTAAATCGATCGAAGAGCTGAAATCTCTTACTACACAAATCCGAAGAGATATTTTGCGCATGGTGCACGCCGTAAATTCCGGCCATCCCGGTGGAAGTTTGGGCTGTACCGAATATTTTACCGCGCTATACGGCAAGGTGATGAACTACCAACTGCCCTTCAACATGGCAGGTAAAAACGAAGACCTATTCTTCCTTTCCAACGGGCACATCTCGCCGGTTTTCTACTCCACCTTGGCGCGTTTTGGCTTTTTCCCGGTTGAAGAGCTCAAAACTTTCAGAAAGATGGATTCCCGCCTGCAAGGTCACCCCACTACGCACGAAGGTTTACCTGGCGTTCGTGTGGCTTCCGGCTCTTTGGGCCAGGGTTTGTCGGTCGCAATTGGCGCAGCTTTAGGTAAAAAATTAGACGGCGATAAAAGTTTGGTTTACACACTTCAAGGCGACGGCGAGTTGCAGGAAGGTCAAAATTGGGAAGCTTTCATGTTCGCAGCCGCGAAAAAGGTTGATAATATCATTACAACGATTGATTACAACGGTCGCCAGATTGATGGCGATACCGATGATGTCTTGGATTTAGGAGATTTACGTGCAAAACTGGAAGCTTTTGGCTGGAAGGTTTTAGAAGAAAAAAACGGCAATGATCTCGAAACCGTAATTTCCATTCTGGAGCGCGCAAAAGCAGAAACCGGGCACGGCAAACCTGTCGCAATCATCCTGCACACCGAGATGGGATTTGGCGTAGATTATATGATCGGTACGCACGCGTGGCACGGCAAAGCGCCGAATGACGAGCAACTTGATACTGCCTTCAAACAGCTATATTTAGAAGCGCCGGCGGATTATTAATTTAGACATACGCTTTAAGCACTATGCTCTAAGCTCATCAATTTTTTACAAAACTTTGCTACAGCGTAAAGCTTACAGCATACAGCATCAAAAAAAATGAAATACGAAATATTAGATAAAAAAGATACACGCAGCGGCTTCGGAGCCGGCCTTGCAGAATTAGCAGACACCAACCCGAATGTGGTTGCACTTTGCGCAGACCTCATCGGTTCTTTGAAAATGGAAAAATTCATCGAAAAAGCACCGGAAAGATTTTTTCAGGTCGGCATCGCCGAAGCAAATATGATGGGAATCGCCGCGGGTTTAACCATCAGCGGGAAAATTCCGTTTACAGGAACTTTCGCTAATTTTTCCACTTCCAGAGTGTATGACCAGATTCGCCAGTCGATTGCTTATTCAAACAAAAATGTAAAAATCTGCGCTTCCCACGCCGGTTTAACTTTAGGTGAAGATGGCGCTACACACCAGGTTTTGGAAGACATCGGCATGATGAAAATGCTTCCGGGCATGACCGTCATCAACACTTGCGATTATAACCAGACCAAAGCAGCAACTTTAGCGATTGCAGATTTTGAAGGTCCGGTTTACTTAAGATTTGGTCGTCCGGTTGTTCCGGTTTTCATTCCGGAAGATATGCAGTTTGAAATCGGAAAAGGAATTCTTTTACAAGAAGGAACCGACGTAACGATCGTGGCTACCGGACATTTGGTTTGGGAATCATTGGTTGCTGCCGAAGAACTGGCAAAAGAAGGAATTTCGTGTGAAGTCATCAATATTCACACAATCAAACCTTTGGATGAAGAAATTATTCTAAAATCAGTGGAAAAGACCGGCAGAATTGTAACAGCAGAAGAACACAACTACATCGGCGGTTTAGGTGAATCAGTTGCCGGAATGCTTTCGCGAAAAAGACCGACTCTTCAGGAATTTGTGGCGGTAAATGATACATTCGGAGAATCTGCAACACCGGCAGAACTCATGAAAAAATATGAAATTGATTCTGACACGGTACAGGCTGCTGTAAAAAGAATTATGGCGAAATAATTTCATCAAAATAATTTTGAAAAAAAAACACGTCTTTAGGCGTGTTTTTTTTAGTTTTAGCTTTTATGTTAATATTATTTGAATAATCTTTAAAACCGAAAAATCCTACAAATCATAACAAAACTCCTACAATTCAGCGTGTAATTGAGATATTTTCGTTAGTCTAAATCCAAAACAATGACTAACAAACTACAACGTTCGCTGAAAATTTCATTTGCTGCTTTTTCATTAATCTTCGCCACAAATCTTTCGGCGCAGGAAACCGAACCGGCAGCTTTTCAAAATCCACCTGTGAATGTGGAAGTAATGCCGGGAACGCGCGGAATTTCTTTCCAGACCATCATCGATAAAAAAATAAAAAGCGCACCGAAATTCGGTTTTTTCAGCGTCACCGATTTCAATTCCGACTGGAACCAAGAACAGCTTTCCGACCTTATGGTTTTGGGAAAAGTAACCGTGGATGTTTTTAAAAATGTAAGAGTTGGTGCCGGCTTCCAAAGCACGCCCGGCGGAATCCGTCCGTCTGCGGCCATTATTTACACTTACGCGAATCCGGAATGGCTGGTGATTGCAATGCCGCGCGTGGACCTCAGCAAAAATGCGACTTTTGAAACGCTGGGAATTGTAGAATACAAACCGGAAATCAATGAAAACTGGCGCTTTTACTCGCGGCTTCAGGGAACATATGTGCACGCGGTTTCCGCAGATTTGCATGCGCGAAGCTATCTCCGTGCGCGCGCCGGTGTAACGCATAAAGAATTTACTTTCGGTCTCGGCGCCAATATGGAATATTACGGTCCGCTGAAACACAACGAAAATAATTTCGGTGCTTTTCTGCAAGTTGCATTATTCTAAAAAAACATCGTTTTAACGCCAAATTTCCACCGATTTCCCGGTGGATTTTTTTTGAAAAATTTGCCGTTAAAAGGAGGAAAAATTTTAATTTAAAATTCGGTAAATTTAACTGAGTTTAATTGTTTTGAGTTTTGGAAAAAGATAGTACCGGGAAAAACACCGTTTACACCATTGGTCATTCTACCAGAAGTTTTGAAGAATTTCTGGCGCTGCTGCAGTCATTCAACATAAAAGTTTTAGCAGACATCCGAAAGATGCCGGGTTCGCGAAAGTTTCCGCAGTTTGATCAGGACGAACTTAAAAGAACTTTGGAGGAATATGGAATTCAATATGTTTACCTTGAAAATTTAGGCGGCAGGCGAAAATTATCTGCGACTTCAAAAAATACAACGTGGCGGAATAAATCTTTCCAGGCCTACGCAGATTATATGGAAACCAAATTTTTTGAAGTTGGTGCTGAAACTTTAAAAGATTTTGCCGCAGAAAAACCTACTGCAATGATGTGTTCCGAGGCCGTTTGGTGGCGCTGTCACCGATCCATGGTTTCGGATTGTTTTAAATCCCAAGGCTGGACTGTGCTTCACATTATGTCGGAAGGAAAAGCAACTGAACATCCGTACACTTCTCCCGCGAGAATTGCAGATGGAAAGCTGGTTTATACGCCGGAACAAGAAAATTAAGCGGTTTTAAAATTGAAAAAATAGCCGTTAAAGGGCAAATTTTTCGGTTTTGGAAAATCGTCAAAAAGTGCCCAAATAGCAGTGAAAAATTTACACTGAGAACTTCTAATCAACGTCTGCTTTTAGTAAATTCATAAATTTTCTGCATTTTATTAAAGTTTTCTTAAATTTTCATTACCGCCTTTCATCGGCAAAAGCAAAAAAACCGTGCTAAAACGGCAACTTTTTTAATTTTACATTTCACCTTGGAAAGAACAAAAATCGTCTCCCAAAATTATTTCAAACTTATTTTAGCTTCTGTTTTGGTGGCTTTACCTTCAGCGTTGCTGGCATTTTCGCTGAAACATCTCACTGAGCTTTTCGAACATTTTTTATTTCAAAAAGTCAGTAATTCTTACCGTTTTCTGTTTATAATTTTACCGACTGTCGTATTACCTTCGGAAATATGTCTTCTGAAACCGCAGAAATAAAGGAATTACCGAAATTTATAAAATATTGGATCAGCGAAAAGATCATTTGCCGCTTTTCAAAATTCCATCGCATTTTATCAATGGATTTCTCACCGTAATCTTCGCTGGTTCAACCGGAGTTGAAGTTTCTACTTTAAATATGGATTTAATTCCGCTTAATTTTGCTTTAATTGGTGCCGCGGCAACTCTATCAGCGTCACTGTACGCGCCGTTTACTTCGGTGGTTTTAATCTACAATCTTTTACCCAGCGGCTATCAGCTTTTTTTACCGATTTTGGTCTGCTGTTTCATTTCGTTCATCGTTGCAAAACTGATTTTGCCGTACAATGTTTACACTTACGATTTTTATTTAAGCTC
Source organism: Kaistella treverensis (assembly GCF_900114045.1). Lineage (GTDB taxonomy): Bacteria > Bacteroidota > Bacteroidia > Flavobacteriales > Weeksellaceae > Kaistella > Kaistella treverensis. The sequence continues at coordinate 998,285 of NZ_FORQ01000001.1, forward strand.
AAGACGCCTTAAAAAAAAGAAATCCACTTCAAAAAGCTGAAATGGATCTCAAAAAAAAACAGAAAATTTAGTTAGAAAGTTTTTTCCAAAGCAATTGCTTTAGGGAAAAGGATATTGTTTTCCAGATGAATGTGTTTATGAAGATCCTGTTCGAAATCATCCAACATTCTGTAAGTTACCTGGTAAGTTCCACATGCATCGTCCGGGAACTGGTAATTATTGGTAAGTTCTGCAATTTTCACAAAACGTTCACCTTCGGTTGTGTGTTCGTCTTTCATCATTGCAACCGGATTTTCTACCGTTCCGAAATGAGGTGTTACCAAAAGTTCACCGCTTGCTTTTGCAGCTACCATTTTCTTAATGAAAGGGAAAAGGATGAGTTCTTCTTTTTTCATATGTGCTGCCAGTTCCTGGGCACTTTCAGTAAATAATTTGGTGATTTCAAATAATTCCGGGTGTCTGTCGCCATGCACTTTGCATAATTTATTTAGATATTGAATTAGCACCGTAGAATTTTCTTCAACATATCTATGGTGTGTTTTTTCTACATAATCCGCAAGCAGATCCAGCGGCCAGGAATTGAAATCTATATTATCAGCTTTTGCTTCTGATACTTTTTCTAAATCTTTGTAAATATCTTCCGCAAGATATTTCTTGTTTTCACAAGCTTCTTCGATGGTTCTGTTTCCTTTGCAGCAGAAATCTATTTTGTATTTTCTGAAAACCTGTGCTGCGCGGAAATCTTCCGCAACCATTTCGCCAATTGTCTTTTCTGTCGTTAACATCGCGTATTGTTTAAAATTATGGTACAAATGTAAACATTAATTTTAATTCGGACAAATTTATCTTATTTAATATTAATTTTTTTTTATTTTGATTTTTTCGCCGCTATTTGGCCATATTTTTCCGAAATTACTTTAGCCAGGCCAGACCGTTTTCGGTGCGAAGCGCGAGATCATAAAAAGAATATTTCTGTGTCATAGCCGCAAGATTTTCCCGCACTGGTTTGAAATCGTTGTGTACTGGACACGGATTAACCGAAGAACATTTGTGTAAACCGAGCGCGCATTCGGTGAAAATACCCTCACCATCGAAAATGCGAACGACGTCATAAATCTTGGTTTCTTTCTGCTTTGCAACATCAAAAATAAAACCGCCCTGCTTTCCTCGGTTTGAACTTAAAATATTTTCGCGGCACAACTGCTGTAAAATTTTCGCGGTAAAAGCTTCGGGAGCATCTACAGCGCTTGCAACCTCTTTAACATTTACACGATGGTCCTGCAGGCTTTTCTGTGCGATGTAAATGGTCGCTTTAATTGCATATTCGCACGCTTTGGAAAACATTGGATTTAAATTAAATTATTTGAAAAACTGCCACTTCGGAATAATCACGAACAGTCCCAGCGTGCAGTACAAAAACATGTTGGTGACGTCTGTGTACAGAAACGTAGACAGAAAATAGTTGTGCGCCAAAAAGTGCGTGATCAGCGCGACGGGAAATAATATAACCGCAAATTTTCTGTAAAAAAAGATGAAAATAACCGCCAAAATCATGAGAGCATCCACCAGAAAAATAAAATAGAAATAGCCGGTTGGAATATTGATTTGCTGATGTTGAGAAAATTCATCAAAATCAATACCGATTCCCATCACCGTGAAAAGAAGAAGCGCGGCAAGTGCTAAAACAAAAGCGAGATCTTTTTTCGGAGATTCGTCCGCAAAATTTTCGTTCATAATGGTAAAAATAAAAAAACTTTTGATAAGAAATCAAAAGTTTTGAATATTGTTGATTCAAATTAAAGATTAGATAGAAACGGCCTCGATGAGTCTGTTTTTATCTGAAATAAATTCTTCCATTGAAATCATACTTTCAGTTCGCATTACGTCCTGAATGTCATCGATCTGGTAAATGATTCTCTTCGCATCCTCGGTATTTTTCGCGCGGATTTTGCAGAAAATATTGTATTTACCGGAAATAACACTTGCTTCAGTAACGTTCGGAATGGTGGTAAGTTCTTTTAAAACTTCCTGTGTACGGTTAGATTTTGTCAAAAGAATACCGATATAAGCGGTAAAATGGTAATCCAATTTCCCGTAATCGATGTTCAGCGACGAGCCTAAGATAATGCCCGCATCTTCCATTTTTTTAACACGCACGTGAATAGTCCCTGCAGAAACGTCCATTTGTTTGGCGATTTCTGTAAAAGGCATTCTGGTATTTTCCACTAAAAAATCCAGAATTTTTTTATCTATTTCGTCTAGTTGGTAGTTCATATTTTTGTATTGATAATTTTAGAAGTACATTGGTAATAGTTCTGCAAATTTACAACAAAATATGAAACTGAAAAAATTTATTGAAACATTAATAAATTTTAACTAAAAATTGATTATACCCCGTAATATCTTTATTTAATTGTATCGATTTTAACGGATTCTGTTTTGGCACCGGATTTTCCAGACTGTGGACTTTTCTCCTTTTTCTTTCTTTTAAAGATAGTGTTGAAGCTTTTGCTGTACACCACACCCACACCATAGCTTTGATTAGCACCGGCATTTGCTGCAGCCGTACCGTTCAGACCGATGTTGGTAGGTTTGGAATAAGCACGCAGCAGACGTGAACCGTCGTTTTTCTTAGACCAGTCATACTCGATGATGCCTTCTCCGGAGAGATAATCTGAACCGGTATTTTCGGATTTCGAAATTGGTATTCCTAAACCTGTTTTTACCGTAACGCGCGGTGAAAGTGCAAAACTTACACTTGCATTGGCGCGGTCGCCTGTGTTGGAACCTGCGTCCCCTTTCAGATAATTTAAGTCTACCTGAAATTCGTTACTGATGGTATTTAAAACTGAACCGAGTTGCTTGAAAAGCATATTATAGCCCGAAGTTTCCAACGTATTTCCTAAGTTAATATCAAATGCGGAATTGCCAACGTTAAAGCTGTTCATCACCAAAACAGAGCCGAACTGAATAATTTTTTCGTCCTCATTGCTCATTTTTTCCGCAAGTGTCTCTTTAAGATTTGATGAGACATCCTGCGCAGAAACGCCAAGCACAATTTTCGGATTGTTTAAGGTTTGTGTAATTTTGGTAGAAAGCAAGACATTAATAGGCTGCAGACTTCCCATATTCAGATACTGACCGGCGTTTGTAACGGTTCGCAGATAGGTTGCATCAATGTCAAGTTGCGGCGCTATTGGATCACCATCCCACCGGATTGAACTTCCTTTTGTAATGTGGAAAGTTCTGTTCAGAATCGCTTTGGAAACGAAAGTTCCGCTGTCCACGAAATAATTTCCGTTCATCGAAATGGCACCGGTTCGGCTCATTATAAAACGCAACCTTTCAGAATTTCCACGGACGCTGATGTCACCGATATCGTCGCCGACCAAAACGTTTACCGTGGTTCCTTTATCAACCGCCAAACTGAAATCAACATTCATATTGGCGCTTGTTTTTTTCTTTTTCTCTACCGAAATTTCACCGTTGTCGTCGCGTTTTAGAAAGCGCAGCATTTTAAATTCTTCAACATTCGAGGTAGAATTTGAATTAAATGTAAACACCGAATTATTAAGCGCGCGCATTTCCGGTGTTGAAATATTTAAAGCAGAGACTGGTCCGTCGACGTAGAGCGTTCCCGTTCCGTAAACGCGACCCCAGAATAAATCGTAATCTTTTTGCGTGGTGTTCAAAAGCATGAGATTGTCTGCACGTAAAACTAAGTTGACACCCATTGAAGACAGCGTCTCAAACTGAATCGCTCCAGAAATCGAACCTTTAGAATTGCTTCTGCCGTCGCTAATACCAATGTCATTTAAAATTGCCAAACCTTTGGAAAGTGAAATCACGGTGTCATCCAGCGAATAATCTACACCGGTAAAATCCAGTTTTAGCCCGAATTTTTTCAGTGCAATATCTCCGCTATAATCGACGTCGTTCAAACTTCCACTAATTTTTAAATCACCAAAAGCTTTTCCGCGTAGATTTGAGAATATTCCGGTTACAAACTGTTGTGCGAAAGCCACATCAAAATCGTTCATTTTTGCAACCAAATCCAACGTTGGTGAAGCGGTGTTATTATTAATAGTTCCAGTAAGATGCAGATCATTCGCACCAATCAGACTTCCGGTAGCGGACTGAACTCTTACATCAACATCAAAAACATTCGGAATTGCGCTGTTTTTTGTTTCAATCTGAATTTTGCCCATGGCTTTTCCGTTCATGAAAATATCATTGATATCCATGTTTATTAACGGCTCCAGATTGTTTTTATCCATCTTTATATTGAAAGTTCCGTTGGCAACGCCTTTCAAATCGAGCGTATTTTCGTTTTGAATGAGCGCCATCACTTTTGCAATATCTAAATTGCGGACTTCGCCTTCAGCAGAAAAATCTTTAGCAGATTTGAATATAGATTTCTCTAAAAACAACTCACTTGTATCGGAATAAATACGAAGATTCTGGATGAGGAAATCGCCGGTTTTCTTTCTATAAGTAATAGAATGATTTAACGCCGGATCTGTATCGATATTCCAGGCCACATTGTTGAAGGTAACACTTGTAGGTTCAAAACGGAAAACGTAATCGCCCGCCCCGTCCGTGGTTTGGTTGATGTTGATGGCGTAATCTTTAAGTTCATCTTTAATTTCCTGTTCCGGTGTGCCGTGTTTGAAGTTAGTGGCAATGTGTAACACACGGTTATTTTCGTTGCGTCCGCTTAACGTGATGTCCTTCAAAATATTCTGGTTGTATTCAATCCGGTTGATTTTTGCATAAATCTGCTCGTCCAGATTTGCTGTATTGATTCTGATCATTAGATCATCAATCATTGCGCTGTCACGGGTAGTTTTGTCACGTTCGGTAATTTTATAGTCAGGATTTGCTTTCGCCAAAGCCTGGTCTGCCGCCGTAATATCTTCTTTTTTGGTCATCAGATACTTCAGCTGCGACGCGTCAACATTCAAAACCAAATTGTTCGAATTTCCATCAAAAGAACCGTTTACACTAGCACCTTTTGGAATCCGAAGATCCGGCATAAAATAATTTACGAGGTTTTGCTCCACATCAAAATCCATTGTAAAGTGCTGACCGCGATAAATTTTGCGCGGCGCCGGACCGACCAAAATTTTACCTATACCGTTTTGGACCATTCCGGCCAAATCACCCAAATTAAATTTGCCAGCAATTCTGCCGTTTACAGCGCCCGGTGCATCCACGGAAACAATGCGGTTTCCATTTTCGAAAAAGGCTTTAACCGTGGCATTCGGAATGTGAAATTTCTGGCTGTTTGTGGCAAAATTTACATTTGCAAGTTCCGCGTCCAAAGTAAGGTCGTTAATGTTGGTCATTGAAAGTGTACCATCCACTTTTCCACTCACGGCTTGTGTTCCCTTCGCGCCGGTGAAAAAATTCAGGTTTAAATAATCAATATTTGCGTTGATATCAGCATAAAGTTTTGAAGTGCTGAAATCAATCAAACCTTTTACCTGCGCCTTTGCCTGCGCGTCGTTTACATTGATGATTCCGTTATATTTTTTGTTGTCCAAAACGCCTTCGAGGTAAACATTGTGCACGAATTTATCCATAATTTCAATCTTAGAAATTTGCGATCTCGTGCGGAGTTTCATTGTATTAACATCAAAACTTTGTCCCTGCACATTGAATTTTCCGCTGATTAAACCTACTTGCTTATTTTTGGTAATTACCGAAGTATTCAAATCATTAACTTCGGCATAACCACGGTATTTTGGTAGGTCTGTGCTGTAATCATCCAGATAAAAGTTGTTGATTTTTGCCTGACCAATTCCAGTAATCAAGCGTCCGTTCGGAACATAAACCTGTTTTGGATTTACCCGCGCGGCGCCGTCGAATTTCAAGCGTCCGAAATCATCAGCAAAGTTTTTCATTTTCGAAGAAATAAAAGTCGGCATCATGGCTTTTAAATCTTTGTAAGTGAAATCTGTAGAAAGTGTATTGGTTTCGATCTGAAAGTTGCCTTTTAAAATATTGGTAACTTTCATTGTTTTGGTTTTGATGTTCACCGACGGATTTCTCACCAGGAAATTATCCAGATAAAACTTATTCAGCGGTCCGGTCATATTCCCGGAAACATTGATTGGTTTGTAATTATCCCAATCGGTTACAAAATAGCTGATATCGTAACCGCTGAGCTGGCTGCCCTGCATCAAAGTCATGTCCCAGCGCACTTTATCGGTAAAATCGGAAAAAGTGCCATTATTAAGGCTTAATTTTAAATCGCCCTGTAACAGCGAATGATCCGTATTGAAGGTCATATCTTTCAGTGAAAGAAAGTCATCGGTAAGCGAAAAATCTGCTGAAAAAGTATCTACAAAATGCTTTTTTCCATAGCGTTCCGCAGTGAATCTCAGACTGTTAACCTGCGCAAAAACATTAGAACCGTTTACCCGAAGTTCCGGAATAACCAGGTTTACATTTTCAGCTTTTAACCATTGCCCTTCTTCGGGGTTTTCATGATTTTCTGAATAAATAGATATTTTGGAGTCAGAAACAAAAATCCTGGATTTTAGCTGAAAAGGCTCTTTAGGAGTTGTTGGCGAAGGCGTGTTAAATAAATCTACAAAACGGATAAAATTTGAAATACTGTCATTTTTATAGGTAATAACTTTCAAATCCATCTTTTTCAGCGAAAGAGACTGAAACTGTAAGTTTCTGGAATTGCTCAGAATTTTAAACCAGTCGGAATCTGCATACAGTTCTTCAGCTTTCAGAAATTTAAAACCTTTATAATCCTTGATTGCAACGTTGTGAATATGGATATCGCCGAAATAATTTACATCTACACTTTCAAAAGACATCTGCGATTTCATGTCTCTGTTCAGTTTCTCAATCACTTTCTGAGCTGCCCAGTTTTTTGTTGCCGGTAAACTTACGATGACAATGAAAGAAGCCACGAGAAAAAGCGCCGTCCAGAAAAGAATCAGCAATAGTTTCGCCCACCAAGTGTAGCTCGTAACATCTTTCGCGGCCTGATGCACAAATTCTCCCGCAGTTTCTCCCGGTTTGTTAATGGCGTCAGATGCCAGGTTGGCTGCGCCTTTCACGGTTTCTTTTACCGTGTTCTGCACATTTTCCACCCCTTTCTGCACCGAGTCACCAAGGTTTTCCGCGACCGATTTTTTATCTTCGTTATCGTTATTATTCTCTAAATTTGCCATTGTATGAGTGACTCAATAATTTTAGGTATAGAATCTTCTTGCGACGATACCTCTGCAGCTGTTCTCAAAGGTAATAAAATCCTCTCCAATATTGCTGCCAACCAGAAAATCCATATGGAATACGGCGGCGTAGTTCCGGAACTGGCTTCGCGCGCACATCAGCAGAACATTATTCCGGTGGTAAATCAAGCGTTCATCAAAGCAAATATACAACAAAATGAAATTTCCGCCGTAGGCTTCACACGCGGTCCCGGACTTCTCGGTTCGCTGCTCGTGGGAACTTCTTTTGCTAAATCTTTGGCGATGGGACTCAACGTCCCGCTAATTGAAGTTAACCACTTGCAGGCGCACATTTTAGCACATTTTATTGACGATGCAAATCCTAAACCACCAGCGTTTCCATTTTTATGTTTAACGGTTTCCGGTGGTCACACCATGATTGTTTTGGTGAAAGATTATTTTGATATGGAAATCATCGGGAAAACCATTGATGACGCTGCCGGCGAAGCTTTCGACAAAATTGGGAAAATTTTTGGTCTCGATTATCCGGCCGGACCAATTATCGATAAATTAGCAAAAAAAGGCGACGGAAGCAGTTTTAATTTTAATAAACCAAAACTCGACGCTTATAATTATTCCTTCAGCGGAATCAAAACCTCGGTGCTTTATTTCATCCAAAAAGAAATCAAAAAAAATCCCGCTTTTATCACCGAAAATCTAGAAAATTTATGTGCTTCGGTGCAAAGATCGATCGTTGAAATTCTGATGCAAAAGCTTGAAAAAGCTGCAGCAGATTTCGGAATTAAAGAAGTTGCGATTGCAGGAGGAGTTTCCGCAAACTCCGGTTTGCGAGAAGCGATGCTGAAAAATGCTGAAAAACTGGGCTGGAATATTTACATCCCGAAATTTGAATACACCACCGATAATGCCGCGATGATAGCAATGGTGGCGAAACTGAAATATGATCGTGGTGAATTTGCGGACCTTTCGGTTTCCGCCACGGCGAGATATGATATCGAAGAAAATTTTAAAAAAAATTTTTAATGAAGCTTTTTTTTGGTGAAATTTTTCCTGAGGTTAAAATTAATGAAGAGGAGCAAACACACATCCTGAAAGTTTTGCGCATGTGCTCCGGCGAACAGATTTTCGTGACGGATGGAAAAGGAAATCTGGCGAAAGGAAATCTGGTTTTAGAAGGAAAAAAGGTTTTGCTTGACGTTCTGGAAATCCAGCAAAATTTGCCCGAATTCTCGCCAAAATTACACATTGCAATAGCGCCTACAAAAAATATCGACCGCATTGAATTTTTCGTAGAAAAAGCAACCGAAATGGGAATTTCTGAAATTACCATTTTGCAGACTGAAAAAACCGAGCGTAAAAATCTGAACATCGAAAAGCTACGGAAACAAAGCATTTCTGCTTCGAAGCAAAGTCTGAGGTTTCATTTTCCGGTGATAAATGATTTGACCAAATTCTCGGATTTTATTAAAGAAATTGACGCGGAAAAAGCTTTTGTTGCGCACTGTAATGAGAATCTGGAACGTATAGAATTACAGAAAATTTTGCCTTTAGAGCAGGTAATTTTTCTGATCGGTCCGGAAGGTGATTTTTCCGACAACGAAATATCACAATTAGCTGAAAAAGGTGTGAAAGCCGTATCGCTGGGAAACCAAAGACTGAGAACCGAAACCGCCGGAATTTTTGTAGCCGCGTGGAATTACGGGTTGATGTGAAAATGGTTGATGTGGTGATGGGGGAATTTGAGAATTTGAGAATTTGAAATTGAGGAAATTTGAAAATTTCCTGTTTAAAGAGGGAATTTTTCTTTTTTCTAAAAACTAAAAAAACATCTGTTCAGCAGGAAATTTTACTGGTCTTGTTAAATTAAAAAATTTGCTGTTAAAATGGCAAATTTTTCTTTTTTTTAAAACTAAAAAATATGCCGGTTTAGCCGGGAATTTTTACGGATTTTCTCTTAGGTATTTTGCTAAAATCTGTTCGCCGCTTTGGAGCGAATTTACTGCCCAACGAACTTTCATCTGCCACATTTTTTCTTTCGAAAGTTTATAATCGATACCCGATTTCAGCAACTTTTGCTTGAGTTCATACATGCAAATCGATGCCGCCACGGAAACATTGAAACTGCGCGTAAAACCATACATCGGGATTGCTAAAGTTTCGTCGGCGAAATCTAAGATTTCGGCTGTAACGCCTTCCTTTTCGGTGCCGAAAACCAAAGCGACAGGTTCTGAAATTGAAAAATCGGGCAAAAGCGTGGCGTTTTTTTCGGGTGAAACCGCCACAATTTTGTATCCGCGCTTTTTAATTGACGAAATGGATTCTAAAGTGTGCGGAAGTTTTTCAACCTCGACCCAGGTTTCAGCGCCTTTGGTGACGCGCAAATTTGGGTTGAAAATATTTTCGCTTTCCATGGCCACAATTTTATGAAATCCGCACGCTTCCACAGAACGAACAATTGCTGCAGCATTCCGGAACTGGAAAATATCTTCCATCACCGGCAAGACAAAATCGGAACTTTCCGGCGCAAACTGATTGATTTTCTGCAGGCGTTCTTCGGTAAGAAACTGCTGCAAATACTGGAAGATTTCCTGGTTTTTCATAGTGAGCAAAAGTAGGAATTTTATATGGTTTAGCTTTAGGCCGTAAGCGGCAGGCTGTATGCTAAAAGCCTTTTGCTTATTGCGTACAGCGTTTACGCGGTGAATCTGCGCCCCGGCTTGAGTGGAGCTCTCCGCCGCGGCGGAAGCGGGAACGGAAGACGGAAAAAGGCGCCATAAAGAAATAAAAAAACTGCTGTTCTAGAACGTTTATGTAGATCTAAAAAATTAGCCAAATTGCGGCAAATAATGTATTTTTGAAAATATGAAAAGAAAAGTACTGCTGATTTATACCGGCGGAACCATCGGCATGGAAAAAAATTACGCGACGGGCAGTTTGCAGGCGTTTGATTTTGGAAATATTTTCGAGAAACTTCCGGAAATCAATATGCTGGAATGCGAAGTTTCGGTTTACCCGTTTCGCAAGCCGCTGGATTCCTCGGACATGGGCCCGAAGGAATGGAAAATTATTGCCAATTACATCGGGAAAAATTATGAGAATTACGACGGTTTTTTAATTCTGCACGGTACAGATACGATGGCGTACAGTGCATCGGCGCTGAGTTTTATGCTGAAAAATCTTCGCAAACCCGTGATTTTTACCGGCTCGCAGCTACCAATTGGTGATTTGCGCACGGATGCTAAAGAAAATTTGCTGACGAGCCTGTATTATGCGAGTCTGTATGAAAACGACGAAGCTGTAATACAGGAAGTTGCGGTTTATTTTGAGTACAAACTGCTGCGTGGAAACCGAACTTTGAAATATTCCGCCGAACATTTCGATGCTTTTCAGTCGCCAAATTATGCGCAGTTGGGAATTTCCGGTGTGCACCTTAATGTTGAAAAGGAATATTTGTGGCGCGCGCCTTCGGATGCTGAATTTTCGGTGGATGCGCATACTTCGCAGAACGTTTTGTTCTGGCGGATTTTTCCCGGAATGCACCTGAATCATTTTGTGGAAATTCCGAACGTTAAAGTTTTGGTGCTGCAGGTTTTTGGATCCGGGACGATTTTCAATACTGAAAAAACAAAGGAAATTCTGCAGAATTTACGCAAAAACGGAACTGAGATCGTGGTTATTTCGCAGTGCGTTTCGGGCGGAATAAGTTTTGGAAAATATTCGAACTCCAATATTTTCGCGGAAATCGGTGCGATCAGCGGAAACGATATTACGGCGGAAAGCGCTATTACTAAAGCAATGCACCTTTTGGACAACCCAAAATATACCGGCACATTTGCGGAGAATTTTGCAAAAAACCTGTGTGGTGAAGTGACGGCAAATTAAAGTTTGAAAAATTAAGGATTTCGGTTTTGGAATTCAATTAAATACGCTATTTTTGCAGTCTTCAATCAGAGAGGTGTCCGAGTGGTTGAAGGAGCTACCCTGGAAAGGTAGTATACGGGTAACTGTATCGTGGGTTCGAATCCCATCCTCTCTACCATCTAAGAAAATAAAAAAAAAGGAACTTTTACGTTCCTTTTTTTTGTTTTACATATTTCCAAAAAATTTCGCCTTAAAACCCCGAATTTTTCTTTTTTTCCGAAAGTTTCGCGGCGGCGGCTTCATCTAAATACCATACTGTTTTATTTTCGTCGGTAGAAATCAGCCTCGCCGGATACAATTCTGCGGAAGCGTTTTTGTCTTCCAAAACATGATATACAGCATCGGCTTTGTCGGAGCCGAAAACGATAAACACAATATTTCGGGATTGATTGATGAGCGGCGCCGTCATCGTGATTCGATGCATGCCAACTTCTTCCACATAAACAGATTTTACGGCAGCTTCATTTTCAGCTAAAACGTCGGTGTGCGGAAATAATGATGCGGTGTGAGCATTTGAACCTAAACCTAAAAGGTTGAAATCAAAATCAATCGGACTATCCTGAAAATGCGTTGCAATCGCAGCGTTGTATTTTTCCGCTGCTTCTTCCGGTGTGCCGGAAGTATCAAAATCATAAATCTGCGACGTCGGGATTTTTAGCGGCTCCAAGAGCAAATTTTTTATCATTAGCGAATTTCGCTGCGCATCACCTTCGGGCACAAAACGTTCATCACCGAAGAAAAAATAGGTTTTGCTCCAGTCAATCCGATCTTTATAAGATTCGGAAGCCAACTGCTGATACAATTTTTTTGGAGAATCGCCGCCGGAAAGCACAAACGTAAATTCGCCACGGTTTTTAATGGCAAATTCCGCGACTTCGCAAATTTTTTCTGCTAAAGAAATATTCAATTCCTCAACATTTTTAAAAATCTTAATATTCATTTTTTTACTTCTTTTTATTGCTGTCTGGTAAACTAAACCAATGATAGCCGTCTTTTGCGATAAGCGCTTCGGCATTTTCCGGCCCCCAGGAATCTGCGGAATAATTCGGAAAGTTTTGCGCGTTGTTTTTCTCCCAATAATTCAAAATTGGCATGATCAGTTCCCACGCAGCTTCCACCTGATCGGCGCGCATAAATAAAGTCTGATCACCAACAATTGCATCCAGCAAAAGCGTTTCATAAGCTTCAGGAGAATCAGACTTTTTGTTGTCTGCATAATCAAAAACAACATCAACGGTATTTAAATTCATTTCAAGTCCGGGCACTTTGCTTTGAAGCTGAAAACGAATCGCCATATCGGGTTGAATGCTGATGACCAAACGGTTTTGCTTCGGCACACCGGAGTCTGCGGAAACGAAGATATTGTGCGGAATTTCTTTAAACTGAATGGTAATAACCGAAGCCGATTTAAATAACCTTTTGCCGGTTCTGAGGTAAAACGGAACGCCTTGCCAGCGCCAGTTATCGATGTGAAGTTTCAGCGCCGCATAGGTTTCGGTATTGGAATTAGGGTCTACGTTTTCTTCCTCGCGATAACCTAAAACTTCTTCACCTTCCACCCAACCCGCACTGTACTGTCCACGCACCGCCATACTTTCTATTTTTCCGCTTTCTATTTTCCGCATGGCTTTCAAAACGTCAACTTTTCGGTCGCGCACTTCATTTGCTTTAAAACTGGTCGGCGGTTCCATGGCGATGATACATAAAAGCTGCAACAAGTGGTTTTGAATCATATCACGCAGAATGCCGGCTCCTTCGAAATATTTACCACGCGTTCCGATGCCGATTTGCTCCGTCACCGAAATCTGCACATGTTCCACATGATTGCGGTTCCAAAGCGGCTCCATAATAGAGTTTGCAAAACGAAACGCCATAATATTCTGCACCACTTCTTTTCCCAGATAATGATCGATGCGGTAAATTTGTTTTTCCTCAAAAATCTTCAGTAATTTCCGGTTGAGTTCCTTCGCGGATTCCAAATTGGTGCCGAAAGGTTTTTCGATAATTATTCGGGTTGTTTCAGGGTTATTTTCCAGTTTTGCTTTGCTGATATTTTCTGCAATTGTGCAGAAAAAATGGGGCGCGACCGCACAGTAATAAATGAGCGACGGAGTTTGGTTCCACTCTTTTTTGTATTGCTCAATAATTTTTCCAAACGGTTTGAAAGCGCCGGCATTGGTAAGATCAGCATCCTGAAAACCAATGTGCGAAGCAAATTTCGCCCAGTCTTCTTTTTTGGTTTTTCCGCTTCGCGAAAATTCATTTACAGCCTCCAATAATTCCTGCTGATATTTTTCAGCAGTCATTTTCGAGGATGAAGAACCAATAATGGCGAAATTTTCGGGCAGCCAGTTCGCTAAAAAAAGGTTGTAAAGCGCGGGCATAATTTTACGCTTCGTAAGGTCGCCCGTTCCGCCAAAGATAATGAAGATTGTAGGCGCTGTAGTTTTATTGGAGGTATTAAGCATTATTAAATGTTAAAAGATTTACAGTTTTTACCAGTTATTCTTTGATATTTTCCATAATCCATTTGGTATGAAAAACGCCTTCTTTAGCTTTAAGTTCGTAAGTGTGGGAACCGAAAAAATCGCGTTGCGCCTGAATTAAATTGGTCGGCATGGTTTCGGAACGGAAATTATCAAAATAGCTGAGGGCCGCCGAAAAAGCCGGAGTAGCAATTCCATTTAAAACCGCGTCGGAGACCACGTTTCGCGCGGCGGTTATGTTCATCGAAACACTTTGTGCAATTTGCTTATCCAGCAGCAAATGCTTTAGCTCGGAATTTTTATTGTAAGCCGAATAAATATCCTCTAAAAATTCGGAACGGATGATGCAGCCGCCGCGCCAAATCTTCGCAATTACATCTAAATTTAGGTCATAATCAAATTCCTCGTTTGCCGCATACATCAAATGCATTCCCTGAGCATACGCAGAAACCATGGCGAAATAAAAAGCATTTTCAAGCTTTGTGGCGTATTCTTCCGGGCTTTTTCCGTAAGCGCTGGCAGTTTGGTCGGGATAAATTTTCGAGGCTTCAACACGCAAATCTTTTTTGCTTGAAAGGTCGCGCGTGGACACCGAAACATCGATTATTGGAGTTGGAAGATGCAAGTCCATTGCGGCCTGCGACGTCCATTTTCCCGTACCTTTTGCTTTTGCCTGATCGCGGATGCTGTCCAGCAAAATATTTTCTTCGCCTTCGTTTCGGTAAGAAAATATATCGGCAGTAATTTCAACTAGATAAGATTTTAGTCGGCCTTCATTCCAGCTTTTATAAACTTTATAAATCTCGTCGTTATGCATTTCCAGCCCGTCTTTCATAATTGCGTAGGTTTCCGAAATCAGCTGCATAATCGCGTATTCAATTCCGTTGTGCACCATTTTCACAAAATGTCCTGCAGAACCTTTGCCCATAAAGGCGACCGTTGGTTCGCCATTTACCTGCGCCGCAATTTTTTCTAAAATTGGTTGCAGATATTTGTACGCTTCTTTATCGCCGCCGGGCATCATACTCGGACCGCGTCGGGCACCTTCTTCACCGCCGGAAACGCCCATTCCCACAAAATGATAGCCTTTTTCTTCGAGCTCATTGTACCTTTTTTCCGTATCTGTATAATGCGAATTTCCACCATCAATAATAATGTCGCCGGGTGATAAAACGCCGAGTAAATCATTAATTACATTGTCTACGATTTCGCCTGCCGGAACCAACATCATCACTATTTTCGGACTTTTCAAACTGTCAGCAAAATCTTTTAGATCAGTATAACCTTTAATATGATCAGATTTTAAATCATTCAGCTCCTGAACCTGTTCTTTTTTGATGTCGTAACCCGAACAGAAATAGCCGTGATCGGCGATATTCTGTAAAAGATTGGAGCCCATGGTGCCGAGACCAATCATTCCGAAGGCGCTTTGAGAAGTATTTTCTTGTGACATAATTTTAAAGAATTAAATTGAATTGCTTAGGTTTTCCTTCTAAAAAATTCCGCCTTAAAACGGCCTTTTTTTTGGGTTTTGTCTTTATCGTGAATTCTGTATAATAATAAATTTAAAATCGAAAAATTTCCCTTAAAAGCAGCTTATTTTTCTATTTTAAAAGTGTCGAATTTTATTTGATTAAAAGCTATTTCGAGAAAAAATGCCCAAATAGCTGCTAATTTTTTTGCAGGAGATCCCGTGCTTTTTTAACCACGTTTTCTACCGTGAAACCATATTCAGCAAAGAGCTCATCCGCCGGTGCTGATTCACCAAACTTTTCAATTCCGATAACATCGCCATTATCAGTTGTATATTTCATCCAGCCAACAGGTGAACCGGCTTCTACGGCAAGGCGTTTTCTGATATTTTTCGGGAATATTTTTTCGCGGTAGTCTGCTGGTTGTTTATCGAACAAATTCCAGCTCGGCATGCTGACAACACGTGCACGGATATTTTCATTTTTTAAATTTACCTGCGCTTCTAAGATCAAATGCACTTCGGAACCCGAAGCAATTAAAATGATCTCGGGTTCACCATCGCAATCAGAAAGAATATAAGCACCTTTCTCCAATTCGCTTGCGCTGGTAAATTTTTGCTGATCGATTATCGGAATTCCCTGGCGCGTTAGGACGATACAAACCTGTCCGTCGGTATGTTCGATGGCGACGCGCCAAGCCTGTGCGGTTTCATTCGCGTCGGCCGGACGGATGACTGTCATTCCGGGAACGGTTCGCAGGCCGATAAGCTGCTCGATCGGTTGATGGGTTGTGCCGTCTTCGCCCAAACCAATGCTGTCGTGCGTGAAAACCATAATCGGGCAGATATCCATAATCGAGGCTAAACGAAGCGGCGGCCGCATATAATCTGAAAAAATTAAAAATGTAGCGCCGTACGGAATTAAATAATTGCTGAGTGCCATTCCATTTAAAACAGCTCCCATCGCATGTTCTCGAATACCAAAATGGAAGTTTCTTCCGTCTGGATTTTTCGCGGAAAAAGATTTAAAATCCTTTAGATTGGTGTCTGTAGATGGCGCTAAATCTGCGGAACCACCGATGAGCTGCGGTAAATACTGCGCAATAGCATTTAAGGTTTTTCCTGAAGCTTTTCTGGTCGCCATTTCTTCGCCCGCTTCAAAAACCGGAAGATTTTTGTGCCAATCAGCCGGTAATTTTCCAGCGGTAATATCTTCGTATTCTTTGGCTAATTCGGGATGACTGTTCTTATAATTTTGATACAGTTCGTTCCAGTTCTCTTCGTGTTGTGCGGATTTTTCACCTGCTTTACGGTAAAATTCTGCCACTTCGGGTGGAATTACAAAACTTTTATCGGGGTCAAAACCGAAATTTTCTTTCACCAAACGCACTTCGTCTTCGCCTAGCGGAGAACCGTGCGCAGCGGCAGTGTTGTGTTTGTTTGGACTTCCATAACCGATAACACTTCGGACGTTGATTAAAGACGGCCGCTCGGTTTCATTTTTTGCTTTATCAATTGCGTCACGAAGCGCCTGTAAATCTTTAATGTCTGAAACATTTTGAACATGCCAGCCGTAGGCTTCAAATCTTTTCGAAACATCTTCATCAAAAGCCAAATCGGTATCGCCCTCGATCGTGATGTTATTGTTGTCGTAGAAATAAATCATATTTCCCAAGCCTAGATGTCCCGCGAGCGAAGCAGCTTCTGCGGTTACGCCTTCCATAATATCACCGTCGCTGCAGATGGCGTAAATTTTATAATCGAAAATTTCAAAATCAGGTTGATTGTAGCGTGCCGCCATGTATTGCTGCGCGACTGCCATTCCAACACCATTCGCAAAACCTTGTCCCAGCGGTCCGGTTGTGACTTCAATTCCTGGTGTCAGGCCGTATTCCGGGTGGCCGGGCGTAATGCTGTGAAGTTGACGGAAATTTTTAATGTCATCTAGTGAAATTTCGTAACCTGTCAAATGTAAAAAAGCATATTGCAACATGCAGGCGTGGCCGCAGGAAAGCACGAAGCGATCGCGATTGGGCCAGTGTGGATTTTTTGGATTGTAGCGCATGACTTCCGACCACAAAATATGGCCGAGGGGAGCCAATGCCATTGGAGTTCCGGGATGTCCGGAGTTTGCTTTTTGTACCGCATCAGCAGCTAAAACTCTAACGGTATCAATGCTTTTTTGAATTAAATTCGGGGTCTCCATTTCATTGGTTTTTCTTCAGAATTAAATTTTGTAAGAAAAAAAGCAAGGAAAACGGGCTTTTTTTTTAGAAATTTCACCAACGTGAAAGAATCTTACAAGATGAAGAAATGAAACAAACATTCAGCCAATGACCGGATTTTGCCACTCAAAGTTGCTATTCGTAAAAAATATGGTGTTTTAAGCGGAAATTTTTCTGTTTTAAAGACGGATGAATTTTTTGTTTTCAAAACGTTTTAAATCAACTTCTTTCATCAGTTCTTTACCATTTTCGATGTGCTGAAAAAGTTCTTCGGCGAAATAGCAGCCATTAAGAATTCCACGCGCGCCCAAACCATTAAAAATGAAATAATTCGGAAAATCCGCGTGACTGCCAAGTATTGGACGGCGGTCTTTCACCGTTGGACGGAAACCGTAATTTATTTCCACCACTTCAAATGAATGCGGATAAAATTCTGACAATCCATCGATAAGTTGCTGCGTGGCAAAATCATCAATTTCGTTTTCGCGCTCAAGCGGATCGTATGTTCCGCCGTAGTAATGCAGACCATTATTTAGCGGAAAAAGGAAGTGTTTTTTCTTAATTGTATATTCGTTTTTTGGCTTAACGGAAAGCTTGACCTTTAAATGGTGACCTTTATTTGGAATTACCGGAATATCATTAAAAAAGGGATTTTGCGTGACGCCCATACCTTCGCAAAAAACGATGTTCTTGCAGGTAATTTCTTTGTATGTTAAATCGTGCAGCTCCGAGTAGTTAAATTTTTCCGCCTTTAAATGACCATTTTTTTTGAAATAGCTATTGAAGTCAGTGAAGAAATCTTCAACATTTAAGCGTGCAGAATTTTTCACAGCGCCGGTACCGAAAGGATTTAAAACAGTATCCAGGTTTTCAAAATCTTTGGCTAAAAAAGGAGCTAATTCTTCGGTTTCGGACTTGGAAAGCCAGAGTTCCTTTTCTTTTTCATCGTGAAAAATGCGGTGGATATTTTCAGAAATTTGGTAGTTTTTGCCGGTAAAATTTTCAATTTCATTTAAAGTTTTTGATAGAAATTCAATCTGTTCAGCTGCCAGCCAAAATGTAGTGAATTTCTTTAAAACAACCGGATTAATAATTCCGGCTGAAATCTGCGAAGCACTTTTTTCTGAATCCGAAAACAAGACAAAAGTTTTCTGATGTTTCATGAGCTGGTGCGCGAAAAACAGCGCCGCGTAACCGTCGCCCACAATAATATAATCTACCTCTTTCTGCATAATTATTTTAAAAAACCATTTTTCAAGTTAGGAATTTACACGAAAAAACCTGAGCAAAAGTACTCAGGTTTTTATAATATAAGCGGAAAATATTAATAATTCCACATATCGCTTTCCATTTGCAGGATTTGCGCTTTGATTCTTTCGCTTTCTTCCAGCTGAGCATCAGCATCATTAGGAATATAATCCTTAATAACACCGTTTCCTAAACCGTTATCTGATTTGTAGATTACGGTAGAAAAACGTCTGGCATTCAATAAATCATCAAAAGTAATGTCAGAAGCCAGGTTTTTATTGTTGAAAACCACAGCGTTTGCCAAAACTTCACGAGCATCCGGATAATACACCCAGAAAAGATCGATAAGCTCATCTTTTGAAGCTAAAGGCTGGCCGTCTGGTCCATATTGTCCCATTGTAGCCGGATCCTGACCCATCGCTGCGATACCTAAAAGACGATATTTCATCTGGCTGTCGCGACGGTCAATATACCACATTCCCTTGATTTTCAAAACCTTTACATTTTCACTTTTAGTTTCGTAAACGTTGGTATATTCTTTTTGTTCCTCTTCAGTTAAAGCACCAGCTTCGTTCAAACGGTCGATACCGGCATCACTCATTACCGCATTTTTGATACGGGATTGGATGGCATCCGGTGCCAAACGCGTCATAAAAAGCTCGTCATCATAAACCTCTGTGATACGGCCATCATTGATTGCATCAAACAAAAGCTGATATAATGAGCGGTTATTAGAAATCAAACCATCACCATTGTGGTAGAAAGGCTGATTAATTTTATCGTTCATATCAATGATTTCCCAAACCACCATACTTTTTAAGATGTCTTTATCTTCGATAAACCCATATTTAAGTGGTTCTTTCAAATTTGAAACTACAGAATCACCTTTTTTGATCATATTTAAATCACGATATTTTCTAAAGGCTTCCGGAGACTTTGCATTGAGAATTGACATCGACGACGGTACTTCTTCCAAATTAATGGAATCCTGCACTTCCGCACCTGCTGCAGGCTCAACAGGCTCTGCTTTAGTTTCCGTTTGTGTAGTAGTTTTCGTATTTTTCGTAGTTTGTGCGCTGACAGTGACGAAACTGAATGCAACTACTACGAATATAATTTTTTTCATTTTAAAATATTTAAAATTTAACAGCTATAATATCTGTAACGAAATTACTGTACATTTATTACAACCGGTGGTATTTGTTTTAAAGCCTGGTCACCAAGTCCAGTTGCTGTAGCTTTAATATTAAAGACATACGCAATATCTCCATTTCTAAGGTTTTTTGTCAAACTTGCGACAGAACTCATAGAGTTTCCATTTACGAGCATTGCCGCTTTTCCTGGAACTTTAAACATAAAGCTGTTTACAGTAAAGCTAACAGGGAAATCGAAATCCGGCATGTCAGCTGTGACACGTTGATTTGGAATCGAAGAGGCTGGCATTGAAACGACAGATTTACCCTGGATTTCACCAACTGGCGGTGGTACATTTTTAATTCTGAAAGGGAAAGCCTGAGAAATCACGCCACCTTTTGGATCACGACCGGAGATTGTCAAAGTAACTGTACTTCCTCCACCTGGTGTTACGGTCCATTTTCCGCCACCTCCACTAACCGAAGCTCCCGCAGCAGATAACGAGATTCCAGACATATCAGCACCTAAAATCGATCCTGAAATTGGATTTGGTAAACCCCTATAAAGAACATTCATTTTGTCCGCAGTTACGATTGCGCCTTTCTGTGCTTTAAGTTCCTGCGCACCAGCGATTACTTTATAAGTATGGTTGTAAGTAAGCGGAATTACTTTACCGTTTACATCTTTAAAGGAAATGGTTCCGCTGAAATTTTTATCACCTAAAGATCCTGTGTCAAGATTTCTAACACCCTGTCCGTTTTGAACAGTTAAACCAGGCATAGCAAGTCCCGGAACGTTGCTGGAATAGTTTCCTATAGCAACTCTACCTTGAGCCGGTTCACCCTGAATAACAATAGTTGGTGCAGAAACAATTGCTGTATAGGCATCAAATTTAATATCAGCATCAATTTTTTCCTGTAACATGATAGAAAGCGCATCACCCTGAATTCCACGAGCGGAAGACTGAATAACTTCTAAGTTTGATAAAGCAGCGATCAAAGGTTGGTTATAAAATTTGTATTGCAACCAGTTTTTCCCGTTACGAGGCTTGTCAAATTCAGAAACCATTTGCTTGTTGGTACGAGCAACCATTTCCTTCATCAAATTATTTGAGCCGAAATTATCAGTAATATATTTCTTAAAAGCTTCAATTTTTTGCTTTAAAGCAATCGCTTCTTTTGAGGCGATATTTTCATCTCCATTTTGGAAGAAAAGGCTGGTTGAAGGTTCTGTGTTATTCAATGATGCAAAACTTTCCTGAATTTCCAAAGCTGGATTGTATTCTGCGTCCTTGCTTAATCTCGCTTTCAAACCTTCTATTGATTGAACCAAGTCATTCGCTTTTTCTTCTAAGCCTCTGTATCTTTCTAAAGGAGCCTGGAAGGTGTCAGGTGTATTTTTAGCTTTAGCTTCTAAAGTTTGCTTAAAAATTGAGTTGTTATTTTCTGTTAGCGTTCTGGTTTCTTCCAGAGAGCCGGTGGTGTCTTTATATGATCTGATGATTTCTTGATCGATCTGCATTGCAAGCATTGCAATGAAAACCAAGTACATCAAGTTAATCATCTTCTGACGAGGAGTCTGTTTTCCTTGTGCCATTTTTTAGTAAATTTTGTTAATAGTAATAAATTTCAAATTATGGTAAGGAAATTAAGATTTCATCGCGCTTAGCATTCCGCCGTAAACTCTGTTCAGATTATTAAGGTTAGAAGTTAATCCGGATAATTCTTCGTTAAATTTAGCAGAATGAGCTGCAGATCGCTGCATATCTTCTACATATTTTTTGCTGTATTCAGCCTGCGTTTTTCCGTGCTCCAACTGCAGTGAATAAAGTGCGTTCATGCTTTCAAGGTGACTTGCAGCAAGCATTAACTGGTCATTATATTTTTGAGTAGAACCTGTTACGTCAACTGTTTGGTTAATTTGATCTACAGAACTGGAGAATTTATCGATACCTGTTCTCAAGCGGTCAAATAAGCTAACATCTAATTTAGCATCAGCTAACATTTTGTCTAATTTTTCAGACAAAGAAACTTCCAATTCTTTCACTTCAGCTTCCTGAATTCCTAAAGTGGAATGTTTAGGATTAGGTGAAGCATGAGAATCTAACAATTCCGGATAAACGTTTTCCCATGCGTACGATTCTTCAGATTTTGGTGCATCAAATGCAAAGATGGTAAAGATTATAGCTTCAGTAATCAAACCGATTGCTAAGGTTACGTTTCCTGTAAGCGGCCCAATGCTCCAGTGAGTCATCTTGAAAAGTGCTCCAAGAATTACGATTGCTGCTCCAATTGAGTAGATAAAATTGTACGTTGCTTCTTTAGTTTTAAACATGTGGTGTAGAGTTTATTTTTTTAATATTTAGTTTTCTTGTTCTTATCTGGTTCTTTTTTTGAACTTTACAGAGCCTTCAGGAATATCCTGAACAGTACGGAATCCGATGAAACTTCTTGCAGAATCTTTTCTTTCATAATCTCTGTAACCAGTCATTAATAAATAACCAACATCTTTCCATGACCCACCTCTAACTGATTTTCTAGGTTCTTTAGCTGCCTGTCCTGATAAATACGGATTTAAAGTAGATGCAAACTGGTAAGTAGAGTTATTGTATGGTGACTCCGTCCATTCTGCCACGTTTCCTGCCATATCGTATAAACCGTATCCATTTCTTGGGAAAGTTTTTACTGGCGCAGTATAGGTGTACCCTTTCTTTTCGTCTTCTAAATAATTACCGCGTTTCGGTTTGAAGTTTGCAAGGTAACATCCTCTGTCATCCTGTAAGTATGGGCCACCCCAAGGATAAGTCGCATTTTCTTTACCACCTCTGGCAGCATATTCCCACTCTGCTTCCGTAGGAAGTCTAAATGCCATTGGTTTTTGTTTTTTTCTTTTTAAAGATTCGTTATAGTCAGATTTCAGTTTAGAACGGAAGTTACAGAAAGCACGCGCCTGATCCCAAGTTACGCCAACAACCGGATAATCTTTATAGGACTTGTGCCAGAAATAACCATCATACAATGGCTCGTTATAAGCATAGCTGAAGTCATTGATCCAAACTGTAGTATCTGGATATACCGCAATACTTTCTTTTTTCAGGTAATTTGCTCCTCGGGAATTATCTTTTACCGCTTGTGCCATATCTTCCCATTGATAAGAATACTGCAATTTACGGGTATCAATAATTCTTTCGTTATTAATTCTTTCCGCTTGTGGAATATACATTGATTCTAAAATCTCAGCATATTGGGCATCAGGATAGTCATTGGTATTCCATTTTAGTGGAACGCCCCAATCTAGTTTTTTAGAATCATCATACCCGTCACGACCTCCTTGCGACTCCATGAATTCCTGATAAGCATTTTTATTTTCACCGGCTTTTTTTGAAGAATATGCGTAATCTGCGATAGATGTTCCATTTCCACCGCCGCTTCCGTCGCCGGCTGCTTCAGCAAGAAGTGTTCTTGCGATTGAATCGCGCACATAATCTACAAAAACTTTATACTGACCGTTGGTAATTTCGCTTTCATCCATAAAGAACGAGGAAACTGTAACGGTTTTTAGCGGAGCCTTTTCCGGAGTGTTGGTAAAATCTTGATCTGCCAGTCCCATTACGAAGGATCCAGCCGGAATTGCTACCATTCCATAAGGACGTTCTGCGGTGAACGTTTTTCCTCTTTTTTTCGCAATCAGTTCACCTTTAGATCCTGGTTTCCCGGATGATGAACCACCTCCTCTGGAGCAAGACATAACAGCGGATGCTGTTAGTAATATTAGAAATACTCTTTTCATTCTATAATTGAAATTAAGCGGTAAATATATAATTTTTTAGAAAAAACAACTAGGCTTTTTTTGAAAAACGCAAAATT
This sequence comes from Kaistella treverensis, assembly GCF_900114045.1. Taxonomy (GTDB): domain Bacteria; phylum Bacteroidota; class Bacteroidia; order Flavobacteriales; family Weeksellaceae; genus Kaistella; species Kaistella treverensis. The sequence continues at coordinate 1,021,853 of NZ_FORQ01000001.1, forward strand.
GTTGGTAATATTTTATAAACAGGTCAACTTTACTCTACAGTAACGGATTTTGCAAGGTTTCTTGGCTGATCTACATTTGCTCCGCGATAGACTGCTATATAGTAAGAAAGCAACTGTAGTGGGATGGAGGCAATGATCGGCGAGAAACATTCCGAGGTTTCCGGAAACTCAATCACATAATCTGCAACGGAGCTAACCTGTGTATCACCTTTGTTCACTAACGCGATAACCTGCCCTTTTCTTGCCTTAATTTCCTGAACATTGCTCACAATTTTATCATAGTGCCCTTGCTTAGGAGCAATAATTACTATTGGCATGTTTTCATCAATCAATGCGATAGGGCCGTGTTTCATTTCAGCAGCCGGATATCCTTCCGCGTGGATGTATGAAATCTCTTTTAATTTCAAAGCTCCCTCTAATGCTGCAGGAAAATTGTAACCTCTACCTAAATAAAGGAAATTCTGTGCTTCAACAAAGTTTTTTGCAATTTCTTTCACCTTTTCATTTGTGCTTTCCAAAACTTCCTGAACTTTTTTCGGAAGACTTTCAAGCTCGGTAATCAAACGCATAAATTCCTGATTGCTCAGTTTTCCGTTGTGTTTACCTAATTTTAAAGCGATTAATGAAAGTACCGTTAATTGTGCGGTAAAAGCTTTTGTGGATGCAACACCAATTTCAGGACCAGCGTGAGTATAAGAACCAGCATCAGTTACACGTGAAATTGAGGAATCTACCACGTTACAAATTCCATATACAAAAGCTCCTTTTTCTTTCGCCATTTTAATAGCGGCCATTGTATCAGCTGTTTCACCAGACTGGGAAATGGCAATTACAATATCTTTTTCGCTAATGATTGGATTTCTATATCTAAATTCGGAAGCATACTCTACCTCAACCGGAATTCTTGCAAATTCTTCAATTAGATATTCACCGATGAGACCTGCATGCCAGGAAGTTCCGCACGCTATAATGGTGATTTTTTGAGCTTGGTTTAATCTTTCTAAATTATCCCAGATACCGGCCATTTTAATAATTCCCTCTTCTACCAACAATCTACCTCTTAAAGTATCATGGATGGATTTTGGCTGTTCGAAAATTTCTTTTAGCATGAAATGCTCATATCCTCCTTTTTCAATCTGCTCCAAACTTAATTTTAGCTGTTGAACTTCGGGAGTGATTTTCACATTGTCTTTAATATTTCTAATGTCAACACCACTTTCTAATGAAATTGTTGCCATATGACCTTCTTCCAGATAAACAGCTTCTTTGGTAAATTCAACAAAAGGTGAAGCATCTGATGCTATGAAATATTCATTGGTTCCCAAACCAATTGCTAATGGTGAGCCCAGTCTTGCCACTACCAAAAGTCCCGGGAAATCGTCGTGCATTACCGTAATCGCATATGCGCCGTACACTTCATTTAAAGCATAACGCACCGCTGTTGGAAAATCAAAATCTTTATTGACATCCATTACGTATTCGATAAGATTTACCAATACTTCGGTATCAGTTTCAGATTGAAATGAAAAACCTTTTTCGATAAGCATTGTTTTAATGGTATCATAATTTTCGATGATTCCGTTATGAACCAATGCAATTTTACCATTATTGGATAAATGTGGATGTGAGTTACTGTCGCTCGGGACACCGTGTGTCGCCCAGCGCGTGTGGCCCATGCCGACGTGTGCTTTTCCAGAAAGATTTTTTGAAATCGCTACTAAGTCGTCAACCTTACCTTTTGTTTTAGCAACATCAAAAGTTGAACTATCACCGTCAAGCACAATTCCTGCGCTGTCGTATCCTCTATATTCTAATCTCCGCAGCCCGTTGATGACTACTTCATATGCATCCTGAAAGCCAGTATATCCTACAATTCCACACATATTTTAATAAATTTTTTTTTACTTTTTACCGTACGTTAATATCAATTTTGCGCTATTTTCATTTCCCGGATCAGTACCAACAAATACAGCACGGTTCGGCGTGAAGCCTCTGGTCGTAAAGTTCTGCGGTCCCTGAGCTGCATTTAATGTTCCCAGTAGATTTCCACCCGCATCAATCGAATAAGCACCAACGTTTAGAATGAAATGTGCACCGGTCGTCTCACCTTTTTCAATAATATTTTTAAAGGTTTGCGTAATTCCGACGTCATAATACGCCGGATTTTTTTCCAGGTCATAAGCTTTCACCAGGTTATAAATACCGGTAGTATACAAAGCACTGAGATCAACCAGGTAAGTATTTAAGTCTACCTTGTTTACTTTTTGTTTTACCACAAAACTTAGCGGTTTTTTATAATTATTGTTCCAGGTTTCCAAATCGGTAAAAATCCTCATTTTAGCGGCAATAATTCCGATTTTATCTTTTTCGTACATCGTTCTAACAGAAGCAATTGTTTCTTCCGGAACTTTTAAGCCAATACCAGGTCCGCCCATACCCTGCGCGTATACTTTGGCAGCACCGGTAATGGTATCGCCCACTGCAACAGCGGCCGCAGATGGCGTTCCGGTATGATCAGTAGTTATTTGGTTAAAATGTGTATTTCCGGCGCCGGCATTTAGAACAAAAACAGATTGTGGTCTTGTCGTAGTAGATCCTTCCACTTTATCGTTTTTATAATACAAATTAATTTCCACGGTATTCGGATCGAAATTAAAGATATAACCGTCATTTTCCGTCACAGATACTTTTATACCTTTAATATATCGGATAAATGAAGCAACATCAGCAAGTTCCGGTGATTTCGCTTTGTTGATGATTTTATTTTGGAAAAAAGCGTTATCCAAAGGAACTCTAATCGAAGGAGTTCTTTCGAATAATACTGAATTATCGGCGTCTTTGGTCACTTTTACCGAAGAAATTGAACCGTCAAAGACCTGCGTACCTAAAACTTCGCCGGTAGCGACATTTCGGTTCGATCGGATTTGCTGGTCATTGGCACCTAAAAATTCGGTTACTTCTTCAACTTTAATATTCAGCGGTCTTTTCGCTTTGCCATATTTAGTCACAGGATAAGTATTCACCACTTTCTTAGCGGCAACATCTCCGTCCGGGAAAACATAATCTTCAAGCGTCGTAGTTGTTACAGAATCTGCAGCATAAGCGGGTTTTAAAACCAAAACCGCAGAATCTAAAACTGCGTTTGCACCAAAATCGGGATTTGTGCTGCTTAAACGGATTTGGGTTACGAAAGATGATTTTTGAAGTCCGAACTGCGGTTCATAAAAAGCTCCTAAAGTTGCGCTTTGCAAACGGGAACCGTCTGTGCGGATGGTATCATTATTATTAACAGTGTAGGCAATTAGCGGATAGCTTTTTTGTGCGGCTTCAGCACCGTTCTCAAAAAACTGAGATCCCAATTGATCAGGATCCGGCTCACAACTCCACAATATTACACTTCCGAGCGCTAAAACAGCAGCAGCTCTGAATATCTGTTGAAAATTTCCTATCATTAAATAAAAATTGATTAGTATATATTAAGAATTGCTTCAGGCTCAAGATATTCCGACTTCGTAGAAGTAGATTTTTCAAAACCTGCTTCCAGATCGTCCTGCAGAAACTCATCACCTTTTACCACAACGTCTACTATGTTCATACTTTCGATCACGAAATTATGAAAATTTGGATTTTTAAACGCAGATAAACCGGTAATATTGTCGAATTTCATTTTTTCTTCTACAGATTCCGAAAGAGGCAGGTTTTCCTCATTGTAAACCGACAGAACAAGTTTGGTATCGTTGAAATAAGAGTCATTTTTGTAAAAACTCTTTAAATAAACCGGAATAAATGAAGCCATCCAGCCGTTCAGGTGAATAACATCCGGAACCCAGTTGAGTTTTTTGATGGTTTCAATGACGCCACGGGCAAAAAATATCGCGCGCTCATCATTGTCCGGGAAAGCCGCTCCGGTTTCATCGATGTAGAATTGCTTTCGCTTAAAATATTCCTCATTATCAATGAAATAAACCTGCAGCCTTTCGCCGGGAAGCGACGCCACTTTGATAATTAAAGGCTGGTCTAAATCATTAATAATAATGTTCATCCCCGAAAGACGGATTACTTCATGCAGCTGAAACTTTCTTTCGCTGATCTGGCCAAATCTTGGCATAAACACCCGCACATCATTTCCCTCCTGATGCATTTTGAGCGCCATCTTACTCACCATTGTCGCCATATTGCTATCTTCCTGATATGGGAACATTTCCGTGGTGACATACAAAATCTTTTGGTTCGGCATAAATTCAATCGTTCTTCTAATTTTACAGCAGAAAATTCTACCGCGCAAATTTACAAAATTTAAACTAATATTACTCTATTTAACATAATATTAGTCTCAATAGGGCTTTATTGCTGCTATTGATAAATAATTTGTAAAAATTAGCCGCAAATTTTATACAGAATTGTTATTTTTACAAGGATAATCACACGATGTATGGAAATATTTACCGCTAAAAAACCTTTTACCGACTTTATTGAAAGGCAGAAAGAAATGGGAAAAAAAATTGGCTTTGCACCCACGATGGGCGCACTTCACCAAGGTCATCTCAGCCTTTACTCCCGCGCAAAAAAAGAAAATGACCTCATTATTGCGTCAATTTTTGTAAATCCCACGCAATTCAATAATCCACAGGATTTAGAAAAGTATCCGCGAACGATTGAACGCGACCTGAAACTGCTTGAACAAACAGGTGAAGTTGATGCGGTTTATTTGCCGGAAACCGAAGATATTTACCCAGACGGTTTAAAAAGTAAATCCTATGATTTCGACGGTTTGGAAAATGAAATGGAAGGAAAATCGCGTCCCGGTCATTTTAATGGTGTCGGAACAGTGGTTGAAGAACTTTTACGACAGGTACAGCCGGATAATGGGTATTTTGGTGAAAAAGATTATCAGCAGTTAGCGATTATCGAAAAGTTGGTGCAAAAGCTTCAGCTTCCAGTTAAAATTCACGGCGTTCCTATTTTTCGTGAAAAAAGCGGCCTGGCGATGAGCTCGCGGAATATGCGCTTAAGTCCGCCACAGCATGAAGCTTCAAAAGTTATTTATGAAACTTTAAAAAAAGTAAATGATTGGTTCCGGATTTTAACCGTTCCGGAAATAAACAAAAGAGTAAAAGATATTTTTGAAGACCAGCGCGGGATGACGCTTGAATATTTTGTTATTGCCGACGAAGAGACGCTGAAAGAAACCGACTTTTTCTACAAAGGTCATAATTACCGCGCTTTCATCGTTGTTTTGGTAAACGATGTGCGCCTCATCGATAATTTACATTTGGATTAAAACATCAAAAGTCTTCCTGTTGGGAAGACTTTTGAACACCAAATCACAAAATATTAATATGAAAAAAATTACTTTCAGCAAGTAATTAGTGACCCGGCTGGGATTCGAACCCAGGACCCATACATTAAAAGTGTATTGCTCTACCAGCTGAGCTACCGAGTCGGTTTAAATTTAAATTTTAGATTCTAAATTTTAAATTACTGACCATCTAAAACCTATAATTAAAATCTATAATTCTGGCAGTGCCTGCGACTGGACTCGAACCAGCACATCCATAGGAAACCACCCCCTCAAGATGGCGTGTCTACCAATTTCACCACGCAGGCAAAAAAAATCCGTAAAACTTACGGAATTTTTTTACTTGTGACCCGGCTGGGATTCGAACCCAGGACCCATACATTAAAAGTGTATTGCTCTACCAGCTGAGCTACCGAGTCGGTCACCATTAAAACTGCAGAATTATATTCTCGTTTTAAAGTGGTGCAAAGATACTTCTTTTTTTAAAATCTCAAAATATTTTAGGTACTTTGTATAAAATAAAAAGATGATAATTTCTTTGATTGGATACATGGGAAGCGGCAAATCACACATTTCCAAACTTTTGAGCGACAAAATGAACCTGAAATTAATTGACCTTGACAGAGAGATTATTGCGCGCCACAATATGCCAATTGCAGAAATTTTCGAGAAAAAAGGGGAAATTTTCTTTAGAAAACAGGAACGCGCTATTTTAGATGAAATTTTAAACACCGAAACCGACTGCATTTTGAGCGTCGGCGGTGGCACACCGGCTTATTACAACAACATTTCATTAATAAATGAAAAAAGTACCAGCGTTTACCTTCGAACTTCCGTGCGGATTCTTACCGAACGTTTGCTTAAACAAAAACAGAAAAGACCTTTAATAGCAAAAATTCCCGACAAACAACTTCCTGAATTCGTCGGGCAGCATCTTTTTGAAAGACAGGAATTTTATTCGCAGGCAAAACATACCGTGATCACCGATAACAAATCGCCGGACGAAATTTGCCGCGAAATCGCCCAAATTTTTCAAATTTCTTAATCGTTGACTTCGCTGAAAAACAAATCCCAGTCACCATCTTCCATATTGCCGTGCGAACCGTCATCTACAAAATCTTCAATATCACGACGGTCTTTTTTAGTCGGTCGGCCTTCACCTTTATTTCGGTAATGTTCCTGACTAAGATTTCGCTGTTTCAGGATGTCGTATTGTTCCTTGTCGGTTTTGTCTTCAATGTGCAGCGGCACCAGTTTCGCGCCCAATCTGCTTTTCGGAATTTGCGTAACTTTTATTTGATAATCGATCTGGTTTTTCCGGATTTTTATAAGGTCGCCTTCTTTCACTTCACGTGACGATTTCACCGTTTGGTTCCCGATGGAAACGCGGTTTTTCTTAATCTCATCGGCAGCAATGCTTCTGGTCTTGTAAAAACGGACACACCATAAAAACTTATCGATTCTCATATTTTATTTATACTTTTGCTGGATTAAAAATTTTAGCAATTTAATCATAATATTAAATATGAAAAAAACATTCTTATACCTCGCTGTCGCTTTTGTAACCTTTAATTCTTGCCGAAAAGATGAAATTGTTGCGCAGCCGGAAGTAAGTATAGAAACTCAAAATAGTTATGATGACAAAGCTGCTGCTACCTTTTTGCAAACCCATTATCTGGATGCCAAAGGTAACATTCAGTTTCTTCCTGATACCGATAAAACCAATGTAAAACTTGCCGATTTAAATCCTGTTACACTTCCATCGGGTGTGATTTACGTTGTTCGCCAGGGCGCTCAACCTGAACCGGGAACCGCAATTGGTGACACCGATATTTTGCATCTCATGCACAATACGATGACTTACCTGGCCACAAATACCGACAATAAAATTGAATTTACCTCCGGTTTTCCTTTCAAAAATACCATCGCCGGTACCGGAACTCCGGAAATTGACCCGCTTTATTACTACGCGAAAGAATCGGTGAGAAATGCCGCGAAAGACGACTTACAAAAGCAGAGAAGTTTTTATGAAATTGAAGGTTTCCGCGAAGCGATTCAAAAATTCAAAGCCTTTAACCTTGATATTGAAAGCAACTACAATTTACAGGGTGTAATCATCGTTCCTTCACGTGCAGCTTTCGCGCGTGATGCACATTACAACTACACCGGAATTGGTTTTAAAGACCGAAGTTTTATCTTTAACTTCCAGGTTTACAAATCAATACCTGCACCGGCAACAAGATAAATTGATTAAAAATTTAAAAAAAAGCTCCTTTTTTGGGGCTTTTTTTTGGTTTTACCTTTACTCGAAAATTTCCCGGACCACAGCTAAAGAATTCGGAATGTAGAAATTGGTGATGTGAAACTGGCAGTAAATCATCAGCGAATCTAGAAAAGCTGTTTTGTCTTTTTTTGACAATTTAACGGCATAAATTTCCGACGCTGCTAAAAATTTCAACCAAATTTCCGAAATATTTTCATTGAAAAAAGAATGCGACATTTCAGCTTCAAAAATTCCGCTTTCAGGATTCAAAAATTTGTCATTTCCTTTTAAAGGCGCTACGCCGGAAATCATTAAAAATTTAAAAATAAAGGCCAAATAGGCGTCAAAATTTTGTTCAACAAATTGATTTCTAACGATAATCATTTCCTCGAAAAGCACTTCATTCCGGCCTTCTTCGCGCAAAACCTGATGCAGAAAATCTGCGGTAAAAAATAAAACCGAACTCGCGGCAACATTTTGAAAATCGTATGAATCGGTTCCGGCTTCGAGTTTTGAAACGCGGGAAATCCGGCTTTCGACGGCTTTTTTAGGAACCGAAAAAAAGAGGTAATTAAGGGGAAATAAATAGGGTTTTTTCTTATTCTTTGCGGTGTACAAACCTTTTGCAAAAAAACTCTGGAAACCTGCTTCCTCTGTAAAGCAGTGTAAAATAGCGTCGCTGTCGCCATATTTTACGTAAGACAGCAAAAAACCTTTGATGATCTGCATTAATTTACAACAGCAATTTTCGCGGTGGCGGTGTCGGTTCCGTCTTCATTGGTCATCAAAACGAAATATATTCCGGAAGCTACGCGCGCACCGCGGTGATTCAGCAAATTCCATTCGTAAAATCCGCCGCGCGCAACTGCCTGATGCACAAGATTTCCAGCCGTATCGGTAATTCTGATATTGGTTTTTGCCGCCAAACCGCGGATTTTTACATTTCTTTTGTGTTGCGAATAAACCACAGGATTCGGATAAACCAAAACATCAGCGAAATTATCGTTCACGTTCACCACATCGCCCTGATAGACGACAACTCCTTCCACGGTCACGAAATAAACCTTTCCGGTAGCTTTATCAACTTTTATATCGGTAACATCATTTGTGGGCAACGGCGAATTTTCACGTGTAAAATGCTGCAAGGTTTTTTCACCGTTTGCGCTTAAATAAAAAACACCGCCGCCGTCCGCCGAAATCCATTTCTGGTTTCCGGAATCCACTTCAATTTGCAAAATCTGGGTATCGCGGAAGAGTTCTTCACCCACACCATTTTCTTCGATGATAATCGGTTCAGCTTGTGGAGATGCCTCGCCAATTGCGCTTTTTGGGTTTTGAAGTACACGCAAACCGATTCTGGTGCCGATCCACAAATCATCATTTTTGTCCAAAGCTGCGGAAACCACACCACTTGCGGGCAGATTATTTTCTTTGCGAATCACGGTAAAACGATCATCACCGCGCACTGCAGGTGTATTGTTATAATCATAAATTACCAGTCCGCCGCGGATGTCGAAATATGGCGAGAAAAGGTAGAGTATCCCATCTTCTGCAAACGGTTTTTGCGTATCTCCGCCGGAAACTACGGTCGTCAGGTTAAACTGGTCTGCACCGGCATCATAATGGTAAAAGCCAAACTTGCCGGCCTGTTCAGAAGTGGACGCGAAAAGCTGGTTATTATCATCGAAAGTAAGTCCGCCAATGCGCTTGTAAAAGGCGTCTTCGGTGATATATTTATTTTTAAGAACGTCATCAACCATACGGTAGATGCCTTTTTTACCGGCTTCAAAGGTATAATTTACAAAAAAAATCTCTTCTTTTTTGGCCGGATTTATTACCGCATCCAAAACATTCAGCGCACCTTGAAAAGTTTTGAAAAAATCGGGATAAATCCATTCTTTTCCATTAAAATGGTAATAGCCAAGATTCCGGTAAATAGGTTCGTTATAACCTTCACGGCCTCCGCTGGAAATTACGATCTGGTCATCAACCAAATCGATTTTATACGAAGTGTTGCTGTACGGACCGTCGGGTTTCAAAACTTCGCCGGATTCGGTTAAGATACCGGAAACCTGTGTTCCTGCGAAGATTTTTGACTGCGAAAAAATAGCGGTATTGAGCTGTTCTTTAGCATCGAAAGATTTTACCAAACTTCCGGACAAACTGTAAATCAAAACTTTCGTTTGATCGGTAACGATGATATTTTGATCTGTAACTTGTACGTCACGAATATCATTAAAACTTCCTGCGAGCGCTGAAAATGAATTTCCATTTCCAAAAAAAACCCTGTTTTTGGAGCTAAAAACTGTGGTGTTTCCACTTGAAATTTGCGTGAAATCTCCGCTTGAAACCATTGTCCATTCGCGGTAAATGGGAAAAGTGACATCGATGGCGTGCTTTTTTAAACCGTTTGGCGTCACTGCAAAAACCATATTTTCTTTAATGACGGCTTCGCGCGCAGGTTCGTAAACACCGACTGAATTGGTAAAAAATGCCGTGTCGCCAAATTCTTTTCTATCCAGCCGGAAAATGGAAACGCCATATCCAACAGAAATCACCGCCAGGTTTCCCGAAATGGAAATGTGATTGATTTTTTTATCACCCGAATAACCCGTGGCAATTGGAATGTCCACCACATACGTAATTCCATCGGGTGAAATGACATCCAAAGAACCGTTTTCGTATCCGACTAAACCGGTTTTGGTTTCGGCGTTATAATCAAAAGCGGAAATTTTCACTTCGTGAAGTCCGTTTGCTTTTGATAATTTTGAAATTTCGCCCGTTGCAGGCGTATAAAAAAATATTCCGTTTTTGGTGGCGGCTATTAATTTTCCGGCGTCTTCGCGAATGACCAAAACATTATTGTAGGAAAATAAATCGCTCCATTTGCCCGAAGAAATTTTCTGCGCCGGAAAATATAAAATCCAAAAAAACAGCAAAAACGGAAGGAATTTTTTCATGTTCAGACCATTATCTTTTCGTCAATAATCTGATTTTGCCACGAAATATTTTTTACCGTTTTATTTCTGTCAAAATAAAAATCGATTTTTCCCAAAAGCAAACCTGCCCAGCCCACCTGATTTACGAGCACATTTTTACCTTTTCTGTTTTGGAAAGCTTGGGGTTCCGGCAGAAAGGTGTGCGTGTGACCGCCTAAAATCAAATCAATCCCGTCGGTATTTGCCGCAAGAACTTTATCGGAAACCTTTGGATTGTCTTTATATTCGTAACCGAGATGCGAAAGGCAAATAACCAGATCGCATTTTTTTTCGTTCCGTAAAAATTCCGAATAATGCTGCGCAATTTCTATCGGATTTAAATATTCCGTTTCGCCGTAATCTTTTTTACCTACCAGACCGGCAAGTTCGATCCCGACACCAAAAATTCCGACCTTAATGCCATTTTTATTGAATAATTTATACTTTTCTGTTTCACCGTCTAAAATGGTATTCGAAAAATCATAGTTTGAACATATGAACGGAAATTTCGCAACCGGACGGACTTTTTTAAAACCCGCCAAACCGTTATCGAAATCGTGGTTTCCCATTGTTGAAGCATCATAGCCCATCATGGACATCAACTTAAATTCCAGTTCACCACCGAAAAAGTTGAAGTACGGCGTGCCCTGAAAAGTATCGCCGGAATCCAGCAAAAGCACGTTGCTTTCTTCGCTCCGGATTTTTTGAATTAATGCTGCACGGCGCGCAAAACCACCCTGGTTTGGATTTCGGGTATATGATGAATCAAACGGTTCAATTCTGCTGTGCTGATCGTTGGTATGCAAAATCGTCAACTGATATTCTGACGCTGATTTCAATATATCGAAATTCTCCGCCATCAAAAGGTTTGGCGCCAAAGAAAGTGCTAAAGCCCCGCCACCTGCGGTTTTCAGAAACTGTTTCCTATTCATCAGTGGTATCTTTTTTATTTTTAAAGTTCAGGCGCACATCCGTTGGAACGGTAACTTCCGGATTTGCTTTAAATTTTTCCAGAAATAAATCGCGTAATTTAATTCCGGTGGAAATCATTTCACCTTTTTTAAAGTAATCCATATTATCACCGCCCAAAGCAAGATAATCGGAGGTCGCGATATAATACGTTTTCGCCGGATCTATTTTTTCGCCGTTAATCAGCTGTTTTACTATTTTATCACCATCGGTTTCAATAACGATGTGCGAAACTGGATTGTTTTTCTGCGTTTTCAGATAATAATCGAAAAGTCCCTGCATATCAGCGCCTTTCATTTTCATAATCATGACTTCATTTTCAAAAGGCATCACCTCATAAATCTGTCTCGTAATGATATCGCCTTTCGCGATCGTGGTTCTGATGCCGCCGATGTTAATCACTGCGCCATCAATTCCACCCGGAATGCCGTTGTTTTTTGCCCACACATCAGCACCTTCAAAGGTGTAATCGGCTAAAAGATTTCCCAAATTGCTGTTGTCACCAGATTTGGTAAGATCGACAGCGGTGTGAGAAAGTTTGGTATTCATTTTACCTTCCAGCTCCATTTTATAAGGCTCAATGGTTTTCTTGAAAGTCTGGTCTTCCGGCAGATTTTTCGCAACCGAAATATTTTCTTGGGTTTCAACTTTCGCCACAGCCAGCGGCGCCCGGCAGGAAATCAGCGTTACGGCAACAAAACCCGCCAGTAGAAATTTACTTTTCATAATCTTAAAATAAGAGTTACAAATATAGAGATATGAATATAAAGTTCTCCAGGATTTTCCCTAAATCTCACCTAAAATTTTGTAATTTTGGAAGATTAATTCAAGAAAAATGAGCAAATTAAAAGGTCTTGGTGTGGCGCTGGTAACACCGTTTAATGAAGATTTATCGGTTGATTTGGATTCACTGACGAAGTTGGTGGAATTCAACATCGAAAACGGCACCAATTATCTGGTAGTTTTGGGCACCACTGCCGAAGCCGCAACCCTTTCGGAAAATGAGAAAAAAACCGTCATTGAGCACATTATAAAAGTGAATGACAAGCGCTTGCCGCTCGTTTTAGGAATTGGCGGAAATAATACGCTCGAAGTAAAAAAACAAATTGAAGAAACCGATTTATCGGCTTTCGACGCAATTCTTTCGGTCTCACCATATTACAACAGACCGAATCAGGAAGGTCTTTATCAGCATTATAAAGCACTAGCAGAAACAGGTAAACAAATCATCATTTATAATGTTCCGTCGCGCACCGGCCAAAATGTCGAAGCTTCTACAACCGTAAGATTAGCAAAAGAATTCCCGAATCTTTTTATGATTAAAGAAGCTGCGCCGAGCATCAACCAATATTTTGATATTTTAAGACAAAAACCGGAGAATTTCAGTTTGGTTTCCGGTGACGATGAATATACGCTTCCCGTAACTTTAGCGGGCGGCGACGGTGTAATTTCGGTAATTGGACAGGCGTATCCGAAAGAATTTTCCACCATGGTTCAGCTGGCTTTCGACGGAAAAGTGAAAGAAGCCTACGAAATCCACAATAAGTTGGTAGAAATTACTAGATTGATTTTTGCAGAAGGAAATCCGGCCGGAATTAAAACCATTTTGGCTGAAATGGGAATTTTGAAAAACTTTGTTCGATTGCCTTTGGTGATCGCAAGCTCTGGACTTCAGGAAAAAATAAAAGCGGAAATGGTTGGAATTTAATTTTTAGACAAAATCAAAAAAAAGCCTGTTATAACGGGCTTTTTTTCATTTTATAACTTTGCTAAACGCTGCAAATATTCGCTTTTTTTCGTCAAATGTGTTCCGAACCAGGAGAAAGCTTCGCCGTCCACCAAAGTGATTTTTTTCGAAGGAAATTCTGCTTGAAATTCTTCAATGTGTTTTTGCTTAAATGGATACGGCTCTGTCGAAAGAAAAATATATTCAGCCTCATGAAAATCTGAAAGCGAAATCACCGGATATCTTTTCTGCGCAGAAAAAATATTCTGGAAACCGATTTTGCTTATAACGTCATGAATAAAAGTATCCGAACCTATCGTCATATACGGATTTTTCCAAATGAGATACGCCACTTTTTTCGGTGTTTCGACTTTAATTTCAGAAAAAATCCCGTCAATGCTTTCATTGAAATTCCGTGCTAAATCGGGCTTTTTTAGCAATTTACCGAGGTCAGTAATAAACATGGAATTGTCTTCTAAATTTTGAATATCGGTGACCCAAACCTTAAAATTTTTGCTGAGTTCTTCCACCTGAAGTTTTTCGTTTTCTTCTTTATTTGCTATAATTAATTCGGGGTTTAAAGCACGGATTTTTTCAATATTCAGATTTTTGGTGCCGCCAATAACTTCAACTTCCTTCACCAAATTTTCCGGATGAATGCAGAATTTAGTGCGACCAATAATTTCGTTTGAAGTCAGTTCAAAATCAAAAAGTGTTTCGGTAATACTCGGTACGAGCGAAATAATTTTCATTGAATTTTTTTAAAGAAGTCTGCCACTCAAAAGCAAACCTGCGACTGTAAAATAAATCACCAGACCAGTAACATCAACCAAAGTGGCCACAAAAGGTGCCGAAGAAGTAGCGGGATCAAGATTAAATCTCTTCAAAATAAAAGGAACCATCGAGCCTGAAAGTGTTCCCCACATTACAATCATCGACAGCGAAATACCGACGCTTAACGCAATAAATGCCCAATGCTGACCATAATCAAACCAGCCTGCATATTGCCAAAGCATAATTCTGAAAAAGCCGAAAATACCTAAAATCCCACCCAGCACCATTCCTGTGACCAATTCTTTTTTAATAACGAGCCACCAATCTTTTACAGTAATTTCCTGAAGTGCCATTGCGCGGATAATCAGCGTAGCGGCCTGGGAACCGGTATTTCCGCCACTTGAAATAATTAGTGGAACAAATAAAGTGAGTACAACTGCTTTCTGAATTTCATCTTCAAAATAACCCATTGCTGAAGCCGTTAAAAGCTGGAAGAAAAATAAAAGAATAAGCCAGAAACCTCTTTTTCTGATCATTTCAAACCAGTGTGTTTGCCGGTATGGATCATCTAGTGCTTCCATACCACCGAATTTTTGAATGTCCTCGGTGTTCTGCGACTCAATTTGGTCTAAAATATCATCGATGGTTACGATTCCGACCAAAACTCCGTTTTCAGTGACAATCGGCAAGGCAGAACGGTCATATTTTTCGAAATAAGGTACCGCATCTTCTTTTGAAGTAGTCGTCGTAATCGCGACAAAATGATTGTCAGTAATCTCCGAAATCAGCGTGTCTTCTTCCGCCAAAAGCAGCGAACCGATCATAATATCGTCTATCAGGCGGTTTCGCTCATCAACCACATAAAGATGGTTCATGGTTTCTACTTTTTTGCCGAGTTTTTTAATTTGCTGAAAACACCGTTTTACCGTCCATTCTTTCCGGATTTGAATATAATACGGCGTCATCAGTCGCGCGATAGAATCAGCGTCGTAGCCCAAAAGTTTCAGTGCGACGCGTCTTTCCTGCGGATTCAGGTGATTGATGGAATATTTGATGAGCTCATCCGGAAAATCTTCGAAAAGTGCGGTCCGGTCGTCGGGCGACATCGCGTTCAGAATTTCAGAAACCTCATCACTGCCAATGCCGCGGATGGTTTCTTCCTGGAAATCCGGGTCAAGATGTGAGAAAACATCAGCTTTATACTCTTTCGGAACTTTCAAAAACGCAATCAGGCGCTCATCAGCGCGAAGCTCGCTGAGCGTTTCTGCAATATCCTGCGGATTGAAAATAAGATCGTGGGTTTCCAAATTTTTCTTTAAGCTGTGCAAAAGTAACCATTTTAAAAAAACAGACGAAATTATTGGTTTTATGTTTTTATCCAACCAAAAAAATTGGCAGCTTTTTAAGCATTTTTTCCCTTTTTTTAAAAGAGAAAAATTGGGTGCTTTAGCCCGAAATTTTTTTAAAAATTTAAAATCGACAAAATACTTGCTTTAAGAGCATATTTTTTTCCAAAATTTAAAAACGAAAAATTCGGCGTTATTTCAGCATTTTTTTTGGTTTTAGAAAAACAGAAAAATTGGTGCTTTTAGGTCGGAATTTTTATTCAGCAAAAACTTAAACTAAAATTTGAAAATAGCTGAGCACCGAAATTTAACTTTATTTTAAAACACTTTCAGAGCGCGATTTTGTAAATTTGTTTCCATGAGAACATTTGGTAGAAATCTGCTGACCCAAATTCAGGAAGCCACACTTCGCGGCGATGCCGCGCATGAAATTTATTCTCCGCCGTACCGCCCGCTTTATTCTTACGAAGAAATTTTAACCAGAAATCCGAAGTTTGCAGCCGTAAATATCATGCTTTATTTAAAGAATAATGAGTGGTTTTTGCCGCTCATCGTACGCAGCGAAAATGAACGCGACCGCCACAGCGGCCAAATTTCTCTGCCGGGCGGTAAAAAAGAAGATTTCGATGTGGATTATGCGGCAACAGCAAAACGCGAGACCTCGGAAGAAGTTGGAATTGATGAACATTACATCCGCATTATCCGCGAACTTTCACCGATTTACATTCCGCCGAGCAACTTTTATGTAAAAGCTTTCGTTTCGTACACCAAGAAAAATCCGGAGTTTTTCCTGCAGGAAAGTGAAGCTGTTGAGCTTATTGAATTTCCCGTTTCTTCTATTTTAAGTTTAAAAGATGCACCGGAAATGATGGTGTTACCAACGTCGCGCGGCGTGGAAGTTCCGGTCATCAATTTCAACGGTTATATTATTTGGGGCGCAACGTCGATGATCCTGAGTGAATTTAGCCAATTATTGAAAAATTTGTAAATTCGCACCCTATGTTTATTAGATAATGGCGAAGAAAAATATTTTCACAGATGCTTTTGGCAATCTGTATTTCCTAAAACGACTGATAATTTTTGTTTTGGGGATGGTATCCTACCGAAGATTTAATGGTTTTAATAAGCTAAAAATTTCCGGGACCGAAAATTTAGTGGATCTTCCCGACTCTAACGTTCTTTTTGTTTCCAATCACCAGACTTATTTCGCCGATGTTGCCGCAATGTACCAGGCTTTTTGTGCAGTAAATAATGGTTATTTAAATTCTATCAAAAATCCAATTTATCTGCTGAATCCAAAAGTTGACATTTATTATGTTGCAGCTGAAGAAACCATGAACAAAGGTTTTATGACCAAAATTTTCAAGCTTGCAGGTGCTGTAACGGTAAAAAGAACCTGGCGCGCCGAAGGCCAAAATGTAAACCGAATGGTGGATTTAACCGAAGTTGAAAATATTATGAAAGCGCTGGACAACGGCTGGGTGATTACTTTTCCGCAAGGCACGACTTCGGCATTTGCGCAGGGCAGAAAAGGAACGGCGAAATTGGTAAAAAACCAAAAACCTATTGTAATTCCGATAAAAATTAATGGTTTCCGCCGCGCTTTTGATAAAAAAGGTTTGCGGGTGAAAGTTACGGGCGTAAAACCGACGATGGTTTTTAAACCTGCTTTGGATATTGATTATGACAAAGATGATGCGCAGACTATTTTAAATAAAATCATGATTGGCATCGAACAAACCGAAGATTTCAATTTGCTGCACGAATATGATGAAGAATTGAAAACAAAAAAAGCAGAAGTTAAAATTTAAATAAAACTTATGAAAAACTTATTTTTTGTCCTTACATTTTTATTTTTAACGGCGTGTGCTTCGCCAAACAAATACCGCGATTTCGATTACAGCTACGCGCGAAGTGGCGGTTTATCGCCGATTTATGAAAATTTACTCATCAAAGGCCATAAAGTTCATTACTCATTCGAAGGTCAAAACCAAAAGGTGAAAAAAGATTTCCGTATTACAAATCGCGAACTTCACCGAATTGAAAAAGCACTTGCAACAAATAATTTCCGCACCATTCAGGAAGATTATAATAAACTTTACGACAATATTTCAACCACGATTAACGTAAAAAAAGGTGATAATTCCGGCAGCAAAAGCGACGCGTCGAACATCATGCCGAAAGATAAAGCGCGCTGGGACAGTGTTGTGGTGGTTTTCCACGACATCATCAACGATAATCTTAAAAAATAGCACGGTTTAATTGATGTTCAGCAAATTCCATAACAAAACGCGCGTGCTTATTTTCACAAAAAATGCCGTTTTAACCCCGTTTTTTTTACATATTCTTAATTTTCACGGTAAAAATTTCGACCTTATTTCTTCGGTTGAAACTGAAGAAATCCCGAGTGAAGATTTTGTAATTTTAGCTGCTTCAGAGGCTAATTTTTTCGAAAATTATAAACCGAATATTTCCCTTGCGACGTCTGAAATCAGTCAGGAAGAATTGGATTTGCTTTGCAATAGCATGACTTCCGGCGGAGTTTTAATTTTCCCTGATGTTTTGAACTCTGAAAACGAAACTCAGATTACATTTTTCAGAAAACTGGAATTCGCTGAAACCGAAATCAAAAATGACGGTGAAAATTTTTCATTTAAGACTTCAATGGGTTTTTTACCATTTCCGAAAAACGACAGATTTTTAGCTGAAAATTTAGCCGGACTTCAACTGCTCGCACAGCAATTCGGTATTATGGAAGAAGAATTTTATGAAGCGGTGATGGAATTTAATCCGTCTTAAAAAATTTACGAGCTTCCCGAAGTCTGAAATTTTGATTAAATTTACGTAATAAAATTTACGAAAATGAGATATCATCAATCGGGGAAAATTCCACAGAAAAGGCATACTGTTTTCAAATCGGAGGATGATAAGTTCTACTATGAGCAGCTTTTTGGCACCGAAGGTTTTCACGGTATTTCCTCGCTTCTTTACCATATTCACCGTCCTACGCAGATAAAATCCATCAGCGAACCGAAAGATGTAACGCCGAAAATCGCGGTTGCTAAAAACGTGACGCCGCGCATGTTTAAAGGCATGAATATTACGCCGGAAAACGATTTTCTGGAAAGCAGAAAAGTTTTGCTGATAAATAATGATCTGAAACTTGGTTTGGCAAAACCAAAAAAAAGCACCGATTACTTCTATAAAAATGCTGAATGCGACGAATTGCTTTTCATTCACGAAGGCAGCGGAACACTCAGAACTTTTGTCGGAAATCTCGATTTTTCCGTTGGTGATTATCTTATTATTCCGCGCGGAACTATTTATTCAATAGATTTTAATGACGAAAAAAACGTGCTTTTGTTTATTGAAAGTCATTCGCCGATTTATACACCGAAAAGATACCGCAATGAATTCGGTCAGCTGCTGGAACATTCTCCTTTCTGCGAACGCGACATTGTAGCGCCAACTTTCATGGAACCAATCGACGAAAAAGGTGAATTTTTAATTAAAGTAAAGAAAGAAAATCAGCTCTGGGACTTCGTTTACGCGACGCATCCGTTTGACGTTGTTGGCTGGGACGGCTACTTTTATCCTTATAAATTCAATATCAAAAATTTCGAACCGATTACCGGTCGGGTTCACCTTCCACCGCCAACGCACCAGAATTTCGAAGCGCATAATTTTGTGGTTTGCTCTTTCGTGGCGCGAATGTATGATTATCATCCGCAAGCGATTCCGGCGCCGTATAATCATTCAAATATCGATTCGGACGAGGTTCTTTTTTACACCGAAGGCGATTTTATGAGCCGCAATCACATCGATTTAATGGATTTCACGCTTCATCCCGGCGGTATTGTTCACGGTCCGCATCCTGGCGCGATGGAACGAAGCATTGGCAAAAAATTCACTGAAGAATATGCGGTGATGGTTGATCCTTTCCGACCATTCCAGATTACGGAAGAAGCGTTGAAAGTTGAAGATCCGTCTTACAAAACATCTTGGTTGGAAACTGAGGATAATTTCCTGCATGACCGCAGTCAGGAATAAATATCATGTTTTAATTGGCGAAAAATGACTTTCCTCATTTAAAAGCCCGAGGTAAATATTTACTTTTGGGAAGTATTTAAATGACATAAAAATAAAATTATGGTTGAGTATATCAGCGCCGAAGAGGCCGTTTCCGTCATCAAAAGTGGCGATCGAATTTTTTCCCACGGCAGCGCCTGCACGCCGAATCTCTTAATTGATGAATTGGCGCGACAAGCCGGTCGTTTGCGCGACGTAGAGTTTGTTTCCATAACGCAGCAGGGAAATGTTGAAATTGCAAAACCGCAATATAAAGACAGTTTTTACATCAATTCACTTTTCGTTTCTACACCGGTTCGTGAAGCGGTAAACTCGGAACGTGGTGATTTTGTTCCGGTTTTTTTGAGTGAGATTCCAACGCTTTTTAAATGCGGAATTTTACCGTTAGATGTTGCCATGGTTACGGTTTCACCACCGGATGCGCATGGTTACTGCACGCTTGGAACTTCGGTAGATGTCGCCAGAAGTGCTGTAGATAATGCAAAAACCATTATTGCGCAGGTGAATCCGAGACTTCCAAGAACGCACGGCGACGGGATGATTCACCATTCTAAAATCGATAAAATGGTGTGGCATGAAGAAGAATTGCTCACCGTAGATTATGGCGCAAAAGTCGGTGAATGCGAAATGCTGATTGGGAACAATGTGGCGCAACTCATCGATGACCGCTCCACTTTGCAAATGGGAATCGGAACCATTCCGGATGCGGTTTTAAAATGTCTTCACAACCACAAAGATTTGGGAATTCACACCGAAATGATCAGCGACGGAATTGTAGATTTGGTAGCAAACGACGTCATTACAAACAAATACAAAGGCACGCATTCTAACCGAACCATTACGAGTTTCGCTTTTGGAACCCGAAAGTTATACGATTACATCGACGATAATCCTTCGTTTGCATTCATGGATGTGGAACACGTGAATTATCCGATCAACATCATGAAAAACAAGAAAATGGTTGCGATAAATTCCGCTATTGAAATTGATTTAACCGGCCAGGTTTGCGCAGATTCCATAGGAACTTACCAGTTCAGCGGAATTGGCGGGCAAATGGATTTCATGCGTGGCGCTGCACTTTCCGAAGGCGGAAAACCTATTATCGCCATTTCGTCGCGAACCAAAAAAGGTGTTCCGAGAATTGTACCTTTCCTGAAACCCGGCGCCGGCGTAGTCACGACCAGAGGTCATATTCATTATGTTGCCACGGAATTCGGAGTTGCGTATCTGTACGGAAAAAGCCTGAGACAGCGCGCGAAAGCTTTAATTGAAATTTCGCATCCCGATGATCGCGAAATGCTTGAAAAAGCGACTTTTGAAAGATTTAAATGCCTGTGAAAAGGCAAATTTTCCCGAAATTATTTTCGGGATTTTTTTTGGATTCAAAAAATTACCTGCTATTTCGGGTAATTTTTCTTTTTAAATTTTTCCCGCCTTATTTGACCATTTTTTTGAATTTCCCATACTCCTGAAAATTTTTGTAATTTGGCATATCAAAAAAACAGAACAATGTCAACACTTACTTTCGCAGAAAAAATAGCTCAAGCTGAAAACTTTTTGCCCATCAATGGTACCGATTATATTGAATTTTACGTAGGAAATGCCAAACAGGCAGCACATTTCTATAAAACCGCTTTTGGTTTTCAATCCGTTGCTTATGCAGGTCCGGAAACCGGCGTTCGCGACCGCGCTTCGTACGTCGTGCAACAGGGAAAAATCCGGTTGGTTTTAACTTCCGGATTAAGTTCCGATTCACTGATTTGCGAACATCAAAAAAAGCACGGCGATGGGGTTAAAATTTTAGCACTTTGGGTGGATGATGCTTATTCAGCTTACGAAGAAACCATCAAACGAGGCGCAAAACCTTATCTGGAACCTCAAACTTTAACCGATGAATACGGCGAAGTTCGCATGTCCGGGATTTATACGTACGGTGAGACCGTTCACATGTTCATCGAAAGGAAAAATTATAAAGGTGATTTTATGCCGGGCTTCCAAAAATGGGAAAGCGTTTACAATCCAACCGAAGTCGGACTTTTATACGTGGATCACTGTGTGGGAAATGTGGGCTGGGACCGCATGATTCCCACCGTGGAATGGTATGAAAAAGTGATGGGATTTGTAAATATTTTGAGTTTTGATGACAAGCAAATCAACACTGAATATTCGGCTTTAATGAGTAAAGTGATGAGCAACGGAAATGGTTTTGCAAAATTCCCGATTAATGAACCAGCTGAAGGTAAAAGAAAATCTCAGGTGGAAGAATACTTGGATTTCTACGAAGGTGAAGGCGTTCAGCACATCGCTGTGGCGACAAAAGACATTGTAAAAACCGTAACGGAGCTTAAAGCGCGCGGAATTGAATTTTTGCCGGCTCCGCCGAATTCTTATTACGAAATGGTTCCGGAACGTGTTGGCACCATCGACGAAGATCTAAAAACCCTTTCTGATTTGGGAATTTTAATAGATTGTGATGAAGAAGGTTATCTGTTGCAGATTTTCACAAAACCCGTGGAAGACCGCCCAACGCTTTTCTTCGAAATCATTGAAAGACACGGTGCACAAAGTTTCGGTGCCGGAAATTTCAAAGCGTTGTTTGAAGCTTTAGAAAAAGAACAGGAAAGACGCGGAAATTTATAATCAGTTAAAATGAAAAAATCTCTCGTTTTTGCCCTGTTTTTTTTCACAGCGCTGGGACTTCGCGCGCAATACGGTTCGGTGAACGCGATTTTAGACCGCCTGGAAGAGCGCCGCGGAATCAACCAAAATTTAACAAACATCAGCATCGACGATAAAAAATTCGTTTTAGTTAAAGATTTCGACGATCATACAGAACGGTCTTTTATTGTCATCAAAGGAAATTCAGCAACTTATATCGAAATTTTCGATGATAAAAGCACGGGCGAAAGCACTTCAAATGTTTTCAGCGGCGATGTCGTACGCTCCAAACACAATATAGTTTCGGTGCGCGCAAATTTGCTCGAGGGTAAAAAAATGCCGGTTCCTGTGACAAAAACCTTCCTGATGACCCAGCAGAAAAAAATACTTTACCTGCTGGATATCAACACCCGAGAACGCTGGATTGACGAAACGTCTATCAACAAAAAATAAATTCAATAATTATTCATAAAAGGTTCAAGGCAGCGCCAGTCGCAGAATTTGAACCTTTATTTTAAATACCATTCTATGAAATCTTTTATCTCTTATCCCGAAAATTCGGATTTTTCAATTCATAATATTCCGTTTGGTGTCGGTATTTTCAATGAAGAATACATTGCGTGCTGTTCGCGGATTGGCGATATGGTTTTAGATCTGGCGACGATGTACGATTACGGATTTTTCGGTGATATCGACGGGTTAAATGAAAATGTTTTTGAAGCTTACACGCTCAACGAATTTATCGAGCTTGGAAAACCTGTGACGAATGCTGTTCGTCTGAAACTTCAGGAACTTTTGCTTGAAAATTCTCCGCTTTCGGAAGACCAAAAAACTGTGGAGGAATGTTTCTACAGCTTCGATAAGGTGCAAATGATGATGCCGCTTCACGTGCCGAATTATACCGATTTTTACAGCAGCATCGAACATGCGAGCAACGTTGGCAAAATGTTCCGCGGTGAAGAAAATGCGCTTTTACCAAACTGGAAACATTTGCCGGTCGGATATCACGGACGCGCTTCTTCGATTGTAGTTTCGGGAACGGATTTCTACAGACCTAAAGGTCAGATGAAACCTGCGGGAACAGATACACCGGTTTTCGGGCCGTGTAAACAGTTGGATTTCGAGCTGGAAATCGGCTTTGTGGTGAATAAAAACACCGAAATGGGCGACAGCATTTCTACCGCTGACGCGAACGACGCGATTTTCGGAATGGTTATATTTAATGACTGGTCGGCGCGCGACATCCAAAGCTGGGAATATGTTCCTTTAGGACCGTTTTTAGGCAAAAATTTCTGTTCTTCGATTTCGCCTTGGGTTGTCACTTTAGAAGCTCTGGAACCGTTCAGAATTGAGTCACCAAAACAGGAACCTGAAGTTTTGGATTATTTGAAATTTGAAGGCAAGCAAAATTTAGACATTCAGCTGGAAGTTTTTTTGAAACCGGAAAACGGCAGCGAAAATTTAATTTCACGCAGCAACTATAAATTCATGTATTGGAATATGGCGCAGCAACTGGCGCATCACACCGTAAATGGCTGCAATGTGGAAGTTGGTGATCTCTATGCTTCGGGAACAATTTCGGGCACTGAAAAAGGTTCTTTCGGTTCCATGCTGGAACTCACTTGGAGAGGTACAGAACCGATTATTCTGT
This sequence comes from Kaistella treverensis, assembly GCF_900114045.1. GTDB lineage: Bacteria > Bacteroidota > Bacteroidia > Flavobacteriales > Weeksellaceae > Kaistella > Kaistella treverensis. The sequence goes on from NZ_FORQ01000001.1 coordinate 1,045,606, forward strand.
CCGACGGTTCACAGCGAAGTTTCATCGAAGATTTTGATACGATCATAATGCGCGGTCACGCGGAAAAAGATGGTGTTCGTGTTGGTTTCGGTGAAGTTAGGGGGAAGGTTTTACCTGCGAAATAATTAAAAGCAAAAAAAAATGCCGCTAAAAGGGCAAATTTTTAAGTTTTAATAAAAATAAGCCTTCAAATAGAGAATTATATATGAAAACAATTTCCCCCCACGAACTCAATAATTTTCAACTCCAGACGCTTTTGCAAACGGCTATTGCGCCGCGCCCGATTGCTTTGGCATCAACAATTGACAAAGACGGAAATGTTAATTTAAGTCCGTTCAGCTTTTTTAATATGTTCAGCTCCAATCCGCCGGTCGTGATTTTTTCACCCGCGCGCCGTGTGCGCGACAATACCACGAAACATACTTTGGAAAATGTTCTGGAAGTTCCGGAAGTGGTCATCGGCATTGTGAATTATAAAATCGTACAACAAGTTTCGCTGGCATCTACCGAATATGAGAAAGAGTTGAATGAGTTTGTAAAAGCAGGTCTTACGATGAAAAAAGCGGATTTGGTGAAACCAAACCTCATCGAAGAGTGTCCCGTAAATCTGGAATGTAAAGTTTTGGAAATAAAACATTTGGGTACCGAAGGTGGCGCAGGAAATTTGGTCATCTGCGAAATTGTAAAAATTCACGTACGTGAGGAATATTTAAATAACGAAGGAAATCTGGACCAAAAAAAACTGGATCTGGTGGCACGTTTAGGAGGAAACTGGTATTCCCGAAACAATGAAAACAATCTCTTCGAAGTTCCGAAACCTTTGGTTACAAAAGGAATTGGCTTTGATTTGTTGCCGGACGAAATTAAATATTCAAAAATATTTACGGGAAATGATCTGGGAATGCTGGCGAATACGGAAATTTTACCGGAAGGAAAATTTAGTTCAAATGAAAAAATTCACGCTGAGGCGAAAGAACTGCTTCATCAGCACAGAATAGAAGAAGCCTGGGAAAAATTACGCGTTTGAGCAGGTAAAAAACAATCTGTTTCCAAAATCAAAAAAGCCGCAAATATTCGCGGCTTTTTTGGTGTTTTTTTTAATCTTTTATACTTAAGTCGTCATTCAAATCCGGGTTGAGTTTCAGCGCTTTCCGTCTTTGATTATTGCGGAATTTGATATTCAGCACTTCAACCAGCAAGCTGAAAGCAAGACACGAATAAATAATGTTTTTGCTAACATGCTGATGAATTCCTTCTGCCACTAACATCACTCCAATCACAACGAGGAAGGACAAAGCAAGCATCTGCAAACTCGGATATTTATTGATAATCGTAGAAATCGGGCCGGCAAATGCCATCATAATTCCAATGGAAATAACTACAGCAATAATCATCAGCACGACGTTATCCACCAAACCAATGGCTGTTAAAATTGAATCCAGCGAGAAAACCATATCGATCAAAATAATCTGAATAATGACCATCGCCATGAGCGAAGACGCGGCGGATTTTGGTTTGTGATGATCGTCTTCAATCTGCATTTTGCCGTGGATTTCAAAAGTACTTTTCGCAATCAGGAAAATACCACCGACCAAAAGAATGATGTCTTTCCAACTCAGCGCGAGAGGCAAATCTGTGCCCGGTTCATTAAAGAAATCAAGTGTAAGAACCGGTTCTTTTAGACCGATAATCCAGTTTATCATGAGCAAAAGAGCCACGCGGAACAGCATCGCGAAAGCCAAACCGAGATTTCGCGCAAATTTTTGCCGTTCTTTTGGCAATTTATCCGAAATTATCGAAATAAAAATAATGTTATCAACGCCCAGAATAATTTCCAGGAAAGTAAGTGTCAATAAACTGATCCAGATTTGCGGCTGCGCAAAATCGGGAAATTCCAAAACCGAGAGTAGCATCATAGAAAACGTGTTAAGCTTACAAAATTATAAAATTCTGTTGGTTGCGAAATATTAAATTTCGTTCACATCGGTTTAAATTACAGATGTTTTTTTAAAAAATTGACGGCTAAATCAGTGGCTTTTTCTAAATCTTCCGGCAGCGTTTTTTCGGTCCAGGGTTCCTTCGCACCGAAAGTATGGTTTGCACCATCAATCATTTCAATCTCCGAAGTTTTACACCATTCGTGAAGCAAAGTCGCTTCTTTGTCTTTCACCGCATCGTCGTTTGTTCCCTGGATAATTAAAAACGGCTTTTCTAAATGCTGCGCAGCGTACTGAATATTAAAGCGTTCTTCATTTGCTTTATAATCCTCAAAAAACTGATAATAATGAGGCATTTGTTGGTGTGTGCGTGCATTTTCGGAGAACATGACGCCTTCTTTTTTCCAGTTTTCCAATCTTTCCCCCGTCGGAAAACGGTAACCAAAATGGCTGACGCCGGCGAGCGCAATAAGCACTTTTACACGGACGTCTTCAAAAGCCTCAATAACCGAAATTCCGCCGCCGCGGCTGTGCCCGATGATGGCAATTTTTTCTTTATCGATTTTCGGATTATCGTAAAAATGGCTTAAAACCGCGTTATAATCTGAAAGTTCTTTGGTGAAATTATTCTGGCCAAAACTTTCAAGATCACCGAAATTCAGTGGATCTTCTAAAGTTGTTCCGTTATGCGAAAAATTAAATTTCACAAAAAAATATCCGTTTAGGGCGAAATTTTTCGCCATCAAATCCCAGGCGCCCCAATCTTTATAACCTTTGTACCCGTGAACAAAAAGTACCAGCGGAAGTTTTTCCTGCGTTTCGGGATAATAAGCATCAGCTAAAAAATCTTTTGTTTCCGGATTTTGAATGATAATATTTCTGTCGATTTTAATTTCCATCATCTATTTTTGGTTTTAAATTTTAAAAAAAAGCTGTTTTTAACGGCAAATTTTTAGATTTAAAATATTCAAATAAAATTAGGCAATTTCCAATAAATCGGTTTTGTTAGAATTTTGAAAAAAAACACCCAAACAGGCGGTAAAAAAAACCTCCCAAAAAATTGAGAGGTTTGATTTTATTTAAAATTCAGATTACCAAATTTTAATTCTTTCTTCCGGTGCTTTGTACAATTTGTCGCCCGGTTTCACATCGAAAGCTTTGTAGAAGGAATCCTGATTCACCAACGGCGCAAAGGCACGGAAATAGCCCGGCGAGTGCGGATCGGTTTTCACCTGATTCACCATATATTGCTCTGTAGATTTCGTTCTCCAAACGGTTGCCCAACTCATGAAAAATCTCTGATCCTGAGTTAATCCACTGATCAATCCAGGATTTCCGTGATCTTTCAGGTACATTTGAAGCGCGGTGTACGCCACAGCTACTCCACCTAAATCACCGATATTTTCACCGCTGGTAAATTTTCCATTGATGAAACTGCCTTTTACAGGTTCATATTTATCGTATTGCGCAGCAAGTTGCCCAACTTTCGCATCGAAGTTTTTACGGTCAGCTTCTGTCCACCAGTTATTTAAGTTTCCGTCGCCATCGAATCTGGAACCGGAATCATCAAAACCGTGAGAAATTTCGTGACCGATAACAGCACCAATTCCACCAAAATTAACAGCCGGATCTGCTTTAAAATTAAAGAACGGCGGTTGCAAAATTGCAGCCGGGAATACGATTTCGTTGTTAGAGCCGCTGTAGTATGCGTTTACGGTTTGTGGTGACATTCCCCATTCGGTTTTGTCCACCGGTTTCCCGATTTTATCCAAATTTTTAGCATACTGCCACTCGGTGATGTTCTGCAGGTTTTTGTAGTACGTTCCACCATTCGCAGGGCTCGAAAGCGATAATTTCGAATAATCTTTCCAGGTGTCCGGATATGCAATTTTAACCGTGAACTTGGAGAGTTTTTCCTGGGCTTTTTCTTTAGTTTCCGGTGACATCCAGTCGTTTTCCGCGATATGTTGCGCGAAAGATTTTTTCAGATAATCGATGTAGGTTTCCATCTGCGCTTTAGCTTCTGCCGGGAAATATTTTTCTACATACAATTTACCGAAAGCTTCGCCCAAAATACCATTGATGACACCTAAACCTCTTTTATTCATCGGTCTTTGCTCCTGCTGACCCTGAAGATATTTTGAATAGAAATTGAAGTTCAAATCATCAAGTTCTTTGTTCAAATTTCCGGCGTTGGAAGAAACCAAGCGCGCTTTCATATAATCTTTGATGAGCGGAAGGTTTTTCGCGTTCATCCAGGAATCCATATTCTGGTAATATTTCAGCTCACTAACGATTACTTTATCGGTGTTAACACCCGCGTCGGTCAAATATTTTGGCAAATTGATGTTTGAAACCAATTTTGATAATTCCGGAATTGTTTTCGGATTGTAACGAAGATTCGCATCACGATTTTGCTCGTTGGTCAATAAATCCTGCGCGAGTTTTTTCTCAAAATCAACCACTTTTTGCGCCGACTGTCCTGCATCTTTATAACCAATGGTTTGGAAAATCTGGGTTAAATAATTTTGATATTCCGCTAAAGTTTTGGTGTTGGCGTCGTTTTGTTTTTGGTAATAATCGCGGCCTAAACCTAAGGATGCACCACCCAAATAAACCGCGTTCATCACGGAATTTTTCATGTCTGCGCCTACACGCCACGCATAAAACGGATTGTCACCGGTCTTTGTAGCTTGCGTCAGGTAATTCTGCAGATCGCCAACAGTTTTAATATTTTCGATTTTCTGCAAATCACTTTTTATAGGATTAATGCCGTCTGCATTTCTTTTATCCCAATCCATAAAAGTTCCGTACAGGTTCTGGATTTTTTGTCCTTCGGAACCAGCCGGAAAATTATCGGTGAGGATTTTGTTCAGAATTTCGAGCGAGGCGTTATCTACGTCTTCACGAAGTGCGTTGAAACTTCCCCAGCTTGATTTATCGGAAGGAATGGCAGCAGTTTTCATCCAGTTTCCGTTCACATAGCTGAAGAAATCATCCTGCGGGCGAACGGTGGAATCCATGTAAGAAAGGTTAAGCCCTTCTTCCTTAATCGGTGTGATTTCTACCGCAGCCGGAGCAGTTTCCACCTCAGCGGTTTTGGTTGTAGTACACGAATTAAGGAAAACAAGTCCGGAAAATGCGAGTACTGTTATTGAAATTTTTTTCATAGGATTTTTTAATTGATAAATTTTTGGTATTCTCAAAGATAATAAATATTTTAAATGTAATGAATAACTTTTGAGGCGAATTGTTGCGTAAGGGATTGCAGCGGCATCCCCCGGCGGCGCTGGCGCGCCGCCGGGGGATATAGCGGAAAGCCCGGCCTGAACGAGGGAAATTCCCGAGAGAAGGATACGCCCAAAAAAAAATCACCCAAAAAAACTGGGTGATTTAAAGGCAAAAAATTCGGTTTTGGCTACCAGATTTTTACGCGGTCTTCCGGCTTTTTGTACAGTTTGTCGCCTTCTTTTACGTTGAAAGCTTTGTAGAAAGCATCGGTGTTTACGAGCGGCCCAAAAGCGCGGTAAAGACCCGGTGAGTGTTCATTGGTTTTGATTTGGTTGATGAGCGCAGCTTCTTTTTGAAGCGTTCTCCAAACGGTTGCCCAGCTCATGAAAAAGCGCTGATCTTGCGTGTAACCGCTGATTAATCCCGGATTTCCGTGATCTTTCAAATACATTTGAAGCGCATCGTAAGCGATATTTACTCCGCCTAAATCGGCGATATTTTCACCATTTGTAAAAGTTCCATTCACGAAAGTTCCTTTTACCGGTTCGAACTTATCGTATTGTGCAGCAAGCGCTTTGGTTGCTTTCTGGAAATTGGCTTTGTCAGCTGGCGTCCACCAGTCCACAAGGTTTCCGTCGGCATCGAACTGGGAACCGGAATCATCGAAACCATGTGTAATTTCGTGACCGATTACAGCACCAATTCCTCCAAAATTTACAGCAGCATCAGCTTTCGGATTAAAGAAAGGCGGCTGTAAAATTGCAGCTGGGAAAACAATTTCGTTGTTTACGGGGTTATAATACGCATTCACAGTTTGCGGCGTCATTCCCCATTCTGTGCGGTCTACCGGTTTTCCAACTTTCTCAAGATTTCTGTCGTATTGCCACGCCGAAATATTCTGAAGGTTTCTGTATAGTGTTCCGCCGTCTTTCACGGAATTTACCGTCAACTTGGAATAATCTTTCCAGGTGTCCGGATATGCAACTTTTACGGTAAATTTATTGAGCTTATTGAGGGCTTTTTCTTTAGTTACCGGCGACATCCAATCTAGATTGGTAATGTGAGAGGCAAAGCTTTTTTTCAAATATCCAATGAGGTCAACCATTTGGGTTTTGGCTTCGGCAGGGAAATATTTTTCAACGTAAAGTTTTCCGAAAGCTTCTCCCAGAGAACCATCAATGAGTTCGAAACCTCTTTTGTTTAAAGCGCGTTGCTCGTCCTGGCCACGTAAATATTTACCGTAGAAATTAAATTTCATATTGTCCAGATTCTCGGACAGATAGCTTGCACTGCCGGAAAGCAGGTGAAACTTCATATAATCTTTGATGACCGGAAGATTTTTCGCATTCAAAAACCTATCGAGATTCTGGTAATATTTCAGTTCGCCGATAATTACGCGGTTGGTATCCACACCTACAGCATCCAAATATTTCGGCAGGTTTACATTTTTTACCATTTTGGAAAGCTCCGGCATGGTGCGTGGATTATACTGCAAAGTAGCGTCGCGAATCTGCTCGTTGGTCAAGTAGGTTTGCGCCATGCTTTTTTCGAAATTCACGATATTTTCCGCAGTTACCGCCGTATTTTCATAGCCTAAAGCGTTCAGCATCGTAGCCACATATTTTTGGTATTCTGCTAAAGTTTCGGTGTTTTTTGGATTTACTTTTTGGTAATAATCACGGCCGAGACCTAAAGAACCTTCGCCGAGATAAACCGCATTCATTTTTGAGTTTTTCAAATCTGAAAATACGCCCCAGGAATAGAACGGGTTTTCACCGTTTTTAGTTGCTTCAATGAGGTATTTTTGTAAATCAGCAACGGTTTTAATTGCATCGATTTTTGCTAAATCCATTTTGACCGGCGCAATACCGTCGGCATTCCGTTTGGTCATATCCATGTAAGTTCCGTACAAATCCTGGATTTTTTTGCCTTCGCTGCCAGCCGGATATTCATCTTTAAGCAATGAATTCAAAATGGTCATCGAATTGTTGTCGGTATCTTCCGCCAGTTTGTTGAAACTTCCCCACGTAGATTTATCTGCCGGGATTTTCGCGGTTTTCATCCAACTTCCGTTCACGAAATTATAAAAATCGTCCTGCGGCCGCACAGAATTATCGATGGTCGAAAGATCCAGACCAACATCTTCAACATCCTTTACGGTTTCTGTAGCTGCAACCGGCGGTTCCGGTGGAGTAACTGCTGCTGGCGCGCAATTCAGGGCAATGATTCCGGCAAACGCCAGAATACCAATGTTAATATTTTTCATAGGTAAAACTTTATATGGTTAATAAAAGTGTTTTAGTGGTAAGCTTAAAATGAAAAAATACCCTGTTTAAGCGGTAGTTTTTTTGAAATAGCTAATATCAAAAAAAAGACCGTTTTTGTTACTGATTTTTCAAAAACTGAAAACCAAAAAAAAGCCGGTTTTAACGGCTAATTTTTTTTTATTTGAAGTTAACTTTTCCGCCGATTACATTTTTATACTTCCGGTCTGCAGGATCGCCGTAAACATCAATGATTCCGCCGGCACGCGTGGTTGCATCCACTGTTTCTGTGGCGAAAACTTCAGCAATTCCGCCGGCGTTCGCGGTAACGGTTGCGCTTTCGGATTCCAGCGACTGGCCGTGGTATTTCCCACCCGAATTTACGATAATATCCTGATAATCTGCACGTCCGGTCACATTTATTTCACCGCCCGAATTGGTTTTAATATTCAATTTGCCGGTAGCTACATTCAAAACGATTTTCGAACCTTCGTTAGAACTTAGTCTAAGCATTTTAGCTTTTGTAGTTTCTGGCGAACTTACCGTTGAAGAAAGGTTGGCCTGAATGTCATTTAGATTTTCGTAAAAAACAGTTACCGCAACTTTGTCGCCCTGAAGGATTTTTGATGGCGTCATGCGGATTCTGAGCTCACCGTTTTTATTGATAGTTTCAATCTCGCTGTCACTGGCTGTACTTTCAACCTTACTTTCCGAAGACGGCACCAAAACCACATCGATTTTACCATACACTTTCAAAGATGAAAACTCACCCACATTTCTGCTGAACTGTCCAAACGAAAGTTGAAAAACTCCCAGCATTAAACCAATTACCACTTTTTTCATAATATTTAACTTTATTAAATCAACGGTTTCAAAGATAATTTATTTCAAAATGAAATCTAAATTTTAGCTGCTCTAAAAGCAAAATTCTTTATTTTAAAAAATTGCTCCCGCTTAGAAAGGTGCAATTTTTGAATACCGAAAATGTCCCCAAATAAGCCCGAATTTTTTATGAAATCCAAAACCTTCATCAAAGTTACCGACAAAGGCATTTACTGCGTTCCAGGTAAATTTTACATCGATCCCTGGAAACCTGTGGATTTGGCGGTGATCTCTCACGGGCACGGCGACCACGCGCGTTGGGGAATGAAAAAATATCTTTGTCACCGCTTTACAAAACCAATTTTAAAGCACCGTATTGGTGAAGATATTGAAATTCAAACTGTGCAATATGGTGAAGAAATTGATATTAACGGCGTAAAGGTTTCGCTTTTTCCCGCCGGACATATCGTGGGTTCTGCACAGGTGAAAATGGAATACAAAGGTTATATCATTGTTTTTTCCGGCGATTATAAAACCGATGACGACGGCTTATCGACACCTTTTGAACTCGTAAAATGCCATGAATTCATCACCGAAAGCACTTTTGGACTGCCAATTTATAACTGGCTGAAACCGCAGGAATACGCGGAATTGATGCAATCCTGGATTCAGCAAAACCGCGAAAACGGAAAAACTTCGGTATTTATTGGATATTCTTTGGGAAAAGCGCAGCGAATTATGAAATCCATCGAAGGTTCGGGTAAAATTTTTGTGCACCGTTCCATCGGAAAATTGAATGAAGGCATGGAATCCGTGGGCATCGATTTACCGGCTTATGAAACACTTGATTTCCAGGAAAGCATAAAACATGTTGATGGTGAAATCGTTATTTTGCCGCCCGCGCTTTTCGATTCCAATGTCATCAAGAAAATTCCAAACCGTGCGACAGCTATTTGTTCCGGTTGGATGCAGGTGCGCGGATCCCGACGCTGGCGCTCTGCGGACGCAGGTTTTGCGATTTCCGATCACGCCGATTGGACCGGATTATTAGAAACCGTAAAAGCAACCGAAGCTGAAAAAGTATATGTTACACACGGCCAAACTGCTGTTTTTTCGAAATATTTAAATGAAATCGGCATTAATGCCGTGGAACTCCAAACCATTTTCGGTGACGAAGAAATTGCCGAAAAAGAACTCCTTGAAAACTAAATGAAAGATTTCGCCAATCTCATCAATGCGCTTGACAGCACCAATAAAACCACCGCAAAAATTTATGCGATGGTAAATTATCTGGAAGTTGCCAATGAAAATGATAAGTTGTGGTTTTTGGCACTTTTCACCGGTAAACGTCCGAAAAGACCTGTAAACACCAATCTTTTAAAACAGTGGGCGCTAGAAATCACCGGACTTCCAGAATGGCTTTTTGTGGAATCTTATTCTTCGGTCGGTGATTTAGGTGAAACGCTGTCGCTGATTCTTCCCAATGCTGAAAACACCATCGAAAAATCTTTAACACAATGGATGACCGAACTTATCGCGCTCAAAGATTTTACAGAAGAGGAAAAGAAAAAATACGTTATCGAATCCTGGAACGGCTTGAACCACGTGGAGCGGTTCATTTTCAATAAATTAATCGGGGGCAGCTTTCGCATCGGTGTTTCGAAAAAACTGCTTATCAATGCGCTCTCTAAATTTTCCGGTGTTGACGGCAATATTTTGATGCATTCCATTATGGGAAAATGGAAAATGGAAGAGGAAAATTTCGAAAATCTTATTCAGGGCACCAACATCAATCCCAACGAATCCAAACCGTATCCGTTCTGTCTCGCCTACCCGCTTGAAAAAAAAGTTGAAGATTTGGGCGACCGTAACCTCTGGCTGGCTGAATATAAATGGGACGGAATCCGCGGCCAGTTTATTAAAAGAAATGACGAAGTTTTCATCTGGTCCCGAGGCGAAGAACTGGTCACTGAACAGTTTCCGGAAATCGCTTCAGCGTTAATGGAAGTCAGCGGAAATTTTGTGATCGATGGTGAAATTTTGGTTGTTAAAGACGACAAAGTTTTGAATTTTAATGAATTACAAAAACGACTAAACCGCAAAACCATTCCAAAAAAAATGCTCGAAGAACTACCAGTTCATATTTTCGTGTATGATATTTTGGAACTTGAATATGAAGATTTGCGGGAAAAACCTTTGTCGGAAAGACGCTTGCTTTTGGAAGGTTTAATAGAAAATTCGCCGGCAGAAAGGATAAAAATCTCGGAAATTATTCCTGTCGAAAGCTGGGAAAATGTAGCAGAAGTGCGGGAGAATTCGCGCGACAACAATTCCGAAGGACTCATGCTGAAGGAGATCAATTCGCATTACCACGCCGGCAGAAAAAAAGGCGATTGGTGGAAATGGAAGGTCAGTCCGCTCACCATCGATGCGGTTTTGATTTACGCGCAAAAAGGTTCCGGCCGCCGCAGCAGCTATTACACCGATTACACTTTTGCGGTAAAAAACGAGGACAAACTGGTTACGATTGCCAAAGCATATTCCGGCTTGACGGACAAAGAAATAATGGAAGTCAGTAAATTCGTCAACAAAAATGCGATTGAAAAATTCGGGCCGGTGCGGACGGTTAAACCTGAACTTGTTTTCGAAATCGCTTTTGAAGGCATTGGTTTCAGCAGTCGCCATAAAAGCGGCGTCGCCTTGCGATTTCCGCGAATTGTCCGCTGGCGACGCGATAAAACCGCGGAGGAAATCGATGACATCGAAGAAATAAAAAAGCTGATTACCTAAATACAATCACCATTAATTATAGAAATTTTAGGCGCTAAATGACCGAAAAATTCAGAAATTCTACAGGTTTCCAAATCATCAAAAACTGGATGGATGCACAGAACCGGGAACCTTTCGGTTTTCAGTCGGAAACGTGGTTTAAATTTTCAAACAATTATTCAGGAATGGTCGTGGCGCCCACGGGTTTTGGTAAAACTTTTTCGGTGTTTTTAGCCGTCGTCATAGACTTCATGAACCATCCGGAAAATTACAAAACCGGCTTGAAACTCCTTTGGATCACGCCACTTCGCGCGCTGGCAAAAGACATCGCAAAAGCCATGAGCGAAGCGCTGGAGGAAATCGGTCTCGATTGGGAAGTAGCGGTAAGAAATGGCGATACTTCGGCGGCAATGCGTGCGAAACAGACCAAAAAAATGCCGGACATTCTCATCATCACACCGGAAAGTCTGCATTTACTTTTGGCCCAGAAACAAAATCAAAAATTCTTTAAAAATCTCCAATGCGTCGTCGTTGATGAGTGGCATGAACTGCTGAGTTCCAAGCGCGGCGTGATGACAGAACTTGCGGTTTCCCGAATTTTAAGCTACCAGAAAAAATTACGCATTTGGGGAATTACTGCCACTATTGGAAATCTGGACGAAGCGATGGAAGTTTTAATTCCCTACGATTTAAAAAAGACAAAAGTTGTCGCGAAAGAAAAAAAGAAAATCGAAATTAAATCGGTTTTTCCTGAAGATGTCGAAGTTTTACCCTGGGCGGGACATCTGGGCACGCGGCTGGTGGAAAAAATTATCCCGATTATTCTGGAGAGCAACACCACTTTGGTTTTCACCAACACGCGCAGCCAGGCGGAAATGTGGTATCAGGTTTTGCTCGCCACGCACCCCGATTTTGCGGGGCAAATTGCGATTCACCACAGTTCTGTCGATAAAGATATCCGAATTTGGATTGAAGAAAACCTGTCTTCCGGTTATTTAAAAGCTGTAATTTCAACCTCGTCTTTGGATTTGGGTGTGGATTTTAAGCCCGTAGATACGGTCATTCAAATTGGTTCCAGCAAAGGAATTGCCAGGTTTTTACAGCGCGCGGGACGCAGCGGACACTCGCCTTTTGAAACCTCGAAAATCTATTTTGTGCCGACGCATTCTTTAGAACTCATCGAAGTTGCAGCGTTGAAAGAAGCCGTAAAACAGAATAAAATCGAACCGCGGGAACCTTTCGTTTTATGCTACGATGTTTTACTGCAATTTGTTTTGACTTTGGCCGTCGGCGACGGTTTTGAGGAAAAAGAAACCTTTAAACAGATTACGCAAACCAACGCATTCAAAGATTTAAGCCCCGAAGAATGGAACTGGGTTTTGACTTTTATCACCGTTGGTGGAAAGCTGAAAAACTACGAAGAATATCACAAAGTCGTCATCGAAAATGGTTTGTACAAAGTCACTTCGCGACGAATTGCGATGTTGCACCGCATGAATATTGGTGCGATTGTAAGCGATTCCATGCTAAAAGTGAAATTTTTTGGCGGCGGATATGTCGGCATGATTGAAGAATATTTCATTTCAAAGCTGAAAAAAAACGACAAGTTTACTTTAGCCGGCCGCGTTTTGGAAGTTTCCCACGTGAAAGAAATGACGGTTTTCGTCCGTAATACCACCGGAAAAGGAATTGTGCCGAGTTATCTCGGCGGAAGATTGCCCTTGTCTTCATATTTAAGCGGCTTTTTGCGGCAAAAGTTATCAGAATCACTGAATGCAAAATCAGCGGAAGAAGAGCTGAAGTTTTTGCATCCGCTTTTAGTGAGCCAGCAGGAAAATTCGCATATTCCGAGCGAAACAGAATTTTTGGTGGAACGCATAAAAACCCGCGAAGGCCACCATTTATTTATGTATCCTTTCGAAGGGCGCCTCATTCACGAAGTGATGTCCGCTTTAATTGCCTACCGCATTTCCCGCATTTCGCCCATTTCTTTTTCCATTGCGATGAACGATTACGGTTTTGAATTATTTTCGAAACTTGAAATTCCGCTGGACGAAGACAATATTCACGACATACTTTCAAAAGAAAATCTCATCCGCGACGTGATGGCGTCCGTAAATTCCACGGAAATGGCGCGGCGGAAATTCCGTGATATCGCCGTGATTTCCGGAATGGTCATCCGCACCTATCCGGGACAGCAAAAAAACAATAAAAATCTGCAATCTTCTTCGGGTTTGATTTTTAATGTTTTAGAAGATTACGATCCGGAAAATTTGCTGCTCAAACAGGCATATTCTGAAGTTTTCTTTCAGCAGATTGATGAAGCGCGTTTGGTGGAAGCCTTCCGCAGAATCCACGAAAGTGAAATTATTATCAAAAATTCAAATAACTTTACACCCTTAAGTTTCCCAATAAAAGTTGACAGTCTGCGCCAAAGTTTGAGCAGTGAAGATTTGAAAGCCCGCATTTTACGGATGAAAATGGAAGCCATGAAAAAGAAAATGAAAAAATGACCCTGCAGACTTTAGAAAAAACCGTCCAGAACCAACAGCTTATTTTTACGAATCTCCGCGCGCTTTTTTGGGTTGAAAACAACGCTTTAATCATCAGCGATTTACATTTAGGAAAGTCCGCATACTTCCGGAAAAACGGAATTCCCGTTCCGTCGGATATTTTGGTGGATGATTTGGAAAGACTTGATTTTCTGGTTCAAAACTTCGAGGTTAAAAAGCTTATTGTTGTCGGCGATTTTTTACATTCGGGGAAAAATGCGGATTTTAAAATTTTCGAAAACTGGCGAAATCTTCACCAAAATCTAGAAATAACTTTGATTAAAGGAAATCACGACATTCGCCGCGCTGATTTTTTACAGGATCTGGAAATTACCATCATCGACGATGCGCTGTACGCGGCGCCTTTCACCTTTATTCACGTTCCGGAAGATATGGAAAACCAGTTTTCGGTTTCCGGGCATTTGCATCCTGGTGTCACGGTGCAGCTGGAAAGGCGAAAATCGGTGCGTTTGCCTTGTTTTCGCGTTTCCGAAAACCAGCTGATTTTACCGGCGTTCAGCAAATTTACAGGTTTAGATACGACCTCTTGCCAGGATTTTGACTGTATTGCTTTTACAGAGGATTTGATTTTTGAGATGTGAGGGCAGGAATTTTAATTAAATTTTTGCTGCTTTTTTTGACATTTTTTAAAAAAAATAAGTCTGATTACAAGTTTGCGATTCCTCATTAAAATTACAATAAAAAATAAAAGGTAGCCTCCTTATATCACATCATTATTAAGTAGTTTGTTTAATTCCAATGCTTTATTTAAACTTTCATTTGATGTATAATGCCCCGTAAGAATTTTATTAATTTCGTTTAAAATTTTTTGTTCAATAAGATTTTGATATAAACTTGCAGAACCAATTTTAGTATTCATTACGGTTTCAAATTCATTTTTCAGTAGCGAATCTTCGGCTATTTTCCTTAAAGCTTTGTCTGATTTCCAATATTTAGTTTCATAGTCTACGCTACCAATACTATAAATATAAACAATTCTTCCATTAAAAGTTTTAAGGTAAAGAAAATTCACCCATAAATTTTCACTTAAAAAAGGTCTTAACTTTTCAGTGTCCTTTTCTAAGATAGAATATTTATTAAATATTTCTGAGTCAGCAATTTTTTTAAGGGTATTTGGTATAATTTGGTTACCATTCCAATTAGGTGTAAAAATACTTTTGAATTCATCTTCTAGAAGGATTCTGTCAAAATATGTTATATCAGAAGCCAAGTTTTTTAAAATTAAAAAGTTGTTCCAATATTCTTTTATTGCTAAAACTCTTTCTTGCTGTGTAATTTGATTTGCGCTTTCGAGAGAATTTATTGTTTTTTCTACAATAGAATTTGTTAGATTAATTTGGCCTTTTAAATTCTCTATTTTCTCTGAATAGATTTTTTTTATTCTTTCAGTAAAATAAGTTCTTAAAAAAAACGATATTAATCCACTTCCTAAAAAACTAGTTATTAAAGAAATTATTATAGTTTTTGACATGGTTTCTTATAAATATTCTGGATAACTAAATATATACATTTAATTATAACACAACATTTTTATTTATGGGAAATTTCTAAAAAAAAACAGCTTTTTACGGCATATTTTAGATTTCAATAATCAGTACTTTTCTTTAATTAAAACCTCCACCAAATCCTGTAAAACTCTTTGGGAAACAAACTTCGCGAAATCATTTCGCTCAAAATGCGGCAAATAAATGCGCGAGGTTTTTTCAAAATCATTCACGCGGATGGAATAAAAAGCGGTCCCAACTTCAGTATTAAATTCATCAGAATTTGGGCCAGCAACACCCGTTGTAGAAAGTGCGATTTGGGTTTTAAAAAGTTTTTGCGCACCGGCGGACATTTCCTGCGCAACTTCTGCGGAAACTACGGTTTTTATCTGAATTGTTTTCGCTGAAACGCCTAAAATTTCAATTTTTTTCTGGTAATCATAGGCAACGATTCCGCCCAAAAAATAAGTGGAACTGCCGGAAATTGAAGTGAGCAATTTCGATAATTCGCCGCCGGTAAAACTTTCCGCCGTGGAAATGGTAAGATTTTTTTCGGTTAAAATTTCCTTTAAAATCTCCACAATATCGTCGCCATCCCAGGAAATTACATTTTCGCCGATGAGCGGTTTTAATTTTTCAATTTCAATCAGAATTTTTTCGTCTAATTCCTGCTGATTTTTTCCGTGTGTGGTGAGCCGCAGTTTAATGCGGTTTCCGACAGGCAAGTAAGACAAGGAAATTTCCTTTGGCAAGGCGAGTTCCCAACTTTCGATCTGTTCGGAAAGTAAACTTTCCGGAATGCCGACCACCGAAACCGTGTGCGTGACGATGTGGTTCAAACCAAATTTTTCGGCCAAAAAGGGGATAATTTTCTCTTTTATCAAAGGTTTCACCTCGAACGGAACGCCGGGCAGGGAAAATACGGTTTTGCCGTTTTCCTGAATCATCTGGCAAGGCGCGGTGCCGTGTTCGTTTTGGAAAATTTCGGCTTTGCTTAAAACTTCGGCTTGCGGTTTATTTAATTCCAGAAGATGCGTGCGGTTTCTCTTTTCGAAAAGCTTGCGCAAATGTTCAAAAGTTTCAGCATCCAAAACTAGTTCATCGTTGAAAAACTCTTTAAAAGCAATTTTGGTTTTGTCGTCTTTCGTCGGACCGAGACCGCCAGTGGTGATGATTACGTCACCAATTTCAAAAGCAGATTTTAAGGTGTTTTTAATGGCAGAAATTTCATCAGAAATGGTGAAAATTTGTACAACAGGAATTCCGATTTTCTTCAGTTCTGCAGCGATAAAATTAGAATTGGTATCAACGGTGTTTCCGGAAAGGATTTCGTCGCCGATGGTAATGAGAACAGCTTTCATAGAAAATTTTAGACTTTAAATTTACTGAAAATCCCTTTGCTATTTTCAAAAAAAATGCTCATTTAGCACGGAATTTTTTAGCATAAAAAAAGGAAAATAAAAACTTATTTTCCTTCACTTTTATTTGTCGTGTTCCACCCAAATTAAATTTTCGGTCTTAAAACCTATTTTTTTTGCTTTTTCTAAAAAGCGCTGTTTATAAGCTTCCGGGATTGTTTTTTCGCGCGACAAAATCCACAAATAATCCAAGTTATTTCCGGCCACCAACGCGTATTTGTAATCTTCATCAATGTCGATCACGTTATAACCCGCCCAAATCGGTTTAAAAAATGAAACTTTCAGCCTCGCAATATTTTCATTTTCCACAAATCTGGCTTCACCTTCGCTTTCGTTCCATTTATTTTTCACATAATTGAAACCGCGGTTCACCACTTTTATATGACCGTTGTCTTTTTTGGAATACTGCGCGGTGGTATTGTTCATGTTTTTTTCAAAACGGAAATCGAAACGCGCAATCTCATACCATTTTCCGAGGTATTTATCGGCATTAAAATTTTGAACTGCCGTGGCGCCTTTCGGAATTCCGACCGAACAGGAGTTAAGTAAAGCTAATGTAACAAGTCCCGCCGCGAGCGGAAGTGCGATTTTTTTTAAATTTTTCATATTGATTTTTTAAAGTGAGAAAACACCTGCTTTTAGGCCAGAATTTTTCAATTTCAAAGCTTCCCAACAAATATTACGCCGCTGAAATTTTCAGCTGCTATTGAATTTTTCTACCGTTTAATTAAGAAAAGTTTAACCCTTCGAAACAGCTGAAAGTAAGTTGGTGGTTTAATATTTGAATACTAGATAGCGCGAAATCACCCGAAAAATGGTGATTTAATTTTAACATTAAAAAAATTAAGCCGATGTCACTTGAAAATTTAACGCAAAAAGAAGCAATTGAAACTTTAAAGAAACTCTCGGAAAGCGCGAGAATCTGCATGTTTTGTACCGATCTGGATACCATTCCGAACGCATCGAGACCGATGAGCTTAAAAGAAACCGACGAGGAAGGAAATCTCTGGTTTCTGAGCAGCGACCAAAGTCACAAGAATTTTGAAATTAAAGAAGATAACCGCGTACAGCTGTATTTTATGAATAACAGCGACTCGGAATATCTTTCGATTCTCGGAAAAGCTTTTATTTATCAGGATAGAAATACCATCGAAGAGAAATGGACGTCGATGGCGAATGCGTGGTTCGACGGAAAAGATGACCCAAATGTTTCGGTGATCCGCGTGACACCGGAGGAAACTTATTACTGGGAACCAAAAGTGGGAAAATTTGTTTCCATGCTTCATTTTGCCACAGCAGCTATTACCGGCAAGAAAACCGATAATGATGACGGCAGAGAAGGAAATTTACATGTATAATTAAAAAAATAAAATAATGACACCAGATTTAGGAATTACGAAAAAAAATTTAACCGAAGTTTACCAAGTTTTAAATAAAGTGCTTGCCAATGGCAATATGATTTATATTAAGCTCCGAAAATTTCACTGGAATTTATCAGGAGATAATTTTATGGAATTACACATGCTTTTTGAAGCGCAGTACGACGCGGTAGCACTTGCCGTAGATGAAGTTGCGGAAAGAATCAGCACTTTGGGAGGAGTTGCAATTGGTACAACCAGCGAATTTGCAGAGCTATCTGATTTAAATGAAACTCCCGGCGCCGTGCCGAACACGCAGGGAATGCTAAAAGAATTGGTGGCAGACCACGAAACTATTGTAAAAGGTTTAAGAGAAAATATCGATAAATGCGAGGAAGAATATAAAGACGCAGGAACCGCAGATTTCTTAACAGGTCTAATGCAGGCGCACGAAAAAATGGCCTGGAAGCTCCGAAAATATTTTAAAGATTAATTCTGAAAATAAAAATTCCCTTTCAAATTTGAAAGGGAATTCTTTTCGCTGCTAAAACGGCAAATTTTATTTAAAAATATTTTTCAGAAAAACCTTCATTTCGTTCCAGGATTTTTCATCAGCATCTTTATTGTAAGCGATCGGAATATTGAACTTTTTACCAAGTGCGGTAGCGCCCGGATTTGTAAAAGCGTGAAGGGCATTGGGATAATTCACAAATTTATAGTCAATTTTAGCGCTGTCCATTTCGTTTTTAAAGGCTGCAATTTCCTTTTCGGAAACCATGGAATCGGCAGCACCGTTCATCACCAAATATTTTACTTTGTTATTTTTAGCACGAATTCCGGTTTCCAAATTACCATGGAAGCTTACTACGCCTTTGAAATCGTCTGATAGCCGCGCCATGTTAAGCGCCTGTGCACCACCAAAACAGTAACCAATTATTGCCATTTTGGAGTAATCGGATTTTTCCGCGAGACTTACCTGATGTTTTGCGGCATCAAACATTCTGCGAGCATCAATAGGAATATTGTAAAAATGCGATGAAAGCTTCTGAGCTTCTTCCGGCGTATCTACCACTTTCTGGTCGCCGTAATAATCCACTCCAACAGCATAATAGCCTAAACCTGCGAGCTGTTTAACCCGGTTTTTAATATAATCATTTAATCCCCACCATTCCGGAAGTACGAAAACCACGGGCAACTTACCTTCAAGATCAGGATTATAAGCGGCAAAAGAACGGTGCGTCACGCCATTAATTTCCGTTTTCAGTTCTTCTGTTTTAATATTACCGTTTATCTGTTCCGAAGTTATCGCCTTATTATCAGTTTGCAGCGGCTTTTCTGTACAGGAGGCAAACGAAATTAAAAGCGCTAAAACCGCTAAAATTTTGGGAGTTTTCATAGTCATATTTTATGGCTAAAAGTACAAAAAATTCGTTGCGCGGGATTCAATTCTATAACCAAAAAAAACGACCTAAAAGGCGCTTTTTTTTCGTTTTTTAAATTTTTAATGAATGTGCTTTTCCGCTTTATAAGAACTGCGAACCAAC
The DNA here is from genome assembly GCF_900114045.1 of Kaistella treverensis. Taxonomy (GTDB): domain Bacteria; phylum Bacteroidota; class Bacteroidia; order Flavobacteriales; family Weeksellaceae; genus Kaistella; species Kaistella treverensis. Next base: position 1,065,006 of record NZ_FORQ01000001.1, read on the forward strand.
GGTGAACTTTCCACATGACGGAAACCTAAACTTCGCGCGAAATCACCATATTGCTGGAATTTTTCCGGCGTCACAAATTTCTTCACCGGCAAATGTTTTTTCGTCGGCTGCAAATATTGTCCGATGGTAATTACATCGACGTTTGCTTTTCTAATGTCTTCAATCGTTTGAAAAACCTCTGAATTTTCTTCACCTAAACCGAGCATTAATCCGGTTTTTGTGCGGTTTTGTCCGGCAGACTTTAAATAAGAAAGCACTTCAAGGCTTCGTTCATATTTCGCCTGAATCCGCACTTCACGCGTTAACCTTTTTACGGTTTCCATATTGTGGGAAATCACTTCCGGACGGACTTCAAGCAATCGATCGATATGTTTCGTAATTCCCTGAAAATCCGGAATTAATGTTTCCATCGTTGTTCCCGGCGAAATTCTGCGCACGGCGTTCACCGTTTCAGCCCAAAGAATGGAACCCATATCTTTTAAATCATCACGGTCAACCGAAGTTAAAACCGCGTGTTTGATTTTCATTAATTTAATGGAGCGCGCGACTTTTTCGGGTTCTTCCCAGTTTACATCGAGTGGTTTTCCGGTTTTCACACCACAAAATCCACAACTTCTGGTGCAGATATTTCCTAAAATCATGAAAGTCGCGGTGCCTTCGCCCCAGCATTCGCCCATATTCGGGCAGCTTCCGCTTTGGCAAATGGTGTTGAGTTTATATTTGTCAACTAACGTTCGGAGTTCGCGGTAATTTTTTCCGGTCGGAAGTTTTACACGTATCCATTTTGGTTTTTGAGTGGTTGTATCGGTAAGATTTTCAATCATTATTAAAATGTAAAAAGCAAATTTACGAATTAAGAAATTGCCTCTCCTATTCTTCGAAGGAATTATTTTTCAGCAAAGCGGCGAGCAGTTTTTTCGCGCGCATAATGCGGATTTTTGTGTTTGCTACGGTAATATTCAGCTCTTCCGAAATTTCTTTGATGCTTTTTTCTTCAAAAAACCTTAGTTGTATAATGTCCTGATAATTAGCATCCAAGCTTTGGATTGAAGCCAAAATCTGTTTCTGATCTTCTTCTGAGATCAGCAGTTCTTCCGGTGATAAAGCAAGCTGATTTTTAAAACCTTCAAAATTATCGGTGCTGTCCTCGTTTTCACGGGATTTTTTGCGCCAATAATCGATGATGGTATTTTGCGCGATGGTTAAAATCCAGGTTTTAAACTGAAAATTGGGATCATACAAATCAAGTTTGGACAAAACTTTTGAAAAAACAGAGACGGTGATTTCATCAGCGACATGTTCGTCCTGCACTTTTTTCATGACAAAGCTGAAAACATCTACCCAAAATAAGTTGATGAGCTGTGTTTGCGCCTTTTGATTTTTATTGGCAGCAAGAGAAATCAGGCTAAAAAGATCTTTGTTTTTCATAAAGAAGCAAAGATAGCGAATTGTAAAAGGCGCCGCGGCGAATTATTTGGAATTTGATTTGAAGTTTTATTATAAAATCTTACCTTGCAGGAATATAGCACCCACGTATGAAAACTAAAAAAAAATATAAAAAACAGGTTTTAAAATCGCTGAAAAAACTGGCTAAAACAGAATATGATCTTCTGGAGACGATGACAAATTTAATGTTGCTGAAAGAATTTAAAGACAATAAAATTGAATTTAAAGAAGGCGACACTTTCTCTTTTGAAGACAATATTTTCGACTACAGCGAAGATGAAAACATCAGAAATCTGGCAAAACTGCGGAAAAAAATTATGTCGAGCATGCAGGATTTAGTAGAAAACAGCAATTTCAAAGACAAGGAAATTGAGTTTCTTGCTTAAAAATATTTAATTAAAAGCGGCTTCAAATAAATTTGAAGCCGCTTTTTTTTGCGAAAAAAATGGTCATTTAGCAGGTAGAATTTATGTCATCCGGTAGAAATAGGTAATGCCGTAATACGCCGCCCAACCCACAAAAAGAATGATGATAATCCAAATCCAAACCGGAATGGTTTGCGGTGTTTCACTGCCTTCAATCATAAAACTTTTCTGGTTTCCTTTGTCGTACGCATTAATCATCAAAGGCAAAACGCCGTCTACAATATCTTTGTCTTTCAAACCTTCAACACTGACGGACGGCCCGTTTTTCACTGTGAAATGAATTTTCCGTATACCTTCCCGACCTTGCGTAGACTTGCTTATAATTTTGAGAACATGTTCGCCATCGGTGAGTTTGGTGGTGTCAAAATCAAAAACAATGGGCGTTTCAAGCTCTGCCAAAGGCGTAACTTCGTCATCTAGGAAGAGAACAACTGAACTTTTATCTTTGGTCATAGCTGCTTTTTTTGAAGTTAGTTTAAAATCGAATTTTTGATGTGATCCGCTTCTTTTTCACCAGGTCTCACCAAATATTTAACCGAAAAAATCAAGGTGTACACCGCGATAATTGCGATAACCGCTACGATAATCCAGTCAAACTGCCCGCGCGGACCCACGCCATGTGTAAAATCGCGTGTCACCGCCGGTTGCTGCAATTTACATGCTTCGCAGGCAAACGCAAAGTTGACGGCAAACAGGAAAATAAGAATTGCTGTATTTTTAAAATTTTTCATTGTTAATGCTTTATATTAACTTTCAGTTATTTCATCTGGCTCATCACAGCTTTAACCTGATCCAGCGTTACCGGTTTTGCGTTATTTCCCCAGGAGCTTCTTTCGTGATTCATAATGGCCATCACCATTTCCGGTGTAAAATTGGCATTTTTTCCCACTGCTGGCATCGGTCCGTAGCCAGGTCTGCCGGTGTAACCCAGCATGATGATGTTCACATAAACCGCGATATCATCGCCGCCAACAATCGGACTTCCTTTAAGCGGTGGAAATGCGCCAGGTAAACCTTCACCATTAGCCTGATGACAGCTTGCGCAGTTTGCGGTGAAAAGTTCGGCACCGTCCGGTAAATCAGCTGCGCCACCGCCAGCGGTAGATTTTTTTACTTCTTTTTTATACAGGAAATCCGGTGGTTTTACACCTTCCGGTAATTTGGTTTGTTTTAAACTCTGTAAATACGCCACCAATTGAAGCGCTTTTGGGGTAGCTACAATTTTTTTAAACTTATCTTTTAAAAATTCCGGCGGTACTTTTACTTCTATGTCACCTTTTTGCAGGTAATCTTTTTCTTCAAACAAAAAAGCATACGATGGCATGATGGATTCTTTCACCACGGCGCGCGGCTGATATAAATGTAGCAAATGCCAATCTGAACTGGGTTGTCTTTCACCGATTGCGGTTAAATCCGGGCCGGTACGTTCGGAACCCAATAAATTTGGTGTATTTCGCCAAACATCCATTCGGTGGTTTTGTGCATAATCCGCGGGAATACTTGGTCTCGCACCAAAAACTTTATCCATTTCCACTTCTCGCACCTGCTGTGTATGACAGGCAATACAGCCGTTTTCTACATACACCGCTTTTCCGGCTTTTTCCATTTTCGTGAGCGGCTTGGCATCGGGCAACGGTTTATAAACGGTTTGGTTAGTAATTGCCGGTAGAATTGCGATCTGTAACGTGAGAAACAAAAAGAAAACCAGCGCGGACCAGAAGAGCATTTTATGATTATTATAAAATTCCATTTTCTTTTTATTTGGTGGGAATATTTTCGGTGTTTTTAAATTGTCGCTTGGCTTCTAAAATTTCCGCCGGCGTGGTCGGGATTCTAATTTCCTCGCGATTATTGACCATTTTATAGAAATTATAGGCGAATACAAAGTGCGAGATCCACATCATGGTTCCACCGATCGCACGCCATAACCAGTACGGAGCCGTCATTTTCACACTTTCAATGAATGGTTTACTGTCTATCCACATTAGCCCGCGGGCGGTAGAACCAATCATCAGGGACCAAGTGTAGAACAGTAAACCAATTAATGCCAGCCAAAAATGAACACCGACCATCAGTTTTGGTGGTTCTTTTCCGGTGATTCTCGGTACCAGGGTATAGGTAAATGCCCACAACATAAAAGTGATTATACCGTACATCGTCAGGTGGGAATGCGCAACGGTAAAATCGGTGAAGTGCCAGACCAGGTTGGTAAAACGGAAAGCCTCCACCGTTCCCTGCATAGAACCTGTAAAATAAAAGATGATTCCAATAAGGTAAAATGGCAGCGTATAGCTGGTTTTCAACTGGTACCAGGCGCCATTAAAGGTCAAAAGGAAATTCGCGGTACCAGCAACCACCGGAATCACCATTCCCACACTGGCCACAATTGCAACGGTTTGCATCCACCACGGAATCGCACTGAAAATAAAGTGGTGGCTACCAATTAAAGTATAAAATAAAATCTGCGTCCAGAAAGCTAAAATTCCCAAACTGTAAGAATAAATAGGTTTATTAAGTTGCTGTGGCAAAAAGTAATACATTAAACCCAAAGTCAGAAACATAAACCACATGCCTACGCCCTGGTGCATATAATATCCCTGAATAATGGTTTCCGCGAGGCCGTCCTGCCAGAACGGAAGATATCCAACAAGCAAAATCACAATCACAAACATCGTGGCGGAAATAATATACCAGTTGGAAACGTAAATTTCCTTCGTCGTCCTCTTTGCGATGGTCATCAGCCAGTTATAGAGGGAAAGCACGATTCCGATGGCAAAAAGCAGCATAAAAGGCCAGATGTATTCGCGGTATTCACCGCCACCGTTATTTATGCCGGCCATCAGTGAAACGGTCCCGGTAATAACCGCGGCGCTCATAAAAAACAAGGAATACCAGCCCAGTTTTAAGCTGTGAATACCCGTATTGCTTACACGCGGAATTACATAATATGCCAGCCCCACCATCGCAAAAGATGCCCAACCCCAGAAAACCATATTGGTGTGAACCGGGCGAAGCCGCCCGAAACTGAGCCAGCTTAGATGATCGGCATCCGGCGCTACGAATTTAATTCCGAGATATTCTCCAACAGTCGTTGCAAAAAGCAACCAAAAAATAGCAAAGCCGAGGAAGTACAGAATTAGTTTTGCCAGCGGTTCGGAAATGTATTTTTGTGGAACGTAGCTTTTCTTTGCCGGTATCACGCGAAGTTCCTCAACTTTATTTACGTTGTGGATAATGCCTTTCGTGTCGGACGGCGGATTGCTGCCGGACAGTTCATTTTCCGGCACCTGATAAGCCTGGGCTTTTTGGCGCTCCTCGTAAAACTGCAGTTCTTCAGGCGAAAGATTTCGGATTTTTCTCTGAAATTCACCCAGTTTTCGCCTTGCTTTCAGGTCTTTATAGGTGCTGTAGGTCTTCACAATCGCGATCAGCAGGGCCACGAGGACTGGAAGCAGAATAAGCACCAGGGTAATTTGAATCCCCGATTCACCAAAAATTGAATTATTCATATAGAATTATTAACGGTAAAAAGAACCTTTATTTCAGTAAAAAAATTTAGCGCTTCAGAAAGGTGATTCCATCGGAAACCTGTTCTGCTAAAGACCTCAGCGAGGTAGACTCTAAAGTTTCGCGCATCTCGTCGCGAATCTGTCTAAATTTAAAGTGCAGCGGGCAGGGCTTTTCAACATCACATTTTCTGAGGCCCAGCGTGCAGTCCTCGAAAATTCCATCTCCGTCCATCGCCAAAACGATGTTCAAAAGCGAAATTTTTTCTAAATCTTCCAAGGCAATCGAAAAACCACCGGTCGGACCTTTAAAAGAAGAAATTATTTCTGTCCGGGTGAGTTTCTGTAAAATTTTCGCCATAAAAGCTGGCGGAGAATCGGTATGTTTTGCAACATCAATTAAGCTTACTTTTCGATTTTTGAGTGAATTTTTGGCAACATAAATTGAAGCCCGAATTCCGTATTCGCAAGATTTTGAAAACATAAACTTTTTCCTTTTTACAAATGTAGAAAATAATTTAATAAAAGACAATAGTGTCCTTTATTATTTTTAAATAAAATTTGAGATATTTTTCGGTGCTAAAGATGTATAAATTTCGGAAAAAAGTTTCCGCTCAGCAGATGTGAAATTTTTCCAGTTATCCAAATTAGAAAATTTGCCTTTTTAAGGGAGAATTTTTTTAATTTAAAGAAAAAAATTTACCTGTTTAAATTTAATTCAAAACCAAAAAAACCTCAAAAGAACAGGGAATTTTTTTAACTAAAATCCAAATCAGAAAAATTTGCCGTTTTAAGCGTTAATTTTTTAAAGTCAAAAATCATTTTCTCCAATTTAAATTTAATTAAAAACCGAAAAAAACAGCCAAATACCCCGGAATTTTTCTAATTAAATTTAAATCTGAAAAATTTGCCCTTTGAGCAAGTAATTTTTCAAATAAAAACCGCAGAATTTTCCGCGGTTTTTTATCTTTTTTATGGACTCTTGATTCTTGCCTCTATTTAAGCTTCGCAACTTGAGCAGGTTACAAAATTCACCATCAGTTCTTTTGAAACGGAAGAACTTCGTTGATAATACAGTGATTTTACACCTTTTTTCCAGGCTTCGATGTAGAGATAATTTACATCTTTTACCGGCATTGTGGATGGAATCTGCAGATTCAGCGACTGCGCCTGATCGATGTATTGTTGGCGCTGTGCAGCTTGGGAAATAATTTCCATCGGCGAAATTTCGCGGAAGGTTTTGAAAACTGCTTTTTCTTCGTCGCTTAATTCCGTCAGGTTTTGCACGGAACCGTGATTCAGCATAATCGTGCGCCAGGTGTCTTCATTATCGATGCCTTTTTCCTGAAGCAAAGTTGCGAGGTATTTATTTTTGCGCATGAAGTTACCTTTCGCCAACCCGGCTTTGTAATAATTGGACGCAAACGGCTCAATTCCTGGCGAGGTTTGACCTAAAATCGCAGAGCTTGAAGTCGTAGGCGCGATGGCCATTGTGGTTGTATTTCGCAAGCCGTAACCTTTCAGCAATTCTGGTTCGCCGTAAATATTTGCCAATTCCTGTGATGCGAGCACAGACTGTTCCTTGATTTGTCGGAAAGCGCGCGCGTTGAACTGTGTTGCTTCAAAACTTTCAAACGGAATCATATTTTTCTGAAGGTAAGAATGGTAACCCAAAACGCCCAAACCAAGCGCTCTGTGGCGCAGCGCAAAATTCCGCGCTCCGGTGAGGTAATAATTTCCTTCGGTTTTTTCTATAAATTCCGACAAAACAGCGTCTAAAAAGTAAATGGCAAGTTTTACCGCGTTGGTATCTTTCCATTCGTCGTATAATTCAAGGTTCATTGATGAAAGACAGCAGATAAACGATTCTTCTGCGCTTGAAGGCAACATGATTTCCGAACATAAATTGCTTGCATTTACCGGCATGCCCAGATCTTTGTAAACCTGCGGTTTGTTCCGGTTCACGTTATCGGTGAAGAAAATATAGGGCAAACCTTTCTGTGCGCGACTTTCCAGCACGCGCGCCCAGATTTTGCGCTTGTCCATATCGCCATCAATCATGTCCTGCATCCAGTAGTCGGGCACGCAAATTCCGGTAAACAAATTCTGGATCGGACTTCCGATATCTTTAATGGAAAGAAATTCTTCGATATCACCGTGGTCGATGTCCAAATATGCCGCAAAAGCTCCGCGTCGCACGCCGCCTTGTGAAACAACGTCCATTGCGGTGTCGTACAACTTCATAAACGAAACCGCGCCGGAAGATTTTCCGTTGTCGGTAACGGCCGTTCCGCGGTTGCGGAGCTCACCGAAATAGCCGGAAGTTCCGCCACCGATTTTGGTCTGCATGATGACTTCGCCGAGTTTATGCGTAATTCCTTCGATATTATCGGGCACATGCACGTTGAAACAGGAAATCGGCAAACCTCTTTCTGTTCCCATATTTGCCCAAACCGGGGAGGAAAAGCTGATCCAACCTTTACGGATCATCTCCTCGAAAGCGGGTTGTAATTCGGGTTTATAAAGTCTTTTGGCTGCTGCTGTGGTAATTCGCAGGATGGCGCCGTCTACGGTTTCGCCTTTCAGCAAATAGCCGCGGTTGAGCATTTGCTCCGATTCTTCATTCAGCCACCAGATTTTAGCTTGTTCTTCCATAATTTTTTTCTGTAAAATGTATAATGTACAAAGTACGATGTCTTTTTTTCTTTTTAGAAGCGGGAAATTTTCGCTTTTTCCACTTTCTTAAAATTAGCCGTTTTAGCAGCGAATTTTTCGATTTTTCTAATACATGTTGCGACAGTATTGAAAACATTGTCGCTCGCGCTTTTCTATTTCTCAAAAATTTGCCGTTTTAGCAGGTTATTTTTTGCGGCCACCGCGCCCCGACTTGAGTGGAGCTCTCCGCCGCGGCGGAAGCGGGAACGGAAGGCGGAAAAGGCGCCCAAATCAACCTAAAACAAATCGTTCTCGGTAATACTTTTGTCGTGTTTCGTGTAATCTACCGGTCTTTTGGCGAAGAAATCGTCCATGGAATTGGCGAAAACTTCTTCTTCAAACCACACCATCGGGCGGTATTGTTCGGGAGAAATGTTGTAGCGCGTCGCCATATTGATTTTCTTCAAACTGTCGTCGACACGGAACTTCATGAAGTTCAAAAGATTTTCTTTGGAAACATTATCGATTTCACCCATCTCAAAAATCCAGTCCAAAATTTCTTCTTCCACATCGATGGAATGATCCACCAAGGTGTAAATATCTTCGATATCGGAATCTGTCAATAAGTCCGGCTGTTCCTGGCGGATTTTGTTTATGAGGTAAATGCCGGCGTTGGCGTGAATCTGCTCGTCCACGGAAGTCCAGGCGATGATGTTGGAAACATTTTTCATGTAACCTTTAAAGCGCGTAAACGACAAAATGATGGCAAACTGCGAGAAAAGCGAAACATTCTCGATGAGGATACTGAAAAGCAAAAGCGAGGAAACGTACTCTTTCGGCGTGGTGGAATTCGCGTGGCGCAAAACATTGGAAAGAAAATCGATTCTTTTTTTGATGGCAGGAATTTCCACAACGTGGGTGAAGGAATCGTTATAGCCCAAAACTTCCAGCAAACGCGAATACGCCTCCGAATGGCGGAACTCGCATTCCGCAAACGTAGCGCCCAAACCGTTCAGTTCGGGTTTCGGCATGTGGTTATAAAGATTTCCCCAAAAGGTTTTTACCGACACCTCAATCTGCGCGATGGCTAAAAGCGCGTTTTTAATGGCATTTTTTTCGTGCGGTTCCAGCTGTGACTGGAAATCCTGCACATCAGCCGTAAAATCCACCTCGGAATGTACCCAGAAGGATTTGTTGATGGCTTCTACAAACTGTAGAATTTCCGGATATTCAAACGGTTTATATCCTATTCTTTTGTCAAAAATTCCCATAATATCGTTTATTTTTCAGCCGGTTTTACAAAACCGAAGTGTGTAAATTGTTAATTTTTAATGATTTAATGCAGAAGCGCAGCGTAAAAAACGTGCGTGAGGCGAGGGCTGCGATCTTTACAAAAATAGAAAATGCAATCTGATATCGAAAGGCGCGGCACCAGATAAGTGCCTTATTTGGCGGAAAAGTTTTCCACATTCACACACACAGCGCGCTACCAAAGGCTTTGAATGGGAATAATAAAAATATCGACCAATTCAGGGCTTTTCTTGCTAAACAGATCGGGCAACTTTTAAGCAGCAATGGTGAATTTCGGTTAAACAGCTGAATATTTTGTTTTCAATTAAACCACATTTAGGACAAAAAAAATCCCCAATAAAAATTGGGAATTTAGTTTAAAGCTATTTTTAAAATAAAATGCTCAAATAGCGGCAAATTTTTACTAGCGTGTTGCTTGCCAGAACGTCCACTGGGTACCGTTGAAAACTGCTAGCTGCTTGTTTACGGTGTCGTAAGCCATCATTCCGGCAGCAGGATTTTTAATATTCAGATGCGGAAGCGCTACTCTTGGCAAAATCATGGCTTTATCAGTATCGGTAAGAATTAAAATACCGCGGGTATTGTCATTAATATTTTCTTTTCCGATTACGGTTTTGGCTCTTTCGTTTTCATCTTTACCCACCTGGATAGAAACATCTACCGCGTTGGTTTTTGTAGCCGGACCGGTAAGGTCTCTCCACGTACCGTTTTCACGGAATTTCATAATATTGTCGGAAGGATCCATAATGAAAGTTCCATCAGAGATCGGTGTCTGTGCATTACTTGCCGTTACATACGGAATTACAAGTCCCTTATTTTGGTGGTCACCAAATTCCAAAGAAACTGAAGCGTTGGTAGGTGCGGTCTTTGGTCCCGGCTCAATTACTACCTGTGAAAATGCAATAACTGGTATGGCGGTCATCAATATTGATGTGAATAATTTATTCATAATAAGTGTGTTTAAAGTGAAAAGTTATTAATTAGGACAAGCAGGTGTGTTGAAACAAGACCAGCCAGTGTTTGCCGGATTTACAAGATCTACTACGTAAAGCTTAAGACATTTTTCAGTGGTGTCATAAGCCATCATACCATCCACCGCGTTGCCTGCAGTTGCAATGGCATTCAGCTGTGTAGTTGTCAATCTGTTAATAACAAATCCTTTTGAATTTGATTCCAATACCGTATAAGCGCTTTCTCTAACCATAGGCCAGTTATCTGGGTTTCTAACCCCTGCTCTTTTTAAGGAAGTGATACCGTGAATTGAAGGATTTTTTACCGCATCAGTCACTGGATCTTTAAAACAGCCGCCACATAATGCGTTACCAGCCGCCAATACTTCGATAGTAATGGTTTGGCTCGCAGATATTTCAATTCCCAACACATTAAGATAAACTAGCTCAACATTGAAAACATACGTTCCTGGTGCTGTAAATGTAAGGCTAAGATCTGCCGCTGTTGTTAAAGTTACTGGTGCAAAGGTGTATCCTGTAGGACCACTCACCAAACTCCAGATATAGGTTTTAGGTAAAAGTAAATCAGCTGCGGATATAAAACCTGCAAGTGTTGTGGAAAGAATTGTAGTTTTTCCTGCACAAACTGGATTTAAAGTGGCTGCCGGAACAGGGCTAACAGTACCACCGTTACAGTTTAAATCAGAAAAATTGTAATCTGAATTTCCAGCACCCCCGCTTACCGCGTAATCATACTCGGAAGTTCCGTCAACGAAAATAATTTTTTTGTTTCCGGTTGCGCCTGCAGCTGCAGTTTCAGGTTGCAAAAGGTTGGTACCAGTTCCACAAGCAGCGCCATTGTAATATTGTAAAACGATGCTGTTGCCTCTTTTCAGTTTTAGTTCGGTATTGACCCCTTGAAAATCCAAAATACCTCCAAGAATAACGAGGTCCTGATTATTGCCTAATAGACTTAATGATGACCCATTGGCGGCCAAAGAGACTTTGCCGTAAGATGCAGTAAGTGCATTTGTGGCACTTGGAGCAGGATCAGCAAGAATGTAAAGATTACCAAAATAATAAATCTGATCTCCGGAGACGCTTACATTGGTTCCCGGCTCGACGAAAACGCTGTACGTTGCCGGAGTCGCTGATGTTGTACTTTTTCCAGGATACTCGGTTATGGTATTTTCCCAAGTCGAACCGTTATATATCTGCCAGGTTGTAGGGTCGGTCCAGGCACCGTTAGCAACTGATTTAAAATCGCCAAGCTGCGGCGCCGGAGCTGCCGTCTGTGCTGAAACAAAACCAGCCATCGCTAAAAATAGAAAAAATAAAAATTTAAATTTCATAAGTGTGTGTTTTTAAATTAAAGAAGTTGTTTTTTAATTTCATCGTGTGTATGTATAGTGTCATTTATCTGTAAAATAGTTTGACCCGGTAAATATAATATATATTGTGAAACAAAAAAAATCAAACGGAGTGTTTTTTAGCTTTAAAAATCCACATAAACCTATAATTTATTAAAAAAATTAATTCAAACAAAAAGTGCAGAAAATCTTAAAAGCTTCGTATTGTATTTAAATTTTAAATCGCAGTATTAATACAGAATTAGGTCTGATTTACAATTAATTTCATAACGGGACATCCAATAGAATCCCTAAGCATTTGGTTCGCAATTAATTAAGAAATTAAACGCTAAAAGATAATCGCCGAAATTTTTTTGTAAAAAAAAACAACTCGGTACGGAATTTTTTTGCCGCGTTTTGAGCTAATTTTTTTCAAATTATCCCCCCTTTCAAATTTATAAATCCTCGTAACAAATAATGCGCCGTAATGTTGTAACAAAGCAAATAATTTTAACACTTATTATAATAAATAAATCCAGCAAGCTAAATGTTAGTAATTAAGGATCTCAACAAATCGTATGACACCGGTAAAAGTAAACTTCACGTGCTGAAAGGTATCAACCTGAGTATTGATGAAGGCGAATTCGTTTCTATTATGGGAAGTTCCGGCTCCGGAAAATCTACTTTGCTGAATATTATCGGGATTTTAGACGAAAAAGATTCCGGGATTTATGAGCTGGATGGTATTCCCATCGAACATCTTAATGAAGTGAAAGCTGCAGAATACCGCAGCAAATTTTTGGGTTTTATTTTCCAGTCTTTTAATTTAATTGGTTACAAAACCGCGCTGGAAAATGTGGCGCTTCCACTCTACTATCAAAATGTACCGCGAAAAGAAAGAAATGAGCGCGCTTTAGAATATCTTGCAAAAGTTGGTCTTGCTGATTGGGCTACGCATTTACCGAATGAACTTTCCGGTGGTCAGAAACAGCGTGTTGCAATCGCGCGTGCGCTGATCACCAATCCGAAAGTGATTCTTGCCGATGAACCAACAGGAGCTTTAGATTCCAAAACTACTTACGATATTATGAAACTTTTGCAGGAAATTAATCGCGAAGGAAAAACCGTGATTGTGGTGACACACGAACCGGACGTTGCTGCAGAAACCAAAAGAAACGTGATCCTGAAAGACGGAATTATCGAAAGTGATGAATTTATCACCCAAAGAGTTTTAGCTTAAAAAAATATCCTGCTCTAAACCCAAATTTTTATAAAACTTATGTTTGACCTTGACCGCTGGAGAGAAATTTTTGAATCGATTCGCAGTAATGTTCTGCGAACAGTTCTTTCGGGCTTTACGGTCGCGCTGGGTTTGTTTATTTTTATCGTGCTTTTCGGCATCGGAAATGGTTTGAAAAACGCCTTTACCGAAGGTTTTGCACGCGATGCAACCAATCTTATTTCGATTTCTACCGGCAAAACCACCATTGCTTTTGACGGTTTACAAACAGACCGACAGGTTGTTTTACAAAATAAAGATTACGATAATATCACCAAAGAAGACCCAAAAAAAATAGAACACGCCTCTGCACGCTACACCACCAGCATGCTGGTAAAGTACGGCAGAGAAAGCGGTTCTTATCAGGTTAACGGTTCGGATACCGACGAACCTTTTATTGAAAACCGAAAACTTCTGGACGGCAGATTTATCACCGCGCGCGATATAGATTTACAGCAAAAAGTGGCGGTTATCGGACGCATGGTCCAACGGGATTTAATTAAAAACGGTTCGCCGATTGGGCAGGATTTAGATTTAAATGGAACAATGTTCAAAGTAATCGGCGTTTTTTCCGATGACGGCGGCGATATGGACGAAAGGATGATCAGCATCCCGATTTCCACATTGCAGCAACTGAAGAAAGGTTCCGACACACTTAGCCGCATTTACATCACCTACGAACCGACAATGACGCCGAAAGACGCCATTGCCTACAGCGATAATCTGGAAAAAAAGCTCAAAAAAGACCTGAAAATTTCGCCGGATGACGAAAATGCGCTCCGTGTAAGCAACAATGCACAAAACCTTGAAAAGACCTTTCAGTTTCTTTTAATTATTACTTTAATTGTCGGCTTCATCGGCCTTGGGACACTTTTAGCGGGAATTATCGGCATCAGCAATATCATGGTTTATATAGTGAAAGAAAGGACAAAAGAAATCGGTGTCCGAAAAGCGATCGGAGCAAAACCGCGCGCAATAGTTGCTTTAATTATTCAGGAAAGTGTGGTGATCACGGTAATTTCCGGGATTATCGGTGTGGCGCTGGGTGTTTTAACATTAACTTTAATTGGTGACAGTTTAGAAAAATATTTTATTAAAGATCCGAGTGTTGGCTGGGGTTTAATTATCGTCGCATTCTTCTGTCTGGTAATTGCCGGCCTTATTTCAGGATTCGTTCCGGCCTTCAAAGCCAGTAAAATAAAACCGATTGAAGCGCTGCGAACCGAATAAAATTTAATTAAAAAATAAGCCGCTAAAAGACCATTTTTTTTAAAATTATAAAGTGTACCTCAAACAATTTTCAGCTAAAACCGAAAGATGAATATCATTTTTAAAATAGATACCTGGCAAGAAATTTATCATTCGCTGCGGAATAATAAACTTCGGACTTTTCTCACCATGATTGGTGTGGGCTGGGGCATGTTTCTGTTTGTTGCGCTTCTGGGCGCCGCAAAAGGCATGGAAAACGGTTTCGATAAAGCTTTCGCAGGTTTCGCCACCAACTCTATTTTTTTGTGGGCGCAAAATACTACAATTCCGTACGATGGTTTTCCAAAAGGCCGTAAAATGGATCTGCATTTACCGGACATCGAAGTTTTAAAGCAAAGAATCCACGACATCGATTATATATCGCCACAGACTTCGCGCGGAAATTTTGGCAGCCCGGGCGAGCTTTTTTCACGAAACGGAAAAAATGAGACCTACACTTTAAACGGTGATTTTCCTGTCGGAAATAAAATTTCGGAAAAAAAGCTCATTTTCGGACGATATATTAATGATGCCGACATTAATCAAAATAAAAATGTCATCGTCATCGGCGAAGCCATTTACAAAAACTTCTTCGATGCCAAGAAAAATGAAAACCCGATTGGTAAAACAGTTACCGTAAAAGGTTTGTTTTTTAATGTTATCGGCGTTTTCCGCGTGCAGCAACAAGGCGGAAATATGGGCAGCGATGATTCCGCTTACATCCCGTTCACCACTTTTACCAAAATGTATAATAATGGTGATAAAGTTGGTTTTTTCGCGATTGTCGGTAAAGATAATGTTGACCTGAATGTGCTTGAAAACACGGTAAAAGACGAGCTTAAAGCTAAATACCATGTTTCACCGGACGACACCAACGCGTACGGAAGTTTTAACCTCGGGAAACTTTTCGGAAAACTCACCGGGTTTTTAACCGGAATGCAGCTTTTAACCATCGTCGTGGGAACTTTAACCATTTTAGCCGGCGTCATCGCGATTTCAAATATCTTGCTGATTACGGTAAAAGAAAGAACCAAAGAAATTGGTATTCGCCGCGCTTTAGGTGCGAAACCCGCAGAAGTTCGGAACCAGATTTTGTTGGAAAGTGTCGTCATCACAATTACTTCCGGCTTATTGGGCTTTATTTTCGGAATTTTCCTGCTGATGATTTTAAATGGCGTAACCGAAGGACAGGACGAATTTCCGTTCTACAACCCAACCGTAAATTATGGTGAAGTCTTCGCCGCGATGGCGGTAATGGTTTTCCTTGGTTTGGTCATCGGTATGATCCCTGCGCAGCGCGCCGTAAAAATAAAACCTATCGAAGCTTTACGCTCAGAATAAAATTAATAACCATTAGCACTAATTATATGAAGAAGAAATTCACCGCAAAAAAAATAATTTACATCGTTCTCGGCCTTGTACTTTTATTTGCACTTGCAAAAGGGGTCGGGTACCTCATCAATTCAAATTCCACAAAAAGTGAACAGTTTCTTACCAAAAAAGCAGTTGTTCAGGACATGGACGAAAAAGTTTTGGCAACCGGAAAAATTGTTCCGCGCGAGGAAATTGAAATCAAACCAAATATTTCGGGTATTATCGACAAAATTTTTGTGACTGAAGGTGACAAAGTTACTGCGGGACAACTCGTTGCGACAATCAGAATTGTACCGAGCATTCAGAATGTAAACGCTGCAACGCAGGAAATCAATAATGCTAATTTGCAGATCAGCAACGCACAGATTAATGTTGCGCAACAGCAAAAACAGTTCGCAATGCAACAGCAGCTGTACACGCAGGGCGTAATTTCTAAACAGGAATATATCGCGGCGCAACAGCAACTGCAATCTACGCAACAGGTGCTGCGCAACGCGCAGCAACAAAGACAGACCGCACAGAAAAACCTTCAGATTGCGAAAACCGGCGCCACTCCGGAATTGGCAGGTTTGGCGACAACACAAATCCGTTCCAAAGCAAACGGTACAGTTTTAGAAGTTCCCGTAAAAGTCGGAAGTCAGGTTATTGAAGCGAATTCTTTTAACGCAGGAAGTACCATTTGTTCCATTGCCGATTTGAACTCCTTAATTTTTGAAGGAACCATCGATGAAGCGCAAGCCGGAAAACTGAAAGAAGGCATGGAAATGAATATCGTAATCGGTGCTTTACAAAACAAAACTTTCCCGGGCCGCGTAACCATGATCGCGCCAAAAGGAACTGAAGAAGCAGGAACCATAAAATTCCCGATTGAAGGCGATGTTTTCAACAAAACCAATGAATATATCCGAGCAGGTTTTTCGGCAAACGGCGAAATTATTTTAAGTTCAAAGAAAAACGCTTTGCTTTTGGATGAATCTTTAATCCAGTATGAAAAAATAAACGGCCGCGACAATCCTTTCGTTGAAGTAAAACAGCCCGACGGAAAATTCAAAAAAGTGAATGTAAAACTCGGTGCGAGCGACGGAATTAATGTTCAGATCCTTTCCGGAATCACCAAAAACGATGAGGTGAAAGTCTGGAATCCTTCGGACAAAGACAAGGAAGCGCTGAAAGAACAGCAGGCAAAATAAATCAGGAAATTCCGGCCAAAACGGTCGGAATTTTTTGTTTCTGTTTCCGAACCAAAAGCGCGAAATTTAAAAATAATAAAAGCAAATCTAAAGTAATCCAAATTGCAGTTTTGATATTGTCTAATTTCAGTTCTTCAATTTTAAGATTTGCTGTATCTGCAAATTTTGCGCTTTGAATGATGTAATTTTGGACTTCAATGATTTGGTCTTCGTTTTTATTTGGAACCATATGCTGTGAAAAATAAACAAGTTTTTTCGCGCCCATATAACCGGCAATCCAGTATTCATTGGAATCCTGCATCATAAGATAATCAATCCGGTAAAAATTATCGCGGATTTTTCCGATGTGTTTGGTTTCGTATCTTGCGTCTTCGTCTGCCGTGTTGTTTATTTTAATCAGATAAAAATCCAGCGGAAACGGCAATTTATTAATGAGTTGAAGCGTAACGGAATTTTCCCGGAACTGATAGGTGCTTTTCTGGAAAAACAGAAAAACAAAAACGCCCGCGGTTATCGCAGAAATTACAATTCGGTACGCTTTTGCCCAGGTACGGAAACGCCCGTCTCTTATGACAGAAAAAAACAAAGCCACAGAGAGCGCAATCGCAAGAAAAACGAAGAAATAAAACATGGCGTAAAGATAAATAAAATTAGGTTTCAGCGCTGTAAAAGTTCATTTCACAATTAAACCGCATTCCACTCCCGGTAAAACTGCTCCAGAAAACCGAGCATAAAAATATGCCGCTCTTCGGCCATTTTTTTTCCTTTTTCGGTGTTCATCAAATCTTTCAGCAGCAGCAGTTTTTCATAAAAATGATTGATGGTCGTGCCGTTTGATTTTTTATATTCTTCTTTGCTTTGACCAATTGCCGGTGGAATTTCCGGATGATACATCAGATTATTTTTGAAGCCGCCAAAATTGAAAGTGCGCGCAATTCCAATGGCGCCAATCGCATCGAGGCGATCAGCATCCTGAACAATTTGCAGTTCAATTGGAAAAATATCCGGCAATTCGTGCCGATTTTTGAAAGATATATTTTTAATGATAAATAAAACCTGCTCAATAATTTCCTCGGAAACCTCTTCTTTTTCCAGAAATTCCCGCGAAATTTTTAGTGCAAGATCTTCATCACCGTCGTGAAATTTTGGATCTGCAATGTCGTGCAAAAGCGCAGCGAGTTCCACCACTTCCCTATTGCAGTTTTCTGTTTCAGCTATTTTTTTTGAAAGATTCCAAACTCTTTCAATGTGAAACCAATCGTGACCAGCTTCCGCACCGTTTAATTTTTTTTTGACAAAATTGACGGTATTTTGAACCAATTTTTCTGACATTTCCATTTATTTTGAAACTTCCACAAACTGATAAACCTGCTGCGTCGCGGGATTATAAATAATCGTGCTTTTGTTTGGCAATCTTTTCAGTTTGTAAAATTCGACGTTTTTATCATTTTTAATGTCTTGCAGCCAATCCATATTAAAGGTATTTGCCGGTAGAAATTTTTCAACCAAAGTGAGTTTATCGATAAAACTTTGTCCATCAATTTTTCGGGCTTTTTTATCGGAATTTTCTTCATTTTCCGTTTCCTGATTTTCAAGAAATGTCAAAAGCGAATCCCTGTCAGCTTTATATTTAAAAAGAAAAGCCGGCGAACCGTTCGGAAAAGTAATTCTCTTACCTTTAAATTCCGAAATCATCGAAGGATCGCCGGTGGGGAAAACTTCATTAAACTCGGCATTTTCCGCGTTCGTCATTGAAGAAATCGACGAATCTAAAGTTTTCTGAACAGTTTCCTTCACTTTATTTTGCGCCGTTTCATTAATTCTGTCGGTTGTTTGGGTGATTTTTTCGCTAATAGTTTCTTCCACTTTTGAACAGGAAATTGCAAAAGCTGAGGCAGCAATCAGTACCAGATATTTTTTCATATTACTTTTTTAAAAATTAATTTTCGCTGAAAGAATTCAGCAATTTATCTAAATTAAGACTTCGCGCCGAAGCATCAAAAATCTCGCGGTATGTGCCGCGCAAACTCACGAGTTCGCTGTGCGTACCGCTTTCCACCATTTTTCCTTTTTTCATCACGTAGATTTTATCAGAATCTAAAATCTGCGACAAAGAGTGCGAAATAATCACCACGGTGCGGCCTTTTTTTATGGCGTCCAGTGAGTTTTTAATCTGTTCTGTCGCGATTGCGTCCAAACTTGCCGTTGGTTCATCCAGAAAAATAATCGGTGGATCTTTCAAAAACAAACGCGCAATGGCAATCCTTTGTTGTTGTCCACCGGAAAGCTGTGTCGCATCGTGCTCATATTTATTTGGAAGTTCGATAATCTGGTCGTGTAAATACGCTTTTTTCGCGGCGGTTTCAATTTCCTCAAAAGTCGCGTTCATATTTCCGTAGCGGATGTTATCTTCGATGCTTCCCTGAAAAATATGGTTTTTTTGAAGCACCAAACCAATATCATCGCGCAGTGCTGTATTTTCAAATTCGTTTAAATTAATGCCGTCAAGCAGAATTTTTCCGGCATCTGGCAGGTAAAATTTACATAAAAGATTGATTACCGTAGATTTTCCGGCGCCGCTTAAGCCCACAAGCGCCGTAGTTTTCCCGTCTTCGATGGTGAGCGAAACATTGTCGAGCGCTTTGCTTCCGTTCGGATAAGTAAAATCTACATTTTTCAGCTCGAATTTGCCTTTTAAATTTTCTTCGACCACCGTTCCGGTTGGTTCGGTTTCATCATCCGCATTTAAAATATCAAAATAACCTTCGGCGTATATCATCGCGTCATTCATATCGTCATAAATGCGGTGCAGCTGGCGGATTGGCGCTGAAACATTATTAAATAAAAGAATGTGCAGCATAATCGCACCGATTGTCATTTGCTGATCCAAAACCAGATAAACTGTGAGCAAAATAATTAAAACAACGCCAAACTGCTCGATAAATGTCTTTAAACCATCGTAAATAAAATTGGTGCGCCTCGTGAAGAGCTGGCTTTCCATCAGCTGCATCTGAAGATCGTATTGCTTTTTACCTTCGAATTTCTCGCGGACAAAACTTTTAATCACCATAATGGAATTGATGAGATTTAAAAGTCCGGAATTTTTCTTTTCGCGCTGGTTGCGAAGCTGGCGCCGCACACCTGAAAGTTTTTTCGCCTGCAATGAACTGATGGCAAAATAAATAGGTACAACAATGGTGGAAACCAAACCGACGTATACATTCTGCATGTACATGATGACCAGCGCGATAATCGCATTTGAAAATAAGGGCAAAATATCGATGAAAAAATTCTGGACGAGTTTCGTAAGGCTTTCAATTCCGCGGTCAATCCTGATTTGTAGTTTTCCGGATTCGTGATTTTCATCATTGAAAAAAGCGACGCTGTAGGTTAAAATTTCATCAATTGCCGTTTGTGCTAAAACCGAACTCGTATTAATTCGGATTTTTTCACCGTAAAATTTCTGACCGAACTGGATGAAAATATTCAATAATTCTTTTCCTAATAAAATAGCAGAAATAACGACCAAAATATGAATTCCTTCGGACATCGGATCTGGAAGCTGCGTTAACGCCGTAACTTCGTCCACCGTATATTTTAAAACCAGTGGATTGACCTGCGCCAGCAAAGCACCGATAAAAGTGAGGAAAAGCGTGCCGTACATCATCAGACGATACGGTTTGATGAAAGGCAGCAGTTGCTGATAGATATTGTAAAGTGTGATGGTTCGGTTAAAAGGTTTCGGCATAATTTGAGAGAAAATTCAGAAAACTCGTACGCAACAAAAACCTGACCACCTTCCCTGTTACATTTTTTCGGCCTTAAACAGGCTTTTTTTTCAAAAATTTAAGACTGGAAAAGGAAGCTCGTCAGATAATGAAGTTCAGGTTTGCTGCGTGATTTCGATTCCGCTTCTGCCTGTTCCAAAGTATACATCGAGGTGATTTCTTTCTTCTGAAAAAGGTAGGAATTATTCGCGGTTTTATCGATAACTTCTGTGAAAATATGCTCAATTTCGGAGTTGGCAAGCGAGGCAAAACTGATGTCTTCAAAACCGTACATCAGTCGGAGATTCTCAACATTTCCGAATTCATCATCTACAAAACTTTGGAACTGGTTTTTCGAATCGAAATTTCCGGCCCAGATATTATACACAAATTCGCGCTTTTTCGGCTTATTCAAAATATCCTGGTAGACAAAATTTTCACCTAAATACGCTTCCCGAACCTGCGGATCATTTGCCAATTCGTGCGGAAGTCCTTCTTTTAAAATTCGCCCTTCGAACATGATATAGGTTTTATGTGTGATGGCCAGCGTTTGCTGCACATTGTGATCGGTGATTAAAATTCCGATATTTTTATCGACCAAACTGCGCACAATTTTTTGGATATCTTCCACCGCAATTGGGTCAACACCAGCAAAAGGCTCATCAAGCAGGATAAAATTAGGGCTTGTCGCGAGACAGCGCGCGATTTCGGTTCTTCTTCTTTCACCTCCCGAAAGTAAGTCGCCGCGGTTTTTCCGCACATGCTGAAGCGAAAATTCTTCAATCAATTCATCGCATTTCATTTGCTGTTCGCGGCGCGAAAGATTGGTAAGCTGCAAAACACCGAGAATATTGTCTTCGACGGAAAGTTTCCGGAAAACCGAAGCTTCCTGCGCAAGATATCCGATTCCTTTCTGCGCGCGACGGTACATGGCATCATTGGTAATTTCCTGATTATCGAGAAAAATGCGCCCCGACGTAGGTTTTACCAAACCGACAATCATATAGAAACTGGTGGTTTTGCCGGCACCGTTAGGTCCCAGTAATCCTACGATTTCACCCTGTGCCACTTCCACAGAAACGCCTTTTACAACTTTTTTTGGACCGTATTCTTTAATCAAATTTTCTCCGCGTAGAATCATGCAGCAAATATAATAAATTAGAAGTAAGATGCTGAAAAATGGTTTTCTCACCTTTCAATTAAACAAATGAAATCTTACTATTTACTTTAAATTTCGGCTAAAAAAAATTATCTTCGTTTTTTCTAAAAATACCGAAAATTTGAGCCTTAAAGAGAAAGAATTCGCGAAACTTATCAAGGATAATCAAGGTTTGATTATTAAGGTTTCCCGACTTTACACCAATACTCTTGAGGACGAACAGGATCTTTTTCAGGAAATCGTGTTACAACTCTGGCGTTCCTACGACTCATTCAAAGGACAATCGAAGATTTCCACCTGGATGTACCGCGTAGCGCTGAACACCGCAATTACCCTTTTTCGTAAGAAAACCAAATCGCCGCAAACGGATGAACTGCTCGATTACCATCACAGCAATTATGTGGAAGCGGACGATGAAAAACAACAGCATATTTCTACACTTTATAAAGTCATAAAAATGCTGCCGAATGTGGAACGCGCGATCATCACCATGTATCTGGACGATTTGCCGTACCGCGATATTGCAGAAAACTTAGGAATTACCGAGGTAAATGCGCGGGTGAAAATGAACCGGCTGAAGAAAACTTTAAAACAACTAATGGAGAAACATGCCTGAATTTGATTTAGACGATTTTAAAAAAACCTGGCAGCAGGAACCTGTTCAGCCAAAATACAATACCAGCGAAATTGAACTGATGCTGAATAAATCGTCGCGTAATTACGTGAAATACATTTTGTGGATCAGCATCGTAGAGTTTATCCTTATTTTCGGCGTCAATTTATATTACACTTATTTGGGTGAAGAAACAGCAGATTTAACCAATGTTTTGGGGAAACTGGGCATTGATAATTCGGAGGATTTTAAGAATACGCTGACGCAGATTTATCTGGTCTTGAAAATTGTAAGTCTTTCGATGACCGCCGCTTTCATTTACTTTTTCTACCAGAATTACCGCAAAATAAATGTGGAATCGAACCTGAAAAAACTCATTCTGCAAATCATCAGATTCAAGAAAACAGTTCAGCTCTTCATTCTCGCAAATATCGTTCTGCTAATTGTCTTTTCGCTGATTTTAGGAATCTATATTTTTTCGGTGTTTTCACAGCAAAATATTGAACTTACAAATTCAACGCTTGTCGGGTTTTTCACCGGATTGCTTGTGACTGTGGGAATTAGTGTGATGCTGATCTGGGTTTATTACCAGGTGGTGTACGGTTTTATTTTGAAACGGCTTGGCAAGAATCTCGATCAGCTCCGAAAAATAGAAGAGGAGAATTTATAAAAATTCCCCTCTTTTTAAGCCTTTTTTTTTGTTTTGAATTTTACAATTCTTTTCTCAATCGCGCTACTGGAATATTAAGCTGTTCGCGGTATTTCGCGATAGTCCGTCTGGCGATATTGTAGCCTTTTTCTTTCAACAAACCAACCAACGCGTCGTCGGTAAGCGGTTTGCGCTTATTTTCGCTGTTGATGACGTCCATTAAATGCGTTTTGATTTCTTTTGTAGAAACTTCTTCACCATCATCGTTTGTCAAGGAATCGGAAAAGAGACTTTTCAGATAGACAATTCCATTTGGTGTATCCGCATATTTGCTTTTTACCACACGGGAAATGGTGGAAATATCAAATCCTGTAATATCCGCAACATCTTTTAGAATCATCGGTTTCAAGGATTTGTCATCAGCCGTTATGAAATAATCTTTCTGAAGTTTTACGATGGCTGAAATGGTTTGCAACAACGTATTCTGGCGCTGATTAATCGCATCGATATACCATTTTGCAGCGTCGAGTTTTTGCTTGATGAAAAGCGCCGCCTGCTTATGTTCCGGCGATTTTTTATCGTGAGAATACGTTGTCAAAATATCTTTATATTCATCAGAAACTCGAAGTGAAGGCGCATTTTTACTGTTCAGTGAGGGAATCACTTCTATTCCTTTCGCACCATTGTCTTTCACCGTGATAAGGAAATCCGGAATAATTTCATTATTAATGGTAATCGTCTGCGTATCGAAATTTCCGCCCACTTTTGGCGAAAGTTTAGAAATTACTTCCAAAGCGTCTTTTAAATCTTCCTCTTCAATATCGTATTTCTGGATGATCTTGTTGTAGTGCTTGTTGGTAAGCGCGTCAAACTGGTTTCTCAGAATATTTCCGGCTAAACTCACGGCTTTATCAGCAGAAACTTTTTTCTCGATCTGCAGCAAAAGACATTCCTGCAAATTTCTGGCACCCACGCCCGGCGGATCAAGCTTCTGAACATAATTTTCCAGAATTTCCTGCACATTTTCTACCGTGGTAAAAACGCCTTGCGAGAACGCTAAATCATCTACTACCTTTTTCAGTTCTCTGCGCAGATATCCGTCGTTATCCAGGTTTCCGATAATATATTCAGCGATAAGCAGGTCTTCATTTTCGATATTCGATAAGCGGATTTGCTCTAAAAGATAATCGTACAGCGACTGCCCTTCCGTTAAAAGCGACTGGTTATCGAATTCTTCATCGTCCGCCGAATAGTTGCTCGCCGTAGTTTTGTAAGCCGGCTCATCATCGAAAATATAATCGTTTACATCGAAATCAGTATCAATGCTTTCGGTGCCCTCTTCTTCGAAACTTTCTTCTGAGGAAAATTCTTCCTCTTTATTTTCTTCCTGCACTTTTTCCAGCGCGGGATTTTCTTCCAGTTCGCGCTCCAGTTCCTCTTCAAATTCCAGCGTATGCAGCTGAATCAGCTTCATTAACTGAATTTGTTGAGGGGCCAGTTTCTGGCCAAGTCGCATTTGAAGATTTTGCTTTAACATATTAAGATCTCTGTGTTTTTTATTTTGATGTGTTCCTCAATGTACGGAAATTTACTTAGAATTCCGCATTGTGAGGTGTGCGCGGGAAAGGGATTACATCACGGATGTTCGTCATCCCGGTAACAAATAATACAAGTCTTTCCAATCCCAAACCGAAACCTGCGTGCGGAACCGAACCGAATTTTCTGGTGTCTAAATACCACCACAATTCCTCTTCGTCCACGTTCATATCTTTCATTTTGCTCTGCAGAATACTCAGCTGGTCTTCACGTTGTGAACCGCCGATGATTTCGCCAATTCCAGGGAATAAAACATCCATCGCGGCAACGGTTTTTCCGTCTTCGTTCAGTTTCATGTAAAATGCTTTGATTTCTTTCGGATAATCAAACAAAACCACCGGACTGTCGAAATGTTTTTCTACCAGATAACGCTCGTGCTCGCTTTGCAAATCGGCGCCCCATTCCTCAATCGGGAATTGGAATTTGCCTTTTTTATTTTCTTTGGAATTTCTCAGAATATCAATGGCTTCCGTATAAGAAACGCGTTTAAATCTTTTTTGGATTACGTTGGTCAGTTTCTCAATTAAACCTTCTGCTGCGCGGTCTTTTTCCGGTTTCTGCTTTTGCTCTTCAGTAAATCTTTTATCTAAAAAGTCCAGATCATCTTTGCAGTTTTCCAGAACATAGCCGATAACATATTTCAAGAAATCTTCCGCTAAATCGATATTATCTTCTAAATTATTAAATGCAACTTCGGGTTCCACCATCCAGAATTCCGCAAGGTGACGCGCCGTGTTGGAATTTTCTGCACGGAAAGTCGGCCCGAAAGTATAAACCCTGCCAAGACCCATCATCGCTGTTTCTACGCTTAACTGTCCGGAAACCGTAAGATTGGTTTTTTTACCGAAAAAATCCTGAGAAAAATCAATTTCCGAATTTTCATCGCGCGGGATTTCATTTAAATCGAAATTCGTTACGCTGAACATTTCACCTGCACCTTCTGCATCAGCGCCCGTAATAATCGGCGTATTCATGTAGAAGAACTGATTTTGGTGAAAGAACTGATGAATTGCAAAACTCACCGAGCTGCGCACACGGAAAACCGCTCCGAAAAGATTGGTACGGAAACGCAAATGCGCCTGCTCACGCAATATTTCCAATGAATGTTTCTTTGGCTGAAGAATGGTTTTGTCACGCTCCTCCGTAAAATTATCGCCTAAAATCTGTATTTTTTTCGCGATTATTTCAATGGTTTGTCCTGCTCCCTGACTTTCTACCACTTCACCAACAATTTTCAGCGAAGCTGCATTGGTAATGTTTTTCAGCAGGTTTTCGTCGAATTTTTCAAAATCTACGACAATCTGGAGATTATTTATGGTTGAACCGTCATTCAAAGCAATAAAGCGGTTGGAGCGGAACGCCCGAACCCAGCCTTGAATCGTAATGTCGTGGTGCAACTGTTTTTTATAATTTCCTAATAGTTCTTTTATCGTCGTTCTCATTTTCGTGGAAGTCGTTTTTTTTAGTGTTTTACCGAAATTTTGTGCTTCGCCAAATCTCAGTCTATGCAAACTTACTAAAAATTGGCGTAATTTTTGCTTTAGGTTATTAATATTTTTCTAAGAATTTCGGTGTTTTTCACCGGAATTTTTTTGCTTTTAGACTTTACTAAAATTTGCTGTTAAAAATTTTTTAGCAAATCAGTTTCACAAAATCTGAAAAAAAATGGTCAAAAAAAGGCAAAAAAATTGCCTTTAAATCTTTACTATAAGTTTTCAAAAAAATTGCCCGAAAAGCAGGCAATTTTTATTCATCTTTTTTGGAAGGCACCAGGAAAACATCCATCAAACCTTCCGGCAACGCCATTTTAAGATATTTTTCTTCACGATTCAGTTCCAGAATCCAGTCTTTAATAATTGGTATAACAACTTGTTTTCCGCCATAATTCAGCATAAAATAATGCTGACCCGTCTGATCATTAACCGACTCTATTATTCCGCAGGATTTGCCGTCTTCTTCACGGATTTCAAAACCAACTACTTCGTGGTAATAAAATTTATTTCCCGTCAGTTTCGGTAAACCGGAAAGCGGCATGTAAACGTCTTTCCCCACAACCTGATCCACCAAAGTTTCGGTAGAATTTTTAAAGGAAATAATCAGCGTTTCACCTTTGCTCCACGCTTGTTTTGCCACAAAAAAAGGAACCAGCAAACCGTTGATATCCACAAAAATAGAATCCAGTTTATTGTACATCTCAGGTTGGTCTGTATCTAATTTTAGAAATACATTGCCATGCAAGCCATGTCTGCGCGTGATTTTTCCGAGAAAATAGCAATCTTCTTTTTTCATACTGCAAATATAAAAGGTTTTAAAATAACAGAGGCGTCAAAAAAAATTTGACGCCTCCATATTCTATAAGAAATTTATTAAGCTTTTGCTTCGTCAGCACCTTCTTCAGTTGCTTCGTCGCTTCCGGCTAATTTTTCAGTAACATTTGCTACAGTTTCTTTTACGGTATCAATAGCACCTGCAACTACAGCTGCTGCTCCGCCTAAAGTTTCTGCAACAGTTTCCACTGCTGTTTTCTCTTCTGCAGCCTCTTCCGCTGGCGCGTTTGCAGCTTGTTCAGCAGCTTTAGCTTCAGCGATTTTTGCGTCTTCAGCAGCTTTTTCTTCTGCTAATTTAGCGTCAGCTTCCGCTTTTGCGTCAGCCTCTATTTTCGCAGCAGCATCCAGTCTACCTTGGTTTACTTTAGCTTCAGCTTCCAGAGCAGCTTTTTTAGCTTCATCTTTCGCTTTGCTCAAACCGTCTTTTTTACCAAGAACCTGTTGTTCTTTACCTGCTAACCAAGTTGCAAATTTTTCATCTGCAGTTGCCTGGTCGAAAGCACCTTTAGCAACACCACCTAATAAGTGTTTTTTGTAAAGTACGCCTTTGTAAGAAAGGATTGCGCGCGCAGTATCTGTTGGTTGCGCACCGTTGTTTAACCATTTTACGGCAGCATCAACATTCAGGTCAATTACCGCTGGGTTGGTTACTGGGTTGTAAGTCCCGATTTTTTCGATGAATTTACCATCTCTACTTGCTCTTGCATCGGCAACTACGATGTGGAAAAAAGGCTTCCCTTTTTTACCGTGTCTTTGTAATCTAATTTTTACTGACATAAATGTTTGAATTTGTGGGA
Source organism: Kaistella treverensis (assembly GCF_900114045.1). GTDB lineage: Bacteria > Bacteroidota > Bacteroidia > Flavobacteriales > Weeksellaceae > Kaistella > Kaistella treverensis. The sequence goes on from NZ_FORQ01000001.1 coordinate 1,092,647, forward strand.
ACTCGTCCCGATTAATTATAAGGCTGCAAAGATAATCATTTTTCTCAATGCAACATCTTCACACGCTGATTATTTGCCACTAAAAATACCAAGTTTTTCAGGAGCCGGGAACCTGCTTTCACTACTCGCTTCCCGCGCGCGCTTTTCCCGCGCGCTCGGGAGAGCTCAAACACGCCGTTCAACCAGGGCTAGAGATTTACGCTCCTTCCACTTCCCGTTCCCAAATCCAGATTTCAAAATGAAAAAATTCACTCTTAAAACAACATTTTTTTCGATTTTACCAAAACAATCCCAAACTCCAAAACGAAAAAAAATGCCCAAAAAGCAGCTTTTTTTTCAACTTCACCAAAAAGCAGTTCTAAATTCCAAAACGAAAAAATTTGCCGTTCAAACAGCAAATTTTTTAATTTCAAAAGCACTCAACGTTCATACTTCATCCTTACTGGAAAAACACCATAATAACCGCCACCACAAAACCGATTCCGGCGTAAATCATTCCGCGGCGAAATGCCTTTGACTTGAAATTAAACATCCAAAAAGAGGAAATCACAAAGAAAAACAGCACAAAACCGAAAACCGCGTTCAGCGTCGCGTAACGGTGTGTAGACGTGGATTTATGCAGCTGGTTGAATTTTTCCAAAACATATGGCAGCTCCATTTTCGTGTATTTTGCTTCGCCGGTTTTTTGGTTGTAAGTTCCCTGCTCGAAGGTTTTCAGATCTCCTTCACCGGGTTTAAATTCCACGTTCCGCATTTTGATTTCCTTCGCGAGTTCTTTTTCGGTCATGTTGGGTTTCAACACGATTTCGGTTTTATTTTCCTTTTTCAGGAAATTGGTGTCGCGGTAAATGAGCAAAACGCCGCTGAGCGCGTAAACCGCCATAATTCCCGCCGCGAAATAGCCTAAATAGCGGTGCGTAATCCGCATAAATGATTTGGTGTCCTTAATTGCTGCCATAGTTTTCTGTTTTTTTTGTTTTTTTTAAAATGGGAAAAAACGGGCAAAAACCCGTTAATTTTTTATCTCGCTTTCCTTTTTTTAAAAACAGCGGAAAAGTGGTTCTCCACTGTTTTATTTTTCAGGTTGCAAAATTGTGAAAGGCTAGAATTTGTAGTTAAACGTCACGTAAAAATTTCGTGGTGTAATTGGGTTCACCGAATAGTTTTCGTGGTAGTTATAATTCACCGTGTCGAAAAGGTTACCTATTTTTCCTAAAACCGAAAATTTCTTCCAGTCGTACCCAACGGATAAAGCTGCCGTCACATAATCGTCAACTTTCAGCAATCTGCTGGCGCCACCGCGATCATCCAGCGTTTCTTTAGTGTCATTCCAGCCTGCAATTCGATCACCCACGAAATACGCGCTCGCACCGATTTTCAGGCCTTTCACATACTGATTGAAAGTATAGAAAACGGAAGCATTTGCGGTTGTCGCTGGAGTTCTCACCAATCTTTGGTTTTCTACATAACCGAAATCGGCAGGTGTATCAAGGTAAACCGAATGGTTGTAGGAAAATCCACCAATCAATGACAGATTCGCGTACGGATTTCCCGTAATATCCAGCTCCACGCCGCGGCTGCGCATTTTTCCGGCAAATTCTTTAATGCTGGAATCGGAATTCACCGTTCCGTCAGCTTTAAATTCCGCGGTTTGGTAAAAGTTTTTATTTTCAATCTGGTAAAGTGACAGGTTAATTGCCACCGCATTATTCCAGAAATTCTTTTTCATGCCCAACTCAAACTGGTCGATGAGCGAAGGTTTCAAAGAATTGTCATCGATGTCGCGGCCGGTATTTGGACTGAAAGAATTGGTGTAAGTCGCGAAAAGCGAAAGATTGTCTGTCGGCATATAAACCAAACCTGCTTTTGGCGAAAAAGCGCGGTCTACCGTTCCTTCGGAAATCGTAACTGAATTGTTGGCAAAGTTTTTCTTTTCAGAATCTTTGTTTTCCACATAAGACCATCTCAAACCCGCCAAAACTTTAAATTGTTCCGTAAGTTCGATGTAATCCTGCGCATAAATACCAAATCTTTGAGTCGGAATTCTGTTGCGGTCTTTTCTTTCCGAGTTTGGAACAGCGCCCGATGCCCAGCTTGACGGATCATCTAAGTAAATGGTTCCATCAGCATTACCGTTAGTTCCATAAAGTGACTGCGAAAGTTTGAAAGTGTAAGAATCATTGGTTCCGTAATCGCCATCTGTTCCCACCAAAATCTTATGGTTAACATTGCCGGTTTTCACTTCACCATTTAAATTCAGCTGCAAACTGGTGTAGTTTTGCTCCGCGTAGGTTTTATTGATTGGTCTTTTCCAGCTTAAACGGTCAGTATTGTCATAGCTCCACTGAATTCTTTCGGAAGAAAAATAATCTTTCGTGTAGTTTTGGTAAGACGCGACCGCATTTAAAGTCCAGAAATCATTAAACTGATGATTAAATGTAATTCCGGTTGTTGCCTGTTCTACCGTTTGGTTTTGCCAGTCTGCACCAAGAAAAGCGTTGCGCGGCAATAAATTATTCATCGCGTAGGAACCGTCTTTGTTGGTAATGGAACCGATACCGAAATCAGGCGTGAATTCATTTTTCAGATAATCTGCTTCAACCAAAATCTGCGACTTTTCACCGATATTAAAAACAAAAGACGGATTGAAATAATATTTTTCCGATTCTACCACATCGCGGAAACTCTCAGCCGTTTCAAAAGAACCGTTCACACGGAACGCAATTTTTTCGCTTAACGGACCGTAAAAATCGACGGTTGGTTTATAGCTGTTCCAGCTTCCTGCGCTGAAACTTACACTGCCGCCTTTATCAAATTTTGGTTTTTTTGTTATTAAGTTCACCACACCACCAGCGCCCACATTTCCGTAAAGCATTGCGTTGCCGCCTTTCAAAACTTCCACTCTTTCCAAACCGGAAACTTCAGGGAAAACACCGCTGTTTACACGCGAACCGTTTTTAAAAATATTGTCGTTCCCGAAAACAAAACCACGTCCACCAAAACTGTCCTGTGAATTTCCGCGCGAAGACGTAATATAAAGACCGTTTACATTTTGCAGAACGTCGCTCAGCTGTTTTGCTTGCTGCTGCTCAATTACTTCATGCGTTACAATCGCCACCGGCTGCGGATTTTCCATGATCGTCAGATTTGACTTCGACGAAAGAGGGCGTGCTTTATTGGGATTTCCGGTTTTATGAAGGTTTACATCTTCAATTTGCTGAATTCTGATCGTGTCACTCTCAAAATCATATTTCATCTGCCCACTCATCGTTGCAGCAATCAATAACATTCCGAGAGAAATTTTCTGTTTTTTCATGGACGTTTTTATTTAGACTGAATTAAAATAACGCTGCAAAAGTAAGCGATTCCACTAAAACAAGCAAGTCTATTTTGAATTATTCTAAATAAAGAAATTTGTTTAAATTCCTGAAAATGAAGCTGGTTTTATTTTTAGCTGATATTTATCAGTTTTTTTTCAGGAAAATAAAGCCAAAAAGCAGGAAGGAAATGTTGATGATGAAATACATAATTCCGTTCGGCGCACTCGCGGTTCCGAACAAAACAATGGCAATTCCGAAGACCGCGATTACGGCCATTATTTTTTTCATTAATGAATTACGCGAAAAAAGTTTCCTGTTGAAAAGTTGAAACAAACCAATAAACAAAGCACCGTTCACCAGGTAAATAAAAATGATGGGTATTGCGGAAATGTCAAAATTTTTCGATGTGAAAAATGGAACCGTGTTCGTGATATAATAAATAAGGATGTAAACCAGAATGATTAAAGTCCCAAAAATTGCACTGTTCACCGGCATTTTTGTTTTTTCATCAATTTTAGTCAAATTCAGGAATTTTTTGGATTTCTCTAAATTCGAAAACTGATAAGGAACGCGAATTGTCGCGAGAAGCAAACCGTTTGAAGTTCCCAAAACCGAAATAATAATGAAAAGCTGCATAATTAAAGCTCCGGAATTTGAAGCAATTTTCCTTGCAAATTCGGTGATATAAGTATCTTTCAGGGCGATGATTTCTTCACCGCTCATGCGGAAAACAATTCCGAGATAATAAGATATATAAATCACCATTACCGAAATGGTTCCTATTATTAAAGCTTTCGGAAGGTTTTTGCTCGAATTTTTAATCTCACCCGAAATCTGCGTTGCGATATACCAACCATCAAAAGCAAAGGAAATGGGGATAAAACTCGCCGCTACCAAGAGCAAAAATGATTGATTCTGCACACCGTTCCCGATTTGCGTAAATGTGTTTACCTGGCTTACATCGCCTTTTACCAAGCTTAAAATACCGAGCGACGCTATGAAAATTAACGGTAAAACCTTCAGCACTGTTGTCATTTGCTGAAAAATTCCGCTGCTTCGTGGCCGGAAAATATTAATACAGAAAAAGATGACCAAATTTACGAAACCAATCAGCGCGAAATGCAGCGTCGTGGGAGTAAAATTGAAAAAATCTGCCAGCAAATGCGCAATATAAATCCCAGAAACCGTGAACAGAACGGCGGTCAGCGCGGGATAAAACAGACTCATATACATCCAACCGACAAAATAGGCGGCGGTGTTGCCGAAACGGTAAGTGACGTAGCTTAAAATTCCGCCTTCTTTGGGCAGAATTTCGGCATAATTTGCCATGGAAATTCCGGCGAAAACAACGCTGATGCCGACAATGGTAAAGCCCAGAAATCCGGCTAAAACATTGCCTTGCGTTGCAGAAAGTACATCATCAACTTTAAAGAAAATTCCGGATCCAATAACCTGTCCGATCACCATAGAAATGGCGGTAAATAAACCGTATTTGGCTTCCAGTTTTTGGTTGTCGCGCATAATTTGGTGGAAATTTTAGTCCTGAAGTTCTAACCAGCGCATTTCTAAATCCTGCAGTTTTTCCGCAATCGTTTCCAAATCTTTAGAGTACACCGCAATTTTTTCATAATCGGTTTCATTGTTCAGATTTTCCAGGATTTCCGCGCGGTTTTTCTCCAGTTTCGGCATTTCCTTTTCAATTTCTTTCAACTCCTGCTGTTCTTTAAAGGAAAGTTTTTTGGTCGCAGAAGTTTGAACCGGTTTTACAGCTTCAACTTTTTTCGGAGCTTCTGGCGCTGGCGCTGAAACTTTTTTTGACTGCTCTAAAGCCTTTTTTTCGCGATATTCCGAGAAGTTGCCGACAAAATCTTTGATGATTCCGTCACCTTCGAAGGCTAAAACGTGATCCACAATTCGGTCCATAAAATATCGGTCGTGGGAAACGATAATTAAACTGCCCTGAAACTGCAAAAGGAAATTTTCTAAAACCGTCAATGTAGGTAAATCCAAATCATTCGTCGGCTCATCGAAAATTAAAAAGTTCGGATTTTGGTACAAAACGTACATCAAATGCAGACGTCTTTTTTCACCGCCGGACAATTTTGAAATCGGCGAATACTGCGTTTGGTCATCAAACAAAAAAAGACGCAAAAACTGCGAGGCAGAAATGGTTCTGCCATTCGCCAGCGGGAAATTTTCAGATATATCTTTAATAAAATCAATGACGCGCTGATCTTCCTTGTAAACCAAACCTTTCTGCGAAAAATAACCGAATTTTATAGTTTCACCCGTTTCGATGGAACCCGAATCATACGGTTCCAAACCTTGTATAATATTTAAAAGCGTAGATTTTCCGGCGCCGTTTTTACCTACAATCCCCACTTTTTCACCGCGCTGAAACTGGTAAGAAAAATCTTTCAGCAACAATTTATCGCCGAAACTTTTCGAAATATGATGCAATTCCAGAATTTTTTGGCCCAGACGTTTCATTTCAAAATCCAGTTCCAGTTTTTCTTTTCTGGTATCTGTTTTGGCAACTTTTTCGGTTTCGTAAAAATCGTCCTGTCGTGATTTCGATTTTGTGGTGCGCGCTTTTGGCTGTCGGCGCATCCATTCCAACTCTTTACGGTAAAGGTTTTGCGCTTTATCGATAGTAGAATTCAGGTTTTCTTCACGGATGATTTTGTTTTCCAGATAAGTGCCGTAGCTGCCGTTGTGAACGTAAAGATTGTAATCTTCCATTTCCCAAATTTTGTCGCAAACAGCGTCCAAAAAATAGCGGTCGTGAGTTACGAGAAGCAAAGTCACCATCGCTTTTGAAAGATAATTTTCGAGCCACTCCACCATATCCACGTCGAGGTGATTGGTTGGTTCGTCCATAATCAGCAAAGTGTGGCGGTGCTGCGCGCGGGTTTCCACGAGAAGTTTTGCCAGCGCAACGCGCTTGATTTGCCCGCCGGAAAGCGTTTTCATTTTCGAGGTCAAATCGGTGATTTTCAGTTGGGACAAAATCTGGCTCATTTCATTTTCCAAATCCCAGGCTTCGTGATTTTCCATTTCATTCAGCGCTTTATCCATATCATCGGGATCTTCCGAAACCAAGGCATGATGGTAATTTTTCAGCGCCATAATTGGTGCAGAATCCAAAGTCATCATAAACTCTTCCACATTCAGCTCGCCTTCAAAATCAATTTCCTGATCGAATAAAACCACCTGAATATCTTTGTTGATGACAACTGTACCAGAATCCGCGATTTCTTTGCCCATCAAAATTTTGAGCAAAGTAGATTTTCCGGAACCGTTTTTAGCAACAATTGCAATTTTATCACCTTCGTTAATATGGAAAGTAATGTTGGTAAAAAGTTTTTTAACTCCGAAGGATTTTGTGAGGTTTTCTGCTGAAATATAATTCATTATAAAAGAAAAGAAGGGTTTTTGAAGGTGCAAAAGTACTGAATTTTGGCGGGAAATGCGTTCCAAAAAAATCAGCTGCTTTTGAGGCAAATTTTTAGAAAATATAAATTTTTGAAAACGTACTGAAAAAATATTTGGGCGTTAAACTCTGTTAAATCTGGTGATAATCAGCGTAATGGAATATTTTCTGTTGCTGAAACAGAATTAACATCAAAAAAATTTAAAATGGAAAACGACAAAGTAGTCAGCGAGCTGAACGATTTATTAACCAAAAATTACGACGCCGAAAAAGGCTACAAAGAAGCGGCAGAAAAAATTGACCACCGCGCTTTGAAATCTTATTTCGAAAGCCAGGCCAAAAACAGATACGATTTCGGGCATAAAATTAAAGAACTGATTGCAAAATATGGCGGCGAGCCGGACAAAGGAACAAGTTTAGCTGGTGATCTTCACCGAACGTGGATTGCGATTAGAAGTGCTTTTGCCACCGGCGACCAAGCGATTTATGAAGAATGCATCCGTGGTGAAGAAACATTTTCAGAAGAATACGGTGAAGTTTTGAACGATACCAATTTGCCACAGGACGTGCGCGAAATGGTACGTAAACAGAAAGATTCGGTGGACCGCGCATTGGTTGCACTGCGTACAATGGAAGATTTTGCCTCGTAAAATGGCAATTTTTTATGTTTTACAAGCCGCTTCAAAAGAAGCGGTTTTTTTCGCGCGCTATTGAATTTAATGAAAAGCATGATAGACAGCTATATCCACGAATTTGTTTAAATTTGACACACAAAATTATTTTAAAAAATGAAAAAAATATCGCTCATTTTACTGCTTTTTTTTAGCATCATCACCTTCGGTCAGGGAATGAAATTCGAGGAAAATAAAACTTTCGCGGAGCTTTTGGCCATCGCAAAAAAAGAAAACAAACTGCTTTTTGTGGACGCTTTTACCACCTGGTGCGGCCCATGTAAACTCATGGCGAAAAACGTATTTCCGGAGCCAACGGTGGGCGAATTTTACAACGCGAACTTCATTAATTCCAAAATCGATATGGAAAAAGGTGAAGGCATCGATATTGCGAAAAAATACAATGTTCGTGCTTACCCGACTTATCTTTTTCTGAATGGCGATGGTGAATTAATTCACCGCGTGACTTCTTACTTTCCTGCACCAGAATTTATCTTGGTAGGTAAAGATGCGATTGATCCTGCAAAACAGTTGGGCGCGCTGAAGAAACGTTTTGAAGCGGGTGAAAAAAGTCCGGAATTTTTGATGAATTTCATTAAGGTTTTCGCTTTTTCGGATGCTGATTTAGCTACAAAAGCCGCTGTTATTTATTACAATCAGAAAAAAGAGCCACTTTCGCAGGAAGATTTTTCGTACCTTTTTGCTTTAACTCCCGATTCAAATTCTCCGCTTTTTCCGCAGTTTATTTCCCGAAAAGCTGAGCTTTTGAAAATGATGCCGGAAGAAAAATATACGCAGTTGCTTAAAAGCCTTGCGCAAAGTGCACTTTTTAATAATTCGTATGATAAAGCGACCAAAACTTTCGATGAGAAAAAATACGTTGCGGAAGCCCGAAAAACCATGTCGGAAGAAGCTTTGCGACCACTTTTGCTGAAAACCAGAATGAGAGTGGCTTCGCTTCAAAAGGATAAAGCAACTTACCAGAAACTTGCGCTGGAATATTACGGCGACGGAACTTCGACTGCTTTTACATCAGACGAACTGAATTCTATCGCCTGGAATTTCTTCGAAAACGCCACAGATAAAGCAGCTTTAGAAAAGGCTTTAAACTGGGCAAAACAGTCGGTAAAAATCAAAGAAGGTTACGCGAATTCGGATACTTTGGCAAACCTTTACTTCAAATTGGGACAAAAAGAAAACGCGAAAACTTGGGCAACCAAAGCCATCGAATTAGCGAAAAAAAGTGGTGATGATTTTGCAGACACGCAAGCTTTGCTTGATAAAACAAAATAATTTCACTTGAAATAAAATTAAAAAAGATGCCGTAAAAAGCATCTTTTTTTATTAGTCTAAAGTCAGCCTTTTCAGCGACCACAAACTTCCGTTATAAACATTCAGGTCAACTTTGGTATTGATGCCGTACACAATTCCGTTTTCGGTAAACTGCCAGATACGCCACTCGGCGTCCGGCGACGGTCGGGGAACATCATTGTAGTTCGCGAGCCAAAGCGGATAATCGTCAAATTCACCCTTTAGAAAATCTTTGTGATAATGATAATACGTGTAAATTATCGGTTTTTCACCGTAGGCTTCTTCTACAATCCGGCACCAGATTTTTAAATCTTCGATGAGTTTTTTGGTGGATTTCCGACGCGGAATTTTTTCAATATCCAAAATCGGCGGCAAATCACCGGATTCCAACTTTACGTTTTCGAGGAAATTATTCGCCTGCAAAACCGGATCTTCATCCGCGCGGTAAAAATGATACGCGCCACGAACCAGATTGTGCTTTTTAGCTAAAGTCCAGAACTCATCGAAATGTTTATCTGCTGAACGATTTCCCATGGTGGCGCGTAAAACCACAAATTCCAGCGGAATGGCGCGGTTTCCGATGCTTAAACTGTCCCACGCGATGTCTTCTTTTCTTTGATAATGAGAAACATCAATACCGAAAGTTTTATCTGCATTGTCACCGATAATTCGGTTGATGCGCGCTTCTTCTTTTTCGGTATTTGAGAGCTTTTTATGTTCAAATTTATTGAAATGTAAAGCGTAGTAAAAAGAAATTTTTTCCTTTAAATAAAAACCGGTGCCGAACAGCGCCAAAACCAGACACAAAAGCAGGATTTCGCGACGCAACAGAAAATGTCTTTTGCGCTTTTTATGAATTTTGCGGGTAATTTTTTTGTTCAGTTTTCGTTCGGTCATGGTTTGCAAAAATAGATTTTTTAGCATGAAAAAGCCACGAAAAAATTCGTGGCTATTTGGGCATTTTTTTTGATTTTTTAAGCGCCGTACGGAATCCAGATATTTTTGATTTCCGTTGCGTGTCTCAGAAATTCCTGTCCTTCGCCGTGTTTCGGATTCAGCCAGTTTCGGTATTTTCCGAAATTCACCCAGGATCTTTTCATCGACTCAGTAGATAATAATTCGATGTTTTTACTTCCTTCCGCGGTTCCGAAATACCAAATTCCCTCCACGTTATAATGTTTCGCAAGTTCATTGGCTAAATCGTCTTTCGGACCGGTAACAATATTTACCGTTCCGGCAGGAACATCAGAAGTTTCGAGGATTTGATAAAAATCGGTTGCTGAAAACGGATTTTTTTCCGAAGGAATCACCACCACTCTATTTCCCATCGCGATTGCCGGAATCACCGTAGAAATAAATCCTAAAAGCGGATTTTCTTCAGGACAGATAATTCCCATCACACCGATTGCTTCCGGCATTGCAAGTGTAACCATTCTTTGAACAGTGGAATGTGCTGCACCATCGTATTTATCGGCGTAAGCCGCGTAAGTATAGATTCTTTCGATTGATTTTTCAACCTCATCCTGCGCGGATTCCAAAGATTGGTTGGTCATTTCTACAATTCTTTCTGCAAATTCTTCCTCCCGAATGGCCAAATTTTCTGCGATATAATAAAGAACTTGCGCTCTTGCGTGACCGGTCATTCCGCCCCACGATTTTTCAGCATGCGCAGCTTCAACCGCGTTTCGGATGTCTTTTCTGTTTCCTTCGGAAACTTCACCGATATATTCACCGAAAGAATTGGTGATTTCCGTGCTGTAACCTCCGTCCGGGCGCGCCTGCTTTCCACCGATGTACATTTTCGTAGTACGGTCGATATCCGCTAAAATATTGGCTGCTTTTATACTGTTTTTTTGCTTTTCAGCTTTTGGCAAAACCGGTGCTGAAGTAAATTCGGCTTCCACTTTTGGTTTCAGATATTCATATAAACCTTCTTTTCCGCCTTCGCGACCGAAACCAGATTCTCTATAACCACCAAAACCTGCCGCTGCATCAAACTGATTTGTACAGTTGATCCAAACGCTTCCGGCTTTAATTTTCGGTGCAATGTCTAAAGCTAAATTGATATTTTCTGTCCAGACACTCGCCGCCAAACCATATTTTGTATTGTTTGCCAACGCCAATGCTTCGGAGTGTGAACGGAAAGTCATCGCGACCAAAACCGGCCCGAAAATTTCTTCCTGTGCAATCACCGCGCTTGTCGGCACGTCGGTGAATAAAGTTGGCGGATAAAACCAACCGTTTTCCGGCAGTGCGTTTTTTGGTTGGTAAATGGTGCAACCTTCTTCGATGCCGATATTTACCAAATCTTTTATGATTTTCAACTGAATTGGATCAACAATGGAACCCATATCAACGGCTTTATCCAGCGGATCGCCGATGCGCAAAGTTTCCATGCGTGCGCGCAGTTTTTTGTAGAATTTTTCAGAAACAGATTCCTGAACCAATAATCTTGAACCTGCACAGCAAACCTGACCCTGATTAAACCAAATTGCGTCCACAATTCCTTCAATCGCTGAATCTAAATCTGCATCTTCGAAAACGATAAAAGGAGATTTTCCGCCCAATTCGAGGGAAATTTTTTTCCCGCTTCCTGCAATATTTGTTCTTAGAATTTTTCCAACTTTGGTGGAACCGGTGAAGGCGACTTTTTGTATATCTTTATGATTTACCAACGCATTTCCGGCAACGGTTCCGCGACCTGTTACGATATTTACAACACCTTTTGGAAGCCCAACTTTTTCACAGATTTCAGCAAATAAAAGTGCGGTTAATGACGTATATTCTGCAGGTTTTAAAACAATGGTATTTCCCATGGCCAAAGCCGGCGCCACTTTCCAGGAAAGCATCATTAAAGGGAAATTCCACGGGATGATTTGTCCGATGACCCCAACTTCCTGATAATCGCGGAATTCAGCATCCATGAGTTTTGCCCAACCTGCGTGGTGATAAAAATGTCTTGCAACGATTGGAATATCGATATCGCGGGTTTCGCGGATTGGTTTTCCGTTGTCCAAAGTTTCTAAAACCGCAAAAAGGCGTGAATGTTTCTGAATCTGACGCGCTATTGCGTACAGATATTTCGCACGTTCAAAACCACCCATTGCTACCCATTCTGAAAGCGCGCTGTTGGCTGCCATCACGGCTTTGTCGACGTCGGTTTCGTCGGCTTCAGCGATTTTTGCTAAAAATTCTTTATTTGATGGATTGTTGGAATCCATATATTTTTTGGAATGCGGTTTCACCCACTCACCACCGATGAAAAGATCGAATGTTCTGTCGTGATTTTCTAAAAATTCCACCGCGGGAGCGGTAGTTTCCGGAGCGGGACCGTAAGTCATGGTGTCGTATATTTCTTTGATTTCCATTATATTGATTTGATGTGATGTCTAACAATTATTGACCACGAAAGTTCTGTTTTTTCCAGTTTTGCAAAAAGCAAAAAAATGGTGTTTTAGCCGCGAAAAAAATAAAACTTAATTTAAAATTTTTTTTAGTTTGCCAGCCGCGCCCCGACCTGAACGAAGCTCTTTTTTGCGAAATGCAATGGAGCAAAAAAAGCGGGAGTGGAGGGCGGAAAAAGGCGCCCAAAAAATTTACGCCATCGGATGACGGAAACTTGCACTGTATCTACCAGTTACGTAATGTTCCAGCTGTCTTTCGATGTCGCCAAGGAGCGAACTTGCGCCAAAACGGAAAAGTTCCGGCGTCAGCCAGTCGTTGCCCAATTCTTCTTTTATTAAAATTAAATAATCCAAAGCCTGTTTTGCTTTTTGAATTCCGCCCGCCGGTTTGTAACCGATTTTGCAGCCGGTAAGCTCGTAATAATCTCGGATGCAGCGAATCATCACTAAACTGACCGCTAGGGTTGCGTTAACAGATTCTTTTCCGGTGGAGGTTTTGATAAAATCTGAACCCGCCATCATGGCAACCCAGGAGGCTTTGGCGACTTTGGTGTAGGTTGGGATTTCGCCCGTGGCCAGAATTGTTTTCATGTGCGCTTCGCCGCAGGCTTCGCGACACAGGCGAATTTCGTTATACAGTTCCTGCCATTTGGATTCTAAAACCAAGTCGCGGGAAATTACAATGTCGATTTCTTTTGCGCCTGCAGCAACTGATTTTTTAATTTCCGTCAGCTTTTCCTCCAGCGAAATTTTTCCGGCCGGGAAGCCGGTAGAAACTGCCGCAATTGGAATTGAAGTTCCTTTTAAAGCTTCTTTCGCAAACGGAATTAAGGTATGGTAAACGCAGACTGCGCCTGTTGTAAGGTTGGCGTCCTGCATGTTCAAACTTTTTAAAATATCCTTACGCACCGGATTTTTCGCTTTTTCGCAAAGTCTCAAAACGTTTCCGCGCGTGTCGTCGCCAGCTAAAGTTGTAAGGTCGATCATTGAAATCGCCTTGAGCAACCAGGCTGCCTGAAATTCTTTTTTTACGCTGCGACGGCCCGTCAACGTTGATACGCGACGTTCAATAGCGCTTCGGTTAATATTGATGAAATCGAAATATTTGGTATTGAAAGGCAAACCTTCGTTTCTTGCCAAAGTGGAATTTTCCGTGGTTTGAGCAGCATTTTTTTCTAATGTTTTCTGCATGAAATATATATTAAATTAGAAAATATTTGTGGTGATTTATATTCAGCAAAATTAACCATTTATCTTCAATAATATAGACTGTGTTAAAATCAAAAAAGTATGCCCGAAAAAGCATACTTTGTAAATCGTAAAAAAAGCCCGTTTAAACCCGTAATTGTCGGCTGATACTTTGCTCCAGCGAGATAAAAGTCTCGGTGCGCGTAACGCCTTTTAATTTTTGAAGTTTGTTTAATATCTGCATCAAATGATCGTTGTCGCGACATAAAACCTTCAGGAAAATGGTATAATTTCCGGTGGTGTAATGTGCTTCTACGACTTCATTTACGTCCTGCAAAGCTTTTACCGCGTCGTGGTAATGACTTGGCTGCTCCAGAAAAACGCCGATGTAGGAAACAACATTAAAGCCGATTTTCCGTGGATTTAGAAATGAAATAGAATTTTCTATAACGCCCGCCTGTTCCAGTTTTTTTATGCGCTGATGCACAGCAGTTGTAGAGATTCCGACATTTTTTGATATATGCGCAAGCGAAGTTTTGGCATTGTCCATCAACATATAGATGATTTCCTTATCTATATTATCTAAATGATATTGTGTACTGACCGCATTTTTCATGTTTTATATATTTGGGTACCATAATAGATTATTATTAGCGATTACATTTTGGCATTAAAGGTAATTAAAATAGGAAAATGATCACTATATCCTCCTAAATATCTTGTCCCGGAATAAGTTCTAAACGGTCTGCCGGAAAATTTCTGATGCCAGTTCTGCAATTTTTCGTGGTTAAAAACTTTCGCATCTTTTACAGTTAAAGGGAATTTTTCATCCAGAAAATGTCGCGTTAGCATCATTTGGTCAAAAAGTAAGCCACTTTTATAATGAAATGTAGAAAATTTTTCGTTTTGGTATAATTGCAGAAAAGGATTAATCAGCGACTTATCATAATCTTTATCATAAGTAAAATCGGCAATCATTTCCTCATCGGGGTTTTCGTTGAAATCACCCATAATCAAAACCGGTGCATTGGATGCTTCAGAAATTTCTTCAATTTTCTGTTTAAGGTCATTCAAAATATATTGTCTTCGTGATTTGTTGACATCTTTTTCTCGTTTCGAAGGCAAATGGAGTACAAAAACATTCAGCTCCACATTTTGGTACTTTACTTTGCAAAGTAAAACATCACGTGTGGTATCAAAATACTCAAAATCTGCCGTTTTAACCGTGAAAAAATAAGAAAGCGGCTCCGAAGAAATAATTTCAATTTTTTCTTTGTCGTATAAAAGTCCAACATCCACACCGCGCTCATCCATGGAATTATAATGCACAGTGCCATATTTCGATTTAAAAGGCGGCAGCGCGATCAAATCTTCCAGAGGTTTTCTGCCCTGGATTTCCGATAGCCCGATGAGCATCGGCAGTACACCTTCACGTTCTTCAATCATGTGAAAAACGCCGGCTATCTTGAAAAGCTTATTTTGGTATTTTCGTTCGTCCCAGTTCTGAAGTCCTGATGGCGTCGGGTCGCGCTTGTGTTTTGGCGGCGGATCCGGAGTGAACAGATTTTCCACATTATAGAAAGCGACAATTTCGGTGTCAGCGGTGCGTAACATCATAAAAAAAAGGCGTTATAAGGGGTAAAAAATCTAAAATGAAACTGGCTTACTCGTCCAGGAGGTCGGGGCGTTTTTCGTGGGTAATTCTCAATGCTTCTTCGTAGTGCCAGTCTGCGATTTTTTTTGAATTTCCGCTCAGCAAAATTTCGGGCACTTTTAAACCTTTGTATTCCGCAGGCCGGGTGTAAATCGGTGGTGAAAGTAAACCGTCCTGAAAACTGTCGGTAAGGGCAGATTGTTCATCATTCAAAACTCCGGGCAGCAACCTGATTACAGAATCCGCAAGCACGCAAGCCGCCAATTCGCCGCCCGTAAGCACAAAATCGCCAATGGAAATTTCTTTGGTGATATGCAGTTCGCGCACGCGCTGATCAATTCCTTTGTAATGACCACACAGAAAAATCAGATTTTTTTGGATGGATAAAGTATTTGAGATTCTTTGGTTTAAAGTTTCGCCGTCCGGGGTCAGATAAATTACCTCATCGTATTCACGCTGAGATTTAAGTTCAGAGAGGCACGCATCCAAAGGTTCAATCATCATCACCATTCCGGCACCGCCGCCGTAAGGTTCATCATCAATCTGCCGATGTTTTCCAATTCCCCATTCTCGCAAATGATGAAAATGTACTTCTACCAATCCTTTATCGACAGCGCGTTTCAGGATGGAAGTTTCAAACGGACTCTGCATCAGTTCCGGCAATACGCTTACAATATCTATTCTCATTGTTCGGTATTGTTCTTTTTGGTTGGAATAATGATGAGTCGCAATGAGGAATCTTTGTTAAAATAGCTCCACATCCAGTTTAGAAATATGGCGACTTTGTTGCGAACACTCAAAATTAACATCAAGTGCAGAAACATCCAGAAATACCAGGCTAAAAGGCCTTGAAATTTAAGATTCGGTAAATCTACAACGGCGCGATGTTTCCCGATGGTTGCCATGCTTCCGCGGTCGATATACTCAAATTCTTCCCACTCTTTGAGGTTTTTTTTCAAAATATTCCGTCCCAGATTTTTCCCCTGGTTGATGGCTACATTAGCCACCTGTGGATGCGCCGCAGGGTATTTCGGCGTTTCCATATGTGCGATGTCGCCAATTGCAAAAATATTGTCGTAACCTTTCACACGGTTATAACGGTCGGTCACAAAACGGTTTCTAATGATATTTTCAGGATTGATGCCGGCAATAATATTTCCGGTAACTCCGGCGGCCCAAATCACGTTATTTGCTGGAATGGTTTTGCCGCTTTCTGTTGAAACGAAATCACCGTTATAATCGGTAACCATTTCATCGCGCATAAAAATTACACCAAGTTCCTTCAGGTATTCATCGGCTTTTTGCTGGGCTTCCTCGCTCATCGTTTGCAAAGGAGTTTCGGTGGAACTTATTAGAATAATTTTCAGATCGCTGAAATTCATATGCGGATAATCCCGGGGCAGAATTTCTTTTTTCATTTCAGCAAAAGCTCCGGCCAGTTCTACTCCGGTTGGTCCACTGCCCACAATAACGATATTCCAGTTTCCGTCATCGGTACGGCGTCGTTCGCTGATGAGTTTTTCGAAGGTCAACAGCACGTGATTTCTGATGGAAATTGCTTCCTGAGTGGTTTTCATCCCAAACGTAAGCTTTTCCATTTTTTGATTGCCGAAATAATTGGTTTTACAGCCGGTGGCAAGCACCAGTTTATCATAAGTAAATTCGGAATCTGCAGTAATGATTTTATTTTGTTCCGGAATAATCTGCTGTACATCTGCAAGCCGGTACTGAATATTATGTGAACGCTGAAAAATTTTCCGGAACGGGAAAGAAATATTGCTTGGTTCAATACGTCCACAGGCAACCTGATAAAATAGCGGCTGAAACATGTGATGGTTCACCTTATCGATGACCATTACTTTTTTTCTTTTATTATTTAAAGTTCTGGCCAACTGTAGCCCCGCAAAGCCACCGCCGACAATCACTATTTTTTCTCGTGCTTCCATTATTACAAAAATAGGAAAATTAAGCCCGAAAAACGGCTTAAAACTAGATAAAAAAAACCTTGAAAAATATTTCCAAGGTTTTGATTTTATTGTTTTACTATTTGCATCACTTTCTGCGTATTGTCACTCAAAACATATCTCATCAGATATTTTCCGGGACGCAAACGGTCCAGGCGGATTTCTTCCGCGTTTTTGTTCACCTGAAATTCTGCTACCTGCATTCCTAAAATAGAATAAAAGGTTACCGTTTTTATCTGAAGGGAAGTGTCATTGGTTTTCACCATCAAAAAATCACGCGCCGGATTTGGATATACTACCAAAACTCCTTCATCGGTCTTCTGATGTGTTGCCAGGCTTCGGTCAGCAGACTGCGCAAATACTGAATTTGTACCTACTGCTAAAACGCCTATAAACATTACAAAATATAAAAATTTTTTCACCTATTATTTCTTTTTTAACCTAATTATTATACAAAAGTATGAAATTCAACTTAAATCTACACATTTTCAGCAAACTATAGTTAAATTTGCAAGCGATAAATCAATTATTATTCCAACCTTATGATAATCAACTCCAGAAATAGAAGACTACGTACCACACCTGCTTTGCGCGCACTTGTACAGGAAACCGTACTTACGACAAACGATTTTGTAATGCCAATTTTTGTAATGGAAGGTTCACAAAAACAGGAACCAATTTCCGCAATGCCGGGAATTTTCCGGCGCTCAATTGACCTGACCGTTCAGGAATGCCGCGAACTTTTTTCTTTAGGCATTAAAGGCGTCAATTTATATATGAAAGTTTCCGAAGATTTAAAGGACAATTCCGGAAAAGAAGCCTGGAACCCAAACGGATTGATGCAAAATACCATCAAAGCGATTAAAGACGCCGTGCCGGAAATGGTTGTGATGCCTGACGTTGCTTTGGATCCTTATTCGATGTACGGCCACGACGGAATTATCACCAAAGGAAAAATTGATAATGACGCTACCAATGGCGCGCTTGTAAAAATGTCCGTTTCACTTGCCGAAGCTGGTGCTGATATTATGGCGCCTAGCGATATGATGGACGGTCGTGTTTCGGCAATCCGCACGGGACTTGAAGAAAACGGATTTACCGATGTAGGAATTTTAAGCTACGCTGCTAAATATGCGAGCTCTTTTTACGGGCCTTTCCGTACCGCACTGGATTCTGCACCGAAAGAAAATCAGGATATTCCAAAAGATAAAAAAACCTATCAGATGGATTTCCATAATTCTCGTGAAGCTTTAGATGAAGTTTTAAAAGACGTCGCGGAAGGAGCCGATATCATTATGATTAAACCGGGAATACCATATTTAGACATCGTTTCAAAAGTTCGTGAAATGATTGATCTGCCAATTGCAGTATATAACGTCAGTGGCGAATATGCCATGTTGAAAGCTGCTGCACAAAACGGCTGGCTGGATAATGACAAAGCAATTATCGAAAGTTTAACGTGCATTAAACGCGCCGGTGCCGATATGATTTTCACTTACGCCGCAAAAGAAGCCGCAATGCTTTTAAATAATTAAAATAGAAAAACAAAAAAAAGAGCTTTTTAAGGCTCTTTTTTTTGTTTTGAGGTTTAGCGTTTTAGAGAAAATTTTCTTCCGCTATTTCCGGCAAATTTCCCAGATAAAATAATCCCAGACATTTCTGGTTTTCTTCCAAATTCAGATAATCTGAAAGATAATTAATGATTTTCGGTGTACTCCAATAACAGCCGATTCCGTGCGCTGTTGCGGACAAGTACATATTTTGCACACCCATCGCTACAGAAGCAACTTCTTCCCATTCTGGTACGAGTCCGCTGAAATTCGCATTGATAACGACAACAGCACTCGCCTGCTCGGCTTTCAGGCTGATGTCATTATATTTTTTTTCCAAAAACAGGTTTTCAGGTGTACTTTCCTTGTAAATAGCAGCCATTTTTCTTGCGAGTTCTAATTTTTCCTCACCTTCAAAAACCTTGAAACGGCCGGGCTTCGTGCGCTTGTGGCTGGGTGCAAGCTTGGCTGAGTTTAAAATTTCCTCCAAAATATTTTTTTCGATGTTACCACCGCTGTAAGATTTTGGAAAAATGCTTTTTCGGTTTTCAATGATGGTTTTTAGAATTTCGGAATTTTTCATGTAAAGAGAGGGAAATTTTTACCAGATCTGTTCAATGACCTGGCTGATATTATTTAGGACAAATGCATCGCCCGGCTTTTTTCCAAACATTGTTTTCGCCATCGGGCTTTCTTCAGAAATCGCATAAAAACGGTCGCCTTCAAAAAAGAATTCACCCAGCGACACCGAAATATAAAACCGCGCTTTGTTGGTGAAAACTATGGAACCAACCTGAACGCGCTCGGTTGGTGTGTTCAGCACTTTTCCGAGATTTCGCCGAAGATGGTTCAGCGAAGCCATTTGCTTTTGCATCTGGTAAATCTCCTCCTGCATTTCCTCGCGTATCGAATCGTATTTCGGAGTTTTTTTTATCTCGCGGCTCGCTTCCAGAGTAAATTCCATGAAACGCTCGAGCTTCTCGATTTTCTGAATAATTATATTTTGAATGTGACTGCGTACGTCACTTTTTATTAAGGTATTTTTCTGCATACCGCTTTCTTTTCAATTAAAGATAACAATCGTTTTCAGTAAACCTGTTTGCAAATTTAAAGCCTAAAATTTTTAAAGCTTTTCGCTAAAGTCCGGAAGTCATTTTCTGGCGTAAAGCTTCATATAAAATAGCACCACACGCCACAGAAACGTTCAGCGACTGTGTTTTACCAGCTATTGGAAGTTTAATTTTTTCATTGGAATGGTGTAAAACTTCTTTTGAAATTCCGGTTTCTTCGTTCCCCATCACCAGCGCGCAAGGCTGCGTAAAATCTACATCATAAATCAACTTCTGCGCTTTTTCGGTCGCAGAAAAAACCTGCACTCCAGATTGCTGTAAAAAATCCACCGCATGCGCCAGATTTTTTTCCTTACAAATTTTAAGGTTATAAATTGCTCCCGCTGAAGTTTTTATCGCGTCCGAATTTAGCGGCGCACCACCCTTTTCCGGAATAATTACCGCGTCTACGCCAGCACATTCGGCAGTCCGACAAATTGCACCAAAGTTTCGAACATCCGTCAGCCGATCAAGAATCAGCAAAAAAGGAGTCTTTCCGGCCTCAAAAATTTCTGGTAAAACATTTTCAATGGAATGAAATGGCACATCAGAAATAAAAGCCACCACACCCTGGTGATTTTTCCGGGTAAAACGGTTTAATTTTTCAACCGGAACGTAGTTCGGGCGAATTTTATGCTTCGTGAGCAAGGCTTTTAATTCCGCATAAATAGGACCTTGCAAAGCATTTTGCAAAAACACTTTATCTACTGTTTTTCCTGCTTCAATAGCTTCAATGACCGGTCGCAGGCCAAATATAAAATCTTCTTTCATTTATTTTTTCGTTGCTGAAAAGGCATTTTTTTGCTTTTTTACTGCGGCAAATTTACGAATCTAAAACTGTTCTCCTATTATCGCGCGTTTTTGCGCCATCACATAGCCCAGATGCTGGCTTTCGTGCATATTGTTAAAAATAATTGCATCCTGAATATTTTTCAGATCCAGGCCAAAACTCGTGGTATAAGGCGTATAATCTGAAAAGAAATCCGCGTCGTAATCTTTAATTAAAATTTTCGATGTTTCCGTCAGCAAATACGCCAAATCGTCAACTTCCGATTGTTGAACGTTGAGGTTGGGTAAAGTTCCTTTTTTGTAGGTTTCAATCCAGTATTTATCAATCCGAAACGGATTTCCGCTCAGATAATAGCACAGCAGCTGCTGCGTAGCCACCACGTGCGCAATGTTCCAGTAAATGTTATTATTAAAACCGTCCGGGATCAGCACCAGATCCCGCTGCGAAGTTTCGCGCAGGATTTCCAGCAGATTCAAGCGAACTTGCCGGTGTGCCTGAAAATGATAATTCATTTTGCCATAATTTTTAGAATCTCAAAAGTAGAGTAATTAACTGAAAATGACAAGACTTTCCGCGCTTTATCGAGGTTGTTACCTTCTATCAAAATCAAATTTATTTGCCGCTAAACGGGCAAATTTTTGGTGAATTCAAAATCTGAAAAATTATTGTAAGTCGCTTTGGCAGGGAACATTAACAAACTTTAACGCTTCGTTGGCATTAATTGTGTTGATTGGTGTGCGTAAATATTGGAAATTTACACTTTAAACCGCACACCTCTATGTCAGAACTCAATCAAGCAGAAGATATCAGATTGTTAACAGAAAAAGTAAGAGAACAAAATTACTTTTTTTCGCTTTTAAGGCAGGAAATCAACAAAGCAATTATCGGACAGGAATATATGGTAGATCGCCTTCTGATCGGTCTTCTGGGCAACGGCCACGTTTTGCTTGAAGGTGTTCCTGGTTTGGCAAAAACTTTAGCGATTAAAACTTTGTCTGATGCGGTACACGGAAATTTTTCCCGCATTCAGTTCACGCCGGATCTTTTGCCCGCGGATGTAGTGGGAACGATGATTTACAGCATAAAAGACAACGATTTTTCCATCAAAAAAGGGCCAATTTTTGCGAATTTCGTGTTGGCTGATGAGATTAACCGTGCGCCTTCAAAAGTACAGTCGGCGCTCTTGGAAGCCATGCAGGAAAAGCAGGTAACCATCGGTGATGAAACCATGCCTTTACCAAAACCATTTCTGGTTTTAGCTACACAAAACCCGATTGATCAGGAAGGAACTTATCTTTTGCCGGAAGCCCAAAGCGACCGGTTTATGCTGAAATGCACCATCACTTATCCGGATTTCGAAGCAGAAAGACAGATTATGAAGATGGTTGCAAGCTCGCATCAGCCAGTCATCAATCCCGTGATTTCCCTGGATCATATCACCGAAGCTAAAAAACTCATCAACCAGATTTACCTCGACGAAAAAATTGAAAAATATATTCTCGATATGGTTTTCGCCACACGCTTCCCGGATAAATACGGTCTCGGAGATTTGAAAAATTATATCAGTTTCGGTGCCTCACCGCGGGCTTCCATCAATCTATCAATTGCAGCGCGTGCCATGGCATTTTTGAAAAATCGCGCTTTTGTAATTCCGGAAGATGTGAAAGAAATCGCGAAAGACGTTTTGCGTCACCGTATCGGTTTAAGTTTCGAAGCTGAAGCTGAGGAAATTACGTCAGACCAAATTATTGACAAAATACTCGGAAAAATTCAGGCACCATAAGATCTATTATTAAAACCAAAAAATTTGCCCTTAAAACGGCAAAAAATTTCGAAAATACTTGCGCTCCAATTGCAATGGAAATTAAAGACATTATCAAAAAAGTAAAACAGATCGAAATCCGGACGAAGAAAAAGTCCGAGGCTACTTTGATGGGTCAATACCACAGCGCGTTTAAAGGTCAGGGAATGACGTTTTCAGAAGTCCGGCCATACCAGTTTGGTGACGAAATCCGCCGCATCGACTGGAATAAAACTGCGCGCTTCCGCGAACCTTTCGTCAAAGTGATGGAAGAAGAACGCGAGTTGACGATGATGCTTTTGGTGGATATTTCCGCCTCCATGGATTACGGAACGCAAACGCAGCTGAAAAGAGAATTTGTAGCAGAAATCGCCGCAAGCGTCGGTTTTTCCGCTGCCGGAAATAATGATAAAGTCGGCTTGATTTTATACGCCGACAAAGTTTACAAAGTGATTCCGCCGCAAAAAGGCCGGAAACATATTCTGGCGATTATCAGCACTTTGCTGAGCGTAGATTACGTTCCTGCCCAAGCAAAACTGGAATCTGCCCTGGAATATATGATGACGATTTTCAAAAAAAGGTCTTTAATTTTTCTTTTTTCAGATTTTGAAGATGCTTATGATTTAAAGATGCTTCGTGTAGCGGCTAGAAAACATCAGCTTTTGGGCTTGCGCGTTTTCGATTCTAAAGATGTAGAAATTCCTGATGTAGGTTATGCGCTTTTTAAAAATGCCGAAACCGGTCAGCAAATTTGGGCAAATACTTCCAGCGCGCGCTGGCGTTATGAATTTGCTGAAAAACAAAAGCAAAAACTAAATCAACTCACCGAAGATTTCGAAAGTTCCTCCGCAGCGTTACTCAACATCAGTACCGGCGACGATTACGCGAAATCGCTGTACCAATATTTTAGAAAAAGATAATTTTGAAAAATTTAGCCATTCTGCTGTTTATTTTTAGCAGTGTTTTTACCTTTTCACAAACACTCAGCTCAAAGCTTGACAAGCAAACGCTGGCTTTGGGCGAACCCGGGATTTTACGCATTCAGATTACCGATTTACAGGCTAAAGACGTGCAGGCTGCACCTCAAAATGAGCTGCTGCCTTTCCATTTTGAAGAAATTAAAGACAGCATTGATAAAAAAGCTGAAACCTACGATCGAATTATAGAATTTGCTGTTTTCGAAGAAGGGAAATTCACCATTCCCGCGCTTGATTTTAAAATCGGCGGCAAATTATACCACACCATTCCCTACGAAGTTGAGGTTATAAACACCGCGCAGAAAGGCGATGTAATTAATGACATCATGAAAAACAAAGAAGTAAATCTGGATGTCCGTGATTATTGGGAACTTTACAAATGGTATATTTTAGGCGCGCTGATTCTTCTGGCGCTGATCTTTGTGATTTATCAGATCGTAAAATATGCGAAACGGCAAAAATCTTCACCCGCGGTGATGACGAACCAAACTCTCAAACAGCTGGACCAGCTGAAAAAAAAGAAATATATCGAAAGTGGAAATTACCGGCTTTTTTATGTGGAATTATTGGATATTTCCCGAAATTTCATCACCAAACAATATAAAATTCCTGCTGATGTTTTGCTCACCGACGATCTCATCGATGTGCTGAAAGTCAACAACGCCATTTCACCGGAAAACGAAAAAATCGTGGAAGACATTTTTTTACGCGGTGATTTAGTAAAATTTGCAAAAATTTTCCCGGACCAGAAAGATATGCAGGAAGATTTTGACCGTTTACGGAATTTCGTGAAAACATCAACCAAAGATTTAGAAACCGAGCAACTGCGAAACGGCGTGTAAATAAAAAATTATGACTTTTGATTTTCTGAATTTCGAATTTTACAGCCCGTGGTTTTTACTGCTTTTTGCAGTTTTTATTCCACTCTTTCTGCGGGACTGGCGCAAAAAAGCGCCAACAGGAATTACGGTTCCGTCGACAGAAAATATGCAGGAAAACAAGGGAATTTTGTTCGTTTTATTTCTGCTGAAAATCTCGAAATATATTATACTTTCTGCGCTGATTATCGCTTTGGCACGGCCGCGTTCCTTCACCATTTCGCAAAATCAGGATGAAAGTCAAGGAATTGATATTATGCTGTCCGTAGACGTTTCGCTGAGTATGCTGGCGAAAGATCTGGAACCGGACCGACTTACCGCGCTGCAGAAAATTGCGAAAAAATTTGTGACCCAAAGACCTGGCGACCGTATTGGTTTGGTGATTTATTCCGGCGAGGCTTTTACCAAAGTTCCCGTAACTTCGGACCATTCCGTGGTGATGGATGAACTGGACCAGCTGAATCCGCTTGAACTTCAGCCCGGAACAGCAATTGGCGAAGGACTTTCGGTCGCCGTCAGCCATCTTAAAGACAGCAAAGCGAAGTCGAAAATTATTATTTTGATGACAGATGGCGTGAACACCATCGAAAATGCGATGCCAACGCAAGTTGGTTCGGAGCTTGCGCGAAGCAACGACATCAAAGTGTATTCGATTGGAATCGGAACGAATGGATACGCGCTAATGCCGACGCGAACTGATATTTTTGGCGATCTGGTTTTTACCGAAGAAGAAGTGAAAATTGATGAACCGGTATTACGCGAAATTGCGAAGACAACCGGTGGAAAATATTTCCGCGCAACGTCCAACAAAAGTTTGGAGGACGTTTACGACGAAATTAATCAGCTGGAAAAATCTGATTTGAAAATGACAAAACTCTACAATTACCAGGAATATTTCCGAATTTTCCTTTGGATTGCTTTGGCGACGCTGGTTTTAGACGCGCTGATGCGTTGGGTTTTTTATAAATTTTTAAGCTGAAAGATGGTAATTTTTAGGAGCAAGACAGTTTTCGCATCTCCCGAAGATTTTAACCCGCTTTCCGCTGTATCCCGCCGCGGCGGGGATGCCGCTGCAATCGGGGCTAGAAGAAAAATTTACCGTTCTTTCGGCATTTTTTTTGACTTTAACCAAAACCAAAATTCGCCCCTAAAAAGGCATATTTTTTAATTTTAGAAAAATCTGAAAATTCAGCCATAAAACGGCGTATTTTTCAACTTAAATAAAAACATCAAAAATTCGCCCTCAAACGGCTTATTTTTTCATTTTAGAAAAAGCTTTTTATTGCGAAATACTTAAATGAACTGGACTTTAGGAAATAACTGGTATTTACTTTTGCTGTTGCTTTTGCCGCTGCTGGGAATCATTATGTTTCAGTACGTAAAATGGAAAAACCGCCGCAAAGCAGTTTTTGCAGTCGCACGTTTTCAGCAGGAACTTTTTACCAAAAAAAGTGCTTTTTCAATGTGGCTGCCGATCTTTTACCTGCTTGGAACTTTATTTCTCATCATTTCAATCGTCGATGTTTTAAGCGGTTCCGAGGAAGTGAAAAGCAAGCAGAAAATGAATAACGTCATTTTTATGCTCGATGTTTCCAATTCCATGAACGCGCAGGACATCGCGCCGAACCGCCTCGAAGAAGCAAAAAACATCATCGTAAACACGATGAATAAAATGACCAACGACAAAGTTGGAATTGTGGTTTTCGCCGGTGATGCAACTTCAATTATGCCTTTAACTACGGATTTTACAGCGGTAGAAACCTATCTCGGCGGTGTGGAAACCAGCATCATCAAAACACAGGGCACCGATTTTTTGCAGGGAATGCAGCGCGTGGTTGAAAAATTTAAAAATATTCCGCCCGGCGCGCGAAAAGTAATCCTGCTAAGCGACGGGGAGGATAATGAAGGAAATGAAAAATCTGCCGTTAAACTGGCAAGAAATGAAGGAATTTCGGTAATCACCGTGGGGGTTGGTTCTGAAGAAGGCGCACCAATTCCGGAATATGTTTTCGGGCAGCTCATGGGCTATAAAACAGATATTACGGGACAAACCGTGATTTCAAAAAGGCAGACTTTAGCCCTGAAAAATATTGCTGAATCCACCGGCGGTACTTACGTTGATGGTAATAATCTGGAAAGCGCAACGTCGCAAATCATCGATGGTTTGAAGGCTTCTGCAAACTCATCTGAAAGCTTTGTAAAATCGAATAACGCCATTCATTATTACCAATATTTTCTGGCCGTTTCAGTCTTCTTTTTTCTGCTGATATTTCTTTTCAATCCGCGCGGCGAATTTAATATTTAGGTGAAACACCTTGATTTCTCATTATTTAACCCAAATTTAACAATTCGTCTCGTGCACTTTAACATATAAAGGAATATTTTTGCAGTGATGAATTTAAATTTACTTTTTGCACTCCTTTTGTTTACGTTCGGCGCGGTCTTTCTTTCAGCACAGGAAAACTACAATACGCTCGTATACAAGGGTAATCAGGAATTTGACCAACAAAATTATGAATCGGCGTCCAGCAAGTACATGGAGGCTGCAAAACTTAATGAAAAAGAATTTACCGCTCATTATAACCTTGGCAACGCTTTGTACAAAAGAAAAATGTACGAAGAAGCGCAGGCAGAGTTTGAAAAAGCAGAAAAATTAGCCACCACTTTACCCGACAAAAGTGCGGCGCTGTACAATCTTGGCAACAGTTATATGCAGCAGGACAACACCAAAAAAGCTGCAGAACTCTACAAACAATCCCTGAAACAGGATCCTTACAACGAAATCATCCGGAAGAATTATGAAATTGCAATGCTGAAAGAAAAGGAAAAGCAGCAGCAAAAAAATCAGAAAAACCAATCCGGTGGCGGCGGTGACGACAAAAATAAAGATCAAAACAAGGGTAACGAAAAAGGCGATCAGCCAGAGAAACAGGAAGGTGCCGGCCAGCAAGGAAAAGGTGAAGGCGACGGAAAAGATGAAAACAAAGGAAAAGGCGAAAACTCTGGTAAAATGCCAAAAGATTTAGAAGACGCAATTCTAAACCGCGTTGGCAACAAGGAACGCGAAACCGCCAAAAGAATTCTAAATAAAAACTCCTATTCGATGCCGCAAAGCAATGAGAAGGATTGGTAATGCATAAAAAAATCCCCCACATATTATTTCTCTTTCTCGCGGTACTTGGCTATGGTCAGGTAAAACTGGCGATTTCGGAAGTGAAAGACCTGAAAGTGAATCAGCGTTTTAAGCTGACGGTGCTTTTGGAAATCAGTGGTGAAAATATGGAGCAGGAAACTCCGCTGCAGGCGCCCGATCTTTCGAAATTTGACATCATCGGCAGCGCCTCGGAACGCAATATCATTGAACTTGATCGTCAGAAAGGAACAATCATCGATCAGCTGGTTTATCAGTGGGTTTTGGCGCCAAAGCATGCCGGTAAAGTGAAAATCGGTTCCGTACTCGTAACGGTAAATGGAAAAATCTACAAAACCGAACCTTTCGATGTTACCGTAAAAGATAGCGAACGCAGCCAGACTGTCGCGGACAATAACGATAGTGATGATCTTTACCTTAACCTAGAAGTTCAGGATAAAGAAGTCTATAAAAACCAACCGGTAACCGCGGTATTGCGCGCTTACAGCCGGAATTACAACAACTTCAGGAAAGTCGGCAGAATACACCCGAGTTCGCAAAGAAACATGAACATCAAACCGGTTTCATTTGCAAAATCGGAGATTGAATCGCGCGAAGGTATTGCCTCACAGGTAATCGGCGTGTTCATGATTTTCCCGAAAGAAGCCGGCGCGGTAGAAATCATGCCCATTTCGGCCTCTTTTTCCCCAAAATCTACACCGGTAACAATTTCATCAAATCCGGTGAAGATTAAGGTGAAAAAACTTCCTGCTGGAATGCCGGAAACCTATAAAAATGCGGTGGGCAACTTTGCCGTGGAACTCAGCAGAAAAAATGGTGATCAGCTTTTGGAAATCGATAAACCACTCAGTATTGTTTTGAAAGTTTCCGGAAAAGGAAATATAGAATCATTGGTTTTGCCGAAACTGGAGCAGTCACCGGATTATATCTTCTACGAACCGAAAATCACCGTGCAATCATCGGCCAAAGAAAAAGGTCTTACCGGTTTTGTAAGTTCCGAATATGTGGTAGTTCCGAAAAAAACCGGCTTAATACGGGTAAAATTTGAAGATTTTTCATTCTTCGATCCTGCGCTTCAAACCTACACCGATTTGGGCGTTCAGCAACTCGAACTTGATGTTAAAACGCCGCAGCAAATTGCGGAAGCAAAATCTACTTTAGAAAAAGTAAATGATTACACGAACAATGTCTTGGAAACGGTAAACACACCGGTTTTGCAGACCAAACATTTAAAGGTTCAGGAGAAAGAAAATATCAACTGGAAAATTGTTGCCGGCAACCTGGCTTTGCTCAGCACTTTCGCCATGCTGTTTTTCCTTGTCATCAGAAAAAACGAAAAGAAGAAACTGAAAAAAACACCCGTTTTACAGCCAATTTCTTCGATTGCTGAAACCGAAGAGGTGATTCGCAAAAAAATGGTCAATCACCTCGAAGAAAATATACAATATTTAAAAATTCTAAAAGATCGCAAAGATTATTCAACCTTCTTTTCAACCTACGAAGAGCTGTTGCGCGAGGCAATGGCGATTTATGGTGTAACCGACGACAAAGCTTTCAGAAGTCAGCTGGAAGCAGCGAAAGGCTCATATTTTACGGAAAAATACCGCAATCTTTCAGAGCGTATTCAGATGGAAAAATATTCACCAATTCGTTCAGACGAAGAAATTCAGGAGTTGTTTGAAGCCATCAAAACAATATTTTCAGACATTAACAAATAATCATTTATTTTTTATATTTTTGCGAAATTAATAAAACCAGAAAATGTTTGAATTTTTCTCTGTGAAAGAAACGCTCACCGCGACCATGATTCTTTTTGCTGTCATTGATATAGTTGGTTCCGTACCAATAATCGTGGGTCTGAAAAAGAAATTCGGCAAAATTGAAGCGGAACGTGCAACGATAGTTGCCGGAATTCTAATGATTGCGTTTCTGTTTATCGGGAATAATATTTTAAAACTAATCGGTGTTGACGTGAATTCCTTCGCGATCGCAGGTGCTTTCGTCATTTTTATCATCGCAATTGAAATGATTTTAGGAATTGAAATCCAGAAAAATGCGGAGTCAAAATCTGCTTCGATTGTGCCCATCGCATTTCCCTTGATTGCGGGCGCCGGAACATTAACTACAACGCTTTCACTTCGCGCGGAGTATCACGATATCAACATTATTGCAGGCATCATTCTCAACACAATTTTCGTATATTTGGTACTGAAATCAGCAAACTGGCTCGAAAACAAATTGGGAGACGGTACTTTGCAGGTTTTACAGAAGGTTTTTGGTATTATTTTGCTGGCAATTTCCATAAAATTATTTACCGCAAATTTCGCCCAACTTTTTTCAACGTACGTTAAATTTTAATCAGGAAAAATGCAACTCTTTTATAAAATATTCTTAGCGCTTTTTGTAATTTTTATAAGTTTCAACCTGTACAGAATGGAATGGAATCTTGGTTTCTGGCATGAAGAAAATTCAAAATTCATCCTTTCTATATCTGCGGCAATTCTGGGAATTATCGTGATTTACGTTCTTCACACGATGAGCCGTTTGGCGCAGAAAAAATAATACTGCTAAAACTTCATCACATCTTTTACAACACCGTTATTTTGCGTGTGTTGCAGCAATTCTTTGATAATAAATTCTTGAAGTACATCCTCTTTCTCGTTTGCCGGAAACAAAAGGTGGACATTCGCACCTGCATCAAGCGTAAAAAAGAGCGGTAAACCAGTTTTTTTCCGGAAATCCCAGATTTTATTGATAACAGCTAAAGTTCCGGTTTTCATTAAAATAAAGGCCGGATCGCTCACCATCATCATGGCGTGAAGTGTCAGCGCTTCGTGTTCCACCAGTTTAATAAAACTATTTATATCGCCTGATTTGAGGATATTTTTCAGTTTTGAAAAACTTTCGTGGGCTTCCTGAAAACGTCTTTCCGCGTACGGATTTGTATTCATCAAACCGTGACCAACACTGGAACTTACGGATTTTTCGCCTTCGTGAATGAGCAAAACCCAATCATTAAAACTTCGGAAAATTTCGTGAATTTTCTCGCTT
The DNA here is from genome assembly GCF_900114045.1 of Kaistella treverensis. GTDB lineage: Bacteria > Bacteroidota > Bacteroidia > Flavobacteriales > Weeksellaceae > Kaistella > Kaistella treverensis. The sequence continues at coordinate 1,122,899 of NZ_FORQ01000001.1, forward strand.
GGATATGGAGTCGCAAAAAGATCCGAACTTCCGTCAACTTCCACAGTTTCGCCCCAAACCACCAAACCATTATAAAGACTTCGGCACGCACTTCCACTGCCAAGTCTTGCTAAAAAACTGGCTTTTTTCAAGGAGAATTTCGGGTCATTACAACCGGAAAAGGAATCATCCAAACGCAACAGACATTTCGCAATAGCGCCAAAACCTGAAGCCGAACTTGCAATTCCGGAGCTGTGCGGAAATGTATTTTCAGTTTTAATGATATATTTTCCTTTTAAAATCCAGGGTAAATATTCCTCGATTTTTTTAAAATAATTCTCGATTTTCTCCGCGAATTTTGGTTCTTCTTTTCCGGCAAGATAAGTTTCTACCGAAAATTTTTCATCCGCAAAAAACTCCATTTCCGTATTCGTTTTACATATTTGCAAAGTGTAGGAAATGCTCGGATTTGCCGGAATCTGGTTTTCGTATTTGCCCCAATATTTAATTAAAGCAATATTGGACGGGCAGCTTTCGGTAACTTTTTGGTCACTGATTTCAAAAGATTTTTTACCGGTAAATTCACTCATTTTTTGCGTTTTAACATTTTAAAAAAAAGGCCTTAATGTGCCGAAGAATTATACATTTTATCTACTAAATCTGCATATTTCTGCATCACAACATTTCTCTTCACTTTTAGCGTCGGTGTAATTTCGCCCGTCGTAATCTCAAATTCTGACGACATTAAGACGAATTTTTTGATTTTTTCAAAACCGGACAGATTCTGCTGAATCTCTTCAATTTTTTGGCTGTAAAACTCCTTAATTTTTTCAAGATTTACAATTTCTTTCCAAGTCGTAAAAGGGATATTCATTTTGGAAAGCTGGTCTTTTAAAGCTTCAAAATTTGGGATAATCATCGCCGTAACGTACGGTTTTCCTTCTGCAATCACCATTACCTGGTTGATGTAGTTGTTGTTTGAAAGAAGGTTTTCAATCGGTTGCGGAGCGACATATTTTCCGTTCGAGGTTTTCATTAAATCCTTGATGCGGTCCGTAATATACAGATTTCCGGCTTCGTCAAATTTACCAGCGTCACCTGTTCGGAACCAGCCGTCTTCGGTGAAAACTTCTGCTGTTTCCTCAGGTTTTTTATAATAGCCTTTCATTATTCCGCTGCCTTTTGCTAAAATTTCATCGTTTTCACCAATTTTAATTTTAGTGTCGCCCAGCGGAATTCCAGCGGAACCGTGAACGTAATGTTTAAACGGAAAAGCCGTCAAAGTCGCGGTAGTTTCGGTAAGTCCGTAACCGACCGTGATGTGAATTCCAATTGCATCGAAAAAGCGCGTGACCTCCGGCGAAACCGAAGCGCCGCCACACGGCATAAACCAAAGGTTTCCGCCCATTTTGTTTTTAATTTTATTAAAAACAAGCATTCCCGCTAGCGAATTTTTTATTTGAAGCGAAAACGGAATATTCTGATCCAATCTTTTCAGCTCTGCAACCTGACTTCCTGTTTCCAGCGCCCAGTTAAAAATTTTCTTTTTCGTCGCGGAACTGGAATTTGCCATTTCGTGGACGCCGGCGTAAATTTTTTGGTAAAACCGCGGCACGGCACACATAATTGTTGGTTTTATTTCCGATAAAGCACTGGCGATTAATTTGGTATTTTCCAGGAAATAAACCTTTGCACCGCCTGATAATGCGAGCAAAGTCCAGCTGCGCTCAAAGATGTGCGTGAGCGGTAAAAAGGCCAGTGAAGTTTCATTTTCGAAATTTGTAAATTTGAAAAAATCAAAATGCGCTTTCACCGACTGGTGAAAATTTCCGTGCGTAATCATGACGCCTTTCGGAACGCCGGTGGTGCCGGAAGTGTAAATTATGGTGGCTAAATCTTCATTATTTTTCGGTGAAATTTCAAGCTCGTCCGTACTTTTTTTAATGAAATCTTCCAGATACTGGCTGGTTTCTTTTTTAATCCAGATTGATTTTTTTGCCACAATTATTTGCTGCAAAAAGCGGCTATTTTCTAAAATTTCAAAAGCTGCATCGTATTGTTCCTGATTTCCTACCAAAATTATTTTGCATTCCGATTCTTCCAAAATATATTGCGCTTGTTCTTTATTATTGGTAGAATAAATCGGCACTGTGATAGCGCCAATGGATAAAATAGCAAGGTCAAAAGTGATCCATTCCGCCGAATTATCAGAGTAAATGGCGACAAGGTCACCTTCTGCAATTCCGGCGTTCAGCAAAGCATTCCCTGTTTTGAAAACGGAACGGCGGAAAACCGGCCAGGAAATTTCCATCCACTTATCTTTTTTCTTAAAGCCGATTGCGGATTTTGTAGGGTATTTTTCGCTATTTGAGTTTAAAAATTCTGCAATATTCATAATGACGGGTGATCAGAGATATAGTTTTTCAGGTGAAAGTTGAGACTTTCGAAAACCGGTATAAATTTGTAATTGAGTTCTTTTTTTATTTTTTCGCTGGAAACCACGTGATGCGACGTTACAGTTTCCAAGTTCACTTTATTCAGCATACGAAGTTTCGGAAAAAGCCAACCTAAAATAATGTTCAAAAAATAGCCGATTTTAAGAATATAATCTGGTATAAGCTTCGCTTTTGATTTGCGGAGTTTTTGCCGCACAAAGTTTGAAACTTCCAACAGTCTTTCTGTCGATGAAATGACGATAAATCTTTCATCGAAAACTTCTTTTTCCATCAGTTTCACAGCAATTTCAGCAACATCGCGAACATCAACATACGCCGAACTTCCACTCATGGCGTAAGGATATTTTGCTAAAGCGCTGAACATTTCACCACTACTCGCTTCCCAGTTTCCGCTGCCGATAATGACGCCGGGATTGAGAATTACTGTGTTTAAACCTTCGGCAGATGCACGCCAGACTTCCATTTCAGAAAAATGCTTGGAGCGTGCGTACGGCGAATGATCAACTTTCGGATTATAGTTGGCATCCTCAGTGACTTCACCTTTTTCATTAACGCCGTCTAACACCGCGGTGGAACTTACGAAGCACAACTTTTTCACCGTAGAAGTTTCAATCGCGAAAAGTAAGTTTCTGGTGCCAGCAATATTGGTGTGGTACATCGCGCGGCGGTCCTTCGGATGAAAACTTACTTTTGCTGCGCAATGGTAAACTTCCGTAATGCCAGTCAACGCGTTTTGAAGCGACAAAATATCTTCGAAATCCACATCCAACCATTCGACCTGGTCGAAATATTCTTTTGGATTTTCGGTGTAAAAACGGTAAGAATTTTCAACTTCCTTTAAATTGCTCGTTGCGCGTTTGGTTGCCCGCACTTTTTTACCGCGTTTCAGCAAATCTAAAACGATAACGCGGCCGAGAATTCCTGTTGCGCCTGTGACTAAAACCATATTTTAATTAAAGAAGTTGATTCAGAAATTTGGAAAAATTCAGGCTTTTAACAGGAAATTTTTCACCACTTCATTAAAGTCCGTCGGGTTTTCTGCCTGCACCCAATGACCCGCGTTTTTAATGGTTGCCACGCTGGAATTAGGAAACTGCTGTTTGATCTGAAATTCGTCCTGCGGCAAAATATACTGTGATTTTTCACCGGAAATAAATAAAGTTTCGCCGCTGAAAACACCGAATTTTATCGCATTCGAAACAAATTCCTCATATTTTTCAGACAGGGTTTTTAAATTAAAACGCCAGTCCAGTTTTTTATCATCGGTCCAGTAAAGGTTTTTGGTTAAAAATAAAATCACCGACTTTTCCGGAATATATTGCGAGAGCACGTCTTCAACCTGTTGTCTGGATGTCGCGGTGGAGAAATCTACACTTTCCAGCGCCTTTAAAATGCCCTGATGATGCGGCGGATATGCTTTTGGCGAAATATCTACCACGATTAATTTATTAACTTTCACCGGATATTTAATAGCAAACTGCATTACCGCTTTTCCCCCGAGCGAATGTCCCAAAAGATTGATTTTTTCGAGGCCGTGAAATTCCATATAATGCAAGATGTCGTGCGCTAAATCGTCGTGTGACATTTGCGGTGAATGAAAACTTTTTCCGTGGTTGCGCAAATCCAGCAGATGAACCGGGAGAAATTCGCCCATTTCCTTACCAAAACTTCCCCAGTTATCCAGCATTCCGAACAAACCGTGAAAAACCAGAAGCGGAATTCCGGCTTTTTCCTGTCCATATATTTTTGAGTGTAGAATTTCCATGAAAAATTATATAGTTCAAAATTACGTTAAATATTGATGTTTAGCACCGATAAAAATTCCGGCTTAAAACGACCTTTTTTTCTGAATTACCAACGCGCAAGTCTTTTCAGATAAGCCTGAACGGTATTTTCCAGTCCCATATAAAGTGCTTCCGAAATCAGCGCGTGCCCAATGGAAACTTCCAATAAATTCGGCACATTTTCGGCAAAATATTTCAAATTTTCTAAGCTTAAATCGTGGCCGGCATTTATTCCGAGCCCAAATTTTTCAGCTTCAACCGCGGTTTCAATGTAAGATTTTATCGCGTCTTCTTTATTTGCATTATAATTTTTAGCGTAGGCTTCGGTATAAAGTTCAATCCGGTCGGTTCCGGTTTCTGCGGCAAACTTTACAATTTCCGGGTTCGGATCTAAAAAAACCGAAGTTCTGATACCGGCATTTTTAAATTCTGAAATCACATTTTTCAAAAAACCTAAATGTTTTTGGCAATCCCAACCGGCGTTCGACGTAATTGCATCATCACCATCGGGAACCAAAGTTACCTGCTCCGGTTTAATTTCCAGAACCATATCGATGAACGGACGGTGCGGGTTTCCTTCAATATTGAATTCCGTGTGTACCAAAGGTTTCAAATCATACACATCTTTTCGCGTGATATGCCGCTGATCAGGTCGCGGATGAATGGTAATTCCCTGCGCACCGAATTCCTGCAGCTTCACGGCAGCTTCGGTGACACTTGGCAAATCGCCGCCGCGCGCATTTCGGAGCGTTGCGATTTTATTGATATTTACACTGAGTTTTGTCATTGAATTAGATTTTTGTAAACTGCATGATTTCGAGATCGAAATCCTTTGAAGCTACCATCAGATGGTCGAAAATATCCGCCATTATCGCTTCGTAAGATTCCCACGCAGAATCGTTGGTGAAACAGTAAATTTCCAGCGGCATTCCCTGTGGCGTATTTTCCAGCTGACGAACCATCAAAGTTCCGTTCTGGTCAACTCGCTTATTGTTTTTAAGGAAATTTAAAGCATAAACGCGGAAAACTCCGATGTTGGTGAGCTGTCGTCCGTTGATGAGCAGGTCGGAATTTTCAAGCGGATTTCTTTCTTTTTTAATTTCCTCGGACATTTCATGCAGATAATCTTTTATCAAATTAATTTTTGAAAGCCGCGCAAGCGCTTCTTCATCTAAAAATTTAAAAGATTTAATGTTAAAAATAATGGAACGTTTAATTCGTCGAGTATTGCTTTCCGACATTACCTGAAGATTTTTGATTTCTGTGGTTAAAAAATCATAAGTAGGAATGGTGGAAATTGTTTTGTCGAAATTTTCAATTTTCGTAGTCAAAAGATTAAGGTCCACAATCGTCCCTTCCATATTATACTTTGGAATTCCGATCCAGTCACCGACTTTTAAATTTTTGGAAGTTGCAACGTGAATTCCAGTCACAAAACCCAAAATAGTATCGCGGAAAACCAAAACCAAAACCGCAGTAATTGCTCCCAAACTTCCGACAATTGCGGAACCGCTGATGCCGAACATTACACTAATTGCGATCACAGAACATACGAAAATTCCGAAAATGTTAATGGTTTGCGAAACCGCATTTAGGGCGATGATTTTGTAATAATCTTTTTTGATAATGAAATAATTCCTGGTCGCCGTTACACCACGCAGCAAAAGTTGCGCGATGACGATGACAATCAGAAGTCCAATGAGTCTTTCCAGAAAAATATGGCTTTTCGGGTGCCGGTAAAAAATTGAAAAAAGCGCGTAACTCCCAAAGAGCAAAGCGCCAATATGCGCGAGGGAATTGGTGATTCTCGCGGAATAAATGGACTTTAAAACCGGATATTTTTCCTTATCAAAGAAGAGCTTGAAAATGGTGTTGATGACCAGTTTAATCAGGAAATCAACCACATAAATAATGGCGAGAAAAAAGAGAAATTTCAGGAAAATCTGCGAAAGCAAAACAAAAGTATCAGGCACATTTTCCCGTACAAAAAAATGAATATAGTCGCTTATATTCTGCAAAAAGTCTTTAGTGTCCGCCAGTTCTTTGTTCATTGCAGCAAAAATAAGAAATCCGTTTGTCTTTCCCTGATTTATAAGTACATTTAACAAAATTTAGTTATCATGGATGCTGCATTAATCACGCTTGTGAGTATTATTTTATTGGTTCTCGGGATTATTGGAACTTTTTTACCGGTTTTACCAGGACTTTTTCTCAGTTTATGCGGACTATTAATTTATAAATTCGGGACCGATGCACCGATTTCCATGGTTTACATCTGGATTTTTGTCGTGCTTACAGCGCTTTCCGCGGTTTTGAATTACGTAATTCCAGCACGAACGAATAGAAAGTATGGTGGAACGCGTTGGGGCAGCGTTGGATCGATTGTTGGAACTTTAGTCGGAATGTTTTTTATTCCCATCCCGTTTGGTTTTCTAATCGGAATGTTTCTGGGCGTTTTTATCGGTGAACTGCTGCACGATTCTACAGACAAAAAGAAAGCTTTTAACAGTACAAAAGGCGCATTAATCGGGTTTATTTACGGCACAGGTTTTAATTTCATCGTTGGTGTGGCAATGCTTTTGGTGGTGGTAATTGATATTTACAAAAACTAAAGAAATGTTCCTCAAAATTGCCTTTGGTTTAATGACGCTTTTGTCGGCTCAAACCTGTGAAAAGCAAACCAAAACCACTTCGGAAAATCAAGAAAATCTGCCCGAAAAGCAGCTAAAAACTGATTCGGCGCAGTTCGGTAATTCTAAAAAAAATGCCGAAAATTCCGCCAATTTTTCTGAAAACTTTGCTGTGAAAGATTCCGCTTTTATTTATTTAAATGAAGGTGAGAACCGGTTTTTCAAAGAATTTGAAATGAATATCACCTTTAAAAAAATGCTGGAAGACAGCCGCTGCCCGAAAGATGTGAAATGCATTTGGCAGGGAAATGCAAAAGCTGAAATTGAACTTACCGGAACTTACACGCGACCCGTAACATTGGAATTAAGCACCATAAATGACGCGAAAAAAGGGTTTTCCAATTCAAAACAATTTAATGGATATCTAATTTCTTTGGTTGAAGTTTCACCCAAAACCACTTCAGCGAAAAATTTTGAAGCTTTGAAACTTCATTATAAAATTAAACTTCAAATAGAAAAAATCGGGGCAAAATAGGCCAAATTTTTCAAAATAACTTACCACGAAATTGGCTTGATATTTTTCGATTTTAAATAGTTATTAACTTTCGAAAAAGGTTTGCTGCCGTAAAAACCACGGTGTACAGAAAATGGCGAAGGATGCGCAGATTTTATTATAAAATGTTTTGAAGTATCGATTAATTCCTCTTTTTTCTGCGCAAAAGCGCCCCACAAAATAAAAACCACGTTTTCTTTTTTTTCCGAAATCTCTTTAATGATAAAATTGGTGAACTTTTCCCAACCCAAATCTTTGTGTGAATTTGGTGAATGCGCACGCACTGTAAGCGAGGAATTTAAAAGCAAAACACCTTGCCTTGCCCAATCTTCGAGATCGGTTTTTTGTCGTTCAATACCTAAATCTGACTTCAGTTCGGTGAAAATATTTTTCAGTGACGGCGGTGCCGAAACTTCTTCGGAAACAGAAAAACTCAATCCATTTGCCTGATTATCATTATGATACGGGTCCTGACCGATAATTACCACTTTTACCTCATCGAAAGGTGTGAGATCCAAAGCGCGGAAAATCTCTTTTCTTGGCGGAAAAACTTTAGCAGAATTATACTGCGTTTTCACATTTTGCCAGAGATTTTCGAAATATTCGGAATTTTTTATCGGGGCAAGAACTTCGGTCCAGGTCATGGTGCTGTATTTTTGATTGGTAAAAAATAAAGTTGAAAACTAATCTATGATTTAGCGCGTTTGGTTTCCAACTCCGAAACTACAAAATTAGCACAATATCAAAATATCTCTTTAAATTTGCGTGTGCATATACAAAAAGATGATTTAGACGAACTAGAATTTCCGGAACTTTTAGCGGAAATTTCGCCGTTTGCGTACTCGAAAAAAATCGCTGAAAGAATTGAAGCGATTAAGCCTTTTGAGCTTGAAGAAGCCGAGCTTTCACTCAAAAAAACAGCGGAATATCTCGCCAGTTTTGAAAGTGACAACGCGATCCCTTTCAATGAATATGAAGATATTGAAGCGGAACTCAAGCTGATGGTGATTGAAAATTTTCGGCTTGAAAACGCCTCTTTTTTAAAAATTAAAAGCCTGACCGAGCAAATTGCGCGGCTGCAGAAATTTTTCCCTGCTTACGAGCAACTTTTTTCCCATTTGAAAAATGATGTCAAAAATTTAGAATACCGCAAGGAAATCGTTGAAAAAATCGATAAGGTTTTCAACCGTTTTGGTGAAGTGAAAAGTGATTCATCACCAATTTTAAAAAGCTTGCGTGCCGAAATTTCGATTGCGAGAAAAGCCATTCAGGAAAACTTTAACCGCGCACTTACGGCGCTTTCTTCCACCGATTATCTGGATGACATCCGCGAAAGCATTATGGACGATCAGCGGGTTTTAGCCGTAAAATCCGGTTACAAAAAACGCATTCCGGGACGCGTTCTGGGAATTTCCAAAACCGGTTCAATCACTTACATTCAGCCGGAATCAGTAGTGAAACATCAGTTCAAACTACGCGAAGACATTGAGGAAGAAAAAAAAGAAGTCGATAAAATTTTACGGAAGTTAACGGCAGAAATTTCGGAATTTGCACCACAGCTTGCAGAATATCAAACTTATATTTTCGATCTTGATCTCACGCGCGCAAAAGCAAAATTTGCGGAGAAAATCGGTGGAGTTTTACCAAAGATAAACCGTCACCGCACGATGCGCTTGGTAAATGCTTTCCATCCTTTGCTTTTAATTAGAAACCAAGTTGAAAAGAAAAAAATATTTTCGCAGACGTTAACTTTAACCGAACAAAACCGGATTTTATGTATTTCCGGACCGAATGCCGGCGGAAAATCCATTACGCTGAAAACCGTCGGATTATTGCAGCTGATGATCCAGAGCGGAATTTTGGTGCCGGTTCATCCGAGATCCGAAATGTTCTTCTTCGAGAAGCTGATGACGGACATTGGCGACAACCAATCCATTGAAAATCATCTTTCAACATATTCCTCGCGCCTGAAAAAAATGGCGAAAATCATCAAAGAAGCGAATTCCAAAACACTTTTGCTCATAGATGAATTTGGCACAGGTTCCGATCCGGAATTAGGCGGCGCTTTAGCGGAAAGTTTTCTGGAATTTTTCTATGAGAAGAAAAGTTTTTCCATCATTACCACGCATTATACCAATATTAAACTGGTCATCGAACAGCTCCCACACGCGACAAACGCTGCGATGCTTTTCGATGAAAACTCTCTGGAACCACTTTATAAACTGGAAGTTGGCCAAGCCGGAAGTTCATTTACTTTCGAAGTGGCGGAGAAGAACAAAATCCCGAAATTCATCATTGAATCGGCGAAGAAAAAAGTGGAACACGATATTGTAAACCTGGACAAAACCATTGTAAAATTACAGCAGGAAAAATTTGAGGTTGAAAAAATTAAGACCGATTTAGCCGAAAAAAGAGATTCTACGCAAAATAAAAAAGAAAATCTGGAGAAACTGAATGAGCAGCTTCAGCAAAAACTCTATAATTTTCAGAAACTTTACGAAGATGAACACCGAAAACTGCAGTTCGGTAATAAAATTGAAGGTTTTATCGATTCTTATGTGAAAGGAAAATCTCGGAAACTGGTGGTTGCGGACTTTGTGAAAATTCTGGAGCAGGAAAAGTTCCGCAAATTAGGTTCTGACAAAGATGAAAATAAAAAACTGCAGATTGTAAAACGAAAAATTACGCAGCAGCTGAAAAAGACCGACGTACAGGAAAAAATTGTTGCCGCGACCGAAAAGCTCGAAGATAAACGCCAAAAAGAGCGCGCGGTGTGGATGAAAGTTGGACAACGCGTGCGAATTCCGGGTTCTACAAGTGTCGGCACAATAGAAAAAATCGAGAAAAACGGTAAGGTTTCAGTGAATTACGGAACTTTTAAAACCCAGATTTCCGGCGACGAACTAGAAAGAATTTAAAAAAAGGGCCAAACAGCGGCTAAAATTTCATCCGCTGAATTCGAACTGCATTTAAGATTGCCAACAAAGCCACGCCGACATCCGCGAAAACTGCTTCCCACATCGTTGCCAGGCCGCCGGCTCCCAATATCAGCACCACTGCTTTAACCGCAAAGGCGAGGAAAATATTCTGCCAGACAATTTTGCGGGTTTGTTTTCCGATGTTGATGGCCATTGGAATTTTGCTGGGCCTATCATCCTGAATAACGACATCAGCGGTTTCTACGGTAGCATCGCTACCTAGACCGCCCATCGCCAAGCCCACATCGCTTAAAGCAACCACTGGCGCATCATTTACACCATCGCCTACAAATGCTACGCTTTGATTTTTCGCCTTTATTTCCTCTATTTTCTGCACTTTGTCTTCGGGCAGAAGATCGCCGAAAGCATTTTCAATTCCGAGTTCTTTCGCCACAAACTGCACCACAGAATTTTTATCACCGCTTAACATGGTGGTTTTTACACCTAAAGATTTCAGTTTGTCAATGGTTAGCTGCGCATCTTCTTTAATACTGTCCGCAACCGTTAAATAGCCAACGTATTTTCCACCGTAAGCAACAGCAATTAAAGTGTAAGCGATTTCGTTAATATCGCTGTCGTATTTTATGTCGAATTTATCGAGCAGTTTAAAATTTCCGATGAGCAATTCTTTACCCTTTATTTTAGCTTTTAAGCCGTGACCGGGAATTTCTTCAATGTTTTCGACATTTAAATCGGTGTTCACTTCACCAACGTATTCGTGAATTGCAGTCGCGACCGGATGTGTGCTTTTGCTTTCCACCGCATAGACCATTTCTAAAATTTCGGCCTGGTCAAAAAACGGATCAAATTTCATCTCCTGAACTTTAAAAACACCTTCGGTCATTGTTCCGGTTTTATCAATCACCACGTTCTGGATGTTGGCAAGAACATCTAAAAAATTACTGCCCTTAAATAAAATTCCGTTTTTACTGGCAGCGCCAATTCCACCAAAATAACCGAGCGGAATGCTGATCACGAGCGCACACGGGCAGGAAATCACCAGAAAAATCAAGGCGCGATATAGCCAGTCAGAGAAAATATAATTTTCGACAAAAAAGTAAGGAAATAAGGTAATTCCGATGGCTAAAAAGACCACAATCGGCGTATAAATTTTAGCAAACTTTCGGATAAAAAGTTCTGTTGGAGCTTTTTTGCTGGTGGCATTTTGCACCATTTCCAGAATTTTGCTGAGTTTGCTGTCGGTGTAGGCGGTGGTAACTTTCACCTCCACCACGGTATTGAGGTTAATCATTCCGGCGAGTACGGTTTCGCCTTTCAGCTTGGTGTCGGGTTTACTTTCACCTGTTAAAGCTGCGGTATTAAAAGCTGCTTTATCCGAAAGCAGTTCACCATCTAAACCTAATTTTTCACCAGGTTTCAGCTGAATAATTTCATTAATTTCTACTTTTTCAGCTTTAACAATTTCCGGTTTATTGTTTCGTAAGACGGTAACTTCGTCTGGACGCTGATCAAGCAACGTTTTAATGTTTGCCTGCGCGCGGGAAACCGCAAGTGTTTGGAAAACTTCACCAACGGAATAAAAGAGCATCACCGCAACACCTTCGGGATATTCGCCGATTGCAAAAGCACCGAGTGTCGCCAAACTCATCAGGAAAAACTCCGAAAAAAATCCGCCCAGTAAAATACTGCGCCAAGCTTCTTTCAGCACCGGCAATCCCACCGGCAGATAAGCGCCAACATACCACGCAATTCTTACCCAATCGCTGAACCAATAAGGTTTTAAAAAATGGTCGAAATACAGCGCGATTAAAAGCAAAACAAGCGAAATAATACTCGGTAAAAACATTTGCCACCTACTTTCTCCTGTTGCGCTGTGGTCGTGCCCATCATGATCATGCCCGTCGTGGTCGGTGTGTGTGGGAATTGTTTTTTCATCCAAAAGCTCCTCTGCACCGGCTTTTTTGTAGATTTTTTCTTCTTCGGTACAGCAGATTTGTCGGCCTTTGGAATCGTAGGTATGTTGGTGTTCCATTGAAAATAATTTGGTTGGAATCGAAGCTTCAATTTGCTTGCCGCGGAAAATCATATTTAAGATAATCGCATTTTTTACGTAAATAGCAGCAAATAAATTCACACGTAAAATTATCGCTATTTCTGTAAATTTAATGAAACTAAAAAAAATGCCCAATAGCGGCGGATTTTGAAATATGGATTGCACCGAAAAATATGGGGGTTAAAACGGCAAATTTTTCGAAATCGAAAAGCTGCCGTTAGACAAATTTAATTCAAAAAAAAGCGTCCAGTTAAAAACTGAACGCTTATCATTGAAAGTGGTCTCTCCAGGAATCGAACCAGGGACACATGGATTTTCAAAGGATATATGAAACATAACATACCCTTATCAATCAAACACTTGTAAAATTTCAAACAAAGTTTATTACGCTCATTTATCGGTGTTTAACATTGTTTACAAATATGTCGTGCAAGAAATCGTGCAAAAACTCACTATTTTTTTTATAGGAAATTATTTAATATTTGTCTGACCTCCAATAATTATTGAATCTCCAATTCCAAATTCGGGATACTCATTACTTGGAGTTTAACAAGAAAATAAAGAATAGAGTCAGTATTAAAAACAGTAATTATTCGTCATTAATTAAGTTCGTTTTGTTGCAGATACCATTTTGGCGATTGTCTATGTAGCGGATTGCGGAACTTAAAACTGTCAATCCACCACAGATGGTGATTCGAGGGAGAATGTTTAATTAATCAAGTTACCCGCCATGGAACCAAACCACCGTTAGTGGCTGGCTATTTTTTGGTTAAGTCGTTTCGCCAAGCTTTCAATTTCGTTATATTTTGCTAATTGTTGTAACCATTTTTTAGGAATGTAATCAAGTCCATATAGAAGTCCTGCAAGTCCGCCTGTTACAGCACCTGTTGTGTCTGTGTCGTCACCTAAATTTACTGCTTTCAAAACTGCCTCTTTGTAATTGTCTGTTGTCAGTAAACACCAAATACTTGCTTCAAGTGTATGCAAAACGTAACCACTGCTTTGAATTTCGTCTTCATGAAGTTTGGTAATGTGGCCTTTTAGTAATCTGTCAAACTTTGCAATTTCAGTCGGATTAATTCCAAGGCTTGTTAAATGAGTTGAAATTTCAATCTGCAAGTTTTTAAAAATCTCAAATTTGTTTTTGCCCGCTAAAATTTGATGTGCAAACTCAAGATAGTAGAAGCAGGCAATTACGGAACGAATATGTCCGTGAGTAATTGACGAAACTTTTTTTGTAATGTCGTAACGTTCGTTAATGGGTTTGTCAAGCAAATAAAAAAGCAAAGGTAAAACTCGCATAAGCGAACCATTGCCATTGTCGGTTTCGTCAAAACCGCCTGCTAACTCTGGTTTTTCGCCTTTTGTAAGTCGTGAGATCGCGTGGCTTGTTGCAATGCCTATATCGAAAACGTGTCCGTGTGGTGTCCAATAATTTTCGTGTTTCCATTTCACAAAGTTTTGTCCGATTACATTCACGTCAAAATCTTGTGTCAATGCCTCTGCAAGGCAAAATGTTAGCGAACTGTCATCTGACCAAGTTCCTAATGGTACATTGTATGTTCCATAACCAGTCATACTTGTTACAGGATCTTGTGCAAGCGTTTGTCTACTCTTAAATTCAACAGGAACGCCCAATGCATCGCCAACAGCAACACCGAAAAGTGCAGATTTTATTTTTGTTATTGTTGAGGTTTTTTTCATTCTTAAAAGTGTGGTTTAAAATATCTATGTAAGATTTTTTCAGACAGCTCATTTCCAAGTTTGTCCCAACCGTAAATTCTATTGTTTGTCATTCTATGTGCAAGTTCGCAAATTAAATCGCCTGTATTTTCATCAATAACGTAAGTGAAAATCCAAGGCGACAAGTCCCATTCTCTATTATTGTATGGATACGGTGTAGTAAATTGTCCGTTTAATCGTTTGAAAGTAAATTCCACTCCCGAAATGCTCAAAAATTTTTCTTTCTGTATTGTTGTTAAAAGTTCCATATTAGCTTGTTTAGGCACCTTCGTTTGCTTGCCACTAACGAAAAGGTATTTGCGAAGAATGGGCTACTGCAAACCAAAAATAGTAAAGAAAACCGCCTGGAGCAAAATGCTTTTTCAGCTTTTTAAATTATAAAAAAAGAAAGATAAAAGGCATTTTTGCGATTATTAGAAACTATATTCTCAAAGGAAAACTTCAACCCCGTTTTTTGCAAATACACTGTTAGCTGTAGTTGTTATTCTTCTATGCGATTAAACGATTTATAAATTTTTTCTAATCCTAAATTATAATCTTTGTTTTCTGTTTTCATTTCAGAAAGTACATTATTTACATCTTGTTGATGCATTGCTGTACTTATTGTCCTAAAAGCAAAGTTTGAAATTGCATTTCTAAAATCTTCATTCTTATTTTCGTTAAACCAATCCTTTATGTATAATGCAGAATTAAATAAACCTAATAGGCTATAAATACGTCTATTACATTCGATTTCGGAAATTTCTTGTTTTGGAATGTAAATTTTCCTATTTGATTTATCGATGTCAACATAAAAACTGTATTCTTTTTCCTTTGAAAACTTATCTTTATTTGTTGGAAAGTTCAAATTATCACCTACCTGGTCGATTCTTAACATATTAAAAAATTCATAAAAAAATGCTCTATGAGCTTTTAAATCATGATTTTTCCATTCCTTCCAGAAATCTTTCCAGTCTTTTAATGTACTTGATTCCGAATAATATGCTAAGCATGAGTAAGATTTCCCCAATTCTTCTAATGCAAGTTCTGCCAATCCTAAACTTACATGCTTTTCAATTTTTGTACTATCTAATATTTTTTTTGCAGATTCATAAAGGTTATAAGAATTATCAAGAGAATTAATAAATAGTTCGAAAAGTTCTTCTTTCTTTAAATTCATTGTGGAAGTTTCTTGGCACAATTACAGATAACGAAAAAGTATTTGCGAAGAACGGGATACTGCAAACCAAAAGTGGAAAGAAAAACCGCCTGGAGCAAAATGCTTTTGCAGATTTCTAAATTACTAAAAATTAAAATATGAAAAGCATTTTTGCGAATATTAAAACTAAATCTTCAAAGGAAAAATTCAATCCCATTTTTTGCAAATACACTGTAAGCTGCAGTTAAAATTCTCGGAAGTTATCATATTGTAACCCTAAGAAATCTTGATATTCATCCAAAATATTATAACTCTCAATAATTTCAGTTTTTGCAGGTTCTTGAAGTTTTTTATTAGCAAAATCTTTACTAACTATTAAATTAAAAAGTATTACAGCTTCAAGTAAATTTGCTCTTGGTGAATTCCAATCATAATTCAGAGTAAAAGTTTCATCATCATCTTGAATTATGTGATGTTGAATCAAATCTTGCCAATTTCCATGAATTGAATGACTAGATAATCCATAAAATATATTATATGTTTGACTCACGTCGTCAGAAATACTAATTTTCTCTAATCTTTTTTTTAGATTTTTCCAATTTGAACTTTTATTCAGTTCTTCCATTTCGATATCGGAAATTTCAAATGAATTTTCAATTGATATTTTCATTCTTTTTTCGATTGGGAGTTCTTGGCCATCTCGCTTTGTAATATTTTCTTGAATATTTTTATAAAACTCCTTTTCAGTTATTAAAGAGTTTTTCACATAATTTTTATAATTGTTCTCTTCCCCATTTCGCAGAAAATATAAAATATTTATTTGATTTTCATAAATGCATCTATTCAATATAAAACAAATCTCTAATTTATTTTGACATGTATTTTGTACTAAAGAAGTATTTAATTTGGCTAAACGAATCAAATTACCTCCTAAAATAGCTTCATCTCTTGTTAATTTTTTCGAAATTTTATTCTCATCAAAATATTTATAATGAATTATTTGATGTAGAAGAGATATCGTGTTTTTATGAAGTTCAACTTTAGCAGACATAAATTCATTTTCAGTTGTAAACTTCTTGATTTGTTCATTTGTAAACTGTGGATTTATATCTACCATTTTTGATTAATTGCATCTAACGTTTCAGGGATTGGCGTCAGTGGCGGAAATTGAAGCGAAAAGTTTTCAATTTAGCGACACGGTAAGCAAAAGATAATTATTTGAATAAATTTAAGAAAAAAAGTCAATGTAATTTGGCTTTTGCGGAATAGAAAGACGAAACTTTAAGTTTTAGCCTTAACCCGCCATTGCGCCAAAACCCTTGTTAGTGGCAGTTTTTATTGAAGTTTTGAAATATCCTCTCTTATCCTCTTTAAACCCTCATCTGAATTTGCATAAACACCTTCGCTACGTATTACTCTATCTTGCCTATCCAAAACCACTAAAAGACAATTTTCCATATGGTAGTTATCGGGAATATATTTTTGGATTGCAGGTTCATCTGATGGTAATATAATTTGAATAAAATTCTCGTTAATTAGTCTTTTTGTTAATTCATAAGAGGTAAAACAGCCTAAAGAATAGTTTAGTTGGCTATTTGTTTTGTGCTCTTTATCATATATTACTAAAAATATTCCTTTATTATTTTCTCGTGCTGCTTTTTTTGCGTCTTTTAAACTAGTCAGAGTTGCACCAATAAAAAAAATAGATTCTCGACTAGTATTTGATGAATATTCCGTAAAAGTCAGTTTTGGGAATTTTGGCTTGGTTATTATTCTTTTCGTTACATCTATTATAAGACCGATTGCACTTAGTATTATCGTAAAAGGTTCTAATCCTGGAGAATCATCTTTCCACCAAATAATTGCTGTAATTATTACTATTATAAAAATTAGTATTTCGCAGAAACCAACAAGTTTTTCATTTTTAAAAAACAGAATTAAATAGAATTTTATTTTTTTCACTAATTTCTTGGTATAGGTTTAAATCGATTGAGATGCAGTAAAATTGCCACTTACTCTCAAATATACGCAACTTTTCCTTTCTATAAGTTTTTTTATTTAGGTTGAATTAGAAAGTCTTTTGCCACCTAGAAGAATTATTCTAATAGTGAAAATTCCATCATTTACAATTCTTTGTAGTCATGTCTAATATTTTCGTCTTACATCACCTCAAATCCTCTAAAGTCTACCATAAAAGGGTGTTTTGGGGAAGTGATTTCCGTGTATCATACATCGGACTCTGACCTAATATATCGTAAACTATAGAAGTTTACCCAAGAAAAATTTAGAAACCCCAGCACTATTTTTTTCATTCTTCGAACACCTTCATTTTGTATATTTACAGATTAATGTTTGTTAGAATAGGTTGATGTTGAGAACAGATAGATACGATTTTTCTTTCACCACGTCCTCATTGCTGCTCAATGGGATGGGACTAGTTGCTGAAGCAATAATTGGTAATGCAGATTTTGATTATGTCAGTATTTTAGGAAATGGAAAAACCACGACTGGTAAGAAATATTTTGCCGAGATTAATAAGCGACTTCGAAATTTAACTTCTGAAGAAATGGATTTATTAGTTGATGGAGACTTATCAACGCAAAAGCACCTCTCTTTTCTTGCGGTATGTAAGACCTACGGATTTATCAAAGACTTTACATTAGACGTGCTTAGGAACAAACTGTTGGTATATGATTACCAAATAACGGATACCGACTACCTCAGTTTTTTTAGAGGAAAAATGTCATCCCATGATGAACTGGAAGAACTGACAGATTCAACACAGAAGAAAATTAAGCAAGTAATGTTTAAAATCTTTGAACAAGCTGGAATTATTGATAATATTAGAAGTAAAAAAATTCAACCTCAATTCCTAGATTGCAAGGTCTTAGAATCTGTAAAAAGAGACAATCCCAATTGGTTGAGAATTTTCTTCATGTCGGATTCAGATATTGACCAAATAAACTAAAAGAATGGAAGACATAACGAAAAAATTTACACATTTATACCATCTCATTTCATCATCTAAATTTCTAAAAAAGGAAGCATTGGGTGGTGAAATTCCTTTTTTTATCAGCGCATACAATCCAATTGAGGAAAATGAGGTAAATAGTTCTATTAAACTTTTGAAAAATAAGCTGGGGAATACAGGGGTTTCTGTATTGGAAATTAACCTCTATGATATTGTCTGCGATATTTTAGAGTCCAAGGGAGGTATGGAAAGAATGTTTGAAATAGAAAAATCAAAAACTAAAGAGAAGTTTCAAAACGCTTTACAATCAACGCTCAACATCCATCTAATTCTTACCCCAAAGATCAAAGATATCATTGACCAAAATCCATCAAATGTCTATTTCCTCACAGGTATTGGGTTGGTATTTCCTTACATCAGATCCCATAACATTTTGAATAATTTACAGAATATCGCTAAAGACTCACCCACCGTTATCTTCTTTCCTGGGGAGTACAATGGAAACTCACTGAATCTTTTCGGTATGATGAAAGACGATAATTACTACCGCGCATTTAACATAGACGTAATAAGCACAAACCATGATCATTAAAAATTTTTTTGAGAAGAATATCAACCGTCCTATTGAGACGGTAATTAAAGCAGACGATAGAGATAATGTTTCAACCGAAGTAATGGAATACGTTGTCACCAAGGAGATCGCAAAGAAAATTGGTGATATGTTCAGTAACTATACAAGTTACCGAGGTTCAAATGGAGTTTGGATTTCAGGATTCTTTGGTAGTGGTAAATCACACCTCCTGAAAATACTTTCTTACGTCTTGGAGAACAAGGAATTCGATGGCTATAAAAGTGGGGAGTTGTTTGCCGAGAAAATTGAAGATGACAGTATGTTGAAAGGTGACATCCTTGCATCCACAAGAATTCCATCTGAATCCGTTCTTTTTAATATTGACCAACAAGCACAAATTACGACGAAGGACGATCCATCAGCGATTTTAAAAGTATTTTACAAGGTTTTCTATGACCATGTTGGTTATTATGGTTTCCAACCCCATGTTGCTGAGTTTGAAATGTGGTTAGACAAACAGAATAAGTACACCGAGTTTAAATCTAAATTCAATGACATTCTTGGAACAGACTGGGACACAGCGAGAATTGATTATTTTGACCCTCGCGTAACCAAGACTACCGCGGAAGTATTAGGTGGGATTTTCGGCACTGATCCGTCCGACTATAATGATATATTAGATGTATTGGAAAGCAAACAGAAACAGTCCATTGAAGATTTTGCTCACAAAGTACACGATTACATAAAAACCAAACCCTCAGGTTTCAGACTAAATTTCTTTGTAGATGAAGTAGGTCAGTTTATTTCTGAAAATACCAAGCTGATGTTGAACCTGCAAACTATTGCTGAGTCATTAGCAACTGTTACTCACGGACATTCATGGATCTTGGTTACCTCGCAGGAGGATATGGAGAAAATTGTTGGTGATATGAACAGAAGTCAACAGAATGACTTTTCACGGATCCAAGCAAGATTCGGAATCAAGGTCCCTTTAACTTCTGCAAACGTGGATGAAGTAATTGAAAAGAGATTACTGAAAAAGACCCCTGATGCGCAAAAGCACTTGGTTGAAACATTTAAAAAAGAAAATGCTCATCTCGATACCTTGCTGAGTTTTTCAGATTCAGGAGTTCAGTTTAAAGGGTTCAAAGGAGAAAATGATTTTGCCAATAAACTACCGTTTATTCCCTATCAGTTCGATTTATTCCAACAGTGCAGGATTGCACTTGCAACTCATAATGCTTTTCAGGGAAGACATGCATCGGTGGGGGAAAGAAGTATGCTGGGAGTTTTTCAACAGGTAATACAGAATATCGAAGAAGAAAACCAAAACACTTTGGTAAGTTTCGACCTGATGTTTGATGGGTTAAGGAATGAACTCAAAGGACAGATTCAGAATACCATTCAACTTGCTGAAAAGAATCTTGATAATGAATTTGCCATTAAAGTACTTAAGACTTTATTTTTAGTAAAATACTACGCGAATTTTAAAACTACCAAAAGAAATATCTCTGTACTGATGATCAATCAGATTGATATCGATTTGAAACAGCATGAGAAGAATATTGATGAAGCATTAAATCTTTTAGAAAATCAGAGTTACATCCAAAGAAACGGGGAAGTCTATGAGTTTCTAACCGACGAGGAAAAAGATATTGAACAGGAGATTAAAGACATTGTGGTCGATGAGCAACAGGTGACCCAATTGTTAAAGGAAATCTTCTTTGATGAGATCATCAGAGACAGCAAACTGAAATATTTCGATACAAAACAGGATTACGAATTCACAAGTAAGATCGACGGAATTTTATTAGGAAAGGAAAAAGAATTGGCCATCGAAATTATTACTGAAAACTATTCAGATTATTCCAATATACCCCACATTCAGGGACAGACCATGGGAAGTACGGGAATGAAAGTCGTATTACCATCGAACGCGACTTTCATGAAGGATCTGAGGATGTATCTGAAAACCGACAAATACAACAAACAAAACCAATCCACTTCCAATAAGTCAGAAATAAAGCGGATTCTTCATGATAAAGCCATGCAGAATGTGGAGAGAAGAAAAAATTTAGGTTTACAGGGAAATAAATTACTTGCGGATTCAGATGTGTATCTGAATGGTGAAAAAATTCAGAAAGGAAATGTTTCGGATGGGAAAACCCTTGTCCTGAACGCATTTCAGAATTTGGTAAAAACGGTTTACAAAAACCTAAGAATGCTGGGGAATGTCCAATTTTCTGAGGACACTTTTAAAGCCGTGGTTTTTGGAACAAAAGACAGTCTCTTTCAGTCAGATGATACCACGATGGCAGAAGGAGAATCTGAGATCCTGAATTTCATCAACAGAAGAAAAGGTCAGTCCGACCGAACTTCATTGAGTGATCTTCGGTTTTATTTCTCAAAAAAACCTTACGGATGGTACCCTAATGCGGTATGGACTTTAACCGCACAACTTTACCAACGAGGTAAGGTGGAACTCATAAAAGATTCCAATATTCTTGAGGATGCAGAAGTGGTACAGTCTCTTTTAAATTCTGCGACACATCCCAACGTGATGTTGGAACCACAAGCGGTTATCGATCCTAAGTTGGTAGTGAACCTGAAACAGTGTTATTCGGAAGCATTTGATGAAGCCCCTTCTAAAAGCGAACCCAAAGAGGTTGCCAATGAGTTCAAAATGAAACTGAACGAAATGTATTCCGAGGTTTCTGAATTGGTAGTACGTAAGACAGAACTTCCGTTTGTGGAAGTACTTTCAGATTTCAGGGAGAAATTACACAAACTGAAAAACAAAGATTACAGTTATTTTCTGCTTAATTTAAATGATTTTGAAGATGAACTGTTAGATACCAAAGAAAATGTTTTGGGACCCATAAAAAGGTTTATCAATGGAGACCAACTGAAAATTTACGAGAAAGTACGGAACTTTCTTAAAGGTGATTTGTCCAATTTGGATTTTGTGGAAGGTGATGAATTCTCCCAGCTCAAATCTTTGATGGATGAAAAACAACCGTATAAAGGAAATACCATGCGTGATGCTAAGGTAGTTCACGAACATCTTACTCAAAAATTATTGCACCAAATCGATGAGGAGAGAAATAAATCCATAGATAAAGTTCAGAAGATTATTGAAGATGTAAAAGGAAAAGAAGAATTCACCTTACTTTCCGAAGCCGAACAAGTTAAAATCCTGTCCCCGTTTGAAGAGGAGATCACTAAACTCAGATCCCAACGTTACATTGGAAATATGAGAAACGCTACTGCTACGGTGGTAAATCAGGTATACAACAGACAGCTGAATGAAATGATTCGACTCACCACCCCTGCACCCGTGATATCACCCGTCGTTGGTGAAGATCCACAACCTGCAATGGTTACCCCACATTACATCCAAAGTTCTGCGATTAAAACAGGTTTTACCAAAAATGAACTGAAGACGGAACAGGATGTAAATGAATATGTGGAATCCATCCGCAAATCATTCTTAGAGAAAATTAAAGAGAATAAAAGAATTTCATTAATCAAATGAACACCAATCAGTTAAAAAGATTCGCTCAGCAGACCCGAAAAAAACTCATGGAACAGATCGGTTCCAAACTTGAGTTTGTCTTAAATACCGATTCCCCAGAACTTCGGGAGAAAAGCGAACAGGTAAATAAGTTAAAGGAAATCCTTACCAAATCGACCAAGGAGGAAGTTATAGACCGTGTTTCCTATACATGGTTCAACAGGTTTATGGCTTTGAGGTTTATGGATGTAAACGGTTACCAACCCACAGGAGTTAAAGTTCTTACTCCCAAAGATGGTTTCACTTTACCTGAGATTTTAGATGATGCAAAAAGGGGTCATGTTTCCGATGATTTAAACCTAAACCGCCAGAGGATCTTTGATATTTTAGATGGGAATATCCCCAGCAGAGATGCTCAGGGAGAAGTATACAGAGATCTTCTCATTGCTTCCTGTAACCATTTAAGTGCTGTATTTCCTTTCCTTTTTGAAAGGATTAACGATTACACCGAATTACTGCTTCCCGATGATTTAACGTCAGAGTTATCTATTATTCAGGATGTACGGGATGGGATGACTGCTATAGACTGTAAAGAAGTAGAAATCATTGGGTGGCTCTATCAGTTCTATATTTCTGAGAAGAAAGATGAAGTATTCGCATCCAAGAAAGCAGTAAAAAAAGAAGATATTCCTGCGGCAACACAGTTGTTTACGCCACGTTGGATTGTGGAATACATGGTGCAGAATACGGTGGGAAAACTATGGTTACAGAACCGACCTGATTCCAAGATCCGTGAACACATGGAATATTATATCGAGTCTCCTTCATCCAAATCTGAAGACTATCTGAAACTCAATTCCATTGAAGATTTAACCTTGTTAGATCAAGCGTGTGGTAGCGGACATATTTTGGTGTACGGTTTCGATTTACTTTATAAGATTTACGAAGAAGAAGGTTACAACCCAACCGAAATTCCTGAACTGATCATCACCAAAAACCTGCACGGTTTCGAAATTGATGAACGTGCTTCCCAATTAGCGGGAATAGCACTCATGATGAAAGCAAGGAGTTACCACCGCAGATTCTTTAAAAAACAGGTAGAACCCAATATTTTAAGATATCAGGATGTATCGTTTACCTTAGAAGAACTTACAAGTGTATTAACCTTCACCTATCTCGACAAATCTTCTGAATTTCAGTATGATTTAAAGATCTTGGCACAAGCCACCAATTACGGTTCCTTAATCATTCCGAAATCTTCAACCCAATTTCTACTTGGTGCGCTGAAACAAATAGAAACAGTTTATCCGAAGGCAGATGTATTTCAAGCAGAACTGTTGGAACGTTTGAAACTTGCCGTGAACCAACTTCTACCGCTGAGCAGAAAATACCATTGTATCGTAGATAACCCACCATACATGGGTGGTGGAAATATGAATAAGGTATTGAGTGATTTTGTGAAAACCAATTATCCTGATTCTAAAGCCGATTTAATGGCTTGTTTCATGGAAGCGGGTTTGAGGATGTTGTTACCGAAAGGATTTTTAGGAATGATTAACCAACATTCTTGGATGTTCCTGAGCAGTTATGAAAACATGAGGAAAAAACTAATAGCAACAACGTTCTTTGATACCAATCTTCATTTAGGACCAAGAACTTTCCCCGAAATTGGAGGTGAAGTCGTACAAAATGCGTCCTTTACTTTTTGGAATCATTTAGTTGATGCAAAAGGGGTTTATCTAAGATTGGTGGATTTCGGGTCCACAGAATTGAAAAGAGAAAATACAATTGAAGCGGTAAAAAATCATGATTGTAGTTGGTTGTACACCGCTGACCAAAAAGATTTTGAAAAAATTCCTGGAAGTCCGATTGGGTATTGGTTGAGTGAAAAAACACTTAGCGTTTTTGAAAATGCAAATGATTTTGGCGAGTATGCAGATCCACGATTGGGTATGTCAACAAATGATAATGGAAGGTTTTTACGATATTGGAACGAGGTCAATTTTTCCAATATTAATTTTAATTCAAAAAATGTGCAAGATGCCAAAAGCAAAACTGAATCGTGGTTTCCATATAATAAAGGAGGTGGATTTAGGAAGTGGTACGGAAACAATGAGTATATTATAAATTGGGAGCGTGATGGTTTTGAAGTAAAAGAATATGCGAAATACTTATACAAATCCTTTACGCGTACTGTTAAGAATATTCCTTATTTCTTTCGTTCTGCACTTACGTGGTCTTTAGTATCATCCTCAGACTTTTCGGTAAGACTTTTAAATGAAGGATCAATTATCGGAGATGCGGGTCCTACTTGTTATCCCAAGGTTGAAGATGAATATTATACCATTGCACTATTAAATTCAAAAATTTCAACATATATCTTAAAAGTACTAAATCCAACTTTAAATTTTTCACCTGGAGTTTTACGGGCTTTTCCACTCTTATTTAGCGATTTAAAAGATAAAGAGATTATTGATTATCATAGTGTTAAAAATATTTCGACTTCTAAAACAGATTGGGATTCCCGTGAAACCTCTTGGGATTTCCAACAAAACGAGCTCATCCGCTTAAAATCTCAAGATATGGAAGAGACCTTCGACCTTTACCAACAGTATTGGAAAAACAAATTCTTCCAACTGCACAAAAATGAAGAAGAACTTAACCGTCAGTTTATAGAAATCTACGGTTTACAGGATGAACTAACACCCGATGTTCCGTTGCAGGATGTTACCATTTTAAAAGAAGAAACATCCATTGTAAACGATCAGTTGGTCTTCAATAAAACAGAAGTCTTTGCACAATTCCTCAGTTATGCCGTAGGTTGTATGTTTGGCAGGTATTCTTTGGATAAAGAAGGGTTAATCCTCGCCAATCAAGGAGAGACTTTGGCAGATTATTTAAGAAAAGTAGAACTTTCCAAAGAACAACTCACATACCTTCCCGATGAGGACAATATTATCCCTGTTCTTGATGACGAATGGTTTGAAGATGACATCGTAAACCGTTTCTACTCATTCCTAAAAGCAAGTTTCGGGAAGGAGAACTTTGATAAAAACCTTTCATTTGTAGAAGAATGTTTGGAAACCGATATCCGTAAATATTTCGTGAAGAATTTCTATAACGATCACATCAAACGTTATAAGAAAAGACCGATTTATTGGATGTTCTCTTCACCAAAAGGGTCTTTCAATGTATTGATCTACATGCACCGATACACTCCTGATACCTTAAACAAAATCCTGAACGGTTACCTAATTCAGTACCGTGAAAAACTCAATACAAGAATTGAGCATTTGGATCATGTGATTGTATCAGGATCATCCGCAGAACAGACCAAAGCACAGAAAGAAAAAGACCGTTATAAACTCATCATTATGGAACTGGTGGATTATGAGAGGGAGATTTTACGTCCACTTGCAATAGACCGAATTCCTTTAGATTTGGATGAGGGAGTTTTAGTGAACTATAATAAGTTTGGTAAAGCAATAAAAGAAGTTGCAGGACTTAACGATGTCAAAACCAAGAAGAAAGTACGTGAATTCGATTGGATAAATACTGAGGAAATACGATGAACAAGATAGAAGAAGCACTGATTAAACTTTTCGGGAAACACCGCATCATCTTCTGGTACGATGAGAACAACGAACTCATGGATCAGTACGATGAACTTTCATTGGAACAGGTGAGGAAAATCCATGTACAGGGAAATGAATTCGAGGTTAAGCATATCGTGGTTAAACAGTTCCCCACAGAAAAGTTCCTACTGTATTTCAATACAAAAAGACCTGTAAATGAAGAGAATTGGTTATTGGATTTGGAACTTGCACATTATCTTTTCCAAACCGATCAGGAAGCGATGTTCTTACAGGAAATGGGATTGGGTTACCACCTGAAAGAATTGGTTGGCAATCATCTTGAATTCTTCAAAGCAAAAGACAGGCGCCAAAAATTGAAGGAATACATCGATAGAGACGATGATTTCTTTAACATCCAATATAAGATGTTGGCTATTTTGTTTGGCACCGAGAACATCAGTCTCCCAACGTTTGTCCATACTTTTGCATCATCATTTATTGATCAGAGTGACCGATACGAAAAAGATTTGGATAGGTTCAACCTAAAGGAGTTCTTTTGGAAAGAAATAGAAAGGAAGTATAAATATTTCAACAGCACACCGTCCATTTATGATTTTTTGTTAGAGGTGTTTGCAAACAATTTCACTTTAGGTCAGAACAGCAAATTATCAAAAGAATCCCGACTCTTATTATCGCTTTGGAAAGACACTTTCCAGTTCCGCGAATATTTTGGGAAAATCTCTGACCAAATTGCAGCGGATACCGATGTAGAAGCCAAACTAAATAGTGCAAAGATCGAAGACATTCTGAGCGATGATTCCTTTAAACTCATAGACCTAAAGATCATTCATGAGTTGGTACATTTAATTTCAATCGAAGAAATTTCAGTTGAGAAAGTAGGACAGATTGTGAAGGAAAGAGAAAATAAGTTTTGGTATCGTGAATATGAAAACTTCTATCAGTCTACCTTATATGCAGCACAACTGATCTCATTAATTCGCAAATACGGAAACTCCAAATACGATAGTTTTGCGGAGGGAGTTGCAGATTATGCAAAGCGTTTGTATGAAGTAGATCAAACGTACCGAAAGTTCGTTTGGAGTTACAGAAAAACCAACCAAAATAAAGTACTTTCAGAACTTTCTGCAAAGATCGAGAAAGTGTATTCTAACGATTGGTTGATGGTTTACGGTAATAATTGGCAATCGGTTATCGATAAAATGACCAAATGGGAGTCACCTCATATTCAGTCCCAGTTTTATAATACGCACCTGAAATCTTCTTTTCAAAAACAGCAAAGACTTTTTGTTATTATTTCAGATGCATTCCGATACGAATGTGCAGAAGAATTTACAAGAAGACTTCAAACCGAAAACCGTTATGAAGCGACGATAACCCCCATGGTTTCCAGTTTACCGTCATACACAAATTTAGGAATGGCATCACTGCTACCCCACCGTAAATTGACGATACAGGAAGATACCGATGCGGTTTTTGCTGACGGAATGTCTACACAGGGAGTGCAAAGCCGAACAAAAGTTCTCGAAACTAATGCTGGGTCCCGTGCAACTGCAATAAAAGCAGAAGATTTCATGAGAATGAATTCCGCAAAAGAAGGAAGGGAATTTGTAAAACAGTATGACCTCATTTATATTTACCATAACCGAATTGATAAAACGGGAGATGATAAAGTTTCAGAGACCAAAGTTTTTGAAGCCGTTGAAGAAGAAATGGTATTCTTGATGGACATGTTGAAAAAAATTAACAATATGAACGGCTATAACATGTTCATAACTTCTGATCATGGCTTCATATACCAACATCATGAACTTGATGAAAGTGATTTCAGCACCTCTAAGCATTCAGGAGAAATATGGAAGGAAAACAGAAGGTTTATTATTGGTAAGAATCTGTCCAATGACGAGGTTACGAAGAAGTTTAATGGAGAAAACATTGGTTTACAGGAAGGAGTTGACGTACTGATTCCAAAATCGATAAACAGATTAAGAGTTAAAGGTGCAGGATCAAGATTTGTTCACGGAGGTTCTACCTTACAGGAGATTGTAATACCTGTTATTAAGATTTCTAAAAGAAGACAGGATACCACCACTCAGGTTGATATCGATATTATTAAATCAACAGATAAGATCACTACCAACCTGTTGGCCGTATCATTCATTCAGACCGATTTGGTAAGTAATCAGGTTTTACCACTAACAATCCGAGCAGTTATACGGGCCGAGGACGGAGAAGATCTGAGTGATCAGTTTAAATTTAAATTCGATATTGGAGAAGGTAGTGAAAGACAAAGAGAAGTAAAACACAGATTCCAACTCAGTTCAAAAGCAAGTGGAAAATACAAGAACCAACGCGTAAAACTCATCATTGAAGAACCTGTAGACGGTTCAACTAAATGGAAACTGTATAAAGAGTTCTATTACACTCTGAACATTTCCTTTACAAACGATTTTGACGACTAAATAACTACGATTAATACACAGATGATATGAAGGAATTAGATATTAAATTAAATCAATATTTCGGAGGGAAAGTAGTTCGTAAAGACCTTACCAAATTGGTAAAGGGTAATGCGATTGTTCCCATGTATGTCTTGGAATATCTTCTGGGACAATACTGTGCAACTGATGATGATCAAACGATTATAGAAGGTGTAGAAACAGTAAAGTCAGTAATCTCAAAACATTTTGTTCACCGAGATGAAGCACAGATCGTGAAATCTACTGTAAAAGAAAAAGGGTCACACCGTATTATCGATAAGGTTTCTGTTAAATTAAATGACAATAAGGATCAGTACGAAGCATCATTCGCTAACTTAGGACTTAACAAAATTCCCATTTCGGGGGAGTTGGTGACACAATATCAAAAATTATTGACCCATGGGGTTTGGTGTATTCTTACATTGGGATATGTTTCTACCGATGAGAAAGGTTCTACCCCTTGGGTAATTGAATCACTGAAACCCATCCAAATTTCTAATATTAATCTCGAAGAATACAAAGAAGGTAGATCCCATTTCACCAAGGAGGAGTGGATTGATGTTTTACTACAAACGATGGGACTGAATCCCGA
Source organism: Kaistella treverensis (assembly GCF_900114045.1). GTDB lineage: Bacteria > Bacteroidota > Bacteroidia > Flavobacteriales > Weeksellaceae > Kaistella > Kaistella treverensis. The sequence goes on from NZ_FORQ01000001.1 coordinate 1,151,895, forward strand.
GGAGTTTACCTTTAGATCTAAACTGCTTCAGTTAACCCGTCTTGTTCCTTTTGTTGAAAACAATTATAATCTGATTGAACTTGGACCGAAAGGTACTGGGAAGTCTCATATCTTTTCAGAACTTTCCCCTCATGGAATTTTAATTTCTGGGGGAGAAGTGACCGCAGCCAAACTATTTGTGAACAACAGTTCTGGAGAGATCGGATTGGTAGGTTATTGGGATGTGGTCGCTTATGATGAATTTGCAGGGAAATCGAAAAATACCAATCGTGGTTTGGTCGATATCATGAAGAACTACATGGCTAATAAATCTTTTTCAAGAGGAACCAATGTATACGGTGCATCTGCATCCATGGTTTTTGTTGGAAATACTGATCATAGTGTTCCATACATGTTGAAACATTCCAACCTATTTGATGCACTTCCCAAGGATTATTATGATACCGCATTCTTAGACAGAATTCATGCATACTTACCTGGGTGGGAAATTCAGAAACTCCGAAATGAGATGTTTTCTTCCGATTATGGTTTTATAGTAGATTATTTGGCGGAAATTTTAAAGGAACTCAGGAAAGAGGACCGTAACAATGAATATTCAAAATACTTCCAACTTTCTAATAGTATAACAACTCGGGATAAAGACGGTATTACAAAAACCCTTGGAGGATTATTAAAAGTAATTTACCCAGATGGGGTTTATACCGAAGAGGAAATTCGGGAACTGTTAGAATTTGCAATTGAGTGTAGGAAACGGGTAAAACTTCAGCTTCAAAGCATGGATGAAACTTTCGAGGAAGTGGATTTCAGTTATATAGTTAAAGAATCAGGTACAGTAGTGACGGTGGATACGTTAGAAGTGTTGGAACATTTAACACCTGAACCATCTGCAAGTTTATTTCAGAATAATGAATCTACAGATAATACAGGTTTTACGGTACAACCGCAAATCGAGCTGACCGAAGGACAGAAAATACTGAGGGATAATCAAACAGGAATTTCCTACAGCAATTTGTTTGGGAATTATTTAGCTGGTGCTACGGAGATTAAGATCACCGATCCATACGTAAGATTACCTTATCAGTTGAGAAACCTTATGGAACTACTCAAACTTATCGCTGAGAAAAAAACCCAGGATGAAGAAGTAAAGGTTCATCTCACCACTACAAATAATGAAGATTTTGTTCAGGATTCGAAAGATGCTTTTGAGCAGATGACGATGTCCTTGGAATCCGTTGGAATCTTATTTACCTATGAATTCGATAACTTCATTCATGACCGTTCCATCGACTTAAATAACGGATGGAAAATCGTGTTAGGTCGGGGATTGGATATTTGGCAGAAGACAGGTGGTTGGTTTGATATTAATGAGTATGTGCAGGAAAAAAGACTTTGCAAAGCATGCGAGGTTACTTTTGTAAAAAAAAAAGATAGTACCCCAAACTTAGAAGATACTTCTAAAAAGATGAAAGCCAAAACTTCCAAAGGGAAAGATAATAAGCAACTGTATTTGGTTTTGGCGAAAGAATGGTTTAATGAAATCCTTGAAGGAAAAAAGACGGAAGAGTACCGTGCTTTCACGGATCACAACATAAGTCGGTTGGGTATTATAAAAGATGGAGCATTTGTAGGATGCAGACAGTACGAAACCGTTAAATTCCAACTGGGATACACCAAGGCTGCACCTCAGATGATTGTTGAAGTAAAAGAGGTGGTTATTGAGGTGGACGATGGAAATGCTGAGATGTTAACTTCCGATAACTGCAATTTTACAATAGTTTTGGGAGAGATACTTGAAAAGACCAACTGTTAATTTGCACCACTATCAAGATCGTTGTTAACTGTTACCATTTAAAATTGTCATATTATAGCATCATTATATGCGGTTGCATACCTCAAACCATGTCAACATAGCTTATTGCACAGGATGTTTTATTCAATTTATTACCTAACTGTAATGATTATAAGCTTTACCCATCCTGTTCTAAAAAGTGAGAATTGTAATCAAATATGAGAATGAATTATACGATCTACTAAATGTTATAATCTCTTACTTACTATGTCTAACAGTCGATGTTATTTAACTGTTATTAACTATATTAGTAGTTGAGTTTTAAGGCGGTTAAAAGTAAACGTTTCACATGCAAATAGATTTATACAATTACAAAGACAAGGATTTTACATGCGAAAACTGTGGATGGAAGGGTTTAGGTTCCGAGCTTGGCCTGGGTGAAGTTTTCATGGACTCAGCTATTGTAGAATATGACTGTCCTAAATGCTTTGAAAAAATAGCATATGGACAAGGAAATATCGTAGATGAAGAAGCTCTTATACAATTTGAAAAATCGAAGATCGAAGATCGACTTAAGGTTTTTGAGGTCGGTGGTGAGGGTGGTTCTATCTCAATTTTTTCAGAGAATAAAGAGTCTCGTACTCCTTTTTATTATTTTGAAGTAAATGATATGGGTTTCGAAGAAGAAGATATCCCTCCAACTTGTAGAAAATCGGAAATATCATATACATTTTGGGAGTCACTCATGAAACTGAGACTGGATAAACCTTACTTGTACAAACTATACCCTCACTTTGTAGCCAAAGACTATCGAAATGATATAATTTCACTCTTTAGGTTGCTAAAAGAAGATGAAAGATTTGAACTTAATTACATTTCCTGGAGTGTAGTTTTAGGCATTTCTAAGGAAGAGTTAATTAAGTTGGTAGCAATAAAGTCTATATAAAAATTATTAAAACCACTCATTTGGAAATTTATAAGGATAACTTCGGAAGGTGCATTTGGCTTATGATTAGTCATTCGGAAGTTAGAATGGATTTACAAGATCTAGGTCCCAATTTCGAATATGAAAGATGTGCAACTGTGAAAAATGTATCAGCATTGTGTGAAGCCCTTAATACTTCGTATGACAGTTTGGAATCCCATCTAATGTTGATGTTAAAAGATCAGAAGACTGCGTTCGATCTATTCACAAATTTCTTAGATAGTAATCAAATTTATTTTGAATATTATTCGGGGTAAAATGTGGAGTGATATAGCTTTCCTGATAATAGAAATCATAGGCAGTATAAGGGAATCGTACATAGAACGTACATAAACATAAAAAAGTACAACTATAAAAGACTGATGCTTGCAGATGACGTTTATAGTTACCCCCGAAAATCGGACAGTAAGTTTAGTTAAAAAAAACAATTAAATTTACGATATGTCACAGCGAAGAAAATTCAATTCAGGATTCAAATTTAAAGTAGTGGTGGAAGCTTTAAGCGAGCGTTACACCGTGCAGGAACTTGCCCGCAAGCACGAACTGCACCCCAACCAGATTTCTAGCTGGAAGAAGGAATTCCTGCAGAAAGGTGCCGATGTTTTCGGCAAGGAAACTCCTGCGGAAGAGAAAAAAGAGGATGTGGACAAGCTTTATAAAGTGATCGGTCAGCAGAAAATGGAGATCGATTTTTAAAAAAAAGCCTTGTCATGAAACAGTCCCGCAGAGCCCGTAAAGCTCATATTGACAAGGCCAATGCACTTAGCGTCAAGAAGCAGTGCGAAGTGTTGCAGATTTCGCGCAGCTCCCATTATTACAGGAAAGTTCCGCAAAGCAATCTGAACCTAAATCTGATGCGTCTGATCGATGAGGAGTTCCTGAACCGTCCCTGGAAAGGCGTTCCCAGAATGACGAACTGGCTCCAAAAGGACATGGGCTATGCCATCAACAAAAAGCGTGTGGAAAGACTTTACAGGGTTATGGGCTTGAGTG